>NZ_WWCQ01000003.1:0-1110778 GCF_009857555.1 Duganella sp. CY15W | reverse complement strand
CGAAGCGTTCGCGCGCCAGCATGCGGTTCGGCAGTCCGGTCAGCGCGTCGTGGTTGGACAGGAAGTCGATCAGGTGCTGCTAGGCCGCCCCGCCGCTGGTGCGGGCACCGCCACCCCGAATCCCGCGACCGCGCTGGCGACGCCTGCGGGCCAGGCACAGGCATCGGCCGCCGCCGCGCTGGCCACCGGCACCGCCGTGCCGGCCGACGCCGTCAAACCGCAAAGCCTGGCCGCCACACTGCTGGGCAAAGCGCCGCTGACGCCAGCCAACGAACTGCCCGACCTCAGCCCCAACACGCCGCAAGCCACACTGAGCAACGCCGCGCGCGTGCTGACCTCCATCCTCAGCACCACCGCGCAGGCCGGACAGGCAGCGCAAGTGGCGCTGATCGGCAAGAGCGCGCTGTTTGGCAGCGCCGCGCCGGACACCGCCGAACTCGCGCAAAAGCTGCACGACACCATCTCCAAAAGCGGTCTGTTCTACGAATCGCATGTGGCCGAGTGGGCCAAGGGCGAGCGTCCGCTGGCCGACCTGATGCGCGAGCCGCAAATGCAGCGCCTGCTCCAGCAAGGCAATGACAGCGCCGCGCGCGCCGCCACCAGCGGCCCCGACCTCAGCGCCGCACAGATGATCAACCAGCAGTTGCACACTCAGGAACAACACCGCGTGCTATGGCAAGGCCAGGCCTGGCCGGGCCAGGACATGCAGTGGGAAGTGCGGCGTGACGAACGCGAAGGCCAGCAGGGCGGCGGCGACAGCGATGCCGAGCCGGAACAGGTCTGGCGCAGCGGCGTGCGTTTCCGCCTGCCGACGCTGGGCGCCGTCTCGGCCGCCGTGACGCTGATCGGCGACCAGGTCCACATCCAGGTCCAGACCGACACCGACAACAGCGCCACCACCTTGCGCGCCTATGCCGGCCAGCTGGAGAACGCCATGGCCGCAGCCGGTGCCCAGCTGTCCTCGCTGACCATCCGCCAGGAGAGCGACCATGACGGATGAGGCGCCACGCAAGCCCATGCAGCAGGCCGTCGCACTGGCCTACGACACCGGCAAACCCGCGCCCAAGGTCGTGGCCAAGGGGCGCGGCCTGGTCGCCGACCAGATCATTCACGTCGCCAAAGAGGCCGGCGTGGCCATCCACGAGTCGAAGGAGCTTGTTTCTCTGCTCATGGAAGTTGATCTTGACCAACAAATTCCGCCGATACTCTATCGTACAATTGCGGAACTATTGGCCTGGCTATATCATATTGAAGCAGCGCAAAAATCTGGTTCGCCGTTACCTCCGGCGCCGGACACCAGCATCCCCTTGACCGAAATTTGACCTTCATTGGCTTTAGATGTACCCACACTTTCAGGATGCGGAATTGGAAAACTGGCACGATTTTGAAGTCGAATCACGGCGGGAGATTTTTGCCCTGTTGCGAGGTATCGGCGAAAAAAACCAGTTGATACGCATGCTGATCCAGGGCGAGGCGGATGTCTGCGTGACCTCGATCCTGGAAGTGGACGACGCCAGCAACATCGTCTACCTCGACTGTTCCATCGACCAGGAGCAGAACAAGCGCATCCTGGCCTCGCGCCGGCTGTCGTTTGAAACCACGCTGGACAAGGTACGCATCCTGTTTGCGGCCGACCAGATCGAGGCAACCACGTTTGAAGGCAATCCCGCGTTCAAGATCCCCTTCCCTGCCACGCTGATCCGTTTGCAGCGCCGCGAGTATTACCGCATCGCCACGCCGGTCACCAACCCGGTGCGCGTACAGATCCAGCTACCAGCCGAACTGGGCGGCCCGACCACCTTCCCGCTGGCCGACATCAGCTGCGGCGGCATCGCCATCCTCGACAACAAAATGATCCTGGGCGACGCCATCGGCAAGAACTATGCAGACTGCCGGATTGATTTGCCGGAGATCGGCCAGGTCACCACCGCGCTGCAAGTCCGCAACTCGCTGGACCTGACGCTGCTGAACAACAAAACCAACCGCCGCCTGGGCTGCGAATTCGTCAACATCCCGCGCGGCGCGCTGTCCGCCGTGCAACGCTTCATCACGCGCCTGGAGCGCGAACGCAACGCCCGCATCGCCGGGCTCAGCTAATAAAAAAGGAGCCGAAGCTCCTTTTTTTATACCTGCATATTCATGATGTCGTGGTAGGCCGACACCAGCTTGTTGCGCACCTGTATCGTGCCCTGGAAGTTGATGCTGGCTTTTTGCTGCGCAATCATCACATCCGACAGGCTGACCGAGTCATCGCCCATGGCAAATTTCTTGTTCAGCGTATCGGCCTCGACCTGGCTGGCGTTCACCGCGTCCAGCGACTTCTTCAAGGCATCGGAAAAGTCGGCCTTGGGCGTGGCCGGCGCTTCGGTCTG
Source organism: Duganella sp. CY15W (assembly GCF_009857555.1). Lineage (NCBI taxonomy): Bacteria > Pseudomonadati > Pseudomonadota > Betaproteobacteria > Burkholderiales > Oxalobacteraceae > Duganella > Duganella sp. CY15W. Next base: position 1,108,406 of record NZ_WWCQ01000003.1, on the reverse strand, counting down.
GATCACCGGCGGCGTCAGACCGGGCTTTGTGGCGTGCGCTTTCAACTGCGCGATCATGGCCTGGATCTGACTGCTGTCAATTCCACCTGTTCTCATTGCTTACTCCCTTATTATTTCCGCCATGGAATATTTTCCACGGCATAGGCTAGCCTGGCGTTACAATGACGCACGGCTTTATCAGTGCTGACAGATTACCAAGTCAGGCACCAGCCGGCTGGCAGGAGCAGGACCGTAAACAGCGCGCTGTTCCGGGTATTGAATTTCCAGATTACAAGCAATAATGGCCGTATTCCTTATAGAACCCTCATTCGGGACCTCACCATCATGGCCGTAGCGGAAGAAATCGACAACGACACAGCAGCCGGCGCAGCAGACGACGGCGCCGAGAAGCTGCCCTTCATCCAGACGCCGATGGGGCGGAATTTCCTGCGTGCCGCAGGCGCCGCCGCGATCGTGGCCGTTCTGCTGGGTCTGTATCTGTGGAACAAACCGCCCGAATACGCAGTGCTGTTCTCCAACTACACCGACCGCGACGGCGGCGCCATCACGGCCGAGCTGGACAAGATGAACGTCAAGCACAAGTTCTCGGACAATGGCACCGCCATCCTGGTGCCGGCCGAGCAGGTGCATGACATCCGCCTCAAGCTGGCTGCGCAAGGGCTGCCCAAAGGCGGCAACGTCGGCTTCGAGCTCATGGAAAACCAGAAACTCGGCGTGTCGCAGTTTGCCGAGCAGGTCAACTACCAGCGCGCGCTCGAAGGCGAGCTGGCCCGTTCCATCATGTCGCTGGCGCCGGTCGAGAACGCGCGCGTCCACCTGGCGTTGCCGAAACCGTCGGTATTCGTGCGCGACCAGCAGAAACCCACCGCCTCGGTGATCGTCACGCTGCACCCCAACCGCATGCTGGACCAGCAGCAAACCGGCGCCATCGTGCACCTGGTGGCGTCCGCTGTGCCGGAATTGCTGCCGTCCAACGTCAGCGTGGTCGACCAGGCCGGCAATCTGATTTCCGACCAGAACAAGCCTGGCAACGGCGTCAACGCCAAACTTGACGAGCAGCAGCTCAAATACGTCAAAGACTTGCAGGCGCAGGTCATCAAGCAGGTTGAATCCATCGTCATCCCTATCGTCGGTGAAGGCAATGTGCGCGCCGAAGCGGTGGCCGATGTGGACTTTGCCCAGATCGAGCAGGCCTCTGAAAACTACAAGCCCAACTCGCCGCCGGCCGCCTCGGCCATCCGCAGCCAGCAGAGCAGCGAAACCAGTGGTGGTGGCGGCAACGCCAACCCGGGCGGGATTCCCGGCGCGCTGTCCAACCAGCCGCCCGGCACCGCGACCGCGCCGCTGAACCAGACCGCCCAGGCCAACGGCCCCAACGCTCCGGCGCCCGGCACGCCGCCAGGCGCGGTACCGGCCACCGGCGCCAGCGCCAGCCCTAGCCACAAGGAATCGACTACCAATTACGAAGTCGATAAAACTGTGCGTTACGAGCAACGCGGCATGGGCGGCCTGCGCCGCATGACCGTGGCAGTGGTGGTCAACTACAAGCGCATCATCGATAAGAACGGCAAAGTATCGGTAAAAGCCTATACTCCTGAAGAGATGGCCAAGATCAATGATCTGGTCAAACAGGCCATGGGCTACAACCAGGACCGTGGCGACGCCATCAGTGTGGCCAACTCGCCATTCGATGGCGTCGACAAGCCGTACGAGGCGCCGCCGGAATGGTGGAAAGATCCTGCCAACTTGCCATTGGCCAAGGATCTGGCGAAATTCCTGATTACCGCCCTGATCCTGCTCTACATCGTGCTGCGCATCGTGCGTCCGATGATGCGTCCGGTGTTCAAGAAAATCGACGAGATCAATGCACCGGAGCCGGAACCGGAAGTGCCGGAAGAAGAGATCGAAGAAGGACCGGACGAAGCGCTCATCGCCGAAGAGGCCTTGCGCAAAATGGAAGAAAATACTGCCCGCGGCTACCGCGAAAATCTGGCCATGGCCAAGAAACTGGCAGTCGAAGACCCACGCATTGTGGCCAACGTGATCAAGGATTGGATAGGCGCAAATGACTGAGAATACCGGACTGCAAAAAGCCGCCATCCTGATGCTGGCGATGGGCGAAACCGAGGCCGCCGAGGTCATGAAATTCCTCGGCCCGCGCGAAGTGCTCAAGCTGGGCGCGGCCATGGCCACCATGAAAAACGTGCCGCACGAAGAAGTGGTCGGCACGCTCGACAATTTCCGCGACATGGTCGCGGCGGCCTCGACCGTGGGCCTCGACTCCGACGAATACATCCGCCAGGTGCTGACCAAGGCGCTGGGCGACGACAAGGCCTCGGTGCTGCTGTCGCGGATTCTGGGCGGCAAGGACGCGTCCGGCATCGAATCGCTGAAGTGGATGGATTCACAATCCGTGGCCGAGCTGATCCGCAACGAACACCCGCAGATCATTGCCACCATCCTGGTCCACCTGGAGCGCGACCAGGCCTGCGAAATCCTCGGCAACTTTACCGACCGTCTGCGCAACGACGTGGTACTGCGGATCGCCACGCTGGACGGCGTGCAGCCGGCCGCGCTGCGCGAACTCAACGACGTGCTGACCAAGCTGTTGTCGGGTAACGAAAACATCAAGAAATCCACGCTGGGCGGCGTGCGTGCTGCGGCCGAGATCCTCAACTTCATGAGCGGCGAGCAGGAAAGCTCGGTGATGGACAACATCAAGAACTACGACAACGATATGGCGCAGAAGATCATGGACGAGATGTTCGTGTTCGACAACCTGATCGATATCGACGACCGCGGCATCCAGCTGCTGCTGCGCGAAGTGCAGTCGGAAATGCTGATTATCGCGCTCAAGGGCGCCTCGCAGGAGCTGCGCGACAAGATCTTCAAGAACATGTCGGCGCGTGCTTCGGAAATGATGCGCGAAGACCTCGAATCCAAAGGTCCGGTGCGCCTGTCGGAAGTGGAAACCCAGCAAAAACAAATTCTGCAAATCGTGCGCCGTCTTGCCGACGAAGGCCAGATCGTGCTCGGTGGCAAAGGTGAGGATTCGTTCGTTTAATGGTCATCCATACAAAAGAGCAGCAGCCGGCATTCCAGCGCTGGGAAATGACCTCGTTTGGCGACGAGCGACCCAGCATGGTGGCGCTGCGCGAAGCGGAACAGCGCGAACGCGATGCCGAAGACGCCCGCATCGAAGCCGAACAGCGCGTGCAGGACGCCCTGGCCGCGCAGCAGGAACAGATGGAAATGGGACCGCCACTGCCGCCGCCCGTCGCCTACCCCACCGTTGAAGAGCTCGAGCAGATCCGCGAAGACGCCCGCCAGGACGGCTATGCGGAAGGGCTGGAAGTGGGCCGCGCCGAAGCCATCGAAGCCGGCCTGCAGGCCACCAAGGAAGAGCTGCAACACGTGCGTGCGCTGGCCGACAGCTTCAGCAGCGCGCTGCAAGACGCTGACCAGCTGATTTCCAACGATGTGCTCGAGCTGGCCCTGCAACTGGCCAAGGGCATGCTGAAAAACGCGCTGCCGGTCAAGCCGGAGCTGATCCTGCCCATCGTGCGCGATGCCATCGAATATCTGCCGGCGCTGCAGCAGCCGGCGCTGCTGGTGCTGCATCCGGACGACGCCACCACCGTGCGCGCCGGCATCGGCGAGGAGCTGGACAAGGGCGGCTGGCGCGTGGTGGAAGACCCCTCAGTCGGCCGCGGCGGCTGCAAGGTCGATACCGCCAGCAACCAGATCGACGCCACCGCCGCTGCACGCTGGCAACGCCTGAGCCATGCGCTGGGCAAAGAAGTGGACTGGCTGGCCTGATCATGGACGCCGCCGCTAATCCGCACGCCGGGCGCTGGAAATCCTATCTCAACGATTGCGCCGAACTGGTCGGCTTTGTCGAGCCGATGCAAGTCTCGGGCCGCGTCACGCGTGTGGCCGGGCTGGTCATGGAAGCGGTCGGCCTGCGCCTGGCGGTAGGTGCCGCCTGCACCGTGCCGCTGCCTGCCGGCGGCAAGATCGAGGCGGAAGTGGTCGGTTTTGAAGGCGACAAGCTGTTCCTGATGCCGCAGTCGGACGTCGAAGGCGTGGTGCCCGGCACGCGCGTCTTCCCGGTCGAGGCGGCGATCCCCAAGCCCGGCAGCGTCACCCATCCGCGCCGCCGTCCCAGCGACCGCGCGCGCCACCTGCCGGTGGGCCCCGAACTGCTGGGCCGCGTGCTGGATGCGGCCGGCCGCCCGCTGGATGGCAAGGGGCCGCTCAACACCGGCGACAGTGCGCCGATCAACGTGCGTCCCGCCAACCCGCTGGGCCGCGCGCCCATCGTGGAAACGCTGGACGTGGGCGTGCGCTGCATCAACGCCATGCTGACCGTCGGCCGTGGCCAGCGCATGGGCCTGTTCGCGGGTTCCGGCGTCGGCAAGTCGGTGCTGCTGGGCATGATGGCGCGCTACACCGAGGCCGACGTCATCGTGGTCGGCCTGATCGGCGAACGGGGCCGCGAGGTCAAGGAATTCATCGAGCAGATTTTGGGCGAGGAAGGCCTGGCGCGCTCGGTGGTGGTGGCAGCGCCGGCCGACACGCCGCCGCTGATGCGCCTGCAGGGCGCGGCCTACTGCACCGCGATTGCCGAGCACTTCCGCGACAAGGGCCAGAACGTGCTGCTCATCATGGATTCGCTGACCCGCTACGCCATGGCGCAACGCGAAATCGCGCTGGCGATCGGCGAGCCGCCCGCCACCAAGGGCTATCCGCCGTCGGTGTTTGCCAAGCTGCCAGTGCTGGTCGAACGCGCCGGCAACGGCGAAGCGGGCGGCGGTTCCATCACCGCCTTCTACACCGTGCTGACCGAGGGCGACGACCAGCAAGACCCGATTGCCGACTCGGCGCGCGCGATTCTGGACGGCCACATCGTGCTCAACCGTCGTCTGGCCGAAGCAGGCCACTACCCGGCTATCGATATTGAACAATCGATCAGCCGCGCCATGCACTCGATCACGTCGCACGAGCACCAGACCAAGGCGCGCCAGCTGAAGCAGCTGTTCTCGCGTTTCGAGCGCAGCCGCGACCTGATCAGCGTCGGCGCCTATGCCGCCGGCACCGATCCGGTGCTGGACCAGGCCATCCAGCTGCACGACCGTATCGAGAATTTCTTGCAACAACAGATCACCGAAAGGGTGACCATGGGCGAGAGCTTGGGGCAACTTACCTCTCTATTCGACTGATTGACGCGCTAGCGCGCTACTTATAATTGTCACCATGGCTTCCAAAGCGCAATTAGAAACCTTGATGGACCTGGCGCGGCGCGAGACGGATGACGCCGCCAAACGGCTGGGCGTTGCCCTTAAAGCCGTGGATGAGGCCAAGCAAAAGCATGAAATGCTGGTCAGCTACCGCGAGGAGTACATCAAGCGTTTTGAAACGGCACAACAGGCGGGGATCACGCCCATGGCTTATCGGAACTTCGTGGCTTTCATTGAAAAGCTGGAAACCGCGATCAAGGGCCAACTGGACATGATCAAGCACGCCGAATACCGCAGCACCCAGGAAAAAACCGCCTGGCAGACCAGCGAGCGCAAGCGCATGTCCTATTCCACCCTGAATGACCGGGCGGATGCCGCCGCGCTCAAGCTGGAAAACAAGCGTGACCAGAAAGCCATGGATGAGCACGCCGCAAGGCAGGCGTACTACAAACGATGAACTAACCGATACGGCGCGAACATGCAGACCCCGAACCTCCAGATTCCTACCCTGAACGCCAATGCAGTGGCCGCGCCGAAAGTCAACCTGAACCTCAGCGCCGGCGGCGACAGCAACGCCTTCAAGCAGGCGCTGTCGCGTGAAATGGACCAGCGCCAGGACAATCGCGGCCGCAGCAGCCAGCCGACCCGCTCGGCTGACAACGCCACCGCTTCGCGCGCCACCGCAGCCAAGCCGCAGCAAGCGGCGCCCGTCAAACAGCCATCGTCGCAAAACGACCAGGCTGACGCGGCCAAGCCAGCGGACACGGCAGCCGCTCCGGCGCCAGCAGCCCCACAGAACCAGACCAAAACCGCCAGCAACGATAGCGACAGCAGCAAGGACAGCAGCGACAGCGCCAATGGCGATGCGCAATCGGCGCAGGCTGCCGATCCGGTAGCCGACATGCTGGCCCTGGTGGCCGCGTTCAACCAAGCGGCCGCGCCTGTGGCGGCGCCAACTGCTGCCGCAACCAGCGCCGATGCCGGCATCGCGGTCGCTGCAAACGCCAGCAGCGCTGCGGCACTGGCCGCCAATGCTGCGGCTGACGCTGCTGCCGCCGCCCAGGCCGCCGCAAGCGCTGCTGCCGGCGCCGACGCCTCGGCCACCGCTGACGCCAGCGCCGCCGCTGCCGCGCTGGCCGCTGCCGCTGACACCACAGGCGCCGACGACGCCGCGCTCAAAGCCGCACAAAACAGCGCCGCCGCCGACACCGCCGACTTCAAGACCGCACTGGGCAAAGCCGGTTCGGCTGCACAAACCGCAGCGGATGCCGCCGCTGCGGCCGCTGCCGCTGCCGCCAAGGCCGCTGCCGACGGCAAGACCGATGCCAGCCTGAAACCGGCCATCGCCGTCGCTACGCCAGCCGCCGGCACCAAGGTGGAAACCCAGCCTGTGGCCGATACCGCCACGGACGCCACGGCAGTCGCAGACACCGCGCCCAAAGCCGGCGCCGACGCCATCAGCCACATCGACACCAAGGCCGCGCCGGCCGCCAGTGCGCAGCCGCAAGTGTCGCAAACCCAGCAGCAACAGCAGCAGGCCGCCGATCCCGCCCAGCTGGCCACCACGGCCAAAGCGGGCAGCACCGCCAACGCCGAAGCCACTGCCGCGCTGAAAGAACAGGCCAGCATCACCATCGCGCCGACCGCCTCGCATGCAGCGCAGGAAATCGCCAAGGCAGCCACCGCCGTGCCAACCGACAAGCTCAGCAGTCGCGTCGGCAGCCAGGCCTGGGACCAGCAGCTGGGCCAGAAAATCGTCTTCATGGCGGCCGGCGGCGAGCAAAGCGCCACCATGGAACTGAATCCGCCCGACCTCGGCCCGCTGCAAGTCGTGCTGAGCGTGAACAAGGACCAGGCCACCGCCACCTTCACCTCGGCCACGCCGGAAGTGCGCCAGGCGCTGGAATCGGCCCTGCCCAAGCTTAAAGAGATGATGAGCGACGCCGGTATCCAGCTGGGCAGCGCCACCGTCTCGTCCGGCATGTCGGACCAGAACAACAGTGCCTACAACCAGCAAGCCAGCACCGCGCACAGCGGCAACGGCAATGGCGGCAGCGGTTCGGGCAGCAGCTACGGCCGCAACACCAGCAATGAGGCCGACCTCGCCCGCAGCGCGCCACCCGTGCGCCGCTTACCGGCCGGTGCGGTTGATACTTTCGCCTGATCCTGGCAGGTTCATCGCCAAAAACCGGGACCGGCACCCTGCCCTCCCGGTTTTGTTGTCTGTTACACTACGGAAACGTCAAGCAGCTGCGTGAACGCCCTTCTTTTCGGCGGATGCAACTGCGCAGGGCGAACCGATAATGACATAATGACGGCATGATCCATTCCGTTGCATGAAGGGCTATTTTGAAAGCGAACCCAAAAATGAAAGCCGATCAGAAAGTTGAAGCAGCACCATCCGGTGGCGGCAGCAAGAAACTGATCATCATCATCCTGGCCCTGGTGCTGGTACTTGGCGCTGGTGGTGGCGGCGCGGCCTGGTTCTTCCTGCACGGTAAAGCGGACGCGGAAGAACATGACGAAGCGCCGGCCAAGAAGAAAAAGGCCAAGAAACCCGTGGGTCCGCCCAAATATGTGCCGATCGAACCGTTCACCGTCAATCTGCAGCCTGGCGAAAACGGTGCCGACCAGTATCTGCAACTGGCCATCACGCTGGAAGTGTCGAGCGAGGAAGAGACCACGGTCATCAAGGACAATATGGCCAAGGTGCGCAGCCGCATGTTGCTGCTGCTGTCGAGCAAGCACGCGGCCGACATCAACACGCCAGAAGGCAAGGTCCAGCTGGCCAAGGAAATCGTTGCAAGCCTGAAGGAGCCGTTTGAAGACCGCGGCGCCCAGCAGGAAGTCGAAGACGTGCTGTTCACGTCCTTCATCATTCAGTAACCACGTAGAAAATAAGCGGAATCATGGCTGATAATTTTCTCTCCCAGGAAGAAGTCGATGCCCTGCTGAAGGGCGTCAACGGCGACCAGGACGACGTCGCGGCGGCAGAAGATGTCGCGGGAGTACGCACATACAACCTGGCGACCCAGGAACGTATCGTGCGTGGGCGGATGCCGACGCTGGAAATTATCAACGAACGTTTTGCCCGTCTGCTGCGCGTCGGTCTGTTCAACTTCCTGCGCCGCAGCGCCGAGGTGTCGGTGGGGTCGGTGCGCGTGTCCAAGTATTCCGAGTTCATCCGTAACCTGGTGGTGCCGACCAACCTGAATCTGGTGCATATGAAGCCGCTGCGCGGCACCGCGCTCATGGTGTTCGACCCGGGCCTGGTGTTCCTGCTGGTGGACAACCTGTTTGGCGGCGACGGCCGTTTCCACACCCGTGTGGAGGGCCGTGATTTTACCCAGACCGAGCAGCGCATCATCCTGCGCATCCTCGACATCGTGTTCGAGGCCTACACCAAGTCGTGGGAGCCGGTCTACCCGGTCGAGTTCGAGTACATCCGCTCGGAAATGAATACGCAGTTTGCCAACATCGCCACGCCCAACGAGGTGGTGGTGGCGTCCACTTTTACCGTGGAGCTGGGCTCGGTGTCGGGCCAGATCCACTTCTGCATGCCGTACTCGATGATCGAGCCGATCCGCGATTCGCTGACCTCCAGCCTGCAAGGCGAGGCGCTCGAAGTGGACAAGCGCTGGATCCGCCTGATGACGCAGCAGATCCAGATTGCCGAGGTCGAAGTGGTGGCCTCGCTGGGCACGGCCAAGGTCAATTTCGACGAGATCCTGAACATGCGGGTGGGCGACATCATCCCGCTGTCGATCCCGGAATTCATCTCGGCCACCGTGGACGGCGTGCCCGTCATGGATTGCAGCTATGGCGTCATGAACGGACAATACGCGCTCAAGGTCGAGAAACTGCTGGCCAATGCCGATAACCTTAAATAACACCGGAGAGAAACATGTCGGATAACCAAGACGATCAACCCCTGGACGAAGACGATCCATGGGGTGCGGCGATCGCCGAGCAGGCGCAGGCGGAAGCCGCCGCGCTGGAAAAGCAGCAGGCGGCGTCGCAAGCGGCCAGCGCCGCCGTGTTCAAGGACTTTTCCAGCACCCCGAGCAAAACCGAAACCCACAATGATATCGACTTCATCCTCGATATCCCGGTCCAGCTGACGGTGGAACTGGGCCGGACCAAAATCGCCATCAAGAACCTGCTGCAACTGGCGCAGGGTTCGGTGGTTGAACTGGACGGCCTGGCCGGCGAGCCCATGGACGTGCTGGTCAATGGCTGCCTGATCGCCCAGGGCGAGGTGGTGGTGGTGAATGACAAATTCGGTATCCGTCTGACCGACATCATCACGCCGTCTGAACGTATTCGAAAACTCAATAAATGAAGCACGGACTGATTTCTACTCTTATCGTCGCGGCGGCCTTGGCCGCCGCGCCTGCTATGGCCCAGCGTACTGTATCGGGCACCATTGGCGGCGCCCATGCCGGCGGTGTGTCGGCTGCCGCGCAAGCCGCTGCCGCCCCATCCCCGGCTCCTGAAACATCCGCACCAGCGGCCACTGCGGACAGCCCTGCCCCGGTGGCAGCGCCCGCCGCCGTTGCACCCGCACCGGCCCAGCCCAGCGCGCTGGCCATGACCATCCCGACACCGCAGCAGTCCACCACCTCGACCGGCGGCAGCCTGCTGCAAACCTCGGTCGCCCTGCTGTTCGTGATCGGCCTGATGCTGGGCCTGGCCTGGCTGACCAAGCGTTTCGGCCCGAAGAACTTCGGCGGCGGCAACAGCAACGTCAAGCTGGTCGGCTCGCTGAGCGTGGGCACGCGCGAGCGCATCCTGGTGGTCGAAGTCGGCGAGCAATGGATTGTGGTGGGCGCCTCGCCCGGCCGCATGAACGCGCTGGCCACCATGCCGCGCCAGGAACACAGCGAACCGCCAGCGCAGGCCAGCCTGCCAACCGCCAACTTCGCTGACTGGATCAAACAAACTATCGACAAACGCCATGGCAAATAAGCTGTCCGCAGGCGTTGCAAAGGCGGCCCCGGCCGCCGCCAAAACCCTGTTCCTGCTGGCGGTACTGGCGCTGCCGCTGGCCGCCGGCGCCGACTCCAATATCGGCATCCCCGCGCTGACCTCGACGCCAGGTCCGGCCGGCAGCACCAACTACACGCTGCCGGTCCAGACCATGCTGCTGATGACGGCGCTGACCTTCATCCCGGCTGCGCTGCTGCTGATGACCGGCTTTACCCGCATCATCATTGTGCTGTCGCTGCTGCGCCAGGCGCTGGGCACGCAATCGGCGCCGCCCAACCAGGTGATGGTCGGGCTGGCGCTGTTCCTGACGCTGTTTGTGATGGGACCAACCTTTGACAAGATCTACAACGAGGCCTACCTGCCGTTGCAGGAAAACAAGCTAACGCTGCAGCAAGCACTCGACAAGGGCGCGGCACCATTAAAAACTTTCATGTTGAAGCAGACCCGCCAGGCCGACCTGGCGCTGTTCGTCAAACTGTCGCACAGCCCGGCGCTGCAAGGGCCGGAAGACGTGCCGCTGCGCATCCTGGTGCCGGCATTTGTCACCAGTGAACTGAAAACCGCGTTCCAGATTGGCTTTGCGATCTTCATTCCATTTCTGATTATCGACATGGTGGTCGCCTCTGTACTTATGTCGATGGGCATGATGATGATGTCGCCAGCCGTGATTTCGCTGCCGTTCAAGCTGATGCTGTTCGTGCTGGTGGATGGCTGGCAGCTGCTGCTGGGCTCGTTGGCCCAGAGCTTCTACTAGGAGGACCGCAATGACGCCCGAAAGCGTGATGACCATGGGCCGCCACGCCATGGAGGTGACCCTGATGATCGCCGCGCCCATGCTGCTGGTGGCGCTGATTATCGGTTTGATCGTCAGTATTTTCCAGGCGGCCACCCAGATCAACGAACAGACGCTGTCCTTCATCCCCAAGCTGGTCGGCATTTTTGTCGCGCTGGTGGTGGCCGGACCGTGGATGCTGTCGGTCATGCTGGACTATATGCGCGAAGTGTTCAACGGCATCCCGATGCTGGTGGGCTAATGTTTTATCAAGTTGTAACAGTTTTCGATTTTATAAATAGTTCGTCTACAATACAAAAAAGATGCCGGACGGAAATGTAACAGACCCTTATGCTGACCGTCTCTTCTGCCGATATCAATATGTGGGTGGCAGGCCTGCTGTGGCCGCTCACACGCATTCTGGCGCTGATTGCCGCCTCGCCGCTGCTGGGCAATAGCGCGGTTCCGGCCAGCATCAAGGTCAGTCTGGGCGTGGGGATTGCCGTGATTGTGGCGCCGGCCGTGCCGGCTTGGCCGGCCACCGACCCGTTGTCGATGGCTGGCATATTGATCGTGTTGCAAGAAATGCTGATTGGACTGGCCATGGGCTTCAGCATCCGCATCATTTTTGCAGCCGTGGAAATGGCCGGCGAGATTTCCAGTCTGACCATGGGCCTGGGTTTTGCCACGTTTTTTGACCCGAGCACGCAAGGCCGTTCGTCCGCCATCAGCCAGTTTCTGTCGCTGGTGGCGACCATGGCCTTCCTGGCGGTGAACGCGCACCTGGTACTGCTGTCAACGCTGGTGGAGAGTTTTTCCACGTTGCCCGTGTCCAGCATCCCCATCTACGGCGGCGGCTTCAAGCAGCTGGCCGACTGGGGCGGCAGGATCTTCAGCACCGGGGTGCAGCTGTCGCTACCCATTGTGGCGGCTTTATTGATTACCAACGTTGCACTGGGCATCTTGACCCGCGCAGCGCCGCAGTTGAATTTGTTTGGCATCGGTTTTCCGATTACTTTGGGTGTAGGTTTGCTGGTGATCGCCATGACCCTCCCTTATTTGGGGACACCAGTACAAAACCTGTTTTTGGATGGCATTGAACGCGCGCGGCTGATGCCGCGCACCTGGTCGCAGCGACCGCCCGTAGCGCAACCGGCAAGCTTGCCGGTTCGACCTCCGGGCCTGCAGCCATAGGAAAATTCAATAGCCGTAACGTGATTTTTGGTTTCTGCAAAGCAATTTTGCAGGTATCATGGTAGCTTGCCGGGAGAAGCCTGTAATGAGCACGATTGTTCCAACCCTGACCACCGACGACATCATCCTTTGGGGCACGCAGCAGATCGTCACGCTGACCACCGAGGATATGCAGGCGTTCAGCTCTGACCAGATCAGCGTGATGGCCACCGCCAATGTGCGCGCGCTGTCGACCCGGCAGCTGTCCAACCTGAGCGTCAACGGCGTGCTGGGTCTGACCACCGACGCCATCCCGGCCCTCAATTCGCTGCAGATCAGCGTGCTGACCAGCGACCAGTTGCTGGCCCTGAGCACCAACCAGCTGGTGGCCCTGAGCACCCAGGAAATGCCGGGCCTGACCACGCGCCAGCTCAACACCCTGACCGCAGCACAGATCGCGTCGCTGGAAACCCAGGACGTGCGCGCGCTGCAAACCGCGCAAGTCAACAGCCTGAGCTCCGACCAGATCGGCAACCTGAGCACCGACCAGCTCACCGCGATGAGCTCGCAGCAGCTGCGCGCCATCAACACGCGCGCCGTTACCGCGCTCAACACGGCGCAAGTGGCCGCGCTGGTGTCCGACCAGCTGCAGCTGCTGACCACCAGCCAGGTCAACGCCCTCACCGCCGCCCAGCTGGCCACCGTCACCAGCGACCAGATCGCCCAGCTCAGCACGCTGCAAGTGAGCGCGCTGTCGACCGCCATCCTGCAAGCGCTGACCAGCGACCAGTTTGCCGCGATGGAAACCCGCGACCTGGTCTGGCTCAGCAGCCAGCAGATCCGAGCGCTCAACGCCAACCAGTTGAACGGTCTGAGCACGGCGCAGGCGCAAGCATTGCGCAGCAATGAAATCGCCGCCCTGAGCAGCGACCAGCTGGCCGTGCTGAGCACCGACCAGATCGTCTCCTTAACCACGCTGGCGCCGCTCAATTCGGGCCAGATCGCCGGCCTCACCACCGACCACATCGCCTCGCTGGCCACCAAGACCATCGCCGCGCTGACCAGCGCCCAGCTGGCCGCCTTCAACGCCAACCAGGTGATAGCGCTCAACAGCGCGCAAATCGTTGCGCTCAGCACGGCCCAGGTCGCCGCGCTGACCACGGCCGCGATCAGCCAGCTGACCACCGACCAGATCCAGGCGATTGAAACACGCGACATCCCGGCGCTGACCAGCGCCCAGCTGCGCACCCTGAACAGCGACCAGCTGCACGCCCTGAGCACCACGCAAGTTGCGATGCTGTCGACCAGCCTGCTGCCATCGCTGACGCCAGACCAGATCGCCGTGCTGAGCACCGACCAGATTTCCGCGATGAAATCGCTGCTGACGCTGACCACGGGCCAGATCGCCGGCCTCACCACCGACCAGGTGATTTCGCTCGACACCAAGGACCTGGTGGCGCTGACCAGCAGCCAGCTGGCCGCCTTCACGCCGGACCAGATCGCCGCGCTGACTACCGACCAGGTGGTGCTGCTCACCACCGGCCAGATCAATGCGCTGACCACCAGCATGGTCAGCCAGCTCAGCACCACGCAAATCCAGGCGATTGAAACACGCGACATCCGCGTGCTGACCACCGGCCAGATCCGCGCGCTGAGCAGCGACCAGCTGGTGGCGCTGAGCACCGACCAGATTTACGCCATGACCACGGATGAGGCGCAGGCGCTGCGTCCGGACCAGCTGGCGGCCATGACCACCGACCAGATCGTGGCGATCCGCACGCTGCTGCCGCTGAGCACGCTGCAAATCGCCTCGCTGACCACCGACCAGATCATCGCGCTGGACACCAAGACCATCGCTGCGCTGACCACCGCGCAGCTGGCCTCGCTCAATATCGACCAGGTGCAGGTGCTGACCAGCGACCAGCTCATCGCGCTGACCACCACGCAAGTGTCGACGCTGACCACCACCCTGCTCAGCGAACTGACCACGGTCCAGATCGGCCAGCTGGAAACGCGCGACGTCGCCGTGATCGGCAGCAACCAGATCCGCGCCCTCAGCAGCGACCAGCTGGTGGCCATGAGCAGCGACCAGTTCACCGCCATCAATACCGATACCGAGCGCGCGCTGCGCCCGGACCAGATTGCCGTCCTCACGACCGACCAGATCGTGGCGCTGAAAACCCTGGTGCCGCTGACCACCGCGCAAATCCAGGCCATGACCACGCTGCAACTGGTCAACATCGAGAGCAAAGACGTGATCGCTCTCACCAGCACCCAGCTGGCGGCGCTTACCAGCGACCAGATCCAGGTGCTCACCAGCGACCAGATCATCAACCTGACCACCGGCCAGTACGCGGACATGAGCACCAATATGCTCAACACGCTGACCACCGAGCAGTTGCGCGCGATCGAAACGCGCGACATTGCCGCGCTGCGCACCGGCCAGGTCGCGCGCCTGTCCACCGACCAGCTGGTGGCGCTGCAAAGCGACCAGTTCACCGCGTTCACCAGCGCGGCCGTAGGCGCGCTCAGCACCGACCAGATCGTGGTGCTGACCACCGACCAGCTGAATGCCATGAGCACGCTGGCCGGCGTTTCGAGCCGCCAGCTCAGCGCATTTACCACGCTGCAGATTTCCAACCTCAGCACGCACAACCTGGCCTCGCTGGCCAGCAACCAGCTGGGCCAGCTGAGCTCGGACCAGGTGCAGTCGCTAACCACTGACCAGATCGTGGTCCTGAGCGGCGGCCAGTTCCGCGGCCTGAGCTCGACCGGCATTGCCGCGCTGACCACCAACCAGATCCAGGCGATCGAGACGCGCGACATCGCCGTGCTCGACACGCAGCAGGTCAACAAGCTGACCACCGACCAGATCATCGCCCTCAGCAGCGACCAGGTGCACGCACTGACCACCGGCGCCGAGACCGCGCTGACCACCGACCAGATCATGGTCCTCAACAGCGACCAGCTCGACGCGCTGCGCACCATGGCCGTGCTGACCACGCTGCAAATCCGCGCGCTGACCAGCAACCAGATCGCCGTCATCAACACCGATGACCTGATCACGCTGACCACGCGCCAGCTGGGCGCGTTCAGCAGCGACCAGCTGCAATCGCTGGGCACCGACCAGATCATCGCCCTCAGCAGCAGCCAGATCGCCGCGCTGAGCACCAGCGCGCTGTCGGTGCTCAGCACGGACGCGATTGCCGCGATTGAAACCGCCGACGTGCGCGCCATGCGCACCTCGCAGATCGCCAGCCTGAGCACGACCCAGATCAAGGCCATGACCAGCGACCAGATGGCCGCCTTCACCACGGCCGAAGTGCGCGCGCTGACGCCGGCCCAGCTGTCGGTGCTCAACAGCGATCAGCTGGCAGCACTGCAACTGATACCGCTGGTCACCAAGCAGATCGTCGCCCTCACCAGCGACCAGATCAGCCAGATGAGCAGCAGCGACTTCGCCAAGCTGCAAACCAACCAGATTGCCGCGCTGACTTCGGCCCAGGCCAACGCCATCACCAGCGACCAGATGGTGGCGCTGAATACCACCCAGCTGCGCGCGCTGAGCACCAGCGCGCTGGCCGCGCTGGCCACCGACCGCATCTCCGCGCTCAGCAATAGCGACCTGGCCTCGCTGTCCACGCGCCAGATCGCCGTGCTGACCAGCGACCAGTTGCTGGTGCTGAGCACGCAGCAGCTGCGCGCACTGACCACGCAGGAAATCGCCGCGCTGACGCTGAGCCAGCTGGGCAACCTCAACGATGCCCAGATCGACGCGCTGCTCACGCTGAGCGCGCTGTCGACGCGCCAGTTGCAGGCGTTCAATACCGACCAGGTCTCGCACCTGAACCTGGCCGACCTGCGTTCGCTCAAGTCCAACCAGATCGCCTCGCTGTCCAGCGATGTGATCGCAGCGCTGACCACCACCCAGATTGCCGCCATGGGCACGGAACAGGTCCGCGCCATCGGCACCGCAGCGCTGCAGGCCATGAACACCGACCAGATCGTTGCCTTCACGCCTAACGAACTGATCAACCTGAGCACGCGCCAGATCGCCTCGCTGACCAGCGACCAGGTGCAGGCGCTGACCACCACGCAAATCCGCGTGCTGACCACGCAGGAAATCGCCGCGCTGACCACGGCACAAAAAGCCGTGCTGACCAGCGCCCAGATTGCTGCGCTGACCACGCTGGCCAGCTTCTCGACCGCCGCGATTGCCGCGCTGACCACCGACCAGATCATTTCGCTGCCGCTGTCCACACTGGCCAGCCTGACCACCGCGCAGATCGCCTCGCTGACCTCCGACCAGGTGCAAGTGCTGACCAGCGCGGAAATCGTCGCCCTGACCACCCAGCAGGCCCGTGCGCTGACCACGCTGCAGCTGAGCGTGCTCGGCACCGACCAGTTGCAGGATATGGAACTGGTAGACCTGCAGGCGCTGTCCAGCCGCCAGGTGGCCGGCCTCACGACCGACCAGGTCAGCAATCTGCTGCTGAGCCAGGTCGCGGGCCTGAGCACGCAAATCATTGCCGCGCTGACCACTGACCAGGTGCATGCGCTGACCACCAGCCAGATCGCCGCGCTGGTGTCGCTGGCGCCGCTGACCAGCCGCCAGATCGGCGCGCTGACCACCGACCAGGTGGCCAGCCTGAGCAGCATCGCCACGCTCAAAACCAGCCAGATCGCCGGCCTCACCAGCGCCCAGATCGGCGCGCTGACCACCAACCAGATCGTCGCGTTGACCACCGCGCAGGTGCGCAGCCTAAGCTCGGCCACGCTGGGCGCGCTGACCACCGACCAGGTGCAGGCAATTGAAGTGGTGGACATCGCCGCGCTGGGCACCAACCAGATCATCGCGCTCAACAGCGACCAGCTGGCCGCGCTGACCGCCAGCCAGTTTGGCGCGTTTGGCACCAAGGTGCTTGCCGCACTGAGCACCAAGCAGATCGCCGCGCTGGGCACCGACCAGCTCGACAGCATTTCCTCGCTGTCGCCGCTGACCACGGCGCAAGTACGCGCGCTGACCACGACCCAGCTCAGCAGCCTGCTGCTGAGCCAGATCACCACGCTGCGCAGCAACCAGCTGCGCGCGCTGGACAGCAACCAGGCGCAGTCGCTGACCAGCGACCAGATCATCGCGCTGACCACCGCGCAGGTGCGCGGCATGGGCACCGGTATGCTGACCATGCTCAGCACCGACCAGGTGGTGGTGATTGAACTGGCCGATATTACCGCGCTGTCGACCACGCAAGTGTCGGCCATGCGGACCGACCAGGTATCGTCGCTGACGCTGGCCCAGTTGTCCGCGCTCAGCTCGCAGCAGGTGGCGGCCCTGAGCACCTTGCAAATGGGCGTGCTGACCACTGACCAGTTTGCCGCACTGGGCAGCCTGGGCGGCCTCGGCACCAAGCAGATCGCCGGCATGTCGTCGGCACAGATCATCGCGCTCACGCCCGCCCAGATCGCCAATCTGAAAACCAACCAGCTGGCCGCGCTGAGCAGCACGCAGATCCAGTACCTGACCACCGACCAGATCCCGGCGCTGACCACGGCGCAGGTACGCTCGCTGTCGTCGGCCGCGATTGCCGCGCTCAGCGGCAGCCAGCTCAATGCGATGGAAGACGTTGACCTGCGCTCGCTGAGCAGCACGCAAGTGGTGGCGCTGACCAGCGACCAGCTGGCCGCGCTGACACTGGCGCAGTACGGCATCCTGAGCACGCAGGAAATCGCCGCGCTCAGCACCAAGCAGATCGGCTTCCTGAGCAATACGCAGCTGGACGCGCTGAACGGCATGAGTTCGCTGACCTCCAACCAGGTACGCGCGCTGACCACCGACCAGCTGACCGCAATTGCGGTCGGCACCCTGACTGCGCTCAAGACCAGCCAGCTGGCCGTCATGACCAGCAGCCAGGCCGCCGGCCTGACCAATGCGCAACTGATCGCGCTGTCGACCCAGCAGGCACGCGCGCTGTCCACGGCCGTGGTCTCGCACCTGAGCGTGGGCCAGATTACCGCAGTGGAAATAGAGGACTTTGCTGCCTTCAGCACCGCCCAGCTGCGCTCGCTGACTACTGACCAGATGGCTGCGCTGCTGACCGACCAGCTGCACGCGCTGAGCACCGCCAGCATCGCCTCGTTCACCGCCACCCAGCTCGGTGCGCTGAGCCTGGCGCAATATGCGGCGCTGGGTAATCTGTCCGACTACCCGACCAACCAGATTGCCGGCCTGTCGACCGACCGCATTGCCGCGCTGACCGTCAGCGATCTCAACTCGCTGAGCACGCGCCAGATTGCCGCCCTCACCTCGCTGCAGATTTCCGTGATGAACGCCACCCAGCTGGCCGCCCTCAGCGGCGACCAGGTCGGTTCGCTGAGCACCAACGGCCTAAAGGGCCTGAGCCTGACCCAGGTGCCGATGATCGATGCGGACGACTTCGCCATGTTCAAATCGGCGCAGCTGCAATCGCTGAGCAGCGACCAGCTGACCGCGCTGACCACCGACCAGGTTGCCGCGCTGTCGACCCAAGGCGCGAGCGGCTTCAAGGCCACGCAGATCCCACTGCTGAGCGGCGCACAGCTGAACGCGCTGAACGCCATCACCAGCCTGGGCAGCGTGCAAATCCGCGCGCTGACCTCGGACCAGCTGCCGCAGCTGTCGCTGGCCCAGATCGCTGCGCTCAAGACCAGCCAGATTGCCGCGCTGACCAACACGCAGACGCCTTACCTCACCACCGACCAGATCATTGCGCTGGAAACAGGCGACCTGATCGCGATGAACACGCGCGCGCTGCAGGCGCTGACCGCCGCCCAGATCGCGGCCATTGAAGGCGTCGATATTGCCGCGCTGCGCTCGGCCCAGCTGTCGTCGCTGACCACCGACCAGTTTGCCGCACTCACGACCGACCAGTTCGGCTTCCTGAGCACAGGTGCGATTGCCGGCCTGACCGTCAACCAGGTCCACATCCTGAGTTCCGACCAGATTGTGGCAATGACGGGCGGCCAGCTGCGCGCACTCAACACCAAGGCGATCTCCTCGCTGACCACCGACCAGTTCGTGGCGATCGAAGCGGTCGATATCAGTTCGCTGAGCACGGCCCAGATCGCGGCCCTGACCACGGCCGACATTCAGGCCATCACCAACGCCCAGCTGCAGGCTCTGACCTCGCAACAGGTCCGCGCGCTGAGTTCGACGCAGGTGAATGTGCTGACCTCGGACCAGTTCGCCCAGATTCCGGTGGGCTGGCTGGGCACGCGCCAGCTGCCGGGCCTGAGCACCGACAACCTGAGCTCGCTGGACGATACCCAGCTGGCCGCGCTGACCACGTCCCAGGTTGCCGTGCTGTCGACCAAGCAGGTCGCCTCCTTGAGCACGCACCAGATCCAGGCGCTGAGCGTGGCCCAGTGGCGCGCCATGAATACCGACGCCATCCGCACCCTGAGCAGCGACCAGCTGGCCGCCATGGAGCAGGAAGACCTGGCCGGCCTGAAGACCAATCAGTTTGCCGCGCTGACCACGGCGCTGATCCAGTCGCTGAGCATCGACCAGATGGGCCAGCTGAGCACGGCGGAAATCGCCTCCATGACGCAGCAGCAGCTCAAGGCGCTGAGCACCGACCAGCTGGCCGGCCTGACCACGCTGGCGCCGCTCACCACGGTACAGTTTGGCGCGCTGACCACCATGCAGCTGGCTTCGCTGGACGCAGCCCACATCGCCACGCTCAAAACCGCGCAGGTCGCGTCGCTGAACAAGACCCAGCTCGGCAACCTCAGCACGGACCAGATCGTGGCGCTGACCACGGCGCAGGTGCGCGCGCTGTCGCTGCTGTCGCTGTCCGGCCTGACCACCGACCAGATCGCCGCGATGGAAGACGAGGATGCGGCTGCACTGAGCAGCGTGCAAATCTCGACGCTGAGCACCTTCCAGCTCAGCGCGCTGAAAGCCAGCCAGCTGGCCGCGTTCAAGACCTCGCAGATCGGCGGCCTCACCGCCAACGACATCAAGTCGCTGAGCACCGACCAGCTCAACGCGCTGTCGACGCTGGGCACGCTGAACGCCACGCAGGTGGGCGCGCTGACCTCCGATCAGCTGAGCACGCTGGATGACGACAGCTTCCAGTCACTGCGCTCGGCCCAGATGGCCGCGCTGAAAGCCACGCAAGTGGCGCAGCTGTCGACCGACCAGCTCGGCAACCTGACCACGCAGCAAGCGAGCGGCCTGACGCTGTCCTTCCTGACCACGGACCAGATCCCGCTGCTGAGCCTGAGCTCGGTGGGCAGCTTCACCACGACCCAGATCGGCACCTTGAAAACCAGCCAGCTTGCCGCGCTGACCGCCGGCCAGTTTGCCGCGCTGTCAACCAAAACGCTGGGCGCCTTGTCGGCCGGCCAGATCAAGGGCCTGAGCACTGACCAGCTCAACGGTCTGGCGTCGCTGGGGGCGTTCACCACGGGCCAGATTCCGGGCTTCAGCTCCGATCAGATCGCCACGCTGCAAGACACGCTGTTCGACACGCTGACCACGCGCCAGCTGGCCGCGCTGGCATCGACCCAGGCGCTGGGCATGACCACCTCGCAGATCGGTACGCTGAGCACGGCGGACGTGGGCGCGCTGTCGCTGGCCGCCCTCAACGCCCTCAACTCGGACCAGGTGGCGGCACTCGACGCCACCGATATCGCCGCGCTCAAGACCCAGCAAGTCAACGGCCTCAAAGCGGTGGTATTCCAGATGTTGAGTGTGGACCAGGTGGCTGCACTGAGCACCACCCAGATGCGCAATATGAACACCACGCTGCTCAAGGCCATGAGCACCGACCAGATCGCCGGCCTGACCATGGCCCAGGTGACGGCCCTCACCGCCGCCCAGATCTCGTCGCTGTCGACCGACCAGAAAGCCGTGCTGCCAGCGGCCAGCCCGCTGGTGCTGGACCTGGATGGCAATGGCATCACCACGCTGGGCATCACGGCCGGCGTGCGCTTCGACATCCGCGCCGACGGCAGCAAGGTCAACACCGGCTGGGTTGGCAAAGGCGATGGCTTGCTGGCACTGGACCGCAACCACGATGGCATCATCAACGATGGCAGCGAGCTGTTCGGCACCTACACCAGCAGCAGCCAAGGCGGCAAGGCCAGCGACGGCTTTGCGGCACTGGCTGACCTCGACAGCAACCACGATGGCGTCATCGACAGCAAGGACGCGCAGTACGGCGACCTGCGCGTGTGGGTGGATGCCAACGCCGACGGCATCAGCCAGGCCGACGAGCTCAAGACACTGGCCTCGCTCAACATCGCCAGCCTGCAGGTCAAGGCACAGCAAACCAGCGTGGTCGACCAGGGCAACTGGATCGGCCTGCAGTCGAGCTACACCAGCACCGACGGCAGCACGCACGCGGTGGCCGACGTCTGGTTCCTGGCCGAACGCGCGGCCAAGGCCAGCGCACTGTCGCAAGCAATCGGCAGCTATGCGCAGCAGGCAGACAGCCAGCCCGTGTCGGGTGCAGGCCAGCTCACGCTGACCTCAGGCAGCAGCCTGAGCAATAGCGTGGCTGCCCTGGCCAGCCAGATGCAGCACTATCAGGCCACATCGGCACTGAGCGGCGCGGCCACGGCCCAGCACGACGACTGGCTGCGCAAGCAGGCCAGCGCCACCCACGGCATCCTGGCAGCGAAGTAAGCTGCTGCAAACAAAAACGGCCAGCTAACAAGCTGGCCGTTTTTTTATCGCCGCAAAAAAATCAGCTGATGTAATTGAACAGCGATAAGCCGGACATGGTGGTGAAGGACTTCTGCGCCGCCGTCAGCGTGGTCTGCTGCTGCGTGAACAGCGAGATGGCGGCCGTGTAATCAAGCTCCTGCAGATTCGACAGCGTGGTGGCGTATTGCAGGCCGAGGTCGTCGCCGGAGCTGTCGAGGTAATCCACCTCTTTGAGGCGCGCCCCCACCGCCGCCTGCACCGACAGCACATTGTCGGCCGCGTTGTCGATATTCACCTGCAGCTGGTTGAGCTTGTTGTTGAGGCTGGCATTGCCGGCATTGCCGGTCGCCGGCGCGCGCAAGGCGTTGATGAAGTCTTGCACGGTCGAGAACACCGATTGCTTGGTCGACGGCTGTACCGAGAAGTTGTCGCCATCGGCCGGATCGCCCTTGACGTCGAACTGGACGCCATCAAAGGTAATGTTCTGGCCGCTGACATAGGCTTGCGGCACGGCTGGCACCGGCGTCGCCGGCACCGGCTGGTTCAGGGTCAGATCGGTGACGGTATAGGTGGTCTGCTTGGGGATGCCAGGCGACGCAGGCACGACCTGGAAGTCGATCTGGTATTTGTGGCCGGTCAGCTGGGTCGTGTCCTTGACCGAACCCGCGCTGATGATGCCGGTGCCGCCGCGCGTGAAATTGGCGGGGTCCGGCGTGGTCACGAAAGTGCCGTTGCCGGTGGCGTTGTTTTCAAACACCGAGGCGCCGGAGTCGGTAATCGGAATCGAACGCGTCGATCCCACCTGCAGCTCGCGCTGGCCCTGGTCGCCCTGGTAAGCGGCGCCGCCCGCGGTTTTGGTGAACGGCAAGGTGGTGGAGCGGTAGCCGGCAAACACATAGCCGCCCAGGCCGTCCGAGGTATTGGCCTGCCCCATCAGGTCGGCCAGGCGGCCTTCCAGTTCGGTTGCCACCGACTCCAGATCGGACGGTGAATAGGACGGGTTGCCAGCCTTGACCGCGAGGTCCTTGATGTCCTGCAGGATGGCCGTGGTGCTGGACAGCGCCACGGTTTCCGCCGACAGCACGCCCTTGGCGTTGGAGCGGTTGGTCGCCAGCTGGGTATTGAGCGACTGCGACTGCGTCACTTCCAGCGCGCGCGCGGTGGCGATCGGATCGTCGGCCGCAGTCAGGTTCTTGCGGCCGGTCGACAGCTGTTGCTGCGTGCGCGCCAGGGCCGTCTGCAGCGATGTAATCTGCGACGAGCCGAGGTCATAAATCGTTCTGGTGCTGATGCGCGATACCATGATGCTACCCTATCTGTTTAACGGCCAATGCTGAGCACTGTATCAAATAACTGGCTGGCCACCTGCATCACCTTGCCGCTGGCCTGGTACGCTTGCTGATAGCGCAACAGGTTGGCCGCCTCCTCGTCCAGATTGACACCCGATACTTCCTGTTGCGCCTTGGTGGCCTGCGTGACGGCAGCATCGGCGGCGGTGCCGCTGATCTGCGCCTCGCGCGCCTTGGTGCCCACATAGTTGACCATCTGGGCGTACGTGGTCTGGAACGTGGCAGCGCCGTTGTCCAGGATGTTTTTGGTTTGCAGCGCGCCCAGCAGGGCGCCATTGCGGCTGTCGCCGACACCACTGGTATTGGGGCCGACCGTGAAAGTATCAAGGTCCGCCGGCGTACCACTGATGGCAAAGTTGACGCCGCCAAAGCTGATGTTGGCGCCATCGGTGTACGGCACCGGCGTGCCGACCGGATACACGGTCGCCGTGCCATTCACCGTCACCGTCACATCCTGGTTCGGCGGGAAGCCCGAGAAGCTGCCGCTGGCCTTGTCGTAGGTCAGCGTGATCGGCGCGGTCACTGCGTTGCCTGGCGTCAGGTAATTCTTGTCCACGCTGCCGGCACTGATCTTGCCATTGCCCACATTGGTGGTCGGCGCCGCTGTCGCGATCGGCGCGGCCAGCGCAATCTTGTCGCGGTCCTTGATAGCCACCGTGATGTCCTTGGCGGCGTTGTAGGTCGGCCGTACCAGGAAGTTGTCCTTGGGTTGCGGCGTGCCCGTAATCGAGTACGACACGCCGTCAATCACCTGCGGCGTGGTCTGCGGAAACGGATTGATCTGCGTGATCTTGCCGTCGCTCTTGCGCGTGACGTTGAAGTTGGTGCCGTCGTAATCCACGCTGTAGTCGCTGGCGGTCAATCCGCCGGCATCGGTCACCACGGCCGTCACTTGCGCCGTGCTCAGCGGCGAATTGCGCGTGTTGGTGCCGACATAAGCGTTGATCGGATTGAAGAAGTTGGTGCCCAGCGCGCCATTCTGGTCCTGGCCCAGCACGTGCTGGGCATTGAAGGCGGTGGCCAGGCCGGCCGCCACCTGGCCCAGCGAATTCTGCGCGCGGTCCATGGCGCCGTCGCGGAACTCGATCAGGCCGCCCAGCTGGCCGCCGGTGAACACGGTATCCGGCAGCTCGGTGAAGGCGCCCGAATCGGTGGCGTAGCCAATCGTGATGCGGCTGGCATCGGTGGGCGAGGTGGACGTGCCCAGCTGGAAAGGCTTGTTGCCCACCACTAGCGGCTGGCCCGTGCCGAACTGGACGTTGAGCATATTGTTGTCACCGGGCGTGACCGTCACCTTGACCAGCTTGTTCAGCTCGGTCAGCATCTGGTCGCGCTTGTCCAGCAAGTCATTCGGCTCGGCCGTACTGGTGGTCAGGCCGGCAATGGTGTTGTTGATGTCGGCCAGCTTCTTGGCATAAGCGTTGATCTCGCCGACGTTGGACACCATCTGGTTGTTGACGCCCGCGGCCACTTCGTTGAGCCGCGCGCTCATGCCCTGGAAGCGGGATGCCAGCGACTCCGCATTCGACAGCAGCGACTGGCGCGCAGCGGACGAGGCCGGGCTGGCCGTCGCGTTCTGCACACCATTGAAGAAGTCCTGCAGCGCCGGCGACAGGCCGGCGGTCGGGTCGGCCAGCAGGTTGTCGATCTGGCCGATCTGCGCGCTGTACGCATCCAGCGAAGCCTGGTTGGCTTCGGCATTGCGCAGCGAGGTGGCCAGGAAGTTGTCGTAGAAGCGGCGCACAGCCTCCACCTCGGTACCCGTGCCGACGTAGCCGAAGCCCTGGTACTGGGTGCCGGTGTCGCCCTGAATCGCCACCTGACGGTTGTAGCCGGGCGTGTTGGCGTTGGTGATGTTGTTGCCGGTGGTCGAAAGGCCGACCTGGGCTGCCAACAAACCGCTTTTACCGATGCTGAGAAGACTGGACATAATATTTTTACTCTATCTGTGATGGGTAACGGCAAACCGTGCCAAAACTTTATTACCCGGCCAGCGAACGCTTGATGATGCTGGCCAGCTTGGTCGCATAGTTGGGATCGGTAGCGTAGCCGGCTTGCTGCAAGCCCTTGGCAAAACTGGTGGCGTCGCCCGCACTGGCCAATACTTTCTCGTAACGTGGATTACTTGCCAGCAATTTGGCATAGTCCTTGAAACTGTCGGCATAGCTGTCGTAGGCGCGGAAGCGCTCCACCCTGCTGTGCGCCTTGCCGTTGACGTATTCGGTGGTGGTGGCTTCAACCACCTTGCCTTTCCAGTCAGGCGTGGCCTTGATGCCGAACAGGTTGTTGCTGTTGGTGCCGTCGCGGCCCTTGATCTCGCGCTTGCCCCAGCCCGACTCCAGCGCCGCCTGGCCCAGCATAAACTTGGCTGGAATGCCGGTGGCCTTGCTGGCTTCTTCCGCGTGCGCCGACAGTTTTTCCTGGAAGCTGCGCACATGCGGCGCTTGCGAACCCTTGTTGGTGCTGTCGGAGGTGGTAACGGTGGTGGTGCTTGCGGTGGTGCTCTGGTTGCCACCCGCAGCAGCAATTGCGCGCTGCAGCTTGGCGTCCATGAGGCTGGCCATGCCGCTGAAGCTGCCGGCGTTGGCGCCGCTGTTGGCATCGCCCGGCTCGCCACCGATGGCCAATGCCTGCGCCTGCGCATTGGCTTTGCTCGACAATTGGCGCACCAGCATATCGGCCAGGCCGATGCCCTTCTTGGCAATGTTCTGGCTGGTCTGCTGGTCCAGCATGGTGGTGAACATCTTGCTCTGCTGGCTGTCCATCATGCCGTCCTGCGGCGTGGCTTCGCGCATGCTCTTCAACATCATGTTGACGAACATGGCTTCAAATTGCGTCGAGGCGGTCTTCAGCGCGTCCGGGCTGCCGGCACGGGCAGACTGCTTGAGGCTGCCCATATCCCGCACGTCCAGCGAGAACTTGCTGCTCAGATTCTTGGTATTGGCTGTTGGGCTGGTCATGAGATCACCTTGCTTCTTAGATGATTTCCAGTTCGGCGCGCAGCGAACCGGCGGCCTTCATGGCCTGCAAAATTGACAGCAGGTCCTGCGGCGTGGCGCCAATGGCGTTGAGCGCCTTGACCACCTCGGCCAGCGAGGCGCCGCCCTTCACCATCATGACCTTGCCGCCATCCTGTTTGATGGCCACTTGCGGATTCTGCGTGACCACGGTGCGGCCGCCCGACAGCGGGTTAGGCTGGCTGACCTGGGTGTCGCTGTTGACCGATACTGACAGATTGCCGTGCGAGATGGCGCACGTATCCAGCGTGACCGCGCGGTTCATCACCACCGAGCCGGTGCGCGCGTTCATGATGACCTTGGCAGGCTGCTCGGCAGGATTGATATTCATGTCTTGCAGCGTGCCGATGAAGCTCACGCGCTGGTCGCTGCTGCTCGGCGCCTGCACGCGGATCACGCGGCTGTCCAGCGCGTAGGCAATGCCGGCGCCGTATTTGTCGTTAATCGCTTCCACCACGCGGCTGGCCGTCGCGAAGTCGGCATTGTTGAGCTCGAGCTTGATCATATTGCCCTCGCCCAGGTTGGTGGCCACCGCGCGCTCCACGGTAGCGCCGCCGGAGATCTTGCCCACGCTCAGGTGGTTGACGGTCAGCGAGCTGCCGCCGCCACCGCCGCCGGCCTGTACGCCGACACCGCCCACCAGCACATTGCCTTGCGCCATGCCGTACACCTGGCCGTCCGCGCCCTTCAGCGGCGTCATGAGCAGCGTGCCGCCGCGCAGGCTCTTGGCGTTACCCATCGACGATACGGTGATGTCCAGCTGCTGGCCTGGCTGCGCAAATGGCGGTAGCGTGGCCGTCACCATCACGGCGGCCACGTTCTTCAGTTGCAGTTGCGAACCGCCCTGCGGCAGATTGACGCCCAGCTGTTGCAGCATCGAGATCACGCTCTGCACGGTGAACGGGGTTTGCGTGGTCTGGTCGCCCGAGCCATCCAGGCCCACCACCAGGCCATAGCCCAGCAATTGGTTGTTACGCACGCCAGCAATACTGGCCAGATCCTTGATGCGCTCGGCGTGGCTCAGCGGCGCCAGCAGCGACAGGCACACCAGCAATGCGGCTTTGAGTGGAGTTTTCATGATCGTCAGAATGGCAGCAGGCTTTGGAAGAAGCGCGACGCCATCGAGGACAGCTCGGCGCGGTCGATATGGTTGGCCGTACGGTATTCCACGCGGGCGTCCGCCACGGCCGTCGATTGCACCGTGTTGCCAGTGGCAATGCTGTCCGGATTAATCATGCCGGAGAAGCGGATGTACTCGGTGCCTTTGTTCATGCCGATCTGTTTTTCGCCGGCCACGATCAGGTTGCCGTTGCTCAGTACTTCCACCACCGTGATGCCCATGGTGCCGGTGAACGCATTGCTGGCGGTCTGGTTGTCGCCATCGGTGTAGCTGTTCTTGGTGCTGGCCGACAACGGATTACCAAAGGTGCTCTGCAGCTTGCCCGGCACGCTGGCGCTCACGCTGCCGGACTTGTTGCCCGACGCCGTGCCGCTCTTGTTGGCCGAGGTGCGCTCGGTAATCACCAAGGTCAGGATATCGCCCACATGGCGCGCACGGCGGTCTTCGAACACCGGACGGAACGCGGCCGCCTGGTAGATCCCGCCGTTGTTGGGCGCGGCCTGCATCTGCTCGGTCGTCAGCGGCCGCGCGGTCATCGGCGTGCTGACGATGGAGGTGGGCGTGGCGGCGCAAGCGCTCAGCAGCACGGCGGCAAGAAGTGGGATGGCGTGTTTCATGATCGTGTCCTTACATCTGCGACAGTTTTTGCAGCATCTGGTCGGAGGTGGTGATGGCCTTGGAATTGATCTCGTAGGCGCGCTGGGTCTGGATCATATTGACCATCTCCTCCACCACGTTGACGTTGGAGGTTTCCACATAGCCCTGCAGGATGGTGCCGGTGCCATTGGTGCCCGGCGTGTTTTGCTGCGGCGCGCCCGAGGCCGTGGTTTCCACGTACAGGTTCTCGCCCTTGGATTCCAGGCCGGTCGGATTGATGAAGGTGGCCAGTTGCAGGCTGCCGAGCTGCTGGGTGCTGGTCGCGCCGTTGGCATTGGCAATATTCACCGACACGGTACCGTCGCGCGCCACCGTAATCGATTGCGCGGTGATCGGAATGGTGATGGCCGGTTGCAGCACAAAGCCCTCCGACGTCACCATCTGGCCGTTGTTATCGCGCTGGAACGAACCGTCGCGCGTGTAGGCAGTGGTGCCATCTGGCAGCAGCACGGTAAAGAAACCGCTGCCGTTGACCATGATGTCTTTATCGTTGCCGGTGGACTGGGGATTGCCCTGCGTGTGGATGCGCTCGACAGCGACGGTGCGGACACCGGTACCGAGCTGCATGCCCGACGGCAGGTTGGTCTGTTGCGACGACTGCGCGCCTGGCTGGCGGATATTCTGGTACAGCAGATCTTCAAAGACAGCGCGCGATTTCTTGAACCCGTTGGTGCTGACGTTGGCCAGATTATGGGACGTCACGTCCATCTGCGTCTGCTGCGCTTCCATGCCAGTCTTGGCAATCCATAACGAACGTATCATGATGCTTCTCCCAATGCCGGATGAACCACCAAATAGAGTTCATCCCATGCAAGCATTATGCGGGAGAGGTCATCAACTCAAAGCGATGATCTGGGTGGCTTTTGCGGCGTTATTCTCGGCGTTCTTCATCAGGCTCATTTGCATTTCAAACTGCCTTGCCAGACTGATCATGTTGACCATGGAGTCCACCGGATTGACGTTGCTGCCCTCCACTGCGCCGTCGACCACGCGCACATTGGGGTCGTTGTCCGCCACCGCGCCGCTGGCCTGGCGGAACAGGCCATCGTCGCCGCGCAGCAGGCCCTTGGTGTCGGGATTGACCAGCTTGATGCGGCCCAGCGTGTTGCTGGGGCCGGGCGCATAGTTGTCGTTGATGACACTGACCGTGCCATCGCTGGCAATTGTGATCTTGGTATCCGGCGGCACCGCGATCGGACCACCGTCACCGACGATGGTCTGGCCGCTGGTGGTTTGCAGGATGCCGTTTTCGTTGATCTTGAGGCTGCCGTTGCGGGTGTAGGCTTCCGAACCGTCCGCCGATTGCACCGCGATCCAGCCCTGGTCGCGGATGGCGATGTCCAGCGCGCGGCCTGTGGTTTCGATCGGGCCGGCGCGGAAGTCCGAGCCGACCGTGGAATCGACCACAAAGGCGCGCGTGGGCAAGCCCTCCGACACCACCGGTACCGCGCGGAAGGAATCCAGCTGGGCGCGAAAGCCGGTGGTGGTGGCGTTGGCCAGGTTGTTCGACACGGTGGCTTGCTGCTCCATCACGTGGCGCGCACCGGTCATCGCGGTATAGACGAGACGGTCCATGGCTTACCTTATTAACGCAGGTTGACCAGCGTTTGCAGGATCGAATCCTCGGTCTTGATGGTCTGCGCATTGGCCTGGTAGACGCGCTGCGCAGTGATCATGTTGACCAGTTCGGCTGTGAGGTCGGTGTTGGAGTTTTCCACCGCATTCGAACGCAAGCCGCCCATCGAACCCGCATTCGGGACACCGATGGTTGGTGGACCCGATGCCGAACTTTCCGCCCACGCATTGTTACCGAGCGGGGTCAGTCCATCGACGCTGGCAAAGTTGGCCATGGCGATCTGGCCCATGGCGCGCGATTTACCGTTGCTGTACTGGCCCAGGATGATGCCGTTGGCATCGATCGAGTAACGCTGCCAGGAACCGGCCGAGTAGCCGTTCTGGGTCGAGCCCAGGTCGTTGGTCACGCTGCCGTACTGGGTGGTCTTGTCAAACGTGGTGGCCACAGTCATTGGCTGTTGTGCGCCGGTGTCTGGGAAAATCGGCAACTGGATCTGGAATGGCAGGGTTTGCGGGGTTGGCTGCATCAGCGCCATGGCCTGTGGATCCAGTGCGCCGCTGGTGGTGAACAACAGCGTACCGGCCTTCACGGCGGGCACGGTAATGGCGGCGGCCAGCTTGCCGCTGATCTGGTCCGGGTTCAGGCCAGTAATCGATTGGCTGCCGGTCGGGTCGAGCGCGGTAAAGGCAGCCTGCAGTGCGTCGAGCTGCGCTTGCGTCGCTGCCGCTGGCGGTGTGCTGGCGGCCGTGTTCATTGCATCAAACGCAGCAGAGGCGTAAGCAAAGGCCGCTGCTGCGATCGCTGCAGGATCGGGAGGCGTGGCACGAACAGCGTCATTGTACGCGGCACGCGCGGTTTTCGCGGCATCGTTGGAGTTGACGGCGGCGGCCACGCTGGCCGAGACAATTTCCTTGTTGTCCGCAGCGGCATACACGTCCCAGGTATTGGCATCGGTCTTGACGTAGTAAGTCGTCATGATGTGCGCGGTCCCCAGGCTGTCATACACGTTCAGCACGGTTTGCTTGTTGTAGCTGGTCGGATCGTTGGCGTCAAACGGCACGGTGGCAGGCACCTTTTCCGCCGAACTCAGGTTCATCTGGAAGTTGGCCGTGGTGGTTTGCACCGGCGTCAGGTCGGACTTGTCCAAGGTCAGCGGCACTGGCGAACCCAGCTGGATTACACCGGCCGTGTTGGACAGGTAGCCGGTCAGCTGCGCGCCCTGGGCGTTGACCAGCGTGTGGGTGGCGTCTTCGTGGAACTGGCCGTTGCGCGAGTACTGCACCGCGCCATTCACCACTTCACGGAAGAAGCCGCCACCATTGATCGCCACGTCCAGCGGATTGGCGGAGGTTTCGATATTCCCTTGGCTGAACTGCTGCGCCAGCTTGGAAACCGTCACACCGATACCCGGGTTGTTGCCGGACACGCCGTTGAGCGAATTGGCATACAGGTCGGCAAACTGCGCTTGCGACGCTTTGAAGCCCACCGTGCTGGCATTGGCAATGTTATTGCCAATGACGTCCAGCGATTTGGATGCAGCATTCAAGCCGCTCAGTCCTTGTTGGAACATGGTATTCCCCTATTGGTAATGACTGCTTACAAAACTTCTTTCACATCGCTCATGCTGAAATGGCCGAGTGACGTATTCAATTTGACACCGCCGCTGCCGGTCGATACGCTGGCCACGGCCGCCAGCTGCAATGGCGTGGCATCGGTCAGCGTGGTGCTGCCGTTCTGGGCGGTGACAGTAAAGGTGTACTTGCCGGCTGGCGCCGTGGTGGTCTTGTCGTCCATCAGACCATCCCAGGTGATCGGATAGGTGCCGATGTCCGCATTGGCCAGGCTCATGGTGCGCACGGTCTTGCCGGTGCTGTCCTGGATCGCGATGCTGACATTGGCCGCCGCAGTGGCCAGGTCGATGCCAAACACGCTGGTGCTGGTGGTCTTGCCGGCCGCGTCGGTCGAGGTCGACAGGTCGATGCCCTTGCCCGCCACCAGCACGCCCTTGCCGATCAGGTTGATCGCGCTTTGCGAGTTGGCGCTGGCCATGTCGGTGCGCAGCGAATCCAGCGTGGCGTTGACCTTGTTGATGCCGGTCACGGTCGACAGCTGGGCCAGCTGGCTGGTCATGGCCGCGTTGTCCATCGGATTCAGCGGGTCCTGGTTTTGCAGCTGGGTCACCAGCAGCTTCATGAACTTGTCCTGGTCCGCCTGCACGCTGTTGGTGCTGGTCGAACTGGTGCTGCTGGACGTGCTGGTGGTGCTGTTGGTGGTTGCCGCCTTGGGCGTATCGATAATGCCGCCGGTAATAGCCATGATGACCTCTTGCTTTTAATTAGGATTGACCGATGGTCAGGGTTTTCAACAGCAGCGTCTTGGCTGCGTTCATGGTTTCCACGTTGGTCTGGTAGGAACGCGAGGCCGACAGCATATTGACCATCTCATCCACCACATTCACGTTGGGCATGGTGACGTAGCCGTTCTCGTCGGCGGCAGGATGCTTGGGGTCATACATCATCTTCATCGGCGACTGGTCTTCCACCACCTGCTTGACGCGCACGCCGGTGGCGGTGCCGCCATCGGTAGGCGTCTGCGCCTCAAATACCACCTGGCGCGCGCGGTAGGCTTCGCCGCTGGCGCTGGTGGCGCTGTCGCCATTGGCCAGGTTGGAGGCCACCACGTTCAGGCGCTGCGCCTGCGCGCTCATGGCCGAACCGGAAACATTGAAAATATTAAACAGCGACATGATTAGCTCCCTGACTGGATCGCCGCCATCATCGACTTGATCTGGGCGTTGATGGCGGTAATGCCGGCTTCATAGCGGATGGCGTTATCGGCGAACTGGTTGCGTTCCACATCCATGTCCACCGTGTTGCCGTCCACCGCGCCCTGGACCACGCCGCGGTACAGCAGCGGCGTGCCATCGGCCAGCGTACCGGCGTCTTGCTGGGGGTTGGGGTAATGCTTGCTGGCGGTGGTGCGCAGCGTTTGCTGGGCGTCGGGATTGGCTTTGTCCAGCGCGGCCTGCATCGCGCTGCTGAAGTCGATATCGCGCGCCTTGTAGTTGGGCGTGTCCGCATTGGCCATATTGGAAGCGAGCACGGTCTGACGCTGCGAGCGCAGACTCAGCGAGGTCTCGTTGAACCGCAGGTAATCGTCTAACTTGCTGCCGAGCATGATGCGCTCCCCTTCCACATTGATGACAGAGTCGATGATACGGAGTTGCCCGGCGCAACCATCAAACGATAAGCACCCGGTTTTGGGGCTTATTCCACGCTTCGAGTTTAGTCCGCCCGACTATGATGGCAATATTGAAGGGGAAACCGACGCCATGAAATCACGCTTACTTGTTACCGCACTGCTGGCCGCCACGTTCAGCACCGGCGCCGCCGCCCAGGCGGGACGCCAGGATGTGGCCGTCATCAAGCGCACCGTCGAGCAGTTCCTGCAGGTGCAGGCTGGCGGCCTGCCGGGCGAAGTCACGGTCACCGTGGGCGCCATCGACCCACGCATGAGCCTGGCCGCCTGCCCCGATCCACAAGCTTTCTTTATGCCAGGCGCGCGCGCCTGGGGCAAAACCACGGTGGGCGTGCGCTGTGCGACACCTTCCACGTGGACGGTCTATATTCAAGCCAACGTAACGGTGGTGGGCGAATACCTCGCCGCTGCCGCGCCGCTGGTGCAAGGCCAGCCCATCGACGCCAACCAGCTCACCACCCTCAAGGGTGATTTGACAATGTTGCCGCCGGGGATAGCCACCGATGCCAGCCAGGTGGTGGGCCGTAGCGCCATGGTGTCGCTGCCGCCCGGCACGCCGCTGCGTCTGGATACGCTGCGCAGCAAGCCGGTAGTGCAATCCGGCCAGCTGGTACGGTTAGTGTCCAGCGGCAATGGTTTCAGTGTCTCGGCCGAAGGCCGCGCCATGAGCACGGCCGGTGACGGCCAGGTCGTGCAGGTGAAAACCGGCAACGGCCAGCAGATTACCGGCATCGCCAAGAGTGGCGGACTGGTCGAGGTAGCATTTTGAGCAACAGGCGCCTGGTTCCAGCTAAAGTTTCCGGACTAGCCGCCGTTACCGACTCAGATCCCGGAGTTTCGTACTCCTAGCTGAGAAGGAAATGCTGTGAAAATTAACGACACACTCAAGAGCACGCCCGGCTTGCCATCCACGCCTGCAGCGACCGGTTCCACCGCGCGCGGCGCAGACAAGGCAGCCGAAGCAGCACCGGCCAATATCGCGTCGGACAATGTACGCCTGTCGCCGCAAGGCCAGGCCATGGCGGCCAGTTCTGCCAGCGGCGCCAATGCCGTGTTTGACACCAAAAAAGTCGAACGCATCAAATTGGCAATTGCCGATGGCCAGTTCCAGGTCAACTCGGAAAAAGTAGCGGATGGCTTGCTGGATACCGTCAAGGATCTGCTGCACTCAAGAAAACGATAGGATAATCATGACCACCGTCACCCCGCTGAACAGCCTGCGCGAAGAAGCCCACATCATGTCCACCCTGCTGGATGTGCTGCGCCAGGAACAGCAACTGCTGGTGACGGCGGAAATTGATGGCCTGTCGGCCGTCACCACCCGCAAGACCGCGCTGGTCACGCAGATGACCTTGTTGTCGGCGCAACGTCACCGCTCGCTGGGCAAATGCGGCTTTCCTGCCGAAGAAGCCGGTATGGACGCGTGGATTGCCGCCAGCGGCGACGCGCAGCCAGAGTCCGCCACGCTGTGGACAGCACTGTTGCAGCACACGCGTGAAGCCAAGGAACTCAACCGCGTCAACGGCATGCTGATTAACAAGCAGATGGGGCATGCGCAGAGCGCGCTGCAGGCGCTGCGTCCGCAAGGCCAAACCCCGAACAGCTTCTATGGCCCAGGCGGTATTTCCACGGCTGTGCCGCGCAGCCGCGGCTTCCTGGCCGGCTGATTTCCCCCGCACGTCGCATAGCAGGGTCTGACCCCGCACGGGGTCCGACCCTTTGCTTTATTGGGTGGGCAGTTCGGTAGCCGGGTCGGGGAGGCCCGAGAGGATGGTCACTGCCACGCGGCGGTTGCGCGCCCGGTTAACGGGCGTGTCGTTGGCGGCCACCGGCTCATTGGCACTGAAGCCCACGGCGGTCAGCCGTTCCGGCGCCACCCCGGCATCGATGAACAGGCGCACCACACTGCTGGCCCGCACGGCCGACAGTTCCCAGTTGGACGGGAAACGGGTATTGGCGATCGGCTGATTGTCCGTATGGCCTTCCACCTGCACCTTATGGCTGTCGATCTTGAGCAGCGCGGCGACGGCGCGCAGCGCCTCCACCGATTCCGGCATCAGGCGCGCATCGCCCGGATCAAACAGCACCGAGGCATTGATTTCGACACTGACGCCACGGCTGTTCTGCGTCACCCGCACCTTGCCCTCCTTGACCAGCGGCGCCATGGTGGACAACAGGTCCTGCGCCAGCTTGGTCATCTGCTCCTTTTCCTTGCGCAGCAATTCATTGCGGCGCTTGAGGGCGGGATTGGGAATCGGCAGGTTGGGCACTTCGGTATTGGTCGGCTGCGCCGCGCCCTTGCCGCCAAACGCATCGCCCAGCGCATCCGAAAAAATCTTGTACTTGCCGATGTTGACTGCGGAAATCGCGTACATCACCACAAAGAACGCAAACAGCAGCGTGATGAAGTCGGAATAGGAAATCAGCCAGCGTTCGTGGTTTTCCGGTTCATCGTCGAACTTCCTGCGGGCGCGACGGTATTGCATCTCAATGCTCCCGCATCAGCGTGGCGATGCGCTCGTCGATCACGCGCGTGTGGTCGCCCGTGGCAATGTCGTAGAACACGGCAGCCGCGATCTCCTGCTGGTGCACGGCTTGCGTGACGATCGCCTTGAGCTTGTTGGCAATGGGATAGAACAGCAGGTTGGCCAGGCCGACGCCGTAAATCGTCGAGACAAACGCCACCGCAATGCCGGCGCCCAGCTTGTTCGGGTCGGTGAGGTTTTCCATCACGTGCACCAGCCCGAGCACGGCGCCCAGGATGCCGATGGTGGGCGAATAGCCGGCCGCCGACTCCCAGATACGCACGGCCTGGCGCTCTTCCGTTTCGTAGGCGGTAATTTCCGTGTCCAGCAGCTGGCGCAGCTTGTCCGGCGCGATGCCGTCGACGATCAGGCGCAGGCCCTTGGTGTTGAACTTGTCCTTGGAGGCGAGCATGTAGCGTTCCAGCGACAGCAGGCCGTCGCGGCGCGCCGCCAGATTCCAGGCATTGATGTCGCGTGCCAGCGCGGCGCGCGTGTCCGGCGGCGGCGTAAACACCAGCCGCAGCATCTGCAGGCCGCGCACAAAGGTTTTGAATCGGGTTTGCAGCAGCACCGCGCCCACCGTGCCGATGACCACGATGGCAAACGCCGCCGGTTGCAACAGCGAAGCGAGTTTGCCGCCTTCCAGCGTCTGGCCGATGATGATGCCGGTCAGCGCCAGCAAGACCCCGGCTACGCTGGCCCAGTCCAAGACCGCTCCCGGAGTGAGGCACGCAGGCGCGCCACGGCTTGCGTATGCAATTGCGATACGCGCGATTCCGACACACCCATGACGGCGCCGATTTCTTTCAAGTTAAGCTCCTCTTCGTAATACAGGCCCATCAGCATGCGTTCCCGGTCGGGCAGCGCATCGATGGCATCGATCACGGCCTGACGGAAGTCGCCGTCCAGCAGTGACCGCAGCGGATCGGCCTCGTCATCCGACGCATAACGGTCGAGGAAGCTGTCGTTGCCGTCGTCGTCGTGAAAATCCTCGTAGTAAACCAGCTGGTGGCCGCCACCATCGCCCAGCATTTCCTGGTAGTCGGCCAGCGACAGCTTGAGCGACTTGGCCACTTCCGATTCGCTGGGCGGGCGGCCCAGGCGCTGCTGCAAGGTGGACATTGCGGCCTCGACCTTGCGCATGTTTTGCCGCAGCGAGCGCGGCAGCCAGTCGCTATTGCGCAATTCATCCAGCATGGCGCCGCGGATGCGCAGCACCGCATAGGTTTCAAATTGCGCGCCGTGCGTTTCTTCGTAACGGCTGATGGCGTCTAGCAGGCCGATCATTCCAGCTTGCACCAGATCGTCGACTTCGACGCTGGGTGGCAGTTTCG
This sequence comes from Duganella sp. CY15W, assembly GCF_009857555.1. Classification (NCBI taxonomy): domain Bacteria; kingdom Pseudomonadati; phylum Pseudomonadota; class Betaproteobacteria; order Burkholderiales; family Oxalobacteraceae; genus Duganella; species Duganella sp. CY15W. The sequence continues at coordinate 1,071,705 of NZ_WWCQ01000003.1, read as the reverse complement.
CCTTCATGTGGTGGGCCAGGCGCTTGACCAACGGCATGTGCTCCGTCAGCAAAGTATCCTTGTCCGCTTTCCCTTTTACCGTGTACATTCGAATAATTTTTATGAATTAAGCGCTGAGTTGCCCACTACTCCCCAGCGCAAAGCGCCCCGCCAGTTGACGAAACGCGACCGAGGCCCCAGCCAGCGGAAACGCATCTACCACCGCGCGCCCCAAGCGCGCAGCACGTTGCAGATACTCGTCCGCAGGCACGGACCCCATGGAAACCAGGTTGACAGCAAGGTATCGGCTTGCCGCCTGTGCCATATTATCGTAAACCACCTTGGCTTCGGCTTCGGAAGCACCCGTGACCAGGATTCCGAACGGCCGGCGGCCCAGTTCCTGGTTCAAGCGCTTAATCATACTGTAGGCAGCCTTGATCGAGGTAGCGCTATTGGAAACTTGTACCACGATGTCCGAGCTGGCCATGATGGGCACAGGAAACGCTTCGCCGTCAAATTCGCCATCGACCAGCACCATGCCGGTCTGTTTGGCCAGCACATCGAAGGCTTTGGCCAGGCGCCGGGTTTCGTCCGGGCCGGAGCGCGCTGCGCCGCGTGTCATGGACGCCACGGCAAATCCCTGCGGCACCTGGTGGATCACCTGGTTCAGGCCGCATTCCTGACGCGCCACGTTGAGCAGGCTGTGGCCGCCATCGACGCCGAGCCGCGAGGCCACGCCATGCACGCTGGCGCAGGCATCGACGATCAGCACATCATTGCCGGCGCGCGACAGCGATGCGCCCAGGTTGACCAGCATGGAACCCTTGTCATCCTGCGGCGCGGCCGACAGGAAGGTGACGATGCGGGGCTGCGGCCCCGCCAGCATGCGGCGGAGTCCCTCCGCCTGGTCGAAATTGAAGTTAGCCAAGGTGGACCTCGCGCAGGCCGTGGTCGTTGCTCATCAGCAGAGGCAGCTCTGCATCCAGATATTGGGTGTTGACGACGTCACGCTTAAGCTTGAAGGCGCGGTCGATCAGGTAGGCCGGGTCGGCCAGGTGCAGGTCTTCCGGCACGCGCTGGCCGTTGGAGACGTAGAACAGGTTGAGCTTCTGGCGGATCACCACGTCCAGCACGTTGCCGATAGCGGCCGCTTCGTCGAGCTTGGTCATGATGCAGCCGGCCAGGCCACTGCCCTGATAGGCGCGCACCACTTCGCTCAGGGTTTCCTGGGTCGCGGTCGCGTTCAGGCACAGCAGGCGTTTGACGTTGGCGCCCGCGCCTTGCAGCATGGAAACCTGCTCGGTCACCATCTGGTCGCGCTGGCTGACGCCGACCGTGTCGATCAGCACGGTGTGCTTGTTTTTCAGTTCCTTGAGAGCGATGCGCAGGTCGGCTTCGTCCTTGACCGAGTGCACCATCACGCCCAGGATCTTGCCGTAGATGCGCAGTTGCTCGTGGGCGCCGATCCGGTAGGCGTCAGTGGTAATCAGCGCCAGCTTGTCCGGGCCGTGGCGCATCACGCAGCGTGCGGCCAGCTTGGCGGTGCTGGTGGTCTTGCCGACGCCGGTCGGGCCGACCAGCGCAAACACGCCGCCCTGGTCGATCAGCGCATCTTCGTTGGCCATGGTTTGCAGGTTGCGCGTGAGGACGGTTTTAATCCAGCGCAGGCTGTCGGCGGCATCGCGGCCCGCCGGCAGTTTTTCAATCAGGTAGCGCGCCAGGCTGGCCGAGAAGCCGGCCGCAAGCATGGAGCGCAGCACCGCGGTCTTGTGCGGTTCGCGCGCTTGCGTGGCGCCCCAGGACAATTCCGCCAGCTGGGTTTCCATCATGCCGCGCATGGCGCGGATTTCACTCATCATGCCGCTCATTTCCACGGCGGCCGATTCCTTGGCGCTGGCGACGGCGGCGCTGACCATGGCTGCGATCTGGCTGGCGTCGATGGCCGGCGCGGCTTTCGGCTGCGGTGCGGCTGGTGCGGAGGGTGCAGGCGCGGCGGCGGCAACCTTGGTGGCCAGCGAGGAATGCGAGGCGACCACGCGGCGCTGCGGCTGTGGCGGCAGGCTGGCCGGCTTGGCGGCCATGGCCGGCGACATATGCGGCAACTCTTCTTCAAAGCGTGGTTCGATGCGGGCGGACGGTACCGCCGTGCTCAAGTCCAGCGACGGTGCCGGTTCAGCCATCGGCGAATGCGGTGCAGGCATGGCCAGCGAAGCGGCATCATCATTGGCCAGGGCCAGGATTTCAACCACGCCATCCGACTGGCGGTTGGACAGGATGACGGCATCGGGGCCGAGCGATTCGCGGACTTTGCGCAGCGCTTCGCGGGAAGTCGGTGCGGTAAATTTTTTAACGTTCATGACCGTCTCTCAAGGGAACCATTTTGAGCAGCGCGCCTTGCCATGCAAGACGCCTTAACTCCTATGGTGCCATTATTGACGATGCACTCTGGAAACGATCTGATGAACAGGGGTGGAAATGGGCCGTATTTCAGTCGCCGAAAACCTCGTCCAGCGTGGTGGCGCTGGCCGCGCGCCGCGCCCATGCCGACAACTGCTCGGCACTGCCCACGGCGACCCGGGCCTGCACGGTATTGGCCAGCCCGCCAAAGCGCGCGGCCAGCACCTCAAGCAATATTTCAGCACGCCCCTCAGCCCGGCCTTCCTGGCGGCCCATCTCCATACCGATACGCTCAATGGAAGTGATGTAAGGCATAGTCCTTCTCCTCTCCAGTTGCAACACGCCGTTGCGCAGCCGCGCGTCCAGCGCTGGCGGCAGATGCATCATCCAGTCGATCACGCGGAACAAATCGATAATACGCTGCCTGTCCCAGTTACGCTGGTACAGTAGCTTGGTCAGGCGCCATTTGAGCTGGCGCCGGCGATGCATCTGCTGCCGGGTTTTCTGCGTGAGCAAATGCGCCGCCGTGACCAGCGCAAACGGGTTGGCGTGCTCCAGCAACTGCGCAAGACGGTTGGCGTAATCCTGCAACTTCACGATAGGAAAAACCAGGCTCATTTCGCAGCCCAGCAAATCGTAGGCGAACAAGGAAGGCCGCCAGCGCGGGCTGTCATCGGCCAGCAGCGCCAGGCTGGCGACCGGCCGCCGGTAGCGGTCAAACACGCGATAGTGATACGTAAAAACCCGCTCGGCAAATCCCGCATCATGCTGCGCTTGTATCTCCAGATGCACCAGCACCCACTGCTCGACGCCGCCGCGCAGGAATACGCGCACCAGCTTGTCCAGCAGACGCTTGCCATACACGGCGTCGCGCGACAGCGCCGCCAGTTCCTGATCCAGAAAATCATGCGGCCGCGACCAGTCGATCGCCGCATGCGCGTCGGGAAAATAAAAAGCCATGAAGTCTGGAAAGTGCTGCGTGATCACTTCCTTCCACGGCGTGTCATAGTCGTCGTCCATTCAGGCAGTCTAGGCCGCCTGCATGGACACGACTATGGCTAGATCAAGCTTAAGCCGGTTGCTGTCCCACCAGCGCGGTGACGCGAATGGTTTTGCTTTCCGGGATCTCCGCATGCGACAGCACCTTCAGCTGCGGCAGGGAACGGCGCAGGAAGCGCGACAGCAAGGCACGCAAAGGTCCCGGCACCAGCAGCACCGGCGTCAGGCCCAGCGCCTCCTGCTGCGCGGCCGCCTGCTGGGCCTGCTGTGCGATGGTGTCCGCCAGGCCCGGCTCGATACCGGCGCCATCGGGACCGCTGGCCTGCAGCGCCTGCATCAGCAAGCGCTCCAGACGGTTATCCAGCGTCATCACCGACAGTTCCGCAGCGCCCGGGAACAGCTGCTGCACAATCGCCCGGCCCAGCGCGATACGCACCAGCGCGGTGAGGTCGTTGGCGTCCTGCGTGTGCACCGCGTGTTCGGCCAGGGTTTCGATAATCGAGCGCATGTCGCGGATGTGCACGCCTTCCATGAGCAGGTTCTGCAAGACCTTCTGCAAGGTCGAGATCGACACCATCTTGGGCACCAGGTCTTCCACCAGCTTGGGCGCTTCCTTGCTCAGGTGGTCCAGCAGTTGCTGCACTTCGCCACGGCCCAGCAGCTCGGCAGCGTGCGTGGTAATCAGGTGATTCAGGTGCGTCGCCACCACCGTGCCCGCATCCACCACGGTATAGCCCAGGCCTTGCGCCTGGTCGCGCAGGTTGGCGTCGATCCACACCGCTGGCAGGCCAAACGCCGGATCGATGGTCACCATGCCCTGCAAGGTGCCGGTCGCCATGCCCGGATTAATCGCCAGGAACTGGCCGTTGTAGGCTTCGCCCGTGCCGACTTCCACGCCCTTGAGCGTGATGCGGTAGGCCGATGGCTTCAATTCCAGATTGTCGCGGATGTGCACCGGCGGCGCCAGGAAGCCGACCTCCTGCGCGAATTTCTTGCGGATGCCCTTGATGCGCTTGAGCAGTTCGCCGCCCTGGGTTTTGTCCACCAGCGGAATCAGGCGATAGCCCACTTCCAGGCCCAGCGTATCGACTGGCATCACGTCCTGCCAGCTGGCCTCCTCCTGTTCGGCGGCGGCCGCCGCTGCCGGCGCCGCCGCTTCCGCTGCGGCCGTCTCTGCGGCAACCTTCTGCACTTTTTTCTTGGACATCAGATAGGCCGAACCGCCGAGGCTGGCGGCCAGCAGCAGAAACACCAGGTTGGGCATGCCGGGGATCAGCCCCATGCCGCCGATGATGCCGGCCGTGATGTACAGCACTTCCGGCTTGGCAAACAGCTCGCCCACCAGCTGCGCACCGATGTCCTGGTCGCTGGCCACGCGCGACACCACGATACCGGCAGCAATCGAAATCACCAGCGACGGGATCTGGGCCACCAGGCCGTCACCAATCGCCAGCATGGTGTAGTTCTTGGTTGCATCGCCAAACGCCATATCGTGCTGCAGCACGCCGACCAGCAGGCCACCCACCACGTTAATCACCGTCACCAGAATACCGGCCACCGCGTCACCGCGCACGTACTTGCTGGCACCGTCCATCGCGCCGTAGAATTCCGCTTCCATCGACACTTCGCTACGGCGCTTCTTCGCTTCCGCTTCGCCGATCAGGCCGGCGTTGAGGTCGGCGTCAATCGCCATCTGCTTACCCGGCATGGCATCCAGGGCGAAACGCGCGCCCACCTCGGCAATACGGCCCGCGCCCTTGGTCACGACCACGAAGTTGATAATGGTCAGAATCACGAACACCACGATACCGACGGTGTAGTTACCGCCGATCAGGAAGTGGCCAAACGCCTCGATCACTTTACCGGCCGCATCCGCACCAGTATGGCCTTCGGTCAGCACCACGCGCGTGGACGCCACGTTCAGCGACAGGCGCAGCATGGTGGACACCAGCAGAATCGTCGGGAAGGACATAAAGTCCAGCGGCTTCACCGTGTACAGCGAAGTCAGCAGCACGATCACCGACAGCGCGATATTAAAGCTGAAGAACAAATCCAGCACGAACGCGGGCAGCGGCAGGATCATCATGGCCAGCAGCATGACGATCAGGATAGGCGCCGCCAGGCTGGCCTTGTTCTGCGACGAGGCCAGGCCTTGCAGCCATGGCGGTAACTTCACGTTGCTGAGGGCGTTCATGCAGATGCTCCGTTATTCAAATCTGGTTGCTTGCCGTGCTTGGGGATGAAGGCCGGATCCAATGGGTCCATGGTCGGCGGCACGTCGAGTTTCTTCGGTACGTCAGGACGGTTGCCATCGCCGCGGTTGAACACGCGCAGCTGGAACACATACGCCAACACCTCGGCTACCGCCGCATACAGCTGTTCCGGAATCTCGTCGCCGATCTCGGTGTGCTTGTGCAGCGCACGCGCCAGCGCCGGCGCTTCCAGCATGGCGACCTTGTGCTCCTTGGCGATTTCGCGGATCTTGGCCGCCACTTCGTCGGTCCCCTTGGCCACCACTTTCGGTGCGCCGCGCATATTGTCGTTGTACTTCAGCGCCACCGCGTAGTGGGTCGGGTTGGTGACCACCACGTCGGCGGTCGGCACGTCGGCCATCATGCGGCGCTTGGCCATCTCGCGCTGCAGCTGGCGGATCTTGCCCTTGATCTGAGGATTGCCGTCCGATTCCTTGGATTCCTGGATCAGCTCCTGGCGCGTCATCTTCAGCTTGTTGGCGTAGTGCCACATCTGGTACGGACCGTCGATGGCCGCAATCAGGCCCAGCGCGCCAACGATGAACATGAACGCGGCCGCCAGCATGTTCAGCGTGTGGCCGATGCCCAGCTTGAGCGGTTCGAGCGACAGGCCAATCACGGCGTCCTTGTACTTGAGCACCACCAGCCAGGCCACAAAGCCGACCACGATGGTTTTCAGCAGCGCCTTGAGCAGCTCGACCAGCGCATTGGTCGAAATCATATTGCTGATACCGCTGATGGGATTGAGCTTGTTGAAATTGGGGGTAAACGCCTTGGCGCTGAACAGCCAGCCGCCGACCAGCATCGGCGAGGCCAGCGCGACCACCATGACCGCCACGCCCAGCGGCAGGCAGGCGATCAGCACCTGCACCACATCGACGGCGATGCGGTGGAACAGCACGTCGGCATTGAAGATTTGCTCCTGGTCGAGCTTGAGCCCGGACACCAGCACAGTCTGCAACTGGCGTATCAAGCCATCGCTGGTCATCCACAGACCGGCGCCAGCCGCCATCAGCACGGTAAACGTCGCGACTTCCCGCGATCGGGGAACGTCGCCTTCTTCTCGCGCCTGCTCGAGGCGCTTCGCTGACGCGGGTTCGGTCTTTTCGGCGTCGCTATCTTCTGCCATGGGGTCTGCCTGCTGCGTGGTTAAACTTCAACAGTGCCATTATCGGGCGCAGCGGCAACAGATCATCGGTGGAATACGGCGGGTTTTCACCGCCATATCCACGATTCCATGGAGAAACTCAGGCTTGTTTGACGGTTTGGGCGATGGCGCCGAACACCGATTTGCCGTCGTCCAGCATCTCGATGCGGATGGTGTCGCCAAACGCCATGTAAGGCGTGGCGGGCTCGCCGCTGGCGATCATCTCCAGGCAGCGCTGCTCGGCGATGCAGGAATAACCACGTTTGGCGTCCTTGTTGGACACCGTGCCCGAGCCGATGATGGACCCGGCCCGCACATTGCGCGACTTGGCCAGGTGGGCAATCAGCTGCGGGAAGTTGAACACCATGTCCACGCCCGCCTGCGGCTTGCCGACCAGCTTGCCGTTCCAGGTCGACAGCAGCGGCAGATGGACTTTGCCGCCCTTCCAGGCGTCGCCCAGCTCGTCCGGCGTGACCGCCACCGGCGAGAAACTGGTGGCCGGCTTGGATTGCACGAAACCGAAACCCTTGGCCAGCTCTTCCGGTATCAGATTGCGCAGCGAGACGTCGTTGGCCAACATCAGCAGGCGGATGCACTGGTGGGCCTGGTCGGCGGTCGCGCCCATGGGCACGTCGTCGGTGATGACCGCCACTTCTGCTTCGAAATCGATGCCCCACTCTTCGTGCATCAGCATGATGTCGTCGGTCGGGCCAAGGAAATCGTCGCTGCCGCCCTGGTACATGAGCGGGTCTTCCCAGAACGACGCAGGCATGTCGGCGCCGCGCGCCTTGCGCACCAGTTCGACATGGTTCACATAGGCCGAGCCGTCCGCCCACTGGTAGGCGCGCGGCAGCGGCGCCATACAGTTGCCGGGTTCGAAGTCGAAAGTGCGGCGGCCGCCGCCCCGGTTCAGTTCCTGATAGATGGCATCCAGTTGCGGCGCAATGAAAGTCCAGTCATCGAGCGCGTGCTGCAGGGTGCGGGCGATGCCATCGGCCAGCTGCGCGGTTTTCAGGTCGCGCGACACCACCATGAGCTGACCGTCGCGGGTGCCGTCTTTCAGGGTGGAGAGTTTCATGCGGGCGCCAGCAAAGCCAGTTGTTCAGGCGTGAGGTAGCACCAGTCGCCTTCTTCGATATTCAGTGCCGACAGCTCCAGGCCGCCAATCGCCGAACGGTGCAAGGCACTGCAATGATTGTCGGCAGCCGCCAGCATGCGCTTGACCTGGTGGTACTTGCCCTGCTCCAGCACGATCTCCAGCTGATGCTCGCCGCGCTTGATGCAGGTCTGCGCCGCCAGCGGTTCCGGTTCGTCATGCAGCTTTACGCCCGACAGCAATTTGGCGATCAGTTCGTCCGTGACCGGCTCTGCCGTGGTGGCCTGGTAGATTTTCGGCACATGGCGCTTTGGCGACGATTGTGCATGGATAAAGGCGCCATCGTCGGACATCAGCAGCATGCCGGTCGTGTCATGGTCAAGCCGGCCGACCGGCTGCACTTCACGCCAGGTGAACTCTTCCGGCAGCAAGGTCAGCACGCCAGGATGGTGGCTGGGCTTGCGCGAGCACTCGTAGTTCTGCGGTTTAAACAGCGCGATATAGACGTGTTCGCGATATACCACCTCTTCGTCGAACAGGGTGAATACCAGCCCATCGGTTTCGATGGCTGCTTTGTAGTTGTCGTGCACTTCGCCGTTGATTGTCACTTCGCCATCCTCGATGAGGGAGCGGCAGTACTTGCGGGTGCCATAGCCCTGCGATTGCAGGATGCGGTCCAAGGATAATTTGCTCATGGGGGCGATTTTACAGGATGTGTCCGGTGTTGACGTATATCAAGCCCGGCCCGGATTCTATTGATAGACTGAAACTGCATTAGGAATCGGCCTAAGGCACCTAGGAATACTCATCATGACTACTCGCCACTCCTCCGCCTTTCTCCACGCAGCCCAGCATCGCAGCGCCGTGCTGCTGGAGCGCTGCCGTCACGACCTGCCACCAGCCGCTACCGTGCAAGCACGGTGGCACGCCAGGCAACAGGCTACCTTTCTGGCCTGGCTGGACGCGGGCGGCTTTGCGCAACACGATGCCGCAATAGAAAACAGCGGCGTTGCGCCGCTGTTTTCAGTCCCACAAGGGGACTTGAATGAGGAATCGAAATTCTCTCTGCTCCGCATCGACGATGCGGTTGAGTAGTTCCATCTGTGAAGTCTAACGAATACTGCACAACCAGAAAGTGTTTATATGCCCCCCTTGGAAAGAACTACACCCCCAATATAGTTCACCATGAGCGATATGCAAGTAAAAAGAAGACTGTATTGATAATGTTAATCGCTCAACCAGTCATCCTATGTCACAGACTAACGCAGGCTGGGTTTCGCCGTCTCCACGGCCGACTTCATCGCACCGGCGCCCATGGCGGCGCCGAATTTCTTCAGCACCCGCTCAGGCAGGCCTTCGTGCTGGGTATAGTCGACGATGTCTTCCGCTTTCACCACGTCGCGCGCCACGCTGTCGACGGTGCCGTAGGCATCGGCCAGTCCCATGTCGATGGATTTGGCGCCGGTCCAGAACAGGCCCGAGAACATATCCGGCGTTTCTTTCAGACGTTTGCCACGGCCGTTGCGGACGACCTGAATAAATTGTGCATGAATTTCGTTCAGCATGGCCTGGGCGTGCTGCTTGTGCTTTTCCGTCAATGGGCTGAACGGGTCCATAAAGCCTTTGTTCTCGCCCGCCGTCAGCAAGCGGCGCTCGACACCGACCTTCTCCATGATGCCGGTAAAGCCAAAACCGTCCATCAGCACGCCAATTGAGCCGATAATGCTGGCTTTATTAACGTAAATGCGGTCAGCACCAGCGGCAATGTAATAGCAGCCCGAGGCGCAGATCTCATCCACCACCACGTACAGCGGCTTGCCTGGATAGCCTTTGCGCAAGCGGATCATCTCATCCACAATCATGCCGGCCTGGACCGGACTGCCGCCTGGACTATTGATGTGCAGTACAACGGCCACCGAGCCGCTGTCGGAAAACGCCTTGTTCAGCGCGGGAATCACCACTGCTGCCGAACCGCTACCTTCCGACTCGATGGCGCCCTCCACTTCAATCAGCGCCGTATGGCGGCCCAGCGTTTCGCCATCCGAACCGGTCCAGCTGAAATCAAAGTAGGCGCCGAGCCCAAAGACAATCACCAGCAGGGTTGCCGCCTTGAAGAAAATGCCCCAGCGGCGCGACGCTTTTTGCTCTTTCAGCGTGGCAAACACCAGTTTTTCCAGGACTTCACGCTCCCAGCTGGAAGCGCCTGTGGCCGGCTTGGCCGGCTGTGGTGCGGGAGTCGGGGTGCTGCTGGTGTCGATATCGTCGCTCATGGAATGCTTGGTTTCGGTTTTTAATCAGGCGCGCGCGGGACGCACATAGTCGTCCGGCTGCCAATAAATCTGCTGGTCATGCTCCAACACGGCGATCGGCCGCAGCCGGCCGCCGCGGCATGGACCGCCAGCACAATGCCCGTTCTCCGGCGTGTAGACCGCGCCGTGCGTCGAACACATGATGTACAACTTGCTGGACTCGAAAAATTCACCCTGATTCCAGTCCAGTTCAATCGGCACATGGGCGCAGCGGTTGAGGTAGGCATACGGCTTGCCGTTGTAGCGCACCACAAAGCCGGTGGCGTCTTCGCCGCCCGCCGTGAGCGCGAACCGCACACCTTTGCCGCCATCCACCACGGCGTCCGCTGCGCAAATCAGGATTTCATCCGGCATCAGGCATGCTCACTCAGCCACTGGTGCAGCTCCGCCACGGTCTGGGCCGAATACAGGGGGTTGCAAGCCGCCAGCTGATCGGCAGGATGGGCGCCATATTGCACCGCCACGCTGGCGGCACCGGCATTGTTGGCCATCAACAGATCATGGGTGGTATCGCCGATCATCAGCGTACGTCGCATATCCTGCCCCAACTCCCGCGTCAGTTCCTGCAACATCGCCGGATGCGGCTTGGAGAAGGTTTCGTCGGCGCAACGAGTGGCATCAAACAGCGACAGCACTTTGACGTCATTCATGGCGCGGTTCAGACCGACGCGGCTCTTGCCCGTGGCCACGGCCAGGAAATAGCCGTTCTGCGACAGCTCCTGCAGCATGTCATGCACGCCAGGGAACAGGCTGATTTCGTGATCGCGCGACAGGAAGTGATAGCGGTAACGTTCCACCATGCGCGGATAATAAGCCGGGTCAATATCCGGCAACACCGCCTGCATGGCTTCATGCAAACCCAGGCCAATGACATGGGCGGCTGCGTCGTCGCGCGGCACCGGCAGCGACAGGTCACGCGCCGCCGCCTGGATGCATTTCACGATGGTCAGCGTTGAATCCATCAACGTACCATCCCAATCGAAGACGATCAGATCAAATTGCTTTCTTGCCATGTGTTTGCGATTAGTTAAGAGGTTTTCCCAAGCTTACCAAGAATCGCTCACATTCGGCGGCCAATGGCGCATTCAGCGTCATGTTTTTGCCGGATTCAGGATGGGTAAACGTAATTTGATGGGCGTGCAGGAACATGCGCTTCAGTGCGCCACGGGTGTCGGTGGCTTTTTGCAGCGCCTTGTTCAACGGAAAATCGCCGTATTTGTCGTCACCAAGGATGGGGAAGTCCGACGATGACAGATGAACGCGGATCTGGTGGGTACGTCCCGTCTTCAGTTCGGCTTCCAGCAAGGCAAAGCCGTCGAATTTCTTCAACAGCGTGAAGACCGTGTGCGACGCCATGCCGTCGGCCGAGACCGACACGCGGCGTTCGCCATCGGCCGTGGTGTATTTATGCAGCGGCAGCTTGATATGCTGGCGCGCGTTTTTCCAGTCACCCGATACCATGGTCAGATAGCGTTTGTCGGTTTTGCCATCGCGCATCTGCTCGTGCAGGCTGGTCAGGGCGGTCCGTTTCTTCGCCAACAACAGCAAACCCGAGGTTTCGCGGTCCAGCCGGTGCACCAGTTCCAGGAACTTGGCATCCGGACGCGAGGCGCGCAACTGCTCGATGACGCCAAACGACACGCCGGAGCCGCCATGCACGGCCACACCAGCCGGCTTGTCGATCACCAGCAAGTGGGTATCTTCGAAAATAATCTTGAATTCAGCGGCGGGGACGTGGTTGTCCGGCTTTTCCGCGAGGCGGATCGGCGGAATCCGCACCACATCACCCTGTACCAGACGGTACAATTGATCGATACGGCCTTTGTTGACGCGGACTTCACCCGAGCGCAGGATGCGATAGACGTGACTTTTCGGCACGCCTTTGCAAACGCGCAACAGGTAGTTATCGATCCGTTGACCGGCCTCTTCTTCAGTAATGGTGACGAATTGTGCTTGCAGCGGGGTGGACGTTGAAGCGGGAACAACATCTTTTTGCATCTTCATTTGCTCTGTCTTCCCAGAAATCTCTCTAAGTCCTTCATTTTGAATATATAATCGTTTCGCTGCGGTTCTCACTGCGGCACGTGTAAGAATAAAAGCACATTTTACACAGGGGCGTCTCCACTGGCCTCGCCTAATTGCAAATTCAGAGGAAAAAATGTATACGCACCACCCCTGCCGGAATCAAGGTTGCACCGTAGTTGTAATCGGATAACGACAGGGATGCTGAAGAAGATTGATTGGATAGTAAGGATAAAGTCCGGTTAGCCTGTTCACTTTAAGGCTGGCCGGTTGATGAGTAGTTGATAACGCTTGCCGTTTTCGCCAGACCCCATGCTCACTGCAAGCTCGACGGAAGGCTGAAATAGCCTGGTTACCGAAGTTGCAACACTTGTAGTATCAAGCCTGGTCGAGATCTGGCCATTTAGACGCTGCTCGCCGTCTGTTCTTTTCTGCCGTCCGTTGGGGCCGCATGGAGAACTACAGAGGGAGCGCGTACTCGGCATGTCGATCAACCTCATGCGCCCAGTTGCGGCCGCTTCGTGCAGCCGCACAGGATGGGCATACCCCCGCAATCCATCTGATTCTCGCGTATATCCCTGTACCTTGCTGCACCGGTCCTAAGAAACCGGACAGCATAGATGGCCCAAGGGTCGCGGAGTTAATAAAAATGAAACGTATGTTGTTTAATGCTACGCAGCAAGAAGAGCTGCGCGTAGCCATTGTCGACGGTCAGAAACTGATCGATATCGACATCGAAACCGCCGGACGCGAACAGCGCAAGTCCAACATCTACAAAGGCGTGATCACCCGCATCGAACCGTCGCTCGAAGCCTGCTTCGTCAGCTACGGTGAAGATCGCCACGGTTTCCTCCCATTCAAAGAAGTCGCCCGCACGTATTTCAAAGAAGGCGTGGACGTGCGCAATGCTTCCGTCAAGGAAGCACTGCGCGAAGGCCAGGAAATCATGGTCCAGGTGGAAAAGGAAGAGCGCGGCAACAAAGGCGCGGCCCTGACCTCCTTCGTCTCGCTGGCCGGCCGCTACCTGGTGCTGATGCCGAACAACCCACGTGGCGGCGGTGTATCGCGCCGTGTGGAAGGTGAAGAGCGCCAGGAACTGCGCGAAACCATGGACAAGCTGGACCTGCCGCCAGGCATGTCGGTGATTGCCCGTACCGCCGGCATCGGCCGCAGCGTGGAAGAACTGCAGTGGGACTTGAACTACCTGATGCAACTGTGGCGCGCAATTGAAGGCGCCGGTAAGTCGGCCTCGGGCGCGTTCCTGATCTACCAGGAATCGTCGCTGGTAATCCGCGCCATCCGCGATTACTTCCAGCCGGATATCGGCGAAATCCTGATCGACACCGACGACATCTACGAACAGGCTCACCAGTTCATGAGCCACGTGATGCCGGACATGGTCCATCGCGTCAAACGCTACAGCGACGATGTTCCGCTGTTCTCGCGCTTCCAGATCGAACACCAGATTGAAACCGCGTACTCGCGTACCGTGCCGCTGCCATCCGGCGGCGCCATCGTGATTGACCACACCGAAGCCCTGGTCTCGGTGGACGTCAACTCGGCCCGCGCCACCCGCGGTTCCGACATCGAAACCACCGCCTTCCACACCAACTGCGAAGCGGCTGAAGAAGTTGCCCGCCAGCTGCGTCTGCGTGACTTGGGCGGCCTGATCGTCATCGACTTCATCGATATGGAAGTCGCCAAGAACCAGCGCGAAGTGGAGCAGCGTCTGAAAGATGCGCTGCACCACGACCGTGCCCGCGTTCAGATGGGCAAGATCTCCCGCTTCGGCCTGATGGAACTGTCGCGTCAGCGTCTGCGTCCGTCGCTGTCGGAAGGTTCGCACGTGACCTGCCCACGCTGCTCGGGCACCGGCCACATCCGCGATACCGAATCGTCGGCGCTGCAAGTCCTGCGTATCATCCAGGAAGAAGCGATGAAGGAAAACTCGGCCACCATCCACGTGCAAGTACCCGTGGACGTTGCCGCCTTCCTGCTCAACGAAAAGCGCGGCGAAGTGCTCAAGATCGAGACGCGTCACCGCATCAACATCATCCTGGTGCCGAACAAGCACCTGGAAACCCCGCACTACAAACTGGAACGCATCAAGCACGACGATCCACGTCTGGAAGACAGCAGCGCCAGCTACACCCTGGCGGAACAGGCTGAAACCGACCTGGCGTACAGCAAGCGCCAGAAAGAAGAAGCCAAGCCGCGCCAGGAAGCCATGGTCAAGACCATTACCCCTGAGCAACCAGCACCGCTGGTGGACCGCAAGCCGACCGAAACCGTCATCAAGCCGGCGCCAGCCCCAGTGCCTGCGCCAGCCGAGCAAGGTTTCTTCGCCAAGCTGATCAGCTTCTTCACCGGCAAACCAGCCACTCCGGCCCTGCCGCAGCAGCCAACCATCGTCGTCAAGGCTCCGGCCAATGGCGGTGAGCGCGGCGACCGCAATGCCCGTGGCCCACGCGGCCGTAACCGCGGCGCCAAAGGCGGCCGTGGCGAGCGTGAAGAGAAGGAAGCCGGCGCCGGCCGTCCAGGCCAGGAAGAAGGCAAAGCCGCTGACACCAACGGCCGTCCGCCACGCCAGCCGCGTCCGCCGCGTGAAGCGCGCGAGCCACGTGAACCGCGTGACAATCCGGCAGCAGAAGCCCAGCCGCGCGAGCGCGGTGAACGTGCCGAGCGTGCGGAGCGCCCGGAACGCGGCGAGCGTCCACCACGTCAACCACGTGAGCCACGCGCCGACAAAGCGCCAGTGGAAACCAAAGTGGATGAACTGGCACTCAACAACCTGACGCCAGCAAATAGCCCGGCAACCGAGGCTGCCAGCATCCTGAAATCGGCGCCAAACGCCGGTCCGGAGGGTGAAGAGCACGACGGCGCAGTGGATGGCGAAGAGCCACGCCGCCGCCGCCGCCGCGGTGGCCGCAACCGCAATCGCCGTGAACGCGAAGGCGTGGAAGGCGTGGAGGGTGCAGAAGGCCAGGAATCGGCAGTCGCAGCGGAAGCCGTTGTTGCACCAGCTGCCGTAGTGACGGAAGCTGCTGCCGCACCAGTAGAAGCTGCACCTGCTCCTGCACCTGCTCCAGTCGAAGCCGCACCAGTCGAAGCAGCGCCAGTTGCTGCTGCACCGGCCGCACCTGCGCCAGTTGAGCAAGTTGAGCCTGCTGCACCGGCCGTGGTTGCTGAAGCCGCGCCAGTGGTGGAAGCTGCACCGGCACCGGCACCGGCATCGGCACCAGCGCCTGTAGTGGAAGCTGCACCAGTAGTTGAAGCCACTCCGGCCCCAGCTGCTGAGCCAGTTGCTGCTCCAGCACCTGTCGTGGCAGCCGCCCCGGTGGTTGAGCCTGTGGTTGCCGCAGTCGCGGACGTACCAGCGCCAGCACCAGCGCCAGCACCGGCCCCAGTAGTCGAAGCTGCGGCGCCAGTTGTTGCGGAACCAGTTGCTGCGGCCCCGGCCCCGGCGCCATCCGCACCAATCGATCTGCAAACGGTCCTCAACTCCGCCGGTCTGACGCTGGCCGCCACCGACCCAGCCAAACTGCGTGCTGCGCAGGAAGCCGCTGCGCAAGTGGTGCAACCAGCACGCGTGCCACGTGAGCGCAAGCCACTGCCACCGCAGGTTGACGAGCCGTTGGTCCAGGTCGACACCCGCCGTTAAGCCACACAGGCTGCATAGAAAAGGGAGGCTTAGCCTCCCTTTTTTTTCATCCGTGCTATCGTAACTGTCTTGGTAGCTAGCAAGTGCATTTCACAAACAGCAATATGGCAGAAAAAATCATCATGATGGCCGAGCAGCGCGCGGACACTCACCGCGCGCCGGCCATTCCCCCAACACTGGAAACGCCAACCGGTCTGCTCAGCGACCGCCTGGCGCGGCCACTGCACGACCTGCGCATCTCGGTCACGGACCGCTGCAACTTCCGCTGCGTCTACTGCATGCCCAAGGCCGTGTTCAACAGCGATTACCAGTACCTGCCGCACAACGACCTGCTATCGTTTGAAGAAATCGCCCGCATCGCCCAACTGTTCGTGGCGCACGGCGTGGAGAAAATCCGCCTCACGGGCGGCGAGCCGCTGCTGCGCAAAAACATCGAACGCCTGATCGCCATGCTGGCCGGGATGAAAACCGTCAGCGGCAAACCACTCGACCTGACGCTGACCACCAACGCCTCGCTGCTGGCCCGCAAGGCGCAGTCGCTCAAGGACGCCGGCTTGCAACGCGTGACCATCTCGCTGGACGCGCTGGACAACCACACCTTCCAGCGCATGAACGACGTCGACTTCTCCGTGGACGACGTATTAAAAGGCATCGACATCGCCCACCAGGTCGGCCTTGGCCCGATCAAGATCAACATGGTGGTCAAAGGCGGCATGAACGACCAGGAGATCTTGCCGATGGCGCGCTACTTCCGCGGCACGCCCTACATCCTGCGTTTTATCGAATACATGGACGTCGGCGCGTCCAATGGCTGGAAGATGAACGAAGTGATTCCATCGGCGGAAGTAGTCCGCCGCATCAGCGCCGAGCTGCCGCTGACGCCGATCGCCGCCAACTACACCGGTGAAACCGCAACGCGTTACCGCTACGCCGACGGCAGCGGCGAAATCGGCCTGATCTCAAGTGTATCCCACGCATTTTGTTCGGACTGTACCCGTGCGCGCCTGTCGACTGAGGGTAAACTGTACACCTGTCTGTTTGCCACCAGCGGCCACGATCTGCGCGCCCTGGTGCGCGAAGGCCGCAGCGATGCCGAAATCAGCACCGCGCTGGCGCACCTATGGCACGCGCGCGAAGACCGCTACTCGGAACTGCGCACCAGCCAGACCGAGGCGCTGCGCCGCAGTGCCAACAAAGTGGAAATGTCTTACATCGGGGGTTAGTTTTGTCTTTGAAGAGCAAGGTCACCGGACTGATACTGGCGGGCGGTCGCGGTACGCGCATGGGCCGCGTGGACAAAGGCTTGCAGCCATTCCGTGGCGCGACGCTGGCGTCGCACGTGCTGGCCCGGCTGTCGCCGCAGGTGGCCACAGTCGCCATCAACGCCAACCGCAACCTGCCGCAGTACCAGGCCGTCGCTGGCGCATCGCCGGTGCTGCCGGATTACCTGGACGGCTTTGCAGGACCGCTGGCTGGCCTGCAAGTCGGCCTGCAATTCTGTCCGACCGAACTGCTGTTGACCGCGCCGTGCGATTCGCCGTTCTTCCCGGCCGATCTGGCCGAGCGCTTGTACGCCGCCCTGCAAGCCGAGGACGCCGACCTGGCAATGGCAATCACGATGGAGCGCGATCCCGCGCAAGCGGATGCCGCGCCGTTCCGCCAGCCGCATCCTGTTTTCAGCCTGGTCAAGGCCAGCGTACTGCCAGCGCTGGAAGCCTACCTCGACACCGGCGCGCGCCGCATGGAAGGCTTTTACAAAACGCTCAAGGTGGCCGAGGTGCTATTTGACGATGCCGCCGCGTTCAGCAATATCAACACGCTGGAAGACTTGCAGCACCACGACCGCAACGTCTCCGCCGCACCGGCCGCACCATCACCCGCCGGGCGGGCTGCCGATCCCGCTGCACTGCCGGTCGAGGAAGCGCAACGCCTCATCTGCGAACGCATCACGCCGGTCGAAGCCAGCGAAACACTCCCGCTGCTCAACGCCCTGGACCGCGTACTCGCCACCGATATCATCTCGCCCATCAACGTTCCGGCCTACGACAACTCGGCCATGGACGGCTATGCGCTGCGCGGCGCCGACCTGCCAGGCGAAGGTACGCGCAACTTTAGCGTCATCGGCATCGCCTACGCCGGCCATCCATTCACGCAAGCGCCGCAGCCAGGCGAATGCATTCGCATCATGACCGGCGCCGCCATTCCGCCCGGCTGCGACACGGTACTGCCGCAGGAACTGGCCGCCGCGATTGACGGCGACACTGTCACCATCGCCCACAACGCTATCCGCGCCGGCGCCAACCTGCGCCGCGCGGGCGAGGATCTGCCAGCGGGCGGCATCGCCATCGGCGCCGGCAAACTGCTGCGCCCAGCGGATCTGGGCCTGATCGCTTCGCTCGGCATTGGCGAAGTCACCGTCAAGCGCAAGCTCAAAGTCGCCTTCTTCTCCACCGGCGACGAACTGCGCTCGCTCGGCGAAAAGCTTGAGCAAGGCTGCGTCTACGACAGCAACCGCTACACTTTGTTCGGCATGCTCACGCGGCTTGGCTGTGAAGTCATCGACATGGGCGTGGTCCGCGATGATCCGCAGGCACTGGAGACAGCACTGCGCACCGCCGCGCACCAGGCTGACGCCATCATCACCTCGGGCGGCGTCTCCGAAGGCGCGGCTGACTACACCCGCGACATAATGGCGCTGCTCGGCGATGTCGCCTTCTGGAAGCTGGCCATGCGCCCGGGTCGTCCACTCGCTTTCGGCAAAGTCCAGAGCGGGCCAGATAGCGCCTGGCTGTTTGGCCTGCCGGGCAATCCGGTCGCCGTGATGGTGTCGTTCTATATGTTCGCGCGCCCCGCCCTGCTCCGCATGATGGGCAGCGAAGCGAAGCTGCAAACCGTGCAGGCCCGCACCGCCAGCAACATCCGCAAACGCCCGGGCCGCACGGAGTACCAGCGCGGCATCGTCAGCACGGCGGCGGATGGTGCCGCGCAGGTTCGGCTGACCGGCGCCCAAGGCTCGGGCATCCTGAGTTCCATGAGCGAAGGGAACTGCATCGTCGTACTGCACCATGCGCAAGGCGATGTGGCGGCAGGCCAGATCGTCGATATCCTCCTGTTCGACGGTCTGACCTGACCATCATGCCAGCGCGCCTGCAAGTCCACCATGTGCAGTCTCCGCTGGCCGGGCCGTACACATTCGAACTGGCGGCCGGCGCCTGCATCACCATCTCGGGTCCCTCCGGTTCCGGTAAAAGCCTGCTGCTGCGCATGCTGTGCGACCTTGATCCCAACAGCGGCGAAGTGCTGCTTGACGGCGTATCGCGCGCCAATATGGCAGCACCGGTATGGCGCTCGCAGGTCGTCTACCAGCCTGCCGAACCGGCATGGTGGCTGCCTGCCGCCGACGCGCATTTCAAACCCGGCCAGATGCCGCGCGTGCGGGAACTGCTGCCGCAACTGAATCTATCGCCGTCGCTGCTCGATCAGGAAATCGGCCGGCTCTCGACCGGAGAACGCCAGCGCATGGCGTTGATACGCTCGCTGGCCTGTGATCCCAAGGTGCTCCTGCTCGACGAGCCGACAGCGGCACTGGACCCCGAATCGGTAGCCGCCACCGAAACCCTGCTGCGCAATGAACTGCTGAACGGCCTGTCGATCATCCTGGTTACGCACTCCGCAACGCAGGCGCAGGCGCTGGGCCAGCGCCATATGACCATGCACAACCGCGTCCTCAGCGAGGCCGCAGCATGAACGCCATCCAGCCGGGCGCGATCGATCTTGCCGTCGCCTCGACGCTGGTGGTGCTGAACGCAGGCATTTCGGCCTACCTGGGATTGCGCATGCAGCGCATGATGCTGTGGTCCGCCGTCCGCATGGTGGTGCAGCTGCTGCTGGTTGGCCTGGTGCTGCGCTGGGTATTCGCGCTGGCGTCGCCCGCAGCCACATTGGCCGTGGCCTTGCTCATGATCGTCGCTGCCGCGCGCGAAGTGGCGATACGGCCAGCGCACGGCCTTCGCGGCTGGCCCGGCGTCGGACTGGCGACAGCCAGCGTGGGATTGTCGAGCATTGCCACAGTGGTGCTGGCGCTGCTGACGGTGCTGCACCCAACGCCATGGTACGAGCCCCGCTACGCCATACCGCTCATAGGCATCGTCCTTGGTAATGTGCTCAACTCCGCCAGCCTGGGACTGGACACCTTTTACGGCGGCGTGGTCAACGCGCGCGCCGCGATAGAAGCGCAACTGGTACTGGGCGCCACGCGCAACGAAGCGCTGGCGCCGCTGATACGCGACTCGGTCCGCAAAGGCCTCATCCCCATCATCAACCAGATGTCAGCGGCCGGCATCATCACCCTGCCCGGCATCATGACGGGCCAGATCCTCGCCGGCATGGACCCGATGGACGCCGTGCGCTATCAGATCCTGCTGATGTTCCTGCTGGCCGGCGGCAGCGGCATCGCTGTCACGCTGGCCGTCTATCTGGCCGCGCGCAGCATCACGGACGAGCGCCACCGCCTGCGCCTGGAACGTTTGACAAGCCGCTGAACGCCACCAGCAGCATGCCGCCAGCCAGTGCCGCAAAGGCCCACTGCAAACCGACGGCATGCGCCACGAAGCCAATCACGCCCGGACCTGCAAGAATGCCTGCATAGCCGATGGTGGAAATCGCGCTGACCGCCAGGCTGGCCGGCATATCGCGCTGGCTGCCCGCTGCCGTGAACAGTACCGGCACGATGTTCGACGCACCGCAGCCAATCAGCACAAAGCCCGGCAGCGCCAGCCACGCCGACGGCGCCAGCACCACAAGCAGGAAGCCCGCAGCAGAAGCCAGGCCACCCAGCATCAGGATGCGGCGGCCGCCCCAGCGCTGCACGATCTTGTCGCCATTCAGACGGCCGATGGTCATGGCCACCGCAAACGCCGCGTAGCCCAGGCCGCCCTGCGCACCGCTCATGCCGCCATTGGTCAGCATCACTGCGCTCCAGTCGAGCACCGCGCCTTCGGCCAGGAACACGAACATGCACAGCACGCCGATCACCACCACCGCACCGCGCGGCACCACCAGCAGCGGCGCATCACGTTCCGCAGCAGGCGCCTCGCGCAGCAGATGCGGGCCTGCGCCCAGCAGCACCAGCGCCACAGCAAGCGTCATCACGACCGATGCGGTGACGATATCCAGCCCTGCCCACAGCATCGCACTCATGCTGCCAGCACCGGCGATACCGCCGACGCTGAACATGCCATGGAAGCCGGACATCAGCGCGCCGCCGTAATCCTTCTCCACGATCACCGCCTGCACGTTCATTGCCACATCCAGCGTGCCGATGGTGGCGCCGAACAGGAACAAGGTCAGCGCCAGCAAGGGCGCGCTGGGCGCAATCGCCAGGAAGGGAAACACGGCACAACAACCCAGGCCGGACCACATGATGACGCGGCGGCAGCCAAAGCGCGCCGCCAGCACACCGGTCACCGGCATCGCCAGCAGCGAGCCGATGCCAAGGCACAGCAGCAGCAAGCCCAGTTGCGCCGCTTCGACGCCGGTGCGCGATTGCGCATACGGCACCAATGGCGCCCACGAAGACATGGCCATGCCGGCCGCAAGAAAAGCCAGTCGCGTGGAAACGCGCTGTTTCAAACCGTAGTTGTTCATAGTGTCAGGCGCCGGCGCGCAGCAAGCGGGTACCGGCGGCGGCATAGGCCTCCGCCGCTGCTTCGCTCGTTTCGGCTTCGACGATCAAATGGGTTAATTGGGAAATCGGCAGCACGCGATAGGACGCCACCGCGCCGATCTTGCTGGCGGTGGCAACCACTGCGGTCGCCTTGCTGTGTGCCGACAGACGGCGTTTGAATTCAGCTTCTTCGTAGTCGACTGCGGTGACACCCGCGTCCAGGTCCACACCGCAAGCGCCCACGAAGTACAGGTCAGGATGGATCAGTTCCACTTCACGCAGTGCGGTGCTGCCGACACTGCCGCCAAGGCTTTGCTTGATGCGCCCACCGATCATGATGAGATCGATATGTGGTTTCTCCAGCAGTTGTGCGGCGATGGAGGGAGCATTGGTCAGCACCGTCAGCGGCACCTCCGGCAACGCGCAGGCGATGGCCAGGTTGCTGGAACCCGCGTCCAGGAACAGTGTGCTGCCCGGCGCAATCAGCGTCACTGCCGCCGCAGCCAGGCGCGATTTGTCGGACTGCTGCCGTTCCATGCGCTGCACCAGCGTGCCGCTCTCGGGCGCGTTTGGCATACGCACCGCGCCGCCATAGACCTTCTGGCACAAACCGGCGGCGGCGAGGTCGCGCAGGTCGCGCCGCAGCGTGTCTTCGGTGACGTTGAGCTCTTGCGCCAGCGTGGCCGCAATGACGCGGCCCTCGGTATTAAGTTGCGCCAGTATGTAGGCGTGCCGCTCTTGCAGCAGGAGGTTTTCTCGTTTCATGGACGAGATTATACACAAATACGCAATATCGCGCACAAATGCGCATAAACGTGGATTTATTCCGCATCAGTATCGGCGTCAGCGGCTCCCAGCAGCAGTTGCGCGGCGTCGGCGGGCAGCGCCTCGACGGTTTTCAACTTGCGCGCCATCTGGCGGCTGCGCGTTTCCGCTGATTCGATATTCTTGGCGGCGCGCTCCAGCGTCAGCTTGGTGGCGGCCAGCACATCGCCGAACTTGGAAAATTCGGTCTTCACCGCGCCCAGCACCTGCCACACTTCCGACGAACGCTTTTCCAGCGCCAGCGTGCGGAAGCCCATTTGCAGACTATTCAGCAGCGCCGTCAGCGTGGACGGACCGGCAATGCTGATCCGGCTCACGCGCTGCAGCTCATCGGCCAGGCCAGGACGACGCATCACTTCCGCATACAAGCCTTCGGTGGGCAGGAACAGAATTGCAAAATCGGTGGTGTGCGGTGGCGAGACGTATTTCTCGGCGATGGTTTTGGCTTCCGTGCGTACTGCACGTTCCAGTTCGCGCCCGGCGAGGGCCACGCCTTCCGCGTCCGCGCTGTCGGCCGCTTCCAGCAGACGTTCGTACTGCTCTTTCGGGAACTTGGCGTCTATCGGCATCCAGACCGGCGTGCCGTTGTCGCTCTGGCCCGGCAGCTTGAGCGCAAACTCCACGCGCGCGCCGCTGCCGGCGATGGTTTCGACATTCTTTGCATACTGGTCCGGCGTGAGCACCTGTTCCAGCAGCATCTCCAGCTGCACCTCGCCCCAGGTGCCGCGCGTCTTCACATTGGTCAGCACGCGTTTCAGATCGCCGACGCCCATGGCCAGCTGCTGCATCTCACCCAGGCCCTGGTGCACGCGCTCCAGCCGTTCGGACACTTGCTGGAACGAGGCGGTCAGGCGCGACTCCAGCGTCGCATGCAGTTTTTCATCCACTGTCTTGCGCATCTCTTCCAGACGCGCACCGTTGTCGGCTTGCAGATCCTTGATCTTGGCCTCCAACATCACACGCACTTCCAGCATGCGCTGGTTCATGCTGTCGGCGAACAGCTTGAGGCTGCGCGCCTGCTCGTGACGCGCAGCCAGGCCTTGCTCGTCGAGCTGGCGGCGCACGGCGTCGAACTGCTGCACGACGGCGGAATTGCTGGTCTGCGCCGTGGTTTGCAGCTGCATGCGGACTTCACGCTCGACACGTTCGATGCGCTCCGCAAGATCACCGTGGCCGCCGCTGCGGGAACGCAGCAGCACCAGCACCTGCAACACAATCACCGCAGCGAGTGCGGCCAGCAATACAAGGAATGCGGTCTGGGTCATGGCGTCAATCCGGCTTGTTGCGCATCCAGTCGGCGGTCTGGAAGAAGGAGTTCATGAGGCGCACGCGCAGTTCGGTATCGATGCCGACATCTTCCATTGCCCACGCCATGCAGCGCAGCCACTGGTCGCGTTCCTGCGTGCCGATTGCGAACGGCATATGGCGCATGCGCAAACGCGGATGGCCATGCGCCTGCTGGTACAGGTCCGGGCCGCCCATCCAGCCGCTCAGGAACATGAACAAACGCTGGTTGGCGTTTTCCAGCGAGGGGCCGTGCACGGAGCGCAGCAGCTGGAACTCAGGTTCGAGTTCCATCAGATCATAAAAGCGATCGACCATCGCGCGGATGGTCGATTCGCCGCCAATTACTTCGTAAAGGGTGCGGGATTCTTCAGTCATACCCGCAATGATAGCTTATACCAGGGCCAGCTTGCGCAGGCGGCGCGTGGACGACCAGCTCTCCAGATCGACCTGGTGGCGGATCTCGTCACAGGCTTGAACAATGCGCGCCAGCTGCACGCGATTGAGGCCGGAATTGAGCGTCAGCCGCACCAGTGACCGGTTCTTGGGCGTCGCCGGTGCGCAGAACATGGCGCCATACACGCCGTGCTGCTCGAGCAGCTTGCGCAGCGCCAGCGTTCTCGGCTCCGGCCCTGGCTCGAGCGCGATGATCTGCTCGCAGCCGTCACTGACGTTGTAGCCCAGGGCGCCCAGTTCTTCCCGCAATGTGCGCGCGTGCGCGTGCAGCGCGGCGCGGCGGTCGTCGGCAGCGGCGATGAAATCGATGGCCGCGTCAAACCATGCCAGCTCATGCCCCAGCAGGCAGGAGCTGAATATCGCCGGGCGCGACTCGGACAGAAAGTAGCCCTTGAAATGGCTGGAACAGGTAATGAAGCCGGCACGCCCGGCAAATGCCTTTGCCAGCGACGCCGTGCGGAAATGTACCCGCTCACTCAATCCCAGCGACGCCACCAGTCCGGCGCCGCGCGGCCCGTGCGTACCCAGCGAGTGCGACTCGTCCACCAGCAGCATGCAGCCGCCGCGCTCCGCGATCTCCACCAGTTCCACCAGCGGCGCCACGCTGCCGTTGGTGCTGTACAGCGCATCGACCACAATCAGGCCGCGGCCGTGACGCTGCAGCTGTTTGCGCAAATGATCCATATCGTTGTGCAGGAAGGAGACGGGCGTCGCGCCCGACGACTGCACGCCCTCCCACAGCGAAGCATGCGCCTGCATGTCCAGGTACACAGGAATGCCCGGCCCCGTGAGCGTCTGCACCAGCCCGACGTTGGCGGCCCAGCCGGATTGCGCCAGTATCCCATCCTCCGCCCCCATGAACTGCGCCAGCTTGAGTTCCAGCCGGTGCTGGGTACTGTCCTCCTGCAGGTAGACGGCAGACATCAGCAATTCACCATGGCGATGCTGCAAGGCCGACATCTGCGCGCCGACCAGCGCCGGCTCGCCGGCCAGGCACAGGTAGTCGTTACCGGCCAGGAAAACCGCGTTGGCCGGCGTAGGCTGCCAGGCGTGCGGATGTTCGCCGCCCAGCAGTTGCTCGATACGGGTGATGTAGTGCCGGTCCATGCGCCGGGTGACAAAGTCCGGCAGATGCGAAGGCAGCAGGGTCTGGGCAACGGCGTAGTTCATGTCGCGTCTCCTTGAGTTTTGAACAATGATGGTTGTTTTTCTAAGCATTGCAGTGCCACCATGCGGCGAAAAAAACTCAACGAGATTGATACGGATCAATCAGCGTTTTAATGTCGCAAAACGCGTTGTAATTTAAGGCCATCATGGCAACTTGATGAAAATCAAGATTCCCATGACATCCACCCTGCAAGAACGCTGGAAGCGCTGGCAGCACGGACTGGTACAGTCCCTGCTCCTATATCACGGCCGTGAAGACCACGCGACCGTGCGCGTTCTGCTGCTCGCCTGCATCGGCACGGTCGCCATGCCGCTCTATTACGTGATCTGGCATCACTTCTTCCCGCAGGATTTCGAGTCGCTGCCGCTGCGGCTACTGGGCATACTGCTGTGCGCGGTGGGATTGTTTGCGCGCCAGTTCAGCCGGCAGGTGCTCAACCTCTATCTGCTGGTCACGCTGAGCTACATCTTTCCGTTCTTCTTCACGCTGATGTTTTTGATGAACCATGGTTCCGGCGTATGGAGCGAGTCGCTGCTGATCGGCCTGGTGGTGCTGTTTCACTTCGATACCGGACTGGCGCTGCGCGCGTACGCCATCGGCACCCTGCTGGCCTGCACCGCCGCCATATCGCAGGGTGCGGGCGACGCGCTGCTCAGTCGGCAAGTCCTGCAGCAGCTGCCGATCCACTGGTTCACCATCGCCGTGCTGTCAGCGGCTAAGATCAGCCGCCACGTGCTGGCGCAGGAAAAGCTGACCGGCATGGGCGCCGGCCTGGCCACCGTGGCGCACGAGTTGCGCACTCCGCTCACCAGCGTCGACGCCAATGTGCGCGGCGTGCTGCGGCTCATGGCGGACCAGCGGAGCGAGCGAATTCCCATCGTCGACGCGCTCGCGCGCATCCAGTTTGAAGTCCGCCATATGAACCACATGATCGACCTGTTCCTGCTGAGCGCGACGGCGGTGCGGCAGAATCTGCGCCCGGTGGAAATGGTGTCGATGGAGTCGGTGGTGGAATCGGTGCTGAAACGCTATCCCTTCTCCAGCCATAAACAGCAGAAGATGGTGCGGCTGGAGGTGCGCCGCAACTTCCACTTCTCCGGCCAGACCGAGCTGGCCGTGGTCGTGCTGCTCAACCTGATGCGCAACGCCCTGCGCGCCGTGCAGCGCGCAGGCAAGGGCCGCGTGCGTATCGTCATCGACGGCAGCCAGCGCATGCCGCGCCTGCTCTTCATCGACACTGGCTGCGGCATCGCCATGCAGCACATGCCGATGATCTTCCGCCGCTTTTACTCCCACCCGCCGCACAACGGCGCCGGCATCGGTCTGGCGCTGTGCCAGGAAATCATGGAAGCCTGGGGTGCGAGCATCCGCTGCGTATCGCGCGAGAGCGCCTACGCCGTCTTCATCCTGGAATTCCCAGCGAGGTAATCATGCACCTGCCCGTCTACGCGCACCCCACCCTGACCGTACTGGTTGACGACAGCGACTCCTTTTTGAGCAGCCTGTCGTTCCAGCTCGATCCCATGCTGGCCAACAAAACCTTCCATGACACGACCGAGGCCCTGCACTGGCTGCGCAACAGCGCGCCGGATGCCAGCGTGCCGCTGCACGTCAACTTCGACATGCAAAACCTGCCGGCCGATCAATGCAATGTGGCGCTGGACCTGGAGCGCATCTACCGGATCAGCGAGCAGCGCCAGCGCTTTGCCGTGCCGTCGGTGCTGGTGGTGGACTACTCGATGCCGCAGATGAATGGCCTGGAATTCTGCGCCGCCGTTGCGCACCTGCCCTGCAAGAAGATCCTGTTCACCGGAGCGGCCGATGAAAAGATCGCCGTGGCCGCCTTCAACCGCGGCCTGATCGACCGCTACATCAAGAAGAGCGAAGACCACGCGCTGGACATCCTGGAGCTGGAAATCGCCGCGCTGCAGGACCGCTATTTCGACAGCCAGTCGGACACGCTGCGCGAGATGGTCGCGCTGCACGACTTCCGCTTCCTGTGCGACCCGGCGCTGACAGCCGTGGTGCGGGAGCTCAAGCGCAGCATGGGCTTTGTCGAGCACTACATCTTCCCCAACCCCACCGGCATCCTGTTCCTCGACCAGCAGGGCAAGGCCACGCTGATGATGATAGAAACCGAACAGGGCATGTGCGCGCAATACGAAATCGCCCGCGACAGCGAGGCGCCGCGCTCGCTCCTCAACGCGCTGCTGGAACGCCGCGTGCTCGCCTTCTTCAGCGATCCATTCGGCGACGGCATGTACACCAACAGCATGAGCGAAAACTGGCACCGCTACACGGCAGCGCCCCAGGTCTGCGTGGGACAGGAGACCTACTACTGGGCGCTGTTCGACCTGCCCGGCCACTACTTTGGACAGCGCCCCTACACCTATGCACAGTTCCTGCAGGAGCTGCAGCCGCAGATCATTGCGGCTTAAGCCTCGCGCAGCGTTTGCAGCGGCGGCTGGCGCAGCACATTGCGCAAGCCCAGCCAGCCGCCGGCAATCGCGCACAGCGCGCCCGCCAGCAGGCCAACCAGCCACACCACAGGACTGAAGCTCCAGGCAAACTTGAACTGATAGGTGGCCAGCGCCCAGCCCATGGCCGCCGCACCGGTCGCCGCCAGCACGCCGGACAAGGCGCCCACCAGCGTGAATTCGATCAGCTGCGCCTGCGACAGCTGCTTGCGCGTCGCACCCAGCGCGCGCAACAGGCCCGCTTCGCGCGTGCGTTCATCCTGCGATCCCATCAGGGCGGCATACAGCACCAGCACGCCCGATGCCAGCGTGAAGACGAACAGGAACTCCACCGCCGTAATCACTTGGTCCAGTACCGCCTGCACCTGGCGCAGAATGCCGCCGACATCGACGATGGTCAGGTTGGGGAAGTCGCGCGTCAAGCCGTTCATCACCGCGCCCTGGCCTTGCGGCAGGTGGAACGCCGTGATCCAGCTCTGCGAGATTTCCGTCATCGCTGCCGGATTGATGATGACGAAGAAATTCACGCGCATCGAGCCCCAATCGAGCTTGCGGATGCTGGTGATGGTGACGTCCACCGGCGTACCGGCGATATCGAAGCGCAGCTTGTCGCCCAGTTTCCAGTTCAGGTTTTTGGCGATGCCCTCTTCCACCGACGCCTCCGGGAAGCCCGGTTTATCCTCGAACCACTTGCCTTCCTTGATCTTGTTTTCGGCCTGCATCTGCGCCATGGTGGACAGGTTGAACTCGCGGTCTGCCAGCCCTTTGGCGCGCTCGTCGGTGTAGGTTTCCGCCGTCACCGCAGCGCCATTCACGGTGGTCAGGCGGCCGCGTATCATCGGATACTGCGGCGCATAGCTCACACCCGCCGCCTTGAGGCGCGCGGCGATGTCCGCCTGCTGCTCCGGCTGGATGTTGATGATGAAGCGGTTCGGCGCATCCGGCGGCGTGGCATTGCGCCAGGCCGTCATCAGGTCGCCGCGCACCACGGTCAGCACCAGCAGCGCCATCATGCCCAGCGCCAGCGAGACGATCTGCACGATGGTGGCGCCGGGGCGGCGCTGCAAGGACGTAACCGCAAAGCGCCAGCTCTGATGGTCAATCGCGCCGCGCAGGGAGCGCAGCGAACGCAGTCCCAGCCAGCCCACCAGGCCAAACACCGCAAACGCGCCGATAAAGCCCAGCGCCGTGTAGAGCGCCATCGTCGGATCGCCGGCCTGCCACAGCAGCAGCGCGACAAAACCCGCCATGCCGATGCCGTAGGTGGCCAGCGCACTCACCTGCGGCGGGTCCTGCTCGCGGCGGATCACGCGGTTATGCGGCACCTTGCGCAGTTGCAGTATCGGCGGCAGCGCAAATGCCGCCAGCAGCAGGATGCCGATGGCCATGCCCTGCAATGCCGGATACATGGTGGGCGCCGGCAGCTCGCTGGACACCAGCGCACCCAGCACCTCCAGCAGCACATAGTGGCCGGCAAAGCCAACGAGCACGCCGGCGGCGCTGCCGAGCAGACCCACCAGCAGGAATTCGATCAGATACATCGCCGTCACCTGGTTTTGCGTCAGGCCCAGGCAGCGCAGCATGGCGCAGGCGTCGAGATGGCGCTGCATGAAGCGGCGCGCCGCCATCGCCACGGCCACCGCCGCCAGCATCGCCGACAGCAGGCCGACCAGCGACAGGAAGCGGTCCGCGCGTTCCAGCGTGCTTTGCATTTCAGGGCGGTTGTCGAGCGACTCGACGCGCACGCCCTTGATATTTCCGCGCTTGATTTCCGCTTCCAGCCATGTCTGATAAGCCCTGGCGGCAGCGGCGCCGTTCTTCAGCGATGGCGGCGCGCTGGCCAGCAAGCGGTAATTCACACGCGAACCTGGCTGGATCAGATTGGTCGCCGCCAGATCGTCGAGCGCAAACATCACGCGCGGTGCGAACGCCAGGAAGTTGGCGCCGCGATCCGGCTCCGCAGCGATGAGCTGCGTGATGGTGAAGCTTTTGTCGCCGAGCTTGAGCTGCTGGCCTACGGCAGTTTTCAGACTGCCCAGCATGCCCGGCTCGACCCACACCGTGCCCGGGGCTGGCACTGTGGCGGCAGGCGTGCCGATGCTTTGTTCCGCCTGCGCCGCATCGGTGGTGATTTTCACCTTGCCGCGCAGCGGATAACCGGGGCCGACTGCCTTCAACGCCGCCAGCATGGAACTGGATTGCTCGCCCTCGCCCGCCTGCGCCATGCTCGGGAAGCTGATGGTATCGGTCACCACCAGTCCACGCTGTACCGCCTGCGCACGCCATTCGGCCCGCACCGGCAGATCCGCGCTGACGGCCACGTCGGCGCCCAGCAGCTGATGGGCGTCGCGATCGAGTCCGCTGCGCAGGCGATCGATAAAGAAGCCAGTGGCCGACAAGGCGGCCACCGCTACCGTCAGCGCAATCAGCAGAAAGCGCAGCTGACCGGCGCGCCAGTCGCGCGCGGTCATTTTCAGGGCGAGTTTGAACATTTAGACCTTGGCAAAGAATGCGTCGACTTCATCCAGATACTGCTGCTTCTGCGCCGCCGGCAGGAAGGCCGCCGCAAAGCTGTTGCGCGCCAGGCGCTGCGCATGGGACAGGCCCAGCGGCAGCGCCTCGAACGTGGCGATGAAGTTATCGTTCATATAGCCGCCGAAGTAAGCCGGATCGTCGGAATTGACGGTGGCCACGATGTTGGCGTTCAGCAGGTCGAGGATATTGTGCTGTTCCATCTTGTCGAACACGCACAGCTTGATGTTGGACAGCGGACACACCGTCAGCGCCATCTGTTCACGCGCCAGACGTTCGGTCAGCGCCGGATCTTCGAGGCAGCGCACACCGTGGTCGATGCGCTCGACCTTGAGCGTGTCCAGTGCGGTGTAGATGTAGGCTGGCGGACCTTCTTCGCCCGCGTGCGCCACCAGGTGCAGGCCCAGCTCGCGGCAGCGCGCAAACACGCGTGCAAACTTCTCCGGCGGATTGCCGACTTCGGACGAGTCCAGGCCGACGCCGATGAACTTGTCGCGGTACGGCAGCGCCGCCTCCAGCGTGACAATGGCATCCTCTTCCGACAGGTGGCGCAGGAAGCACAGGATCAGCGTGGCGCTGACCGGGCTGTCCTGGCAGGCGCGGTAGATGCCGTTGATGATGACGTCCATCGCCACGCCACGGTGCGTATGCGTTTGCGGATCGAAGAAGATTTCCGTATGCCGCACATTATCTTCTTCCGTACGTTTCAGATACGCGGCGGTCATATCGTAGAAGTCCTGCTCCTTCAACAGCACGCTGGCGCCAGCGTAATAGATGTCGAGGAAGGATTGCAGGTCGGTGAAAGCATACGCCGCGCGCAGTTCTTCCACCGAGCCGTACGCCAGCTTGACGCCATTGCGTTCGGCCAGCGCGAAGATCAGTTCCGGCTCCAGCGAGCCTTCGATGTGAATATGCAGCTCGGCTTTCGGCATCTGCTGCAAAACGCGGCGTAATTGTTCGTTCAACATTGGTTTTTTTCCTGTTACTGGGGTTACTGAATCAAGTCATCTTATCGCATGCCGCAAGAGTGTGTCAGCACATCTTTCAAAGGCATGATACTGTGGTGTTTAAGGACCATAAAACACCATGAAAAACACGTGTGCAGTGCGATTTTTATTTTTAAAATCAAATAGTTACGAAAGAGTATTAACGATATTACGACATATCTTTTGACTTCCTGCACCAATAGCGCAATAATCAATTTCATAGACGTAAGAAGCGTTACGACCAACACATAAAAGCCGCCATCCGGCCATAAAGCCAGCTCATCGGCGCGGGCAATCCGCGCCACCCAAAGAAGCTGACCACGAAGAAAAACAAGATCAAAAGGAATTATACGAACCAGAGCCAGGGCAGGTGAACTGCCGGTGACTCGTGACAAGCAGGTTTCCATCATAAAAGGACATTCACATGACCATTTTTGACAACTACGCCGCACGATACGAACGGACCAAAGAAGAAGAGATGTCCATGAAGGAGTATCTCGAACTTTGCAAGAAAGACCGGCTGACCTATGCCAGCGCTGCCGAGCGCATGCTGGCCGCCATTGGCGAACCGACCTTGGTCGATACGCGCAATGACACCCGGCTGTCGCGCATCTTTGCGAACAAGGTCATCAAGATTTATCCGGCGTTCCGCGAGTTCTACGGTACGGAAGAAGTCATCGAGCAAGTAGTGTCCTACTTCCGTCATGCCGCGCAGGGCCTGGAAGAACGCAAGCAGATCCTTTACCTGCTGGGTCCGGTGGGCGGCGGTAAATCGTCGATTGCGGAAAAACTCAAGTCACTGATGGAACATGTGCCCTTCTATTGCCTGAAGGGTTCGCCGGTAAATGAATCGCCGCTGGGGCTGTTCAACGAGGAAGAGGATGGCACCATCCTCGAAGAAGATTACGGCATCCCGCGCCGCTACCTGCGCAATATCCCGTCGCCATGGGCGGTGAAGCGCCTGCATGAATTCAACGGCGACATCAACCAGTTCCGCGTGGTGCGGCGCTACCCTTCCGTGCTGAAACAGGTGGCCATCTCCAAGACCGAGCCGGGTGATGAAAACAACCAGGACATCTCGTCGCTGGTCGGCAAGGTCGATATCCGCAAGCTGGAAGATTATTCGCAGGACGATCCCGATGCCTACAGCTACTCGGGCGGACTGTGCCTGGCCAACCAGGGCCTGATGGAATTCGTCGAGATGTTCAAGGCGCCCATCAAGGTGCTGCACCCGCTGCTGACCGCCACGCAGGAAGGCAATTACAAAGGCACGGAAGGCTTTGGCGCGATCCCGTTTGACGGCATCGTGCTGGCGCACTCGAACGAGTCGGAGTGGAAGTCGTTCAAGAACAACCGCAACAACGAGGCGTTCCTTGACCGTATCTACATCGTCAAAGTGCCGTACTGCCTGCGCGTGACCGACGAGATCAAGATTTACGACAAGCTGCTGTTCAATTCCTCGCTGTCGGCAGCGCCTTGCGCACCCGGCACCTTGCGCATGATGGCGCAGTTTGCCATCCTGTCGCGCCTGAAAGATCCCGAGAACTCCAGCGTGTTCAGCAAGATGCTGGTCTACGATGGCGAAAACCTCAAGGACACCGACCCCAAAGCCAAGTCGCTCCATGAGTATGTGGACTATGCCGGCGTCGACGAGGGCATGAATGGTTTGTCGACGCGCTTTGCGTTCAAGATCCTGTCCAAGGTCTTCAACTTCGACAATACGGAAGTGGCGGCCAATCCGGTGCACCTGCTGTACGTGCTGGAGCAGCAGGTAGAGCGCGAGCAGTTCCCGCCCGAACTGGAGCAGAAGTACTTCTCGTATATCAAGGAGCACCTGGCCCAGCGCTACGTCGAATTCATCGGCAAGGAAATCCAGACTGCGTACCTGGAATCCTATTCCGAGTATGGCCAGAACATCTTCGACCGTTATGTGACCTTTGCCGACTTCTGGATCCAGGATCAGGAATACCGCGATCCCGATACCGGCGAAAGCTTCGACCGCGAGTCGCTCAACAACGAGCTGGAGAAAATCGAAAAACCGGCTGGCATCTCGAATCCGAAAGACTTCCGTAACGAGATCGTCAACTTCGGCCTGCGTGCGCGCGCCAATAACGGCGGCAAGAATCCGGCGTGGACCAGTTATGAAAAATTCCGCACCGTGATCGAGAAGAAGATGTTCTCCAACACGGAAGAACTGCTGCCGGTGATTTCGTTCAACGCCAAGGCCAGCGCGGAAGACGCCAACAAGCACGCCGACTTTGTCGCGCGCATGGTGGAAAAAGGCTACACGGCCAAGCAGGTACGCTTGCTGTGCGAATGGTATCTGCGTGTGAGGAAGTCGTCCTAAGCAGCAACTGCGCGCCTCCTGTGCACAGGAGGCGCGGCGCCGACCAATAGCAGCAGGAGGCATCTTTTGACTTACCTCATCGACCGACGTTTGCAGGGCAAGAACAAGTCCGCAGTCAACCGCGAACGCTTCTTACGACGCTACAAGGCCCAGATCAAGGACGCGGTGGGACGCGCCATCAAAGGCCGTTCCATCACCGACGTTGAGAACGGCGAAAAAGTCTCCATCCCGGTCAAGGATGTGAGCGAGCCCTCGTTTGGCCATGCCCATGGCGGCATCTGGGAAGTGGTCAACCCGGGCAACCAGGAATACCAGAAAGGCGACCAGATCAACCGCCCCAAAGGCGGTGGCGGCGCCGGCCGCGGCAAGGCCGGCAATAGCGACCAGCTCACCGAGGACGATTTCATCTTCGAGCTGTCGCGCGAAGAGTTCATGAACTACTTCTTCGAAGACCTGGAACTGCCGCACATGGTCAAGACCCAGCTGACCGCCTCCACCGATTTCAAGAACCAGCGCGCCGGCTACAATATGTCGGGCACGCCGTCGAACATCCACGTGCTGCGCTCGCTGCGCGGCGCCCTGGGCCGCCGCATTGCCGTTGGCGGCAGCTCGCGCAAGCGCGTCGTCGAGGCCGAGCGCGAGCTGGAAGAGCTGCTGCTGGAAGGCGTGCCGCTGCAGGACCCGCGCGTGGTCGAGCTCAAAAAGCTGATCCACCATCTGCACACGCGGCTGCTGGCCATCCCGTTCATCGATCCGTTCGACCTGCGCTATACCAACCGCGTCAAGGTGCCCAAGCCGATGACGCAGGCGGTGATGTTCTGCATCATGGACGTCTCCGGCTCGATGGACGAGACGCGCAAGGATACGGCCAAGCGCTTCTTCATCCTGCTCTACCTGTTCCTCAAGCGCGTGTACGACAAGATTGAAGTCGTGTTCATCCGCCATCACACGGCTGCGGCCGAGGTGGACGAGGAAGAATTCTTCCACTCGCGCGAGTCGGGCGGCACGGTGGTGTCCTCCGCCCTGCACCTGCTGGACAAGGTTATCGATGAGCGCTTTGGCGGCGGCAGCTGGAACGCTTATGTGGCCCAGGCCTCGGACGGCGACAACTGGGACAACGACTCCGTGCTGTGCCGCCAGCTGCTGGTCAACACCATCATGCCCAAGGTGCAGTACTACACCTATGTCGAGATCACCGATGGCCCGCCGCAAAACCTGTGGGAGCAGTACTCGCAGGTGCCGGACCACCATCCGCACTTCGCCATGCAGAAAATTGTGACGCCGGCTGATATTTATCCGGTATTCCGTGAACTGTTCAAGAAACAGCCGAAGTAGTGGAGCACATTGATGAACGACATGACGCCCAAGCCCAAGCATCCGAACGCCCTGCCGGAGCAATCCGAATGGACATTTGAGCTGATCGAGCAGATACACCAGGAAATCCGCCGCGTGGCCGAGGGCTTCGGGCTGGATACTTATCCGAACCAGCTGGAAATCATCACGGCCGAGCAGATGATGGATGCCTACACCTCGGTCGGCATGCCGGTGTCGTACAACCACTGGTCCTTCGGCAAGCACTTCCTCAGCACCGAAAAAGGCTATAAGCGCGGGCAGATGGGGCTGGCCTACGAAATCGTCATCAACTCCAACCCGTGCATCGCCTATCTGATGGAGGAGAACAGCCTGACCATGCAGTCGCTGGTGATTGCGCACGCGGCCTATGGTCACAATTCCTTCTTCAAGGGGAACTACCTGTTCCGCACCTGGACTGATGCCGACGCCATCGTCGACTACATGGTGTTTGCCAAGAATTACATCGCCGAATGCGAGCAGCGCCACGGCATTGATGCGGTCGAACTGCTGCTGGATTCCTGCCATGCCATTCAGAACTACGGCGTCGACCGCTACAAGCGGCCGGCCAAGCTGTCGCTGGCGCAGGAACGTGCGCGCCAGAAGGAGCGCGAGGCCTACGTGCAGTCGCAGATCAACGAACTGTGGCGCACCTTGCCCCGGCGCGAGGAAGAGGAAGTCAACAAGGCCGCGCCGCGCTTCCCGCCCGAGCCTGAGGAAAACCTGCTGTACTTTATCGAAAAGTACGCGCCGCTGCTGGAGCCATGGCAGCGCGAGATGGTCCGCATCGTGCGCAAGATTTCCCAGTACTTCTACCCGCAGCGCCAGACGCAGGTCATGAACGAAGGCTGGGCCACGTTCTGGCACTACACCATCCTCAACCAGTTGTACGATGAGGGCGTGGTCAGCGACGGCTTCATGATGGAGTTTTTAAAGAGCCACACCAACGTGGTCTACCAGCCGCCCGTCAACAGCCCCTACTACAGCGGCATCAATCCGTATGCGCTGGGCTTTGCCATGATGACCGACATCCGCCGCATCTGCGAACACCCGACCGACGAAGACCGCGAGTGGTTCCCCGACATCGCCGGCAGCGACTGGCGCAAGACGCTGGACTTCGCGATGCGCAATTTCAAAGACGAAAGCTTCATTGCCCAATACCTTTCGCCCAAGCTGATCCGCGAGTTCCACTTCTTTGCCGTGCTGGACGACGACAATAATGAAAAACTCAGCGTGTCCGCCATCCACGACAACCTGGGCTACCGATACGTGCGCCAGCAGCTTGCAGAACAATATAACCTCGGTAACCGTGAACCCAACATCCAGGTCTGGTCGGTCAATACGCAGGACGACCGCGCGCTGACCTTGCGCCATACCCAGTTCCAGCGCCGTCCCCTGAACCAGCAGGCCGGCGAGGTCCTGAAGCACGTTGCACGCTTATGGGGCTTCGACGTCCATCTGGAAACCGTGGCGCCCAATGGCGACGTTGTCAGTTCACTCGAAGTCAAACGGGAGAAACGCGGCCGTATTCCCTGACCCAACATATATATAAGGCTTTTTGTACGCCGTGACTATCAGGCACGGCTCTTGCAAGAGTCTGAACCGGGGTCGGCGAGGGCGCGCCGGCCCCGGTTTTTTCGTTGAGGGCACGGCACGAACCGGAAGTCAATATTTTTCTGCCTTGAACGGCCTGGCGAACCGAGCAAGAATTTCACATAAGAAACATTTGCGGCCAAATTATCAATTGTTCGTAGTAAAATTACCTGGATAAAATTCCGTTTTTGTCCTTAAGGGAAAACTAAGTAACGTCGTGGTGCGTCAGCGCACAAAAATGCGCTGGGCAATCTTGTTGATTGGGCCAGAACGGTGCAAAGTGAGCGCTACCACATAGGAAAACCCTATGAAATTTAACCGGTTTTAGGGATGAAAATTCTATGTAAAATCAAGAATTCGTATGTATAATTCGCCGACGTCCCGGATGCGGCTGTTGTTTTGTGTCGCCATTTTGGGGTTTAAGTAGCACCAAAGAGAGTTGGTATTGGAGAAAGCAGGCATGAATTTCACGCACAACGAGAAAAGCACCGGGAAGAACTTTACAGGCATCACTATTGTCGTTTTGTTGCACCTCCTGGTTGCTTATGGGATCGTGACGGGCTTGGGAAAACGTCTGGTGGCCAAAATGGTCGCACCAGTGGAGACCAAGATCATTGAGGAGGTCAAACCTCCTCCACCGAAAGAACTCCCACCACCGCCACCTCCGCCAGAGATGAAGGCACCACCACCGCCATTCATCCCGCCAGTTGAGGTGAACGTGCAGCAGCCCCCACCACCGCAGAACGTGATCGCTAACGCGACCAACGTGAAACCGGCAACGACGGATATCCGTCCAGCACCACCAGCCCAGCCAGCGCCTACCCCAGGCCCAGCGAAAACTGGCGTGCGTACCGCTGCTGTGGTTGACTTCAGCACTTGCGCCAAGCCGGAATGGCCGAAGTCGTCCCTGCGTAACGAAGAAACCGGTACTGTCCAGCTGTCGTTCCTGATTGCTGCCGACGGTCACGTTGCCGAGGGTAAGGTTGTGAAATCAAGCGGCTTTAGAGATCTGGATAAAGCTGCGGTCGCTGGTATTACGAAGTGCCGTTTCAAACCGGCTACTGAAGACGGCGTACCGAAAGAAGGCTGGCAGCAGATGCAATACGTCTGGACGCTGGAGTAAAACCGAGGCAGAACACCGTCTCAATTAGTAATTTTCGTTGTCACTACGCCAGCGATCTGATTATTTTATCAATTTGGAGGAAGCATGTTTAAGAATACCCGTTTGTCCGCTGTACTGGCCGCTGTGCTGTTCTCGGTGACCGCAGCCACCGCCCTGGTAAGCGCCCCAGCGTTCGCTGACGCGCCAGCCTCGGCAGCCGCTTCGGCCCCAGCAGCCGCTCCAGCGGATGCGGCAGCAGCACCTGCGCCAGCAGCAGAAGCTCCAGCAGCACCAGCAGCTCACGGTAAAGAAGAAGTAGACAATCCATACGGCTTCGCTGCTGTGTGGGAAGCAGGCTTCGTTTCGCGCGGCACCCTGATCATCCTGTCGCTGATGTCGATGGGTTCGTGGTACATCATCATCACCAAACTGATCGACCAGACCAAGATCTTCAAACAGTCGAAAGAAACTTCGGCCAAGTTCTGGAAAGCTTCGTCGATCGCTGCTGGTTCGGCTTCGCTGACCGAAGGTTCGCCATTCCGCTTCATCGCTGAAACCGGCACCAAGGCTACCCAGCACCATGACGGCGCCCTGCTGGAACAAATCGACCTGTCGACCTGGGTGACCATGTCGATCCAACGCGCTGTTGACAAAGTTCAATCGCGTCTGCAAGACGGCCTGTCGTTCCTGGCAACCGTGGGTTCGACCGCACCGTTCATCGGTCTGTTCGGTACCGTTTGGGGTATTTACAATGCACTGATCGCCATCGGCATGTCCGGTAACGCATCGATCGACAAAGTAGCAGGTCCAGTGGGTGAAGCGCTGATCATGACCGCTTTCGGTCTGTTCGTGGCAGTTCCAGCCGTTCTGGGTTACAACTGGCTGGTACGTCGTAACAAGTCGGCAATGGAAGACGTACGTGCTTTCTCGGCTGACGTTCACTCGGTGCTGATCTCGGGCGCAATGTCGACCGCAACCGGCTCCAAAAAAGTTGGGTAATTAACCATGTCCATGTCCGTAGGCTCCGATAGCGGAGACGAAGATCAAGTCATGTCGGAAATCAACACGACGCCCCTCGTGGACATCATGTTGGTTCTGCTGATTATCTTCCTGATCACGAGCCCGGTTGTTCTGAAGCTGATCAAGATCAAGCTGCCAGAAGAAACCAACCAGGTTATTCAGACCAAGCCGGAAGACGTGAACATTGTCGTGAGCAAAGATGGCGACATCTACTGGAATCAACGTAAGATGCGCGATGCGAACGAACTGTTCGACAATCTGAAGGTGGAAGCTGTTAAATTGCCTCAGCCGGAAGTCCACGTACGCGGTGACCAAGAGACCCGCTACGAAGCAATCGGCAAGGTTATTTACACTACCCAGCGTGCTGGTATTCAGAAGGTCGGCTTCATCACCGAACCGCCTGATAAGGGTTAATACCCGACAGTGCATCGCAGACCTGATACGTCAGGTCTGCCCTTCTTAAAAGGAAACATCATGAGTATGAATGTCGGCTCCCCATCCGCAGGCGCGGATCCGGAACCAATGATGGAAATGAATATGACGCCCCTCATCGACGTGATGCTGGTGCTGATTATCATGATGATCATTACGATTCCTAAAGCCAACCATTCGGTCAACCTGAACATGCCGGTCGGCACCCCGCCACCGCCAACCAAGGAACCAGTGGTCATTACGATTGACGTCGACTTCGACGGTACGATTCTGTGGGATAACGCAGTGGTTCCTGACCGCGGCACCCTGGAAGCGAAACTGACCGATGTCGCAGCGCAAGCTGATCAGCCGGAAGTGCATCTGCGTCCGAACAAGCTGGTGTCGTACAAAGTCGTAGCAGGCGTGATGGCTTCGGCTCAACGTCTGGGCGTGACCAAAATTGGTCTGGTCGGTAACGAACAGTTCCAGTAATACGTCCCATGTAAAATAATAGGCAGGACCCTTCCTGCCTATTTTCGTTTTTTGATGAAAGAAAACTCACCCATGACCAAGTTTCGTCTCGCTCATCTCGGCCTGGTAA
Organism: Duganella sp. CY15W; assembly: GCF_009857555.1. NCBI lineage: Bacteria > Pseudomonadati > Pseudomonadota > Betaproteobacteria > Burkholderiales > Oxalobacteraceae > Duganella > Duganella sp. CY15W. The sequence continues at coordinate 1,032,026 of NZ_WWCQ01000003.1, read as the reverse complement.
TGGCCGCTATTGGTTTTACTGCAGCAGCCCCCATCGCAGGTTTCTCGTCGGTCGCCTACGCAGCAGAAACGGTGCGCGCAGAAATCGGCAAACCATTGCAAGAAGCACAGAAACTGGCCGCGGCCGGCAAGAACAAGGAAGCACTTGCCAAACTGAAAGAAACTGACGCAGTCGGCGGCAAAACCGCCAATGAAACCTATCTGATCGAGCGCACCCGTGCCTCGGCTGCTGTGGCTGCTGGCGATAATGACGCCGCTGCCCGCGCCTTTGAGTCGGTCATCAATTCGGGCAAGCTGTCGCCTGCCGAATCCGCCAAATTCTCGGAAGCCCTGGCTGGTATCTACTACCGCGCCAAGGACTACAACAAAGCTGTGACCTGGTTCCAGCGCGTGCTGAAAGACAATCCAAACAATAGCTCGGCACACGAATACATCGTCCAGATCCTGTACACCTCGGGCAAATATGCTGAGGCGGCCAAAGAGCTGCAGTCCACCAAAAACCTGAGCGAAAACCAGCTGGGCATGCTGGCCAACATCCAGCTCAAGCAGAACGACAAAGCCGGCTACGTGCAGACCCTGGAAAAGATGGCTGCCAGCTATCCAAAAGCCCAGACCTGGGCCGACCTGCTGCAACGCGTCCAGACCAAACCAGGCTTCTCGTCGACGCTGTCGCTGGACCTGCTGCGTCTGCGCCTGTCGCTGGGCCTGCTGACCAAGCCAAACGACTACATGGAAATGAGCCAGCTGGCACTGCAAGCAGGCAACCCGGCTGAAGCCATCAAGATCATCGACCAGGGCTACAAAAAAGGCGCACTGGGCACCGGTGCAGATGCTGCCCGTCACCAGCGTCTGAAAGACCTGGCCGCCAAGACCCAGACCGAGTTCGACGCCAAACTGGCTGCGAACCAGGCGGAAGCTGAAAAAGCCAAGGATGCTGACGCGCTGGCCAACCTGGGCTTCGCCCTGGTTTCGCAAGGCAAGGCTGACAAAGGTCTGCCACTGCTGGACGAAGCTGTAAAACTGGGTACCGGTAAAAATCCGGAAGCCATCAAACTGCACCAGGGCCTGGCGCAGAACATCGCTGGCAAGAAAGCGGCTGCGCTGAACACCCTGAAATCGGTCAAAGGCACGGACGGCACCGCCGACCTGGCCCGCTACTGGACCATGAACATTAACCATCCGATGTAATTCGGATAGGCTGATGCACAAAGCGCTGTCCGGCCCGCCGGCAGCGCTTTTTTTTCGCTTTGAGGGATTCCCCGTATAATCCCCTATTTGCGACAAGTTTCCCCCAAGATTCCCATGAAGGTATTTCGAGGTCTTCCCAATGCAGCGGCGCGTGCGCCCTGCGCGCTCACGATCGGCAACTTTGACGGTGTCCACCTGGGCCACCAGGCATTGCTGGCCCGCGTGCGCGCTGCCGCCTCCAGGCTGGAACTGGAAGCGGCCGTGATGACCTTTGAACCGCATCCGCGTGAATTCTTCGCCCGCAAGGCTGGCGATCTGTCGCGCGCCCCGGCCCGCATCGCCAACCTGCGCGACAAGCTGCAATCGCTGTCCGACAACGGCATCGACCGCGTCATCGTCGAACACTTCTCCGATTCCTTTGCCGCGCTGACGCCGCAGGAGTTCACCGAGAAAGTGCTGGTCGAAGGGCTGCACGTCAAATGGCTGATGGTCGGCGACGACTTCTGCTACGGCGCCCGCCGCGCAGGCAATGTGCAGATGCTGCTGGAAGCGGGCCAGAAATACGGCTTCCACGTCGAGACCCTGCCGACCGTGATGAACGGCAGCACCCGCATCTCGTCTTCCGCCGTGCGCGCCGCGCTGGGCGAAGGCGATTTTCTGCATGCCGAAGCACTGCTGGGCCATCCCTACGCCATCTCCGGCCATGTGATCCACGGCCAGAAACTGGGCCGCACGCTGGGCTTCCCGACCCTGAACCTGCGCGTGCCGCACCGCCCTGCGCTGTCGGGCATCTTCATCGTGCAGGTGCATGGTTTGAGCGAACAGCCGCTACCCGCCGTGGCCAGCCTGGGCGTGCGCCCGACCGTGGATGACAGCGGCCGCGTGCTGCTGGAAGTGCATGTGTTCGACTTCGCCCAGAACTGCTACGGCAAACAGGTGCGCGTCGAATTCCTGCAAAAAATCCGCAACGAAGAAAAGTACATCGACCTGCCGACGCTGACCGCCGCGATCGACCGCGACGCCGCCATCGCCCGCGACTTCTTCGCCAAGCGCGCCACCGACCGAATTTGACCGCGCGATCAGCTACGAGCGCCGGCTACACAGAACACCCAAATAAATCACTGAACGCATACCATGTCCGATAACAAATCTGCAAAGAAGCCTGAAAGTAAATACCCGGTCAACATGACCGAAACCCCGTTCCCGATGCGCGGCGATATGGCCAAGCGCGAGCCGAACTGGGTCCAGCAATGGCAAACCAAGAAAATCTATGAGCGCGTGCGCAAGGCTGCCGCCGGCCGTCCTAAATTCATCCTGCACGACGGTCCTCCGTACGCCAACGGCGACATCCACATCGGCCACGCCGTCAACAAGATCCTGAAAGACATGGTGGTCAAGGCCCGCACCTTCGCCGGCTACGACGCGCCGTATGTGCCGGGCTGGGATTGCCACGGCATGCCAATCGAAATCCAGATCGAAAAACAGTACGGCAAAAACCTGCCGACCGCCGACGTGCTGACCAAGGCCCGCGCCTACGCGCTCGAGCAGGTCGACCGCCAGCGCAAGGACTTCATCCGCCTGGGCGTACTGGGCGAATGGCAGAATCCTTACCTGACCATGAACTATTCCAACGAGGCCGACGAACTGCGCGCCCTCGGCAAGATGCTGGAAAAAGGCTATGTCTATCGCGGTCTGAAGCCGGTCAACTGGTGCTTCGACTGCCAGTCCGCACTGGCCGAAGCGGAAGTGGAATACCAGGACAAGCGCGACCCGGCGATTGACGTCGGCTTCAAGTTTGCCGAATTCGACAAGCTGGCCAGCGCCTTCGGCCTGGACAAGCTGCCAACCGAAAACGGCTTCATCGTCATCTGGACCACCACGCCATGGACCATCCCGTCCAACCAGGCGCTGAACGTGCATCCGGAACTGAAATACGCGCTGGTCGAGACCTCGCGCGATGGCCAGCCTTTGCTGCTGATCCTGGCCCAGGACCTGGTGGAATCCTGCCTGGCGCGCTACAAGCTGGAAGGCGTCACCATCGCCACCTGCGACGGCGCAGCGCTGAGCGGCATCAGCTTCCGTCATCCGCTGCACGCATCGGACGCCTTCTACGACCGCCTGTCGCCGATGTATCTGGCGGACTACGTGACCGCAGACAGCGGCACCGGCGTGGTCCACTCGGCGCCAGCTTATGGCCTGGACGACTTCATCTCGTGCAAGGCGCACGGCCTGAAGGACGAACAGATCCTGACCCCGGTGCTGGGCGACGGCAAATACGCCGAATCGCTGCCGCTGTTCGGCGGCATGACCATCTGGGAAGCCTCCAAGCCAGTCTGCGCCGCGCTGAAGGATGCGGGCGCGCTGTTTGAAGTCAAAATGTTCGACCACAGCTACATGCACTGCTGGCGCCATAAAACGCCGATCATCTACCGCGCCACCTCGCAGTGGTTCGCCGGCATGGACGTGCATCCAAACGACGGCGGCGCCACGCTGCGCCAGGCCGCGCTGGCCGGCATCGAGCAGACCGAATTCTTCCCGGACTGGGGCAAGGCGCGCCTGCACGGCATGATCGCCAACCGTCCCGACTGGACCCTGTCGCGTCAGCGCCAGTGGGGCGTGCCGATGGCCTTCGTGGTCCACAAGGAAACCGGCGCCCTGCATCCACGCACGCCGGAACTGCTGGAACAGGTGGCCAAGCTGATCGAACAAGGCGGCATCGATGCCTGGCAGGCGCTGGACCTGAAAGATCTGATCGGCGACGAAGCGGCGCACTACCAGAAGAACAAGGATACGCTGGACGTCTGGTTCGACTCCGGTTCGACCCACCAGACCGTGCTGCGCGGCTCGCACAAGGAGCAATCGGCCTTCCCTGCTGACCTGTACCTGGAAGGTTCGGACCAGCACCGCGGCTGGTTCCACTCGTCGCTGCTGACTTCCTCGATGCTGAACGGCGCCCCGCCGTACAAGGCGCTGCTGACCCACGGCTTCGTGGTCGATGGCGAAGGCAAGAAGATGTCCAAGTCGATCGGCAACACCGTGGCGCCGCAAGACGTCTGGAACAAGCTGGGCGCCGACATGCTGCGCCTGTGGGTGGCCTCGACCGACTACACCGGTGAACTGTCGATCTCCGACGAGATCCTCAAGCGCGTGACCGAATCGTATCGCCGCATCCGCAACACGCTGCGCTTCCTGCTGGCCAACCTGTCCGACTTCGACGCCGCCAAAGACGCCGTGCCGGTCGCCGAGCTGCTGGAAATCGACCGCTACGCCATCGCCAACATGGCGCAGCTGCAGAAGGAAATCGAAGCGCACTATATGCAGTACGAATTCCAGCCGGTTTACTCCAAACTGCAGAACTACTGCTCGGAAGACCTGGGCGGCTTCTACCTGGACATCCTGAAAGACCGTCTGTACACCACCGGCGTGACCTCGTCGTCGCGCCGTTCGGCCCAGACCGCGCTGTGGCACCTGACCCAAAGCCTGCTGCGTCTAATGGCGCCTGCGCTGTCCTTCACCGCCGAAGAAGCATGGGAAATCTTCGCCGGTGCAGAAGGCTGGAAAGCCAGCGACGAAACCATCTTCACCCAGACCTGGTGGCAGTTGCCGGAACTGGCCGATGCCGAAGCCCTGCTGGCCAAGTACGCAACGCTGCGTGCAGTGCGTACCGAAGTCACCAAGCAGCTGGAAGACCTGCGCACCTCCGGCGCGATCGGCTCCTCGCTGCAGGCGGAACTGAGCATCAAGGCTGCCGGCGACAAGTTCAAGGCGCTGGCCAGCCTGGATGATGACCTCAAGTTCATCTTCATCACCTCGCTGGCATCGGTGACCGAAGTGGCGGCGGAAGCGGAAGAAGCAGTCGCCGTGGCGGCATCGACGGCCGAAAAGTGCGAGCGTTGCTGGCACTACCGCGCCGACGTTGGCGCCCACGCAGACCATCCGACCCTGTGCGGCCGCTGCTACAGCAACCTGTTTGGTGCGGGCGAAAAACGCAAGTTCGCTTAATATGACGGCCGCCGCGTTTTAAAAGAACGCGGCGGCGACGCCGCTACAAACAAACGACTACTCTTATGGCCACCAAAAAAATCTTCCCGACCAAGTCCTCGGCGAGTCTGACGCCCTGGCTGTGCATCGCTGCTCTCGTCATCCTGATCGACCAGCTGACCAAAATCACCATCACCAAGACCTTCCAGCTCGGTGAAGAGAAAGCCATCACCTCGTTCTTCAACCTGGTCCTGGCCTACAACAAGGGCGCGGCCTTCAGCTTCCTGAGCAACAGCGGTGGCTGGCAGCGCTACTTCTTCACCGGCATCGGCATCGTCGCCGCCATCTTCATCGTCTACCTGCTGAAGAAAAACGGCAGCCAGCGCATGTTTGCCTGGGCGCTGTCGCTGATACTGGGTGGCGCACTTGGTAACGTCATCGACCGCCTGCTGTATGGCCACGTGGTCGACTTCCTGGATTTCTACTGGCGCGGCCTGGGCCACTTCCCGGCCTTCAACGTCGCCGATTCGGCGATCTGCGTCGGCGCTGGCCTGTTCATCCTGGACGAACTACGCCGGGTGAACAAATAACACGGAGCAGCCATCATGATGGAATTGACTGGTAAGAAAATCGTTCTCGGCCTGTCGGGCGGCGTCGCCTGCTACAAAGCCGCAGAACTGTGCCGCGCCTTTACCAAGGCCGGCGCCACGGTGCAAGTGGTGATGACCGAAGCGGCCACCCACTTCATCACGGCTGTCACCATGCAGGCCCTATCCGGCCGCCAGGTGTACACCGACCAGTGGGACCCGCGCGTCAACAACAATATGGCCCACATCGACGTCACGCGCGATGCGGACGCCATCGTCGTCGCGCCATGCTCGACGGACTTCATCCGCAAGCTGGCCCATGGCGCCTGCGACGACCTGCTGTCGACCATGTGCGTAGCCCGTCCGCGCCACGTGCCGCTGCTGATCGCACCCGCCATGAACGTGGAAATGTGGCAGAACCCGGCCACCCAGCGCAATGTGCAGCAACTGCGCGACGACGGCATCACCATCTTCGGCCCGGCGGCCGGCGACCAGGCTTGCGGCGAAGTAGGCCTGGGCCGCATGCTGGAGCCGGAACAGCTGCTGGAAGAAGTCATCGCCTCGTTCCAGCAGAAAGTCCTGGCGGGCAAACGCATCATGATTACCGCCGGCCCGACCTTCGAACCGATCGACCCGGTACGCGGCATCACCAATCTGTCTTCTGGCAAGATGGGCTACGCCGTAGCACGCGCTGCGCGTGAAGCCGGCGCCGAAGTGACGCTGGTATCCGGCCCGGTCACGCTGCCAGTGCCGTTTGGCGTCCAGCGCATCAACGTGCAGAGTGCACAGCAGATGTTTGATGCAGTGATGGCCGACGTCGATCACCAGCACATCTTCATCGCGGTGGCAGCGGTGGCCGACTGGCGCATCGCCAACGCCAGCGAACAGAAACTGAAGAAGAATCCGGACGGCACCGCACCCGACCTGAAGTTCGAGCAGAATCCGGACATCCTCGCCACGGTGGCAGCCCGCACCAACCTGGCAGGCCACCCCTACTGCGTCGGCTTTGCCGCCGAATCGGAAAACCTGGTGAAGTTCGGCGCCGACAAGCGCGAGAAAAAAGGCATCCCTCTGCTAGTAGGGAATATCGGCCACCACACCTTCGGCCAAGACGACAACACCATCATCCTGTTCGACGAAAACGGCCACACCATCCTGCCGCGCGCCGACAAGCTGACGCTGGCGCGCCAACTGATTTCGGAGATCTCGAAACGGATCTCGCAACACTCCTTATTTGCTAAATAAATGAAAAACGTAGACGTTAAAATCCTTGACCCGCGCATGAAAGACCAGCTGCCGGCGTACGCAACGCCAGGTTCGGCAGGTCTGGACCTGCGCGCCTGCATCGACGCGCCGATGGTGATTGAAGCCGGCCAGACCGTGCTGATTCCGACCGGCCTGGCGATCCACGTCGCCGATCCGGGCTATGCGGCCATGATCCTGCCGCGCAGCGGCATGGGCCACAAGAACGGCATCGTGCTGGGCAATCTGGTAGGCTTGATCGACTCCGACTACCAGGGCCAGTTGATGATCTCGACCTGGAACCGCGGCCACAGCGCCTTCACGCTGAACCCGATGGAACGCCTGGCGCAGCTGATTATCGTACCGGTCGTGCAGGTCGGCTTTAACGTGGTTGAGGAATTCGACACCAGCGAACGCGGCGCCGGCGGTTTCGGCAGCACTGGCAAACACTAAAAAATGGAGACGGAGCACAGGGATGAACAAGACGCATAACATTGGTATATTCTCCCTTGTGGCGGCAAGCGCGCTGCTATCCGCCTGCTCCACCTTTCAGGCCACGCCGGCAGCGCCGGAACCTGCGCCCGCAGTGGTCAGCAGCGTGACCGAAGAGCCGCCCGTCGTCACCGCCAAAATGGCCACAGCACGCGCGCAACTGAGCCAGATGGTGGCGCTGCAGGACCGCCTGTACCGGATTGCCGCTCCCCTCCTCATCAACAACGCGGACCTGTGCCGCACGCAGGCGCGCAACCTGCTCGGCTTCACCGCCAAGAACAAATACTCCTACTCCGGCGAATTTGTCGATGCCGCCGAAGCGGTGCTGAACTACGGCGACCGCCTGGAAGTGGCCAGTGTGCTGTCCGGCAGCGGCGCCGCACGCGGCGGCCTGCGCAAGGGCGACGCCCTGATCGCCGCCAACGGCAAAGTGCTGCCAGTGGGCGCCAATGCGGAAACGCTGGCGGCCGGCATCCTTGGCCCGCTGGCCAGCAGCAGCCAGTCGCTGGACCTGACCGTGTCGCGCAATGGCGCCACCCAGCAGCTCAAAGTGCCGGTGACGCGCGCCTGCGCCTTCAAGATCGATATCGGCAACGCCGATAACGTCAATGCCTATTCCGATGGCCAGCGTGTGATGATCACGCGCGGCATGGTCAATTTCGCGCAGAGCGACGAGGCCATCGCCTACGTGCTGGCCAAGGACATCGCCCACAATGTGCTGGGTCACGCAGCCACCACCAAACAGGCTTATACCATCGGCAGCATCATCGACAACCTGGTGGCCGCGCGCCCCGATGTCTCCATGTTGATCGGCACCGCTGGCGTCAAGCCGATGCCGCAAGACCTCGATGCGGCAGCCGACTACCTGTCGCTGTACATGGTGGCGCGCGCCGGCTACAAGGTGGATGGCGCACGCGCCTTCTGGCAGCGGCTGGCCACCCAATATCCAGCCTCGGTGCTCAACGGTTATACTGCTAATCACCCAGCCGTCGCCCATCGCCTGACCGTGGTCGACAAGACGGTGACGGAAATCAGGAACAAGCAGGCTGCCAAGCGGCCTTTGATCCCTTAACTTGCGGAAGTGCGCCATGAACAAGTCCGGCCTGATCGCAGTGATGTTGATGTTGGTGGCCGGCCTGGCGCAGGCGGCGCAATGGATGAAGGTCAGCGGCAGCGCCGGCAATACCGTCTACATCGATAAAGCCAGCGTCATCAAGATCGACAAGACGCGCAAAGTCTGGTCCATGCAAAACTATGCACGGCAGCAGAAAACCCCCGAAGGCAAGCTGTATCGCTCGGTGAAGATGCTGCACGTGTATGCGTGCGAAGAGCACACCACCACCCTGCTCGCGCAGGTCTACTATCCGGACACCATGGGCAAGGGTGAGCCGGTCGAAAACTACAAGTTCGAAAAATTCAACCCGGAAGACATCGTGCCCGACAGCCCGTTTGACAGCGCGCTGGCTGCGGCTTGCAAGATCTAATTGGGGAAGTTGGGGAACACCGTCGCCATCAGCCAGGTCAGGCCAGCGCAGACCAGCACAGCGAAAATCAGCACGATCAGCAGGCGGCCGAATTTAGGGCTACCATCATCTTCCTTGTGTGGCATCTCAGTTCCCTGCAAGCTTTAGAGAGCCGTAGTATATTCCATTCATGGACTCTATCGACCTCGAAGTATTGAAAACCAGCGCCGGATGGATCGCCGCCGGGCAGCGCTGTGAGCTCATCACCGTCATCAAGACGTGGGGCTCCAGTCCGCGCCCGATCGGCGCCACGCTGGCCATCTGCGAAGATGGTACTGTGATTGGTTCCGTCTCCGGCGGCTGCATCGAGGACGACCTCATCGCCCGTGTACGCAACGAGGGCATACACCGCACCACACCGGAAATCGTCAGCTACGGCATCACCGCCGACGAGGCCCACCGTTTTGGCCTGCCATGCGGCGGCACCATCGAGCTGTCGATCGAGCCGCTGTCGTCGCGCAGCCGCATCGACGAACTGCTGGCACGGCTGGAGCGGCATGAGCTGGTGCAGCGCCGCGTCGATCTGCACACCGGCGAAGTAGAACTGTCCAAGGCCGCTCCAGGCACGCAGTTGCAGGTCAGCGGGCAGGCCATGGTGACCATCCACGGTCCGCGCTGGCGGCTGCTGGTGATCGGCGCCGGGCAGCTGTCGCGCTTCTTGGCGCAGATTGCCACGGCCATGGATTACCACGTCATCGTCTGCGATCCGCGTGAAGAGTATCGCGCAGGCTGGCATGTGGACGGCGTGGAGCTGGTGCACGATATGCCGGACGATATCGTGCTGTCCATGCAGCTGGACCGGCGCAGCGCCGTGGTCGCGCTGACGCACGATCCCAAGCTGGACGACCTGGCGCTGATGGAAGCGCTGAAGTCGGAGGCCTTTTACGTCGGCGCCATCGGTTCGCGCAAGAACAACGCCAAGCGGCGCGAGCGTCTGCTGGAATTCGACCTGACGCCGGAGCAGCTGGCGCGCCTGCACGGGCCGATCGGCCTGTACATCGGCAGCAAGACGCCCTCGGAAATTGCCATCTCCATCCTGGCGGAGATGACCGCGATTAAAAACGGCGTCCCGACCGACATGATCGTGCCGCATGCCGCCGCGCCGACCACACCCGGCGACGCCGTGTGCGTGGTTGAAAGCGGCGCAGTTTAAAAGCAAGAAACGGCTGGCGTAAAGCCGCATCATCCGGCGACAATACCGGCGCTAACACACAACTGGAATCAGCATGAGCACCGCCAACCTACTTCGCCTTTTCCTGCTTGCCGCCATCTGGGGCGGCTCCTTCCTGTTCATGCGGATTGCCGCTCCCGTACTGGGCGCCGCCGTGCTGATCGAATACCGTGTGCTGTTTGCCTCCCTTTTCCTCGCAGCAGTCGGCGTATTCCTCAGGAAGAAGCTGGACCTGAAACAGCACTGGAAGCATTTCCTCATCCTTGGCCTGTTCAACTCCGCCCTGCCCTTCCTGATGTTTGGATTCGCCGCACGCACGCTGTCCGCGTCATTGCTGGCGGTGCTGAACGCCACCACGCCGCTGTGGGGCACGCTGATTGCCGCCGTATGGTCGCGCACCATGGTCAGCGGCAAAGTATTGCTGGGCCTCGCGCTGGGCACCTGCGGCGTCGCGCTGCTGGTGGGCTTTGACCACGTCAGCTCCAAGCCTGGCGCAGGCCTTGCGATTGCCGCCGTGCTGTTCGCCTCCTTCAACTACGGCATCGCCAGCAACTACGCCAAGCAGGCCAAGGCTGTCGAACCGTTTGCCAATGCACATGGCTCCATGTGGGCATCAACGCTGCTGGTACTGCCAGTGGTGCCCTTCTTCCCGGCTCCCGGCGAGCCCACCGTCGGCATCATGGGCGCGGTGATTGCCTTGGGCGTGGTCTGCAGCGGCATCGCCTACATGATTTACTTCCGCCTGATTCAGGACGTTGGTCCATCATCTGCCCTGACAGTGACCTTCCTTAGTCCGCTGTTCGGCATCCTGTGGGGCGTGCTATTCCTGGGCGAGACGGTGGGCTGGTACACCTTTGCCGGCGCAGCCATCGTCCTCACCGGCACGGCGCTGGTGACGGGCTTCCGCCCGAACCTGAGCTTCCTGCGCAAGGCGCCTGCGGCATGAAGCCGTTCACGCTGGAGCTGCCGGTAGATTACCGTCTGGACGACGTCCTGGCCTTTCACCGCCGCGACATTGAAAGCGTCGCAGAAGAAGTCAGCGCGGACCGGCTGCGCAAAGGCGTGTTGCTGGACGGCGTGCCAGTCGTGCTGGATATCGCGTTGCCACATGGAGAAAACGCCATCTGCACCGTCCACGCGGACGGCACGCTCAGCGCAGCGGGCAAGCAGCAGGCGCGCGAAGCGGCGCTCAGCATCCTCGGCCTGCGGATCGATCCCGCGCCATTCAGCACCTTCGTCAAAAAAGACAAACTGTTTGCCGCACTGGCGCGCAGGCAGACCGGCCTGCGCATCGTGCAATCGGCCACCATATTTGAGGCGCTGACCTGGGCCATCATCGGCCAGCAAATCAACCTGGCGTTTGCCATCTCGCTGCGCCGCGCATTTGTGCTGCAAGCAGGCCGCCAGCACAGCAGCGGCTTGTGGTGTTATCCCGATGCGCCCAGCGCAGCCCAACTGACGCTGGAAGACCTCACCAGCCACAAATTCTCGCGCGCCAAGGCGGAAACCGTGCTGCGGCTGGCCGCATTGGTAACCAGCGGCGAACTGCGTCTGGACGTCGCGGAAGATAACAGCATCGAACAAATCTCCGCCAACCTGCTGGCCGTCAAAGGCATCGGCCCGTGGACCGTCAACTACGGCCTGCTGCGCGGCTACGGCTATGCCGACTGTTCGCTGCACGGCGATGTCGCCATCCGCGCCGCGCTGCAAACACTGCTGGGCGAAGAGGCCAAACCCGACATCAAGCGCACCGAGGAAATCCTCGCCCGCTACAGCCCTCACCGCACCATGGCCGCCGCCCACCTGTGGGCTAGCCTGCACCCGCGCGACTAAATTTTGCTTGAGCCTGACGTTACGTCAGGCTCTACGCTCTCCCTACTACCAACGAGGAGAGCAATATGGCATTTCCATCCCCACCGAAGCCCAGCGCCTGGGTCACCGCCACTGCGCGTGCCGCACATCAGCTGTACGACGAACCGCTGATCCTGCCCGATCCACTGGCCCTGCGCATACTTGGCAGCGAACGCGAAGCTGAATTGCGCGCAGACGGCCAGCGCCAGCAGCATCCCCTGGCCGCCGCCATGCGCGCCACCATGGCCGTCCGCGCCCGCCTTGCCGAAGACAGCTGGGACGATGCACAGCAGCGCGGCGTCCAGCAATACGTGATCCTCGGCGCCGGCCTGGATACCTATGCCTACCGCAGTAACGCAGCGGCAGCACGCATTTACGAAGTCGACCTGCACGCCATGCTGCAATGGAAACGCGATTGCCTGCGCGCCGCCGGCATCGCGGAACCTGAGCACGTAAGCTATGTCGCTACCGACTTCACCACCACTGCGCTCATGGAAGACCTGCTGCAAGCTGGCTTCGATGCCGCGCAGCCGGCCTGCTGCTCATGGCTGGGGGTGAGCATGTACCTCAAACCGGATGAAGTCATGCGGACCTTGCGCGAGATCGCCGATTGCGCGCCGGGCAGCAGCATCGTGTTCGACTACTGCGTCCACCGCAAGCACCTGAGCGAACAGGAATGCACAGGCCTGGACTTCATCGCCGCATCGCTGGCCGCGCAAGGTGAACATCTGCAAAGCAGTTTCGAGCCGCCGCTGCTGGAACACGTGCTGCGCCAGCAGGGCTTCCGGCATATCGACGACTTCGACGCGCAGGCGCTCGGCACGCGCTACGGCACGCGCCTGAGCGGCATTTTCCGCCTGCTGCGTGCCACGGTTTAAACTACCCGGCATGGAAAAGAATGTACTGAAAATCGGCGAACTGGCTTCGCGCACCGGCCTCACCGTGCGCGCCCTGCACCATTACGACAGCATCGGCCTGCTAACGCCATCTGCGCGCGCCGATTCCGGCTACCGCCTGTACAACCGCACTGATGTCGCGCGCCTGCACCGCATACAGGCGCTGCGCAAATTCGGCATGTCGCTGGCGGACATCGCCACCTTCCTCGATAGCGAAGACGCGCCATTTGCCGACATCGTCACCCAGCAGATCGACGCGCTGGACAAGCAGATCGAACAGGCCAGCGCGCTGCGTGGCCATCTCGCGCGCCTGCAACAGCAAATGGCGGGCGACGATGATCCCGCGCTGGAAGACTGGCTGGACGCGCTGGAGCAGATGAAACTGTACGAGCAGTACTTCACGCCGGAAGAACTGCGCCGACTGCCGTTCTGGCAGCAGGAGGCACGCCGCAACGCCCGCTGGCGCGCGATGGTCGGAGAAGCGCAAGCCATGAGGGCGCGCGGCGTCACGGCCGACAGCGAGGAAGCGCGACGGCTATCCCAGCGCTGGATGGAGTCACTTGAACATGATACCGGCGCCAATCCTGAATTCGCGTGGCGCATGTCGGCCATGCTGGAAAGTGAGGAACTGGCAGGGCGCCGCACGGTGGTACCGGTGGAGATCAAGGAATATATCGGCGAGGCCTTCAACGCCCACAAGATGGCGCTGTATGCGAAATACCTCAACGAAGAAGAGATGCGCCACCTGCGCGCCAACAGCCGCAAGCAGGTCAATGAATGGCTCAAGCTGTTCATGCGCCTGCATCAGCACATGCAGCAAGGTGTGCCGCCAGAGCATCCGTCGTCACAGGCCCTGGCGCAGGAATGGATGGTGCTGTTCCGGGCCCGCGCGGGCGACAGTGAGCACGTGCAGGCCAGGATACGCCATGCACATGACAACGAGCCCGAGCTGCTGAGAGGGACTTGGGTCACGCCAGCCATCATCGCCTACATCCGCCAGGCCGTGGCTGCTTGCAGCGCCGCTTGATCGCGCATAAAGTGAAAGTCCGCTTGCCGTTCTACGATGGTGCCCCATGGACGATCACCTCAACATCCTTTACGAAACCGATGCGCTGATCTGGACCGAAACCCAGATCGCCTTGCTGCGCGCCGGACAATTCGATCAGCTGGATCTGGAAAACATCATTTCCGAGCTGGGGTACCAAGTGCGAAAAGACAAGAACGAAGTCGCCAGCCGGCTGCGCGGCTTGATGGCGCACCTGCTGAAGTACCAATTCCAGCCAGAGCGGCGCTCACGCAGCTGGGCCAACACAATCGATAATCATCGGGAAGAAATTCTGGGGGTGCTCAGGCAAATGCCCAGTTTGCGGCCGCAACTCGATGAATATGTCACGTACAATTATGCCAAGGCCGTACGCCTTGCCGCACGCGACACACGCAAATCCCCGTCCGCCTTCCCGGCAGAAAATCCCTACACCGTCGAGCAAATCCTCGACGAAGAATTTTTCCCGGGCGAAAACGAAAAAGCCGTTGAACCTTAACGGTATCAACGGCTTTAGAATTTGGTTGCGGGGACAGGATTTGAACCTGTGACCTTCGGGTTATGAGCCCGACGAGCTGCCAGACTGCTCCACCCCGCGTCTGTGCCGTTATTATAGGGCAGTTCGCGCGTTTAGGCAATATCAATCTCCGAAAGAAGCATGATAGATCGAATAAATGCCGAGCTGGCGGGACGGCTATCCTGCCGCGCGCACGGCAATCGGTGTAAAGTAAGCATAAAACCGACCTGTCCAATGAGTTTATGAAATTCTGTTCCGAATGCGCTTCCCCTGTCAGCCTGTCGATTCCGGCGGGCGATAACCGTCCCCGCTACGTGTGCACCAACGCCAGCTGCGCCACCATCCATTACCAGAATCCCAAGATGGTACTGGGCTCGATTCCCGTGTGGGAGCGCGGCGGCGAGCTGCAAGTGCTGCTGTGCAAGCGCGCCATCGAACCGCGCTACGGCTACTGGACGCTGCCGGCCGGCTTCATGGAAAACAATGAAACCACCAGCCAGGCGGCGATCCGCGAAACCCAGGAAGAAGCTGGCGCGAATATCAAGCTTGGCAAGCTGTTTACATTGCTCAACGTCGCGCACGTGCACCAGGTCCATATGTTCTACCTGGCTGAACTCATCGACCTCGACTTCGCGCCTGGCGAGGAAAGCCTGGAAGTCCAGCTGTTCACGGAAACAGAGATTCCCTGGGACGAGCTGGCCTTCCCCACCATCCGCACCACGCTGGAACTGTTCTTTGCCGACCGCGTAAAAATCCGCGAAGGCGGCAGCTATGGCTTCCACACGCAGGACATCAACCGCAATATGCGCTCTGACATCGAACCGGCGTGACGCATTAAGATGATTCCGTGGCTCGATACCGACACCCCGTTTCCGGATGTCTCCACCGCCTTGACGACCGAGGCGCCCGGCCTGCTGGCCGCCGGCGCCGACCTGTCGCCGCAGCGCTTGCTCATGGCCTACCAGCACGGCATCTTCCCGTGGTTCTCGGAAGGCCAGCCCATCCTGTGGTGGAGCACCGATCCGCGCATGGTGCTCATGACGGCAAACTTCCACGTCACCGACTCGCTCAGGAAAACCTTGCGTAAAGTAGAACGCAGCCGCAACGAAGGCGGCCGCTGGCAAGTGCGTTTCGACAGCGCGTTCGAACAAGTCATGCGCAACTGCGCCGCGCCGCGCCGCGATGGCCCCGGCACCTGGATCTCGGAAGACATCATTGCCGGCTACACCGGCCTGCACCGCATGGGTTACGCGCATTCGGCCGAAGTCTGGCTGGATGGCGCGCTGGTGGGCGGCGCGTACGGCGTCTGCATCGGCCGCATGTTCTATGGCGAGTCGATGTTTGCGCGCGTTACGGACGCCTCCAAGATCGCCTTGTACTATCTGGTGCGCTTCCTGCGTGACAATGGGGTAAGCATGATCGATTGCCAACAGGAGACCGGCCATCTGGCCTCGCTGGGTGCGGCGCCCATTCCGCGCGCCCAATTCCTGGCGCATCTGCGCAACAGTATTGAATTGCCTCAGATCACGGCATGGGAACCAATTGCACCACTCGCGCCAGCCAGTTAAGCTAGCGTAAAGACTCAACCACTCGCCCGATAGGACGTGCATGACGCACCTGAACGACCTGCCTTTCGCGACGCTGCAGTTTTACACAACGGCGCCCTACCCTTGCAGCTACCTCGACGCCCGTCAGGCCCGCTCGCAGGTGGCTACGCCTTCGCACCTGATTAATGCGGACGTCTACTCGGAGCTGGTCAAGAACGGCTTCCGCCGCAGCGGCATCTTTACTTATCGGCCATATTGCGATGGTTGCCAGGCTTGCATCCCGGTGCGCGTGGTGGCGGACCAGTTCAAGTCCAACCGCACCCAGCGCCGCGCCCGCATGAAGCATGGCGACCTGACGGCGGGCGTGGCCACGCTATCCTTCTCGGACGAGCATTACGAGCTCTACCTGCGCTACCAGAGCCGCCGTCACGCCGGCGGCGGCATGGACCAGGACAGCCGCGACCAGTACGCGCAATTCCTGCTGCAAAGCCGCGTCAACACGCGGCTGGTGGAGTTCCGCGAGCCGGGCGGCACGCTGCGCATGGTCAGCATCATCGACGTGCTGTCGGATGGCCTGTCCTCGGTCTACACCTTCTTTGATCCGGACGTGGAAGGCGCTTCCTATGGCACCTACAACGTGCTGTGGCAAATCGAGCAGGCGTGCGAACTCAAGCTGCCCTATGTCTACCTGGGCTACTGGATCAAGGAAAGCCCGAAAATGTCCTATAAAACCAACTTCAAGCCGCTGGAAGCCCGCATCAAGGGCGTGTGGAGCGTGCTGGACGCCTGATAAAATACGGGCGATCACCAACCAGAGCGCCCCATGTCCAACAAATTCCTGTATTCCCTGGCCCGTCCCATGCTGTTCTCGATGGACGCCGAAGCCGCCCACCACTTCACCCTGCCTGCACTGAAACGCGCCGCCGCATTGGGTCTGACCAAGCTGGTCGCCCAGCCCAAGGCCGATCCGCGCACCGTCATGGGTATCACGTTTAAAAACCCGGTCGGCCTCGCTGCCGGCCTCGACAAGGATGGCGCTTATATTGATGCGCTGGCCGACCTGGGCTTTGGCTCGATCGAAGTGGGCACGGTGACGCCGCGCGCGCAACCGGGCAATCCCAAGCCGCGCATGTTCCGCCTGCCGGAAGCGCACGCCATCATCAACCGCATGGGCTTCAACAATGGCGGCGTCGATGCGTTTGTGGCCAATGTGCAGTCCTCGCGCTTCTACCAGGACAAGGCTGGCGTGCTGGGCCTGAACATCGGCAAGAATGCCGATACGCCGATTGAACGCGCCACCGACGACTACCTGCACTGCCTGGAAAAGGTCTACCCTTACGCCAGCTATGTCACCGTCAACATCTCCTCGCCCAACACCAAGAACCTGCGCCAGCTACAAGGCGGTTCCGAACTGGACGGTCTGCTGAGCACCTTGAAAGACGCCCAGCTGCGCCTGGCCGATCAGCACCAGCGCTACGTGCCGCTGGCATTGAAGATTGCACCGGACATGGACGGCGACCAGGTCAAGAACATCGCTGATGCGCTGATCCGCCACAAGATCGACGGTGTCATCGCCACCAACACCACGCTGAACCGCGATGCAGTGACTGGCATGCTGCACGGCGCTGAGGCGGGCGGCCTGTCGGGCGCGCCGGTGTTCCAGTTCTCCAACACCGTGATCCACCTGCTCAAGGCCGAGCTGGGCGATGCGCTGCCCATCATCGGTGTCGGCGGTATCATGCAAGGTGCGGACGCCAAGGTCAAAATGGAGTGCGGCGCCCAGCTGGTGCAGCTGTACAGCGGACTGATCTACGCTGGACCTGCGCTGATCAAGGACTGCGCTGACGCGCTTCGCGGCCACTAAAAGGAAAGCATATGCAAACGGTACAACTGGGTAACAGCCATCTGAACGTCAGCAAGATCTGCCTAGGCACGATGACCTGGGGCGAGCAGAACACCGAGGCGGAAGCACACAGCCAGCTCGATTACGCTATCGAGCGCGGCATCAACTTCATCGACACGGCGGAAATGTACCCAGTGATGCCGCGCGCTGAAACGCAAGGTTCAACCGAGCGCTACATCGGCAGCTGGCTGAAAAAGAGCGGCCTGCGCGACAAGGTGGTGATCGCCACCAAGGCAGCCGGTCCCAACGCCAACGTCAGCTGGATACGCGGCGGCCGCGCGCGCAACTTCGACGCCGCCAATTTGAAAGCGGCGGTGGAAGCCAGCCTGCAACGCCTGCAAATCGAGCATATCGATTTATACCAATTGCACTGGCCCAGCCGTAACGCGCCCATCTTCGGCAACAACAGCTTCAATCCCCAGCATGACCGCGAGTGCGTGGCCATCGAAGACACGCTGGCCGCGCTGGGCCAGTTGGTCAAGGAAGGCAAGATCGGCGCGATTGGCGTCTCCAACGAAACCTGTTGGGGCGTCAACGAATTCATCAAGCAGGCCGAGCTGCAAGGCCTGCCGCGCATCGCCTCGATTCAAAACCTGTACAACCTGACCGCGCGCCACTACGAAACCAGCCTGCTGGACGAAACCTGCTACCGCGAAAACGTCAGCCTGCTGGCGTACAGCCCGCTGGCATTCGGCCAGCTGACCGGCAAGTACCACGACAATCCCAAGGCCCATGGCCGCCTGACCATCTTCCCGCCCAACTGGAGCCCGCGCTACCTGCGTTCGGGTGTGCTGGAAGCGGTGGCCTGCTACACCAAGCTGGCGCGCGCCAACGGCCTGACGCCAACGCAGCTGGCCCTCGGCTGGTGCTACTCGCGCTGGTTCGTGGCCTCGACCATCATCGGCGCCACCAACCTCGACCAGCTCAAGCAGAACATCGACGCGTTCGAAGTGCAGCTGCCGAAAGAAGTGATCCAGGCCTGCGACGCCATTCACGCACGCATCACCAACCCGGGCCAGTAAGGCTCATGCGATGTAGCGGCTGGGGCTGACGCCAAACTGGCGCTGAAATGCCGTGCCAAACGCCGCCAGGCTATGGTAGCCGCAGGCTAGCGCCGCGTCGGTCACGCTGGCGCCGCCGGCCAGGCGCGACACCGCGTGCAGCAGGCGTGCCTTCTGGCGCCAGGCCTGCAGCGTCATGCCGGTCTGCTGCGGGAACAGGCGCTGCATGGTACGCAGGCTGGCGCCAACTTCGCCCGCCAGTGCGGCGATGCCACGCTCATCATCCGGCTGCCGCAGCCAGTGCTGCGCCAGTTTCAACGCGCGCGGATCACCAGGCAGCGGCAACGCCAGGTCCTCATGGCCGGCCGACAGCAGCAAATCAATCAGCACGCCAGCCAGCCGCGCCTGAGCGGGCTCGTGCGGGGCCAGCATGCCAATGCCGAGGATGTGCAGGATCAGTTCGCGCAACAGCGGCGTCACCGCCAGCACCACCGGCATCTGCGGCAACGGCGCCGCGCGTTGCGCACCGATGTACAGCGTACGCACCGCCACCGCGCTTTCCATCTCGATGCGATGCTGCAACCGTGCTGGTACCCAGATGGCCCGTGTGGGCGGCGTCAGCCACGCCATGCTGGCGGTGCACACCCGCATCACACCCGACGCCGCAAACACCAGTTGTCCCCATGCGTGGCTGTGCTCTTCTATGACGGCGCCGGCACGGAAGCCCAGCGCCAGCGAGCGCACATCGTAGCCGTCGCCATCCATCTCAGGGAAACTGGAAGGCCGGGTCGTACTGCATGGCGCCCACCAGATTGCCTTCGGTGTCCTCAAAGTAAATCAGCTCCCCCACGCCTTCAATCCGGTAGGGCTGCATGACGATGCGTCCGCCGCCGGCCTCCACCGCCGCCATGGTGGCGCGCAGGTCGTCCACGCCCATGCTGGTTTCGTAGGCGGCGACGCGCACGCCGGGCACCAGTTCGCGGCGTTCCTGCAGTGCGCCCAGCAAACCCTGTCCGGCATTCTTGATCTGGTAAAAGCCGGGCGGCCCCCATGGGTCGAAGCGCCAGCCGAACACGCTTTCATAAAACGTCCTGGCACGGCCGACATCGTCGGCATTGATGGCAAAGTGGCGCAGTGTGGCTGACATGGCGATCCTCCGTGGGTTGAACGACCGTTCCACTATAGCCGCGCCCACGGTGGCGCGCTGCCGCTACGGCGACAAAATTTTACCCATACGTGCCACAATAGCGACACCTTGTAACAACAATATTCAGAATTCACATATCCTAAGTAATAACGATTCGTGGGCAAATGCGTTGCCCGCATATAACATCCCGACATTACATCACTACGAGATTGCTACCATGCCTACCCGCTCACCGCTGACCGTCCTTGCTCCCCTGCCGCGCGCCCTGTTGTTGGGCGGTTTGATGATGGCAAGCGTCCCCGCGTGGGCGCAGCAAAGCGTGTCGGATGGCGAGCTGCAATCCATCGTGGTGACCGGCACCTATGCCAAAAACCGCCGCACCGTGGATTCCGAATCGCCGGTGGACATCATTGGCGCGCGCGAACTGCAAGCCAGCGGTTCGACCGAGCTCGCGACCGTGCTGGGCCGCGTGCTGCCGTCGCTGAACTTCCCGCGCCCCTCCGGCGCCGATGCCAGCGATGCCGTACGCCCTGCGCAGCTGCGCGGCCTGTCGCCGGACCAGGTGCTGGTACTGGTCAATGGCAAGCGCCGCCATGCTTCGGCCGTGGTCAACGTCAACGGCACGCAGGGCCGCGGCTCGGCGCCGGTCGACCTGAATGCAATTCCACTGTCGGCCATCGACCACATCGAAGTGCTGCGCGATGGCGCAGCAGCGCAATACGGCTCGGACGCGATTGCCGGCGTCATCAACATCATCCTAAAAAAAGGCGCGGCGGGCGGCGATGCGGAAATCGGCTTTGGCGAATACCAGAAGCGCGACGGCAAGCAAGTGTCGGTGCGCGGCTCGACCGGCTTCAATCTCGGTGATGACGGCTGGGTGCGTATCGCCATCGACGCTGCCGACCGTGACCCGACCAACCGCGCTGGCGCCGATTTCCGCAATCCGGCCGACCCGCGCTACGGCAAGGTCAACCAGCGCTTCGGCGATCCGGACACCAAGCCGCGCGTGCTGTTCCTCAACGGCCAGTACCGCGTGAACGACAATATCGACTGGTACGCCTTCGCCAACTACGGCCAGCGCGACACGTCGGCCGCCGCCACCTGGCGCACCTTCGGCCGCTCAACGATCTATCCGGAAGGCTTCCTGCCACTCGAAAACAGCCGGTCCACCGACACCTCGCTGGTCACCGGCCTGCGCGGCGAAGCCTCTGGCTGGCGTTGGGACGTGAGTGCCAACTACGGCAGCAACGAATTCAAGCTGGACCTGGACAACACCGTCAATCTCGACCTGGCTGGCAGCAGCCCGACCCACTTCTACGCCGGCAAGCTGAAGAACACGCAGTCGCTGCTGAATGTGGATGTCGCCAAGGAATACGCGGTGGAAGCCTTCACCGGCCCGCTGACGGTGGCGCTGGGCGCCGAGTACCGTCACGAGAAATACGAGATTGGCGCGGGCGATCTGGCGTCCTACTCGGGCAGCGGTGCGCAGGGCTTCTCCGGCTTCCGTCCAATCAACGCCGGCACCAACAGCCGCCACAACCAGTCGATCTACGCCAACCTGGAAGCGGAAGTCACCAAGCAGTTCTCAGCCTCGGCCGCGCTGCGCCACGAGCGCTACAGCGACTTCGGCAGCACCACCTCGGCCAAGGGGTCGGCGCGCTACGCGTTCAACGATGCGGTATCGCTGCGTGGTACGGCTTCGTCCGGCTTCCGCGCACCATCGCTGGCGCAGCAGTTCTACACCATCACCACCACCAACTTCTCGGTCGTGAACGGCGTGAATACGCCGATTGAAACCGGCACCTTTGCGGTGGGCAGCGCGGCCGCCTCGGCACTGGGCGCGACGCCGCTGAAAGCAGAGAAAGCCCGCAACTACAGCCTTGGCCTGCAATTGCAGCCGACCCGCAACTGGACCACCACGATTGACGCCTACCGCATCAATATCGATGACCGTGTCGCGCTGTCGGCGAATATGACGCTGAGCCAGACGCTCAAGGATACGCTGGCCAAGCAAGGACTGCTGGTGGGCGCAGGCCGCTACTTCACCAACGCCATCGACACGCGCACCACCGGCGTCGATATCCTGAGTACCTATCGCTGGGAGAGCAGCAAGGTGGGCCGTTTCGACTTCACCGCCGCTTACAACCACAACAAGACGGCGCTGGAGCATGTGAACGCCAACCCGGCGATCCTGACCGCCAACGGCCTGACGCTGATCGACCGCCAGACCATCAACCGCATCACCGTCGGTTCGCCCAAGGACAAGTTCAGCCTGGCGACCGACTGGACCCAGAACATCTGGGGCGCGCGTGCTGTGGTGACGCGCTACGGCAGCTTCACGGTGCCGCAGAATAGCGTGGCGCTGGACCAGACTTACGATCCTCAATGGGTGCTGGACCTGTCGGGTAGCGTCAAGCTGGGCAAGAACTGGCGCCTGAGTGCCGGCATCGACAACGTGACCAACCGTTATCCGGACCAGGTCACGTCGGCGGGCAACCTCAACAACAACGGCATCAATCCGTACAGCGGCTTTGCGCCGAACGGTTTCAACGGCCGCTACTACTACGCCAAGGCAGCTTATAGCTGGTAAGCGTACCCCGCACAGCGGTATGCAAGGGTCTGACCCCGTACGGGGTCAGACCCTGACGTGCCGGGCTTAAGGCTGGCGCTTACGCAGCCGTCAGCTGGCGCAGTGTTCTTGCTGGCGGCGGGTTGCCCGCCAGCTTGAATACACTCACCGCCTGTGCCAGCAAGTCCGCCTGGTCGCGCATGCTTTGCGCCGCGGCGGCCGCTTCTTCCACCAGCGCCGCGTTCTGCTGGGTCACGTCGTCAATCGACACAATCGCCTGATTGACCTGCTCAATGCCGGTGCTCTGCTCGCTGCTGGCCGCGCTGATCTGGTTCATGATTTCCGCGACCTGCTGCACCGATTGCACGATGCTCTGCATCGTTGTCCCGGCCTGATCGACCAATGCTGCGCCGGTATTCACTGTCTCCACGGAACGCCCGATCAGCTCCTTGATTTCCTTGGCGGCCGAGGCCGAACGCTGCGCCAGCGTCCGCACCTCCGACGCCACCACGGCAAAGCCCCGCCCCTGCTCGCCCGCACGCGCTGCTTCCACCGCCGCATTGAGCGCCAGGATATTGGTCTGGAACGCAATGCTGTCAATCACGCTGATGATATCGACAATCTTGTTGGAGCTTTCCTTGATCGCGCCCATGGTGCTGACCACTTCGCCCACCACTTGCCCGCCTTTGGTAGCGTAGTCGCTGGCGGCCACCACCAGCTTGGTTGCCTGCCGCGCATTCTCTGCGTTCTGCGACACGGTGGAAGTCAGTTCCTCCATCGACGACGCCGTCTCTTCCAGGCTGGACGCCTGCTGCTCGGTACGCGACGACAAGTCCAGATTGCCGGTAGCGATCTGGTTCGACGCCGTGGCGATCGTGTCCGTCCCCGAGCGCACCTGGCCCACCGTGCGCGCCAGGCTGTCATTCATGTCGATGAGCGCGCGCAGCAGCTGGCCGGTTTCATCCGTGGTGTTGCACTCCACGCGCATGGTGAGGTCGCCGCCCGCCACCGCCTGCGCCATATCGACCGCCCGGTTCAGCGGCTGCGTGATGCTGCGCGTGATCCAGTACAGCACCCACGCGGCCAGCGCCGCTGCCGCCACGGTCAGCAAGACCATCGTCATGCGCGAGTTGGAATAAGCCTGCTCGGCAACGCTACTCGTTTCCTCGATGGCCGCAGTCTGGAACTTGACCATGTCGGTCAAGGCATTCAGGTACGCGGTCTGCTCCTTGCGCACAGTGGTCAGCAGATATTTTACGGATTCGTCGCGCTTGCTTTCGTCGGGCGACATTTTGATGAAGGCGTTTTGCACGACCAGATATTTTTCGCGCGCCTCCAGCACGGCTTGCAGCTTGGCCTTGCTTTGCGGGTCGTTATCGTCGGCGATCAGCTTGCCCAGCTTGTCGAGCCGTTCGGCGTTTTCCACCTTGCGTTTGTCCACGCGCTCCAGCTCCGCCTTGACCACCGCCGGATCGGTGGACAGCATGGCGTTGCGCATCGCACGGGCAATGTCGTTGAGCCCGCCTATCGTTTCGTAAGCGAGGATGACCTTGGGTACTTTATCGGTGGCGAGATCCTTGGTGTTGTTATTCAACTTGCCAAGATTGCCTATTCCGACAACAGAAATGCCGACCATGAAGATGATGGCAACGCCCAGACCGGCCGCCAGGCGGTAGCCGATTTTCCAATTACCGATACCCATTTCAGTGCTCCCGGAGTTGGATGCAGGGAATCAGTATAGGGTCATTCCATTACGGAAATTTGGGAAAATTTGAGAACTGTTCTGCCGCCGCCACACTCAGGTGGCGGCGGCAGGCAATTACGAGAGTTCCCCGCCGTTGAGGGCGGCGTCGATGTCGGCGCGGCTCAGGTCCGGCGCAAATTGCTGGATGAAGTGGTAGGCGTAGGCACGCAGATAAGCGCCTTTGCGCACGGCCAGGCGCGTGGTGTTCTGCGCGAACAGATGCGACGCTTCCACCGCGCGCATGCCCTTGTCGCGGCCATGGTCAAACGCCATCGAGGCGACAATGCCCACGCCCAGGCCCAGCGAGACATACTGCTTGATGACGTCCGAATCCATCGCGGTCAGCACGATGTCCGGCTTGACGCCGGCCTGTTCGAACGCCGCGTCAATGTGGCCGCGCCCCGTAAAGCCGACGTCATAGGTAATCAGCGGGAACTCGGCCAGGTCTTCCAGCTTGATCGGCGACCGGCTCAGCAGCGGATGGCCGTCCGGCACCACAATCAGATGGCTCCAGCGGTAGCAAGGGAAAGACACCAGGTCCGGGAACTGCGACAGGCCTTCGGTGGCGATGCCGATGTCAGTCTTGCCCGACAAGATCCATTCAGCGATATGTTCCGGCGCGCTCTGCTGCAAGGCGATACGCACATCGGGATACGCGCTGCGGAAGCTCTGCACCACTTTCGGCAGCGCATAGCGCGCCTGCGTGTGCGTGGCAGCCACGCTCAGCGTACCGCTTTGCTGGCCCGTGTATTCCAGGCTGGCCTGCTGCAGGTTCTCGGCCTCGATCAGCAGGCGGTCGATGATCTTCAGGATGCCTTTGCCTGGCTCGGTCATGCCGGTCAGGCGCTTGCCATTACGTTCGAAAATCACGACACCCAGTTCGTCTTCCAGTTCGCGGATCTGGCGCGACACGCCAGGCTGCGAAGTGAACAGGGCATTCGCCACTTCCGTCAGGTTGTAGCCACGGCGGGCGGCTTCGCGGATGGACCGCAGCTGTTGAAAATTCATTGAGAGGCTCCTCCATCCACGAACACGCGCAGACGTTTTGGTCGCACTACCAGCGTCTCGCCTTCCTTGAGGCCGAGCGTGCTGAAGCGCTCATTAGGGATAACTGCTTCGATCAGTTCGGCGTTGTCGCCGCGTTCCAGGTCCAGCTGGGCCAGCGGACCGATCGCATGCGCGCGGCGCAGCTTGACCACGATGCCCTCCGCGCCCGGCGTGTAGCGGTCTACCTCCAGCTCGTGCGGACGCACATAGGCGATGCCCTTGCCTGCCGCGCCCGGTTCGCCTGGCACGGTGAAGCTGGCGTCGCCGCTGGCCAGCACGCCATCCTGCACGCGACCATGGAACATATTGACGTTGCCCAGGAAGCCGTAGACAAACGGCGAGGCCGGGTGGTTGTAGACCTCGTCCGGTGCGCCGATCTGCTCGACATTGCCTTTGTTCATGAGCACCACCTGGTCGGCCACTTCCAGCGCTTCTTCCTGGTCGTGGGTGACAAAGATGGAGGTCACGTGCAGCTCGTCGTGCAGGCGGCGCAGCCAGCGGCGCAGTTCCTTGCGCACCTTGGCGTCCAGCGCGCCGAACGGTTCGTCCAGCAGCAGCACGCGCGGTTCCACCGCCAGTGCACGCGCCAGTGCAATCCGCTGACGCTGGCCGCCCGACAGCTGCGGCGGATAGCGGTCCGCCAGCCAGTCCAGCTGCACCAGCTCCAGCAGCTCTTTCACTTTGCGGCGGATCTGGTCTTCCGATGGGCGCTCGCCGCGCGGTTTCACGCGCAGGCCGAACGCGACGTTTTCAAACACGGTCATGTGCTTGAACAGCGCATAGTGCTGGAACACGAAGCCGACCTGGCGCTCGCGCACATGGCGTCGGGACGCATCCTCGCCATCCAGCAGCACCTGGCCCGAATCTGGATGCTCGAGGCCCGCGATACAGCGCAGCAGCGTGGTCTTGCCGCAGCCGGACGGGCCGAGCAACGCGGTCAGCTCGCCTTGCGGGAAGTCCAGCGACACGTTATTGAGGGCGACGAAATCGCCGAAACGTTTGTTGATGTTTTTAACTGCAATCGTCATGGTATTACTCCGAAGTGCGCACGTCGTCGGCGATGGATTCGTTCAGGCGCCAGGCGATAAAGGATTTCACAACCAGCGTCACCAGGGCCAGCAGCGCCAGCAGGGACGCCACGGCAAAGGCGGCGGCAAAGTTGTATTCGTTGTACAGAATCTCTACTTGCAGCGGCATGGTGTTGGTCTCGCCACGGATGTGGCCGGACACCACCGACACCGCGCCAAACTCGCCCATGGCGCGGGCGTTACACAGGATCACGCCGTACAGCAGGCCCCATTTGATGTTGGGCAGCGTGACGCGGCGGAAGGTGTCCCAGCCCGACGCGCCCAGCACAATGGCGGCCTCTTCTTCTTCGCTGCCCTGCGCCTGCATCAGCGGGATCAGCTCGCGCGCCACAAACGGGAACGTGACGAAGATGGTGGCCAGCACGATGCCCGGTACCGCAAACAGAATCTTGATGTCATGCTCCTGCAGCCACGGACCGAACCAGCCTTGCGCGCCAAACAGCAGCACATAGATCAGGCCCGAGATCACCGGCGACACCGAGAACGGCAGGTCGATCAGGGTCAGGAGGATGCTCTTGCCACGGAATTCAAACTTGGCAATAGCCCACGAGGCCGCCACGCCAAACACCAGGTTGAGCGGCACGGCAATCGCTGCGGTAATCAGCGTCAGCTTGATGGCCGAGATGGCATCGTCTTCAATGATGGCGGTGACGTAGGCTTCCCAGCCTTTTTTCAGCGCTTCGAAAAATACCGCCACCAGCGGCACAAACAAGAAGAGCGTCAGGAACAGCAGGGCAATGGTAATCAGGATGCCGCGCACCCAGCGTGGTTCCAGAATCTCCGGCGCCGACGGCAGCTCGCCGCGCCGCACGGGTGTAGTTGGTGCTCCACTCATTTTATTTCCCCGACTTTCCGCGAGCCCAGGCTTGCAACAGATTGATGGTCAACAGCAGCAGGAACGACACCACCAGCATCACCACCGCAATCGCGGTCGCGCCCGCGTAGTCGTACTGCTCCAGTTTGGTGATGATGAACAGCGGCGTAATCTCGGACACCATCGGCATATTGCCGGCAATGAAAATTACCGAACCGTATTCGCCGGTGGCGCGCGCAAAGGCCAGCGCAAAGCCGGTCATCAGCGACGGCAGGATGGTCGGGAACACCACGCGGCTAAAGGTCTGCCAGGCATTGGCGCCCAGGCTCGCGGCGGCCTCTTCCAGTTCGCGCTCGGCATCTTCCAGCACCGGTTGCACGGTACGCACCACGAACGGCAGGCCGATGAAGGTCAGTGCAATCACCACACCCAGCGGCGTGAACGCAACCTTGATGCCGGCCACGCCTTCGATATAGCGGCCCAGCCAGCCGTTGGCGGAATACAGCGCGGTCAGCGTGATGCCGGCCACAGCGGTCGGCAGCGCGAATGGCAGGTCCACCAGCGCATCCACAATCCGTTTGCCAGGGAACTCATAGCGCACCAGCACCCACGCTACGATGCCGCCAAAAATCACGTTGATGAAGGCGCCGATCAGCGAAGCGCCGAACGTCAGTTTATAGGAAGCAATCACGCGCGCCGAAGTGACCGTGTTCCAGAATGCCTCCCAGCTCATGGTGGCGCTCTTCAGGAAGATGGCCGACAGCGGGATCAGGACGATCAGCGTCAGGTAAAAAATTGTGAATCCCAGCGATAGCCGGAAACCCGGCATGACGCGGAACGGGGCGCCTCGCTTGGCCACGGGCGGCGTGGCGGCGGGCACTGCGAGAACTGCAGACATGGTTGCTCCCTTATTACAAAACCTTCTATAAGGGCTGCATATTCTCACCTATGCTTCATAATACAAACGAAGCAATAGTCATTTGATTAGATCATTCAGCTATATACGAGCTTGGCGGCCACGGCCACCAGGGTCACCGCCAGCAAGCCGCGCAGCAGCCCTTCCGGCACCGCACGCGCGGCATAGGAGCCTAGCGTAATGCCGGGCAAGGAACCGATCAGCAAGGTCAGCAGCAGCGTCCAGTTGATCGAGCCCAGCCACCAGTGACCGACAGCGGCAATCGCTGTCAGCGGTACGGCGTAGGCGATGTCGGTACCGGCCACTTCGGCGGCCGACAGGCGCGGATACAGCATTACCAGCAGCGTAGCGCCAATCGCGCCCGCGCCGATCGAGGAAATCGTCACCAGGATGCCGAGCACGGCGCCGCTCAAGATGGTGGCATTGCGCAAGGCAGCGCCCTGCAACTGACGCTCCGGATGGGCGGTAATCCAGGCCAGCATTGTGCGTTTAAACAACAGGGCAATGACGGTCAATAACACGGAGGTGGCGATCATGTAGCGGATGATCTGCCCCATTTCCTTGTTCAGTGTGCCAAAGTGTTTGAGGGCGACGGAGGCCAGCAGTGCTGCGGGCAGCGCGCCGATGCAGAGACGGCGCACGATGTCCCAGTGGACCGTGCCGCGCATTTTGTGGGTGAAGGTGCCGACACCCTTGGTCAGCGAGGCGAAAGCGAGATCGGTGCCGACAGCAACCGCCGGCGTTACGCCAAACAGCAAAGTTAGCAGCGGGGTCATCAGCGAACCGCCGCCAACGCCGGTCATGCCGACCAGCAGGCCAACTGCAAATCCCGATGCAACAAAGTGCACATCCATAGAATTTCCCCAAAGTAGGCCCGCAGGGTACCTACTTCGAGGATATATCCAAACAACGGAAAACTTATAAGCTTATTTGTTTGGCTGCGGGGTAACGCGCAGGTAAGGACGTGGTGCGCTAAAGCCTTTTGGATACTTCTGTTTCAATACTTCCGGATCTTGCACGGTCAGCGGGATGATGACGTCATCGCCGTCCTTCCAGTTGCCCGGGGTGGCAACCGTGTAGCCATCGGTCAGTTGCAGCGCATCGATCACGCGCAGCACTTCGTCAAAGTTACGGCCGGTGCTCATTGGGTAGGTGATGCTCAGGCGAACCTTCTTGTTCGGGTCGATCACAAACAGCGTACGCACAGTGGCGGTGGCCGATGCTTCCGGGTGAATCATGTCGTACAGCGTCGCGACTTTGCGGTCAGCATCTGCGATGATCGGGAAGCCAACCACGGTGTTCTGGGTCTCTTCGATATCCTTGATCCACGCAGTGTGCGACTCGGCCGGATCGACCGACAGCGCGATCGCTTTCACATTGCGCTTGTCGAATTCCGGTTTCAGCTTGGCGGTCAGGCCCAGTTCGGTGGTGCAGACTGGCGTGAAGTCTGCCGGGTGCGAGAACAGCACCACCCACGAATTGCCCGCCCATTCATGGAACTTCAGTTTGCCAATCGAGGAATCTTGTTCAAAGTCAGGCGCGGTATCGCCCAGGCGAATAGTCATAGTTATTTTCTCCAATGGGAAAGGGTCAAGCGGACAAGACACCATTGTGCGCTTGCTCTGCTAAAAAGTACAAGGTTTCCAGACCTTCAGGCCAATCGCCGAGGCCGGACTCCGCATTGATATGGCCCAGCGGTCCGCCATTGATGAAGCGGCTATCCCAGCGCCGTGCCCACTGCGCCGCGCGCGGCGCCGCCATCCACGGATCATTGGTACTGCCCACCATGATGGAAGGCACGGGCAGAGCCTGCTGCGGCAGCTGCGCTGCGACGTTGAATTTATCGGGATCGGCCGGCGCTACCAGCAGCACGCCCGCGACGCCAACCGGATCGCGCGCCAGACTGTGCACCGTCGCCAGTGCGCCAAAGCTGTGGCCGACGATCAGCGTGGGCCGCGTATCGCGCTGGCGCAGTGCATCGACACGTGCCGACCAGCGCGCCAGATCGGGCACTTCCCAATCATCCTGCTGCACCCGCTCGAACGCGGGGAACAGGCGCTGCCAGCGGCTTTGCCAGTGGTCCGGTCCGCTGTTATGCAGACCGGGCGCAATCAGCACGCGAAACTCGGCAAACACGCTGGCCATGATGGATTACTTGTTAGGCTGATAGATCTGGTCGAACAGGCCACCGTCAGCGAAGTGGGTCTTCTGCGCCTTGGTCCAGTCGCCCGCCACTTGTGCCAGCGTGAACAGTTTTACGTTCGGGAATTGCGCGGCGTATTTCTTCGACGCTTTTTCCGTGGCTGGACGGTAGTAATTCTTGGCGATGATGTCCTGCGCTTCATCGGTGTACAGGAAGTTCAGATAGGCTTCCGACACTTTACGGGTGCCGCGCTTGTCGACCACCTTGTCCACCACGGCCACTGGCGGTTCGGCCAGGATCGAGACCGACGGGGCGACGATGTCAAACTTGGTCGGACCCAGTTCCTTGATCGCCAGCAGCGCTTCATTTTCCCAGGCGATCAGCACGTCACCAATGCCACGCTCAACAAAGGTGGTGGTCGCGCCGCGGGCGCCGGAATCCAGCACTGGCACGTTTTTGTACAGCTTGCTCAGGAAGTCTTTTGCCGAGGCTTCGCTGCCGCCTGGCTGACGCAGCGCATAGCCGTAGGCGGCCAGGTGGTTCCAGCGGGCGCCGCCGGAAGTTTTAGGATTCGGGGTAATCACCGACACGCCTGGCTTCACCAGATCGTTCCAGTCCTTGATGCCTTTAGGATTGCCCTTGCGGACCAGGAATACGATGGTCGAGGTGTAGGGCGTGCTGTTGTGCGGCAGCTTCTTCTGCCAGTCCGGCGACAGCAGCTTGTGTTCGGCAATGGCGTCGATGTCATAAGCCAGCGCCAGCGAGACGACGTCCGCTTCCAGGCCATCGATGACTGCGCGGCCCTGCTTGCCCGAACCGCCGTGCGATTGTTTGATCTTGACGGTATCGCCCGTCTTGGCTTTCCACTCTTTGGCGAATGCCGTGTTGACGTCCTGGTACAGCTCGCGGGTTGGATCATAGGAGACGTTCAGCAGCGAAATCTCCGCAGCCAAAGCAGGTGCAACAGCGGAGACAGCGAGAACAGCAGCAGCAATGATTTTCTTGGACAGCATTGGATTCCCCTAGTAGTGAAGGTCTCCAGATTACTGCTGTCCCTTATAAATGAGAACTAAGATTTAATTGATTCTATATACAAGAAAATTATAAGAAGCGGTTGTACAGCACCACCACCCAGGTGGCGATCGCCAGCAAGCAGGTCAGCAACACGGCTGCGCTACCGAAATCCTTGGCGTTTTTGGACAAAGGGTGGCGTTCCAGCGACACCCGGTCCACCACCGCTTCAATCGAGGAATTAATGAGTTCCACGATCAGGATCAGCAGCAGCACGCCGATCAGCACCAGCTTTTCAAACGCTGAAATCCGCAGGACCAGCGCAATGATGGCGCCCACCACAAATACGCTGACCTCCTGGCGGAACGCGTGTTCATGCCGCCAGGCCGAACGGAAGCCGTCAAGCGAATACCAAAATGCCTGATAAATCCGTTTGAGGCCGCTCTTGCTTTTGAACTCGCTGACTGGATCCATGATGTAGAAAAAAATAAGAATGCCGCAATTATGCAGCATTTTCGTTTTTTTCCACATTATGGTATAAAGTTTGGTATCGATTACCGCATCGCACAAACCACATCATGAAAATCGAACCCGTTCCCGAGCAAAAGACCACCATCCAGGTGATCGAGCGCATGGTGGCGCTGCTCGATGCTTTGGCCAAGTATCCAGATCCTGTGAGCCTCAAGGAATTGTCCAAGGTTTCGGGGCTACACCCATCTACCGCCCATCGAATTTTGAATGACATGGTGGTCACCCGCTTTGTCGACCGCGTTGAACCGGGCACCTACCGGCTCGGCATGCGCCTGCTGGAATTGGGCAATGTGGTCAAGAGCCGCCTGTCCGTGCGCGAGGCCGCGCTGGACTTTATGCGTGCACTGCACAAAAAAACCCAGCAGACCATCAACCTGTCGGTACGCCAAGGCGACGAAATCGTCTACATCGACCGCGCGTTCTCGGAACGTTCGGGCATGCAGGTGGTGCGCGCGATTGGCGGAAGGGCGCCGCTGCACCTGACCTCTACCGGCAAGCTGTTCCTGTCGGCCGATGAGCCGAAAGCCATCCGCGCCTACGCCACCCGTACCGGCCTGGCGGGCCACAACAAGAATTCGATTACGGATCTGGGCAAGCTGGAGCGTGAACTCAGCCTGGTGAAGTCGCGCGGCTACTCGCGCGACAATGAGGAGCTGGAGCTGGGGGTGCGCTGCATGGCCGCCGGCATCTACGACGACAGCGGCAAGCTGATTGCCGGGCTGTCGATCTCGGCGCCGGCCGACCGTCTGCAGGAAGAATGGATGGAAGATCTGGTCATTACCGCACGCCAGATCTCCGCCACGCTGGGTTACATGCCTGCCGAGTAAGTTGGGCTGGTGCTGCCGCCCAGGCTGGCCGGGCGCAGCGCTTCCAGCCATTTGCGCATGCGGCCGGCATCGGCCGTACGCGATTGCTTGCCCTTGGAATCCAGGAACACCATGATCACCGAGCGGCCTTCAATCACCGCCTGCATCATCAGGCAGCGCCCGGCTTCGTTGATGAAGCCGGTTTTCTGCAAACCGATGGCCCAGTCCGGGCTGGCCACGAGATGGTTGGTGGTGCCAAACGCCATCGGACGGCCATTGCTGGTTTCCACGATGGCTTTCGGGTCGGTGGAGAACTGGCGCAGCATCGGCTGCTGATACGCCGCCATCGCCAGCTTGGCCAGATCGCGCGCGCTGGCCACATTCATTTTCGACAGGCCATTGGAATCGACATAGTGGGTGTCCGTCATGCCCAGCTCGCGGGCTTTGGCATTCATGGCGTCCACAAAGGCCGCGCGGCCACCCGGATAGTTGCGGCCCAGTGCCGAGGCCGCACGGTTTTCCGAGCTCATCAGCGCGATGTGCAGCATATTGGCGCGCGTCATCTGGGTGCCGACTTTCAGGCGCGAGCTGCTGAACTTCTCACGGTCCACGTCCTCATCGGTGACAGTGAGAATTTCGTCCATGTCCTGCCGGGCTTCCACCACGATCAGGCCGGTCATCATCTTGGTGATCGAAGCGATCGGCAAGGCGATGTTGGAATTCTTTTCAAACAGCACTTCCGAATTGGCCTGGTCCAGCACCAGCGCCACGTTGGATTTCAGGTCCAGCGGATCGTGGGTGCTGCTCAGGCCCGCCAGATCGCCCATGGTCGGCACCGGCGGCGCGGCAGCGATCACGCGCTGGTACACCACCTTGCGCTTGCCGTTGACCTTGATCACGCGCTTGACCACGCGGTCGCCGGCGTCAGCCGCAGCGATGCGTACCGCCTGGCGTTTCTTTTTCACATGCGTTTTTTTGGGCGCGGCGCCGCTGGCGTCCGTTGCCGGTGCAGCGATGGCAGCAGATGCAAACATCAGCGAGATGAGCGCGCTTAATGCGAGTTTAACCATTCGTATCCCCAAAAAAGAATTCAAGCAATCACGGTTGCAGTGTAGCAAAACACTGAGCGAGCGCAAGCAAATTTAACCTTCACGGCCCCAATGGTTGTAGCGCCGCAATATAGGAAAAAACAAGCTAGTTCTAATCAACAAATTTAACAAATTCTTCGACGCGCATACGTTCCGTGATCAAAGAATTTTCAACCTTGGTCATATCTGCAACGCCAAGCGCCATGCCGCACACCACGGTTTCCTTGTCCGGCAACCCCAGTTGATCGCTGATAATGCGGTGATATTGCGTGAACGCGGCTTGCGGGCACGTGTCCAGCCCGCGCGCACGCGCCGCTACCATGATGTTCTGCAAAAACATGCCATAGTCCAGCCAGGAGCCCTGCTCCATGATGCGGTCGATGGTAAAGATCAGACCTACCGGAGCACCGAAAAATTCATAATTGCGGCCATGTTGGGAAGCCATGCCGGCTTTGTTGTCGCGCGTCAGCCCCAGCAGTGCGTATAAATCCCAGCCGACCTTGCGGCGCCGGTCGATATACGGCGAGACCCACTCCTGCGGATAGTAGGCATATTCTTCCGTGTGCTGTTTCGCCAGTTCTGGATTGTTATGTGCGGCCAGAATGGCCGAAGACAACTGCTGCTTGCGCTCACCTTGCAGCACATACACTTTCCATGGCTGGGTGTTGGTACCGGACGGCGCGCGGCCGGCAACTTGCAAAATCTGCACAATGTCTTCGTGCGCGACCGGCGTCGGCAAAAACGCGCGCAGGGAGCGGCGGGAGGTAATTGCATCGTCAACGGCCTGCTGTTGAGGAGTGGAAATCATGCTGTCTCGCTTCTTTATTTTTTGACTACGAAAATCACGCCGGCCACAGCCAGCACCATACCAGCAATGCCGAGGACATTAAAAGCCTCGCCAAACATCAGCCAAGCCATGATGGCGGTGGTCGGCGGCGTCAGATACATCAGGCTGCTGACTTGCGTGGCGTCATTCCGGCGTATCAATGCAAACAGCAGGAAAATGGCGCCTATCGACAAGCCCAGTACCGACCACAGCAACGCACCAATAAAGCGCGGCGTCCAATGCACCGCAGCAAAATCCGGGCCTAGCCCTTCAAAAATCATGGCCAGCGGCAACACCAACAGCAATGATGCAGTGAACTGTATAACGGTACCGACGCGCAGGTCGAATTGCGGGCAATGGTGTTTCTGGTACAGCGTGCCGGCCGTGATGGAAAGCAGTGCACCCACGCACAACAAAATGGCAGCGGCCGACAAACCAAGCAATTGAATCTTGGCAGCAACTACCAACGCCACGCCGCCTAGGCCAAACAACAGGCCCAGCCACTGGCGGGGACGTACCTTTTCACCAATCAATGGCGCGGCAAACGCCGTCAGAATCGGCTGCATGCCAACGATCAGCGCCGACAATCCAGCCGGCATGCCCTGTTTGATCGCGCACCAGACACCGATCAGATAACCGGCTTGCACCAGTAGCCCGGCAAATGCGATATGGCCAATCTTGCCACGCGGCCAAGGCGCTTTCAGCAGCAGTACAGCAGGAACCAGGAAGACCAGCACGCCCAGAAAGCGCAACAGCAGGAACGTCAGCGGCGGCGCATAAGGCAGACCGAACTTCGCCACGATGAAGCCGCTGCTCCACAACAACACAAAAAACAACGGTAACGGCGACAAAAAGCTGGCGTGCCGGGCGGTTGGCACGGTGTGAGGCGTATCGGGCATGAATGCGGCTTGTGATCTAAAAGGCGATCAGCGCTGACTTTCTACGCTGACTCAGGAGGGTTTGAGTCTAACACGGCACGTCGTTTCCCATGGGCAGCCCGCTAGTTTGCTCACTTTTTGGCAATAGTTCTACCTTGAAATATTTCTGGCAGCTGAATAAATGGTGCTTTGATGCAATGCACAAAAAATCGCTTGACTTAATTTCTGAAGGCCGTAAAATCGGGTTTGTTGCGATGCACAATTCGTTGTTCGGTCTGAAACGTAGTTTGGCTGTTTCTCACCGACGGTAGAGACTGGCAGTATTCCTCAATGACTATTTTTCCTGGAGAACTAAATGTTTTCGATTCCTGAGCAATTCTCGAATGCGACCAAAGCTAATTTCGAAGCCCAATTCGCTATTTTCTCGACGCTGACCAATAAAGCCTTTGAAGGCGTAGAGAAATTCGTTGATCTGAACCTGACCGCCGCCAAAGCATCGCTGGAAGAATCGTCGGCCACCACCAAGCAATTGCTGTCGGCTAAAGATCCACAAGAATTCTTCTCGCTGGCTGCAGCTCAAGCACAACCTAGCGCTGAAAAAACCATCGCTTATGGCCGCCACCTGGCAACCATCGCCACCAGCACCGGCGCAGAATTCAGCAAAGCTGCTGAAACCCAAATCGCAGAAACCAACCGCAAAGTTATTTCGCTGGTTGAAGAAGTCAGCAAAAACGCACCGGCCGGTTCGGAAAACGCTGTTGCCTTGTTTAAATCGGCAATCGGCAATGCAAACGCCGGCTACGAGCAATTCACCAAAACCGCTAAGCAAGCAGTTGAATCGCTGGAAAACAATCTGAGCGCTGCAGTAAATCAATTCTCCGCTGCTGCCGCCAAAGCTGCTCCAGTAAAAAAATAAATCGATTTAATCCGGCACGGTAGGGTGCCGGATTAACTGATTAAAAAGCCCCGGTCATGCCGGGGCTTTTTTTTATTTGTACCACCTGCCCTTCTCACGCCAGAAACCGGCTTATACATGCCAATTTTTAGCATGGTGCGGACAATAAAAAAGCCGCACACGGCGGCTTCTTCATAGGCGAGGCGGAATTATTCGCCGAGGTAGGCAGCTTTGACGCGCGGGTCGTCCAGCATGTCCCAGGCATCGCCACTCATGGTGATATTGCCGGAGTCCATGACATAACCTCGGTGGGCTGCCTGCAATGCGAGTTTCGCATTCTGCTCAACCAGCAGAATCGTAATCCCCTCTTTCGAGACATTACGAATAACCTCGAAAATCTTTTCCACCATGATAGGCGATAAACCCATCGATGGCTCATCCAATAACAGTAATTTAGGGTGGCACATTAATGCACGCGCCATTGCCAGCATTTGCTGCTCGCCGCCAGATAAAGTTCCCGCCAATTGTTGTGCACGTTCTTTCAAACGCGGGAATACATCGAACCATTTCGCAATATCTGCTTCCACCCCGGCTTTATCATTACGAGTATAAGCACCCATCATCAGGTTTTCATGGATGGTCATGCGGGTAAATACACCACGACCTTCCGGCACCATCGCCAATTTCTTTTCCACCAGATGGAAAGATTTAGTGCCTTTTAAATGTTCGCCTTGATAAGTAATTGTGCCTTCGACTTTACATGGCGGCAAAGTACCGGTAATGGCTTTCAGCGTTGTGGTTTTACCGGCGCCATTGGCGCCAATCAGCGCGATTAACTCGCCCTTGTTTACCTCCAGATCGATACCTTTGACGGCCTTGATGCCGCCGTATGCGACTTTCAGTCCCGATACTTTTAGAACGTTGTCGCTCATTAGTGCGATCCTCCCAGGTAGGCGTCAATCACCGCCTGATTACTTTGTATTTCAGCAGGCAGGCCTTCGGCGATCGGCTTGCCATATTCCAGCACCATCAGCCGGTCGCACAGGCCCATCATCATCTTGACGTCGTGTTCAATTAACAACACGGTCTTGCCCTGCTCCTTGATCTTGACCAACAACTCACGCAGCGCGAGTTTCTCGGTGGCATTCATACCGGCAGCCGGTTCGTCCAATGCCAGCAGTTGCGGATCGGTCGCCAAGGCGCGCGCAATTTCCAGACGGCGTTGATCGCCGTAGGACAGGAATTTGGACGTGCGATTCGCAAACTGGCCAATCCCGACAAAATCCAGCAGTTCCTGCGCACGCTGGCGGATCGACGCCTCTTCGTCACGTGCCGCTTTGTGGCGGAAAATCGCGCCAAACACACCCTGCTTCGAGCGCACATGCCGCCCCACCATGACGTTTTCCAGCGCCGTCATCTCACCAAACAGGCGGATATTCTGGAAGGTACGGGCAATGCCGGCCTTGGCCACCGCATGCGGCGCCGACGGCGAATACGGCTTGCCGGCCAGCTCGAAAGTGCCGGTGTCCGGCTGGTACAGGCCGGTAATCACGTTAAAGAAAGTGGTTTTGCCGGCGCCGTTGGGGCCGATCAGGCCATAAATCTGGCCTTTCATGATCTTGATGCCAACATCCGTCAGCGCCTGCAGGCCGCCGAAACGCTTGTTGACGCCAGCGATATGGAGAATTACCTGTTCAGTCATTGTTGTCTCTTCCTCAAGCCGCGATCACGCCGGACGATTGATTCTTGGTGTCGGAATCGCCATCCGGGCGATCTTCATGCTTGGGCGCGGGCCACAGACCAGCCGGCCGGTTCAGCATGATGAGCACCATGGCCAGGCCGTACAGCAGCTGGCGCAGCACCTCCGCCTCGATCAGCACGTGGCCGAACAGTTTTTCCTGCAGCGGTTCCACCACGTGACGCAGCACTTCCGGCAGGGCCGCCAGCAGCGCGCCGCCCATGATGACGCCAGGAATGTGGCCTATGCCGCCCAGCACCACCATCGCCAGCACCGCAATCGACTCGGTCAGCGAGAACGACTCCGGCGACACAAAGCCCTGGAACGAAGCAAACATAGCGCCAGCGACACCGCCAAACGAGGCGCCCATCGAGAAGGCCAGCAGTTTGACGTTGCGGGTATTGATGCCCATGGCCTTGGCAGCGATCTCGTCTTCACGGATTGCCACCCAGGCGCGGCCCAGACGCGAATGCTGCAGGCGCGAGGTCACAAACACCACGGCAATGCACAAGATCAGGAACAGGAAGTAGTAGGCATTCACCGACGGCATGCCGTAGCCACCGATGAACACGGTGGCGCGCGAACCCGCTTCGCCGGCCAGATTCACGCCAAACACCTTGATCGGGTCGATCATATTGATGCCTTGCGGACCGTTGGTGAAGTTGATCGGCTCGTTCAGATTGTTCATGAAGATACGGATGATCTCGCCGAAGCCCAGCGTCACGATGGCCAGGTAATCGCCGCGCAACTTCAGCGTCGGCGCCCCCAGCAGCGCACCGAAGAACGCCGCCAGCGCCGCCGCCAGCGGCACAATCAGCCACACCGACAGGTGGATGCCATTTTGCTGAATTTCCGGCCCCAGCAGCGCAATCAGCGAGTCGCCCAGTACCGGATACTGGTTGATGACCGATTCCAGCAAGGTCGCAAACTGCGGCGAGGACAGCAAACCGGCCAGATATGCCCCGACCGCATAAAACGCGATATAGCCCAGGTCCAGCAGGCCGGCAAAGCCGACCACAATATTCAGTCCCAGCGCCAGCATGATGTACAGCAGCGCCATATCGGCGATGCGGACCCACGAATTGCCAAACTGTGAAGCCGCGAACGGGAAGATCAGCAGCAGCGCCAGCAACAGCGCCATGCTGGTGTAAGCCTTGCGCGGCTCGCGGGAGGTGTCAAAACTCAGAATCGCCATGATGTCGCCTCCTTACGCACGGTCTGCCACGCGCTCGCCCATGATGCCGGACGGCCGCACCGTCAGCACCAGGATCAGCACCACAAACGCAAAGATGTCCTGATAGTGGCTGCCCAGGAAGCCGCCCGTCAGGTCGCCGATGTAGCCCGCGCCCAGGCTCTCAATCACCCCCAGCACGATGCCGCCCAGCATGGCGCCGTAAATATTGCCGATGCCGCCCAGCACGGCCGCGCAGAACGCCTTGAGGCCCGGCAGGAAGCCCATCGAGAACTGGATCGACGCATAGTTGGCGCCCCACATCACGCCAGCCACCGCCGCCAGCGCCGCGCCGAGCGCAAACGTGGCGATGATGACCTTGTTCGAATCCACGCCCATCAGACCGGCAACGCGCGGATTTTCCGCCGTGGCGCGCATGGCGCGGCCCATGCGGGTCTTTTCCACCAGCAGCACCAGGCCGGCCATCGACACCAGCGCCAGCGCCAGCAACAGAATTTGAGTTGGGGAGATCAGCGCACCACCGATGGAGATAGGATCAGATGGCAGCAGTTGCGGGAAAGGCAGCGGGTTGCGGCCCCAGATCATCATGGCAAAGGTATTCAGCAAGGTCGATACGCCAATCGCGGTAATCAACGGCGCCAGACGCGGCGCATTGCGCAGGCTGCGGTAGGCGACACGCTCGATAATCACATTCACGATCATGCAGACAGGAATCGCGCCACCAATCGCAATCGCCAGCTTGATGTAGCCGGGTAAATCCGGCGCATGCTGATTCAGCAGGTTGAGAATGGTCAGCCCCGTCATCGCGCCGATCATGAGCACATCGCCGTGGGCGAAGTTAATCAGATTCAGCACGCCGTACACCATGGTGTAGCCCAGCGCGACCAGTGCGTACATGCTGCCCAGCACCAGCCCGTTAATGATTTGTTGGATAAAAGTATCCATGCTTTGCCTTTACCTATTGTTATGCGTCCATGTAACAAAAACGGCACCCGGGTGTCCCCGTAGTGCCGCCGTTGACTACACGTTCACGATGCAAGTTTCATGCCTGATCGGTATCTCCGCCATCCCGGTTTTATAAGCCGAAACGACAACTTTTTAGAGCGAAGCAAATAATAGCGAGATTTCCGAAAAACTAATCGTGGAATAACGCCCGCGAAGGTGAATTATATTCCGCTTCGCGGGTAACAGGTTTAGGCCGCGCCCTCCACTGGTGCAACTTTTTGTCCGTCCAGACCTTTCGGCAACGGGAACGTGACATTCTCTTCCACGCCTTCCAGCGGACGCACGCTACGCACGCCCAGGGCCTTCAAGCGGTCGATGACGGCCTGCACCAGCACTTCCGGCGCCGACGCCCCGGCCGTTACGCCCACGCGCAGCTTGCCGTCCAGCCAGGCCGGATTGATCTGCGTGGCGTTGTCCACCATGTAGGCCGGCGTGCCCTTCTTCTCCGCCACTTCGCGCAGGCGGTTGGAATTCGAACTGTTCGGGCTGCCGACCACAATCACCACCTCCACTTGCGGCGCCATGAACTTCACGGCTTCCTGACGGTTGGTGGTGGCGTAGCAGATGTCGCCCTTTTTCGGCTCGATGATGGCCGGGAACTTGCGCTTGAGCGCGTCAATGATGTCAGCCGTGTCGTCCACCGACAACGTGGTCTGCGACACATACGCCAGCTGGTCCGGCTTGGTGACTTGCAGCTTTTCCACGTCTTCCACGGTTTCCACCAGATACATGCCCTCGTCGGTCTGGCCCATGGTGCCTTCCACTTCCGGGTGGCCGTCGTGGCCGATCATGACGATCTCGCAGCCCTGCTTGCGCATCTTGGCCACTTCCACGTGCACCTTGGTGACCAGCGGGCAAGTGGCGTCAAAGATGCTGAAGCCGCGCGCATCCGCCTCCGCGCGTACCGCCTTGGACACGCCGTGCGCCGAGAACACCAGCGTCTGGCCGGCCGGAACTTCGCTCAGGTCTTCGATAAAGACAGCGCCCTTGGCGCGCAGGTCCGCCACCACGTAGGCGTTGTGGACGATTTCATGGCGCACATAAATCGGCGCGCCAAACTGCTGCAGTGCGCGCTCGACAATTTCAATCGCGCGGTCAACGCCGGCGCAGAAGCCGCGCGGCTGGGCCAACAGGAGTTCTTTATCGCTCATGCGTTCCTCACAGCACCGAGATCAGTTGGACTTCAAACTTCAACGGCTGGCCGGCCAGCGGGTGGTTGAAGTCAAATAAGCAGGTTTCCTGGCCCAGTTCGCGCAAGATGCCGGCAAAGCGGCCACCGCCCGGCGCGGCGAAGTCGACCAGATCACCGATCTTGTAATCGGCATCGGGCGCCGAATTGGCGTCCAGCGTCGCGCGGCTGACTTCGCGGATCAGCTCCGGGTTGCGCGGACCGAAGCCGACACCCGGCTCCAGCTCAAACGTCTTGTGCGTGCCTTCCAGCAAGCCGATCAGCAGCGCTTCCAGCACCGGCGCCAGCTGGCCCTGGCCCATCAGCAGCGTGGCCGGCGTGGTGGCAAAAGTGGTGACAATATCGGCGCCATCCAGCGAGGCCAGACGATAGTTCAGGGTAAGGTAGGACGACGCGGTGACGACAGGTTGCTCGTTAGACATGACTTAAGCTTCGTTGAACTGACAAAGGCCATATTGTAAGCCACCTTTGATCCTCCTCGCCTTCTCTCGTCGCCGCTGATGCAAAGTGAGGGACGTTTTAAGGAGAATCATCATGCGTATCATCGACTGGCCG
This sequence comes from Duganella sp. CY15W, assembly GCF_009857555.1. NCBI lineage: Bacteria > Pseudomonadati > Pseudomonadota > Betaproteobacteria > Burkholderiales > Oxalobacteraceae > Duganella > Duganella sp. CY15W. The sequence continues at coordinate 989,904 of NZ_WWCQ01000003.1, read as the reverse complement.
CAAGAAAAACGTCCGCGCGAGCGCTTGATACGCGAAGGCGCACAGGCGCTCTCCGACGCCGAACTGCTGGCCATTTTCCTGCGTACCGGCGTCTACGGCAAGGATGCCGTGCAGCTGGGGCAAGAGATGATGCACCGTTTCGGCTCCCTGCAACAGCTGTTTGGCGCCAGCCTGGAAGAATTCAGCGCCGTCAAAGGGCTGGGGCCGGCCAAGTTCACCCAGTTGCAGGCCGTGATGGAACTGGCGCGCAGGGCCATTCTCGAGGAAATCAAGGCCGGCACCACGCTCAGTTCGCCGCACGCGGTCAAAGACTATCTGCGCGTCACCTTTGCCGCCAAATCCTTCGAATCCTTCCACGTCTTGTTTCTGGACGTGAAAAACCGTCTGATCGACGCCAAGGAAATGTTTCGCGGCACGCTCACGCACACCTCGGTCTACCCGCGCGAAGTAGTCAAGGAAGCACTGGCACGCAACGCCGCCAGCGTGATGCTGGCCCACAACCACCCGTCCGGCACGCCCGATCCCAGCGAATCCGACCTGTTGCTGACACGGGCACTGATGCAGGCGCTGGCCTTGGTGGACATCCGCATCCTCGACCATTTTGTGGTCGCCGGGCATCAAGTGCACTCGTTTGCCGAGCATGGTCAGCTGTAGGTTTACCCCTATGCGCTCAAGGGTTTACGAACGAATTCACAATTGTTAAATTTATTTTCGCAATCAAGACACAATTGTTTTTCGTAAGTGATTGAAAAAGCTGATTTTTTTGGATATACTCTTGTTTTTCCAATTTTGGAATGTCTTTTAAGGAGTGCGTTATGGCACGTGTTTGCCAAGTAACTGGGAAGAAGCCGATGGTCGGCAACAATGTTTCCCACGCAAACAACAAAACCAAACGTCGTTTCCTGCCTAACCTGCAGAACCGTCGTATTTTTGTTGAATCTGAAAACCGCTGGGTTTCCCTGCGTCTGTCCAACGCTGGTCTGCGTGTAATCGACAAGGTCGGCATCGATGCCGTTCTGGCCGACATGCGCGCCCGTGGCGAAAAAGTCTAAATAGGGAGCTATCATGGCGAAAACTGGCCGCGACAAAATCAAACTGGAATCGACCGCAGGTACGGGTCACTTCTACACCACCACCAAAAACAAGCGCACGATGCCTGCTAAAATGGAGATCACCAAGTTTGATCCTAAAGCACGCAAGCACGTGATCTACAAAGAAACCAAGATCAAGTAATTGCTCTTAGCTTCTCCGAAAAAGCCACTCTCCGAGTGGCTTTTTTATTACCCCAACTCCGGGGTCAGGTCCGTCATTTCTACACAAGCTCGACATTAACGCAGCGTTATGGTCGAGCTTGTGTAGAAATGACGGACCTGACCCCGGAATGGACCCCGGAATGAAAAATGGCCCCGTAGGGCCATTTTTGTTTGCGCGGTGTTGCTTTATGCGTAGCTACGCAGGCGCAGCGAGAAGTCTTGCAAGGATTTGATGCCGGACGCTTCCGCGCGGTTGCACCAGTCTTGCAGCTTGTGCAGCAGCTGGTCGCGCGTGAAGTGCGAACGTTCCCAGATCACGCCCAGTTCGACACGCATATTGTGCATGGTTTCCAGCGCTTTGCTGTGCTGGAACAGTTCGGACAGCTGCTCCTGCTGCGGCGCTTCCAGCTTGCCCGGCTCGCGCTGCAGCAGCTTGCGCGACGATTTCAGGAAGCGCGCTTCCAGCTGGGCCTTGTCTTTCAGGTGCTCCAGCTCTTCTTTCCAGGCGCTTTTGATCGATTTGGCATACTTGGCCATCACGTCGTAGCGGTTGGCGATCACCGATTGCAGTGTGTCGAAGTCGGCTTCCAGTTTGCCTTTGGCGAACTTCGGCTCCGGTGCGCGTTTTTTCACTTTGGCCAGGCCCACCATTTCCAGTGCACGGATGTAGCCCCAGCCGATGTCAAATTCGTACCACTTCGACGACAGCTTGGCCGAGGTGGCAAACGTGTGGTGGTTGTTGTGCAGTTCTTCGCCGCCGATCAGCAGGCCCAGCGGGATGATGTTGGTGGCTGCGTCGGCGCAATCGTAGTTGCGGTAGCCCCAGTAGTGGCCGATGCCGTTGATGATGCCGGCGGCGGTAATCGGGATCCACAGCATCTGCACGGCCCACACGGTAATGCCGATCACGCCAAACAGCGCGACGTTGATGACCAGCAGCGACGCCACGCCCAGCGCGCTGTGGCGGGTGTAGACGTTGCGCTCCATCCAGTCGTCCGGCGTGCCATGGCCGTACTTTTCCATGGTTTCCTTGTTCTTCGATTCCGCACGGTACAGCTCGGCGCCTTCCCAGAACACTTTCTTGATGCCGCGCGTTACCGGGCTGTGCGGATCTTCTTCGGTATCGCACTTGGCATGGTGTTTGCGGTGGATCGAGGCCCACTCCTTGGTCACCTGGCCCGTGGTCAGCCACAGCCAGAAACGGAAGAAGTGGCTGACGATAGGATGCAGGTCCAGCGCGCGGTGCGCCTGGCAACGGTGCAGGTATATCGTCACGCTGGCGATGGTGATGTGGGTCACCACCATGGTGTAGAAGAACACTTCCCAGCCCGTGAAGCGGGTAATACCGTTCGACAGGAAATCCAATACTGCGTATAAACTCATTACTACTCCAACCAAGATTGTGTTTTTTACAGGCGTACGTCGCCCGCCGGTCCGACTTTTGGACGACATTGTACGACGAATTAACCCTGATTTGACGAAGCTTTTCCCCGAATCACTGACTATTCCTTAGGCACGGTCGTGCTTTCTTGCCCGGTCACGGGCGTCGGCACCGGCCCCAGAATACGCATCTCCCGTTGCGGGAATGGGACAGAGATATTGTTTTCCTTGAGCGCGCGCCAGATCGCGCGGTTGACGTCGGAAGTCACGCCGCCGCGGCCGTTTTCCGGATCGCTAATCCAGAAGTTGACGGTCAGGTCCAGTCCGTCCGCGCCAAAAGTGGTCAGGTTCACCGACGGCGGTTTATCTTTCAGCACGCGTTCCACCGACAGGGCGGCATCCGTCAGCAACTGGATGGCGAAATCAACATCGGTATCGTAAGCCACCGACACCTTGGTTGAAATATTCACATTGCTGTTGGACAGCGAGGAGTTCTGCACCGCGCCCGACACCAGCATCTCGTTAGGCACGATGGATTCCATGCCATCCAGGCTTTGCAGCACGGTGTAGCGGGTGTTGATCTGCGTCACGCGGCCGCTGTATTTATCGACCGTAATCATGTCGCCGATGGTCAGGCTGCGGTCCAGCAGAATCACAAAGCCCGACACGTAATTGCTGGCGATCTTCTGCAAACCCAGACCCAGACCCACACCCAGCGCGCCGCCAAATACCGACAGCACGGTGAGGTCGATGCCCACCAGTGACAGGCTCATCAACACCGAAACCAGGATCAGCAAGGCGCGCGCCGTGCGCGACACCACCACGCGCAGATTGGTGTGCATGCCCTGCACTTTCATGAGCCATTCTTCCAGCGCCGCACCGGCCCACAGCGCCAGCATCAGCAGCACCACCACGGACGCGCTGGCCTGCAGGATGTCGGCCACCGTCACCCTGTGCTTGCCCACTGGCAGCGTGGTGTTTTCCAGGATGTCGAGCACATCCACCCACATGCCCGTCACGTACAGCACAAAGGCCAGCCACACCAGCAACTGGAACACTTTTTCAAACGCCAGCATGGTGGCGCTGATGGTGCGGCCATTGCGCGCAAACACACGGCGGATCAGGTAGAAGGTAAAGCGGATCACCACCAGCGAGCCAAAAATCGGCTGGGCGACATCCAGCCAGTTGACATGAAAGTGATATTTGCGCAGCGCCAGGCGGGCAAGCGCCAGCAGCACCACCACCATCAGCGGCGCCATCACGCGGCCGAAACTCTCGACACCGAAGCCCAGCACGCCGCTATGCACTTCCTGACGGCCGAAGCGCTTCTTCAACAGCCGGGCCATGCCAAAGCCAATCACCACCGATACGATGATGGCGGCCAACTGCCACAGCACTCTAGGATCGCTGAGGTCGCCGGTAAGGTCTTCGATGAGGTTAATCAGTGGCTGTTGTTGCATTGGATTCAAGTCTGAATGGTTGAGGTGCGTAGCTTAACAAAAAGGCCGGAGAAGCTCCGGCCTTTTGACTTACTCTGCGTCTTCTTCCTTGACCTTTTTCGGCATCGGCTTGCGCTCGAATACCGCGGCAAAGAAGCCGTCGGTCTGGTGCTTGTGCGGCAGCAGCTTCAGGTAGTCCCCCATTTCCAGCTCGATCTTCTGCTCGGCCAGCGCCTGGTGCATCGGGATCAGTTCGAAGTCCGGGTGGGTTTCCAGGAATTGCTTGGCGATGAAATCATTCTCGTCTTCCAGCACCGAGCAGGTCGCATAGACCAGGCGGCCGCCGCCTTTGACCAGGCGCGCGGCGCCATCCAGAATCGCTGCCTGCTTGATTTGCAGTTCGCCGATGGCGCTTGGCTGCTGGCGCCATTTCACGTCCGGATTACGGCGCAAGGTGCCCAGGCCCGAGCAAGGTGCATCGACCAGCACGCGGTCGATCTTGCCGGCCAGACGCTTGATCTTGGCGTCGCGCTCGTGCGCGATCACTACTGGATGCACGTTGGACAGGCCACTGCGCGCCAGACGCGGCTTCAGCTTGGTCAAACGCTTTTCCGACACATCGAACGCATACAGGCGACCGGTGTTGCGCATGGTCGCACCCAGCGACAGCGTCTTGCCGCCAGCGCCGGCGCAGAAGTCCACCACCATCTCGCCACGCTTGGCCGCGACCAGCGCCGACAGAATCTGGCTGCCTTCGTCCTGCACTTCGATGTGGCCATCCTTGAACAGCGGCAGGTTTTGCAGCTGCGGCTTGGTCTGGATACGCAGGCCCAGCGGCGCGAACGGGGTCGGCTCGGCCTTGATTGGCGCTTCGGCCAGCTTGGCGATGACGTCGTCGCGGTTGTCCTTGAGCGTGTTGACGCGCAGGTCCAGCGGCGCCGGCTTGTTCATGCCGTCAGCCAGCGCCAGCGTTTCTTCTTCGCCCATTTGCTCGACCAGTTTGTCGAACAGCCATTTCGGCATGTTGGAACGGCTGGACTTGTGCATCAGCTTGCGGTCGATTTCCATGATGCGGGTGACCCACGCCACTTCATCTTCGGACACGCCGCCCAGCGACTCCAGGCCGACCGCATCGGTCATGCCCAGCAGCGTCAGGCGACGCATGGTGGCGCCGCCGCCCTGCTCGGAGAAGTCGGTGTAGAAGTTCTTGTTGCGCAGCACGTTGTACACGCACTCGGCAATGGCGCCGCGCTCGCGGCCGCCCAAACGCGGGTGATCTTTAAAATAGCGCGACAGGGTGGTGTCGGCCGGCGCGGCAAAGCGCAAAATCTCGCGCAACACTTCTTCGGCGTTGGCGAGTATCGCTGGAGGCAATCTCATGGAATTCCTTGGTTAGTTTTACTGGCTGTGGTCCACCTGGACCGCGCCCGCTGCTAGCGTCAACCTGTCTTCTACAAACCAGCGCACGGCGCGTGGATAAATGACATGTTCCTGCGCCAGCACCCGGGCTGACAGGGTTTCGACCGTATCTTCCGGCAGCACTGGCACCGGGGCCTGCAATACCATCGGCCCGTGATCGAGTTCGGCCGTTACAAAATGCACCGTGGCGCCATGTTCCTGCACGCCGGCGGCCAGCGCCTGCGCATGTGTCGCCAGGCCAGGGAACAGCGGCAGCAGCGACGGGTGAATATTGAGCATGCGTCCCGCGTAATGCGTGACGAACGGCTCGGTCAGGATGCGCATGAAACCGGCCAGCACCACCAGATCGGGCGCAAAGCCGTCAATCACAGTCTGCAGGGCGGCGTCGAACTCGGCGCGGCTGGCGTAATCCTTATTGGCCACCACCGCCGTGGCGATACCGTGCTCGGCAGCAAAGCTCAGGCCGGGCGCATCCGCACGGTTGCTGATAACGGCGGCAATCCGTGCCGGCCAGCCCTCGGATACGAGCGCATGCACGATCGCTTCCATGTTGCTGCCACGACCGGAAATAAGGATGACGATGTTTTTCATAACCCGGCATTGTACCTTGTCCACAGGCTCAGGGCCACTCCAACGGCAAGATATGTTGCAATGCAGCAGGCAAGGCGTGACCGTAGCAGCCCCGCTGCGCCACTGGCGCACGGCGTGCCGCGGCTTACTCGAACGAGTAAAACACGCGGAAAGGAACTTTTTTGTCGGCCCAGTAATCAGCAGCGTCGCGGAAGACGTCCAGCAGGGTTTCCCTTGCTTCCTTGTCAAATTTCTGGGTGTTGGGCAGTTGCTCCAGGACGATCAGAAAGCCCGTATGTTCGCCGCTGGCCTTGAACATGGTGTCGGTCAGCGTTTCACGCAGCCCGTCGAAGTTCTTGCCTACACCTTTGGGAAACTGGAACGATTCCGAAATAATGCCCAGTACTTGCTGTTTGGTGGCACCGGCGATGCAGTGCGCATACAGGAAGTGCTGGCCCAGACGCGCTGCTTCCTCCTGCAGCTCCACCACGCGGAAGGCGCGGATCGATTGCACGAGATTGGGCGGCACGCTCATCAGCAAGCTCATGTTCCCCTCAACTTGACCCGGTACGTACGGAGTGTCCACTTTGCTGTCAGGTGTGCCTAATTTGTGTATTAAAGAGTAAATAATTTGAGCACCTGTCCACTAAACATGGCCAGCAGGTCGGCGCCAGCCATTCAATCCCATACGCATATTAGGGTAACGTGTTGTTCCTTCCAGATCAACACGTATGTGATGTCTAACGCAATATTTGTTAAAAACAGAAGATTTTTGCTGGTTTTAGGGGCCAAATCGGCACAATTCACCCTCAGGAAACCGAATAACGCGGCTGTTACAATTTGTTGCCACAGATACCAGTCTGGCACTAGCCGAGGCCAGTCAGCCGGATTACCATAGGCATCATGCGATATCAGAATTTCCCTGATAGACACCCTGAACGATAAATGAGGTACCAAATGAACTTGCAAGCTAAATTGATCGCATCGGCCCTGTGCCTGAGCGCCTTGCCTTTTGCACAAGCTGCCGATTTTGAAGATTTCGGCCGCGTGGTGCGCGTCACCCCGCAAGTGGAACAGATCAACCGTCCGCGCCAGGAATGCCGCACCGAATACATCCAGGTCCAGCAGCCTGCGCCACAGCGCAGCGTGGGCGGCGCCATCATCGGCGGTCTGGTCGGCGGTCTGGCCGGTAACCAGGTTGGCGGCGGCACGGGCCGCTCGGTGGCCACCGCAGCCGGCGCCATCGCCGGCGCGCTGGTCGGCGACCGCGTCGACAATTCCGATACCCCAACCAGCGGCGGCGTCCAGGAACAGGCGGTGAAACAGTGCCGCACCGTGGATCACTGGGAATCGCGCACCTCGGGCTATGAAGTGACCTACGATTACCGTGGCCGCAACTACACCAACATCATGTCCTACGACCCGGGCGAGCGCGTGCGCCTGCGCGTGGTGGTCGAACCGATGCAGCGTTAATCGGGCAGCCTCTCTCCTCCCGCCTCAATGCCGGCCTTGCGCCGGCATTGTTGTTTTCAGATAATGCCGGTTCACCTCCAGCCCCCACCTGTCCAATGTTAATCAAACGCAAATCCATCGAAAAAGTCGAATCCTCGCGCCCGGCCTCGGCGCCAGCGCCCGCCAAGGTGCGCAAGCCCAAATACGCGCCCGTGACGCTGTCGGAGCTGGATGGTGTGCGCTATCTGCATTTCGGCACGGAATGGGTGCAGGGCGCCATGCGCCTGCGCAAGCCGAACTGGCCAGAGCTCGAATACGCGCAGCAGATGATGGCGTGGATGCTGTGGCTGGAGCAGCCCCGGCACATCACCCAGCTGGGCCTGGGTACAGCCGCGCTGACCAAGTTCTGCTACGCCAGCTTCCCCGCGGCACAGGTCACGGCAATTGAACTGAATCCGTCGGTCATCACGATCTGCGAGTCCATGTTCAAGCTGCCGCCCAACGACGAGCGCCTGCACGTGCTGGAGATGGATGCGCTCGACTACGTCAATGACAAAGCCCATCACGGCACGCTGGACGTGCTGCAGGTCGACCTGTACGACGCCACCGCGCGCGGCCCGGTGCTGGACACGCCCGAGTTCTACCAGGCCTGCAACAGCTGCCTCAGCGACGATGGCGTGATGACCGTCAACCTGTTCGGCGACCACCCCAGCTACGCTCGCAATCTCAAGGCCATGAAATTCGCGTTCGCGCAGGTGATTTGCCTGCCGCAGGTACATGATGGTAACGTGGTTGCGATCGCCTTCCGGCGCGAGCGCAAAATCGACCTCGCCGCACTGACCGAGCGGGCCGCGCAGATCGTTGCCGACACCAGGCTGCCGGCGAAATCCTGGGTCAAGGGCATCGCCAGCAGCATGAAGTAAATCCTTTTTGAAAGGTGGCCGCAAGATGAGTTCAGTCCCAACCACGACGAGCAAAGCGGCCCCACTCGACCTGCAGCAGATCTACACCTGGCTGCTGGCCGACGGCATGATACGCAAGGCCGAGGTCAAGGAGCTGTACGCGCAAAGCCAGGCCATCCTCAAGAACACCAGCGGCTATATGCATCCCTTGTGCGCGGTGGCACATGCCAAGCTGCTGTCGGCGCAGCCGCCGCACAAGATGCTGACGCTGGATGCGCTGTGCGAATGGCTGGCGCAGCGCGTCGGCCTGCCCTTCATCCGCATCGATCCGCTGAGGATTGATTTCACCAAGGTGGCGGACGTCATGTCGGCCAGCTACGCGGCGCGCTTCAACATCCTCCCGGTGGAACTGAATGCCGACACGCTGGTGGTGGCCACCGCCGATCCCTACTCGCACGAATGGGAAGCGGAAATCGCCAAGATCTCGCGCCGCGTGGTGCGGCAGGTCATCGCCAATCCGCTCGATATCGCGCAGTACATCACGCAGTTCTTCAGCCTGGCCAAGTCGATCAAGAAGGCCAACAAATCCAGCGGCAACGACCTGACCCTGCGCAACAACTTCGAACAGCTGGTCGAACTTGGCAAGAGCAACAAGCAGGTCGATGCCAACGACCAGCACGTCATCAATATCGTCGACTGGCTGTGGCAGTACGCGTTTGAGCAGCGCGCCTCCGACATCCACCTGGAACCCAAGCGCGACATGGCGGCGATCCGTTTCCGCATTGACGGCGTGCTGCACCAGGTCTACCAGGTGCCGGCGGTGGTGATGATTGCCATGACCGCGCGCATCAAGCTGCTGGGGCGCATGGACGTGATCGAAAAGCGCCGCCCGCAGGACGGCCGCATCAAGACGCGCACGGCAGGCGGCCAGGAAGTGGAGCTGCGCCTGTCCACGCTGCCCACCGCGTTTGGCGAAAAACTGGTGATGCGTATTTTCGATCCTGACGTGGTGGTCAAGACCTTGCCCGAACTGGGCTTCCCCGAAGACGATGCTGAACGCTGGGACGCCCTGACGCAGCGGCCGCACGGCATCATCCTCGTCACCGGTCCGACCGGCTCCGGCAAGACCACCACGCTGTACACCACGCTCAAGGCGCTGGCCACGTCCGAGGTCAATGTCTGCACCGTGGAAGATCCGATCGAGATGGTGGAGCCGGCGTTCAACCAGATGCAGATTCAGTCCAGCATCGACCTGACCTTTGCCGACGGCGTGCGTGCGCTGATGCGGCAGGACCCGGACATCATCATGGTCGGCGAGATCCGCGACCTGGCCACGGCCGAAATGGCGATACAGGCCGCGCTGACGGGCCACCTGGTGCTGTCCACGCTGCACACCAACGACGCGCCGTCGGCCGTCATGCGCCTGCTGGAACTGGGCGTGCCCTACTACCTGCTCGAAGCCACGCTCATTGGCATCATGGCGCAGCGCCTGGTCCGCACGCTGTGCCCCGACTGCAAAGCCGCCGGCGGCGAACTCAGTGACGATATCTGGGCCAGCCTCGCCGGCGAATGGAATCTATCGAAGCCGGCCACCATCTACAAACCCGTCGGCTGTCCCGAATGCCGCCAGACCGGCTATCGCGGCCGCACCGGCCTGTATGAACTGCTCACCGTCACCGAGGCCTTCAGCGCGCAGGTGCAGGAGGAAACCGACATCCAGGCGCTGCGTCGCCAGAGCATTGCCGACGGCATGAAACCGCTGCGCATCGCCGGCGCGCTCAAGATACAGGAAGGCGTCACCACCGCCGATGAGGTGCTGAAAGCGACCGCCGCGCTGGGCATGAAATAAAAAAGCGCTTTGCAATTGCCGCGAGGCTGTATATAATACGGCCTCTTTCGGGGGTCGTTAGCTCAGCTGGTAGAGCAGCGGACTTTTAATCCGTTGGTCGCAGGTTCGAATCCCGCACGGCCTACCACCGAATTCCTAAAAAGGCTTCCATCTGGAAGCCTTTTTTCATTTACGCCTTCGCGTCCTCCTTGTACATCCCCGCAAACTTCAAGCCGAAATACAGAATGAAGGCGTAGCACGCCGCCGGCACCAGGAAGGAACGCTGCGGTCCCATCGCATCCGCCAGCACGCCCTGTATGAACGGCACCACGGCGCCGCCCACAATCGCCATGCACAGAATGCCGGAGGCCTGGCCGGTACGGCTGCCCAGGCGATACAGCGCCATGCTGAAGATGGTCGGGAACATGATGGAATTGAACAGGCCGACCGCCAGTATCGCCCACATCGCCGTCTGGCCCTGGCCAAAGATCGCCACCAGGATCAGCAGCATGGTGCTGGCCGCATTGAAGGCCAATGCTTTTCCCGGGCTGACATAGCGCATCACGGCAAAGCCGATGAAGCGGCCGATCATGGCGCCGCCCCAGTAGTAGCTGACGTAATGCGCCGCTGCTGCTGGCGTCAGACCAGCAATCTCCGGTTCGCCGAGGAAGTTGATGAGGAAGCTGCCGATGCTCACCTCGCCGCCCACATACAGGAAAATGCCAAACGCGCCCAGCAACAGCGGCGGATGCGTCAGCACCGAACGCTGAGACTCGCTGTCAGCCTGTGGCGTCGCCTCCTCCGCATGGTCGATTTTCGGCAGGCGGGCAAACGCGAACATCAGCGCCAGCAACAGCAACGCTGCGGCCAGTGCCAAGTACGGACCTTGCACACTGGCGGCCTGCGTCGCGCGGTACGCGGCCTGCTGCGCCGGTTCCATCTGCGCCAGTTCCGCCACGCCCAGCGTGCTTTCCGACAGAATCAGAATGCCGCCCAGCGTCGGCGCCACCGTGGTGCCCAGCGAGTTGAATGCCTGCGTCAGCGTCAGCCGGCTCGATGCGGTCTGCGGTGCGCCCAGCACAGTCACGTAGGGATTGGCAGCAACCTGCAAAATCGTAATCCCCGACGCCAGCACGAAGAAGCCAAACAGGAACAGCGCATAGCCGCTCTTCGACGCCGGGTAGAACAGCGCGCAGCCGATGGCCGCCGTAATCAGGCCGGCCACTGCGCCTTTCTGGTAGCCGATCTTGCGGATCAGCATACCGGCCGGCAGCGACACCAGGAAGTAGGCGCCGAAGAAGCAGAACTGCACCATCATGGCCTGTACGTAGCTCAGCGTGTACAGCGCTTTCAGGTGCGGTATCAGCACATCGTTCAGCGCCGTGAGCAGTCCCCACATGAAGAACAGCGTGGTGATGATGACCAGCGGCCCGGTGTTGCCGGTCTGCGCGTGCGACGCGTGCAGCGGGGTGCGCTGCGAAATGTGTTCCATACGGGAGTCTCCAGTCGTATTGTTATCAATCGTTTTTTATCGCTGGTCCGCTTACGGCGCAGCATCGGCAGGTGGACGCGGCAAGTCACGGCCATGCGTGCCCCAGCCCGCCGTATCCGGCTGCGGCGACAGGCGGAATTCCAGCTTGCCGGCCGCTTGCAGCTGCTCCCAGTCCAGCCACACGCGCGACTGCGCACGGCCATCCACGCTGACCGACTGCACGTAGCCACGCTCGCCCGGTTTGGCGGCAGGCGCCTCGATACGCAGCGTGCGGCCTTTCGGCAGATCGATCTCGGCGCGTGCAAAGCGTGGCGCATGCAGCAGGAAGCGGCCACTGCCTGGCGCGTCCGGATAAATGCCCAGCGCGCTGAACAGATACCACGCCGACATCGTGCCCAGGTCATCGTTGCCCGTCACGCCGCCGGGACCATTGCCGAACAGCGTTTCCGCCGCGCGCAGCACGGTGGTGGTCTTCCACGGCTGGCCCATCAACGTGTACATCCACGGCGCGTGCAGGTCAGGTTCGTTGTTCGGGTTGTAGCGGAACTGGCTGTAGTAGCTATAAGGTCCTACCACCCACGACTTGCGCACGGCGCCTGGATCGGTCACCAGCGCATCATGGTCAAAGAACAGGTCCAGACGTTGCAGCGCCTGCTTCTGGCCGCCCATCGCTGCGGCCAGGCCAGGCACATCCTGCCCAACCAGCCACTGGTATTGCCACGCCGTGCCTTCGTGGAAGCCACGCTCGCTGCGTGGATCGTAAGTGCCATCGACATCGGAGAACCAGCTGCCATCGATCTGGCGTGGACGCGGGAAGCCGCGCAGGCCAGTCGGCGCATCGACCACGCTCGCGTCCCACACATTGCGCCAGTTGAGCGCGCGCTGCTCCAGCAGCTTGGCGTCATCGGCATGGCCCAGCGATTTGGCCATCACCGCCAGCGCGCTATCCGCCAGCGCATATTCCAGCGTGGACGAAGCGCCATGGTGCGGATCGACGTCCATGCCTTTGGAGATGAAGCTGCGGTCATACTGCACATAGCCTTTGCTCAGGTAATTCAGGTTGCCTGCGCGGCCTTGCGCACGAATCGCATGCGGCGGCACGCCAAACGCGTTCTCGCGCAGCGCGGTGTAGGCTTCCGCCTCGCGTCCTTTCAGTGCGCCATAACGCCACAGGTCCACCAGGAATGGCGTGACCGGATCGCCCGTCATGATGTTGGTCTCGAAGTTGGCATAGCCCCAGCGTGGCAGCCAGCCGCCCTGCTCGCGGATCTTCAGCACCGAATTGGCGATATCGCGTGCGCGCTGTGGACGCAACAACGCCAGCAGCTGGTTCTGCGCGCGGTAGGTATCCCACAGCGAGAAGTATTCATAGTAAGTCCAGTCCTTGGCGGTATGGATGGCGTTGTCGTAGCCGCGATAACGGCCGTCCACATCATTGCCCGTCATCGGCTGCAGCAGCGCGTGGTACAGGGCCGTGTAGAACACCGTGCGATCATCATTGCTGCCGCCCTGGATACGCACGCTGTTCAGCTCACGCTGCCAGGTAGCCTGCGCCTGCTTGCGCATGGCGTCAAAGCCCAGCACCTGGCCGCCGGCCATGCCTTCCGCCTTGAGGTTGGCGCGGGCGCCTTCGATGTCCACGTGCGAGATCGCGCTGACCGCCGTTACCGCCGTGCCGCGCTTGAGATCAAAGCTCAGCCACACGCCATGCGGGCGGGCCTCGCCCTGCTGGCTGGGACCACGCGCGCCCGGCCAGCCGCCGCGGTCATCCCAGACGCCATGCGTGACGAAAGGCTGGTCAAACGTGATGCGGAACCAGGTGGTGTACTGGGCGCCGCCGCAGAAGCTCTTGGTGGTGATCTTGCCTTCCACACTGCGGTCGTCCAGCACCTGCACTTCACTGCCGACCACCGAATGACGCTCATTGGCCTGGCCCACGTTGAGCAGCACGTGGCCGGTGGTGGTACCGGCGGCAAAGGTGTAGCGTTCGGCCGCCGCGCGCGTCAGCGCAGTCGCTTCAGCCGTGATGCCGCCATAGCTCGACAGCTGCACCTTGTAGTAGCCCGCCTGCCCCACTTCGCCGTCATGGCTGTAAGTGGCGGCATAGCGCTTGTAATCGAAGCTGGCGGCCTTGCCGGTGTCGAAGTCGCCGCCCGGACCGATCAGCCCCGTCACCGGCAGCACCTGCAGCTGGCCGCCCTGCTCCCAGCAGCCGGCGCCGGAAATATACGAGTGGCCAAAACCGCGGATGCGCGCATCGCTGTAACGATAGCCGGCGTAGTGCTCGCTGGTCGGGCTGACCTGGATCATGCCGAACGGCGCCGACGCGCCAGGGAAGGTATTGCCTTCGTCCTGCGTGCCGATGAAAGTGTTGACCGGCGTGGCGTCAAGCGGCGCGGCGCCATGCGCGGCGGGCAGCATGAACGCCGCCAGCAACGTGCTCAGGCTGACGAAGCGTGAATGGGAAAACATGAACATGGTTACAGCTCCTTTCATTACGCTGACGCCAGGGACGCAGCGGGTGGGCCTCGTCGCGGCAGGCGCGCGGCGAGGCTGCAAAAGTTCGGGAAAGCGTGGCTTGCGGCTGGCGCGCTAGTCCTCACTGCTCTCGCGCACGACCATCTCGACCGGCACCGTGATCTGCGACGGTTCCTCGTCGGCCTTGTTGAGCAACAGCTCGACGCCGGCACGGCCCAGCGCCTCCTTGTCCACGCGCACGGTGCTGAGCGGCGGAATCGCGGCGGCCGCAGCGGCGATGTCGTCGAAGCCGACAATGGCGATGTCATGCGGAATCTTGAGGCCCTCGCCAAGGCAGTACTTCATGACCGCCAGCGCGGTGCTGTCGTTGTAGCAGAATACGGCATCGGCACGCCGGGGCAGGCTCAGCAGGCTGCGCATGGCTTCCATCACACCCTCGTCGCCTTCGCCCATGGTGGGCACCACCACTTCCAGATCGGGGTCGGCGTGGACCTTGGCGTCAAACAGCGCCTGGCGGAAGCCGCGGTTACGCTGCTGGATGCTGTAGTGCGCCAGCGAACCGGACAGCATGGCAATGCGCTTGCGGCCGCAGCGCAGGAGGTGCTGGGTGGCCAGATAGCCGCCGCGCATATTGTCGGGATTGACCGAGGTAAAACCACGCCGGTACATATCCACCAGCACCAGCGGTTTGCCAACCTGCTGCAGCGCGGTCAGCACTTCGGGTTCGAAAAAGCCGGCGCACAGGATCGCATCGGGCTGGTGCAGCCGGATCTGGTCCAGCACCGGTTCCGCCGGGCCGACCACGATGAAGGACAGCGCAATACCTTCGCGCCGGCAAGCCTCTTCCGCACCGTGCAGCACGGCCGAAAAGAACGGGCTCGATGCCAGCGTGTTGTGCTGGCTGTGCAGCAGGAAGGCAATCCGGCGGATGCGTCCCTTCTTCAGCTGCGAAAAGTCATACCCCAGGCGCAGCGCGGCCTCGCGCACCGTGTTGCGCGTCGCTTCCGTCATGCCAGCCTGGTTTTTCAGCGCGCGCGATACGGTGCCGATCGACAGTCCGGTGGTCTGCGCAATATCACGCAGCGTAACCTGGCTCACAGCTGCTCCTTGGCGCGATGCGTCCGGCTGTGCAGCGAAATCAGGTGCATAAAAGTCTCCACAATTCGATTGATTAAAGTCCAGCTGGGCCAGCCAGTATATCGGCCAGCGTACGCACCCGCAGCGACTTGCGCAAGCTGGCAAGGCCGGCCTTCGAGCGTACCCGCAGGGACAGGCTTTCGCCCGGCAGCAGCGTGACAGCGTTGTCGGCGACATCGGCATCGATGTCACCGAAATCGATCCATACCGCGCGTGCCAACTGGTCCGCATGCAGGTCCAGCACGTAGCCATCGCTGCTGCTGCGCAGCGTCGCCTGCAAGTGGGGATCGTTCCATGTCATCTGCTTTGCGGCCTTGAAATAGACGATGCCGCGCGCGGCCGGTTCGCCGACCACCTGCAAGTCAAACGCGGCGATGGTGCTGGCGGGAGCGGCGCCGGCCAGCAAGTCGGCATCGGCATACTCCGCCATCCGGGTGGCCGACAGCGGCGCAAGCTCGACCGGCTTGCGCTCTTCCCGCAGCAGCTTGCCATCGACCGTCATCACGCGCAGGCGCAACTCGCCGCGCACGGCGTGCGGACGGTCATTGAGCAGGCTGACCGTGGTGTGGCCCGCCGTATCACGCAAGGCGGCCACCGCGACCGGCGAATAGAAACGGCGCGCATGGAATTGCAGCGCCTTCCAGCGCCCGAACCAGTCCACGCTGGACCATGAAGCGCCCGGCCACACATCGTTGAGCTGCCAGTACAGCGAGCCCATGGTGAAAGGCCGGCTGGCGCGGTGATGCAGCGCCGCCAGTTCGATGCCCTCCGCCTGCGCGGCCTGGCTCAGGTAAACGAAGGCGTTGAAGTCACTGGTCTCGCCAAACTCGTAGTCCACATATTTCATGAGCCGTTCATTGCCTTTACCGGCCAGGAACTTTTGATGCGCCTCGATGACCGGCGTGGCAATCCCCTGTTCGCCGCGTTTGGCAAACGCGTCGATGGTGCGCTGCACCGGCCAGGCCTGCAGGCCGTATTCCGACATGAAGCGCGGCGTAATTTCCAGATACTTCGACGGCGGATGGGCCGGATTGCCCCACACTTCCCAGTAATGCATGTCGCCGCTGGCTGGGGTATTGGCGGCTTCGGCCAGATCATCGCTTGGCGAGCTGGCCCAGTAGGCGACGCCGCCGCCCTCTTCCGCCACCACCTTGCGCAGGTCCGTACCAAACAGCTGCACGTAGCCATTCCATACCTTGGTGGCAAACGCCGGATCGGCTTTCATCATGGCCTGTCCGGGTCCCCAATACTTCCAGGCGATTTCCTCCTCGTTATTGCCACACCACAGCGCGATGCTCGGATGGTTGCGCAGGCGGCGCACGTTATCGCGCGCTTCGGCGATGACGTTGGCGCGGAAGGCGTCGTCGTAGGCTGGCGGCATACCGCCGCCAAACATGAAGTCCTGCCAGACCAGCAGGCCCAGCTCGTCGGCCAGGTCAAAGAACTCATCGCTTTCGTAATAGCCACCGCCCCAGCTGCGCAGGAAGTTCATATTCGCATCACGCGCCGATTGCAGCACGCTGCGCAACTGCGCCTTGCTCACGCGCGGCTGGAACATGTCGAACGGAATGGTGTTGGCGCCCTTGGCGAATACGGGAATGTCGTTGACGGTGAAGTAGAAACTCCGGCCCTTGTCATCGGCATCGCGGCGCAAGGCAATGCTGCGCAAGCCGGTGCGCGTGCTCTTGCTGGCCACCACCGCCTTGCCGTCACTGATCTCCAGCGTGTAGCGGTACAGCGCCTGCGCGCCGTAGCCGTTCGGGAACCAGCGCTGCGGATGATCGACATGTACCGGCAGCTCGACGCGGTTGTCGCCGGCACGCAATAGCGCGCGCTGCTGGGCCGCCAGCGAACGCTTGCCATCCGGCGCGGTCTGCCACAGGCGCAGGTCAAAGCTGCCGTCGCGCACGACATCGGCCGACAACACGGCGGTCATCTCGGCGCGCGCGGCATCGACGTGATCCTGACGCAGTTGCAAGTCAGCGATACGTACCACGTCCCAGCTTTGCAGCACGACCGGTTTCCAGATGCCGGCGGTTACATAGCGCGGCCCCCAGTCCCAGCCATAGTGATAGCCCGGCTTGCGTGCAAAGTTACCGGTCATCGCATCAGCCGGTTCATCGCCATACGGTGAAGGATAGTTGCCCGCCAGCTTGTGCGGCATGGCTTGCACCTGCGGCAGCAACCTGGTGATGGGCGAGCGCAGCACGATGCGCAGTTCATTGCCCTTGGTGCGCAGCTTGCCCTGCACCGGCACGCGCCAGGTGCGGAAAGCGTTGTCGGCCGCCAGCAGCCGGTCGCCATTGAGCCAGACTTCGGCGTAGGTATCGAGGCCCTCAAACACCAGATCGCTGCGCGCGCTGCCCTGGGCGGCACGCGGCGCATCGAAACGCGTGCGGTATTCCCAGTCCGCCAGGCCGATCCATTGCAGGCTCGCTTCCGGTGCGCCCACGTAGGGATCGGCGATCAGCTTGTTGGCAAACAGGTCGGTGTGTACCGTGCCGGGTACCGCCGCTGTCTTCCATGCCGCCGCTTCCGGATGAGCCGCCAGCTGTGCATTGCCGGGCAAGAGGCGGAAGGTCCAGCCCTTGCCAATCACCAGTTCACCAGAACTCTGCGCCATGGCCGACGCCGCACCTGCCACCAGCCACACACCAAACAGCAGCCGCAATAGGGACTGCAACAGGGACTGCAAAAGAAAACGCATACTCATGGTGCAGACGCTTTCCAGTATCGGTTGATCCATTCCTGATGAGTGGGCATGCTGGCCACCGCATGCGCCAGCATGGCGCGCATGCCGTCCACCTGCTCGATCAGCTTGTCCTCCGGCATCTCATCCACGATGGGATGGTAGCTCTGCGGCATGATACGCTGGCCCAGCATGACCTGCACCCAGCTTGGCAACGCGAAGAAGTCCTCGCCGTTGCGGAAGTAGCGGCCATCCGCGCGGAACAGCTCGACGGCTTCACGCAGACTGTCCGGGATCGACATGGTGCGGCAATCGTCCCAGAACGGCGTGTCGTTACGCTCGGTGGCGTTGTAGTGAAGGATCAGGAAATCGCGCACACGTTCATATTCAAATGCCGATTCGCGGTTGTAGCGTTCGGCCAGCAGCGGGTTGAAATCGCGCTTCGGGAACAGGCTCAGCAAACGGGTGATGCCGGACTGTGCGAGATAAATGCTGGTCGATTCCAGCGGTTCCAGGAAGCCGCTTGCCAACCCCAGCGCCACCACATTCTTGTTCCAGAATTTCTTGCGCATGCCCGTCGTGAAGCGCAGTGGACGCGGTTCGGCCAGCGCCTCGCCATCCAGGTTGGCCAGCAGCGTCGCGGCCGCTTCATCGTCGCTGATGTGACGGCTGGAATACACATAACCATTGCCGATGCGGTGCTGCAGCGGAATGCGCCACTGCCAGCCCGCCGCCCGCGCGGTGGCGCGCGTGTACGGCGTGATCGGTTCGACGCTGGCGCTCGGCACGGCCATGGCGCGGTCGCACGGCAGCCAGTGGGTCCAGTCGACATAGCCGGTCTTGAGGGTCTGTTCGATCAGCAGGCCGCGGAAACCCGAACAGTCGATGAACAGTTCGCCATCAACCACCTGGCCGCTTTCCAGCGTGACCGATTCGATGTAGCCGTCGTCGGCACGCTGCTGCACGCTGACGATCTTGCCTTCGATGCGCTGCACGCCACGCTGTTCGGCCAGCTCGCGCAGGTAGCGCGCGTACAGCGTGGCGTCAAAGTGATAGGCGTAGGCGATATCCGCCAGCGGCGAATGCGGCGGCGCGTTGCGGTCGCCCGGCGCAAACCGGCCCTGCGGCGCCATCATCGTCTGCGGCGTGTAATGGCCGATATCCGGCGCGCGGCCAGCCAGGAACTGCTTGAGCCAGAACTGGTGGAATGGCAGCGGCCCCATCGAACGCCCGATCGCGCCAAAGCCGTGGATATAACTGTCGCCAATCCGGCCCCAGTCATTGAATTGAATGCCGAGCTTGACCGTGCCCTGCGTACGTTTGACGAACTCGGCTTCGTCGATGCCCAGCCATTGTCCGTTGAACAGTTTGATGTGCGGAACGCTGGCCTCGCCCACGCCGACAATGCCGATTTCTTCCGACTCGATCAGACGGATCGTCGCGCCCTTGCCCAGGTAAGTGGCCAGCGCCGTGGCGGCCATCCAGCCCGCGCTGCCACCGCCGACGACGGTGATGTGGTTGATACGGTTGAGCGTGTTCATCGCAGCACTCCAAAGAAAAAGACCTCCCCGGCCTTGCGGCACGGGGAGGAAACGGAAGGGCTTAGAACTTGTAGTTCAGGCCGAAGTACGCGATGCGTCCAGCGTAACCGTTGGAGTAGAAGCGGTCGTTGGTGTCGTTGCCCAGGTGCGAACGGGTCTCCTGCTTGGTCACGTTGAGTACCGAAGCGGTCAGGCTCAGTTGCTTGCTGAAGTTGTAGGCCACGTTCAAGTCCACCTGGCTGTACGGATCTTCATACACGTTCAAGCCGTTCATCAGGCCGTCCACCACTTCGCCGCGACGGTTGTACGACGCGCGCAGCAGGTACTGGTCGGTTTCGTAGAACACGGTGACGTTGGCCTGGTTCTTGGCGCTGCCCACCAGCGGCGACTTGCCGATGTTGGTGCCGTCTTCCAGCGTGATGGCCGCCTGGTTGGTCTTGTTGTAGGTGTAGTTGACCTGGAAACCAATGCCCGACGACAGCGTGTGCTGTGCATACAGCTCAACGCCCTGCGACACGCCGTTGCGGCCGCCGGCAGTAGTCGAGTAGTTCTGCACGGTGACACTCTGGCCGCCCACGTTCATGGTCACGTCACGCACCACTGGCACCGAGAAGTTGCTGACGTTCTTGCGGAACAGGTCGGCACCCAGCACCGAGCCGCGGTGGAAGTACCACTCCAGGCCGATATCGAACTGGTTGGCCTTGTACGGTTCCAGGCTCTTGTTGCTGCCTGCGCCGAACCAGCCCTGCTTGTCGCCGCCACCGATCAGACGGCGGTCGTTGACGTATTCCTGGCTGTAGTACTGCAGACCGCCCGGTGCGGCGATGTCGCCGTAGCTCGGACGCGAAATCACTTTGGACGCAGCGGCACGCAGCAGCAGGTCGTGGGTGATGTCATAGGCCAGATTGAAGCTAGGCAGCACATCGTTGTAGGTACGGTCCAGCGAGCTCACCGCAAACGACTTGGTATGCGCAATGCTGTCCGGCAGCGTGGTGAAACCGCTGATACAGCCCGAACCCGATGGCGCGCCCACGGCTGGTGCGCCACCCGCCAGGCAAGGTGCCGGTGCACCATTGACGTTGTAGAAGTAGTCGCTGTAGTTGTCGATGCTGTCGGTCGAATCGGCATGCTGGCGGGTCCGCACCACACGCAGACCGACGTTGCCGCGCAGGCGGTCGGTCTTGATGTTGGCCTGCAGGTAGGCCGAGGCGATCTTCTCATTGACGTTGAAGATGAAGTTGTCTTCGTTACGGGTCTGCATCGCGCCATAGGTCTGGCCCAGGTAAGCGATGTAGGCCGGGTAGTTAATCGCCGGGAAGGCGCTGGCGTTGATGCCGCCCGCCAGGTTGTCCAGCGATTGCGAGTACAGGAACTGCGGCTGGAACTTGTTGGCAGTCGGATCGCAACCGGCCTGGTAGCGGTTGTCGTAGTTGCTTGGGTCCGTGCCCTTGCAAGCCCAGTAGTTGTTGCCAGTGCTGCGGTGGGTGCCGCCGTCACGGTACTTGCCGCCGAATTGCAGCGAGTCCAGCCACTTGTAATCGGTGTGCCAGGTAAGGTCGGCCTGGGCGTATTTCTGCTGGGTGGTGTTGCGAGTCCACGAGGACTGGGTCGAACCGAGGTCGATCTCGCCGATGCCCTTTTGCAGATTGGCCATCAGCTCTGGCGAGAAGGTCATGCTCGGCGTGCCGTTCAGGTTCCAGGCGCTGGCGTAGTTGCCCAGCGTCCAGCTGCCATCAGCGTTTTGCATGCGCGGCTTGATCGGCAAGGTGAATTGCAGGTCCGGTCCACCGCCAGCCCAGGTGCGGCCGCCCTTGAAGATGGCGTCCACCGTCTCGCCATGCCATTCGGCTTCGAGATCAAAGGTTTGCGACAGGGCTTTTTCGCGGTTGTAGCTGCCGGTGATCTGCGGCGTTGGAATGGTGCAGTCGTCCGGTCCCCAGCCGCCAGGTTTCTGGCCGCCGGCCTTGGCCTGCGCTTCGCTGCAATAGTAGCCCTTGCCGGCGTGCGCGCTGTACTGGGCGCCCGTGACGATGGTCTTGCTTGGGTCGAAGCTCAGGCCATCGAGCATACGGCCGCCGGCCCAGTTGCCGTCGCCGTCATAGCGGGCCAGGTTCCACTCCGGAATCTTGAGCGTGTTGGTCTGCGAGTTCTGCGACAGGTCGAAACGGAAGTAGTTACCGGTCAGGGTCAGGTTGCGCACCGGCTTCAGCTGCATGGTCAGCTGGCCGCCCTTGCGTTCGCGGTCTTCGGTCTTGACGTCAAAGTTGACCGAGGTCGGCATCATGAAGTTGCTGTAGTACTTGCCGCTCTGGTCGTAGAAGCCGGACTGGCCCCACCAGTAGCTGTTCATGCCCGACGGTTTGCCGTTGACGTCGGTCGCGGGATGGGTTTTGTTGTTATCGCTATACCACTGCCAGTTCTCGGTGCTGGCGCCCATGGTGCGCGTGGTGCGTTTCTGCTGAGTGTAGCCGACCAGCACACCAAAACGGTTGCTCTCGTCGTGCCACGCATACTGGCCGGAGAACTGGCCGTCGGTCTTCTTGGTGGTGTCGGCCCAGGTGCCTTCGGCGGACACGAAGCCGGTGCCGGACTTCACGTCCAGCGGACGGCGCGTGTGCAGGATCACGGTGCCGCCGATGCCGCCTTCGTCGATGCGCGCTTCCGGCGTTTTGAACAGCTCGGCGCTGGACAGCATATTCGATGGCATCAGCATGTAGTTGAACGAGCGGGTCGGATCGCCGTTGGACTCGGCGGTCGCGATGTAGTTGCCGTTCAGCTGGGTCAGTGTCAGTTCCGACGACAGGCCGCGCACGCTGACGTTCTTGCCCTCGCCGCCGCTGCGGTCGATGATGACGCCCGGTACGCGCTGCAGCGCGTCGGCCACGTTCTTGTCGGGGAATTTGCCGATGTCTTCGGCGGTCACCACGTCAACGATGGCGTTGGCGTCGCGTTTCTGATCCAGGCTTTTCTCGATCGCGTAGCGGTAGCCGGTCACGACCACGGTGGTTTCCTGGTTCGGGTCGGCTTTCTTCTCGGTGGCGGCGGTTTGCGCGTGGGCGCTGGTCAGGGTCAGCAGTGCAGCGCCCACCGCCATCGCGATCGGCGTAACGCGGCAGCGGCTCTGCAGTGAGTTGTGGTGGATGTTGGACGTCATGTATGTCTCCTTGTGATGCCCTGTGTAGGGCTTGTTATTTCGGCGATTTACTAAACGACCAATTTGCCGCCTGTATGTCGCTGGGTCTATCACTACCCCCAGAAAGGTTTATACAAAGGAAACTATGGCGGTTCAACAGACTTCGAGAAAACGGCTGAAGTTTAGTGAGCTTTAGTAAACTGAAATGAGGCTGATTTACGACATTTACCTATGGCGATAGTTATTTCTTTTTTGCCGCCGTGCGCGATGAAAAATGCAGATAGCCCCAGCGTTCCGGCACGTGCATATCGATCACGCCCTGGGGCGACCAGACCCAGTTGTCTTCATTGGGTTTGCCGGCGGTCCACTCGACGCGGCTGAAATTGATGCGCCAGGTGCTGCCATCCCGGGGCTGCGGCACGCTCTGGCGGTTGGCAAACGCGGACAAGGGATAGGCAATTTCCACGGTCCAGCCATGGTCCTTGTCTGACGACTTGTTCAGCGTGCCCTGCACCGCAATCGCCGTCTTCAGGCCGGCAATATCCCAGCTGTTATCGGGCTGGCCGTCCTGGTTGTAGGGCTTGGGCAGAAACAGGTCCCAGCCCGTATTGAGTGCGTTGATCTCAAACTCGTAATAGCTTGCGGTCTCCGGTAGCGGCTTGATGAACACCTCGAAATCATTGTCCTTGAAGATCACGGAATCGCGTTCGGTCAGCGTAGCCTTGACGTCCGGCTCTTCAAGCTCGGCGGCGATGTAGAGGTAGTGATCGTCCCACAGCATTTTTACGCGGGTGCGGAACTTGGGGCGGGGCTTGCTGTCGCCTTCGATGTCCACGAAGTCCGAAGTCCACGGCGCCTGCTGCCAGGCCGGGTCGTCCAGCTTGCCGTCGATATGGATGGGCGCGGCCGCCCTGAGGCATTCATAGGCCAGCGGCGCCGGCAATTCGGCCGCCGTTGCGGTCGTCGCCAGCAGCGCCTGCAGCACCATTACGCATATTTTCGCGCCTGTTTTCATCCCCAAACTCCTTGCACCTGTGATCCCCAAAATTTAACAAGCAGACAATACCACTTCAAACCCTTTTGGCATTTCCGGGCGTTTTTAGTGAACTTTAGTAAACAAGAATCGGGGGATTGTCTTCGCCTGAGCTTCGTGTAAGCTAGTGGGCCAAGAGCGTCAACACGCCGGATTTTTTTGGGGATCGTATGAGAGGCTGGGACAAGGGACTGCACTACCTGCTTGCGGGAGCTTGCTGCATTCCATTGCTGGCCGCTGCCGCGTCGGCCGCCCCCGTGGTCCAGCTACGCACGGCCGCCCAGGAAGGCACCGAGCCCAAATTCATCCCGGCCGGCAAGGACCGCGTCACCGGCCTGTGCGTGGACATCATGCGCGCTGTCGAGCAAATCGATCCAGGCCTGCGCTTCGTCGGCGACCAGCGCTGGAAGCCGCTGATCCGCGCTTACTCCGAACTGGAAACCGGCGTCGAAGACATCCAATGCGCGGTCCAGCGCACGCCTGAGCGCGAGAAGAAATACAACTTCATCGGCCCGGCGCTGTTCACCATCGAATACCATTTCCTGGTACGCGCCAATGACGACATCAGCATCAGCTCATGGGACGATGTACGCAAACTGGCGCCCAACAACGTGGTGCTGGTCAACCGCGGCTTTGCCGCCGGCGACATCATTGCCGCCTTGGGCGGCATTGAAATCGATGCGCGTTCCACCCAGCAGGAACTGAATCTGCAAAAACTCATCGCCGGCCGCGGCCGCCTGTATTTTCATCGCGGCCCGGGCCTGCAACGGCTGCTGGCACGCACCGGCACGACCGACAAGGTGAAGATATTGCCGCAGGTGATGTACAGCGCCAAGCTCTACTTTGCCACCCGCAAGCAGCTCGACAGCAAAGTGCTCGACCGCATCGCCAGCGCGCTGTTTGTGCTGGAGAAAAAAGGCGAACTGGAAAAACTCATGCGCCGCTGGGATTGAGTGCCACCGCCTCAGCCCGCTCTGCTCTATACTGCCGTTTTACGAACACGGGTACGGGGGTGAGATGCTGCCGAAGGGATTTCGCTGCGGACTGACGCTGCTGTGTGCATTGCTGGGTACGCATGTCTGGGCTGCGCCCACGGAGCTGAAAGTCGTGGCACAGGAAGGCACGGAACCCAAGTACATTCCGGCCGGCATCGGCCGCGTGGTCGGGCTGTGCGTGGACCTGTACCGCGCCATCGAACGGATTGAGCCCAGCGTGGTGTTTGTCGGCGACCAGCAATGGACGCCGGCGCTGCAAGCGCTGTCGCAACTGGCCAGCCACGAGCATGACGCCTTGTGCGCCGTGCAGCGCACCGAGGAACGCACCCGCCAGTATAGCTTTCTCGAGCCGGCCATCTTCCAGTTCCGCTACCAGCTGATTGCGCGCGCCGGCGATACAGCCGCCATCAACAGCTGGGATGACGTCCGCAAACTGGGCGCCAACGGCGTGATCCTCACCAACCGCGGCTATACCGCGCCGGGCATGCTGGATCGCATCGGCGGCCTGCAGGTCGATGCCAGCTCCAGCACACCGTCCGCCAACCTGCAAAAGCTGATTGCCGGACGCGGCCGCTTCTTCCTGCACCGCGCGCCGGGCATGCAAGGCTTTATCGAGCGCGCCGGCGCCACCAGCAAGGTCAAAATCCTGCCCGCCGTGATGGCCACCGTGGATGTCTACATGGCGCTGGGCACGCACGTCGATCCGGCCGTGCGCCAGCGCGTGCAGCGCGCCGTGGAGCAGCTGGAAAAATCCGGCGAGCTGGCGCGCCTGTTCCGGAAGTGGGACTAATCGCCGATCATCCGGGCGTTACCCGAGACGCGGATCGAACTGCCCGGCTGGTCCGGGATCTGCACTTGCAGATGGCAAGGCGCCCCCATGTCTTCGCCCTGAATGATGTCGATGGCGCCGCCATGCGGCCAATCCAGGTCACGCAGATACCCCGCCAGCGCCGCCGCTGCCGCACCGGTGGCCGGATCTTCATACACGCCGCTTGACGCAAATGGATTGCGCGCATGGAAGCGCTGCGGCGTTTCCGCGTGCACCAGCGAAATCGTGGTCAGGCCATAGCGCTGCATCAGGCTGCGGCCCGCATCGAGCTTGTACTGCATGGCGCGCAGCCGGTCGCGGCTGTTCAGCGCCAGCACCAGATGGTGCACGCCGCCGTTGGCCACCGCCGGCGGAATGCGGTCATCCAGATCGGCCAGACGGTAGCCAAACAGCGCCAGCGCCTCCTGCACCAGCGCCGGTGAAGCAGGCGAACTGGAGGTGGGCGGCGACTGCAGCGCGGCGGTCGCGCCCCGGTCCTGGCGGCGGCCTTCTACCGTCACGCGGGCGTGATTGGTGGTGAGCGGGAAAATCCCGTCGCCATTCTGCTGCGCCAGCACGGCGCCCAGCGCAATGGTGGCATGGCCGCAGAAAGCGATCTCGCCATCCGGCGAAAAATAGCGCACGCGCCAGCCATCTTCATGGGGCGCGGCAAAGACGGTTTCCGAATAGCCCATCTCGGTGGCAATGCGCTGCATGGCAGGCTCCTCCGGCAGCGCGGCGCGGATCATGACGCCGGCCGGGTTGCCACCCTCTTCCCCTGCGGTGAAGGCGGCAACTTTGTGAACTTTGGTAATGGTCTGCATGTTGTCTCCGAAATCTGAAGGATGGAAAACTTGATTGACAGCAATGACGGTTATGGCCACTATCGTTGTTTCACTGACTTCTAAGCGAACTCGCCATGACTATACCGCGACTTTCCCTTCTTGCCTTCATCATTTCGGCCCAATTGACGGGCCAGGCCCTGGCAGCGGATACCGCGCCGGCCAAACACGCCATCACCCACGAGGACGTCTGGCTGATGAAGCGCGTCGGCGCACCGCAGCCCAGCCCTGACGGAAAGTGGGCGGTGTTCTCCGTCACCGATCCTGCGTATGACAGCAAGGACCAATGGTCGGACCTGTGGATCAAATCGCTGAGCGACGACACGCCAGCACGCCGCCTGACTTTCAGCAAAGGCGGCGAAGGCAGCATCAACTGGTCGCCGGACAGCAAGCAGCTGATCTTCGTTGCCAAGCGCGAAGGCGACGAGGCCGGCCAGATCTACCGCATCGACGTCGCCGGCGGCGGCGAGGCCCAGCGCCTGACCACGCTGACGCTGGGTGCACGCCAGCCGAAATTCAGCCCGGACGGCAAGCAGATCCTGTTCGTCAGCGACATCTTCCCTGGCAACGTCACCGAAGAAGACGTCAAGAAAACGGCGAAAGAACGCAAGGACCGCAAATACTCGGCACGCGCATACGAAAGCTTCCCGCCACGCTTCTTCGACAAATGGCTGGACGACAAAAAAGTCCGCCTGTTCGTCATGAACGCCGAGATTGGCGCCGCGCCGCGCGACCTGCTCAGCGCCACCAAGCTGGCCGCACAGCCAGGCTTTGGCGGCGGCCAGGGCGACGAAGGCCAGTCGCTGGACGCGATCTGGGCGCCGGATGGCAAAGCCGTGGTGTTCTCCGCCTCGACCAACCGCGACGAACTGGCGCGCGCGGCCGGCTACACGCAACTCTTCAGCATGCCCGTCGCGGGCGGCGAAGCCAGCCAGCTCACCGCCGACAAGCACAGCTACAGCAACCTCAAATTCAGCCATGACGGCAAGACCCTGTTCACACTGACCGAAGCGGAAGAGCCCGGCAAAGTCTACGACGTCAGCCGCATCGCTAGCCTGGCGTGGCCCGTGACCAATCCAGCGCCAAAAATCCTGACCGCGTCGCTGGACCGCTCGATCTCGCGCTACGCGCTGCCAGCCGGCAGCAACCGCATCGTGTTCAGCTACGAGCACGCCGGACTGGAACAGCTGCACTCGATCAACTACGCAGGCGGCGACCTGCGCGACGAAGCATCGCTGCCGACCGGCAGCATCAACTCGCTCAACGCCGGCGGCAAGGCGCTGGTCGGCGTGTGGGAATCGGCCATCAACCCGCCCGAGATCTACGCCTTCGGCAACGGCGCGCCAAAACGCCTGACCTCATTCAACACCGAACGCGCTGGCGGTATCGACTGGCAAGCGCCAGAGCACTTCTGGTTCAAAGCCAGCGACGGCCGCATGATCCACAACATGATCGTCAAGCCCGCCAACTTTGACCCCAGCAAAAAATACCCGCTGTTTGCCGTCATCCACGGCGGCGCGGCCAATATGTGGCGCGACCAGTTCGTACTGCGCTGGAACTACCACCTGCTGGCCCAGCCCGGCTACGTCGTCCTGCTGACCGACTACAAAGGCTCGACCGGCTACGGCGAAGAATTCGCCCGCGCAATCCAGGGCGATCCGCTGAAAGGCCCAGGCGACGAAGTCAACGAAGCGGTCGACGAAGCCGTAAAAAAATACAGCTACATCGACGGCAGCAAACTGGCCGCAGGCGGCGCCAGCTATGGCGGCCACCTGGCCAACTGGCTGCAAGCCACCACCACACGCTACAAAGCCATCGTCTCGCACGCGGGCGAAATGGACCTGATCATGCAATGGGGCACCAGCGACAGCGTCTGGGGCCGTGAAGTGAACAGCGGCGGCCCGGTGTGGGGCGACAAAGCCGTGTGGCGCGAACAAAGCCCGGTACTGCAGGCGGGCAATCACGAAAAAGGCACCGGCTTCAAGACGCCGATCCTGATCTCCGTAGGCGAACTCGACTACCGCGTGCCGGCCAACAACGCACTCATGAACTTCGCCACCCAGCAACGTCTGAACGTGCCCAGCAAGCTGTTAGTATTCCCGGACGAAAATCACTGGATACTCAAAGGCGAGAACAGCCGCTACTTCTACAGCGAGGTCCATGCCTGGCTGGCCAAATACCTCAACTAAGGAGACAGCATGACGAATGCAAACTGGTGCGTGTTGATAGCCTGCATATTGCCGATGGCCACCGTCGGCTTGGCAAAAGTGGCATCACGCGGCGCGGACAGCTACAACAACAAGCGTCCGCGCGACTGGGTCGCGGGACTGACAGGCTGGAAATCCCGCGCCAACGCTGCGCAGCTGAACGGCTTTGAAGCACTGCCGCTATTCATCGCCGCCGTCGTACTGGCCCAGCAGGGGCACGCAGACCAGGCAAGCATCGACATGCTGGCGATCAGCTTCATCGCCGTGCGGCTGGTGTACATCGCCGTCTACCTTGCCAACATCCACATCCTGCGCACGCTGGTGTGGATCAGCGGACTAGGCATCAGCATCGCCATCCTCCTGTTGAGCTAAACAATCCGGGGTCAGGTCCGTCATTTCTACACGGCCTCTACCGTAGCGCACGCTACGGTAGAGGCCGTGTAGAAATGACGGACCTGACCCCGGAGTTTTTTAGTTGAAGCTCAGGCCGCTATTGCTGACGTTGTTCAGCTTTTGCGCTTTGAGGTCGATCGTGAAGTGGTCGCTCGGCTTGCCGGAACCGAGGCCTTTCAGGATCGCGAATACTTGCTTGAACTGCGACTGGAACGCCACTTGTACCGGGTTCTGGTCGGACAGTTGATCCCCCACTTTGACGATGGCCGCTGGCGATGCCGGGAATGCGCTCATCAGCACTTTGTACTGCGCTACCCGCTCCGCGCCCATGTCGCGCAAGGCCAGCTCGCCGGCGTACACGGTGCGGTGGAAGTCGCCGTAGAATTCGTAAGCGCTGACTTTGGCGAAGTCGGCCAGTTTCAGGTTGGCCGCTGCCGCTACCTGTTCGGCCTTTGCCGTGGCCGCCGCCCAGTCGGCTGTCAGTTGGCTCGCCGCCACCGCGTCACCCGATGGCGTACCTTTGGCCGCGCACGTTGCGGTGATCGGCAGTACCGATGGATTGTCTTTCAGCTGCGCCAGCGTGACTTTGGTTTGCAGCTGCGACAGGATCAGCATTTGGCGCAGATCGAGCGACATCGCCGCTTCTTTCATTTCGCACGGCCAGTAGTCGCCCATGAAGCGCAGGCGTGACAGTTCGCCGAAGTAGGTGCGCGTAAATTCACCATACGATTTGCTGTCGAGGATGCTGCGGTTCCAGCGCTTGGCGATGTCGCTGGCTGCCGTGCTGCCTTGCAGGTAGTCGTACTCGACCTGGTAGTACGGGAACAGTTCGTTATGGCGCGCGACGGTGTTCAGGCCCACGGTCTGCACGTCGATCAGGTCTTTGCTCTGGTAGCTGACGATTTTGTACGCCGCGCCAAACACGGCCAGCGATGGCGACTGCACGTTGACCAGGTAGTTGCCCGCGCTGTCCTTGACGTCGTTGGTGCCGTTGAAATGCATGTGGCCGCCGATATGCAGCGGCAGGCCGGTCGCCACCATGGCCGAGGTGGTCGCCGCAGCCGGCATGCGCGTCACCTGGAAGGCGCCCGATTTGAATACGGCTTTCATCGCATCGGTCTGGTTGGCGTAGAAGTCCATGGTCGGATAGTGCGAAAACGCCATCAGCTGCTTGCCTTGCGCCTTGGCGCGCGCGGCCACGGATTTTATCCACTCCATCTGGTGGATTTTGTGGGTCTGCACTTTGTTCCAGCCAGCGTCGCCGGCGTTGTCGAAGCCTTTGAAGTTTTTCGGGTTGGCCGGGTCGAAGTTCGCATTCGGCACATGCACATTGGCGTCCAGCGCCAGCAGCCAGATGCCTTTCACCGGTTCCACCAGATAGCTGGCGTCGATGATGCTGGTGCAGCGGGTGTAGGTCTTGCCCGCCACTTTGTATTTGCCGCCCTCGCCTTCCGCGCAGATTTCAAACTGGCGCTTGCCCAGGTCGGCCGCTGCGGTCGCGGCATCGTAGCTGTATTTGCCGTCGGTGTAGGTGGTGAACGGGGTTTCCCAGTAGACGTCGTTCTTGTTGGGCGCGTAGCCAAATTCCGCCAGCTTGGTCAGCAGTTTTTCGTAGCCCTGTTCCATGAGCTGGTTGGTGCAGACCACGCTGGGATCTTTGGCTTTGCAGGCGCTGTTGTTGACGGCGTAGATTTTCTGTTCCTTGCCATCCTTGGTCAGGAAGTCGTTCTTGCCGGCTTCGTCATCGTCGTACGGTTCGTTCGGGTCGTGGTTGCCCGGCGCGATGAAGAAGCGCATGCCCTTGGCCTGATACTCATGCAGGATGTCGGCCAGGCCGTCGATGTTGATGGGCTGGGCGTCGTCCGAGATGTCGCCCGGCAGCGCCACCAGGCGCAGGCCTTTGGCGTAGGCATCATCCAGTGCGGCGCGGAACGCGAAGTAGTTTTCGTTGAACAGCCGGGTCGAGGTCAGCTCCGCGTACATGGTGCGGATGGTGGCGTTCTTGCCGTCCTTGGTGGGAATGCCGGAGAACTGGCTGCTCTTGAGGTCGCCGTAGATGTTCTCGAAGTGGACGTCGCTCATGAAGGCGACGGCCGTGGCGTTGAAACCGTCGCCCGGATTGGTTTCCGTGACCGGCAGGCCATCGCTGCCGCAAGCGGCCAATAAGGCGGTCACGGCGGCGGCCACGAGGGCCGCCGCAGGTAAAGCGTAACGCATACAAAACTCCATCAGGCTGGTTGAAATTCGCCGCAGTGTAAATTTGGCAAATGACAGGCTGATTACATTTTGGAAGCGCTACCACTTTTTTTATGCGGCCTTGGCCGGGGTCGCTGGCATCGCCGTGCTGGCTGCTGCGGGACGACGGATCATCATGATGATGGCTGCCGCGACCAGACAGGCGGCGCCTGCCGCAAACAACGCCGGGTTGTAGGTCAGCAGCAGGGTCCGCACGCGGCCGGCGCCGTAGGCTGCTACCGCTGCACCGAGCTGGTGGGCGGCAAAGATCCAGCCAAACACCATGCCGGCTTTTTCCTTGCCAAAGGTGGCGGCCGTCAGACGTACGGTTGGCGGCACGGTGGCGATCCAGTCCAGGCCGTAGAACATGGCAAAGGTGGACAGGCCATACAGCGTGAATTCCGAATACGGCAGCCACAGCAGCGACAGGCCGCGCAAGCCGTAGTACATCAGCAGCAGCTTGCGGTTGTCGTAGCGGTCCGACAGCCAGCCGGAGCCGATGGTGCCCACCAGGTCGAACGCGCCCATCATGGCCAGCACGGAGGCGGCAGGCACGGGACCCAGGCCGGCATCGCCGCACAGCGAAATGAAGTGGGTCTGGATCAGGCCATTGGTGCTGAGGCCGCAGATGAAGAAGGTGGCGGCCAGTATCCAGAACACACTGCTGCGCGAGGCCTCGGCCAGGATCTTGAACGGCGTCGCCAGCGTGACGTGCATGGCAGGCGGCGCGGCTGTCGGCGTGCCCGGAGCGGCGCCAAACGGCGCCAGGCCGACGTCGCTGGGGCGGTTGCGCATCAGCAGAAACACCGCCACGGCCATCAGCGCGCAAGCGGCAAACACCGGCACTACCGCCAGGCGCCAGCCCATGTGCTCGATCATCCACGCACCGACCGGCAGGAAGATGAGCTGGCCCGTCGCCGAGCTGGCGGTCAGGATGCCCACCACCAGGCCGCGATGGCGCTCAAACCAGCGGTTGGACACCACGGCGCTGAGCACCAGCGCCGTCATGCCGGAGCCCACGCCCAGCATGATTCCCCAGAACAGTACCAGGTGCCAGAACTGCGTCATCTGCGTGGCCAGCGCCATGCCTGAGGCAACCAGCGTCAGCGCAGTGACCACCACGTTGCGCAAGCCGAAGCGCTCCATGAAGATGGCTGCAAACGGCCCCATCAGGCCGAACAGGGCGAAGCGTACCGCCAGCGCCGAGGAGATCTGCTCCACGTCCCAGCCGAATTCCCTGGACAGCGGCTGCAACAGCGCGCCGGGCAGGCCCAGGGCAGCCGCCGACGACAGCCCCGTTAAAAACGTCAGGGCAACCATCACCCACGAAAAGTGCAGGCCGCGGCGCTGCAGCCAGGTCGAAACAGCTTGTGCAAACATAGTGGTCCTCAGAATGGCAATGCGTGCCGGAAGGCGCGCTTGCAGCCATTTTAGATTATGACCATCATGAATACAAGAAAAACTTGCCTCCACCCGCGTTGCGTTCAAACGGTGCAATAGTGACAATACGTGTATTTTTTGCTACTTATTTGGGCATATAGTTGACGCAGCACGTTTGCCACGTGCGCCCTGGGCCTGGTGTCACCAGGCGATTGTCAGATGCAAGGTTCATTGTATGGCACTTCGTCAACTCACCCTTATAAGGTAAAACATGTCACTACATACTACTGCACTTCCATCCACTGGCTTTGGCGAGCGGTCTTTCGCGCTTCCCCGCATTCCGGTTATTCGCATTTGGGCATTGAAGGAAGCTTATCCGGATGGCTTATACATCAATACCGTGGACGATAATCCTGACAATCACAAGACCCCTTGTTTTAGCCGCGGCAGGGATATCACGGTTCCCCTGAAATTCGTGCTGGATGACGGCCCTCAAGGCACCGGCAATTGGTCTACCGCACCGATCGGTGATTTCGACCTGATACGCGTGGAAAAAGGTGAACCCGAACGCGTCGCTTTTATTCATATCGGCCCGACCAAAGAACAGAAAGATTCTCTGTTCACAATCTATGTAACGACCAGCGGGACCACAGTGACGACGAAATTTGGACGGTATGCCGGGAGTAAAACCATCCCGCAGCCATTCGAACAAAATAGTGAGAACTATTTTACTGATATGTCAGATGCCGAAGGGAACTGGCTGTGGCTGTATCGGCTGTATGCGACGCACCATCAAAAATAAGCACGCAAATAAGCACGCAAGTAAGCACCCGATGCGCTGAACGAGGCGGCGCCCGGCGGCGTTGGGGGAACGCGGCCGGGCGCCGGGGCGAGCGGGCATGGGGGGCTAGCCCGCACTGCCCTTTACTTGATGCGCAGCGAGCTTTGCACTTTGTTCACGCCCTTGACGTTGCGCGCGACATCCACTGCCTTGTCAACTTCTGCTTGCGATGGCACGAAGCCGCTCAGCATCACGGTGCCGTTGGTGGTTTCCACGTGCACGTCCAGCGATTTCAGTGCAGGCTCGGCCAGCAGTTCGGTTTTCACTTTGGTGGTGATGGTGGTGTCGGCCAGCGCGTCTTTGGTCAGCTCGGTTTTCGAGCGGGCTTCGCACGATGCCTTGTCGCTGCCCGTCATGGCGCTGCAGTCGATGCCGGTCTGGGCCACGTCAGCGGCTTTCTTGCCAGCCTTGGCATCTTTCACCCACGCAGTGTGCTGGGCTTTGGCACCGCTCAGGCAGCTGTCCTTGTCAGCGCCGGTGCGGTTGGCGCACTGGGCTTTGGCGAGGTCGTAGTTGGCATCGGCCACATTGATCTGGGCTTTTTCGACCGATTTTTTATCGTTCTTGTATTGCAGGGCGGCGGTCGATTCGGCGTTGGCGCGGCTGACCTTGGCCTGCTCCTGGCAGACATCCTTGGCATTACCCGATTGTGCATCGCAGGCGCCCTTGGCAGCTTTGTAGTCAGCGTCCGACTTGTTGATTGCAGCTTTGTAGGCAACGGTGTCGTTGTTAGGCGTAGCAGCGAAGGCAGCGCTGGCAGCGGTAGCCAGTACGAAGCAGAGTAATTTGTTCATGATGTGTCCCTCTTGTGGTGGTTGATGGACACATTAAACGCCTGTACGGCCGCGTGCTCTGTGCGGAGACGTACACAGATCAGATTTACCTGTCGAGCAACAGGCCCTGCTGCCACAGCTGGCTGGCCTGTTCAAATACCGCCACACCCGGTGCAAAGGCAGCCCCGGTCGGCGCCTGTTCCAGCCAGGCCAGCGTGCTGTGCGAGCCGGTGGCCGGCGATGGCTGGCGCACCGCGCGCATCCATGCGGCCACCGCAGCGTA
The DNA here is from genome assembly GCF_009857555.1 of Duganella sp. CY15W. Classification (NCBI taxonomy): domain Bacteria; kingdom Pseudomonadati; phylum Pseudomonadota; class Betaproteobacteria; order Burkholderiales; family Oxalobacteraceae; genus Duganella; species Duganella sp. CY15W. The sequence continues at coordinate 955,401 of NZ_WWCQ01000003.1, read as the reverse complement.
ATCGGCGGGATGACGCTGCTGTGTCCAGGCCAGAGCGACCAGATCGGCATAGCCTTCTTCGCGGCGCGTGTCGCGCAGCGCTTCGGCAGCGCCAGAGTCCGGCTGTGGCTGGCTTTCCACAAAGCCGGACGGCATCATGTGCCAGATGCCTTGCGTGTAGCGCCAGCAGTGGCCAATTTCGTGCGCCACCATCGCTTCAATCATCAGCGGCCGTTGCGCGGCAGGTACAGTGGACAGGATATCTTCCGCATTCGCGTTGCCGCGCATCGACAGCACCAGCTTGCAGCGGCCGTTCTGGTAGCCCAGCGCCAGCGGCACATCGTTGGGACCGGCCTGGGGCTGGACGGTGATATCAAGCGGCAGCTTCAGTTCCTGCTTGGCATAGGCCAGCACGGCGGAACCGGCTTGCAGCCAGCGGATTTCCATGTCGGTCAGCTCGGCGGCGGAAGCCAGGCCGGACGTCAACAGCAGCAGGGGGAGGAAGGTGCGCTTGATCATAGTGATCAAACTGTAGCATGCACCGGGCAATAATTATTGCCCGGTGGCAGCTATATTACTACGTAGAAAAAGCTGAATGATTAACGGCCCAACAAGCTGTTGGCAGTCTTGAATTCCGGACGGATGTCATTCGGTACAGATTTCATTTTATCCAGCGCCTTCTGCACGTCCGGGCGGATCACCACGTACTTGCTCATCATGTCCTTGGCGCGCGCGTAGTCGCCGGTCGCTTCGATGGTCAGGAATTCGCGGTCCAGATCGATCACGGCCTGCTTGATCTTCTTGAAGTCGACCGAGAAGGTGCCGTCGCCATGTGAGATGAAGCCGCCCTTGTCCAGCAGGTAGTTCATCTGGATCGCCATGCCGCGCGCGTGCGAATCGGTCAGGCCGAAGTGCAGCGTGCGGAACGCCGATGCGAGGAAGGTGGTGTACAGCTTGCGCTCCGCTGCATCGCCCTGCCCCAGCGTGCCTTTGAGCTGGCCCTTGTCCATCATGTAGGCCAGTGCAAACAGGCCGGTGATGTCAGCCTTGGCTTCTTCGATGGTCGAATAGGCTTCCTTCAGATCCTGGCGCGGCGTCGATTCCTTGCCATCGTTTTTGGTAATGTGCGGACCCAGGCCGTGGGTGATTTCGTGCGCCAGGATATGGGTGAAGAAGGAATCAAAATCCACGTCCTTTTGATCGGCCGGACGCAGCACCAGTTTGGAAATCGGCGCCAGCGTCGATTTGAATTTGGCCTGCTGCACGTTCTTCAGCATCACGCGCTTGGAACCGCGCTGGCTGATGATGCGCTCATCGTTGGGCAGGTTGTAGGCGGCGGTCTGCACGCCCATGTTGCCGTCGCCTGCGCCGTAGACCTGGTTCACGACCACCATCGGCGCCAGCGCACCGACCTTCGGATTGCGGTACTGCGCATCCAGCGGCAGGTTGTCTTCCAGCTCCTGCATATGCTTGGCGAAGAAGTCCAGCTTCTGCGTTTCTTTCTGGTCGCGGATGCTCACGTACGCTTCAAACGCGGCCTTGTAGCCAAACAGTTCGTCGTTGTAGGTCTCGTAAGGGCCGATGGTGATATCGACTGGCGAATCCAGGTCCATCCAGGCGAAATCGGACTCCAGGTAGTCGTTGCTGAGGAAGGCGTCTGCGCGCAGGCTCAGGAATTTTTTCAGCGAGGCGTTATCGGTATCGGCGGCGGCCTGCTTCAGCAGCGCGGCGGCTTTCTCCAGTTCCGGCTTGTATTCTTCGGCATACTTCACGGTGGTGAACAGGCCATCCTTGTTCTTGCGGATCACGGTGAAGAACCACTGCGCCTGCTCTTTATCGACCGCAGGCAAAGCGTTCATCCAGGTTTCCAGTTCGGCCTTGGTGGCGCCTTCCGGATAGAAGTTGCCGGCTTCCGGCTTCTTGGCTGGCACCGCAACGCCGCCCACGTCCGCTGGCAGGAAGGACTGGTGGTCGTCGAGGATGGACCATGGACCTTTGTTGAGCCAGAAGTAGTTCAGGCGTGCCTTGCCCAATGGCGTGGTGTCCTTTTGCAGCGCAGCCCACAGCGCCTCATTGCCGGACCAGCGCTGGCGCAGCTGCAGCACGTCGATGATCTTGGCGGCTTCGATCAGTTTGGCGATGGCTTTCTTGTCGCCGGCGGAGAGCTTGCTGGTGTCAGCGGTCAGCGCGATCGGCGCATAACGCTTGCTCATCTTGTTGAGTTGATTGACGTCAGCCGGTGCAGCAAAGGCAGTGGCGCAAGCGACAGCCAGCGCCAGTGGAAGCAGGATTTTTTTCATTGTGTTCCTCGGGTAGAGTGAGGAACACATTGTAATGCAGCGCCTAGTAGCGGACGAAATTTGCCTCGTCCACTGTCGTCGCAAACCGCTCATGCGACTTGCGCGTGGTGGGCACCGGACGCAGGCGCATATCGCGCATATCGCGGCCCCCGCCACGCACCGCCTGCGCCACGGCGTCGCCACCGAGCTTGAAGAAGCCCATGGCGGTTTGCAGCTCGTTGGCCTGGGTGCTCATTTCCTCGGCAGTCGACGCCAGTTGTTCCGAACCAGCGGCATTCTGCTGCGTGGTCTGGCTCAGTTGCGTGATCGCGGAATTGATCTGCGCCAGGCCGGTCGACTGCTCTTCCGACGCCGCGGTAATTTCCTGCACCAGATCCGAAGTCTTCTTGATACTCGGGACCATCTCATCGAGCATGCTGCCCGCGCGCTCTGCGAGGTTGACGCTGCTGGTGGCGACCTGGCCGATTTCCTGCGCCGCCACCTGGCTGCGTTCCGCCAGCTTGCGCACCTCGGCCGCCACCACGGCAAAGCCTTTGCCATGTTCCCCGGCGCGCGCGGCTTCAATCGCGGCATTCAGCGCCAGCAAATTGGTTTGATAGGCGATGTCGTCGATGATGAGTACCTTGGCGGCGATCTGCTTCATCGCCACCACGGTGGACTTGACAGCATCGCCGCCTTCGGTCGCTTCGCCGGAAGCCTTGCACGCAATGGCGTCAGTGACCTTGGCGTTCTCCGTATTCTGCGATACGGACGCCGTCATCTGCTCCACCGAGGCGGAAGTCTCTTCCACACTGGCCGCCTGCTGGCTGGCCGCCTGCGCCAGCGACTGCGCCGTCGAACTGACTTCCTCCGATGCCGCCGCCAGCGCCTCTGCATTGGCATTGACTTCACTGACCACATGCGCCAGCCGCGACATGGTGTTATTGGCGTAAGACTTCAGTTCGGCAAACGCCCCCTCATATTCCTTGGTGATGCTTTGCGTGAGATCGCCCTCGGACATGGCGCCCATCACGCGCACCACGTCATTGATGCTGGCGCCCGTCGTGGCGGCCAGCTGGTTCAGGCCTTCGCCCATGTCGCGCTGGAAGCCCTGCAAACCATTCAGGTCGACGCGCGCATCGAAGTTGCCGCGATTGGCTGCAGCCACCACCTGGCGCTGGCCCTCGATGACCTGCCGCAGCTTGGTAATCATATTCTTCACGGCATACAGCATGCTGGTGTGATCGCCGGAACGCGTCACCACTTCGCCTTCCAGATCGCCGTTGCTGATGCGCTGCATCAGCTCCACCGCATACGATGGTTCACCGCCCAGGCTGCGCGTCAGATTCCGCGTGATCACCGCCGCAATCACCATCGACAGGAGCACTGCGGCAATCACCAGCCCGACCACCAGGTTGCGGGTCTCTACATACGTTTCATGCGCGTCTTTCGCGCTCTCGTCCATCAGGTTGCTTTGCAGCTTGGCCAGTTCTTCCAGTGCCGCCCAATACGCGTTGTTCGCGGCAGCGAATTCATTGCGCAGGAATTCCGCCGCCCGTTTAGGATCGCTGCGGGTCAGCTCATACAACTGCTCGTAACGCGGATTGAGCGCATCGCCTTTTGCAGTAATGTCCTTGAACAGATCGCGTCCACGTTCAGTGCTGATCAGCTTATCCATGCGCGCCAGGGCATCGGCGATCTTGGGCCGGTTGACTTCCACGCTATTGCGGAATTTTTCGCGTTCAGCTTCGGTGGTGGACAGCAGCATGCTGCGCAGCTGGCGACCATTGTCGATCGTGAGTTTGATGGCCTGGTTAACCAGAACGACCTTGGGGTATCGGTCTTCCATGATGAGCTGCATGCCGTTGTTGATTGCCGCCAGCCGCGAGATACTGACCACGGAGACCACCAGCAACAGGATAACGACCACGCCAAAACCCAGACCCAGACGGGTCGCCACTCTCATGTTCGTGAACATAATCTCTCCGGAAGAACACGGCCGACGGAAGAAACAGGGCAGATGCAGTCAGGAGATCATGCCACGCTAAAGTTCCTAAACGCAAGCAAGATATCCCGACTGTTGTTGGGAGAGCGTTACAGTGCGCGGTACACCTGGCCGGTCTGCGCGCCATCGACGCTGCGTGCATAGGACAACGCGGCGCGGCTTGCCGTCACAGGTTCGAAGCCGATGAAGAAGGCGCCGTAGGCGTCCATCGATTCCTGCAATACTGTAGGGCTGACAACGTTGATACGGATGCCACGCGGCAGTTCAATCGCCGCGCCGCGCGCGAAGCCTTCAATGGCGGCATTGACCATGGTGGCGCTGGCGCCTTGACGAATTGGCTCATCCGCCAGGATGCCGCTGGTGAGCGTGATCGAGCCGCCGTCGTTCAGATATTCCTGCGCCACCAGCGCCACGTTCACCTGCCCCATCAACTTGCTGTTCAGGCCCACGTAGAACTGCTCCGGCGTGAAGCTGGTCAGCGGCGCGAAATGCAGCACGCCGGCCGTGACCACCACCGCATCCACTTTGCCAACCGTGGCAAACAGGCCACGCACGCTGCCGATGTCGGCGAAGTCGACCTGATACTGGCCGCCGCTCGCGCCCACTGTCACCACTTCGTGGCGTTTGCCCAGTTCCTCAACCACTGCCTTGCCTACTGCGCCCGTGGCGCCGATCACGATGACTTTCATGCTGTACCTCCGTTAGAAAACACCAGTATGTTCTGCTTCGCCAAAGGAATAAATGAGCTAATATTTAGATCATTACCAACCCACAGTTAGCAATCGATGGACAAGCTGCGTAGCATGGAAATCTTCGTCGCCGTGGTGGATGCCGGCAATTTCACGGCCGCCGCGTCGCGCTTCAACCTCTCGCCCGTCATGGTGGGCAAGCACATCGCCCAGCTCGAGGCGACACTGGGCGCCAGCTTGTTGACGCGCACCACGCGCCGCCAGAGCCTCACCGAAATCGGCAGCCAGTACGCCGAACAATGCCGCAGCATCCTGGCCCAGATCAGCGCTGCCGAAAGCGGCGCGGAAGCCATGCGCAACACGCCGCGCGGCCGTCTGCGCATCACCGCCCCCACCTCCTTCGGCAGCGAGTGGCTGGCGCCCGTGATCGCCGACTACCTGCAACTGCATCAGGAGGTCAGCGTGGATCTGAACCTGAATGACCGCATGGTTGATCTGGTGGAGGAAGGCTATGACGTCGCCGTCCGCATCGCCACACTCGAGGATTCCAGCATGATCGCACGGCCGATGCGCCACTACGGCATGGCGATCTGCGCCTCACCGGCGTATCTGCGCAAGCATGGCACGCCGCAAACGCTGGCCGAGCTGGCCGATCATGAATGCCTGGACTTCATCGTCGGCATGGTGGGCATCCACTGGCGCATGCAGACCATGCGCGACCAGAACGGCAAGCGCACCTTGCCCGAGTGCCGCTTCCGTGCCAACAACGGCCTGGCGCTGCGCATGGCGGCGCTGCAGGGGTTCGGGATTGTGATGCAGGCGGAGATACTGGTGGCGCAGGATATCGCCGCCGGCCGGCTGGTGCCGATACTGTGCGATTACCTGCCCGCACCGCGGCCGATGCAGCTGGTCTATCCGCGCGACCGGCTGGCCACGCCCAAGCTGACGACGTTTGTGGATTTTGTGGTGGAACGCTTCGGACCAGCGGCACGTTTGCCGCTGGCCTCTTCCGCGTAAAGGGATGGCGCTTACTGCGCCTTGATGGCGCCGTTCTGTGCGACCTGCGCCAGCTGCGCCGAGGGCTGCCAGCCAGCACCCAGCGAGCGCGCCACCGACACGGCAGCCAGCAGACGCTGGGTGTTGATTTGCACTGCCGCGCGGTCCGCAGCCAGCGCGCTGCGCTGGGCGTCGGTCACGTCGAGGTAGGTCGATACGCCGCGTTCATAGCGTGCGCGCGCCACCAGGTAGCCACGTGCTGCTGCCACTTGCGAGGCCTTCTGTGCATCGCCCTGCAGCTGGCGTTGCTGCACGTCCGACAGCGCATCTTCCACTTCGCGCAGTGCGGTCAGCAGCTTGGTCTCGTGATTCGCCAGCGCTTCTTCGTAACGTGCCTTGGCAATCGCCAGGTTGGCCTTGTTGCGGCCACCGTCAAAGATCGGCAGCGACAGCGCCAGCGGACCTACGCTGAACTGGCGCGCATCGCCCTTGGACAGGTTGCTCAGGCTCTCCGAGGCAAACCCGAAGTTACCGGTCAGCGAGAACGATGGGTAGAACGCACCTTCCGCCACACCGATCTGCGCATTGTTGGCGCGCAGGTTGGCGACGCTGCCCGCCAGGTCAGGACGCTGTGCCAGCAGGCTGGCAGGCAGGCCGACCGGAATGGCTGGCGGTTGCGGCAGCACGGCCGTGTTGGCGTTTGCCGCAGTCAGCATCGCCGATGGCGATTTGCCGACCAGCGTGGCCAGGCTGTGTTCCAGCAAATTGCGCTGACGCTGCACTTCATGCAGGTCTGCTTGCGCATTGGCGCGTTCAATGCGGGCACGCGACACGTCCAGCTCATTCGACAGGCCGGCGTCAAAGCGCGCGGTCACCAGTTCTTCGGTTTCACGTCGGGTATCCAGCGCGCCGTTCAGGATGGCGATTTCTGCATCCAGGCCGCGCAGCTGCCAGTAGGTGGTGGCCAGTTGCGAGGACAGCATCAGCAGCACGCCGTCGCGGTCTGCTTCCGCCACCAGCGCCTGCGCGTCAGAGGCTTCCACCAGACGGCGCACGCGGCCCAGCAAGTCCACTTCATACGAGAAGTTGGAGCCGACCGAGTAGTTATTACCCTTGATCGAGCGATGGCCCAGCGCCAGGCCTTGCGAGGTCTCGGCCGAGGTGCGCGAGTTCGAGATGCCAGCGTTGACACTCAACTGCGGTTGTTCGTTGGCGCGCGTCACGCCAGCCTGTTCCAGCGCCTGCACCAGGCGCTGTGCTGCTGCTTTCACGCTTGGATTGTCGCGTAGTGCGGTTTCTTCCAGCTGGTTCAGAGTGGTGTCGTTAAACACCGTCCACCATTGGGCCGGCAGGCGTGCTTCATTGGCGCCAGCTTGCGGCAGGTGGCGGAACGAAGCGTCGGCGACATTGGCCGGAGCTTTAAAGTCGGTGCCGACCGTGGCGCAGCCAGTGACTGCTAGCGTTACAGAAACAGCGAGCGTCAGGCGCTTCAGAGCTGAATTCAACATGATTACCTCACTTTTGATTGATATTGCGTTCTCCCCGCGCGGCGGGGAGACGCTTTCTTATTTAGTGCGCGCCACCGCCGCCACCGGCAGATGGTGCTTTGACCTTGTCCGAGAACCACAGCACGCCGATGCAGGCAAACAGCACGGCTGCAACCAGGAAGAAGCCATCGTTGTACGCCATCACATAAGCCTCGCGGCGCACCACGTTGTCAACTGCCTTGAGTGCCATATCCGCCGCCGTCGCCGAATCGAAACCCTTGCCGATGAAGGATGACGTCAGCGCGTCCAGGCGTTCCTGCGTGGCCAGCGCAAAGCCGGTCACCGATTCGCCGATGCGCGCCGAGTGAAAGTGCTCGCGGTTGGTCAGCGCCGTCGCCAGCAGTGCGATACCGATCGAACCGCCCAGGTTACGGGTCATGTTGATCAGGCTCGATGCCGATGGCATGTCTTTAGGCTGGATGCCGTTCATCGCAAAGTTCGACAAGGTCAGCATCACGAACGGCTGGCCCAGCGCACGGACAATCTGCGACAGCAGCAGCTGGTCGTAGCCGGTGGTCGCGTCCATATAGGCATTCATCAGGCAGGAGCCACCGAACAGCAGCAGGCCGAAGGTGCACAGGATGCGGTTATCGATCTTGGACGACAGCTTGGCCACGAACGGCATGATGAACAGCTGCGGCAGACCAGCCCACATGATCACTTCACCAATTTGCATCGGCGAGTAGCCCGGAATCTGCGCCAGGAACAGCGGCAGGATGAAGGCCGAACCATACAGGCCCATGCCCATCGCCATCGACAGCGCGGTGGCTGCGGCAAAGTTACGCTTGCCGTACAGGCCCAGATTCACAAACGGCTGCTTGCGCGTGGCGCTCGTCACCACCCAGCCCAGCAGACCAATAATGGCCAGCGCAGCGAAGGTCTTGATGAAGGCCGAGTCGAACCAGTCCTTGGTATTGCCCTCTTCCAGGAAGATGGTCAGGCTGCCCAGGCCCAATGCCATGAAGAAGATGCCCAGCCAGTCCGCCGTGAACAGCAGCGACAGATTGCGCTTTTCCTTGTCCAGGCCAACTGCGATACCGCCGATCAGCAACAGACCTGGCACCCAGTTGATGTAGAAGATCGAAGGCCAGCCATACAGCTCGCTCAGGTAACCACCCAGCGTTGGCCCCATCGAAGGCGCCAGCGTGGCGGTCAGACCGAAGATCGCCATACCGGTGGCGCGCTTGGACGGCGGCAGCTTGGCCATCACCAGCGTCATCGCCATCGGAATCAGCGCGCCGCCGGTAAAGCCCTGCAGCATCCGGAAGGCGATCATGCTTGGCAGGTTCCAGGCAAAGCCGCACAGCGTCGAGAAGACGAGGAACAGCGCGGTGGTCCCCATCATGTAGGCACGCATGCCAAACACGCGGACAAACAGACCGGTCATCGGAATCACGATGATCTCCGCCACCAGATAAGCCGTGGCGATCCACGAACCCTCTTCCTGCGTGGCGGACAGCGTGCCGAGAATATCTTTCAGCGACGAGTTGGTGATCTGGATATCCAGCACCGCCATGAAGGCGCCCAGCATGCCGGCAGCCACCGCCAGCCAGGTGCGGCCGGAGACCTTCTCGCTCGGCGCCGGCGGCACGAATGCAGGGGTGTGCGTCCCCCCGCCGCCCGGCGTATCAATAGTCGTACTAGCCATGAGAGGCTCCTTGATTACTTAGCGTCTTTCTGGTTGATCGCTACTTCAGCGACCGCCGACATGCCCGGCACCAGACGGCCACTCAGGGCTTTCACATCTTCAGGCTTGAACACGACTTTGACCGGCACGCGCTGCACGATCTTGGTGAAGTTACCGGTGGCGTTATCCGGCGGCAGCAGCGAGAACTGCGCGCCCGATGCCGGTGCGAAGCTGTCCACTTTGCCGATCAGCTCTTTGCCCGGCAGCGCATCGATGGTCACTTTGACTTCCTGGCCCGGCTTCATTTCAGCCAGCTGGGTTTCCTTGAAGTTGGCAGTCAGCCAGACGTTTTCCTGCACGATGGCAGTCAGCTGCTGGCCAGGCTGTACGCGCTGGCCCACTTCTATGGTGCGCTTGCCGATACGGCCCGACACTGGCGCCAGCACTTTGTTGTAGGCCAGTTGCTGCTTGGCGTCCTTCAGTTGCACTTGCAGCACGCCGACCTGGGCGTTCAGCACATCGCGTGCGGATTTGGCGGCAGTAATCTGTGCTTTGGCAGCGGCAGCGCTGTCCTTGCGGGCGGCGACGTCGGCGGTCGCGCTGGCACGGGTGGCAACTGCGGCATCCAGTTCCGCTTTCGATACGGCTTTCATCTGGCTGTTATACAGCTGGCCGAAACGGTCGGCATCCTGCTTGGCGCGCACCAGCTGCGCTTCCGACTGCGCTACCTGCGCGGCCGAAGCGCTGGCCTGGGCCTGCACTTGCAGGATCTGCGCGTCAGCCTGGATCACTTGCTGCTGGGCCGAGGCGATCTGCGCCTGGATCTGCTCCACTTTCACGCCCTGGTCGAACGGATCCAGCTCGGCGATCACATCGCCTTCCTTGACCAGCTGGTTATCGTCGATGAACACCTTGGTGACCACACCCGCGATACGCGTCGATACCGGATGCACGTGGCCAGCCACGTAGGCATTTTCCGTCTCGACATAGTAGTGGCTGCGGTACCACATGCGGCCACCGGCGGCCAGGGCAGCCAGGGCAACCACGGCGGCAATCACCAGCACGCGGCGGTTAGGTGGCTGGGCCGGGGCTGCCGGCGCAGCGGCTGGAGCGGCAGGCACGGCACTGATTTTTTGTTCTTGGGCGGACATGAAGGAGCTCCAGAAAAATGAAATGAGATAGGTGCATTATGGCCAGTTTCTGCGCAAAGTCAAGAAATGAAACGATTGCATTTCATTTTTTTTTGGACTAGCATGGCGGCATTCGATATCATTCTCCCGCCATGAATACCACCGAACTTAATGACGCAGCCGCACTGGACGAGCAAGATTGCCCGGACGGCAACTACTCCCCGGATTCGCCGTGCTTCGGCAAGGCGGCCGGTCGCCCACGCGCCGCCGACAAAGCAGCCCGCCGCGCCGCGCTGCTGCACACTGCCGGCCGCCTGTTCCTGGAAAAAGGCTACAGCAAAGTCAGCCTGGAGATGATTGCGCGCGAAGCCCATGTGGCCGTGCGTACCATCTACGTCAAGTTCGGCGGCAAAGCCGGTTTGCTAAACGCCGTGATTGCCGACGGCCGCGCGCAATTCTTCGGCAGCATGGAGGATATGGAAACCGATCCGCGTCCGATGGAAGACATCCTTCGCGACTTCGCGCTGCGCTTCCTGGAGCTGATCTCCATTCCCACCTTCTGCAGCCTGCACCGCATGGTGGTGGCCGAAGCCCGCACCACGCCGGAACTGGCCGAGACGTTTTTCGAGGCTGGCCCGCAGCGCACGCGGATTGAGCTGGGCCGCTTCTTCGCGCGCCCGGATATCCGCGCCCAGCTGCGTCCCGACCTGCGTCCGGAATTGCTGCCGGTGTTCCTGCTGAACTGCATCATGGGCGACCATATGTCGCGCCTGCTGTTCCCGATTACTGAGGTGCCGTCGATGGACGAACTGCGCAGCCGCGCAGCCGAAGGTCTGGACTTGTTCCTGCATGGCGTGCGCCGCTGATCCACGTAACTTAGTGCGCTAGCGCACATTAAAAGCCGCCAAAGTTTTGCCATTTGTTCTATACTAATTTTTTAGAAATCGGAGCACACATGAGCAAAACGAATCGTCTGGACTGGAGCAAGCAAATCACGCTCATGAATGAGCGCATCAAGAATTTCCAGGCCAATCCTGGCCAGGAGCAGCTGGATGCCGTCGTCACCGAACTGAAAGCCTACGCTGAAGCAGCACAGAGCGGCGGCATCGAAATCCCGGCCCGCTTCACTGTCAACTAAACATGAAAGCCCTGCGCTGGGCCGTGCTGGCCCTGGTGCTGGCTGGCGTTGGCGCCACTGGCTACTACCAGTATAAAAATCCTGAACAGCATGTGCTGGATGCCGCCGCGCGCGAGCATGCCAATGCCAGTGGCGCTTACGCCACGCTCAGTGATGGCGTAACGCATTACGAAGTAGCCGGTCCGGCCGATGGCCGCGTGGCGGTACTGGTGCACGGGTTTTCCGTCCCCTCCTACATCTGGGATCCGACCTTTGCCGCGCTGCGCGACGCCGGCTACCGCGTGATCCGCTACGACCTGTTTGGCCGTGGCCTGTCCGACCGGCCCGATGCCGCCTACGATGGCGCTTTCTACGACCACCAGCTGGATGACCTGCTCAAGGCGCTCAAGGTCGAGGGCAAGATTGATTTGTTTGGCTTGTCCTTTGGCGGCTACGTCAGCGCGCACTACGCGTCCACGCACCCGCAGCGCATCCGCACGCTGAACCTGGTCGATCCATCCAACAGCGCACCCAAGCTTCCGTGGCAGTTCGCCACGCCATGGCTGGGGCCTTATCTGTTCCAGGTCGGCGTGGTGCCGGGCATGGCCGACAATCAGAACAGCGACTTCCTGCTGCCAGAACAATTCCCCGGCTGGGCCGACCGCTATCGCCCGCAAATGCAATACAAAGGGTTTGGCCGCGCGCTCTATCGCTCACGTCTCAGCCTGGCGCAGGAAAATTTTGAAGACATCTATGCCGCCATCGCACGCGCGGGCACGCCGGTGCATCTGGTGTGGGGCAAGCAAGACCCCACCATCGCCGTCGCGCAGTCCGCGCACATCCGCCAGGCCATTCCATCACTGGAATACACCGAGATCGACCAGTCCGGCCACCTGCCGCAGATGGAGCAAGCCGCTACCTTCAACCAGCATATGCTGGCCTACCTCGCAGCCCACCCATGAAAATCCGTACCCTTCAAGCCGATGATGTCGAACGCCTGCTGGAGTTCGAACTGGAAAACCGCAGTTGGTTTGAACAGCATGTGGAAGCCCGCGATCCATCGTTCTACTCGCACGCTGGCGTGGCTGCGCACATCGCTGACTACCTCTCCAGCCATGCCACAGGCGCCATGCATCCCTGCGTACTGACCAGCGATGACGGCACTGCCATCATCGGCCGCGCCAACCTGCGCCACATCAACCGCGATACCGGCACAGGCGAAGTGGGCTACCGCATCGCCCACAGCGAGGCGCGCAAGGGATTGGCCAGCGGCGCGTTGATGCACCTGCAGGAACTGGCACGCACACAGTACGGCCTGCGCATCCTCAACGCATGGATATCGGAACAAAATGCGGGATCAAGGCGCGTAATGGATAAATGCAGTTTCACGCGCGATGCGCTGGCGGCGCCGGTGGTGGTGCAGGTGAACGGCGCGGATCACGCCTCCCACCTGTACCAGTGCCGCCTGTAAGACTTACTTGCCTTTGCGCGCCTGCTCAACCAGCGCGTCCAGCACCTGCAGCGTTGCAGCGCCCAGTTGTGGACGGGGGATGCCAGGATTGGCGCTATCGACCATCGTCGGATTGGTCAGATAGCGGCCATCAACGATCATGGTCGGCGTGCTGTTGACCTCATAGGTACTGGCCACGCGGCCGGCGTTTTTCAGGCGCGTCATCACGGCGAACGAGTTGTAGGTCGCAGTATATTTCTCTTTATCGACACCGTTCTTTGCGGCCCAGTCGATATTGTCTGCATCGCTCTTCAGACGTTTGCGCTCAACGTGCCAGGTGCTCAGGATCTTGGCGTGCAGGCCTTCTTCCAGCTTCATCGCTTCCAGCGTCAGGAACATATGCGCTTCCGGATCGTTCTCGCCCGTCAGCGGCAGGTGGATGCGGCGGAATGAGATGTTGTCGCCCTGCTTCTTCACCCATTCCAGCATGGCCGGTTCCAGCGCGTAGCACGCCGGGCAGTGGTACATGAAGAACTCGATCACCTCAACCTTTTTGCCCTGCGCCTGCACCGGCTGCGGGGTTTTCAGGGTGGTGTACTCAGCGCCGTTGCGTGGCGCGGTCGGCGAGGCAAACGCGGTAGCAGCACACAGGCCGGCGACCACCAGGGCAATCTTCAACAAACGCATGATGTTCCTCTAAAAAAGCAAAGACAGCAAGATTATCACTTCTGCGGCGGGCGCGCTTCCAATCCTGAAATATCCTGCATCAGCGCGATCAGCCGCTTGGCGCCCAGGCCTAACGGACGGTCGTTGGTCCACACCACGTCCACCCACAGCCGCAGCTCATTGCTCATGTTGGCAAAGCTGATGTGCAGCAGTTCGCCGTTGTCCAGCAAGGGCTGGATCTGGCGGCGCGGCAGATAGGCCCAACCCAGGCCAGCGCGTACCAGGCTCAGTGCCGCCAGATGGCTGTCGGTGCGCCACACGTTGCGCGAGATGAGCACGCGCTGGTCGGCCTCCTGCAACTCGCGGCTGACAATTGCGATCTGCCTTGAATCGATCAGGCTTTCCAGGCTTTTGAGGCGTGTCTGCGCCAGCTTGTGACGCGGCGAGATCACGGGCACCAGTACTTCGCTGCCCAGCTCCTGAAAGCTCTCGCGGTCATCCACGCGGGCACGCTCGTAGATCATCGCCAGTTGCGCAACGCCGTCGTGCAGCATGCGCAAGGCCTGGTCCTGCGGCACGGACAGCACTTCCACTTCCAGCGACGGAAACTCTTCGGCCAGCAGCGCCAAGGGTTCGCTCCAGGGCGCCGACAGCAGCTCTGGCGCGATGGTCAGCGTCAGGCGTCGCTCCAGTCCCTGATGCAGCGACAGCGCGTGCGCCTGCAAGCGCCGCAGCTGTCCCGCCATCTGCCGCGCCTCCGCTTCCAGCGCACGCGCCGATTCCGTGGGCCGTACTTCGCGCGAACTGCGTTCGAACAGCGTCAGACCCAGCTCCGCCTCCAGCAGGCCTATCGCCATGCTGACTGCCGATGGCACCCGCCCTAGCGCCCGCGCGGCCGCCGAGAACGAACCGTGGTCCAGCACCGCCAGAAAGACTGCAATATTGTCAGATGAAAAAGCCATATTTACCAATCTATCAGAAAAATTGAAAGCTGCTGACTTTTTCGATCAGAAAAACTCCCATACCATGCATGCCAGTGCAATAAAAAAGGAAATATCATGCAAGGTTTGAAACGCAAAATCGTCTACGTCTCCCTGTTCGAGTTGATCGCCATCGCGCTGACCAGTAGCGCCCTGATGCTCCTCGCTGGCTCGGAGCCTGGCCATGCTGGCGCCGCCGCCGTTGCTTCCTCGATGCTGGCGATTATCTGGAACTTCATTTTCAACGGGATTTTCGAATCCTGGGAAGCGCGCCAGCCTACGCGTGGCCGCAACTGGAAACGCCGCGTCGCCCACGCCATCGGCTTTGAGGGCGGCCTGGTACTGGCCATCGTGCCGCTGTTCGCGTGGTGGCTCGACATCTCGCTGTGGGAAGCGCTGGTGCTGGACATGGGCCTGCTGGTGTTCTTCATGGTCTACACCTATGTGTTCACGCTCGCCTTCGACCGCATCTTCGGCTTGCCCGCATCGGCGCAAGGCTAGGCTACAATCAGCGGCATACCACCTACGGAGGAATGCCGCATGAAGTTGAAACCGTTCGCTTTCGCAGTTCTGGCCCTGACGTTAGGCGCGGCGCGCGCTGATGGGCTCTCGCCTCTTGAGCAGAAAATTGTCGCCGAAGTGAAAGCGCATTCGGAGCAAGGCTTGCAGCTGCTGGAGCGCTCGGTCAATATCAATAGCGGCACCATGAATCACGACGGCGTGCGCGCCGTCGGCAAAGTCTTTGGCGAGCAGTTCGAGCAACTGGGTTTCAAGACCCGCTGGTCGGAGATGCCGGCTGCGATGCAGCGTGCCGGCCACCTGATCGCCACGCGTGAAGGCAAGCAAGGCAAGCGCCTGCTGCTGATCGGCCATCTCGATACCGTGTTTGAAAAGGACAGCCCTGTGCAGCTGTGGCAGCGCAATGGCGACCGTGTGCGCGGCCAGGGTGTCAATGACATGAAGGGCGGCGACGTCATCATCGTCGAAGCGCTGCGCGCCTTGCAGCGCGTGGGCGCGCTGGACAACACCAGCATCACCGTCGTCTTCAGCGGCGATGAGGAAAACGCTGGCGATCCGATTGAAGTCTCGCGCGCGGACATGGTGAACGCCGCCAAACGCAGCGACATCGCCCTCGCCTTCGAGGCCACGGTGCGCAACAAGGACGGCAAGGATACCGGCACCATCGGCCGCCGCGCCTCATCGTCGTGGGAATTGAAAGTCACGGGCAAGCAAGGACACTCCAGCGGTATCTTTACGGAGGGCGCGGGCTATGGCGCTATCTACGAAGCTGCGCGCATTGTGGATGGCTTCCGCCAGCAGGTGGCGGAGCAGGATCTGACCTTCAGCCCGGGCCTGATCGTCGGCGGTACGGACGCCAGCACCAACGCGCTGGGCACCACTGGGCAGGCGGCCGGCAAGACCAACGTCATCTCGCGCACCGCGACGGTGGAAGGCGACCTGCGCTACCTGAGCTACGAACAGCGCGACCGCGCGCACGCGAAGATGAAAGCCATCGTCGCACAAAACCTGCCGGGCACCAGCGCCAGCATCAGCTTCCATGACGCCTATCCGCCGATGTCGCCAACGCCGGGCAATCTGGCTGTGCTGAAAGTGTATTCGCAAGCCAGCCGGGACGCAGGCCTGGGCGAGATCCCTGCCCTGCCACCAGGCCAGCGCGGCGCAGGCGACGTACAGTTCGTCGCGCCGCTGCTGGACAGCCTGGATGGCCTGGGCGCCACCGGCAACGGCGCCCACTCACCCGACGAAGACCTGGAAATCGCCTCGATCGAACGCGCCACCATCCGCACCGCCATCCTGCTGTACCGTCTGACACGTTAAGCCTGGATCAATCCCTGCAAAAACAGTGAGTGCTACCATGGCTGAATCTATCCGGAGGACGCCATGGAAATTTTTTCAGTAGTCAATAGCGATGGTACTGTCAGCATCCCCAAAGAGATCCTCGAAACCTATGGCATCGCAGCAGGGGCAAAGGTCGATTGTCTCATCAATGGACGCCAGCTTGAAATGAGGATCATGGGCACAAAGCTGCCCTCCCCTAAAACCAAGTTAGTCAGCGGTTACGGCATGGTGAAGGTCAATGGACCATCCGTATCCGTTGATTTTGATGCTGCGGAACTCTTCCAAAATGATAGGTCTGGATACTAACGTCCTCGCCCGCTACTACATAGATGACAGCACTGATATTGAAGCACAGCGACAGCGGCCAGCAGCACAACGCCTGATTGACTCCGGCCAGTCGCTCGCTGTATGCAAGACTGTGATCGTCGAACTGGAGTGGCTGATGCGAGGCAGGTACAACATGAGCCCAGCGATGATCATTGCTGTGTACCAGCACATGTTGAGTTTGACGCACTTGGCGATAGAAGACCGGCTGGCACTCACTCAGGCACTGGCAAACTACCAGCTAGGAATAGCTTTTACCGATGCACTCCATCATGCCAGCTACCGCACGTACGACTCTATGGTTACGTTTGATGACCGCAAATTTGCGCGACGCATCGCAGCGTTGGGATTGCATCCGCCGGTCATCGTTCTGCGCTAGAAACTCAAGCGGCAGTTTCGATGGCGCGGCGAGACCAGGCCAGCAGCTGTTCTGTGTCGTCCAGCAGGAATTCGGGCGCAGTGTAGAACTTGCGCACGGTGACCTCGCCCTTCTTGGTCATGTATTTGAACGGCTGCGCGCCTTCTGCTTCAAATTCAGGACGCGTAATGTCGCTGACGCGCAGGTAGAGCGTGCTGCCGATGATCCATGCAAACTGATTGCCGTGATATTTGATATCGCGGCCGCCGAAAAATGGTCCCGTACTCAGGAAGCCAAGCGGCGCAAGCTGTTCTTCGATGTAACTGACAAATTCCTTGTTCGCTGACATGCACGTCTCCAGATAAAAAAAGCCGGGAACTCGTCCCGGCTTTCATGATACTGCTTAGCGCTTGCGCGGCGGTGGCAAATCGGTGCAGACGCCTTCATAGACTTCTGCGGCCATGCCGATCGACTCGCCCAGCGTCGGGTGCGGGTGGATCGTCTTGCCGATGTCGGTGCCATCGCAGCCCATCTCGATTGCCAGCGCGATCTCGCCGATCATATCGCCAGCGTGGGTGCCGACGATGGTGCCGCCGATAATGCGGTGGGTCTCAGCGTCGAACAGCAGCTTGGTGAAGCCTTCCGCACGGCCGTTGGCCACAGCGCGGCCACTGGCTGCCCAAGGGAAGTGGCCCTTTTCGACCTTGATGCCCTTGGCTTTCGCTTCGTCTTCAGTGATGCCGGCCCACGCCACTTCCGGATCGGTGTAGGCCACCGATGGAATCACCTTCACATCGAAGTGCGACTTCTGGCCCGCAGCCGCTTCCGCCGCGACGTGGCCTTCGTGCACCGCCTTGTGCGCCAGCATAGGCTGGCCCACCAGGTCGCCGATGGCGAAGATGTTCGGCACGTTGGTGCGCATCTGGCTGTCGACCGGAATGAAGCCACGGTCGGTTACCGCCACACCTGCCTTGTCGGCAGCGATCTTCTTGCCGTTCGGGCTGCGGCCCACTGCCACCAGCACCAGGTCGTAGACCTGTGGTGCAGGCGCAGCTGCGCCAGCTTCCGCTGCTTCGAACGTGACCTTGATCCCTTCCGGCAGCGCTTCAACGCCAACAGTTTTGGTCTTGGTCATGATGTGGTCGAAGCGGGCTTCGTTGTACTTCTGCCAGACCTTGACGGCATCGCGGTCCGCGCCCTGCATCAGGCCATCCATCATTTCGACCACGTCGATGCGCGCGCCGAAGGTGGAGTACACGGTGGCCATTTCCAGGCCGATGATGCCGCCGCCGATCACCAGCATGCGCTTGGGGATCTGGCGCAGTTCCAGCGCGCCGGTCGAATCGACGATGCGTGGATCTTCCGGTACGAACGGCAGTTTCACGACCGACGAACCGGCAGCGATGATGGCCTGCTTGAACTGCACCACTTTCTTGCTGCCGTCCTTGGCGGTGACTTCGATGTGGTTCGCGCTCAGGAACTGGCCAACGCCGGTGACGACTTGCGTCTTGCGTGCCTTGGCCATGCCGGCCAGACCGCCGGTCATGTTCTTGATGACGCCTTCCTTGTACTTGCGTACCTGGTCGATGTCGATGGCCGGTTTGGCGAAGGTCACGCCGGTGTTGGACATGTGCGAGGTTTCGTCGATCACGGACGCCACGTGCAGCAGTGCTTTCGATGGGATGCAACCCACGTTCAGGCACACGCCGCCCAGCGTTTCGTAACGTTCAACGATGACGGTATTCAGGCCCAGGTCCGCCGCGCGGAAGGCAGCCGAGTAACCGCCAGGACCGCCGCCCAGCACCATCATGTCGCAGTCGATGTCGACCTGGCCGGTGTAGCTGCTACCGGCTGGCGCAACGATCGGCGCTGGCGCTGCAGCTGGCGCAGGGGCCGGTGCAGCAGCAGCCGGCGATGGCGCAGCGGCGGCTGGGGCAGCAGCAGCGCCGTCGGTGGCTTCCACCACCAGCAGCGTCACGCCTTCCTTGACCTTGTCGCCCACCTTGACGCGCAGTTCCTTCACCACGCCGCCATGTGTCGACGGGATTTCCATGCTGGCTTTGTCCGATTCCACGGTAATCAGCGACTGATCAACCTTGATCGTGTCGCCAACCTTGACCATCACTTCGATTACTTCTACTTCCGCGAAGTCGCCGATATTCGGCACTTTTACTTCTGTGCTCATAGTGGCTCCTTACAGCAGAATTTTACGCATGTCGCCGAGCACTTCGCTCAGGTACACGGAGAAGCGCGCGCCCATCGCGCCGTCGACCACGCGGTGGTCGTAGGACAGCGAGGTGCCCATCAGCAGGCGTGGCTGGAAGGCCTTGCCATCCCACACTGGCTTGAGCGATGCCTTGGACAGGCCCAGGATCGCCACTTCCGGCGCGTTGACGATCGGCGTGAAGTGCGTGCCGCCAATGCCGCCCAGCGACGAAATGGTGAAGGTCGCACCTTGCATATCGGTCGGTTTCAGCTTGCCTTCGCGCGCTTGCAGCGACAGCTCGGTCATTTCCTTGGCGATCTGCGTGACCGATTTCTGGTCAGCGTTTTTGATCACTGGGACCACCAGGCCATTCGGCGTATCCGCTGCGAAGCCGATGTTGTAGTACTTCTTCAGTATCAGGTTCTCGCCCTTTTCGTCCAGCGACGAATTGAAGGTCGGGAATTTCTTCAACGCGGCCACCGATGCCTTGATCACGAACGCCAGCATGGTCAGCTTGGTCGCGTCCTTATTCTTGGCGGTAGCGGCGTTCGATTCAACGCGGAACGCTTCCAGGTCGGTGATGTCGGCATCGTCGAACTGCGTGACGTGCGGGATCTGTACCCAGTTGCGGTGCAGGTTAGGACCGGAGATCTTCTTGATACGCGACAGCGGCAGCAGTTCGGTTTCGCCGAATTTGCTGAAGTCCAGCGACGGCCATGGCAGCACGCTGAAGTTACCGCCACCGCCAACCGCACCACCAGCAGCTGCGCCAGCAGGCGAAGCCACGGTACCAGCCATCACACCTTTGACGAAGTTCTGCACGTCCAGCTGGGTGATGCGGCCTTTAGGACCGGAACCAGGCACCTTGCCCAGGTCCACACCCAGTTCGCGGGCGAACTTGCGGATCGATGGCGAAGCGTGCGCCAGTTTGCCGGTCTGCACGGAGCCTTGCGATGCGGCCGGGGCGGCGGCAGCAGGAGCAGCAGCTGGTGCAGGCGATGGCGCCGCAGCGGCAACTGGTGCAGCGGCCGGTGCTGGAGCCGAGGCTGCAGCAGCAGGTGCGGCAGCGCCGGTGGCTTCAACCACAAACACCAGCGAACCCATGGCAACCTTGTCGCCAACCTTGACCTTCACTTCCTTCACCACGCCGGCGTGCGACGATGGGATTTCCATGCTGGCCTTGTCCGATTCAACGGTCAGCAGCGACTGGTCGACCTTGATGGTATCGCCAACCTTGACCATGACTTCGATGACTTCCACTTCCTTGAAGTCGCCGATGTCCGGCACTTTGATATCGACCGGGCCGGCAGCAGCGGCTGGCGCAGCAGCCGGCGCTTGTGCAGATGCCGGCGCGGCAGCCGCAGGGGCCGGTGCAGGAGCGGCGGCGGCAGGAGCGGCAGCAGCAGCGCCCTCACCTTCCAGCAGCAGTACCAGCGAACCCATGGCCACCTTGTCGCCCACCTTGACCTTGATCTCTTTGACCACGCCAGCGGCGGACGAAGGAATCTCCATCGACGCCTTATCCGATTCAACGGTAATCAGCGACTGGTCTACCTTGATGGTGTCGCCGACCTTGATCATCACTTCGATGATCTCAACTTCCTTGAAATCACCGATATCCGGGACTTTAACTTCCACAATGCTCATAGCGTTTGCTCCGTTCTAATTATTGGGTCACCGGATTTGGCTTGTTCGGATCGAGGTTGTACTTGGTCACAGCTTGCTCCACGACCTTCACATCGATCTTACCTTCTTCTGCCAGCGATTTCAGCGCAGCGACCACGATGTAGTAGCGGTTCACTTCGAAGAACTCACGCAGCGCGGCGCGGGTGTCCGAGCGGCCGAAACCATCGGTACCCAGCACACGGTAGGTGCGGTCTTTCGGAATGAAGGCACGGATCTGTTCAGCAAACGCGCGCATGTAGTCGGTGGTGGCCACGATAGGACCCGAGGTATCCTTCAGCAGTTGCGTCACGTACGGCACGCGCTGCTCTTTGGCCGGGTTCACCAGGTTCCAGCGCTCGGCATCCTGGCCGTCACGCGCCACCAGCGTCAGCGACGGTGCAGACCAGACGTCAGCGGCGATGTCCCAGTCCTTCTGCAGCAGCTCCGCAGCGAAGATCGATTCACGCAGGATGGTGCCCGAGCCGATCAGCTGTACGCGCTGCTTGGCTTTCTTGTCGCCTTCCTGCAGCAGGTACATACCTTTCAGGATGCCCTCTTCCTGGCCTGGCTTGATGCCTGGGTGAGCGTAGTTCTCGTTCATGATGGTGATGTAGTAGAACACGTCTTCCTGTTCTTCCACCATGCGGCGCATACCGTCCTGGATAATCACTGCGACCTCGTGACCGAAGGTCGGGTCGTACGGCATGCAGTTCGGCACAGCGGCAGCGAACAGATGGCTATGGCCGTCTTCGTGCTGCAGGCCTTCGCCGTTCAGCGTGGTACGGCCAGCGGTGCCGCCCATCAGGAAGCCACGGGCACGCATGTCGGCAGCAGCCCATACCAGGTCGCCGATACGCTGCATACCAAACATCGAGTAGTAGGTAT
Source organism: Duganella sp. CY15W (assembly GCF_009857555.1). Classification (NCBI taxonomy): domain Bacteria; kingdom Pseudomonadati; phylum Pseudomonadota; class Betaproteobacteria; order Burkholderiales; family Oxalobacteraceae; genus Duganella; species Duganella sp. CY15W. The sequence goes on along the minus strand of NZ_WWCQ01000003.1, from coordinate 933,638 downwards.
AGAACGGGATCATCACGCGGTTGTTGGTCGAGTACGACGTCGCCGCAGCGATCCACGAGCTCATACCACCGGCTTCATTGATACCTTCTTGCAGGATCTGGCCGGCCTTGTCTTCGCGGTAGTACATCACCTGGTCTTTGTCGACTGGCTCGTACAACTGGCCTTGCTGGTTGAAGATACCAACCTGGCGGAACAGGCCTTCCATACCGAAGGTACGCGATTCATCCACCAGCACTGGCACGATACGTGGGCCAACGCTAGGATCTTTCAGCAGCGTGGTCAGAATACGCACATAGGTCTGGGTCGACGATACTTCACGGCCTTCTGCGGTGGCATCCAGCACGTTCTGGAACGCGCTCAGTGGCGGCACGGTCAGTTTTTCGTCCGCCTGTGGGCGACGGGCCGGCAGGTAGCCGCCCAGCGCAGCGCGGCGCTCGTGCAGGTACTTGATCTCTGGCGAATCATCCGCCGGTTTGTAGAACGGAATGTCGGCCAGCTTGTCGTCCGGGATAGGGATCGAGTAGCGGTCGCGCATTTCGCGCACAGCTTCGTCGGTCAGCTTCTTGGTGTTGTGCGCGGTGTTGCGCGCTTCGCCGTGCTTGCCCATGCCGAAGCCCTTGATGGTTTTCACCAGCAGGACGGTCGGTTGGCCCTTGTGTTCCTGTGCGACCTTGAATGCAGCGTAGATCTTGTGCGGATCGTGGCCGCCACGGGTCAGGCGCCAGATGTCGTCGTCGGTCATGTTGGCAACCATCTCCAGCAGCTTTGGATGCTTGCCGAAGAAGTGCTTGCGCACGTAGGCGCCGTCTTTGGCCTTGTAGTTCTGGTATTCGCCGTCGACGGTTTCCATCATCACTTTGCGCAGGATGCCTTCCTTGTCCTGTTTCAGCAGGGCGTCCCAGCCTGGGCCCCAGATGACTTTGACCACGTTCCAGCCGGCGCCGCGGAAGTCCGCTTCCAGCTCTTGAATGATCTTGCCGTTGCCGCGTACCGGACCGTCCAGGCGCTGCAGGTTGCAGTTGACGACGATGACCAGGTTGTCCAGCTTTTCGCGCGCAGCCATGCCGATGGCGCCCAGCGATTCCGGTTCGTCCATCTCGCCGTCGCCGCAGAATGCCCAGACTTTACGGTCGGTGGTGTCAGCGATCGAGCGTGCGTGCAGATACTTCAGGAAGCGCGCCTGATAGATTGCCATCAGCGGGCCGAGGCCCATCGACACGGTCGGGAACTGCCAGAAGTTCGGCATCAGTTTCGGGTGCGGATACGACGACAGACCCTTGCCATCGACTTCGCGACGGTAATGGGTCAGTTGTTCTTCGGTCAGGCGGCCTTCCAGGAACGCGCGGGCGTAGACGCCTGGCGAGGAGTGGCCCTGGATGTACAGCAGGTCGCCGCCGTGGGTGTCGCTCGGCGCTTTCCAGAAGTGGTTGAAGCCGATGCCCAGCATGTTGGCCAGCGAGGCGAACGAGGACAGGTGGCCACCGAGGTCGCCGTCAACGCGGTTGGCCTTGACCACCATGGCCATGGCGTTCCAGCGCATCCACGAGCGCAGCTTCTCTTCGTATTCCAGATTGCCCGGGCAGTGGGTTTCCAGGTGCGCAGGAATAGTATTGACGTAAGCAGTATTTGCGGAGAACGGAATGTCGGAACCGCTTTGGCGGGCCAGATCAATCAGACGCTCCATCAGGTAATGAGCACGTTCAGGACCCTCTTGCTCCAACACGGCGGCCAGTGCGTCCAGCCATTCTTTGGTTTCTTGTGCATCAGGGTCGGTGTTTGCCGTTACCTGGTTTTCTACTGCTGACATGTGAAGTCTCCTGAGTTGAGGTGCCCGAACCATGCGGCTTTCGGGATAAGAGTTCGCTGATTATTTACTAATACTTTAATGACGTGTGGGGATTCTAGCAGCGATTTTAGGCTTTTTCAAATTGCGATAAGACATTCCATATTATGAAATAACACCATGAAAAACTTGTGCAGCGCAACATGCGCGTATCGTGGAAAACGAGGCGGGATGCGCCTTGCGGCCTTATAATCTCGTTTTCCCTCTACCACCTTGTGTAAATCATGCCAGCTCAACTGATCGACGGAGTCGCCCTCTCTAAAAAACTGCGTGCTGAAATTGCTGCACGTGCTGCCGCCCTCACCGCCAAAGGCAAACAGCCTGGTCTGGCGGTGATTATTGTTGGCGACGACCCTGCCAGCCATGTGTATGTGCGCAACAAGGTCAAGGCTTGCGAAGATGCCGGTTTTTACTCGCTCAAGGAAGAATACCCGGCCGACCTGACCGAAGCCGCGCTGTTGGAGCGCATCGCCTCGCTCAACGCCGATCCGGCGATTCACGGCATCCTGGTGCAAATGCCGCTGCCTAAACACATCAACGCACACAAGGTGATCGAGGCGATTTCGGTCAAGAAGGACGTGGACGGCTACGCCGTGCTGAGCGCCGGCGAGCTGATGACCGGCCTGGACGGCTTCCGTCCCTGCACCCCATACGGCTGCATGAAACTCATCGAAAGCACCGGCGTCGACCTGCGCGGCAAGCATGCGGTGGTGATCGGCCGCAGCAACACGGTGGGCAAGCCAATGGCGCTGCTGCTCTTGCAAGCCAACGCTACCGTCACCATCTGCCATAGTGCGACCCCGGACATCGGCGTGTACACGCGCCAGGCGGACGTGGTCGTGGCCGCAACCGGCCGCCGCAACACCCTGACTGCTGATATGGTGAAACCCGGCGCGATCGTGATCGACGTCGGTATCAACCGCAATGAAGAAGGCAAGCTGTGCGGCGACGTCGACTTCGACGGCATCAAGGAAGTGGCATCGCACATCACCCCGGTACCGGGCGGTGTGGGTCCGATGACCATTACCATGCTGCTCATGAACACGGTAGAAGCGGCCGAGCGCACCGCTTAACCCCTGACGGCAGGGGTCTGACCCCGTACGGGGTCAGACCCCAGTAGGCGGTGTGCGGGGTAAAACTGTGCAGCACACGCACGTAAATTAACTGGATCTGACAATGACTATAGACGCTACCAACCCCCTGCTCGATTTTTCGGGTCTGCCACGTTTCGACGCCATCAAACCGGAGCACGTCACACCGGCCATCGATGACCTGCTGGTCAAGAGCCGCGCCGTGGTCGAACAGCTGCAAGCACCTTCGGATACGGTCAGCTGGGACAGCTTTGTCACGCCGCTGGAAAACGCCACCGAATTGCTGGGCCGCGCCTGGGGTATCGTCAGTCATCTCAACAACGTGGTGGACACGCCGGAACTGCGCGCCGTCTACAACGAGAACCAGCCCAAGGTCACCGAATTCTGGACCGAACTGGGCCAGAACGAAGCCCTGTTCGCCAAATACAAAGCGCTGCGCGCCTCGGCCGAATTCAACACGCTGACGCCCGCCCGCAAGCGCATCATTGAAAACGCCATCCGCGATTTCCGCATGGGCGGCGCCGAACTGCCGGAAGACAAAAAGCCGCGCTTCGCCGCCATCCAGGAAGAACACGCGATGACCTCCACGCGCTTCTCGGAAAACGTGCTGGACGCCACCAACGACTACAAGCTGCTGGTGACCGACGAAGCCGACCTGGCCGGCCTGCCGGACGACGTCAAGGCCGCCGCACGCGCTGCCGCTGAAAAAGAAAACAAGCAAGGCTGGGAATTCTCGCTGCACTTCCCGTCCTACTACCCTATCCTGCAATTCGCCGACAAGCGCGCGCTGCGCGAAACCATCTACCGTGCCAATGCCACCAAGGCGTCCGAGCAAGGCGATGTCTTCAGCAAAAAAGAGGACTGGGACAATACGCAAAACATCGTCACGCTGCTGAAGCTGCGCGAAGAAGAAGCGCAGCTACTGGGCTACAAAAACTTCGCCGAAGTATCGCTGGTGCCGAAGATGGCCAAGTCGCCTGACGAAGTCATCGCCTTCCTGGAAGACCTGGCCAAACGCGCGCGTCCGTTCGCGGAAAAAGACCTGGCCGAACTGAAGCAATTCGCCAAGGACGAGCTGGGCATTGAAGACCTCAAAGCCTGGGACATCCCGTACGCATCGGAGAAGCTGCAGGAACGCCGCTACGCCTTCTCCGCACAGGAAGTGAAGCAGTACTTCCCGGAGCACAAAGTCGTTGACGGCCTGTTCCATCTGATCCAGAACCTGTTCAACGTCGAGATCAAAACCGACGACGCACCGGTCTGGCACAAGGACGTACGCTTCTACCGCATCGAACGCAACGGCAAGCTGATCGGCCAGTTCTACCTGGACCTGTACGCACGTCCGGGCAAGAGCGGCGGCGCCTGGATGGACGATGCCCGCGGCCGCCGCGCCGACGCCACCAATGTGCAAACCCCAGTGGCCTACCTGACCTGCAACTTCACCGAGCCTGCGGTGGTCGATGGCGTCACCCGGCCATCGCTGTTCACGCACGATGAAGTAACCACGCTGTTCCACGAATTCGGCCACGGCCTGCACCACATGCTGACGCAGGTCGATGAGCTGGGCGTATCCGGCATCTCGGGCGTGGAATGGGATGCGGTCGAGCTGCCATCGCAGTTCATGGAAAACTTCTGCTGGGAATGGGAAGTGCTGGAACACATGACCGCGCACGCTGTCACGGGTGAGCCACTGCCGCGCGCGCTGTACGACAAGATGCTGGCCGCCAAGAACTATCAGTCCGGCCTGCAGACGCTGCGCCAGGTCGAATTCTCGCTGCTGGACATGCACCTGCACTACGACTACGACGCCAGCACCGGTAAGACCGTACAGCAATTGATCGACGAAGTGCGCAGCAAATTCTCGCTGGTGATCCCGCCATCGTTCAACCGCTTCCAGAATTCCTTCGGCCACATCTTCGCGGGCGGTTATGCAGCAGGTTACTACAGCTACAAGTGGGCAGAAGTATTGTCCGCCGATGCCTACGCTGCATTTGAGGAAGCACAGAAACTGGGGCCGGCCGCCGTGTCGGAAACCGGTAAACGCTACCTTGCGGAAATTCTGTCAGTCGGTGGCTCCCGCCCTGCACTGGAATCGTTCACCGCCTTCCGCGGCCGTGAGCCGAGCATCGACGCACTGCTGCGCCATAGCGGCATGGCCGCGTAACAAATCTCCACGCCGGAAGCCGCACGGTAGCAACATCGATGCCAGCGGTTTCCGGCGTTTTCGCATACACTGGATTCACCATGACCCGCATCGACTTCCACACCAATGTCCCGGACAAACTCGCCTATGCCTGCCGCCTCGTGCGCAAGGCCTGGGCCGCGAACAACCGCGTGGTGCTGATGACGGAAGATGCGCAGCAACTGGCAGAACTTGACGCGGCAATGTGGACATTTTCCGCGACCGACTTCCTGCCGCACGTGCTCGCCGATGATGCGCTGGCAACGCAGACGCCGATCCTGCTGACGGACAATGATGAGGCGGAATTACCACACACACACAAAGAATTATTGGTCAATTTGTCGCGCCGCACGCCACGTAACGTGACACAGTTTGCGCGCATGATCGAAGTGATTTCCTCGCAAGAGGATGATGCGGCTGCCGGCCGCAAGCGTTATGTCGCATACAAGCAGCAAGACTATCCACTGACCCACTTTGTCGCAGGAAAATCATGAGCCAAGCATCGTTTGACGCAAGTATCCCTGTCTTGACGGAAGTACTCAAAGCGGAGCCGCTGAGCGACGAGGGCGCACCACCGCCCCCTATCTCGGCTGCGGAACAACTGGAAGCGGACGCCATCGACGGCTGGACCGATGCGGAATGGGCGGTCATGGAACACCGCTTGTCGGTACGCATCATGCACCAGCTGCAGTCGCGCGTGGATTTTGTGCTGGAGCAGCGCATCAAGGACAGCATGGCCGAAGTACTGAGCCATGCCTTGCATGATCTGACCAACGAAATCCGCATTGGCCTGCATGACACCATCGAGAAGATTGTGTCGCGCGCCGTCGCCCAGGAACTGACCCATCTGCAAGCGCAGAAAAAGTAAGCCCCGCCCTCCCGATCCGTGCCCATGCTGGTGCACGGATCGCACCTCCCCGAAGCATCCCTGCATCAAATCAGGGAAACGCTCCAAAAAAGTACAAAACTCCACGTTTCCAGCTTTGCGCCAGGAATAATTTGTTGTACCTTGGTGGCCTTGAATACAAACTATTGGAGATCGCCCATGCAGTTCAAGTTCATTCCACTCGCCATCGCCCTGGCATTTGCCGGCAGCGCCGGTGCGCAGGAAATCATCAAGATTGGCCACGTCGCGCCGGTCTCCGGTCCCTCCGCGCACCTTGGCAAGGACAATGAAAACGGCGCCAAAATGGCGATCGAGGAATTGAACGCCAAGGGCATCAAGATCGATGGCAAGCCGGTCAAATTTGTGCTGCAACTGGAAGACGATGGCGGCGACCCCAAGCAAGGCACGGCGGTCGCGCAGAAACTGGTGGACGCCAAGGTCAACGGCGTGATCGGTCACCTGAACTCCGGCACCTCCATCCCCGCCTCCAAGATTTACTACGACGCCGGCATCCCGCAAATCTCGCCGGCCACCACCCAGACCAAGTACACGCAGCAGGGCTTCAACTCGACCTTCCGCGTGGTCGCCAATGACGCCAAGCTCGGCGGTGCATTGGGCGGCTACGCGGTCGGCAAGATGGGCGCCACGAAGATCGCCGTCATCGATGACCGTACCGCTTACGGCCAGGGCGTCGCCGAAGAATTCGTCAAAGGCGCCAAGAAGGCGCAGCCAGGCGTGCAGATCGTCGCCAAGGAATTCACCACCGACAAAGCCACCGACTTCAACGCCATCCTGACCACCATCCGCGGCAAGAATCCGGACCTGGTGTTCTTCGGTGGCATGGACTCGGTCGGCGGCCCGCTGCTGCGCCAGATGAAGGCGCTGGGCATCAAAGCCAAGTTCGTGAGCGGTGATGGCACTTGCACGGAATCGCTGCCGAAGCTGGCGGGCGTTGCTGCAGTGACCGGCACCGTGACCTGCGCTGAAGCAGGCGGCGTGACCGGTGACGAGCAGAAGGCCATGGATGATTTCTCGGCGCGCTACCAGAAGAAATACAACGACAACGTGAAGCTGTATGCACCTTACGTCTACGACGCGGTGATGACGATGGCGGCCGCAATGCAGCAGGCGAATTCAGCCCAGCCGGCCAAGTATCTGCCGGTGCTGCAGAAGATCAAATATCAGGGCGTGACCGGCCTGATCTCGTTCGATGCCAAGGGCGACATCAAGGATGGTTCGCTGACGCTGTTCAACTACAACGACGGCAAGAAGACCAAGCAGGAAGTCATCAAATAAAAAAAAGCCCCATCAGCACTGCGCGCGGCCTTGTGCGCGTTCAGGCTGATGGGGCTTTTTACGTCAACTTCATTTCTGAGCCAACACCCATTTCACCAGGGTTTTGGTTTCCGCTTCATTCACCTGCGGATTGGCTGGCATCGGGATCGCACCCCAGACACCCGAGCCGCCCTTCATCACTTTGGCAACCAGCTTGGCTTCGGCATCTTTCTGGCCAGCGTATTTGGCAGCCACATCCTTGTAGGCAGGACCGACCAGCTTGGTGGCGACAGCGTGGCAGGCCATGCAGTTTTTCGCCTTGGCCAGGTCCAGGCCTGGATCAGCCAGCGCGGCCGACGAAGCGAAGGCCGATGCGGCGATTACGCCAACCATCATCAAATTGCGTTTCATTGTGTATTCTCCAGGTTAGTACCGCTAAATTCTGCTAGTCATTCTACCGCTTTTTGCCCTTATGCATTTAACGCTTAAATCAAGGAAAGGTTGACTATTGCCGGAATATTGCTTGTAAGATGGAGGGGAGAGGAGGACATCATGCCGATTATCCTATTAATCGTTGCCCTGTGTGTACTGCGTTACTTTGAGGTCTGGAAGTTTGCGGAGCTGTCCTGGTGGGCCATCGGCGCCATCATGGTACTGGCTTTCCTGTGGTTTGAATTCCTCGAGCCCATGATGGGCTTCGACAAGCGCCGCGCTCATAACGAAGATGAAAAGCGCCGCAAAGACCGCGTCAAGCAGACCTTCGACAAGAAATAAAATCAAACCCGCACGGCGGCCAGAAGGGGTCTGACCCCGTACGGGGTCAGACCCTCGCGTCCGGGTTGCGGGTTAACGCTTCAGCTGCGACAGATCACGTACCGCGCCGCGGTCGGCGGAGGTGGTCAGCGCCGCATACGCTTGCAGCGCTTGCGAAACATAGCGCTCACGGTTGACCGGCTGCCATGCATCCGCACCTTTGACTTCCATCGCTGCGCGGCGGGCGGCCAGCGCCTCATCGCTGATGCGCAGGTTGATGGTGCGGTGAGGGATGTCGATATCGATCATATCGCCCTCCTCCACCAGGCCAATCGCGCCACCTTCCGCCGCTTCCGGCGAAGCATGGCCAATCACCAGGCCCGACGAGCCACCGGAGAAACGGCCATCCGTGAACAGCGCGCAGGCCTTGCCCAGACCTTTCGACTTGATGTACGAGGTTGGATACAGCATCTCCTGCATCCCTGGCCCCCCCTTCGGACCTTCGTAGCGGATGATGACCACATCGCCTTCATGTACGGTGTCACCGAGAATGGCCTCCACCGCCGCATCCTGCGATTCAAACACGCGCGCCTTGCCGCTGAACTTCAGGATGCTCTCATCCACGCCTGCGGTCTTCACGATGCAGCCATTCACCGCCAGGTTACCGTACAAGACCGCCAGGCCACCGTCCTGCGAATACGCGTGCTCCTTGTCGCGGATGCAGCCCGCAGCGCGGTCCAGATCCAGCGTGTCATAACGTTCCGCTTGCGAGAACGCCACCTGCGTCGGCACACCGCCTGGCGCGGCGCGGAACAGCTGATGCACGGCCTGATCGTCGCTGCGCTTGATGTCGTTGCGTTCAATCGCCTCCGCCATGGTCGGCGCATGCACGGTAGGACGCGAGGTGTCCAGCAAACCGGCGCGCGCCAGTTCACCCAGGATCGAAATGATGCCGCCCGCGCGGTGCACGTCTTCGATGTGGAACTTGTCCGTCATCGGCGCCACCTTGCACAGGCATGGCACTTTGCGCGAGATGCGGTCGATGTCAGCCATGGTGAAGTCCACGCCCGCTTCGTGCGCTGCGGCCAGCAAGTGCAGCACGGTGTTGGTCGAACCACCCATGGACACATCCAGCGCCATCGCATTTTCAAAGGTCGCCTTGTTGGCGATGGTGCGCGGCAGGATGGAATAGTCGTCCTGCTCGTAGTGACGTTTGGCCAGTTCCACGATCAGACGGCCGGCACGCAGGAACAGCTGCTCGCGGTCCGCATGCGTGGCGACGATGGTGCCGTTACCTGGCAGCGACAGGCCCAGTGCTTCGGTCAGACAGTTCATCGAGTTCGCCGTGAACATGCCCGAGCACGAACCGCAGGTAGGACAGGCCGAACGCTCAATCTCCGCCACATCCGCATCGCTGACCGTGCTGTCGCCGGCCTTGATCATGGCATCCACCAGATCCAGCTTGATGATCTTCTGGCCGCCGTTGACGACCTTGACCACCTTGCCCGCTTCCATCGGGCCGCCCGATACGAAGACTACCGGAATATTCAGGCGCATGGCAGCCATCAGCATGCCCGGCGTGATCTTGTCGCAGTTGGAGATGCAGACCATGGCGTCGGCGCAGTGCGCGTTGACCATGTACTCGACCGAGTCCGCAATCAGGTCGCGCGATGGCAGCGAATACAGCATGCCGCCGTGGCCCATGGCGATGCCGTCATCGACGGCGATGGTGTTGAATTCCTTGGCCACGCCGCCCGCTTTTTCAATCTCGCGCGCCACCAGTTGCCCTAGGTCCTTCAGGTGCACGTGGCCAGGCACGAACTGCGTGAAGGAGTTGACCACGGCGACGATCGGTTTATCGAAGTCGCCGTCTTTCATGCCGGTGGCGCGCCACAGGGCGCGGGCGCCGGCCATGTTGCGGCCGTGGGTGGTGGTGCGGGAACGGTATTGCGGCATGATGTTTCTCCTGGTGTTGCTCGGCTACTAAGGCGAGCTTAAATCTGCTGGCTTAGTCTAGGAGTTTGCGTTGCCCATGCGGCAGTGTCAAATATATGATTTCCACAGCTGTGAGTCGTATAAAATATCACAGAGAGCAAATTCAACAGTAAACCATATGGAATTACGCCAGCTGCGCTACTTCGTCACCGTGGCCGAAGAACTCCACTTCGGCAAGGCCGCGCTGCGCCTGCACATGACGCAGCCGCCACTGTCGCAGACCATTCAAGCTCTGGAGGAAGCGCTGGGCGCCGTGCTGTTCGAGCGCAACCGCCGCGGCGTCGCGCTGACGCCCGCCGGCAGCGCGCTGCTGCCGGAAGCGCGCCGCATGCTGGCGCAGGCGCAGGAGCTGCCGCAACTGGTGCAGCGCGCGGCCGCCGGTGAAGTCGGCCGCCTGACACTGGCCTTCGTCTCCTCGGCCGACTACAGCGTCCTGCCGCCGTTCCTGCGCGCCTACCGCGCCGCCTATCCGCAAGTGCAGATCACGCTGCAGGAAGCCACCTCCGACCTGCAGCTGGATGACCTGCTGCACAACCGCATCGACGCCGGCCTGCTGATCCCGCCGCTGCCCGACAAGGCCCGGCAGGAACTCGACTACCTGCCGGTACTGAACGAACCGCTGGTGCTGGCCCTGCCCTCCGGCCTGCCCGTGCTGAAGAAGAAAGGCAAGCTGAAACTGTCAGCGCTGCCGCCGCTACCGCTCATCATCTTCCCGCGCGCGATTTCACCGGCGCTGCATGACGCCATCCTGTCGGTGTTCCACGACGCTGGCATGACGCCGCAGATCGGCCAGGAAGCCATCCAGATGCAAACCATTGTCAGCCTGGTGTCGGCCGGCATCGGCATGGCACTGGTCCCGCAGTCCGTCTCCAACCTGATGCGGACCGGGGTAGAATACCGGGCGCTGGCCGATGCCACGCCCTTGGTGGAAACCGGCCTGGCCTGGCGGCGCGATAACGCTTCGCCCGTGCTGCACGGCTTTTTGGAATTATTACGGAAAGAATTAAGGAAAAGCGTCTTATGCTGATACACCCGATGCCCGATCCCATCGCCCTGCAACTGGGGCCGGTCGCCATACACTGGTATGGCCTCATGTATGTGCTGGCCTTTGCCATGTTCATTGCGCTGGGCCGCATCCGCATCCGGCAGCCGCACATCGCCGCGCAGCAGTGGAAGAAAGAGGATCTGGACGATATGCTGTTCTACGGCATGATGGGCGTGATCATCGGCGGCCGCCTGGGCGAGGTGCTGTTCTACGAACCGGTCAAATACTTCTCCGACCCGATCGAGATTTTCAAGGTCTGGCATGGCGGCATGTCCTTCCACGGCGGCTTCCTCGGCGTGCTGATTGCCATGTCGCTGTGGGCGCGCAAGGCGGGCCGCAATCTGCTGGACGTGTACGACTTCATCGCGCCGCTGGTGCCGCTGGGCTATGCCGCTGGCCGCATGGGAAACTTTATCAACGCCGAACTGCCGGGCCGCGTGGTCAGCGATCCGACGCTGCCATGGGCCATGCAGTGGCCGGACATCCGATTCCCGCTGCATCCGAATCCGGTGTTCCTGGAAGGCCTGCGCCATCCGTCGCCGCTCTATCAGCTGCTGATCGATGGCTTGCTGGTGTTTGTGATCTTGTGGTTCTTCGCGCGCAAGGAACGTCCGCGCCTGGCGGTCGGTGCGATGTACACGCTGCTGTATGGCTGCGCGCGATTCTTCACGGAGTACTTCCGCACGCCAGACTGGGAACGCGTCATTGCAGGCGTGCCGATTACCTCTGGCCAGGCGCTATCGCTGCCGATGATTATCGGCGCGATCGCCATGCTGATTTGGGCATACAAGGTGCGCCAGCGCGGCGCGGCTCCGGTTACTTCAAAAGCTTGACGATCGCCTTCCATTGCGCCGGCGTGACCGGCGTGATGGACAGGCGGCTGCCCTTCTGCAGCACAATCATGTCTTCCAGCGCGGGGATGGTCCGCATCTCCGCCAGCGACAGCAAACGCGTTTTCTGCGTGCCCTTCACATCAATCGAAATCCAGCGCGGCTGCTCCTGCGTCGCCTTGGCATCGTAGTATTTGCTGTCCTCATCGAACTGCGTCGCATCGGGATATGGCGCGCTGACGATTTCCGCCAACCCCGCAATGCCCGGCTCCGGGCAGCTCGAATGGTAGAACAACACGCCATCGCCGACCTGCATCTGGTCGCGCATGAAATTGCGCGCCTGGTAGTTGCGCACGCCGAACCACGGCGTGGTCTGCGCTTGCGATGCCATGACGTCGTCAATACTGACTTCATCCGGCTCGGACTTCATCAACCAATATTGCATGCGGATCTCCAGACGAAAAAAAGCGGCTGCGCATTCACATGCTTGCAACCGCTTCTCGATAAATAAGGCCCCGCCTGTGCCGTCTTGCCGGCATCCCGAACCTAAGGCTCAGGTGGTCACAGTTAGTTCAATTTCGGGTTCATCGGACTAGCGACGCTCTCGCCCATCGAACAAATTTCCGTAACCGGTGCAAACAAATGGTTCAAGGAATATATGACAAGTCTCGAACACTGCAGGGTGATTAGGAGTTTACTCTCTTGTGCGCCGCAAAGGAAGGCCTGTCACAAATTAAAACAGGGTTTCTTGCGGTGTCAGTGCGGAGTCCAGCACCTTGTGCATGGCCGCCATCTTGGTCTGCACTTCCAGCATGGACATGTCCGACCACGGGCCGCGCGAGGTTTTCATCGACAGGAACTCGGCCGCCACGCCCAGCGCCGCCATCACGGCGATGCGGTCGTTGCCCTTGACTTTGCCGGCGTCACGGATGGCGCACATTTTTTTGTCCAGGAAGGAGGCTGCTTCGCGCAGCGCACGTTCTTCATCTTCCCTGCAGGCGAGCTTGTACGCCTGACCCATGATGGTCACGTCAAGATGGATCATTGTGCATCCTCTTTTTCAGGCTGGGTCTCTGCGCCGCTCTCACCTTGCAGTGGAGGGATATGCTGCAACAACGCTGCCACCCGCTCGGATGCCTCGCTCAGGCGGCGCCGATAATCCATGGTCTCCACGGCGAGATTAACATTGGACTGACGCAACTGCGCATTTTCACGGCGCAAGACAAGCACCATTTCAGCCAGCTGGTCGATTTTGTCGGAGAGTTCTTGGAATTCGGAAATCATCCCGCCACTATAGGCAGCGCGCGGGAAGCCGTCAACCGAATCGCGTATTTGCAACCAACAAGCACGCGATTTATTTACTCGACGTCAATTAGTTGCCCGCTTCTATGGACTCCCCAATAAAAAAACGGAGCAGCGCCATCACGCACCGCTCCGTCAAACCACGATAAAAGGGGAATTACAGTTTGAAGGACAGGCCCAGATTGAAGCGGCGGCCGAATTCCGTCACTTCCTGCTGCACCGGAATGTTCGCGCTGGTGTACACCGCTTTCTGGTTGGTCAGATTGTCGATACCAAAGCGCAGCTGGATATTGGACGTCAGCTGCTTCGCCAGGTTCAGCGTCACATAGGTTTCCGCTTCGTTCATGATCAACTGGCCGGCGCCCCAGGTCGGGTTACGCGCAAACGCGCTGTGATAATTGGCCGACAGGCGCGCTTCATAGCCTGCCTTCTCGTACCACAGCGTGACGCCGCCGTTATGCTTCATCAGGCCTTCAATCGGATAGGGATTGCCGACCGGCGTCTGCTCATGGATATTGCTGGTGGTGTAGGCGTAGTTGCTGGCGATACCCAGGCCGTCGAACGGCGCCGGCAGCGAAGTGAAGGCCTGCTGGTACACCAGCTCCAGACCACGGATGTCGCCGCCCTCGCCGTTGACCGAACGGGTGATGGTCGCCGTGCGGCCATTCAGCGTGGTGGTGTCGCTTTCGATGGCGATGTAGCGCGTTACCTTTTTATAGAATGCGCCGGCCGACAGCAGCGAACCCTTGTTGAAGTACCACTGGTAGGACAAATCCACCTGGTTGGCCATCATCGGCTTCAACTGAGGATTGCCTGCGCTGCCGGTGATCGGCTGGCTGGTATCCGTGTTGTTGACGCTCAGGTTGCGGGAGCTGCGCATTTCATCCAGCGGCGCACGCGACATCGCGCGCGCCACGCTGAAGCGCAGCTGGCGTTGCTGCGCTTCGTCCAGATTGACGATCAGGTTCATGCTCGGCAGGATTTCGGTGTACGAGACGCCATCTGACACCGCCGTCGGCGCCGCGCCGTTCAGCGACTGCATGCCGTAGCCGGTTTGCGTGGTGTGCACCAGACGCACGCCCACATTGCCGCGATAACTCTTGCCCAGCGCTTCACCTTCCAGGTCGCCCTGCACAAAGGCCGAGCTGCTGCGCTCCTTGACCTTCCAGCCGGCCAGCTGGTCGTTCTGAATCTGCCATCCTTCCTGCACCTGGCCATTCGGATTGAACGCGTCAGGACCAAAGGCGGACGCAATGCTGCCGTCGAAATCCTTCAGCGCGATAAATGCCGGATAGCCGCTGACGTTCACCGTCTCATAAGCCGATGCCGGAATCGGCGATTTCTGCGCCAGCGTCCAGGTGGTCTGGTGGTAGCTCTTCTCACGGTCGGTCGCGCGCACGCCCACCTTGATGCGGCTGAAGATGCTGTTGTCGAGCGGGCGCGATGCGCTCACACTGGCGGCATTCAGCAGATCCTTCACATGGCCATCGGTATCGACATACAGGGTCGGCGTGCCGAAGTTGGCAGGATTGCCGCTATCGATGCCAAAGCTGTAGTCCTGCTTTTCGTCGCCAGTGAAGGACCACGTGACCGGCACACTGCCGTTGGCATACTGGCGCAAGTCGCGCCATGCGCTGCCACGCCGCGCGTGCGAAGTCGACAGGTCGGCATCGATCTTCCAGTCGCCCGCGTTGAACTTGCCATTCAGGCCGGTCGCGGCCACACTGGTGTCCTGCACGTAGACGAAGTCATTGTTAATCAGGCTCGCGTTGCTGATGGTGCCGCCGGCCACATAGCCGTTGCGGATATCCAGGTTGCTATAGGCCGCCCCATTGGTGCCGCCCCAGTTGCCCAGGCCATCGGCCCAGTGCTGCAGGCCACGCTCCTTGATCTTGGCCTCGGCGTAGTAGGTGTCGGCAGTGATCTGCACATCGCTGTTCGGTTTCCATTCCAGCTTGCCCAGCACACTGGCGCGCTTGTCCTTGCCGTGACGGGCCTCGTCCTGGAAGCCCCACGGCGCCTTTTCAGTTTTGCCGTCGCCATTCAGATCGTAGCCGCTGTCATTAAAGCCCCAGTGGCGCTTGTTCTTCTGCACCGAAGGCTGGTCCTGGTAGCTGAACGCCACGGCCGCGCCGATGGTCTTGTTGGCGAATTGGTCGATATACACGCCGCCCAGACGCGGTGCGGTTTTGTCGGCGCCCTGGATGTCCTTGGCCAGCGGGTAGTACAGCGCATCGGCCTTGAGCGAAATCTGGCGGCCGTTGTACTTCAGCGGCGACACGGTTTGCAGATCGATGGTGGTGGCGATGCCGCCTTCCGCCAGCTCGGCGTTCTGCGTTTTATAGACCGTCGCGCCGCTGATGGATTCGGACGGGAACTGCTCGAAACGCACGGCACGGTTAGGCTCCGACGAGGCCAGCTCGCGGCCATTCAGCGTGGCGCCGATGAAGCGTGGTCCCATGCCGCGCGCGATGATCTGGCTGGCGTTGCCACGGTCCAGGCCCGACGACAAGCCCGGCAGACGTGCCAGCGATTCGGCAATGGTGGTATCCGGCAGCTTGCCGATGTCTTCCGACGACACTACTTCCACGATGCTGTTGGAGGCCTCCTTGGCTGCCAGCGCATTGCGCACCGAGGCGCGGATGCCGGTCACGTTGACCTGCTGGATATCGCCAGCCGCTTCTTGCGCCAGGGCGTCCTGGACGAGTAGTGGGGAGGTAAAGAGCGTGGCGATGAGCCAGCTCATTTTTTTATGTTTCATTGTGCATCTCCAGTGTTTGTATTTTGTCCCGTCTCTGATGAAGATGTGGACGGATAACCGGATGCTAACGAAACACGAATTTACAAACCAATAGCTAATTTAGCTCAGGCCATACCAAGTTCGTATATCACGAAGCCTGTCAGTCCCGCGCCGGTATGCGGTAGTGAGGGTAGATGCTGGCTGCGGCGTCGCGCAGCGCAGTCAGCATGGCATCGGCGCCAGGCGACAGCTGGTGTCGTTTGCGCGTCACAATGCCGAACGAATCCATGCTCACGCCCAGATCGAACGGCACCACCTTTAGCAAGCCCACATCCAGATAGGGCTGCACGGCTTCCGCCGGCAGCGCCACGATCATGTCGTTATTCAGCAGCAGGCTGGCAACCACCGGCATGTCCAGCGTTTCCACGGTTTCCGCCGGCTGCTCCAGGCCATGCGACAGGAACAGCGCGGTGAGACGGTCGCGCAGTATCGAGCCTGCCGGCGGCAGTATCCAGCACTGCTCCATCAAATCGTCCAGCTTGAGGTCATCGCGTTCCATCAGCGGATGGCTGGCACGCGCGATCAGCACATGCGGTTCGTCAGTCAACGGTTCAAAGTTCAGTTCATCCGCCGCCTCGGTATCGAGGATGCGGCCCACCACCAGATCCAGCTCGCCGCTACGCAGGCGCTCCACCAGCGCTTTGCTGGTGGACATATTCACCGACACATGCACGCGCGCGTGACGCGCCTTGAGCAGATTGATCGCCTTGGGCACCAGCCCGGTCGCAGGCGTCAGCACCGTGCCCACGCCGACGCGGCCGCGCAAACCGGACAGCAGCTCCATCACTTCCTGGTGCGCTGCATCCATCTCCGCCAGCGCGGCGCCGGCGCGGCGTATCAGCACCTTGCCATACCAGGTCGGCGCGACACCGCGCGACAGGCGCTCGAACAACTGCACGCCCAGCGCGTGTTCCAGCTCGCCCAACAACTTGGAGGCGCCGGGCTGCGTCAGGTTGGCCGCTTGCGCGGCATGGGCGATGGAACCATGCCGGCCAAGTTCGACCAGCAGGACGAGATGACGGGTTTTCAGGTGGGAGCGGACAAAGCGGTCCGAGCGGGGATCAGTCATATGGGCGATAGGGTTGATCGCCCATCATAAATGCGGGCTGAACCAGCGTCAATCACCGTTGCGCGCATGCGCTGGTGCTGGAAGCGCTACCGTTATCGAGAAATAAAGTGTCGGCCACACCGGCTGCCGAGGCGCCCGGCAAGCCATACAGACCACCGCGTGCGCCCAGTATCCGCAACTGTTCCAGGCCCTCGCCGCCGAAGGCGACACTGGACACGGCCTCGCACGGCAGCGCGATCTGCCGCAGCGCCTGACCGTCGCCGGCATACTGCACCAGCAGCCCGCCCTGCACGCTCCACAGCTGCGCCGCGCTATCGGTCACCGCCATGCCGGCGCCAGGCGCCAACAATTCAGCAAACGTTGTTATCGCACCAATCCTTGCCTGTTCGGCATCGTAATCGCACTGCAGGATCGCGCCATGGGCGGCGTCGGCAAAATACATGCGGCGGCCATCAGGACTGAACGCGATGCTGGCGGCGCGCGCCACCGCAGGCAAGGCCAGACGACGCAAACCGTGGCGCTGAGAGTACTGGTAGAAGCTGCCGATAGGACGCTGGTCGCGCGCCATATTGGCGGTGCCGAACACGAAATTGCCGGCACGGTCGACACAGCCGTCGCTGATGCCGGTACGCGGTTCAGCCGCGTCGATGGTGACCAGTACCTGCGTCTGCAGGGGGCGGCTGGGTTGGCCGGGCACTGGCAGCTCCAGCATCCCGAGGCGCTTGCCCACGCCCAGCAGCATGCCGCCGGAAGCACAACTGGCCATGAGCGAGGCGCCTTCCAGCAGGCGCGCGGCGACCGGCGCGGTGAAGGATGGCGCCCAGGCGTACAGCTGGCGGCGCGCCGGATCGAGCCAGCGCCAGCAGGCGTGTACTTTACTCCAGCGCAGCGTGCATCCCGTTTGCCCCGCCCGGACGAACATGGTGGCGACGGCGGTGCTGACTGCATTCATACGGGTCCTGAAACGATGGAAGACTGGCCAAGTCTAAGCGAGCCTCGCCCGCCGCAGCTATGAATAAACCCCGCCCTGCCATGCCAATATCGGATAGCGGCATTGTGCTATCTGATATTGATATGGCTCCCCGCGAATTAATCATATTTCCAGTCTAGCGGCCGGGCTTAGACTGAGCGTTGTTCCGTGAACCACATCCCGATCCTATGAAAATCATCAAACTGACGACCTACCGTGTACCACCGCGCTGGATGCTGCTCAAAATCGAAACCGATGAAGGCGTCGTCGGCTGGGGGGAACCGGTCATCGAAGGCCGCGCCCGCACCGTGGAAACCGCAGTGCAGGAAATGGAACCGTATCTGATCGGCCAGGACCCGTCACGCATCAACGACCTGTGGCAGACCATGTACCGCGCCGGTTTCTATCGTGGCGGCGCGATCCTGATGAGCGCCATCGCCGGCATCGACCAGGCGCTGTGGGACATCAAGGGCAAGGTGCTGGGCAAGCCGGTGTACGAGCTGCTGGGCGGCCTGGTACGCGACCGCATGAAGATGTATAGCTGGGTCGGCGGCGACCGTCCATCGGACATCATCGAACAAATCCGCACGCTGCAAAAAGGCGGCTTCAACACCTTCAAGATGAACGGCACCGAGGAACTGGGCATGCTGGACACGTCGGCCAAAGTGGACGACGCCGTACGCCGCGTAGCCGAGATCCGCGAAGCCTTCGGCAGCACGATTGAATTCGGCCTGGACTTCCATGGCCGCGTGGCCGCACCAATGGCCAAGACGCTGCTGCGCGAACTGGAACCTTACCGCCCGCTGTTTGTGGAAGAACCGGTACTGGCCGAGCAGGCCGAATACTACCCGCGCCTGGCCGAGATGACCTCGATTCCGCTGGCTGCCGGTGAGCGCATGTACTCGCGCTTTGAATTCAAGAACGTGTTTGCAGCGGGCGGCCTGTCCATCGTGCAGCCGGACCTGTCGCACGCCGGCGGCATTACCGAATGCCTCAAGATCGCCTCGATGGCGGAAGCCTACGACATCACGCTGGCGCCGCACTGCCCTCTGGGTCCGGTGGCGCTGGCCTCGTGCCTGCAAGTGGACTTTGTCTCGTACAACGCCGTGCTGCAGGAGCAGAGCATGGGCATCCATTACAACCAGGGCGGCGAGCTGCTGGACTACGTCATCAACAAGGAAGACTTCAAGATCGTCGACGGCTACTGCAAGCCGCTGCCCAAGCCGGGCCTGGGCGTGGAAGTTGATGAAGAGCGCGTCATCGCGGCCAGCCAGCATGCGCCGGACTGGCGCAACCCGGTATGGCGCCATGCAGACGGCAGCGTCGCGGAATGGTAAGCATGTTCCCACCTCTGCACCGCCGCGCGTGCGCAGCCTTGATCGCTGGCGTCCTTGCTACCAGCACCGCCACGGCTGACACACTGTCCATCGACGCCAGCGCCGCCACACCGGCACCATTGGCCGCCGCGCTACGCCTCGGCGGCGCCAGGGCGCCAAACGGCGACACGCTGGGCGCCAACGCCCGCTACCTCACCCGCAACGGCGCACCATGGCTGCCGGTCATGGGTGAATTCCACTACAGCCGCACGCCCGCGCCGATGTGGGAAGCGGAGCTGCGCAAGATGAAAGCGGCCGGCATCGACATCGTCGCCAGCTACGTCATGTGGAACCACCACGAAGAAGTGCAGGGCAAATTCGACTGGTCCGGCAACCGCGACCTGCGCCGCTTCGTCCAACTGGCCACCAGGGCCGGGCTGGATGTGGTGGTGCGCGTGGGGCCGTGGGCGCACGCGGAAGTGCGCTACGGCGGCATTCCGGACTGGGTGGTCAACACCATGCCGACACGCGCCAACGATCCGCAATACATGGCCTTCGTCGAGCGCCTGTATGGCCAGATCGGCCAGCAGCTCAAAGGCCAGCTGTGGAAGGATGGCGGCCACGTCATCGGCATCCAGCTGGAAAACGAATACAACATCGACGGCCCAGACAAGGGCATAGCCCACATCGCCGCGCTGAAAAATCTGGCCCTCAAGGCGGGCATGGACGTGCCCTACTACACCGTCACGGGATGGGACGGCACGATTTATCCGGCCGGTGAAGTGACGCCGGTGTTTGGCGGCTATCCCGACGAACCGTGGGGTGTCAGCACCAGGGAGCTACCGCCCAAGGAAACCTATGCCTTCCGCTTCGATACGCGCGTCAGCGGCGACCTCGGTGCGCAGACCGCCGCGCACGCGCCAGGCACGGCGGAAACCGACAAGGACGTAACACCCTTCCTCGGCGCCGAATATGGCGCGGGCCTGCCGTTCATGTATCGCCGCCGCACCGTGGTGTCGTCCGACGATATCGCCGCCATGCTGCCGGTGCAGCTGGGCTCCGGCGTGAACCTGATGGGCTACTACATGTTCCATGGCGGCCGCAATCCGCTCAGCCTTGGCGGCGCCGGCATGGAGGAGAGCACGCTCAGTGGCGGCTACAACGACACCACCATGATCAGCTACGACTTCCAGGCGCCGCTTGGCCCGGATGGCCAGCAGCGCAAGGTGCTGGAGAAGCTGCGACCTTATCACCTGTTCCTGCACGCTTACGGCGCGCGCCTGGCGCCCATGACGGTGCGCAAGCCTGCGCTGTCGCCCGCCAGGCCGGATGATCTCACCACTGCGCGCTTTGCCGTGCGCAGTGAAGGTGATCGCGGCTTCCTATTCGTGAACAACCACGTACGCCAGTATCCAATGGCCACGCAGAAGACCACGCAGTTCTCCGTCAGGCTGCCAGGCCAGAGCATCACGCTGCCAAGCCAGCCCGTCGACATCGCCGATGGCGCTTACTTTATCTGGCCGCTGAATCTGGATCTGGACGGCAGCAACCTGCACTACGCCACCGCGCAGCCGGTGACCTTGCTGGACCAAGGCAAGGCCGGCGTCCTCGCGGTGTTTGCCGCCAGTGCCGGCGTGCCGGTCGAGCTGTCCTTTGACGCCGGCGCACGCGTTGCGGCGGCGGGCGGCGCGCAGATCAGCAACGCTGACGGCCACACGCTGGTCACCGGTGTACAGCCTGGCGCCGGCGCGGCCGTGACGGTGCAACGCGACGGCAAACGCCCGCTGACCATCGTCGTACTGACGCCGGAACAATCGCAGCAGCTCAGCGTTGTGGAACTGGCCGGCCAGCGCCGCCTGCTGCTCACCGCACAACAGGCCTACGCCGATGGCAAGGCGTTGCAGATGCGCGCCACTGGCGACAACACCTTCCGCTTCGCCATCTACCCGGCCCTGGCCGCCGCGCCAAAAGCGACGACCACCGGCGCCGCGTGGACAGCAGCGCCGCGCACCGCCACAGTCGCCCTGCGCGCCGTCGGCAACGACGGCATCTTCCAGACCTTCGAAGCCGTGCTGCCTGCACGCGATGTCAAAGCCAGCGTCACGCAAACGCGCAACGCGCAGGAAGCGCCACCGGTCGTCATCGGCGGCACCGCCAGGGCTGCGGTTCAGCCGCTGCCGGAAAGCTTCAAGGCCGCCGCCGCATGGCAGATCAGCGTGCCGCGCGAGCAGCTCAAAGGCCTGGACGACGCCCTGCTGCAAATCGATTTTGTCGGCGACATCGGCCGCCTGTATGCCGGCACCCGCATGCTGGACGACTGGTACTACAGCGGCTATCCATGGCAATACGGCCTGCGCCAGCAAGCCGCCGTGCTGGACCAGCCGCTGACCGTATCGGTGCTGCCACTGCGCGCCGACGCGCCAGTCTACCTGCCAAAAGAAGCGCGCCCCGGCTTCGGCGGCGCCACGCAAATGGCCACGGTGCGCGCCGTCCGCGTGATTCCCGTGTACCAGCTGCGCATCACCCCATAAGGAGTAGTCATGTCTGAACGCCTCAAAGGCAAAGTCGCCATCGTCACCGGTTCCACCCAAGGCATAGGTCTGGCCATCGCGCGCCGTTTTGCCGCCGAAGGCGCCATGGTCACCCTCAACAGCCACCGCGACGATGAAGCCGCGCAGGCCATCACCGCCGAACTGGGACCGCAGCGCAGCCTGTTCGTGCACGCCGACGTGGCCGACCGCGCCGCCATGGAGACGCTGGCCGCGCGCACCATCGAGCGCTTCGGCAAGGTCGATATCCTCATCAACAACGCCGGCATGAATGTGTTTGACGATCCGCTCGCGCTCAGCGAGGAAGACTGGAAGCGCTGCTTTGCGGTGGACCTGGAGGGCGCGTGGAATGGCGCGCGCGCCGTGCTGCCGTCGATGCTGGCGCAAGGCGCGGGCAGCATCGTCAATATCGCCTCGGTACACGGCCACAAGATCATCCCCGGCTGCTTCCCCTACCCGGTAGCCAAGCATGCGCTGATCGGCATGACGCGCGCGCTGGGCCTGGAGTACGCGGCGCGCGGCATCCGCGTCAATTCGATTTCGCCGGGCCTGATCGTCACCGACATGATCGAACGCCACTTCGCCGCCTGCCCGGACCCGCAGGCGGAACGCGAGCGCCAGGCCGCCCTGCTGCCTTGCAAGCGCTTGGGTAAGCCGGAAGAAGTCGCCGCCACCGCCCTGTTCCTGGCCAGCGACGAAGCACCCTTCATCAACGCCACCGACATCCTGATCGACGGCGGCCGCTCACAGTTGTACCACGAGTAACATTTCCAGACCACGTAGCAGCGCTTTTTTGCGCTGCGCGTGGTCAAATCCCGCATTTTTTGACCGCTCGCAAGGCATGTGCCTTGAAATGCAACAAGGTCGTCCCTATAATTGGCACTCGATGCGATGGAGTGCTAACAACCTCATCGTTAATATTTCCGTCGTAGCAATCTGATTGAAACGACAACAAACTGTACCATTGTTAAAATTAAGGAGTTTTGTATGAACCTTCGCCCTTTGAACGATCGCGTAATCGTCAAACGCCTCGACCAGGAAACCAAAACTGCGTCCGGCCTGATCATCCCTGATGCTGCTGCTGAGAAGCCAGATCAAGGCGAAGTGCTGGCAGTTGGCAATGGCAAGATCCTCGACGACGGCAAAGTACGTCCTCTGGATGTCAAAGTAGGCGACCGCGTCCTGTTCGGCAAATACGCCGGCCAGACCGTCAAGATCGACGGCCAGGAACTGATGGTCATGCGCGAAGAAGACATCATGGCGATCGTCACCAAGTAAGACTTGGCCGAACCGATCCCACTTAATACCTCACAGGAGTAAATAACATGGCAGCTAAAGAAGTAATCTTCGGCGACGCAGCGCGCGCCAAAATGGTTGAAGGCGTTAACATTCTGGCTAACGCAGTCAAAGTCACCCTGGGCCCGAAAGGCCGTAACGTGGTACTGGAGCGCTCGTTCGGCGCCCCAACCGTGACCAAGGACGGTGTTTCGGTCGCCAAGGAAGTCGAACTGAAAGACAAGCTGCAGAACATGGGCGCGCAGATGGTCAAGGAAGTCGCTTCCAAGACTTCGGACAACGCCGGTGACGGCACCACCACCGCAACCGTGCTGGCACAAGCCCTGGTTCGCGAAGGCATGAAGTTCGTTGCCGCCGGCATGAACCCAATGGACCTGAAACGCGGTATCGACAAAGCTGTTGCCGCCACCGTTGAGCAGATCGCTGCCATCGCCCGTCCATGCACCACCACCAAAGAAATCGCCCAGGTTGGTTCGATCTCGGCCAACTCGGACCACTCGATCGGCGAGCGTATCGCTGAAGCGATGGAAAAAGTCGGCAAAGAAGGCGTGATCACCGTGGAAGACGGCAAATCGCTGAACGACGAGCTGGACATCGTTGAAGGTATGCAGTTCGACCGCGGCTACCTGTCGCCATACTTCATCAACAACCAGGACAAACAAGTTGCCGCTCTGGACAACCCATTCGTTCTGCTGTGCGACAAGAAAATCTCGAACATCCGTGACCTGCTGCCGATCCTGGAACAGATCGCCAAATCGGGCCGTCCACTGCTGATCATCGCTGAAGACATCGAAGGCGAAGCACTGGCAACCCTGGTGGTCAACAACATCCGCGGCATCCTGAAAACCGTTGCTGTGAAAGCCCCAGGCTTCGGCGACCGTCGTAAAGCCATGCTGGAAGACATCGCGATCCTGACCGGCGGTCAAGTGGTTGCTGAAGAAGTCGGCCTGACCCTGGAAAAAGTATCGCTGGAAGAACTGGGCCAAGCCAAGCGTATCGAAGTCGGCAAAGAAAACACCATCGTCATCGACGGTGCTGGCCAGGCCGAAGCCATCGAAGCCCGCGTTAAACAGATCCGCGTGCAAATCGAAGAAGCAACCTCGGACTACGACCGTGAAAAACTGCAAGAGCGCGTGGCCAAACTGGCTGGCGGCGTTGCTGTGATCAAAGTCGGTGCAGCCACCGAAGTTGAAATGAAAGAGAAAAAAGCCCGCGTTGAAGATGCACTGCACGCTACCCGCGCAGCAGTGGAAGAAGGCATCGTGCCAGGCGGCGGCGTTGCCCTGCTGCGTGCCCGCGCTCAGATCAAATCGCTGAAAGGCGACAACGCTGACCAGGACGCCGGCATCAAGATCGTGCTGCGCGCCATGGAAGAGCCACTGCGCATGATCGTTCAAAACGCTGGCGAAGAATCGTCGGTCGTCGTGAACGCAGTGCTGGCAGGCGAAGGCAACTTCGGCTACAACGCATCGAACGGCACCTACGGCGACATGGTGGAAATGGGCGTGCTGGATCCAGCCAAAGTCACCCGCTCGGCACTGCAAAATGCCGCATCGATCGCTGGCCTGATGCTGACCACCGACTGCATGATCGCTGAAATCACCGAAGACAAGCCAGCCGGCGGTATGGGTGGCATGGGCGGTATGGGTGGCATGGGCGGCATGGACGGCATGATGTAAATGCCGGCCGGCTGATTCAGCCTGCCAGACAAAAAGCCCGCGTTGGCCTCGGCCTCGCGGGCTTTTTTTACGTCTGCTAAACTGGCGCGATGCCTACCTCAGTCCGCCGCCGTTCCCTTCTCGCCGCCAGCAGCGCGCACGCCGTCCACGATGGCCTCACCGATCTGATCTATGTGTTGCTGCCGATCTGGCAGACCCAGTTTGCCATCAGCTATGCCATGATCGGCCTGCTGCGCGCATCCTACTCGGGCGTGATGGCGGGTTTCCAGTTGCTGGCCAGCCGCCTGGCGCGGCGCTGGGGACGCGAACGCATGCTGATCGGCGGTACCGCGCTGGCTGGTGCGGCGTATCTGATCGCCGGCCAGGCCGGCGGCCTCACCGTGCTGCTGCTGGCGCTGATGCTGGGCGGACTGGGCGCCAGCACGCAGCATCCGCTGGCCTCGTCGCTGGTCACCGATGCCTACGAGCCGGGCGGCGGCGTCAAGGAAGCGCTGTCCACCTACAACTTCGCCGGCGACATCGGTAAGACCCTGATACCGGGCGCGGTCGGCCTGCTGCTGGTGGCCGTAAGCTGGCAGACCAGCGTGACCCTGATCGGCGTGCTTGGCCTGGCGGCGGCGCTGCTGCTGTGGTGGCTGATCCCCGCGCCGGCCGAACTGCCCGCGCATGCGCAGCACGCGGCCAAGGCCACGCGCGGCAAGGGTTCGGCCAGCGGCCTGCGCGCGCTGCTGGCGACCGGCACGCTGGACAGCACGGTCCGCATGGGCTTTCTTACCTTCCTGCCGTTTCTGCTGAAAAGCAAGGGCGCCGGCACGGCCGGCATCGGCATCGCGCTGTCGCTGCTGTTTGTCGGCGGCGCGTTCGGCAAGCTGCTGTGCGGCTATCTGGGCGCGCGCATCGGCATGATGAAAACGGTGTGGGTCACCGAGTCGGCCACCTCGCTATGCATCGTGGCGGCCGTGTTCCTGCCGCTGACGGCGGTGATGGGCATGCTGCCGCTGCTGGGCTTGGCGTTGAACGGCACCTCGTCGGTGCTGTATGGCGCGGTGCCGGAGCTGGCAGCGCAAGGCAAGCGCGAACAGGCGTTCGCGTTGTTCTATACCGGCACGATCGGCGCGGGCGCCTTGTCGCCGGTGCTGTTTGGCCGCGTCGGCGATGTGATGGGCGTGCCGGTGGCGCTGCTGTCGCTGGCGGCGATCCTGCTGCTGACCTTGCCGCTATCGTGGCGCGTGCAAAAAGCACTCTGAGCTAAAATCGGCTGCCCGACCTTCAAGGAGCGCAGCATGGAAACCAACGAAATTCACCGCGGCCGATTGATCGATCACCTGCAACTGGTGGTGCGCGACCTGCCGGCATCGCAGAAGTTTTATACCGCCGTGCTGGAAGTGCTGGGCGTTCCGCTGGGCGGCACCGGGCCGGATTTTTTCTGGGCCGACGAACTCTTCGTGTCCACCGCCGACAGCCAGGCCGCACAAGGCGCGCTGACGGGCCGCCACCACCTGGCGTTCCAGGCGCAAGACCGCGCCATGGTCGAGGCCTTCTACCAGGCCGCGCTGGCCAACGGCGGCAAGGACAATGGCGGCCCAGGTGAGCGGCCCTACCATCCCGGCTACTACGCCGCCTTCGTGCTGGACCCGGACGGCAACAATATCGAAGCCGTATTCCACGGCGCCGCCAAACGCAGCGCACCGTCAGTGCACATCACGTTCTGACACGCTACTGACAGAAACTGACAGGTCCACTGAATAGAATGAGTTTCACTTTTCTTTCAGGAGACCTTCAATGAAACCAAGCACTGTCAGCGCTGTCGCCCACCTCAACTTCCGTGGCGAGGCGCGCGAGGCGCTCCATTTTTACCAGTCCGTATTTGGCGGTGAAGTCATGGCCATGAGCTACAAGGATTTCGGCCAGGTGAGCAACGAGGCGGAAGCAGACCAGCTGATCTGGGGTCAGGTCGCCGCGGACAACGGCTTCCGCATCATGGCCTACGACGTGCCATCGGCCACGCCTTACAATCCAGGCCAGAACGCCTTCCTGGTGGCGCTGGAAACGCAGACGCCGGAACAGCTCAGGGCTTACTGGGACAAGATCGCCAACGGCGCCACCATCACCGTGCCGCTGGCGCCAGCCCAATGGACGCAACTGTTCGGCATGCTGACCGACCGCTTTGGCGTTGCCTGGTCCCTGAGCGTCGCCATGCAGCACAACAGCTAAGCCGTCAGGCGTCGTGGTAAGCCGCTTCGAGTTCTTCGCGGCGCGGGGCGTCGGCGATGTGCAGGATCAGCGTGAGATTGAGGTCGTGGGCGGGATGGATGGCGCGGTGCCGGGCGAACCAGAACGCTTCTTCGAGTTCCTCGTCTTCGTGCGCGGTGACGAAGACGCGCTGCGCTTCCGGCACGTCTTCATAATGCACCGCTTCCTGCGCGGCGTCGTCAATGGCTTCGCGCCACTGCTCGCAGTCCTTGCCCCAGACCAGCGCATACAGGCAGCCGGAGTCGATGAGCCAGCGGCTGACGTCCCACATCATGGTTTCATGAACGTCGGTGTCAACCACCACGACGGCTTTAAATTGGCGCAAGCCCTCCAGCGCCGGCAGGTCGCTGGAGGGGCTCAGGTGCAGATATTTGAGGACGGAATTCAGCATGACGGCATTTTCGCCTGATCCGCCACGTCCCGCAAGCTTAGAACGGGTCCAGCGCCACCGTGAACTTGCCGCTCGCATCCAGCGCGCCCATGGTGTAGCCCTGCCAGCCCGGATACGCCTGCGGCTCCCAGTAAAACACCCCCAGGCCATTCGCGCCCAGCGCCTTGGTCTTGGTCAGCAAGTCGGACAGCATGGCTTTCGAAGTGGCCGCCTGGGTCCAGTCCATGCCCACTTCCGTCACCATCACCGGCTTGGCGTAGCGCGCCACCATGTCCCACATATTGGTGGAGAGCTTGCTGTTGTAGCTGGCCCAGTCCGCTGCAGGCGGATAGTGCGACATACCGATCACATCCCACTTGGCGCCGGCCGCCTTGACGCCATCAAAGAACCAGCGGAACACGGCGTTGTCGTAGCCATTGGCCAGGTGCAGTATCACTTGCGCATTCGGGTACACCGCCTTGGCTGCGCTGTAGCCATTGTTGATCAGACCGGCCAGGTTGCTGAAGCTCGTGGTCTTCCCTTCGGGCCATAGCATGCCACTGTTGATCTCATTGCCGACCTGTACCCACGACACCGTGATGCCATTGGTCTTGAGGTAGTTCAGGATGCCGTAAGTGTGGCTGTAGACATCGCTGTTGAGCTGCGCCAGCGTGTGGCTGGCCCACGCGGCCGGCTTGGTCTGCTGGCCGGGATCGGCCCAGCTGTCGCTGTAGTGGAAATCGATCAGGATGCGCTGGCCCTGGGCGGCGGCACGCTTGGCCTTGTACAGCACATCGGCGCCATCGTTCCAGCCGCCGCTCGGGTTGACCCACACGCGCAGGCGGATCGCATTGACCTGCAAATTCTTGAGCAGCACAAACGGGTCGGTCTTCACGCTGCTGCTGTTGTAGAACGCATAGCCACTAGACTCCTGTTGGCTAACCCAGCTGACATCAGCGCCATTGGCAAAGGTGGCACTGCGCGCGGACAGGGCGAACGCCAGCCCGCATGCTGCGAACAGCAATGCTTTCAGTTTCATAAAGTCTCCAGTATTGTCGTTTTAACGGGATGAACACATCCCCGCCGCATCGCGCAGCGTCTTGCAACAGCGGTTACAGCAGAGATGTAGGGCTAGCCGAAGCGGGCGGCGGGCACGCCAGCCACATCGACCCGCACGGCAAACACGGCGCCGGTCAGCGGATGCGCTGCCAGCTGCTCGGGCGTGTTGTCTTCACGTGCGGTGGTGATGAACAGGGTTTTCAGGTCGGCGCCGCCCAAGGTGCACGAGGCCGGATTGCGCACGGGCATGGCGATGGTGTCCAGCAGCTCGCCGGCCGGCGAGTAGCGGCACACGCGGCTGCCGCCCCATTGCGCGATCCAGACGCAGCCTTCGCTGTCGACCGTCATGCCATCGGGCGAACCTTCGCCTTCGCCAAACGTGCGCCATACGCGCGGCGCACCCAGCGTGCCGTCGGCGGCCAGCGCGTAGCTGTAGATGCGGCCCTCGTAGCTGTCGGTGTGGTACATGGTGGCGCCATCCAGGCTGAAGCTGGGGCCATTGCAGATGTGGTAGCCCTCGTCCGCCACCTGCAGCGAGTTGTCGGGATCGAGGCGGAACAGCTTGCCCACGGCCTGCTGGTAGTCGTGGTTGTGCATGGAGCCGGCCCAGAGCCGGCCGGCACTGTCGGCCTTGGCGTCATTCATGCGCAAGCCGCTGCCTTCGGCAAACGGGCGATGCAGGTATTCGATGCGCAGCTCCGGCTCCAGCCAGATGCGGGCGATGCCATCGCGCAGGCCGGCCATGAAGCCGTCGCCGTCGCGGCGCGCGATCAGCCAGCACATATAGTCTGGCATGGCCCAGCTGCGGCGCTGGCCGCTGCCGGCTTCCAGCGCGTGCAGCATCTGCTGCTTGAGATCGACAAAGTACAGACGGTTCTGCTCCGCCATCCACAGCGGGCCTTCGCCCAGTTGCGCGCCCACTTCCCACAGGCACTGCACGTCATGCTTGCTCATCGGTCTGCTTCCCTGATTTTAGACAGCCGTCATCATACGACTAAAGCGCGCCAGGTGTGGACAAAGGCATCGGCACGCTCACGGAGTTCGTCCAGCGTCACTCCGGGCGTGTACAGATTGCTGCCGATCCCGAAGCCGGTGGCGCCCGCCTTGAGCCAGCCAGCCATGGTGTCGGGCGCAACGCCCCCCACGGGCCACAGCGGCGTACCGGCCGGCAGCACGCTCTTGAGCGCCTTGATGCCGCCGTGCCCCACGGATTCGGCCGGGAACAGTTTCAGCGCATGGGCGCCGGCCTCCAGCGCGGCAAACGCTTCGGTGGGCGTGGCCACGCCGGGCGCGCAATACATGCCAAGGCCGGCGGCGCGGCGGATCACGGCCGGCACGCAGTTCGGCGACACCAGCAGGCGCCCGCCCGCCGCATGCACCGCGTCCACATGGTCGACGTTCAGCATGGTGCCGCCGCCGACCAGCGTGTCCGGCAAGTCCAGCTTGACGATGGCGGCAATGGCGTCGAGCGCGCCTGGGCGGTTCAACGGCACTTCCAGCGCGCGGAAACCCGATGTGTGCAGCACCTGGGCCACCTCCACGGCTTCGGTAGGATTGAGGCCGCGCAGGATGGCGACCAGGGGTGTGGTGGGATGGGAAATCGTCATGCTCACGCCTGCTGAATGAATTGGGAAAGTGCGCTGCAATACACCTGGTGCGGGTCAAGCACCGTGCACGGCAAGCCGAAATGGCGGGCGGCGCTGTCATAGCGCGCGGCCAGCGCGGGGGAACCGATCACGGTAATGCCCTGCCCGGCGCCACGCGCGGCGGCAAATTCGGCGCCGATCAGCAGGCCGCTCACGGTGGCCGCCGCCAGTTGGGCCGGCGCCGTGCGCGACACCACGCCCGCGCGCACGCGGAACAGGCTGTTCGACAGCGGCTCGTTGCGCGCCGCCTGATGCAGGCCGATGGCAAAGCCCTCGGCATCGCTGCTGTCGCCGTCCATCATGGCCGCCAGGGTGCCGCCCGCCGACAGCATGGCAAACAGCTCGCCCGTCATATAGGTGGCAAAGGACTGGATCACGCCATCGCGCAGCAGCACCCATTTGCTATGGGTGCCCGGCAGCACGATCCAGCCATCGCGGCGGCCCAGGGCGATGGCGCCGAGCAGCTGGGTTTCTTCGCCGCGCATCACATCGGCCGCCGCACCAGCGCGGTACACATAGCCGGGCACGATGCGGCAGCGGCCGGTCCAGGCCGGATCGGTGACGGCCGCCAGATGCTGCGGCAGCTGGACCAGCGGCACGGTGGCGTCGAGATAAGCTACCTCCTGCCAGCCGGACGCACTGCCCACCATGCCGGACAGGATGACTGGCACATCGTGCGCCAGCTGCATGGCGGCCAGCAGGCTGGCCAGCGATGCGCCGAACTTGTCGCGGCCGCCCACGGCCAGCATGCCCTGGCCATCTTCATGCTCCGCCAGGCAGGCGCCGCTTTGATCGATGAGATAGGCGCGCCGGTTGCTCGTGCCCCAGTCTATCCCCACTATATGCTTGTTCACTAGGCGTATCCTTTACTGATGCTGGACCGATGGTACGAAAAAGCCGGGACCGCGGCCAATGAATAATCTCGCCGGATGAATACCAAAATAATATAGGCACGCCACGCAACAATGTCGAAAAGTCAAGTTATGACGCGTAAAAAAGGGGCAAAAGTTGCCCCTGCTGTGCCTTTGGTTTAGTATGGCCGTCAATCACACGTCTCATCGTCTCCTCATGGAATTAAGCAAGCAGTCCTCCCGCAAATTCATCATCGCCGGCGTGGCGACGACCGTAATTGCGCTGGGTTTGGCCGCCTATTTCAGCAGCGCGCCCTCGGCCGAATCACAGGTCAAAATCAAGCTCCCCGTGACGCCGTCAGCCAGCGCCAGCAGCGCGGCCTCGGCCAGCAAGGCCGCGTCCGTGGCGGCGCCGCACCGTCCTGCCGAAATCAAGGATCCGGCTCCGCCAGCGGAACCGCGCGCCATCCGCACCAAAGAGCAAGGCGCGGCCGCGCTGATGGCGCTGCCGGAACTGCAGGCATGGTCGGCGCTGATTGAAAAGAACTCCAGCGGCAAGGCCCATGGCGGCCTGCTGGAATATGATCCGGCGCCACGCAAGCTCAACGGCAAAAACTACTGGCAGTTCAGCTACGTGGAAAACAGCGCAGAATCCGCGCTGCGCTGGGAAAGCTTCCTGGTATCGTCCAGCGACGACGAGATCCTGGTGGAAGACGCCACCAACGACGAAGTCATCAGCCTGGCACGCTGGCGCCGCGAGAAGCATCCGGCCAAGCGCACCAGCATGGGCAACTAGCTCACACTACGCCGCCTTCACCCCATTGACCGGCGCTGCCTGCGGTGCAGCGCCGCGTACCTGCCCTACCCACAGCACCGTCAGCAGCGCCATGCCGGCCGCAATCCAGCCATTCCAGCCATAGCCGCTGATCTGGCCGGACGCCTGCGTGTGCAGCGTCAGCCCGCCCAGCAGCGCGCCCAGCCCCGTACCTACCTGCTGGATGGCGGCATTCGCGCTCAGGAAAGCGCCGCGGCGCGAGGGCTCCGGCACCGTCGTCATCAGCGCCTGCATGGGAATATTGCGGCCCGACGCCAGCACCATGAAGAACGGGAAGAACAGCACCACGCCGATCAGCGGCATCACCGGCATATGCGTCATGAACAGCACCGGCAGGATGAACAGCAGCGAAACGATGCGGTACACCTTGTGCGCGCCGGCACGGTCCGACCACTTGCCCAGCATGCGCGCCGTGAAGAAGGTGGTGAGGCCGCCCGCCAGGTAGACATAGGTAATCTCGGCCGGCTGCAAGCCGACGTTATTCACCAGCACCGGCGAAATAAACGGAATCACCATCATGCCCGTCATCATATTCACGGCCGACAGCAGGAACGCCTTGAGGTGCTTGGGCTCGCGGTACAGCGCCACCAGATTGGGCAGCACCGCCGACAGCGGCGGACGGTTCACCAGATGGCCGTCCATGGCCGGCAGCACGCGCGCGGCCAGCAGCAGGATCGGCAGCGAGCACAGGACCAGGATGTAAAACGGCGAGGCCCAGCCATAGTGGGCGGCCAGCATCACACCGGTCGGCACGCCCGCCACCGAGGCCATGCTGAACGACGTCATCACCACGCCCGTCGCGGCGCCACGGCGGTTGGCGGGAATCAGATCGCCGATGATGGCCATGACGATGGCGCCAAGGATGCCGCCGGTCAGCCCGGCGAACGCGCGCGACAGCACCAGCATATGGAAGCTGGTCGCAGCAGCGCACGCCAGATTGGACAGCGTGAACAACGCAAACACCGTCAGCAGCAGCTTGCGGCGGTCGAAGCGGTCGATATACATCGCCGCCGCGAGACCGGAAATACCGGCACACCAGGCATAGGCCGACACCGCGCCCGAGACCGCGGCCGGTTCGATCTGAAACGCGCGCATCAGCTGCGGCGCCAGCGGCATCATGACCATAAAGTCCATGATGACAGTGAACTGCGTCAGCGCGAGCAACCACAGGAGCAGGCGCTCGCGCGCCGGAGTGAGAGGGAGCGTGGCGTTCATAGTGCGTTGATATCCTCAACTGCCTTGCGCAGGATGGCGCGGATCTGCTCGATCCGCTCCTGATTGTGATTACTGGCGCGGGCCTGCTCGATGGCAGCGTGCTTAAGCTCATGCATCGCACTGCGCAAGCCTTCGCGGTGCTCATCGCCTTCCGCCATGCGGGCCAGAATGGCATCCACGAACTGACGGTTCTCCGCCAGGAAAGCCTCGCCTTCCGGCGTAATGGTATGCAGCTTCTTATTCCCATCCGGCGTCGCAACGACATGGCCCATATCCAGCAGCATGGACAGCAAGGGATAGATGGCGCCCGGGCTAGGCGTATAGCTACCACCGGAGCGCTGCTCCAGTTCCTTAATGATTTCATAGCCATGGCGCGGCTTCTCGGCGATCAGCTGCAGCACCACATAGCGCATCGCGCCAGCGTCAAACATTTTCGGCCCACGGCCACGCGGCCCCGGGCCATGCGGCCCGCCATGATGGTGATGATGCCCATGCGGTCCGTGAGGACGATGGTGATGATGTTTAAATCCAAACATGAGCTACCCCTTAAGATATAACGTATTAAGATATATCTTAACTGATTACGAAAGAACTTCAAGTAGCGATTTGTAACAGCAAAAAAAACGGGGTCAGGTCCGTCATTTCTACACGGACTCGGCTGTAACGCGCGTTACAGCCGAGTCCGTGTAGAAATGACGGACCTGACCCCGGAATGTTTAGATGCGTTTAGCTGTCGAGATGGGAGATCAACAGGCGGCGGTTGTCGGCTTCGCCGCTGCTGCTCTTGTGCTCGACCACGAGGCGCGAGTTCTGCGCGTCCAGCGAGATGCCGACGGACAGAATGTCGATCAGCAGCAGTTGCAAGATGCGCGAGATCATCGACAGGAAGGTGGTGCTGTCTTCCGTGTGGTCCACCGACAGGCAGACGCTGGCTTTTTTCGCCAGCGGCGAGTTGCTGGAGGTGATGGCGATGACGTCCGCCCCCGCCGCACGCGCCGCGTCCACTGCCGCCAGCAGATCCGGCAGCTTGCCGGAGTTGGAGATGGCGATGACCACGTCGCCCGGATTCAGCAGTTCGGCCGCCAGCGTCAGCAAATGCGAATCGCCATATGCCGACGTCGGAATCCGGAAGCGGAAGAATTTGTGCTGGCCATCCAGCGCCACCACGCGCGAATTGCCCATGGCGTAGAACTCGACGCGCTTGGCTTTGGCCACCAGCGCGATTGCCTTGTCCAGCGAACGCACGTCGAGCTGGTCGCGGAATTTCAGGATCGCCGACACGGTGTTGTCAATCACCTTGGCGCTCAGGTCGTGTGTGCTGTCGCTCACGCGCACCTGGCTGTGACGCACGGGAATCGCCCCCGTCAGGCTGCTGGCAAATTTGAGCTTGAAGTCAGCCAGGCCGAGGAAGCCCAGCGAGCGGCAGAAGCGGATCACGGTCGGCTGGCTCACTTCGGCCAGGCGCGCGATATCGGCAATCGGTTCGTTCAGCACCAGGCGCGGCTGCTCCAGCACCAGTTGCGCGACGCGCTGCTCGGCCGGCGTCAGTTCGTGCTGCAGATGCTGCACGCGCTCCATCAGCGTGTTGGCGCCGCTGCGGCCGCGCAGGTGCTCTGACAGGATCGTCGCCACGCCATAGAACGCCGGATTCGGCGTGGTGATGACATAGGTCGGGATCTCCGCCAGATAGCTGGTGAAACGGCCCTTGGCTTCAAAGCGCGCACGGAACGGCGAGGTGGTGAACCACTCGCCCAGGCGCGGCACAATGCCGCCGCCGATGAACATGCCGCCAAACGCACCCAGCGTCACGGCGAGGTTGGCGGTGGCGCCGCCCAGCATGGCGCAGAAGCATTCCAGCACTTCCAGGCACAGCGGATCTTTATCCGTAAGTGCACCGGCGATAATCTCTTGCGAGGTCAGGTCGCGCACCTGGCGGCCATTACGCTTGGCGATGGCGCGGTAGATGATTTCCATGCCGGGGCCGGAGATCAGGCGTTCGGTCGATACGTGCGACCAGGTCTGCCACGCGTATTGCAGGATCGCGTACTCGCGCTCGTCGGCTGGCGCAAAGTTGGTGTGGCCGCCTTCGGAACCCAGCGTGACGAAACCATCAACGGTGGGGATCACGCCCGACACACCCAGGCCGGTGCCCGGTCCCAGCACGCCGATCACGGAATTGGAGGCTGGCTTGCCGCCGCCGACCTGCATCAGGTCTGCCGGTTTCAGGCCGGGCAAGGACATCGCCAGCGCGGTGAAGTCGTTCACCACCAGCAGCGTGTGCAGGCCGAGCGCGCGGCGCACTTCGTCGGTGGAGAATTCCCACGCGCGGTTGGTCATACGCACGTAGTCGCCGCTGACCGGGTTGGCCACCGCCAGCGCCGCGTGATTCAGGTTGACGCCAGCATGGTCCGCCAGATACGAACGCAGCATGGCCACGATATCCGGGAAGTCGTCGCACTTGAGCACCCGCACGGCGCGGAATTCGCCCGGCGCGGTCTGCAATGCGAAGCGGGCGTGGGTGGCGCCGATGTCGGCCAGCAGGCGCGGGCCGTCGGCAAAGGCGGTACGATTCAGTTTTTGATCTACTTCAGCTTGTTTCATCGTCGGTTCAGTCAAAACAGTTGGCGGAAGCATACCTGAAATACGTGGTGTTAAGAAGGAAACGATACATAACGTTATCGTTTCCTCCCTCTATGCCGCAGCTCAGGCCGCGTAGCCGAACCAGGCGCCGTACGCTGGCAGCGTGACCTTGCCATCCTGCGCGCTGCCCGGCAGGCCATAACCTTGCAATTGCTCGGCGCCAGCCGTTGCCGGCACATCGACCGTGACCGCCTCGCCGCCCAGGTTGAAGACGGCGATGATGCTGCGCTCACCAGCCAGATCGCGGCGCAGCGCCAGCACCGGTTCCGGCGTATCGAAGAAGACGATGTCGCCACGCAGCAGTTGCGGATGCTGGCGGCGCCACGCCGTGAATGCGCGGGTAAACGCCAGCGACGATGCCGCATCCTGCTCCTGCACCGACGCCGCCTTGGCCAGGTGATCCGGCGACACCGGCAGCCATGGCTTGCCGGTCGTGAAGCCGCCGTTGTCGCCATCAGTCCAGGCGATCGGCGTGCGGCAGCCGTCGCGGCCCTTGAACTCGGGCCAGAAGGTGATGCCGTACGGGTCTTGCAGCAGTTCGTAAGGCACGTCCGCTTCGGCAAACGCCAGCTCGTCGCCCTGATACAGGCACGGCGTGCCTTTCAGCGACAGCTGCATCGCCAGCACCAGCTTGGCGAACGCCTGCGGCGCCGCCGGGCCGCCCCAGCGCGAGGCCACGCGCGGCACGTCGTGATTGCCGACCGACCAGGAAGCCCAGCCGCCCTTGACGCGCGCCTCGAACTGCTCCACCTGCTCGCGGATGTGATGCGACGACATCAGGTTGACCAGCAGGTTGAAGCTGTACGCCATGTGCAGCTTGTCGCCGCCGGCCGTGTACTCCGCCATGGTGGCCAGCGAATCGTCGGAACCCACTTCGCCGATCGACACCGCCTGGTACTCGTCCAGCAGCGCGCGCAGCTGCTGCAGGAAGGGCACGTTTTCCGGCTGGGTCTTGTCGTGGTCATGCGCCTGCATGCCGTACGGGTTGACGTCCGTCACGGTGATCGAATCGCGGTTGGTGGCTGGCGGGTTGTCGCGCAGCTGCTGGTCGTGGAAGTGGTAGTTGCAAGCGTCCAGACGGATGCCGTCAACGCCGCGCTCGAGCCAGAAACGCAGCGCCGCCAGGTGCGCCTGCTGCACCTCCGGATTATGGAAGTTCAGCTGCGGCTGGCTGACGAGGAAGTTGTGCATGTAGTACTGGCGGCGGCGCGTATCCCACTGCCAGGCGGAGCCGCCAAACACGGACAGCCAGTTATTCGGTGGATTGCCGTCCGGTTTGGGATCGGCCCACACATACCAGTCAGCCTTGGGATTGTCGCGGCTGGCGCGGCTTTCCTTGAACCACGAATGCTCTTCGGCCGTGTGCGCCATGACCTGGTCAATCATGATCTTGAGGCCCAGGCTGTGCGCCTTGGCGATCAGCACGTCAAAGTCGGCCAGCGTGCCGAACAGCGGATCGACGTCGCAGTAATCGGCAATGTCGTAGCCAAAGTCCTTCATCGGCGATTTGAAGAATGGCGAAATCCAGACGATGTCCACGCCCAGCGATGCGATATAGTCCAGCCTTGCCGTAATCCCGGGCAAGTCGCCCACGCCGTCACCGTTGCTGTCCATATAACTACGTGGATAAACCTGGTAGATGATCGCATCGCGATACCAGTCTGCAGCGTGCGGGGAAACTTGAGTAAGTTGCTTAGTCATAAGAAAATCCGGGGTTGGCAAGCGAGAATATTGATTTTGTAGACAATATACATCACGAAAATCAATTTTTCAATGCGTACCCAGCTTAGCGATTATTACAAATAACCGTTAAAAAACAAAAACTTAATGATTTCCACCGAAATCCTTGAGATAAAAAATAGTAGTCAAACTACACAACTTCAGGAGTAGATATAGTGAGCAACGAAATGAGCACGGCCGGCAACGGCCCCATGCCCCGGCAAATCCCTTACATCATCGCCAACGAAGGCTGCGAGCGGTTCAGCTTTTACGGCATGCGCAACATCCTGACGCCGTTCCTGCTCAGTACCCTGCTGCTGTTCATCCCGATCAGCGACCGCACCACCGAAGCCAAGCACGTGTTCCATACCTTCGTGATCGGCGTCTACTTCTTCCCGCTGCTGGGCGGCTGGATCGCCGACCGTTTCTGGGGCAAGTACAAAACCGTGTTCTGGTTCAGCCTGATCTACGTGGCCGGCCATGCCTGCCTGGCGATTTTTGAGCACAATCTCGAAGGCTTCTACCTTGGCCTGGCGCTGATCGCGTTTGGTTCCGGCGGCATCAAGCCGCTGGTGGTGTCGTTTGTCGGCGACCAGTTCGACCAGACCAACAAGAACCGCGCCAAGGTGGTGTTTGACGCCTTCTACTGGATCATCAACTTCGGCTCCTTCTTTGCCTCGCTGCTGATGCCATTGTTCCTGCGCGACTATGGTCCGGCCGTGGCGTTCGGCATTCCCGGCATCCTGATGGCGATTGCCACGATCGTGTTCTGGGCCGGCCGCAAAAAATACGTGCACGTGCCGCCGCAGGCGCCGAATCCCGACTCGTTCAGCAGCGTGGCCCGCACCGCCCTGCTGGCGCGCGCACCGGGCCAGTCGCGTCCAGGCCTGATGGTGGCCGGCGCCGGCGCCGTCGCTGCCGTGGCATCGCTGTGCATGACGCCTTCGTGGGGCTTCGTGATTGCCGCCTGCACCGCACTGGTACTGGTGCTGGCATTTGGCGGCATCGGCGTTTCGATGCAGCTGGAGCGCGCGCGCGGCCAGCACACCGACGCCGCCGTGGAAGGCGTACGCTCGGTGCTGCGCATCCTGATCGTGTTTGCCATGATTACGCCATTCTGGTCGTTGTTCGACCAGAAAGCCTCGACCTGGATCGTCCAGGCCAACGCCATGGAAAGCCCGCTGCTGTCCATCCTGGGCTGGGAGTTCAAGCTGCTGCCGGCGCAGATGCAGGCCGTGAATCCGATTCTCGTGATGCTGCTGATCCCGTTCAACAACGTCGCCCTGTTCCCGCTCATGCGCCTGGTCGGCATCACACCGACGCCGCTGCGCCGCATGGGGCTGGGCATCGCGCTGTCGGCCCTGGCCTGGGTGGTGATCGGCATGATCCAGCTGTGGATGGATGGCGGCGACAAGGTCTCCATCCTGTGGCAGTTGCTGCCGTACGCGCTGCTGACCTTGGGCGAAGTGCTGGTGTCCGCCACCGGCCTGGAATTCGCCTACAGCCAGGCGCCCGCCTCCATGAAAGGCATCATCCTGAGCTTCTGGTACCTGGCCGTCACGGTCGGCAACCTGTGGGTGTTGATCGTCAATTCCGGCGTCAAGAACGACACCGTGGGCGCCTGGATCGCCGGTAGCGGCCTGAGTGCGATCGCCTTCCAGATGTTCTTCTTTGCCGCGTTCGCCGCCGTTGTCGCCGCGCTGTTCGCGCTCTATGCACTGCGCTACAGAATGGTCGACAACTACCGCGTCAGCGCACCGCCAAGCTTCTGCTATCCCGCCACCGATAAAAAAGAAGGCTAATCCGCACGCTCAATGAGGGAGCCGCCGGCATACACCCTACGTATCGAAACTACAGATTCTGGAGTACCATAGCCGCCAATTTCACGGGTAGATGTGATGAAACTGTAATCACACTACCTCTATTGACGGTTTAGGGAGATGGGATATGGGTAGTATGCGGGCGGCTTGGCGGGTTTCTTTGGGAAGCGCACTGGCGCTGTCTGGTGCGGCGGCTTGCGCAGCGCCGACACTGGCAGACTGCGATGGGCCATACGCCACCACGCTGCGCGCCACGCCCATCACCGATGCCCGCGCCTACTGGCTTAACCGCCAGCTGCTCAAATGGCCAGGCGCAGACAGCGCCGGCATCTTCAAGCTGTACTACTCCACCAATGCGCTGCTGCGCGCCGCCTCCGGATCACGCGTGACCGGCGCCGATGGCGTCATCACGCTGACACGCTTTGACGGCGAGCTGCCTGCCGCCACCGCGCAGCGCTTCAAGTTTACCGGCGACGGCCCGGTGCTGACCGTCGCTGCCACCGACACCGCGCATCTGCCCACCATGCTCACCCAGCAAGTGATGCTGGTGCTGGAAGCGGAAAACGGCACTGTGC
The DNA here is from genome assembly GCF_009857555.1 of Duganella sp. CY15W. Taxonomy (NCBI): domain Bacteria; kingdom Pseudomonadati; phylum Pseudomonadota; class Betaproteobacteria; order Burkholderiales; family Oxalobacteraceae; genus Duganella; species Duganella sp. CY15W. The sequence continues at coordinate 893,774 of NZ_WWCQ01000003.1, read as the reverse complement.
GCGACGCCACCACCTTGCAGATCGCCGGTGCGCTGGATGACGTCTACGCGGGCGCCGCCAAGGCCACCGACCTTGGCGTCACCGTCGGCGCGCGCGATGCCGGCTTCAAACTGTGGGCGCCGACCGCGCAGAACGTGGCCGTCTGCACCTATGCCAGCGGCGCCGGCAAGGCCAGCGCCATCACACCGATGACGCGCGATCACGCCACCGGCATCTGGTCTGCGCGCGCCGGCGCCAGCGGCCAGTACTACCAATACCTGGTCGATGTGGTGGCGCCGTCCGCAGGCCTGGTACGCAACCTCGTCACCGATCCGTATTCCATCAGCCTGACCACGGACTCCAGGCGCAGCTACATCGCCAGCCTCAATGACGCCAGGCTCAAACCCGCCGGCTGGGACGCGGCACCCGCGCCCAGCAAGGTCGCCGCGCAAACCGACATGACCGTCTACGAACTGCATGTGCGCGACTTTTCCGTCAACGACAATACCGTCAGCGCCGCCAACCGCGGCAAATACCTGGCCTTCACCGAGGCCGGCTCCAACGGCATGAAACACCTGGCCGCGCTGAGCAAGGCCGGCATGACCGACATCCACCTGCTGCCCGTGTATGACATCGGCAGCGTGCCCGAACTGGGTTGCGTCGATCCGGAAATCGCCGTCGCAGCCGCCGACAGCGAGGTGCAGCAGGCCGCCATCGAGCAGGTGAAGTTCAAGGACTGCTACAACTGGGGCTATGACCCGTTCCACTACAACGCGCCCGAAGGCAGCTACAGCAGCAATCCCGCCGATGGCGCCAAACGCATCGTCGAGTTCCGCCAGATGGTGCAGGCGCTGCACAAGACCGGCCTGCGCGTCGGCATGGACGTGGTCTACAACCACACCTACATCGCCGGACAAAACGAGAAGTCCGTGCTGGACCGCGTGGTCCCCGGCTACTACCACCGCCTCAACGCCAGCGGCGCCATCGAACGCTCCACCTGCTGCGACAACACCGCCACCGAAAACCTCATGATGGGCAAGCTGATGGTGGACTCGGCCGCGCTATGGGCCAAACACTACAGGATCGACTCGTTCCGCTTCGACCTGATGGGCCACCAGCCGCGCGCGGTGATGGAGCAGTTGCAGGCCGCTGCCGACAAAGCCGCAGGCAAGCATGTGAACCTGATCGGCGAAGGCTGGAACTTCGGCGAGGTGGCCGACGGCGCGCGATTCGTGCAAGCCTCCCAGCTGTCGCTGAACGGCAGCGGCATCGGCACCTTCAGCGACCGTGGCCGCGATGCCGTGCGTGGCGGCGGCGCCGGTGACAGTGGCGTGCAGCTCATCACCCAGCAGGGCTACATCAATGGCCTGGTCTACGACGCCAATGAACAGGCGCCGCAGCGCCCGGCCGCAGACCTGCTGCACGCCGCCGACATGGTAAAGGTCGGCCTGGCCGGCACCATCCGCAGCTACCCATTGACCATCGCCGACGGCCGCACTGTCGCGCTGCAGGACATGGTCTACGGCGGCAACCAGCCGGCCGGCTATGCCAGCGAGCCGGGTGAAACCGTCAACTACGTCGAGAACCACGACAACCAGACTCTGTACGACATCAACGCCTTCAAGCTGCCGCAAGCCACCAGCGCGCGCGAACGCGCACAAGTGCAGATGCTCGGCGCCGCCATCAACGCCTTCAGCCAGGGCGTGGCCTACTTCCACGCAGGCTTCGACATCCTGCGTTCCAAATCGCTGGACCGCAACAGCTTTGAATCGGGCGACTGGTTCAATCGCCTGGACTGGAGCTATCAGGACAACTACTACGGCACCGGCCTGCCGCCCGCCGCCGACAACGGCAAGGACTACGCGCTGCTCAAGCCACTGCTGAACAACGCCGGCATCAAACCAGCGCCAGCGGACATCGCCTATGCGCGCGACGTGTTCCGCGACCTGCTGGCCATCCGCGCCAGCAGCACGCTGTTCCGCCTGCGCACGGCACAGGACATCAAACAGCGCCTGCGCTTCTTCAACACCGGCCCGCAGCAGGTGCCGACCGTGATCGCCGCCCACCTTGACGGCAAAGGCTACAAGGGTGCGCGCTACAAATCCATCACCTACCTGATCAACGTCGACAAAACCGCGCAGCAAATCACCATCGCCGAAGAACAAAACCGCAACTACGCGCTGCATCCCGTGCAAGCCGGCATGGCCGCAGGGGACAAACGCTTGATCCGTGAAGCCAAGTACGACAAAAGCACGGGAACCTTCACGCTGCCCGCACGCAGCGCCGTGGTTTTCGTAGAAAATTAAGGGATGCGAAAATCATTGATCCTGATTCTGCCGATGCTGATACTGAGCGCCTGCGGCGGCGGTGGCGCTGAGGGGCCCGTGGCCAATCACGCGCCGGTCGCCATGGCCGGCCCGGCGCAAACCGTGGCCGCCGGTACCGCGATCAAGCTGGCCGGCAGCGGCACCGACGCCGACCAGGATATCCTCAGCTATTCCTGGACGCTGACCAAACCGGCCGGCAGCGGCGCCACGCTGCTCAACTACCACGTCGCCACGCCCACCTTCTTTGCCGACGTACCGGGGGCCTACGTCGCCACGCTGATCGTCAACGACGGCAAGCTCGATAGCGCGGCGTCCACCGTCACCATCACCGCGAATTAATCCACGCCATCACGGTTGACCATGGTGTCTTCCGGCGTCAGTCGGCGGCCATCCTGGGCAACCAGTTCCAGCCGGCGCACCGGCTGGCCGCGCTTGCGGTCAACCAGATGCACATGCGCTTCGCCTGGTTCGAAAAAATAATCCTCGCCCCACTGGCGCAGCGCGGTCAGCAGCACAAACATGCCGCGCCCCTTCTCCGTCAGCTGATATTCCAGATGTGCGCCGCCATCCTCCGGCGCCACCGCCTCGAAGATGCCGTGCTCCACCAGATGCCGCAGACGCGCCGCCAGGATGTTCTTCGCCATTCCCAGGCTGCGCTGGAATTCACCAAAGCGCCGCGATCCCTCGAACGCATCGCGCACGATCAGCAGCGACCAGCTGTCGCCGATCGCATCCAGCGGCCGCGCGACGCCACACGCTACATCTTTATGACTCGTTCTTTTAACCATAGTTGCATATTAAAACCACAGGCAACATAAAGCAAATGGCTTCGCACTGGCCTTTCTGGCCAGGCAGCCGTGTTTAGTAATCCGCCAATAAACACGGCGACTGCCCGGCCTTGCGGGTTTTCGCCCAGAAGGTAACTGCTACACTGGGTCATCACCATCCACCACACTCCAGGACATGAAACTGCACACGCTCGCACTCCCCGCTTTGCTGCTCGCCGTCGCTGCGTCCGCCGCCCCCGTCAAAGATCCGGTTGAATTCATCAACCCGCTGATGGGCACCGCCAGCAAACCCGAACTCTCCAACGGCAACACCTACCCGACCATCGCCCTGCCATGGGGCATGAACTTCTGGACGCCGCAGACCGGCAAGATGGGGGACGGCTGGGCCTACACTTACGACGCCGACAAAATCCGCGGCTTCAAACAAACCCACCAGCCGTCGCCCTGGATGAACGACTACGGCCAGTTCGCCATCATGCCGGTGACGGGCAAGCTGCGTTTCAAACAGGATGACCGCGCGAGCTGGTTCTCGCACAAGGCGGAAGTGGCCAAGCCTTACTACTACAGCGTCTACCTGGCCGACGCCGACGTCACCACCGAAATCGCACCGACCGAACGCGCCGCGCAGTTCCGCTTCACCTATCCGAAAACGGATGAAGCCTACGTGGTGGTGGACGCCTACGACAAAGGTTCTTACATCAAGGTCCTGCCCGCGCAGCGCAAGATCGTCGGCTACAGCACGCGCTACGCCCACGGGCCGCTGCCGAAGAATTTCAAGAACTACTTCGTCATCTACTTCGACAAGCCATTCACCTCGACCCGCATCTGGAGCGGCGACAAGATCGTGGACGGCGTGAGTGAACTGGCCAGCAACCATAGCGGCGCCGTGGTCGGCTTCAAGACGGAAAAAGGCGAGAAGGTCGGCATGCGCGTGGCCTCCTCCTTCATCAGCGAAGAACAGGCAGAGCTCAACCTCAAGCGCGAACTAGCCAGCGACAGCTTCGACGCCACCGCGCAAAAAGGCAAGGAGGTGTGGAACAAGACACTGGGCCGCATCAGTGTCGAAGGCGGCAGCGATGAACAGACGCGCACCTTCTATTCCAGCCTGTACCGCATGCTGTTCTTCCCGAACAAGCTGTACGAAATCGACGCCAACAACCAGATCGTTCACTGGAGCCCTTACAACGGCCAGGTCCTGCCCGGCTATATGTTTGCCGGCACCGGCTTCTGGGACACCTTCCGCGCGCTCTATCCGTTCCTGAACCTGATGTACCCGTCGATCAACCGCGAGATGCAGGCCGGCCTGGTCAACGACTACAAGGAAGGCGGCTGGCTGCCTGAATGGTCCAGCCCCGGCCTGGCCAACGTCATGATCGGCAATAACTCCGCGTCGGTGGTGGCCGAAGCCTACATCAAGGGCCTGCGCGGCTACGACATCGAAACCCTGTGGCAGGCGCTCAAGCACGGCGCCGACAACGAAGGCCCGATGGATGCCGTCGGCCGCCGCGGCGTCAAGTACTACAATCAATTGGGCTATGTGCCGTACGACGTCAAGATCAACGAAAACGCCGCACGCACGCTGGAATATGCCTACGACGATTTCGCCATCTACCAGCTGGGCAAGGCGCTCGGCAAGCCGGAGCCGGAAATCGCCATCTACAAGCAGCGCGCGATGAACTACAAAAAGCTGTTCGACCCCGAGACGGGCCTCATGCGCGGCAAGAACCAGGACGGCAGCTTCCAGTCGCCATTCAACCCGTTCAAATGGGGTGACGCCTTCACCGAGGGCAATAGCTGGCACTACACCTGGTCGGTGTTCCAGGACGTCAATGGCCTGGTGGGCCTGATGGGCGGCCGCGACAAGTTCGTCGCCAAACTGGACCAGGTATTCGACCTGCCGCCAACGTTTGACGAAAGCTACTACGGCCAGGTGATCCACGAAATCCGCGAAATGCAGATTGCGAACATGGGCCAGTACGCGCACGGCAACCAGCCCATCCAGCACATGATCTACCTGTACGGCTACGCCGGCGCGCCATGGAAGACCCAGTACTGGGTGCGCGAAACCATGAACCGCCTGTACAAGCCCACGCCGGACGGCTACTGCGGCGATGAGGACAATGGCCAGACCTCGGCCTGGTATGTGTTCTCCGCGCTGGGCTTCTATCCGGTGACGCCGGCCGTGCCGCAATATGTGGTGGGAGCGCCACTGTTCAAAAAAGCCACATTGCACCTGGAGAATGGCAAAACCATCACCATTAACGCACCGGCAAACAGCGACCAGCAACGCTATGTCGGCGCGCTCAAGCTCAACGGCAAGCCCTATGCACACAACTGGCTGGATCACGCCGCGCTGACCCAGGGCGCGGTACTGGACTTCGACATGCGCGCCACACCGAACCAGCAGCGCGGCACCGCGCCCGCCGACGCGCCTTATTCGCTATCGCAGCCATAGCGAATGCCTACAGCAGGGCTATCGGGATCATGCTATGATGACGTTTCCATGTGGAAATTAAATTAATTCCACGCCATCCCGAGCCCTGCCCCGCTCCCGATTATCGCCAGTGCCCCGACCCGCATTGCACCTTGAACTGCTTTCGGACCGCACATGACGATACCCTGCTCCCTCACCGAGGCGCGCCGCCTCGACGCGCTGTATAAATTGAACCTGCTGGACACGCCGCCCAGCGAAGCCTTCGACCGCATCACGCGCATGGCGGCCAGCCTGTTCAAGCTGCCCATCGCCGCCGTCTCGCTCACGGACGCCAACCGCCAGTGGTTCAAATCGCGCGTCGGCGTCGAGCATGACAGCATCCCGCGCCTGCGCGCGCCCTGCGGCCAGGTGGCGGACAGCAGCGACGTGCTGGTGATTCCCGACCTGCTCAAGGACGCCTGCTACCAGGACAGCCTGCTGGCAGAAAGCGGCATCCGCTACTACGCGGGCGCGCCGCTCACCACCAACGATGGTCACTGCCTCGGCGCCATGTGCGTGCTGGGCACCGAACCGCGCGACACCACGCCGGAAGAAATCAGCGCACTGTGCGACCTGGCCGGCATGGTGATGGCGCAGATCGAACTGCAGCACGCGCTGGGCCGCGTCGACCCGGTCAGCGGCCTGCCCAACCGCAACCAGTTCATCGAAGACTTCCAGGACCTGCAGCTGGATGCAGCGGAAGGCGAGCAACGGCTGGCGGTGCTCATCAACCTGGCCACGCTGGAACAGCTGGCCCACGCCGTGCGCGCCATGAAATCGTCGTATCTGGACGAACTGGTGACGGACGGCGCGCGCTGGCTGCGCGCGGAGGTGGGCGCCGGTCACCGCATCTACCATGTTGCCACTGCCCAGTTCATCCTGTTGCCGTCATCGGGCGAAACGCTGGACAGCCTGCTGCCACGCCTGCAGGAAAAAATGCAGCAGGCGCACGCCATCGCGCGTTCGCGCTATGTGGCCACGCCGGCCGCCGGCGTGGTGCCGTTCGATGTCGGCCGCGATGACAGCCTGTCCGTGCTGCGCAAGGCCCGCAGCGCCGCCCACGACGCCGCCGACCGCGGCCTGCTGGTGGCCATCTACTCGCAGGTGGAGGATGCGCTGTACCAGCGCCGATTCAGCCTGCTCAACGACTTTGGCGCGGCGCTGGAAAGCCCGGACCAGCTCCGCCTGGTATTCCAGCCGCGCATAGAAATCGAAAGCGGCATGTGCATCGCCGCCGAAGCGCTGCTGCGCTGGAACCATCCGGAACTGGGCGCCATCGGCCCGGCCGAATTCATTCCCATCGTCGAGCGTTCCAGCCTGGCGCAGGCCACCACCGCCTGGGTGCTGAACGAAGCGCTGCGCCATCAAAGCGCGTGGCGCAGCGCCGGCATGGCAGTGCAAGTGGCAGTGAATGTCTCGGCCGCCAATCTCACCGAGCCCGGATTTTCCGCCAGCGTCGCCGACGGCCTGGCGCGCTACCGCCTGCCCGCCGACTGCCTGGAGCTGGAAATTACCGAGAGCGCCATCATGCAGCAGCCGGCCAAGGCGCACGACACCCTGGCCGCGATTGCCGCGCTGGGCGTGGGCCTGGCCATCGACGATTTCGGCACCGGCTACAGCAGCCTGTCCTACCTGCAGACCATGCCTGCCGACGTGGTCAAGATTGACCAGTCCTTCATCCGTGGCCTGGAAGACGATACGCGCCGCCAGGCGCTGGTGCGCGCCATGATTACGCTGTCGCAGGACCTCGGCCATCGCGTGGTGGCCGAAGGTGTCGAGAATGACGATGTACTCAACTTCCTGCGCCTGGCGGGCTGCGACGAGGCGCAAGGCTATCTGTTCGCGGCGCCGCTGGAAGCGGACGTGTTTGCCGCCTACTCCTGCCCGATCAGCACCACCGCGTTGCGCGTGCCGAAGTTGACGCTGCCGCCGCGCACCACCGCCGTTTTGCCGCTGTAGTAGTCCTTGACCTTCTGGCCGTTGGCGAACACGCCGTGCAGGTTGATCGTCGTTGGCTTGCTGGTCGGCAGGTCCAGCGCCACCACCACCTTGTCGCGCAAGCCGTCCTTGTCGTAGGTGCGCTTGAAAACATAGGGCGAAGCTTGCAGTTGCTGATGCACGCCCGCGCCCACCGCTACGTGCGCCTTGCGGAACAGACCCAGTCTGGCCCAGTGCGCGCGCACATCGGCGATCCGGTAGCCGTCGCGCTCCACATTCTGCTCCAGCTCACGCCAGTTCATGAAAGAGCGCAGCCTGGCGTCACCCGAGGCTTCCGCGATATCGAGCTTGCGCGCCGTTTCATCACCGTAGTAAATCTGCGCCGCGCCAGGCGCCAGCAGCAGCTTGTTGGCGCTTTCAAACGGCTTCTTGCGCGCGGCGTCGAATGGTGCGCCGTCGTCGTGCGAGTCCAGATAGTTGAGCACCGAATAGCCATTCAGGCGGCCGCCGTGCAGCGTATTCGAGTAAGTGCTGAAGAGCGTTTCATAATCCTTCTCGGCATCCTTCACCAGCCCGAAATTGATCATGCTGTTGAAGCCCGCCTGATAGTAGTTGACACTCTGCCCGCTACCCAGCTCGTGATACAGGCCATCGGCGACCTTGTAGTTGTAGACTTCCGCCGTGCTGTAGAACTTGTCGTCGCTGAGCTTCTTGTCCGGATTGGCCTTCTTCCAGTCCTCAAAGGCGATCGACGCTTCCTTGAGCAGCTCCTTCCATACCTTGCTTTCCACGTGTTTGACAGTGTCGGCGCGGAAGCCGTCCACGCCGTACTTGCGTATCCAGTCCGTATGCCATTTGATCAGGTAGTAGCGCGGCGCGCGCGGATAACCGGTGCGGGCAAAGAACTCGTTGAGGCTTTTGACCTCTTCCTCAAAGCGTCCTTCGCGCTGCCACTTCGCCATCAGGCGCTCCGGCAGTTCGACCGGCGTATCGCTCTCGGTCAGGAAGTCCGGCAGGTTCTTCACCAGCGTGCACTCGATGGTGGTCTTGGCATCCTTGTAGGTGCACTGCGGCGCCGTGCGTACCCAGTCCTTTGGCCACACGGGATCGGCTTCCGTTACCGGTCCGGTATGGTTCATCACCACATCCAGCAGCACGCGGATGCCGCGCGCATGCGCCGCTTCCACCAGGTTGCGGAAATCGTTCTCCGTACCGAGGTTGGCATCGACTGCAGTGAAGTCCGAAGCCCAGTAGCCGTGGAAACCGTACGACTTGCCCGTGCCTTCATCCGTGCCCTCGTGGATCTGCTCCACCGGCGGCGTCACCCAGATCGCATCCACGCCCAGGCTGTCGAAATACCCATCGTTGATTTTATTGATGACGCCCGCCAGATCGCCGCCCATAAAGCCGCGCAGCGGCGCCGCGTCCTTGCGGCGGTCATAGGCCTGGTCATTGCCCGTAAAGGCATTGTTGAAACGGTCCGTCAGCAGGAAATAGACTGTCGCGTTCTCCCACAGGAATGGCCTGGGTTTTGCTGCGGCGGGTGCTGCCGGTGCCGCTACCGCGTTGGCGCCTAGCGCCATTGCCATGGTCAGTGCGAGTGTCGTCAATTTCATGCTGTCGTCCTTATGGTTGTTTATGTTGTGACGGTGGGATGGGCACGGCCGGTCCAGTCGGCGATGCCCGCGACCTGTTCGGCAATCAGTATCAGCGCCGACAGGGCCTGCTGGGTAGGCAGGTGGTGGTACTTGGGATCCGCTTCGTAACGCTCCAGGTAGACGCGCAAGGTCGCGCCCTCGGTGCCCGTACCCGACAGGCGGAACACGATGCGCGAGCCATTGGTCATCACGATGCGTATGCCCTGCTGCGTGGAGACCGAGCCATCGACCGGATCGGTGTATTCAAAATCATCGGCCAGGGCGACCACGTAATGGCCCAGGTCCGTGCCCGCCAGCGAGGCCAGCTTGATGCGCAGGGAAGCCATGAGTTCATTGGCGGCCTTGGTATCCAGCCCCTCGTAGTCGTGGCGCGAATAGTAGTTGCGGCCAAAGCGCGCCCAGTGCTCGCTGACCAGCTGTTCGACCGATTTACCGGTCGCCGCCAGCAGGTTTAGCCAGAACAGCACGGCCCACACGCCATCCTTTTCGCGGATGTGGCTGGAGCCCGTGCCGTAGCTCTCTTCGCCGCATAGCGTGGCCTTGCCGGCATCCAGCAGATTGCCGAAGAACTTCCAGCCGGTCGGCGTTTCATAGCAAGGGATGCCCAGCGCTTCCGCCACGCGGTCGGCCGCCTGCGAGGTCGGCATGGAGCGCGCGATACCCTTGAGGCCAGCGCGGTAGCCCGGCGCCAGCGTGGCATGCGCGGCCAGCACGGCCAGGCTGTCCGATGGCGTGACGGCGAAGTTGCGGCCGACGATCATATTGCGGTCACCGTCGCCGTCGGAAGCAGCGCCGAAATCGGGCGCGTTTTCCGCCGCCATGAGGTCAATCAGCTCTGCGGCGTTTACGGGATTGGGGTCGGGATGATGGCCGCCGAAATCCTCCAGCGGCACGGCGTTGATCACCGTCCCCGCCGGCGCGCCCAGTTGGCCTTCGATAATCGCCTTGGCGTAAGGCCCCGAGACAGCGTGCATGCCGTCAAAGCACATGCGGAATCCGCCCGCAAACAGCTTGCGGATGGCGTCGAAATCAAACAGCTGCTGCATCAGTTCCGCGTAGTCGGCCACGGGGTCGATCACTTCGACGTCCATCTCTTCAACGCGTGCGGCGCCGAGGCGATTCAGGTCGATATCCGCCGCATCGCTGATGCGGTATTGACTGACCGCTTCCGTGCGATGGTAGATCGCCTCGGTGACATTCTCGGGCGCCGGACCGCCATTGGCGATGTTGTACTTGATGCCGAAGTCGCCATCCGGGCCGCCGGGATTGTGGCTGGCCGACAGTACGATACCGCCCAGCGCCGCATGCTTGCGGATCACGCAGCTCACCGCCGGCGTGGAGAGTATGCCGCCCTGCCCCACCAGCACCTTGGCAAAACCATGGGCCGCCGCCATGCGCAAGATGGTCTGCACCGCGACGAGGTTATGGAAGCGGCCATCGCCGCCCAGCACTAGCGTCTTGCCGCTGCAATCGCCCAGCGTGTCAAACACGCTTTGCACAAAATTTTCGAGGTAGTGAGGCTGCTGGAAAACGCTGACTTTCTTGCGCAGGCCCGAGGTGCCTGGCCGCTGGCCTGGGAAAGGCGTGGTGCTGATCGTCGTAATGCTCATGTTCGCTCCGCTAAGGTAGATGACAGATTCATAGCAACGGTTTTACCTGTTCCGGCAAAATCGCGTCGCACAAATAACTTGTCTCGCGAACAATATTACATCACGCCGGCTCCGCCTCATCGCGTACGATCAGCGTCAGCACGCCTGCTATCACCATGCACAAACCGCCCAGCATCAGCGTCTTGACGCTATGGCCCGCGAACCAATGCTTGGTCACATAACCCAGCAGCAGGCCACTGACAATCTGCGGAATCACGATGAAGAAGTTGAACACGCCCATGTAGTAGCCCATACGGTTGGCCGGCAGCGCGCCCGCCAGAATCGCATACGGCATGGTCAGGATGCTGGCCCAGGCAATGCCCACGCCGATCATCGGCACGAACAGCGTATTCAGGTCATGGATGGTATAGAGGCTCAGCAGGCTGAGGCCACCGATGAGCAAACAGGTCAGGTGCACCACCTTGCGGCTGGTGTGGCGCGCAAACACCGGCAGGATGAACGCCGCCAGCGCCGAGACGCCGCTGTACACCGCAAACATCACGCCCACATGGTTGCCCGCTTCCTGGAACGCCGCCGACTGCGCATCGGTCGTGCCAAACACGTTTTCCGCCACGCCGTTGGTGGTGTAGATCCACATGGCGAACAGGCCGATCCAGGTGAAGAACTGCACCACGGCCAGTTGCATCATGGTCTTCGGCATTTTGGCGAAGCCGCCAAAGATCTCGCTCAGCGCGCGGCCCATGCCCTGGCTGCTCTTCACCTCTGCCTGGAAGGCTGCCAGGTCTTCCGGCGGCGCTTCCTTGGCGGTCAGCACGGTCCACAGCACGGCCAGGAAGTAAACGGCGCCACCGGCATAGAAGGAATAGCGCACGGTGTCAGGAATCGCACCGTTGAGCGGGATATTGCTGACGCCCATGTGCGTGAAAATGGTCGGCAGCAGCGACGCGATCACCGCGCCCCAGCCGATGAAGAAGGTCTGCATCGCAAAACCGGCGGTCTGCTGCGACGGTCCCAGCTTGTCGCCGACGAAGGCGCGGAACGGCTCCATCGACACATTGATCGCCCCATCCAGCAGCCACAGCACAATCGCGGCCATCCACAGCGCAGAGGAATTCGGCATCAGGAACAGGGCGATCGACGCCAGCAAGGCGCCAATGAAGAAGAACGGACGGCGGCGGCCCCACACGGGATGCCAGGTACGGTCGCTCAGGTAGCCGATGATCGGCTGCACCAGCAAGCCGGTGACCGGCGGCGCCAGCCAGAACAGGGGAAGATCGTCGGGATTGGCGCCCAGCGTGGAGAAGATCCGGCTGACGTTGGCGTTTTGCAGCGCGAAGCCAAATTGGATGCCAAAGAAGCCAAGACTCATGTTCCACAACTGCCAGAACGACAGTAGGGGCTTTTTGCTGGAAGAATGCATGCTGCGCGTCCCGAGTATTTAAAATTTGTAGCAAAATAACACGCGACCCTATGCGTGTCAATTGGAAGAACTTCCTAGTAAAATGAAGGAAACAGGGCTTTTCAAGGGCATCATCATGGTGTCAAATGTAGCCAAACAACAAAATTCAAGACGACTAGCGAGACTTTTACCTACATGACTATCCATTCCTTTGCCAAACTGGCCGCCGCCGCGCCCCTGGTCCTGCTGGCCGCCCAGCCGGCGCTGGCGCAAAATGCCGACCGCAAGTTCAACGGTATCACCCAGCGCGACGGCCACCTGGAAGTACAGACCAGCGACGGCAGCTACCTGATCAAGCCCTACTCCCCCGGCATCGTGGAAACAACGTTTGTGCCCAAAGGCGAAACCGTGGATCCCTCCTCGCATGCCGTGGTGCTGGCGCCCGCAGCGGTCAACGCCAGCTTGAAGCAAAAAGGCGGCAGCTACGAATATGCCACATCCGGCATCACCGTCACGATTACCAAGTCCCCGTTCAGGATCGCCTATGCCTACAAGGGCAAGCCGCTGGTGGCGGAAAAGCGCGGCTACATCCACGTCCGCGACGATGTGGCCAGCGGCAGCAAGGACATCAACAAAGGCCAGCCACGCGAACTGGAAGCCATCGAATTCGCGCTGGACAAGGACGAAGCCCTGTACGGCGCGGGCTCGCGCGCGGTCGGCATGAACCGCCGCGGCCACCGCTACACCTTGTACAACAAGGCGCACTACGGCTACGGCGACCATTCGGAACTCATGGGCTACTCCATGCCGATCGCCATGTCGTCGAAAATGTACGCGATCCACTTCGACAATCCACAGACCGGCTACCTGGATTTCGACAGCAAGAAAAACAACAGCCTGACCTATGAAGCCATCGGCGGCCGCAAAACCTACCAGGTGATCGCCGGCGACAGCTGGGAAGATGTGGTCGGCAACTACACCAGCCTGACCGGCAAGCAGCCATTGCCACCGCGCTGGGCCTTCGGCAATTTCGCCATGCGCTTTGGCTATCACAACGAAAAGGAAGCGCGCGACACCATCAACAAATTCATCGCCGACGACATCCCGCTCGATGGCATCGTGTTTGACCTGTACTGGTTCGGCAAGGAAGTCAAAGGCACCATGGGCAACCTGGCCTGGGACAAGGACAGCTTCCCAAACCCGGAAGGCATGATTGCCGACTTCAAATCCAAAGGCGTGCAAACCGTGGTGATTACCGAGCCCTTTGTGCTCGACACCTCGAAGCGCTGGCAGGAAGCCGTTGACAAGCAAGTGCTGGCCACCGGCCCTGACGGCAAGCCGCTCGCTTACGACTTCTATTTCGGCCATACCGGCTTGATCGACATTTTCAGTCCACAGGGCAGGAGCTGGTTCTGGGATATCTACAAAGGCCTGCGCCAGCAAGGCGTGGCCGGCGTGTGGGGCGACCTGGGCGAGCCGGAGGTACATCCAACCGAACTGCGTCACGCCACCGGCACGGCCGACCAGGTGCACAACATCTACGGCCACCAGTGGGCGCGCCTGGTGGCGGAAGGCTACCAGCAGGACTTCCCGGCCGAGCGTCCCTTCATCCTGATGCGCTCCGGTTACTCGGGCACGCAGCGCTACGGCATCATCCCTTGGTCAGGTGACGTCGAACGCGGCTGGGGTGGACTGCAATCGCAGCCAGAGATCGCGCTGCAGATGGGCATGCAGGGCGTGGGCTATATGCACTCGGACCTGGGCGGCTTCGCCAACGCAGTGCTGGACAATGAGCTGTACACGCGCTGGCTGCAATACGGCGTGTTCCAGCCGGTGTTCCGTCCGCACGCGCAGGAGGAAGTGCCAGCGGAGCCGGTCTACCGCGAAGACCAGACCAAGGCACTGGCACGCGAAGCGATCCGCCTGCGCTATCGCCTGCTGCCATACAACTACACGCTGGGCTTCGACAACAACCAGCAAGGCCTGCCGCTGATGCGCCCGATGATTTACGAAGAGCCGGGCAACGCCAAGGTACGCGCACTGTCGTCAACCTACCTGTGGGGCAAGGACTTCCTCGTCACGCCAGTGCTGAAGAAAGGCCAGACCTCCGCCGACGTCTACTTCCCGGCACGCAGTGCGTGGTTTGATTTCTACACGGGCGAAAAGCAGGCCGGCGGCGCAACGCGCTCCATCGCGCTGTCGCCGGACCACGTGCCGGTGTATGTACGCGCTGGCGCCTTCATCCCGATGGCCAAGGTCGTGCAATCAACGCGCGACTACAGCACCAAACACATCGACCTGCACTACTGGCACGACGCCTCGGTGCACGCAGGCGCTGGCAAGCTGTATGACGACGACGGCCTGACCGCGCAAGCCTACGAACAGGGCAAGTACGAGCTGCTGCACTTCACCAGCAAGCTGCAAGGCAAGGCACTGTCGCTGCGCGTGGAATCGGAAGTGGGCAAGCAGTACCAGCGCCCGGCGCGCGGCATCGCACTGACGGTGCGCAACATAACGGCGGCGCCATCGTCGGTGCGCGTGGACGGCAAGGTAGCAGTGTTCGGCTGGGATGACAAAACCAGCCAGCTCACCGTACAACTGCCGGCCGCAGAACAAGCCAGCCGCAGCGTCGACATCTCCCTGTAGTCCACCACCACTCCCCGCTCATGCAGCGGGGAGTTTCGCATTACAATCTCCTGATCTCCGGGAGGTGCAAATGCAGATATCCGATCTCGATGCGGTACGTGAAGCGCTCATCGCGCGAGAGCCGATTTTTCACCGGCGAGAATTTGGCACGCGCCGCGAAGACCTGCTCAACATGACCGCAAACGATTTCTGGGAAATCGGCGCCAGCGGCCAGGCCTACAGCCGCGAATTCGTCATCGAGACACTGCTGGAGCGCTACCAGACGCCGGAGCCAGATGACTGGTCCTGCTCGGACTTCACCTTGCGCCAGATCGCACAGGATCTCTACCAACTCAATTACATCCTGATGCAGCCAGGCCGGCAGACACGCAGAACAACGCTGTGGCGGCAGACCGGTGACGCGTGGCAGATCGTCTTCCACCAAGGCACCGTGATCGCCTGAGTAATCATTTCGCACCAGCCCCTTCCATCGCTTTGGCCAGCGACGGCACATTCAGCGCGGCGCGGTCTTCATCAGTGACCGCCTTGGGGTCGACGGGATACAGCTCGCTCGGGCCGCCGTCCTGAGGCGCCTGATATTGGGTGCCATACCATTGCGGCATCTTCTTCCACACCAGGTAGCGGTCCCAGGATGCAGCAATGAGCCACTTCGGTGCGGGATGCTCGGGCGCCAGCTGCGAAGAGATCGTGGCAAATGCAAGCGCCAGACGGATATCTTCAGGTGAGCCGCCATGCTGGTAAATCATGCCAGCGTTGTAGTAGTCTTCCCCAGTCCTGATCTGGTTTTGCGCAAGCATCTCAGCGACGCGCTTACGCCGCGCCAGATCATGCTGGTTGATCTTATCCCAGTCCAGTTTCTCAGCGTTGCGGTCAGCAGCATCCGCCGCCATCATCGAACGCAGTTCTTCATTCGACGCCAGATCAGCCGCAACTGCGGCAGAACCAGCCGCCAACGCTGCAGTAATAACAATTGCCTTTATAATATCGCCAAAATAAACCATCGATCCGCCACCACCTCATGTTTCAAAAAGTACTTTTAGTTGTCCTGCTCTTCAGCACCAGCGTAACGCAAGCCGCCATTAAAAACACCAGCCAGGACTACTACGCAACAGGTTTCCAGAAAGCCCAGGACAAAGACAAAGCCCTCGCGGCCATCGCGCAACTGGAAAAAAGCCTGCAAACGATTTATACCGATTTCAGCACCTCGATCAAGCAAATCGAAAAGCAGCAGCCTGTCTCGTTTTTTGAAAAACTCAAATTGGCCGCCGACCACGCGTATGCCAGCGACGCGCTCATTAGCGCAGAGAAGAATTTTTTGCTCTCCCTGGACGTTTCAGAGTCCGAAATCAAACCAGAGACAGCACCTAATCAGGAATTCCTCAGCTTCCTGCATGGCGTCTCCGATGCCACCGGCTATTACATCGCCTCATTTATGGGGACAAGAAACCGGGACGGCTTTCCACCTTTGTACTTTCCGGAATTCTGCTTTGCAAACAGCTTCCAGCAAGAGCCAATGCAGGTCACACCGGAGATCGCATCCTTCCTGACGAAAAACGCTTTCAAGAACCAACTCACGGATAATCTGTACGAAATAAAAAACGTAGCAATACCCAAGGTGACGATAGAGAAAACGCGCAGTTACGCGATGGATGGCATCAGCGAGTCCTGCGGAAACTACGGCGAAATTGACAAGCGACTCCCCCAGCAAAAAGTCCTGATCTTCGCCGACACGATTAAAGCCAGATCCTATCTGAAGAAGCGACCCGAACTGGTTGCGACATTCTTTCAAGAGATAGAAACGCATGAGCTGATGCACTACTTCACCAAAAACTCCTGCAGCAGCCTGGGTTCGCGAGAAGTTAGCATCAACAACGTGCTCTACTCGCAAAGGAGAATCAACGAAGCCCTGGCCAGCATTGGCGCCATAGCAGTCTTTACATCGACACAGGACGAAAACAAAAAATATATCCTGTTCAATGAGTTCTATAGCGCAGGAAACTCGTCATACGGCCTGACGTTTGATCTGTTTTTTACTCCGATCTACGCAAAAGCAGCGCGGGATGAGTTCAATAAACTGCAAAAAACCGCGCAGGCAGGCGGCAAGCTCACCGCCAAAGATCTGCCGCCCTATATGAAGCTCGTCAGCCAGTCCACCGCCGACAGCCTCGGGACATTGACGGTGGATGGCGAGGAGAAATTTGTGTCCGTGCCGTTTGTGTACTCGAACTTTTCCTTAACGTACGATCCACTGCTGGACGTCAGCGATGACGATGTGCTGTCGGCAGCGGAAGCCGCGTTGACAACCATTTTGAATGTGCAGAATTCGATCTGCACTGAGTGATAATTGCACTAGCTCAGACTTAACCTGACACGAACTGTGAGATGAGTTAGAGTTCTGAGAGGCTGCTACCAGCCAGAAGCTGCCTCTCGTTTTCAAGCACATCACAATGACTAAAATACTCGCAATCCTTATTCTTTCTTCTGGCTTCAATGTCGCTGTTGAGACAAAGGATGGCTTTGTTGAGCGATCATTCCAGAATTCGCGGCAAGGCGTCAGTGATTTTCTGGCGTTCGCAGATTCGTTCGTGAAGTCCGGCGATTTGAAGTTTTGCGCAGTCTCCACGGTGGAAGATTCGGGACCAGTTATGCAATGGATAGCGGAGAGCGGAATTCGAATTGGTTTTCTTACGTACCAAGCTTACCAGGCGTACACTGAAGAATCGAAAGCCGACCCGGCATCGGCTGCCACCGTAGCAGGTGCCTGTGTCGCTCTGTATGTCATTACTAGATGACTATATGCGGCCAGCAGCAGCCGTTCAAAAATATTGTTCATGGCACGCTGCATATTACGACATTAAACAATGAGAACTCTTGACCTTAGGGCGCCAATTATTCCGAGGCTTTCTGCTGCCGGATTTGAGATTGGCATGGACATTTCAGAGATAGCTGAGATCATTAAGAGCGCGACTGTTCTTGATCACGAAGTGACTGTTGCTGCCTTAAGGCAGAACCAAGGCGTTATCGCAAGACGAAATCAAGTTGGACGTATCCAGTCTGTGTTTTTTAGGGACGACCAAGTCCGCCTTAGCTTCAATGCTGCCGGAAAGCTCTTTTGCATATTCTTGTTCGAAGGGTATAGCGGTACTTACCTAGAATCGATTTCGGTCGGAAGTCCTATGTCATCTGTTCAACGATTGCATCCATTGCTATACGATGATGGGGATGAGATGTGCTACATCGCTGACGTAGAAGGGAATATCGTTCCAGGAATTGCATTCGCGGGATCCTCGTGTTCACTCGTAGATGATCCCGAACAACTGGTTTGGGGATTCTGTGTTCATGATTGGTCGATTCAAAAATGATGCCGCTATGCTATAAGACAGCGTCCAGCGTTGAAGCTGCCGACTTCGACAATCATGAGGCCGGCAGTAGCCGGCCAGAAGCGGCCGGAGCATTTTTAATAGCGAGCATTGATCTGGATGGTAAATTTGAAACACTTTCATCCAGTTAGTTAATTTAAGATTGGTATCTATGCGAACTTTCCATATGTTTGCGGCGGCAATCGCGAGCATGTCTACCGTGTTGTGTTCTCCTGCTTCAGCCGATGAGGTATGGCGTCGAACAGATGCTGTGCTAGTACAAGCATGTTTTGATCAACTACCAGGTGAGCCGCCGAATACCATTCAAGTTGATGCCATAGCAGACGGCATGACGTCCGGTGAACGCTTAACGCTTGTGGGATACACGACCACGAAGCAGCCGATCTATCAAGGGAGTGTCGGGCACTCATCCAAAATTTCTGCGATGCTGTTGCATCTTCCGGGGACTAAGGTTTCGGCTCTAGCTGCTCGGCCGATTGATTTGATGAAATCAATTGACCTTTGGCGCGGTTTAGAAATTCGAGGCTGCACAGACGACGAACGCGCTCCGTTCCGGTTGCTGAACGGCCAACAACCAGAGCGTATGCTGGCTTGCCCTGATCTTGGAATTAAAATGAGCATTAAAGTGACCTCGTCCGCTGAGCATTCATTGACCCTACTTCATCTTAAACATCGTGGTGTACAAGAGTTTAACAACCTGCGCGGATGCGGTGATTTTATCCGGTAACGGCCAAGAGCGGAACCGGTTTAGGTTTGGACAGAGGTGAAACTTTGAAAATTTCTGACAACGAAATCGCAAATCTGTTAGCGCAACAAGCGATATCGCAGCAATATCCTTGGTCAACGAACGATTCGAGGGAAATCGAGAATTTTTTCAAGTTCGTGATTCATGAACTCGAACAAAAGTCCCATGTTAGTTCTAGAGTTGAATGGGGTAATTATGGCTCCGGGTATGCTTCTTTCGTAGACGCCTGGCTCTATCGGGAAAGTTCGGACTTCGATACTAAGTACAGGCCCGCTCAAGGGAAGTCTTACACCGGCTTAGTGATTTTATTGAGCCGTCTTTCGCCGTACTTCGCTTTAATGGAAGGTGAGAAAAGCTGGGGTGGTATTGGTGGAAGCAGTTACATGCCGCAATCCGATGCAATCGATGACTTTCCGACCCCAGCTGTTGCCGAACTCGCAGCGCAGGTGCAGCCGATTCTAGAGAGCCACGGAATGATTCGCTTGAGCCATTCAATGCTGGATACATCACTTAATCCAAAATTCAATGTGCCGACCGTCCTTACAGACAGGGCATTTACTAATTTCGATGCTGTTTTCTACTGGGAAGATTAATCCTCAACGACGTAAAGCGAAGGTCTCATTTGGGGCGAATTCGGTAATAAATTTAGAGGCCCTAGACGGAGAGGCTGGCGCAATAGTTCAGACTACAGCGCCATCGGTTTCGTCTTTTTCCTTGACCGGCTTGATCAGGTCTTCGCGCTTCACGCCCAGCCACATGGCCACTGCAGCAGCAACGAACACCGACGAGTAAATACCGAAGCAGATGCCGATGGTCAGCGCCATGGCGAAGAAGTGCAAGGTCGGGCCGCCCAGGAACAGCATGGACAGCACCATCATCTGCGTACAGCCGTGGGTGATGATGGTACGCGAAATGGTCGAGGTGATCGCGTTGTCGATCACCTCATGCACCGAGGCCTTGCGCTGCTTGCGGAAACTTTCGCGGATACGGTCGAAGATAACCACCGACTCATTCACCGAGTAACCCAGCACCGCCAGCACGCCAGCCAGCACGGTCAGCGAGAACTCCCACTGGAAGAACGCGAAGAAGCCGAGAATGATCACGACGTCATGCAAGTTAGCGATAATCGCTGCTACCGCAAACTTCCACTCAAAACGGATGGCCAGGTAGACCATCACGCCGATCACCACCATCACCAGTGCATTCAGGCCGTTCTGAGTCAGCTCGTCGCCCACCTGTGGACCAACGAACTCCACCTTCTGCAGTGACACCAGCTCGGCATCGCCAGCACCAGCGCACGATTGCTTGACCACGTGCTCGCCCTTGGCGGTCACGGTGTCGATCCGCTTCAGGCTGCCGGTTTCGGCTTTGCACAGTACGTCGAACACCTGCGCCGAAGCATCCTTCGGCGTGATGCCCTTCACCACCGGCAGACGCAGCATCACGTCATGCGCGGTGCCGAAGCCGGTCGCTTCCGGCTGCTCGTAGCCAATGGTTTCCAGCGTGTGGCGGATCCGTTCCAGATTGGCCGGCTGCTGGTAGCGCAGCTCCATCACGGTACCGCCGGTGAATTCCACCGACAGGTGCAGACCCTTGTGGATCAGGAAGAACACGGCCGCTACGAAGGTCAACGCCGAAACGACGTTGAGCACCAGCGCGTGGCGCATGAACGGGATGTCTTTTTTAATGCGGAAAAATTCCATGTTCAGTGCCCCTGATTATTTTTGGTCTGGCACCCAGACGGTACCAATAGTGATCGATTGCAGTTTCTTCTTGCGGCCGTACCAGAGGTTGACCACACCGCGCGACACAAACACGGCGGAGAACATCGAGGTCAGAATACCCAGCGTGTGCACCACGGCGAAGCCGCGGATCGGACCGAAACCGAACACCCACAGCGCCACACCGACGATCAGCGTGGTGACGTTGGAGTCGATGATGGTGGCCCAGGCACGTTCGAAGCCGGCGGCAATCGCCGCCTGCGGCGTCGCACCCGCGCGCAGCTCTTCGCGGATACGTTCGTTAATCAGCACGTTGGAGTCAATTGCCATACCTAGCGCCAGCGCGATAGCGGCCATGCCCGGCAGGGTCAGGGTCACCTGCATCTGCGACAGGATAGCCAGCAGGAATAGCAGGTTGCACGCCAGCGCGAACACGCTGAAGAAGCCGAAGATCATGTAGTAGGCAATCATGAAGACAGCAATCGCGGCAAAGCCATACATGGTCGAGTGGATGCCCTTGGCGATGTTCTCGGCGCCCAGTGCAGGACCGATGGTGCGTTCTTCGATCACGTCCATCGGGGCAGACAGCGCACCGGAACGCAGCAGCAGCGCCAGCTCTGCCGCGTTGCCGGACGTGCCCATGCCCGTGATATTGAAGCCGCTGCCGTTAAGTTCCTGCTGAATCATCGGCACCGACAACACTTCTGGCTTTCCGGTTCTTTCGTACAGTACTATTGCCATGCGCTTGCCAACTTTCCCGGTGGTAGCTTCGCTGATGCGGCGACGGCCTTCGCTATTCAGGTCCACATTCACGGCGGGATGCTGGTTCTGGTCAAAGGCCGCGACGGCGCTTGTGATGTACTCCCCAGTCAGTACCACGTCCTTGGATACCACCACTGGCGCATCCTTGCCGACAGTGAGCAGTTCGTCGTTAAACGGAATCGCGGCAGACATTTCGCTACCCGGCAGGATCGCGTCATCAACCATGCGAATTTCCAGAGTGGCGGTGCGGCCAATCACCGATCGGGCACGCGCCACGTCCTGCATCCCTGGCAGTTGAACTACGATGCGGTCGGCGCCTTGCTGCTGAATTACCGGCTCAGCGACACCTAACTGGTTCACTCGTTTAGACAAGGTGTTGATGTTCTGCTGCACGCCGTCGGCAATGATCTGCTTCTGTGCTTCTGGCTTCAGGCGCATAGCGATACCCAGATCGCTGCCGTCACCGGTGTCGGCAAAGACCAGTCCACTGAGCTGTCCGGCCAGTACATCTTTCGCTCGCTGTCGCGTGACGTCGTCGCGGAATTTGATGCTGACCGCATCGCCTTCGCGCGCAATGCCGGCATGGCGCACATCCTTGTCGCGCAAGATGCCGCGTGTGGCTGCCTGTATCCCCTGTATGCGCTTGTTGAGCATGGCTTGGGTGTCGACCTGCATGAGAAAGTGTACGCCGCCACGCAAGTCGAGGCCGAGATACATCGGCATTGCGCGTAGAGTTCGCAGCCACTTGGGCGTGTCGGCTTGCAGGTTCAGGGCCACCACGTAGGCGGGGTCGTTCGCGTCGGCATTCAGGCCAGCATCCAACGCAGATTTGGCGCGGAACTGGATATCCGGGGTAGCGAAGCTGGCGCTGACGAATGGATAGGCGCCGGACGTGTCGTAGCTGAGCTCCTTGTATTCAATGCCCTCTTTCGCCAGTACGCCGGCAACCTGGCGGCTCATCTCGGTGTTGATCTTGACGCTGGATTTTCCGCTGGTTACTTGTACCGACGGCACTTCACCAAAGTAATTCGGCACGGCGTAAAGTGCGCCCAACAAAATGGCGACGGCAATCAGGACGTACTTCCAGATTGGATATCGGTTCATGGATCTCTCTCGCTTTTCGAATACGCACGAGTTGATGTTATTTTTTCGATAAACAAGAGCTTATCAAGAGAATATTTTTATCTTGATAAATTCCGGGGCGAGACATCGGTAGACTGGCAGGGCGTTAATTCAGGAGGGGAACGGCCATTCTGGCCAATAGGGACAGTTATGTTCAAACCAAGCACAACTTTGCCAAGCCGGTCGCAAGTCGAACGTCGTCCTTCAGGCCAGGTCGTGGCCTGCAAAGGCAACCAATATTTCAGGGCATTTATAGCCGCGTCCATCAATCAGGTGCAGCTCAAAGCCGGTCAAGCAACTGCTGCTCCGCGCGGTCACTCAGCACCAGCACCAGTTTCAACCTGGCCCGGGTCATCCCTACAAACAGCTTGCGCAGCACCAGCTGGTCCATCTCGGCGAAATCGATCTCGGTGAAGATGATCGCCGGCGCCGATTGGCCTTTGAAGCGATAGACCGACTCCGCCAACAAGCCGCCATCGCGGTACTGCGGATTGCCGAACAAGTCGTACTCGCCCGTGAAAGATTTGAGTGTATGCACATCGCTCAGTTGATCGAGATGCAGGATCACGGATTTTTCACGCCCTCGGAATGAGGCGATGGCGATATCGTCGCGCGTAAAGCCCGCGCCCAGGCATAGCGTCACCGCACGCCGGGTTTGCGCTAGCATCGCTTCCGTGTCGCCTTGCGGATAGACCAGTTCCTCGATCTCTGCGCCCTTGAACGGACTGCCCGCTTCCACCGGCGTCTGCGTGGCGCCGATGGAAGCCAGGATCTGGACGATCTGACGCGGGCTGCGATAGTTGGTGTCGGAGTGCAGCGTCACCCAGCCTGGCAGCGGCACGCCGGCCTTGCCGTACAAATTCTGATTCGGGTCCTCCAGCCAGATCGCGCGGCCATCCTCCCTCAGCATGCGCAGCAGGATATCGCGCCAGACCGGCGAGAAATCCTGTCCCTCATCGACAATCAGCACATCGTATTGCCAGCTGGCCGGCAGCGGTGACACCGCCATCTGCGTTTCGATCTTTTCCCACACGTCCGGCGCGGCGTAGTTGGGCGTCTCGCCCTGTTCGCGCGCGAACGCATCGCTCAGCATGTGGAAGCTCGCCACCCGCCCGCCGGGCGGCATCAGGCGTTCGATGTGGTCGGCCAGCGGCCGGTTGTAGCACACGTATAGCGGACACAAGCCCGCCTCGATTGCCGCCGTATATTCCGCCAGCGCCAGCTGCGTCTTGCCGCTGCCGGCCGTACCGATCACGTGCAGGCGGAACGGCGAAAATTCCAACCGCCGCGCCCACGTCGCCAGGCCGCCGGCCAGCCGCGTCACCATCTCGGCCGCATTGCCTATCATCGAACTGGGATCGGGGCGCAAGCTCAGCATATTGCCGAGGAAGCGCGTCACCTTGTCGAACTGCTCGCTGGGTTCAGGGCTGGTGACCGGCAGCGTTTCGCGGATCACTTCCGCCAGGCGGTGCTTGCGGTTGGCATCGATGATGTGGCGGGGATCGATGCCCGCCAGTTGCGGGTCGCGCACAATGTAGTCCGGGCAGTACAGCAAGTAGTCAATCGACATCTGGCCGCCAAAGCGCTCGGTCAGCCCCTTGATCGAGCGCATGATGTGATTGGCGACCTTGCGCGGTTTGCCCTCGTAGTTCTTGACCAGCCCATCCGGCGTTTCACTGAGAAAGCCCGACTTCTGCTCAATCAGCAGCACCCGGCCATTGGGCGCAACGATGATGAAGTCGATCTCATCGAAGGCCGAAAAGCCCTTCTCCACATTGGTCCAATGGACGCCGTGATAAATCCGGTAAGGCGCATCCGCCAGCACGGACTTCAGATAATTGAGCGTCTCGATCTCGCGCGCCGCAGCGCCGGTAGCCGACATCTCTTGCCAGCCGGTGGGGTGAAGATGGGCCATGAAGTAGTCAACGCTCCGCTAATCAAAAGCCCATTGTAAGATGATTTTAGTCGTCAGCCTCGTTCTCACAAACGAGTGAGATATCACACTCATTAAGAACATATTGCAGAACACGCGACAAGGCAGCGTAATCAAAATCCTTGGGCTTTCTTTTCGCCGTAGCGATGCGGTTGACTGCAGCAATCAGCGCATCACTAAAGAACTTGAACTGCTGCTCCGCAGGCAGTTCCTTTACTTCCGTCCACTCCACCTGACCAACAGAGACAAACGCCTTCATCTTGGGACGGTAGCTCATATACTCCTTGGTCTTATGAAACCAGACACCCCATCCCTCGAGTTCAGCAAGTTCAAAGCCTAAAATAAACTCTTCGATTGAAGTCCCAAAATCCAGGCCAGCCAGCCTGGCCGCGATATAGTCCTCCATCGCTGGAATGCTCAACCGCCACAAACCTGTCTGAGGCGGGCCGCCATAGTACACAGTGCGGCTTTCCGCAGACTGCCCAGCCCAAATAACTTCACCGCCATACGTTGTTTGAATTCGAAATTTCATGCCAGAACACTGTTGCCAATATGGGCACGCAGCATATCATCTTGCTCAAATGAAAAATGCGTGGATTGTCACCTCACTTTGCCCGGATTCACAAAACAATCCGCCGTCATCGCCCTTTTACTCAGTGCAAAGTTCTCTGCGAGTAAGTGTATGATTAGCCGCCATCGGACCAGCCGGTCCGGTGACTAAGACAAGATCACCCAGGGAGATGCAAGTGACATCAAAAATTATCAGCACGCTGCTGGCTGCAACCGCCATGACAGCCGCCGGCTCTACCGCGCTGGCTGCCCCCACCGCCAAACCGACCGTCGCCGAGGCCGAACGCTTCCTCGCCGACACCGAAACCAGACTCAATAAGCTGAATAACGAACAGGCCCGCGCTGCATGGGTCGGCTCCAATTTCATCACCGACGATACCGAAGGCATCGCATCCTTCTTCGCCGAACGCTTCCTGACCGCCTCCGGTGAAGCCGCGATTGGCGCGCGCCGTTTCAATGGCCTCAAGCTGTCGCCGGAATCCGCGCGCAAGATGATGCTGCTCCAGCAAACGCTGGTCTTCGCTGATCCAAAAGAGCGCGAACAATACGCCGCGCTGCAGGCAGCCCTGAACGGCGCCTACGGCAAAGCCAAGTACTGCCCTAAAAAACCGGATGGCACCACTGGCGATTGCATGCCACTGGGCGAAATGGAAAAAGTCCTGGCCAACAGCCGCGATGAAGCCAAGCTCAAAGAGATGTGGCTGGGCTGGCACGCGCAAGCACCTGCCTACAAATCCAAGTACGTTGATTACATCGCGCTGTCCAACAAGGGCGCCAAGCAGATGGGCTTCCCGGACACCGGCGCCATGTGGCGCTCGCAGTACGACATGCCGCCGGAAGCTTTCGCCGCCGAGATGGAACGCCTGTGGCAGCAGGTCAAGCCGCTGTACGACTCGCTGCACACCTACACCCGCTACAAGCTGCGCGCCACCTATGGCCCGGATGTGGTGCCGCTGACCGGCCCTATCCCGTCCCACCTGTTTGGCAATATGTGGAGCCAGAGCTGGAACAACCTGTATCCGATCCTGAAGCCGGCCACCGGCGCCAGCAGCTATGACCTGACCAAGGTGCTGGAACAGCGCAAGACAGACGCCACGCAGATGACTAAATATGCGGAAGGCTTCTACACCTCGCTGGGCATGCAGAAGTTGCCGCAGTCGTTCTGGGAACGTTCGCTGCTGACCAAGCCGCGCGACCGCGATGTGGTGTGCCACGCTTCCGCCTGGCCGCTCGACGAGAAGGATGATGTACGCATCAAGATGTGCATTACGCCGACCGCCGAAGACTTCACCGTGATCCACCATGAGCTGGGCCACATCTACTACTTCCTCGGCTACACCAAACAGCCATTCCTGTTCCGTAACGGCGCCAACGACGGCTTCCACGAAGCCATCGGCGACACCATCGCGCTGTCGATCACGCCAGGCTATCTGAAGAAAATCGGTCTGATGGATCAGGAACCGGACGTCACGGCCGACATCCCGCAACTGCTGGAGCGCGCGTTGAGCAAGGTGGCGATACTGCCGTTCGCCTACTCGGTCGATAAATGGCGTTGGGACGTCTATTCGGGCAAGACCAAGCCGGCCGATTTCGACAAGAGCTGGTGGCAGCTGCGCGAGCAGTACATGGGCATGAAGCGCCCGGCGCCTGGCGATGACGCAACCGGCTTTGATGCGGGCGCCAAGTACCACGTGGCGGCTGACGTGCCATACGCACGCTACTTCCTGGCCGACATGCTGCAGTTCCAGTTCCACCGCGCGTTGTGCCGCGAAGCCGGCTACACCGGTCCGCTGAACCGCTGCTCGGTGTATGGCAACGCCAAAGCCGGCGCCAAGCTGCAGCAAATGCTGGCCATGGGTGCAAGCAAACCATGGCCAGAAGCGCTGAAGGCTATCTCGGGTGAAGAGAAGATCGACGGCAACGCGCTGCTCGAGTACTTCGCTCCGCTGAAGACCTGGCTGGACCAGCAGAACGCAGCTTTCGCTGCCGCCGAAAAGAAGTAAGCCTTAGTTAAACTTACTTCGCCGACGCATCGGTCGCAGCAGCGGCCGGTGCGTTTTTCACGTACTTGTCAAACCAGCGCAGCATCTCATACACCAGCTGTTCGTTCGACTCACGCGCTGCGTACCAGTGCGGCTCGTGCGGCAGCATCACCAGACGCGTCACGCCACCGTTGCCGCGGATCGCCTCATACAGCTTGGTCGATTGCAGCGGCGTAGTGCCCGGATTGGCGTCATCCCCGCCGTGCACGATCAGCAGCGGCGTCTTCAGCTTGTCAGCATAGAAGAAGGTCGACGCCTTGGTGTACACCTCCGGCGCTTCCCATACCGAGCGGCGCTCGTTCTGGAAACCGAATGGCGTCAGCGACTTGTTGTACGAGCCGCTGGTGGCCGCACCGGCACGGAACAGCGTCGAATGCGCCAGCAGATTGGCGGTCATCAGCGCGCCGTGGCTATGGCCCGTCACGCCAACGCGGTTCGGATCGGTCACGCCCAGACGCACCGCTTCATCCACCGCCGCTTGCGCGTTCGCCACCAGCTGTTCGGTGTAGGTGTCATACGCCTTGCGCGGATCGCCCACGATAGGGAATGCGGCGCTGTCGATGATCGCGTAACCTGACAGCAGCAGCAGACGATACTGGCGCAGGCGCGTAAACGTCGCTTGTGAACCGGTGGTCTGGCCGGCCTTGGACGCATCCGCATAGTCCAGAGGATAGGCGTTCAGGATGGTCGGCAAACGCGTGCCTTCCTTGTAGCCCGGCGGCGTGTACAGCGTGAACGACAGCTCCAGGCCATCGGCGCGCTTGTATTTCACCAGGCGCTTCTTGATCTCGCGCACTTGCGGCATCGGATCAACCAGATGGGTCAGCGCCACGCTCGACGAAGCGTAGTTTGGCTCACCTGCTTCGGCGTTGGCGGCCGCACCCAGCGTCCGCAGGAAGGCGTTCGGGGTTTCCTCGGACGATTGGTACCAGGTCAGCAGACGGCCCGTATTGTTACCGGCAAAGCCGATGAACTGTTCATACGCGGTTTTACTGCTGCGGAACAGGCGCTCGGTCTGTTTGGTCTGCAGGTTGAACTTGTCGAGGAACGGGCGATCACCTTCCGGCGAAGAACCGACGCCAGACAGGAAGATGGTATCGCCATCCACGCGGATCACCGGGAAGCCATTCGCCAGGCGGCGTTGTACCGGCGAGCCGGGATTGGCGTATTTCTCATCGACCGACATATCCCAGACCAGCTTGCGCGAATTGCTGGCGTCATCGATATTGATCTGCCAGGTGCGGCGCCATTTACGGTTGACGTCATAGTCGCTCAGCAGGGCCACGCCCGGCTGCTCGCTCCACGACAGGCCGGCATAGCGCTGCTCGGTGCGGGTGATTTCGACCGGCGCGGTATTGAATGGCGCCTTCAGCATCATCAGCTTATCGCGTTCCTTGGCCTGCACTTTCGGATCGCCGCCATCCAGCGCCTCGGCCCACACCAGCGTTGCCGCTTCGGTTGGACGCCAGGTGAAGTTACGCGGACCAACTGGCACGCCGCGGTTCGGCACGCGGTCGGCCAGCGGCAGCGCGGCGATTTCGCGCACCACCGGTTTGCCGCCCTTGGCGTTCAGGTCCCACAGGTCGATCTGTTTCGGGAAGCGGTCGAAGGTCGTCACATACGAATATGGCGGACGGATTTCCGTGACTACCGCATGGCGGCCATCCGGCGCCACACTCAGTTCTTCATACAGGCGAGGCTTGCCGACCGGCGTGATCTTGCCGCTGGCCACATCCACCAGCGCCAGCTGCGAGGTACCGTAGTAGTTGAACAGTTCTTCGTCGTGACGGTTGCGCAGTGTGTCGCGGTTTTCATAGGTGCTGCTCTGGCCAGTCTCGCCCAGCGATTCCTGGATGCCTGGGCCATCCGAGCCTGGCGGCGCCACCGGCGGTGCTTTCTGCACTGGCACCAGCTTGACCAGCAGGGTTTTCTGGTCCGGCATCCATTGCATCTGGTCGCCAAACATCTGGTTCAGGCGTACGCCTGGCAGACGGCGGATGGCGCCGGTTTTGGCATCGCCAACCCACAGCTCCACCGCGTCGGTGGTGACGTTTTCAAACACAAAGCGCTGACCGTCGGCGCTCCACACCGGGCGACGCGGGCAGGCATCAGCGGGCAGCTTGATCGCGGTTTGCTTGCCGTCGGCAACCTGCACCAGGTCAATCGCGCTCACGCATGGCGGAATGCCGTAGCCACCCGGCGTGTCGTGCTGGCTATGGTTACCCGGTTCGATACGCACGCCGGCTAGACGCAGGAAAGGCGTGGCGACTTTGGCGATCGACGGATAGTCCTGCATGGTGACCAGCATCAGCTTGTCGCGGGTCGGGCTGAGGGATGGCGATGGCGGCGGCGGCGCGCGCATCACATCGAGGATTTCCTTCGGCGGCTGGTTATAGACGCTGGCGGTGGCTGCGGTGGCGGGGGTTGCGGCCGCTGGGGCAGCAAGCGCGGTGGACGTCATGCCAGCTGCGAGCGTAGCGCTCACGAGGCCGCACAACAGGTATTTTCCCTGCATGGACATTCTCCAGTGTTAAAAAAAAACGGCGTCCCGAAGGACGCCGCTCTATCTTAAGCGAAAATGCTTAGAACTTGTAGTTCACGCCTGCCAGCACGGTACGGCCGTACTTCTGGTATTCCAGCTGCTGCGAACGGTCGCCGTTGTAGGTTTCGTAAGCAGCGTTGCGCAGGTTGTTCACTTGCAGCAGCAGGCCCACACCCTTCATGGCGCCCGTGTTGAAGGTGTAGCCGACCTGGAAGTCGATGATGTTTTCACCGACCACATAGCGCAGCGCACGGTCGTTGGAGAAGTTGCCGATCTCACCCACGAAGTCCGAACGGCGACGCTGGCTGATACGGGTTTCGAAGCCGTTCTTCTCGTAGTAAGCAGTCAGGTTGGTGACGTGCTTCGACAGGCCTGGCAGCGGAATGTGCTGGCCAATGCTGCCGCTTGGATCTTCAATCGTGATCTTGCTGTCGGTGTAGGTGGTGCTGGCGCTCAGACCAAAACCATCCAGTGCCTTGCTCACCATGTTCAATGGCAGGGAAGCCGACAGCTCTGCGCCTTTCAGGTTGCCGCCGTTGCCGTTGTAGGCCGCGGTGTAGTTACCGATGGCGGTGTGCAGCGGGTAGCCTGCGCCGTTACCGATCGCGCCTGGTGGAATGTAGGCGCTGAAGTCATACGACTTGGTCTGGGTGAAGATGTAGGTGTCCAGCTTCTTGAAGAACACTGCCGCAGCAAAGTAAGCCTTCTTGTCGAAGTATTTCTCGTACGAGAGGTCGAAGGCTTTAGCGCGCCATGGATCCAGGCGTGCGTTACCGCCGCTGGCGCCTGGTTCACGCTTGGTGGTGTCGATGCCGAAGTCCAGCGCCGAACGCAGCTGGTCGACACGTGGACGGGCCAGTTGCTTGGCCAGCGCCACGCGCACGGTTTGCTGGTTGTCCAGGCCGAAGGCCAGGTTCATGCTAGGCAGTACGTCGGTGTATTTCTTGCCGTCGTTGATAGGCTTGATGGCACCGGTGGTGTTGTCATACCAGCGCGAAGCCGACGACTGGTCGGTACGCTGCACCTGCACGCCAACGTTACCGC
This sequence comes from Duganella sp. CY15W, assembly GCF_009857555.1. Classification (NCBI taxonomy): domain Bacteria; kingdom Pseudomonadati; phylum Pseudomonadota; class Betaproteobacteria; order Burkholderiales; family Oxalobacteraceae; genus Duganella; species Duganella sp. CY15W. Next base: position 863,095 of record NZ_WWCQ01000003.1, on the reverse strand, counting down.
GCAGGCTGATGTCGTTGCCCAGTTCTGCTTCGATATTCGCTTTGGCAAATGCGGTGGTGACTTTTTCGCTGACTTCCCAGGTCTTGGCGATCAGGTAGCCTTGGGTGTCGGTCGGCGCGAAGGTCATGTACTTGTCAACCACGGCTGGCACATTCCAGGTTGGAATGGAACCGGCGCCGGCAAAGCCCAGGTCAGCCGACTGATAGAACAGGTCGGACGAAATGGTGGTTGGCGCCCCCTTCAGGTTGATATTGCCTTCAGGCTGATGCTTGTTCTTGGTACGGTCGCTGTAGTTGGCGCCGATGTCGAAGCTCGAGAACACTTTTTCCAGTGCGCCGAACGACTGGATGTTGGCAACCAGCTTGAAGCCTTTCAGCTCGTCTTCCACGCTTGGGGTCTTGCCGTAGCCGGAACCGTAGATGGTGTTGGTGACGTACAGGTTGTTGCGGTTGTTGTAGTCCAGGCCTGGGGTCATCTGCGAGAAACCACCGTCGCCGTAACCGAGCTTGACCGAATCCAGGAATGGCGCGCCGGCGGCGTTGCTCATCTGCAGATTGTTTTCCAGGCTCAGCTCGTCGCGCTTGGCTTTCGAGTAGTTCAGGTCAGCAAACAGCGACCAGCCATTGAGCTTGAATTCATTGCTCCAGCCGGCAGCGCGGATATCATCCTGGCGCTTGTTGTACATGCCGCGTACCAGCGGATAGATGTTGTTGGCGGTACCGCTGGCGATGGTGCCACCGTTGACCACGACCGGGTTGTAGACCGGGTCAGGCTTGTTGCCGCCATTCCAGCCGCTCAGGTTGATTTCGAGCTGGTTGGAGGTTTCTTCGTTCTTGAAGCGCGAAGCATAGACGTCCACGATGCTGGTCCACTGCTTGTTTGGACGGTATTGCAGCACGCCCATCAGGCCATCACGCTCGTTGCGGCCGCTCTTGGCCACGGCCTTGATACCGTCGGAAGCGAAGGTGCCGTCTGGCAGACCGGCGCGGCCATCACGTTTCCATGGCTCGTACAGGCCGGTTTCGTTGTCCAGCACTGGCGTTTCCAGGTGGGCGAAACCCAGCGCGATACCGATGGTGCGGTTGGCGAACTGGTCGATGTAGCTGGCGCTGAAGCGGTTGCCGGTGTCTTTGGCGTTACCGATCTTGCCCAGCGAGTTTTTCTCGCCGCGTGCATTCAGGGCCACGGTGCGGCCGCTAAAGTTCAGAGGGCGCACGGTTTGCATGTCGATGGTGCCCGACAGGCCCTGGCCGACCAGACCGGCGTCCGGGGTTTTGTAGACGGTGACGCCACCCATCAGTTCCGATGGGTACTGGTCGAATTCCACGCTGCGGTTGTCGCCGGTGGAGACTTGCTCACGGCCGTTCAGCAGGGTGGTGGAGAAATCTGGCGACAGGCCACGAATCGAGATTACTTGCGCACGGCCGGCAACGCGCTGGGCGGCCAGACCTGGCAGGCGCGAGATCGATTCGGCGATCGAGACATCCGGCAGTTTGCCGATGTCTTCTGCCGAAATCGCCTCAACGATGGAGGTCGCGTCTTTTTTTACCGAGATAGCGTCTTCGATACCGCGGCGGATACCGGCCACGGTCACGGACATGACTTTGGTGTCATCCGCAGCAGGCGCGGTCGCGGTTTGCGCGTGCACCGGCGCGGCGATGGCTGCGGCCAGCAGGGCGCAACCAGCGGCGACCGGCTTTAATGGGAACGCAGTGTGGCTGCGCTTACTTGCGAAGATGTTCATTTAATGTCCCCTCTCATGACACAAATTTAAGTCCCGCAAATATGACAACTACACGGGATCCAAGGAATTACAACGTTCTAAAGACGTTCTAGAAAGAATTTTGTACTAAAACTAGATTCGGTGTCAATCAAACTTCCGTACCACTACGGATTACAAGCCTCTAGCCACGCGGCTTTCCCTATGAGATACGATATCTCGTTGTATTTCGGCTACAAGACCAGCATCAGCGACTTGTAGTAGAACTACACCTTGGACGCAAAAAGACGGTGTTTTTGAAAGCAAACGCCAGCGGCGGCCTGCCTTCCAGGCCGCGCCAGCGCACCACTTTTGATATCAAAAGCCATTTTGGAGGAAAATGACGAAACCACTGTACTCCGACTAAATTACATCATGTCGGCAGCGTTTGATGAACTGCAGTTTTGAGAGTATTCTCTCGTAAAATCAAAGCACTAAGCCCGGAAAGCATAAAAACACGGGCGTGTAGTACGACTACCTTTTCGGAGACTACATGAGGAAAACCCTGGCGGCGGCGCTGCTTGCCGCCCTACTGCCCGTAAGCGCCTGCGCGGCATCCCCCAACTATCGCATCGACCATATGAACCCGCCGCTATGGTGGACCGGCATGCACAATCCCAGGCTGCAACTCATGGTGCACGGCCAGCAGATTGCCGACCTGGAGCCGGTGCTGAATTATCCCGGGGTACGCATCGCCAGCGTGGCGCGCGTCGCCAACCGCAACTACCTGTTCCTCGACCTGGATATCGCGCCAGAAGCGAAGCCCGGCAAGCTGAATCTGGTATTCCAGCACGGCGGCCAGGAAATCCACTACAGCTACGAGCTGCAAGCGCGGCGCCAGGGTTCCGCCCAGCGCCCGGGTTTCAACAGCAGCGACGCCATCTATCAGGTGATGCCGGACCGCTTTGCCAATGGCGACGCCGCCAACGACAATGTCGACGGCATGGCCGACCGCTTGAACCGCGCCGATGGCGCTGGCCGCCATGGCGGTGATATCCAGGGCATCATCGATCATCTGGACTACATCGCCGGCCTGGGCTTCACCCAGCTATGGCCCACGCCGCTGCTGGAATCGAATATGCCGCGCGGCTCCTACCACGGCTACGCCACCACCGATCATTACCGCATCGACCCGCGCTACGGCAGCAACGCCAGCTACCGCCAGCTGGCCACGCAGGCGCAAGACAAAGGCATCGGCCTGATACAGGATGTGGTACTTAACCACATCGGCGGCAAACACTGGTGGATGCAGGACATGCCGATGCCGGACTGGCTGACCTACCAGGGCAAATACGTGCCGACCCGGCATAACCGCGTGGCAGTGCAAGACCCGTATGCGTCGGAAGAAGACAAGCGCAATTTCACGCAGGGCTGGTTCTCGCCTGGCATGCCGGACCTGAACCAGGCCAATCCCTTTGTGGCGACCTATCTGATTCAGAACAGCATCTGGTGGATAGAGTACGCCGGCTTGTCCGGCTTGCGCGTGGATACCTACGGCTACTCCAACACCCGCTTCCTGAGCGATTGGTCAGGCGCGGTCATGGCCGAATATCCGCAACTGAATCTGGTGGGCGAGGAGTGGAGTCCGCTGATCCCCGTGGTGGCGCATTGGCAGCGTGGTCACAAGAACTTTGACGGCTATGTCTCGCAGATGCCCAGCATGATGGACTTCCCATTGAACGACGCACTGCGCCGTGCACTGGTGGCGCCCGAGGACGGCGAGCAAGGCCTGAAGACGCTGTATGAAACCGTATCGCAGGACTACCTGTATGCGGAACCCGGCAACCTGGTTCTGTTTGAAGGCAACCACGACCTGTCACGCATCTACAGCGCACTGGATGCCGACCAGGGTCTGTTCCGCATGGCGATGGCGTTTGTGACCACCATGCCGCGCATCCCGCAGTTCTACTCGGGCACCGAGATTCAGATGACCAGCGCCACCAAAGGCCGCGACGATGCATCGTATCGCCAGGACTTTCCAGGTGGCTGGGCCGGTGACAAGGTCAATGCCTTTACCGGCGCCGGCCTCACTGCCCGGCAGGCCGACGCTCAGGCCTACGTCCGCAAGCTGCTCAACTGGCGCAAGACCGCATCCGTGATCCATCATGGGAAGCTGATGCACTACGGGCCTGAGCAAAACACCTACGTCTACTTCCGCTATGAAGGCAGCAGGAAAGTCATGGTGGCGCTCAACAAGAACGCAACCGACACCGTCCTGTCAACCGCGCGCTTCCACGAAATGCTGGGCGGCGTGAAGGCAGGCACCGACGTCATCACCGGCCAGCGCGTCCCGCTGGATGGACAAATAAAACTGCCAGCGCGCTCTGCGCTGATACTGGAGATCCAATGAAGAAGCACCTCACCGCGCTATTGCCGCTGCTGCCACTGCTGCCGCTGTTCACACTGAACGCGCAAGCTGCGCCAGGCGCCACTGCCACCAGCTATCCAACCTGGGATGGCAAGCAGGAGACGGTACGTTACACCACGCCCGACGCCGGCGCCGCGCTGCGCAGCTATACGCAATCCACCACCATGCGCGTGCGCGAAGGCGGCAAGCAGGAAGTCAGCTACGCCGAATCAGCCTCACTGCCGACTGTCCGCAGCGGCAACCTCGCCTTTGACGCGCTGTTCGCACTGGCCGGCAGCGAGATGAAACTGGACTCCGTCAAGGAGATCCGCGACGGCAGCTACAACGGCGGCAACGCCATCCCGTGCGAGTGCTTTGAAACGGGCGAGCTATGGCATTACGTCTGGACCCGCGACCTGTCCTACGCCGCTTCGCTGGGCCTTGGCATGCTGGACCCGCAACGCACCCGCAACTCGCTGCAGTTCAAACTCGCCGGCTACCGCGACGGCACACAAGCCGGCCTGCATGCCATCGGCGACGGCTATCAGATCGTGCAGGACACCGGCAGCGGCGGCAGCTGGCCGGTCAGCACGGACCGCGTCAGCTGGGCCTTCGGCGCCGACGAAGCGCTCAAAGCATTGCCAGCCGAGGAGCGCAAGGCCTTCGCGGCCCAGGCCCTGCATGCCCTCGGCAACACGTTGGAGAACGACCGCATCGCCATCTGGGATGCCGCCGACGGCTTGTACAACGGCGAAGAATCCTTCCTCGACTGGCGCGAACAAAGCTATGCCGCATGGCTGCCGGGCGAGCTGTCCTACATGGCCACGTCCAAGGCCTTGTCCACCAACGCCGCACACTACAAGGCACTCACACTGGCCGCACAACTGGCGCGGGAACAAGGCGACAGCGCACGCGCGCAGCGCTACAGCACCTGGGCGGCAGATCTCAAAAAAGCCATCAACCAGCGCTTCTGGCAAGCCGACAGCGGCATGTACAGCAGCGTCACGGCCGGCCACTTCGACGGCGCGGCACTCTACAAATACGACTGGCTGGGACAATCGCTGGCCATCGTCACCGGCATCGCCGATGCCCAGCAGGCACAGAGCATCCTTGCCCACTATCCGCATGGTCCGCTGGGGGCGCCGGTGATCTGGCCACAGCAGGCGAATACCGCCGTCTACCACAACCGCGCCATGTGGCCCTTTGTCACCGCTTACGGTTTGAAGGCGGCCGCCATCGGCGCCAACGTCGCCGTGGCGGATGCGGCTTACGATACGCTGATGCGCGGCGCCGCCACCAACCTCTCCAACATGGAGAACCTGGAATGGCTATCGGCCCAGCCCATGCTGGATGACGGCAAACTAAGTGGGCCGGTAGTCAACTCGCGCCGCCAGCTGTGGTCTGTCGGCGGCTATCTGGGCATGGTAGTGGGCAGCGTGTTCGGCGTGCAGACCACCAATGACGGCATCGCACTCAAACCATTCATCACCGCCAAACTGCGCCGCGAGACGTTCGCAGGCAGCGATACGATCGCGCTGGATAACCTGTCCTTGCGCGGCAAGCGCCTACAGGTACGGGTGCACCTGCCCGCCGCCGTCGCCGGCAACGGCTACTACGCCATTGACAGTATCGTCTTGAATAACCAGCCTGCCAGCGCTGCACTGGCATGGGATGCGCTGGCCGATAACAACGTCATCGACATCCGTCTCGGCAAACTGCTGCCGGGCCAGACGGCCAAGCGCAGCGTGACCGCCAAGCCACTGGTGCAGGACGCAAGCGTGTACGCACCGGCCGAGCCGAATATCGAAAAACTGGAGCGCGCTGTCTATGGCATTCCAACGCTGCACATCGCAGCGGGCGACAAGCGCGCGACAAGTGTGGTGTACAACATCTACCGCAACGGCCAGCTGGTGGGCGCGCGCATCAGCGCGACGACATGGTCCGACCGCCATGCGGGCAATGCAGCCGGAGGGAACCTCTGCTACGCGGTGGAAGCGATGTACGCGCGCTCCGGCAACCGCAGCCACCACAGCATGCCGGTGTGCCTGAACGCTGGCACGGAATACGCCGCCATGCACAACGGCTGGGGCGCTCCCGGCGACAGCTTTGCACAGGCATTCAAGGTCGATCAGGCAGGCAGCTACGCCATCCAGATCAAATACCGCAATACCGTGCACCAGATCAACCTGGGCGTCAGCGGTGGCGTGAAATGGGCCTCGCTGAAAGACAGCAGTGGCAACATCGTCGCCAATGGCGTCGTCCAGCTGCCGCACTCCCCTGCCGACGCTGGCGCCAGATATTCGACACCATTGCGCGCCAACCTGGCGGCCGGCAGCTACACGCTGGAGCTGGCAGACTTCTACAACATGAGCTATATGAAGTCCAACACCACCTACAGCGACGCCGGTGGCGTGAAAGGGCCGTCCAACAGGTTCGATATCCACGGCATACGCGTCATGCCGGTGCCGCGCAGCGATGCACCGTCCAGCGCTGTGCCAGCGGGCACACTGCGCATCGTCGATCAATTCGCTTCGCCTCAACTGGGCAACAGCCGCAAGCTGCGCATCTACCTGCCGCCGGGCTACGACAACAACCCACAGCAGCGCTATCCCGTGCTGTACATGCACGACGGCCAGAACCTGTTCGATCCGAAAACCGCCGCTTTCGGCACGGCCTGGGAAGTCGGCGTCACCATGGATAAGCTGATCGCCACCGGCGCCATCAAGCCGGCCATCATCGTCGGCATCGACAACGCTGGCGAACAACGCATTGCCGAGTACACGCCCTGCTGCGATCCGCAATACGGCGGCGGCAAGATCGATGCCTATGCGGCCTTCATCGTCGATACCGTGAAACCATGGGCCGACGCCAACCTGCGCACCTTGAAAGACCGCGAGCACACGGCCATCATGGGCTCCTCGCTGGGCGGCATCGCCTCCGTCTACATCGGCCAGAAGTACCCGCAAGTGTTTTCCATGGCGGGCGGCGTTTCCAGCTCGTTCTGGTGGAATAAGGAGATGTTCATCAAGAACCTGCCGGATGCACCGGCGGTCAGGTTCTACATCGACGCAGGCACCGACAACGACGGCATCGAGGAAACCCGCAAGATGCGCGACGCCATGCAGGCCAAGGGCTACACGCTGTACTACCATGAGGCGGAAGGCGGCATCCACAACGAAAAGTCGTGGGCGGCCCGCGTGCATCTGCCGCTGATCTGGTTCTTCAGGAAGTAAGCAATGCGACCCGCTGCTGGCGCACTGCCAGCAGCGCCTCCAGCTCTTCCGGCGAGACGGCGGCGCTGATATAAAAGCCAAATACCTCGTCACAGCCCATCGCCGACAACTGCGCCAGTTGCGCGCCGGTTTCCACGCCGGCGGCGATCACCTGCATGTTCTGCGCATGCGCGGCTTCAATGATGGAGCGTACCATGGCCTCATCGCGCGACAGGTCGTCCACAAACGTCTTGTCGATCTTGACCACATCCACCGCGAAGCGCCGCAGATAACCCAGCGACGCATAACCGGTACCAAAGTCGCTAATCGCAATCCGCACTCCCAGGCGCTTGAACTGCTGCAGGATGTCTTCCACATGCTGGCTTTTATCAATCAGCATTGCCTCAGCAATTTCCAGCTCGATGCAGTTGCCGGCGACACCGGCCTTGTCGAGTATCGAGGCCAGCGTCTGCACGATATCCTTGTTGAAGAACTGGCGCGCCGACAGATGCACTGCCACCGTCAAGGCATGCCCCTGCTCCTGCCAGCGCCGCACCTGTGCCACGGCCGTGGACATCACCCACGCGCCTACCGGCAGTATCAACGCGCTCTGCTCCAGCACGGGCAGGAAATCCAGCGGCATCACCACGCCCAGTTCCGGATGCTGCCAGCGCAGCAGCGCCTTCACGCCAGTGATCTGCTGCGCCTTCAGGTCCAGCCTGGGCTGATAAGTCAGAATGAACTCGTTGTGTTCCAGCGCATGACGCAGTGCTGCTTCCAGTATCAGCCGCGAATAGGCTTTGGCCTGCATGCTGGGCAGGAAGCGCTGGCTGGCGCCCTTGCCACGCTGCTTGGCCGCGTACATCGCCAGATCGGCTTTCTCGATGAGCGCTTCGATATCTTCGTCATCATCGGGATACACCGCCACACCGATGCTGGCTGCGACCTCCAGCGGCGCGTCGTTGATGGTGAACGGCTCGGCGATGGTACGCATGATTTTCTCCGCCACCTGCTGCGCATCGGCGCCGTTGTGCAGTTCCGTGAGCAGCACGATGAACTCATCGCCACCCTGGCGTGCCACCGTATCCACCTCGCGCACGCACTGGCGCAGACGCTGCGCAAACTGCACCAGCACCTGGTCGCCGGCATCGTGGCCCAGCGTATCGTTGATGGTCTTGAAATGGTCGATATCGACAAACAGCACGGCCAGCAAGCTGTCATGGCGGCGCGCATAGGCGATGCCATGTTCCAGCTGCAGCTGCAGCTGCAAGCGGTTCGGCAAGCCGGTAAGGCTGTCGTGATGGGCGATGAAATCCAGCCGCATCTCCGTGTCGCGCTGCGCCGCCAGCGCCGCCTGCAATTGAACGCAGCGCGCCCGCAAACCGCGCGCCTGCCATTGGCCGTAATACAGCGCCAGCAAACATGGCGCCATGCCGGCCATCACCGGCCATAAGCTGTTCATGCTGCCCCTCTTCGTCGGATGGACTGCGGAAGAGGGAATAATAGTGGATAGAGGAAACATCAACAGGCCGTTCATGCGCCCGTTTGAGGCACATCAAACGACCTGTGGCAAAACTCAGCCAGCCAGTTGCAGCGTTTTGCGGTGCGAAGGCATGCGCTCCACGCTGCCCGGATTATTGAGCTTGAAGATACTGACGGCGTCACGCAGGCTGGCCGACTGCTGCTCCAGCGAATCCGCGGCGGCCGCAGCTTCCTCCACCAATGCCGCATTCTGCTGCGTCACGCTGTCCATCTGGCTGATGGCGATGCTGATTTGTTCGATGCCATCGCGCTGCTCGCCGCTGGCCACCGAGATTTCACCGATGATGGCCGTGACCCGCTGCACACTCTCCACTACTTCGCTCATGGTTTCACCGGCCTGGCCAACCAGGCGGCTCCCCTCTTCCACGCGGCCGACAGAGGTGCCGATCAATTCCTTGATCTCCTTCGCCGCTGCCGCTGAACGCTGCGCCAGATTGCGCACTTCAGAAGCCACCACCGCAAAGCCACGCCCCTGTTCACCGGCGCGCGCCGCTTCCACCGCCGCATTCAGCGCCAGGATATTGGTCTGGAAAGCGATGCCGTCGATCACACCGATGATGTCAACGATCTTGCGCGAACTGTCATTGATCTCGCCCATGGTCTGCACCATCTGCGCCACCGCGTCACCACCCTTGGCGGCGACGTTCGAGGCGGTATCGGCCAGCTTGCAGGCCTCGGTCGCATTGGCGTTGTTCTGCTGGACGGTCGTAGTCAGCTGCACCATCGCCGCTGCGGTTTCTTCGAGCGAGCTGGCCTGCTCCTCGGTGCGGCTCGACAGATCCAGATTGCCGGCCGCGATCTCGGTGGCTGCCGTGTGGATCGTCTCCGTACCAGAACGCACCTGGCCCACGATGCTGCTGAGGTTATTCTGCATCGACTTGAGCGCACCCAGCAGCTCGCCAATTTCATCCTTGCGGTTGACGCGCACCTCGGTACTCAGATCACCCGCAGCCACGGTCTGCGCCACCGTCACCGCTGCATCCAGCGGCCGCGTGATGCTGCGGATCAGCGACATCACCGTGGCACAGCCCACCACCACGGTAATCAGCACCGTGATGGCCATGGCGATCAGCGTCTGGCGGTGCGCGGCGCGGTTTTCTTCATTCATCTCCACCGTCAGGCGCGCCGACTCCTTGCTGATGAAGGCCACGATGTCGTCGATCTTCTTGGTAGGTTCGCGGTCCATGCCCTTGACCAGCCCATCCACCACATGGGCGCTTTCAACATTGGCGGAGTCGTATTTTTTCAGCGCTTCCATGTAGCGCGTGACGAGTTCGTTCTGGGTCCGGATGGCCTCATCCACCAGCGTGGTTTTCAGGCCCAGCTTATTGAGCATGCCGTCCAGCTTTTGCAGTTCGCCGCGCGTGGTCTCACCGCCCTTGACGAATGCCTTGCTGTACTTGTCCAGCTGGGCGGCATCATTACCGCGTATCAGGATGTTCTTCCATTCCTGTACCTGGATCTTGAATTCCACCTGTGCGCTACGCGCCGTATCGATCGCCTGGCTCAACGCATCCGAGCGCTCCATGGCGATAGCGCTACGCGCATTAGCGTTTTCCAGTGCGCGCCAGCCGGAGATCGCCACGATCATCAGCGCGACAAAAAAGAATGCGCCCAATAGCCCCAGTCGCACGCCTATCTTCAGATTGGCGATTTTCATAACTACCCCTTTCAAGAATTCAATTCAGACAAGCTTGTCAGCTAAATTGGCTCCATTTTTTGGGGAACGGGCAACGAACAGTGCCGTACATCCATGATGCTATAAGGCACTGAAAAAATCTATCGAATTTCCACTCTACAACAGCTCCAGCTGGTAAATATTGGTAGGACGATTATCAGGTGGCAGCGTTTTGTGTTCAACAAACGTCAGTCCCAGCTTGGCTAGCAAATTGATTGAGACAGTATTGTCCGGATTGGTAATGCCCATCAGGCGTTTCATGCGCAAGGTATCGCGCGCATAGGCCACCACGGCGGCGGCAGCCTCGTAGGTATAGCCCTGGCCAAAATGCTCAGGACGGATGGCGTAGCCGATATCCACATCCGGCAGACTGTCGCGCTTGATGAGGCCGCACATGCCCAGCGGCTTGCCATCGCTCTTGCGCTCCATGATGTACAGCGAATGGCCCAGGCGCTCCTGCATCACGCACGGTCCTTCCAGGATGGCGGTGCGCGCGCCTTCGATACTGCGGATGCCCTTGTCGCCGATGTATTGCAGCCAGGTAGGGTCATTGACCAGGATGAAATAAAACTCCGCGTCCTCGGGCGTGATGGTGCGTAATAGCAGTCGTTGAGTTTCCAGTATCTTCATGCGTCCGGCCAATGGGTAGGATCTTCCAGCAACTGGTACATCACATAGACGTCCACATAGCCGAGATATTGATGACGGTAAGCGCGCGGCAGCGTGCCGGCAATGGAGAAACCCAGCTTCTTCCACAGCAGCACGGCCGGCATATTCGAGCTGACCACGTAATTGAACTGCATCGCCAGATAGCCTTGCGCACGGGCGCGGTCCAGGCAATCGATGCCCAGCAGCTTGCCCACCCCCACGCCTTGCGCGGCAGGGCTGACCATGAAAGAAGCATTGGCGACGTGCGCACCACGGTCACGCTGGTTGGCCATCAGGCGGTACATGCCCACCAGGCGTTCGTTGTTGAGGATGGCCACAAAGCTTTGCACGCCCGGACCGAACCAGTAAGCGTGGCAATCTTCACGGCTGGTATCGGCGGCAAAATAATAAGTGTCGCCGCTGACGATCAGTTCCTGAAATATTTCCCACATGGCGCCAAAGTCGGCTTCCGTTGCGGGGCGGATGGCGATTTCTTTCAAGGCAGCTCCAGTCGGATAATCTCGTGTTCAATTGTCATGTATTTCTCCGGGCAAGTCCAGTTTGCGCGCTCAGCGGTGAAGGCGGAAATTTACCTGCTCCGGCCGTCCCGGCAAACTCAGACGCGCATGCGCACGTGGCGACTCCGCGATGATTTTTCCTCGACGCATCACCAGGCGGCGGGCGGCGCGCAGGCGGATCGCCTCCACGGCATCAGCCGCGTCCAGCAGCACCAGGTCGGCGTGACAGCCGGGCGCGATGCCATAGCCTTCCAGGCCCAGGATGGCGGCCGGCGTCGACGTCACCGCGCGGAAGCAATCGCGCATCGCCTCCTGGCCCGTCATCTGCGCCACATGCAAGCCCATGTGCGCCACCTCCAGCATGTCGCCCGAACCCAGGCTGTACCACGGGTCCATCACACAGTCATGGCCAAAGGCGACCGGAATACCCGCGGCCAGCAGTTCCGGCACGCGCGTCATGCCGCGGCGTCTGGGGTAACTATCGTGACGGCCCTGCAGCGTGATATTGATGAGCGGATTGGCGATGGCCGCCACGCCCGCTTCGCGTATCAGCGGCAGCAGCTTGCTGACGTAATAGTTATCCATCGAATGCATGGAGGTCAGATGCGAACCCGTCACGCGGCCATGCAGGCCCAGGCGGTTGCTCTGATACGCCAGCGTCTCAATATGGCGCGACATCGGATCGTCGGATTCATCGCAGTGCATGTCCACCATCAGACCCTGGTCGGCGGCGAACTCGCACAGGATGCGGACCGACTCCGCCCCCTCCGCCATGGTGCGCTCAAAGTGAGGAATGCCGCCCACCACCTCCACGCCCATGGCCACCGCGCGCTTCAGGTTGATAAGCGCGTTAGGCGCGCGCAGCACGCCGTCCTGCGGGAACGCCACCAGCTGCAAATCCAGATACGGCGCCACCAGGCGCTTGACCTCCAGCAGCGCCTCCACGGCCAGCAGACGGTCATCGCACACATCCACGTGCGAACGGATCGCCAGCAGGCCACGCGCCACTGCCCAGTCACAGTATTGCAGGGCGCGCTCGATCAGCGCCTGCTGGGTCAGCTGCGGTTTCAACTCGCCCCATAGCGCGATACCCTCCAGCAGCGTGCCGGACGCATTCACGCGCGGCAAGCCATAACTCAACGTGGCATCCATGTGGAAGTGGGCATCGACAAACGGCGCGCTCAGCAAATCACCGCCGGCGTCGATCTCCAGCGCTGCCGCCACCGGCAAACGCGGCCCGACTGCCGTAATTCGGCCATGCTCGATGGCAACGTCCACACCCTGCTGCCCGTCAGCCAGACTGGCGTTGCGTATCACGACATCCATCGGCGCTCCCATTGATTTTCAGTAAAACCATTGTAGGCATATTCATCAAAATACAGCAAATTGTTGCATTGCATTAATTCTGTTGGGGTGCTTGTGTTGCCATGGTAGAAAAAATAACTTTTCAAGATGCAAAATCGTCGCTAGAATGGACTTATTGCGTTGCATCATAATTTCAGGAGAAACCATGTCTTCGATCACCGAACAGTTTTCCGTCGCCACGAAATCGCAATTGGAAGCGCAATTCCATATTTTCAGCAGCCTGGCCAGCGCGGCCGTGGAGAGCGCTGAAAAAGTTATCGCCCTCAACATCAGCACCACCAAAGCCTCGGTAGAAAAATCCTCGGCCGCCGCCAAGAAACTGCTGGCCGCCAAAGATCCCAAAGAATTCTTCACCCTGAGCACGACCGAGCCTGCGAGTTTCGACAGCCTGCTGGCCTACGGCCGCGAGCTGTACAGCATCGCCTCCACCGCCCAGAGCGAACTGATCCAGAGCGCCCAAAGCACGCTGAAGCAGGTCACCGACCTGGCCGCTACCAAAGCCACCGTGCTAGACAAGACGCCGCCCGCGCTGGCCGCAGCGGTAAGCGCAGCCGTGGTTGCCGCCAACGAACCGATCACCGAACCGGTAGCCAAAGCCCCGCCGAAAGCCAAACCAGCGGCGGCGCCGATTCCTGACGCGGAAGAAGACAGCTTCATCGAAGTCAAAGCCGAGGTCAAGCCAGCGCTGTTTCCCGAGCCGCCCGTAAAAGCCATCGAACTGTCGCCAGAAGCCAAGCCCGCCAAAGCCGCCGCCGCACCCAAAGCCAAACCGGCCCAGCCTCCTAAAAAATAACCCTCCGGGGTCAGGTCCTTCATTTCTACACGAACTGAGCCGTAATCGCCTCGGCTCCGGGGTCAGGTCCGTCTTTTCTACACGGACTGTGCCGTCATCGCCTTTACAGCTGGGCTCGTGTAGAAATGACGGACCTGACCCCGTCTTTTTTGCGCATGTTGTATCCTAGCGGGCTATACGCTCTCCCGAGGCAACATGTCTAATCTCTCCCGGCTTATCGGCGGTTTTGTCCGCCAGCATAGTCGCGCTTATATTGTGTCCGGTGCCATGCTGGCAGGCGTGGCGACGCTCAGCATTCTGGTCCCGCGCAAGGTCGGCGCCATGATTGATGGCCTGGCTAACCATACGCTGTCCGGCAACGCGCTGCTGATGGAAATTGGCTGGCTGCTGTTGGTCGGTCTCGGTATTTATTTCTTGCGCGTGGGCTGGCGGCAGATTCTGTATGGCGCTGCCTATCAGCTTGGCGTGTCGCTGCGCACGCGCCTCTATACGCGCATGACGCTGCAAGGTCCGGCCTTTTATCAGCGTCAGCGCACCGGGGATCTGATGGCGCTGGCGACCAATGACATCGACGCCATCGAGATGGCCGCCGGCGAGGCCATGCTGGCCGGCTTTGACGGCGCGCTGACGCTGGTGATGGTGCTGGGCGTGATGCTGCTCGGCGTCGACTGGCGCCTGGCGTGCATTGCGCTGCTGCCTTTCCCGCTGATGGCGTGGGCCTTCTGGTATATCTCGGGCCACATCCACACTGCATCGACTGATTCGCTCAAGCGCTTCAGCGCCCTGAACGATCATGTGCAGGAAACGCTGTCCGGAGTACGCACCCTGCGCGCGCTCGGTCTGGAGCAGCGCAGCGCCAGGCAGTTTTCGGCACTCGCCGGCAAGGCCTCCGATGCCAGCCTGCGCGCGCAAGTGTGGGAAGCCGCTTATGAACCCGCCGTCGGCCTGACGCTGACCGCCGCCAGCGGTCTCACGCTCGGTCTGGGCGGTTATCTGATCTGGCACGGTCAGCTGACCATCGGCGCGCTGACCAGTTTCACGATGTATCTGGGGCAGTTGATCTGGCCGATGTTTGCCGCCGGCTGGGTGCTGTCGCTGATCGAACGTGGCCGCGCCGCCTGGCAGCGTTTGCAGCCGATGCTGGATGCGCCACTCGCCATCGACGACCATGGCACGCTCACCACCGTGCCATCGGGTCCCTTGCAACTGCACGGCATCCGCTACGCTTACGCGGAACAAAGCACGCCCGCCATCAGCGAGATCACGCTGGTGCTCAAGCCGGGACAGACGCTCGGCCTGGTCGGCCCGACCGGCAGCGGCAAGTCGACGCTGCTGCGCGTGCTGCTGCGCCAGCTCACGCCGCAGCACGGCCGTGTTGAATGGTCCGGCCACGCGCTCGACGAGTACACGCTGCAGGCCCTGCGCGCCGCCATCAGCTGGGTGCCGCAGGAGTCGTTCCTGTTCTCCGCCTCGATTGCCGACAATATCGCGCTGGCCCGTCCCGACGCCACCCGCGCGCAGATCGAGCACGCCGCCAGTCTCGCCGCCATCCACGATGACATCCGGCTGTTCCCCGATGGCTATGAGACGCAGGTGGGCGAGAAAGGTATCACGCTGTCAGGCGGCCAGCGCCAGCGCGTCGCCATCGCCCGCGCGCTGCTGGCCGATAACGATTTGCTGCTGCTGGACGATGCACTGTCCGCCGTCGATACCGGCACGGAAACGCGCATCCTCGAGCATCTCGAGGAACTGCGCCAGCTGCGCAAAGGCCGCAGCGCGATTATCGCCAGCCACCGTCTAAGTTCCGTCGTCAACGCCGACCTGATTGTGGTGCTGCGCGATGGCCGCATCAGCGAAACCGGCAATCACGAACAACTGCTCGCACTGGACGGCTGGTACG
Source organism: Duganella sp. CY15W (assembly GCF_009857555.1). Taxonomy (NCBI): domain Bacteria; kingdom Pseudomonadati; phylum Pseudomonadota; class Betaproteobacteria; order Burkholderiales; family Oxalobacteraceae; genus Duganella; species Duganella sp. CY15W. The sequence goes on along the minus strand of NZ_WWCQ01000003.1, from coordinate 847,333 downwards.
CCAGCCAGTGGCGCTATCAACAATTGGAAGCCAGCCTCGATGAAGCCTGAACATCAATCCACCCGCGGCCAGATGCGGCAGGCCATCGCACTGCTGCGCCGTGCCGCGCTGCCCGACCAGCATCATCTGGGCTGGGCCATTTTGTGGCTGGTCCTGGCCGCACTGCTGGAGGTGCTCGGCCCCATCATGGGCAAGGCGCTGATCGACGAACACCTCCTGCCGCACCATCTGGACTGGCCGCGCATGGCTGGCCTGCTGGCCGGCGTGGTGCTCACCGGCTGGATCGCCAGCGGCCTGCGCTACCTGCAGCTGGTGCGCCTGTCCGGCCTTGCCATGCGTTCGGTGATGCGCCTGCGCGAGATGGTCTACACCCACGTGCTGCTGCTGCCGATGGCTTTCTTCGATCGCGCCATCACGGGCCAGCTGGTGTCGCGCGTCACCAACGATACCGAGGCGGTCAAGAACCTGTACATCCAGGTGCTGTTCGTGATGCTCGACTCGACCATCGTGTTGATCGGTACCGTGTGCGCCATGGCGTGGCTGGACTGGCGCCTCATGCTGATCGTGCTGGCGCTGCTGCCTGCGGTACTGCTCATCGTCTGGCTGTACCAGCGCTGGAGCGCGCCCGCCGTCACCCGCGCCCGCGCGCTGCGCAGCGAGATCAATGGCCAGATGGCGGAATCCATCGGCGGCATGAGCGTGCTCCAGGCCAGCAATGCCGAAGCGCGCTTCGGCAAGCGCTTCGCCAGCACCAATCAGGATCACTACACGGCCCGCCTGTCGGAGCTGCGCGCCAATGCCTGGCTGCTGCGCCCTGCGCTCGATATGTTCAACATCATCCTGCTGGCGGCCGTGATTTTCATGTTCGGCCACCGCGAGATGACGGCCACGGAAGTCGGCATACTGTATGCCTTCATCAGCTACCTGGCGCGCGTGATCGAGCCGCTGATCCAGATCACCATGCAGTTCAGCCAGTTGCAGCAGTCGGTGGTGGCCAGCGCGCGCGTGGCAACGCTGCTCGATGAAGGCACGGCGCAGGAACACACCGCCGCCGCGACTGCAGCCACGCGCACTGTCGCAGCCAACGACAGCAACGCGCCCGCCGTCGCCATCCGCCATCTGAACTTCGCCTACAACGAAGGCCACCCGGTGCTGCACAATCTGTCGCTGGAGATCCCGCAAGGCGATTTCGTCGGCATCGTCGGCCACACGGGCAGCGGCAAGTCGACGCTGTTGTCGCTGCTGCTACGTTTCTATCCCGCCAAGCATGGCAGCATCATGGTGCACGGCATGCCGCTCGACGCCATCGACAATGAACGCTTCCGCGCCGAAGTGGGGCTGGTGCCGCAGGACCCGTTCCTGCTGGCCGCTTCCGCACGCGAGAACATCGACATGGGCCGCGGCCTGACGCAGCAGCAGGTCGAAGCCGCCGCCCGCGCCGCCCACGCCCACGACTTCATCACAGCGCTGGACCAGGGCTATGACACGCCGCTCGGCGAAGGCGGTTCGCGCCTGTCGGTGGGCCAGAAACAGCTGATCGCGATTGCGCGCGCGCTGGCCGGCACGCCGCGCATCCTGCTGCTGGACGAAGCCACCTCGCACATCGATTCGCAAACCGAACAGATTGTGCAAACGGCACTGGATGAACTGCGCGGCAAGGTCACGGTGATCGCGATTGCGCACCGCCTGTCCACCATCCGCGACGCCAACCGCATCGTGGTGCTGAACCATGGCCGCATCGCCGAAATCGGTCCGCACGATCAGCTCATGCAGATCAACGGCGGCTTGTACCAACGCCTATATCTTTTGCAACAGTTGGCCGCGTAGGCAGCGCCGCAGCAGTGAAAAACTGTGCGATTTTCGAGAAAAATCGCACATCTTGAGGCTTTCCCGCTTGCAACAAGCATATAATTGTCTAGACATTGCGTTGCAATCGCGGGGGCGTCAAGTTGGCAGGATTAAGAAATGGCGGATGGTGGCACACGAAGCGGCGAGCCATGGCCGCAGCCCTTGCGTTCGCGCTGGCGCCTGCCTGCGTGGCAGCGCAAACCCCGCTCGATGAGCGCATTCTCGAGATCCGCGAGCAGAGCCGCTTCATGCCCGACAAGGCCCTGGAGCAGCTGCAAAAACTGCAACCCGAACTGACTGCCGCGCCCGCCTACACCCGTGCCGAATTCCTGAGCCAGCTGAGCGCCACGCGCATGCGCCTGGGGCAGAACGACGTCGCGCTGGAAACCGCTGAACAGGTGATCGCGCTCGGCAAGTCGCTGCACGATACGGCCATCATCGCCAAGGGCATGCTGGCCAAGACCTATGTGCTGTTCGCGCAGGCGGAAGTCGATGCCGCCCACCGCCTGGCGTTTGAGGCGGAGAAGCTGGCGCTCACCACGCAGGACTACCCGCTCAAGATTCAGGCCACCGTCACCGCCGGCCAGACGCACGCCGAACAGGGCAACTTCCCGGCGGCGCTGGTCAAGCTGCAGCGCGCCGTCGACATGGCGCGGCCGCCCGCCGGGGATCCGGTCAGCCTGGTGGCGGCGCTGAACGCGCTGGCCAAGCTTTACGTCCAGATGAAGGAATACGAGAACGCCTCGGAAACGCTGGACGAACTGCTCAACGAAACCGAGAAGCTCAAATCGCCGGGCCGCATGGCGATCGCCAAGAACACCGAGTACGGCCTGGCCATCGACTCCGGCCAGCCCAAGCGCGCCTTGCGCGCGCTGATGCAAAGCCTGGACCTGGAACGCAAGATGGGCGCCGAACGCATGGTCGGCATCACCCTGGTCAACCTGTCGGACAATTATCTGAAGGACCACGACTATCCGCGCGCAGTGCAGTACGCGCAGGAGTCGCTGCGCTCCACCGAACGCACCAACGACGACTCCACGGCCGCCACCGCCCGCATCAATCTGGGCCAGGCCTACATCGGCATGGGCCGCGTGGCCGAGGGCAAGAAGCAGTACGAACTGGGACTGAAACGCTACGAGCAGGAGAACAACAAGCCCGACCTGCAAATGGCGCTCATCGAATATGGCGAAGTGCTGGAACGCGCGGGCGATCTGGCCGGCGCGATATCGGCTTATCACCGCGAACGCGCCATCTCCAACGAGCTGTTTGAGCGGCGCCGCCAGCAGGCCGTTCTGGAGCTGCAGGAAAAATACGAGGCCGAGAAGAAGCAGCGCCAGATCGAAATGCTGAGCCATGAAAACCAGGTCAAGGGCGCGGAGATCGACAACCGCCGCCTGCAGCAGCGCGTCTGGTGGCTGCTGGCCCTGGTGTTTGCGCTGGCGGCAGCCGTGGTGGGTCTGCTGTACCGCAAGGTACGCCACACCAATGCCCAGCTGGAGGTGAAAAATCTGGAGCTCAAGGCGCAGTCCACGCTGGACCCGCTGACCTCCCTGTACAACCGCCGCCACTTCCAGGAGTTCATGCGCAGCCTGGGGCCACAGAACCGCCATGACGACATTGTCGGCGCGCTGTTCCTGCTCGACGTCGACCACTTCAAGCACATCAACGACAACTACGGCCACGCGGCCGGCGACGCGGTGTTGAAGATGATCGCCGAGAACCTGCGCATCGCGCTGCGCGAAACCGACATGATCGTGCGCTGGGGCGGCGAGGAGTTCCTCGCCTTCCTGCCGGCCATCCCGCGCAATGGCGTGGACGAAATCGCGCGCCGCATCCTGACCACCATTTCCTCGCAGTCGCTGCGCTACCAGGAGCACGATATTTCGGTGAATGTCTCGGTGGGCTTTTCGCCATTCCCGCTGGTGCCGGGCGGCGAGCCGCTACCGTGGGAACGCGCGGTGAACCTGGTCGACATGGCGCTCTACCTGGCCAAGGCGCATGGCCGCAACCGCGCTTACGGCGTGCGGGGATTCGAGAACTTCCATCTGACGTCGATGGAGGCCATCGAACAGGATCTGGAACGCGCCTGGCGTTCCGGCTTTGTGGACTTGAGCGTGGTGCTGGGCGGCGATCCCGGCACCCATCCCACCACGCCGACGGAGCACACCAACGTAGTCTCCATCAAACACGCCGCCCAGACCAAGGGCGGACACTGATTACTTCTTCGCAGCCTCGCGCTCGTCGGCGGCGGTCTGCATCTTCTCACCGGCGCGTTCCAGTTTGCGGCCGGCTTCCTTGGTGGCGTTGTTGAGGGTTTCGCTGGCCTTGTCGGCTGCCTTGTCGAGCTTCTGGCTGGTGTCCTTGGCGGCATCGCTGAGCTGCTGGTCGGCCTGTTTGGCGGCGCTATCGAGTTTTTCGCCGGCCTGCTGCGTGGCCTGGTCGATCTTGCGGCCCGCGCGTTCGGCCGGACCGGCTTCGCTCGGGTCATCCTTCTTCTGGCAGCCGCCGAGCAGCGCCAGCGCGGTCAGCGCCACTGCGACATAACGCATCATCATGGTCCTCTCCTGGAAAATGTTTGTTTCCAAGAGCATACATCGGCGCCGCAAGCCGCAGCGCACGCCAGTGAGGGGCTTATTCTGCGACGATTTTCTTGGGCGGCGGCGGCGGCGCAAAGTCGATGGTTTCCGACTCCGGACCGGTATCCAGCGCGTCGGACTTCTCCAACCAGTTTTGCAGTTTTGCCATGCGGCGGATCAGGATGCCCTTGCTGCTGATGTAGCCGACCTGCTCGAAGTTGTCAGGCTTGCTCACCATCTTGGACACTGTCGGCAGGTTTTCCGCCAGCCGTTCAAACGCCTTGCGCGCCTTTTGCTCCCACTTCACGAGATTGGCCTCGTTGAAGCGGTTGCTTTCGTAATAAATCGTCAAGGTCCGGTCATGATTGCCGTAACCGACAATCGCCGCGCCCATCCGCACCGTTTCCAGTATGTCAGCCTTGATCGCTGCCGTCGGCACGAACAACGCTGCACGGCCGGTCGTATCCGGTCGCTCCAGCGGTAAATCCTGTCCCATTAATACGGTCATCACGCTTCCTGTTGTTATTGCCACGGAGTTGCTTGTAGGCTATTTTTTAATTCTATATCCCCCTTTCGGCCTTTACAAGGAGAAACTGCATCACCGTGGCGTACACCGCAACTCCCTTATAATGCGGGCTGATCCTCATAAACCGCCTCACCATGACGTCCTTCCCCTCCCGTTTCGGCGCCATTCCCGAAGCCGCCGTTACTACCGCCGAGCAGAATGTCCGCGACACGCTGGCCCACGCGATCGAACACCGCGCCCCGCACGCCGCGCTGATCGTCTACGACACCCGCACCGACCTCAATCGCGCGCTGACCGAAGCCTACCGCCGCGTGGTGCCGGATGCCCGCTTCATCGATTTCGACAGCGTACCGCCGGCGGACATCCTGGCGACGTTTGAACGCATGCAGGCGGACGACCTGGTGGTGCTGATCCAGTCCTCCAGCTTCCGCATGGACGCCTACCGCATCCGCATCGAACTGTTCAAGCGCGGCCTCAAGGTGATCGAGCATGTGCACCTGTCGCGCATGCCGGACGAACAGGGACTGCTGTACATCGACTCGCTGGCGTACGAGCCGTCCTACTACCGCGGTGTCGGCCATGCGCTCAAGGCCCGCATCGACACTGCCCGGCAAGGCATGGTCGATAGCGGCAATGGCGCGCAACTGGTATTCGCCTCGCCGTTCGAATCGGCCAAGCTGAATATCGGCGACTACAGCGGCATGAACAACGTCGGCGGCCAGTTCCCGCTGGGCGAAGTGTTCACCGAGGCGCAGGACCTGGAAGCGGTGAGCGGCCGCGCGCACATCTTTGTGTTTGGCGACACCAAATTCCTGGTCAACCGCCCGGCGACGCCCATCACCATCATCGTCGACAAAGGCCGCGTGGCCGGCACGGAAAACAGCACGCCGGAATTCGACACCATGCTGTCCATCATCCGCGAACACGAAGGCGAAGTGTGGCTGCGCGAACTGGGCTTCGGCATGAACCGCGCCTTCTCGCGCGAGCGCATGGTCGATGACATCGGCACCTATGAACGTATGTGCGGCATCCACCTGTCGCTGGGCGCCAAGCACGGCGTCTACACCAAGCCCCAGCTCAAGCGCAAAGACGCGCGCTACCACATCGACGTGTTTGCCGTGACCGAAGGCGTGTACCTGGACGGCCAACGCGTCTATCAGGACGGCGCCTGGCAGATCTAAAGCAGTCCAGAAGTCTGCAACTCCCGGTCCCATGGCGGAACGGGATGATATTCGGCCACCAGGAAGTCGATCAGTGCGCGGACTTTAGGGGATGGCTGGCGGCTCGCCGGATACAGCGCGCTCAGATGGTTGAGCGGCAGTTCCCAGTCCGTCAGCACCGGCACCAGCGTGCCTTCCATCAGGCTGCGCCACGCGAGGAAGGTGGTGTTATAGACGATGCCCAGGCCGCGCTGGGCAGCCTGCTGCAATACCAGTCCATTGTTGGCGGTGAACGCAGCCGGCACGCGCACGGACACCGCTTCATTGCCGCGTTTGAAATGCCACTGCGTGCCGTCCGTCAGATGGCTGAAGTGCAGGCAGCGGTGCTGCTGCAGATCCTGCGGCGTGACCGGCATGCCATGCCGCGCCAGGTACGCCGGCGACGCGCACAGCACACCGCGGCACGGCGCCAACGGCCGCATGGCCAGCGCATGCACATCCGGTATGCCGCCCACACGGATGGTCAGGTCAAACCCATGTTCGATCGGATCGAGCAGCGCATCATCCACGTACAGCATCGGCTCCAGCGCCGGGTGCAGCAACGCAAAGCGCGCCAACGCGCCCGCCAGCCACTCGCTGCCAAAACTCGACGGCGCCTGTATGCGCAACGGCCCGGCCAGATCGGCGCCGGTCTGCGCCACCACGCGCGCCGCTTCCTGCGCCTGCGCCACCGTCGCCATGCACGGCGCCAGATAGGCCTGCCCCACATCGGTCAGGCTGACTTCACGCGTCGAGCGATGCAGCAGGCGCGCACCCAGTTTTTCCTCCAGCTGCAGGATATGTTTGCTGACCATGGCGCGCGTCAGTCCCAGGCGGCGTCCGGCCTCGCTAAAGCTGCGCTGCCTCGCCACCTCGACAAATATCTCCATTGCCCGTAACTGATCCATGGCACGATTGTCGCCATTCCGGCGACAATGTGTCAACCTTTTGCGGATTGTGACGCAGTGGGCCGCCCCGTAAAATGTCATCCATCGACTATTCCCCAGGGAGCTGGACATGCTCACAGAAGCACAAAAACAACAATACCAACGCGATGGCTTCATCGTCATTCCGGGCTTCAAGAGCCCGGAAGAGATCGCCGCCCTGCGCGCCCGCGCTGCACAGATTGTCAACGATTTTGACCCGGGTGCCCAATCCGGCATCTTCAGCACCATCGAGCAGGAAAAGACCACCGACGACTACTTCCTCGGCTCCGACAACACCGTGCGCTGCTTCTTTGAAGAAGAAGCCTTCGGCCCGGACGGCAAGCTGAAACAGGCCAAGGAACTGTCGATCAACAAGATCGGCCACGCCATGCACGACCTCGACCCGGCGTTCCGCGCCTTCACTGCGGACGCGCGCCTGGAAACGCTGGCACGTGAACTGGGCCTCAGTGATCCGAAAGTCTGGCAATCGATGTACATCTTCAAGCAGCCCGGCATCGGCGGCGAAGTCCGCTGGCACCAGGACGCCACCTATTTCGACACCGATCCCGTCAGCGTCACCACCTTCTGGTTCGCGCTGGAAGACGCTACGCTGGACAACGGCTGCATGTGGGCCGAACCGGGCGGCCATCGCGGCCCGATGCGCGAACGCTTCCTGCGCAATGGCGACAAGGTCGAGATGGAAAAATTGAGCGACCTGGCCTGGCCGGACAACAGCACCGCCGTGCCGCTGGAATGCAAGGCCGGCAGCCTGGTTTGCTTCCACGGCCTGCTGCCGCACTACAGCGCGCCGAACCGCTCGCCAGTCTCGCGCCACGCCTACACGCTGCACGTGACCGATGGCGCCACCCGCTACTCGCCGCAAAACTGGATACAGCGCGACGACAAACTGCCAGCGCGAGGCTTCCTGTAATGCAGATTCAGATCTTCGCCGCCCACTGGGGCAACAACGAACTGGAACCTCAGGTCTTCATCAACCGCGTCAAGGCTGCTGGTTTTGACGGCATCGAGATGTCGCTGCCGCTGGACGTGGCCGCACGCGACGAATGGGTACGCCGCATCGCCGATGCGGGCCTGGGCCTGATCGTGGCGCAGTGGGAGACGGTGTTCCATCCGGCGTTTGACGCGCACAAGCAAGCGCTGGCCGAACTGCTGCACAACGCCTGCGCCGTCAAGCCGCTACACGTGAACTCGCACACCGGCAAGGACTACTACACGCCGGAGCAAAACCGCGAACTGCTGGACCTTGCCGCCGGCATCTCGCGCCAGCACGGCGTGCCGATTTATCACGAGATCCACCGCAGCCGTTTCAGCGGCCACCCGATGCTGTTGCTGCCTTACCTGCGCCAGATGCCGGATCTGCAGCTGACCGCCGACCTGTCGCACTGGTGCTGCGCCTGCGAATCGCTGCTGGAAGACCAGCCGGAAACGCTGGCCCAGACCCTGCCGCACGTGCGCCACATCCACGCCCGCGTAGGCCACGCCCAAGGGCCGCAGGTCGCCGACTTCCGCGCGCCGGAATCGCAGGCCGCACTGGAAGCGCATTTAAGCTGGTGGGACGAAGTGATCCGCCTGCGCCGCGCCGCCGGTGCGGAACGCATGACGCTGACGCCGGAATTCGGCCCCGTACCCTATACCCAGACCCTGCCTTACACGCAGAAGGAAGTCTCGAACGCGTGGGAACTCAACGTGGCGATGCTGGCCCTGCTGCGCCAGCGCTACGCGGCGTAAGCCGCCTGCTCCTCGGGCCACAGCGGCAGCACCAGTGTCACCACGGTGCCTGCCGCTGGCATGGAGTCCACGCGTATCGTCCCTTTCAGCACGCTGGTGACAATGTTATAAACAATATTCATTCCCAGGCCTGAACCGCCCTGGCCCATCTTGGTGGTAAAGAAGGGGTCGAATATCTTGTGCAGCACCACGTCGTTCATGCCGACACCGTCGTCCTTCAGTTCCAGCACCACCAGATCATTCCCCTCGCGCCTTGCATTGATGGTGATGGCGCCGCATTCGCGGCCATCAAAGCCATGCAGCAGCGCGTTGCCTATCAGGTTGCTGAATACCTGGCTCAAGCTGCCGGGGTAGGAATCGAAGACGATATCGGCCGGCACATTCACCGTCACCGCGCAGCCGGCGCGACGCAGCTGCGCCGCGAACGTCGCCAGCGTATCGTGCAGCACTTCATCCAGACGGAAACGGCGGCGCTGGCCGCTAGCCTGGTCCACCGCGACCTGCTTGAAGGAGGTAATCAGGTCCGCCGCGCGCGTCAGCGAGTTGGTCATGATGTCGCAGGCCTTGCGTGCATCCGCCATATGCATTTCCAGCGTTGAACGCTTCAAGCCGCCGTCCGCCTTGAGACGGCGTTCGAAGTCGCGCACCATGTCGCCCAGTGCGCTGGCGGTCAGCAGGCTGTTGCCGATCGGCGTATTCAGTTCATGCGCCACACCCGCCACCAGCGCCCCCAGTGACGCCATCTTCTCCGAGGTCTGCAGATTGGTCTGCGCCTGCTTCAGCGTCGCCACCACGCGCGCCAGATCGCCGCGCGCCAGCTCCACATTATTCTTTTGCAGCTCCAGCTCCTTGAGGCTGAACTCCAGCCCGTGGCGCGCGGCGGATTCGCGCCGGTTGGCCACCAGCAGCGCCGCAATCAGCGCGCTGATGATGACGCCCACCGCGCCGATCAGCAGCACCGGCAGCTGCGAGCGCCCATAGCGCGTCCCCGAGCGCCCTTCAAATTTGATGATCCAGTTGCGCTGCCCCACCGGCAGCGCCGTGCTGGTGACCAGCCCTGGCACCACTTCGGCGCGCTCCTGATGCGTCTCGGCCTTGCCGTCGCTGTCATACAGCAGAGTGTCATCGCCGGGTTCCGGCGGCCTGCCATTCAGCAGGCCGCCGTCTTCGATACGCACATGCAGATGTTCCAGCAGCGTCGGATCGATCACCTCGCGCATCAGCGTATTGACGCGGAAGACAATCGCCACAAAGCCCACCAGCGCCTCGCGCCGCTGCGCCGTGGTTTCCCGCGGCAGGTCGTTGCGGTACACGGGCGCGCGCGCGACAAAGCCTGGCTCGCCGCCGCTGGCGTCCTGCACCAGCGTGATGGGGATGGTGGCAACGATCTCGCCGCTATCGCGGCCCAGCTCCAGCGCCTTCAGATGCGGCGACAGCGCCGACAGATCCAGGCCGAAGGCATTTTCATTGCCCTTCAGCGGTTCGGTGTATTCAACGATGTAGTGTACCGGACGGCGGCTGGCGGGATGCACATAGAAGTCCGGATAGGCCTGCGGCTCGATGCTGTTGTCGCGCTTTACGCGCTCCACAAACGCCGGCAGTTCAGCCTCCGGCACCAGGCGCACAAACTGCAGCGCCTGAAAACCCGGATAGCGCCGGTCGACCTTAAGCTCGTTGACGAAGCGGTGAAAGTGCAGCCGGTCGATGCGGTCATTGACGGCGTACATGCCCTTCATGCCGTGCAGCGTGTCGAAGTAAATCGCCAGCCGGCTCTGGGTATCGCGCGCCACCTTTTCGGCGTCGCGCTGGAAGCTGGCGCGTACCTGCTGCTTCTGCTGCTCCTCCATCACGAAGAAACAGGTCCAGGCTGTCAGGCATATCCCGACAAAGAAAGCCAGGTAGCCGCGCCCGCGCATGGTCAGGCGGGGTCGCTGTAACGTTCGGCGATGGCCATGAACTCCTCCTCCACCGTCAGCATGGCATCCACCACGTCCGGGTCGAAGTGTTCGCCGCTTCCCTGCCGTATCATCTCCATCGCGGTTTCATGGGTAAAGGCGGGCTTGTAGACGCGCTTGGAAATCAGCGCGTCGTACACATCTGCCACCGCCATCAACCGGGCAGACATCGGGATCGCATCGCCACGCAGGCCTTCGGGATAACCGGAGCCGTCGTATTTCTCCTGATGCGAGTAGGTGATCTCGCGCGCATAGCGCAGGAAGGTGTTGGTATAGCCCAGCGCATTCTCGACATTGACGATGGCGTCACGGCCATACACCGTATGCTTCTTCATGATGGCGAATTCTTCGTCGGTCAGGCGGTCGGGCTTGAGCAGGATCGCATCCGGGATCGACACCTTGCCGATGTCGTGCAGCGGCGCCGCCTTGAACAGCGCCTTGATGTTGGCGTCGCTGAGCTCTTCTTCAAAGCGCTTGTGGTGCTGCAGCTGCCGCGCCAGCGCCGCCATATAATGCTGCACGCGGCGCAGGTGGTTGGCGGTTTCGTATTCACGCGTCTCGGCCAGCGAGGCCATGGCCCAGATCATCGCGTCCAGCATCTGGCTCAGTTCCAGCGTGACCTCTTCCACCACGTGTTCGAGCAGATTGCGCTGCTGCTTGAGCAGCTCGCGCGAGTGGCGCAGCTGCAGGTGGGTGTCGACGCGTGCGCGCAACACCTCGCCGATGACCGGCTTCGGCACCACGTCGGCCGCGCAGGCATCCAGCGCGCGCTGCTCGGCCGGTGCGCGCTGCAGCACGATGACGGGAATGTCGGCGGTGTCCGGGCTGGACTTGAGCTGCTGGCACACGCTGTAGCCATCCAGGCCGACCAGGTCCGCATCCACCACCACCAGGTGCGGGCGCGGCACGTGCTGCATCAGGTCCAGCGCCGCCCGGCCGCTGTTGGCCAGCCGCACTTCGTACTGATCCTCCAGCATGCCGTGCATCTGGATCAGGTTGTCCGCAGCTTCATCGACGATCAGGACGATGGCCTTTTTGACATTCATCTGCTGCTACTCCCCCGTGTGTGCTTACCACCATCATAAACCGAGCGGAATTGCCCGCCAAAACTATTTTTCCCGGCTGAGCTTGCAATTATATAGTGCGCTACCTATACTGGGAACATGGAAACATCTACTCACACCACCTCTGCCGTCCCGCAACTGGACGCCCAGCTCTGCTTCGCCCTGTACTCCACCTCGCTGGCCATGAGCAAGCTGTACCGCAAACTGTTGCGCGGCCTCGGCCTCACCTATTCCCAGTACCTCGTGATGATGGTGCTGTGGGAGAAAAACGAACTCACCGTGTCGGAAGTGGGCGAACGCCTGTTCCTCGATTCGGCCACGCTGACGCCACTGCTCAAGCGCATGGAAGCGGCCGAGCTGCTGACCCGCACCCGCGCCGCCAACGACGAACGCCAGGTCATCATCAAGCTGACCCCGCACGGCGACGCGCTGCGCCATGAAGCCGCCAAACTGCCGCCGTCCATCCTGCAAGCGACCCAATGCACGCTGGACCAGGTAGTCGGCATGAAACAGCAACTCGATGAACTGCGTTCCAGCCTGATGAACGCCTCCGCTTAACCCAAGTACCATGACCACACCTATCTACACGCCGCTGGCCGATGCGGCTGACGCGCTGCGCCAGAACGGCTACGCCTTGTTGCAACCGCAGGACGTGGCCGCGCTGGCCGGCCTGCCGCTGGCCGCGCTCAATGACCTGATCCCGAGCTGGGACGCGCTGGAGCTGGACAACTACCTCAAGGACGGCGGCCGCTATCGCCGTCGCCGCCACTCCTGCTTCGTGCAGGATGGCCGCCAGCTGACGCAAACGGCGCACCGCGCCCACTGGCAGCCGCTGGAATACAACGCGCTGCACGGCGGCATGCACCGCCTGTTCGAGCCGGTGCAGCCGGCCACCGTGACCCTGCCCGCATGGCCGGCGCTGATTACCGCCATCGGCCAGGTGTGCAGCGCAGCACGCGGCCGCAGCGCCGCCGACCAGCCGGCGCCGTGGTATGTGGAGGCGCACCAGTTCCGCATCGATACCACCGACGGCATCGGCCGCCCGACACCGGAAGGCGCGCACCGCGACGGCGTGGACTTCGTCGCCGTGCTGCTGGTCGCGCGTGAAGGCATCAAGGGCGGCGAGACGCGCGTGTTTGAAGCCGATGGCCCGAATGGCAAACGTTTCACCATGACGGTGCCGTGGACCATGCTGCTGCTCGATGACGCAACTGTCATCCATGAATCCACTCCGATCCAGCCGCTGGCGGCGCATGGCCATCGCGACACGCTGGTGCTGACCTGGCGCACCGGAGGATTCCAGGGACAGGAAAGTTCGCCTTGAAGGGCTAAATCCGATATAGTCTGTATAGCTAAAACTATGTACCAGGAGGGTGGTCTGTGGACACCAGCTACGAAATACAGCCTGATGAAATCGAAATCCTGATCGTTGAAGACAGCCCCACCCAGGCTGAACGACTGCGACGTCTGATCCAGTCCATGCGCTATAACGCGCGCGTGGCGTCCAACGGCCGTCTGGCGCTGGAAGCGATCCGCGAACACAAGCCGCACCTGGTGCTGTCCGACATCGTGATGCCGGAGATGGATGGCTATACGCTATGCCGCGCCATCAAGGCCGATCCCGAACTGCGCGACATCCCGGTCATCCTCGTGACCTCGCTGATGGATCCGAAGGACATCATCCGCGGCATCGAATGCGGCGCCGATAACTTCATCCGCAAGCCGTATGCGGAAGACTATCTGCTCAACCGCATCGGCCATATGCTGATGAACCAGAAGCTGCGCAAGAACCAGAACATGGAGATCGGCATTGCCCTGTATCTGGGCGAGCAAAAGCACTTCATCAATGCCGACCGCCAGCAGATCCTCGATTTGCTGATCTCCACCTACGAACAGGCGGTGCAGGTCAACAGCGAACTGCAGGCGCGCGAACGCCAGGTTATCGAACTCAATATGCGCCTGGCCCACCACGCGGGCGAACTGGAAACCATCAACCGCGAAATCGCGCTGAAGAATCTGGAGCTGGCGGAAGCGAGCCGCATGAAGTCGGCCTTCATCGCCAATATGTCGCATGAACTGCGCACACCGCTCAACGCCATCATCGGCTTCACCGGCGCGCTGCTCATGAAGCTCCCCGGCCCGCTGACGCCGGAGCAGGACAAGCAGCTCAACACCATCCGCACCAGCGCGCGCCACCTGCTCTCGCTGATTAACGACATCCTCGACGTGGCCAAGATCGAAGCCGGCAAGGTCACGCTGGAACTGGAAACCGTGCAGTGCCAGGAAGTGGTCAAGGATGTGGTGGACACGCTGCGCCCGCTGGCCGTGCAAAAAAACCTCAAGCTGGAAATGGAGCTGGCCGATCCCGCCATCGTGCTGGAAACCGACCGCCGCGCGCTGACGCAGATCCTGCTCAACCTCGGCAACAACGCCATCAAGTTCACCGAAGCGGGCACCGTGCGCGTCACGCTGACCGAGCAGCCGGGCGAAGGCGGCAAACACTTCATTGAATTTTCCGTCGCCGACAGCGGCGCCGGTATCCGCGAGGAAGACCAGACCAAGCTGTTCCAGGCCTTCTCGCAGCTGGACTCAACTTCCACGCGCCACGCGGAAGGCGCAGGCCTGGGCCTCTACCTGTGCCAGAACCTGGCCAACCTGATTGGCGGCTCGCTGTTCTTCAAGAGCGACTTTGGCCACGGCAGCACCTTCACGCTGGCCCTTCCCGCCAAATGAGGATTTGAGTATTCAAGAAGATGACTATAATGACAACGTAATTCTACGGTATTGCAGTGCAACATAAGGAGGGGTATAGTAGGAACTGTCTCCTCCAACCGTTCGCTGAACATTGGAATTCAACCCGCACCGTGTGGTCGCGGGTTTTTTTTTGCCCCGCTGCCCTGCTGTCCCGCCGCCCCTCCCTCTGCCTCCCCCTCTTCGCTAAAAATTTTTCAATTGCTGCAATAAACGCGGCAGGCGTACGTCTACGCATAGGTCAGTCTATCCAGAAGTAAATTAAACGATCGATTTAGTTATATCATTTGTTTAAATTATGTGATGTAATGCCGGCCATGAACGCTAAACCCACCATCCACGAATCCAGCCAGCCAGCCGACGACGCGCGCAAGCCCCGCTCAGACGGCGAGCAGTCGCGCGAGCGCCTGCTGCAGGCAGCCATGCGCCTGTTCGGTGAACAGGGCTTTTCGAAAACCTCGACGCGCGAGATTGCCCAGGCAGCCAACGCCAACGTCGCCGCCATCAGCTACTACTTTGGCGACAAGGCCGGCTTGTACCAGGCCTGCTTTACCGCCATCTGCACGCCGGCCGAGGACAATATCGCCCAGTTCAACCAGCCGCACTTCACGCTCCGCGAAGCGCTGCACGGCTTCTACCGGCAGATGGTGGCGCCGCTCATGGCGGGCGACGATGCCGACGTGCTGCTGCGTCTCTTCTACCGCGAAATGCTGGAACCGACCGGCATCTGGCAACGTGAAATCGAGACCAACATCATGCCCGAGCACCTGGCGCTGGTGGCTGTGCTGTGCCGCCACCTGGGACTTAAAAAGCCCACTGACAGCGTGCACCGCCTGGCCTACGCCATCGCCGCCATGTGCGTGCAGATGATGATAGGCCGCGACATCATCGCGCAGATTACGCCGCACATGATGGCCACGCCGGAAGCGATTGCCGACTGGGCCGACCATCTGACCGGTTTTGCCGAGGTGCTGGTCAAGGCGGAAAAAACCAAACTTCAACAAGGGAAAGCATGAGTATCTTTTTACGCGCGACAGTATTGGCTGTCGCCGCGACGCTGAGCGCCTGCGCCGTGCAAGGCCCGGCGAAGCAGGTAGACGCGCAGGCGCCGCAGCAGTGGCAAGCGCCGTTGCCGCACCACGGCAGCCAGACCGACCTCGCCAACTGGTGGCGCGGACAGGCCGATGACCTGCTGGTGCAGCTGATCGAATCGGCGCAGGCAGTCAGCCCGAGCGTGACTTCGGCAGCGTCGCGCATTGCGCAGTCGCGTGCGGAACGCGTGGCGGCGGGTGCGGCGCTGGCGCCGAATCTCGATGCAACGGCAAGCGTCAACCGGTCGAACCAGCAGTCGGCGCTGCCGATGGGGACCACCTCGCAGGCGGCATTGCAAGCCTCGTGGGAGATCGATGTATTCGGCGCCAACCGCGCGGCGCGCGATGCGGCGCAGGCGCGCCTGGAAAGCGCCCACGCCGGCTGGCACGACGCGCGCGTCTCGGTGGCCGCCGAAGTGGCGAACCAATACTACGGCCTGCGCGCCTGCGAACAGCTGCTGGCCGTCGCCAGCCAGGACGCCACCTCGCGCGCCGACACCGCCAGGCTGACGGAACTCAGCGCCAAGGCGGGCTTCCAGTCGCCGGCCAGCCTGGCGCTGGCACGCGCCAGCGCGGCCGACGGCAACAGCCGCTACATCGCCCAGCGCGCCGCGTGCGACATTGATGTGAAAGTGCTGTCGGCGCTGACCGCGATCGCCGAGCCGGCACTGCGCCAGAAGCTGGCCGCCGCCACACCAGGCGCGGTGTTCAATGCGCCATCCATCGCCATCGCCGAGCTGCCGGCCAATACGCTGAGCCAGCGCCCGGACGTCTTCACTGCCGAACGCGAAGTGGCCGCCGCCAGCGCCGATGTCGGCAACGCGCAAGCGCAGCGCTATCCGCGCCTGGCCTTGTCCGGCTCAATCGGCGTCGCCAACTTCCGCGCCAATGGCGACAACACAAAAACCGACACCTGGACTATCGGCCCGCTGTCCTTGTCGCTGCCCATCTTTGACGCCGGCCGCCGCCGCGCCAATGTCGATGCAGCCGGCGCCCGCTACGACGCCGCCGTCAGCAGCTACCGCGCCACCGTGCGCAATGCCGTCAGCGAAGTCGAACAGTCGCTGGTCAACCTGGACGCCACCGGCGCCCGCGCAGGCGATGCGCAAACCGCGCTGGAAGGCTATCGCGCCAACTACAGCGCAGTCGAGGACCGCTACAAGAACGGCATGGCCAGCCTGTTCGAACTGGAAGACGCGCGCCGCACGCGACTGAGCGCCGAGCAAACCGTCATCAACCTGCAACGCGAACGCAGCGCGGCGTGGGTCGCCCTGTACCGCGCCGCTGGCGGTGGCTTCACCGCGCCAGCCACTGTCGCCGCCAACTAACCAGAACTGATTACCATGAAAACCAAACTCAAACCCGTCGCCTACATTCTGGCCGCCGCCTTTGCAGTTGCCGCTGCCGCCATCGCCACCTTTGTTCCGGCCGAAGCCGCCGACGAAAAAAAGATCGATGCGCCCAAGCCGGCACTGACCGTGACCGCCACCAGGCCGACCTCCGCCAGCCTGCCGATCAGGCTGACCGCAAACGGCAACGTCGCCGCATGGCAGGAAGCCAGCGTATCGAGCGAAACCACCGGCCTGCGTCTGACCGAAGTACGCGTCAACGTCGGCGATGTGGTCAAGGCAGGCGATGTGCTGGCCGTGTTCTCGTCCGACACCGTCAACGCCGACCTGGCGCAGGCGCAGGCCACGGTGCGTGAAGCGGAAGCCAATGCCGCCGATGCCGCCGCCAACGCCGCCCGCGCACGCACGCTGCAAAATTCCGGCGCGCTGAGCGCACAGCAGATCAGCCAGTACAACACGGCCGAGCAAACCGCCAATGCCCGCATCGCCTCCACCAAGGCCGCGCTGGCGATCCAGCAGCTGCGCCTGAAATACACCAGGGTGGTGGCGCCGGACAGCGGCGTGATCTCGGCGCGCAGCGCCACCGTGGGCGCCGTCGTCAATCCGGGCGTGGAACTGTTCCGCATGATCCGCCAGGGCCGCCTGGAATGGCGCGCCGAAGTGGTGTCGACCGACCTGCGCAACCTGAAGCCAGGCGTCAGCGCCGTCGTCAAGGCCGCCAACGGCAGCGAAGTCACGGGCAAGGTCCGCATGATCGCGCCGACGGTCGATCCGCAAACCCGTTCCGCGCTGGTCTATGTCGACCTGCCGCTCAACGCCGGCAGCAAGGATGCACCGTTCAAGGCCGGCATGTTCGCCAGCGGCCAGTTTGAGCTGGGCGCCTCGTCGGCGATGACCGTGCCGCAGCAGTCCATCGTGGTGCGCGACGGCTTCAGCTTCGTATTCCGTCTCAACGCCGACAGGCATGTCAGCCAGATCAAGGTGCAACCGGGCCGCCGCCTGGGCGACCGCATCGAAGTGCTGGGCGGCCTCAACGCCGACACGCAAGTCGTAGTACGCGGCGCAGGCTTCCTCAACGATGGTGACCTGGTCAACATCGTGGCAGAAACGCTCGCGGCCAAATAAGGAAGCACCATGAACTTCTCCGCCCTCTCCATCAAGAACCCGATTCCGGCGATCATGCTGTTTGTGCTGCTGTCGCTGGCCGGCTTCATGGCGTACAAAGCCAATCCGGTGCAGGACTTCCCGGATATCGAACTGCCGATTGTCACCGTCACCGCCGCGCTGGATGGCAGCGCACCGGCGCAGCTGGAAACCGAAGTCTCGCGCAAGATCGAGGATTCGGTCGCCACACTGCAAGGCGTCAAAAACATCTACACCACGGTGCTCGATGGCGTCTCCACCACCACCGTCGAATTCATCCTGGAGAAAAATATCTCCGACGCGGTGAACGATGTGCGCGACGCCGTGGCCCGCGTCCAGGCCGACATGCCGGCCGAACTGCGCGACCCCAGCGTCACCAAGGCCACCACCGCAGGCCGTGTGGTGCAAACCTTCACCGCGCAGGCCGCGCAAGGCCCGGGCGAAAAACTCGACACCCAGGAACTGAGCTGGTTCGTCGACAACACCGTCGCCAAACGGCTGCTCAACGTGCACGGCGTGGGCTCCGTCAAACGCGTCGGCGGCGTGTACCGCGAGATCCGGGTGGAGCTGGACGACGCCCGCATGGCCGCGCTGCGCGTCTCCGCGCTGGACGTCTCGCGCCAGCTGCGCCTGGTGCAGAAGGAAGCGCCGGGCGGCCGTGGCGATGTCAGCGGCGCCGAGCAATCGGTACGTACCATCGCCACCGTGAAGACCGCCGCCGAACTGGCCACCATCGACCTGCCGCTGCCGGACGGCCGCCGCGTGCGCCTCGACCAGGTGGCAACCATTACCGATACCGTTTCCGAACCGCGCGCCATCGCCATGCAGGACGGTAAGCCGGTGGTCGGCTTTGAAATCTTCCGTACCAAGGGCGCCAGCGAAACCGAGGTCGCCAAAGGTGTGCGCGCGGCCATCGCCGAGCTGCAACAGAACAATCCCAAAGTCGTACTGACGCAGGTCATCGACAACGCCTTCCCGGTGGAAGAAAACTTTGAAGGCTCGATGGAGCTGCTGTACGAAGGCGCCATCCTCGCCGTGCTGGTGGTGTGGTGGTTCCTGCGCGACTGGCGCGCCACCCTGGTCGCCGCCGCCGCGCTGCCCTTGTCCGTGCTGCCGGCCTTCCTCGGCATCTACCTGTTCGGCTACACGCTGAACATGGTGACGCTGCTGTCGCTGGCCCTGGTGGTCGGCGTGCTGGTGGACGACGCCATCGTCGAGATCGAAAACATCGAACGCCACCTGCGCATGGGTAAAACCCCGATGGAAGCGGCGCTGGAAGCGGCCGACGAAATCGGCATGGCGGTGATTGCCACCACCTTCGCGCTGGTCGCCGTGTTCCTGCCGACCGCCTTCATGAGCGGCATTCCCGGCCTGTTCTTCAAGCAGTTCGGCTGGACCGCCGTGATTGCGGTGCTGGCATCGCTGGTGGTGGCGCGTCTGCTGACGCCGATGATGGCCGCCTACCTGCTCAAGCCAGCCATCCACAAGGAAGAACAGGACGGCTGGCTGATGACGCGCTACATGCGTGTGATGAAGTGGTGCCTGAGCCACCGCCTGGTCACCGCATGCGCAGCGGGCGCATTCTTCGTCTCGTCCATCATGCTGACCGGCCTGCTGCCTACCGGCTTTGTGCCGGCGGCGGACCGCGCGCAAACCCAGATCAACCTGGAACTGCCGCCTGGTTCCACGCTGGCAGAAACCAGGGTGGTGGCCGAACGCGCACGCGCCGCCGCCATGGAAGTCAAAGGCATCAAGTCGGTATTCAGCTCCATCGGTGGCGGTTCCAGCGGCGACTCGTTCGCACCGGGCGCCGCCGCAGAAGCCCGCAGCGCCGTGCTGACCTTGTCCACCGTGCACCGCACCAAACGCAAGGAATCCATGCCGGACCTGGAAGCCGAAATCCGCCAGAAACTGAACGCCATCCCGGGCGCCCGCTTCAAGGTCGGCCCGCCGGACAACGGCGTCAAGATGCAGCTGGTGCTGCGCTCCGAAGATCCCGTCGCACTCAAAGAGGCGGCACAGAAGGCCGAACGTGAACTGCGTACGCTGAAAGGCGTGGGCAACGTGCGTTCGACCGCATCGCTGGTGCGGCCGGAGATCATCGTCAAACCCGATTTCGCCAAAGCGGCGGACCTGGGCGTGACCGCCGCCGCCATCGGCCAGACCGTGCGCGTGGCCACCGCCGGCGATTACGACACCGACCTGACCAAGATGAACCTGCCGGAACGCCAGGTACCGATCCGCGTCAAGCTGCCGGATGCCGTGCGCGCCGACCTGGACGCCATCGGCCGCCTGACCGTGCCAGGCAAGAACGGTCCGGTACTGCTGGCCACCGTGGCCGAGATCACCATGGAAAGCGGCCCGGCGCAAATCAATCGCCTGAACCGCAGCCGCAACGTCACGCTGGAAGTGGAACTGGGCAAACGCTCGCTGGGTGAAGTCAACACCGAAGCCCGCGCCCTGCCGTCGCTGAAAAACCTGCCGCCATCGGTCAAGATCGCAGAACTCGGCGACACGCAGGAAATGGCGTCACTCTTCGCCAGCTTCGGCCTCGCCATGCTGATCGGGGTGCTGTGCATCTACTGCGTGCTGGTGCTGCTGTTCAAGGACTTCATGCAGCCGGCGACGATTCTGGCAGCGCTGCCGCTGTCGATCGGTGGTGCGTTTGTGGCGCTGCTGATCACGCACAGCGCACTGTCCATGCCGTCCATGATCGGCCTGATTATGCTCATGGGGATCGTCACCAAGAACTCGATCCTGCTGGTCGACTATGCTATTCTGGCGCGCCAGGCGGGCATGGGGAGGTTCGAAGCGCTGGTCGATGCGTGCCACAAACGTAGCCGTCCGATTCTGATGACCACCATCGCCATGGGCGCGGGCATGATGCCGCTGGCCTTGGGCTGGGGCGCAGATCCGAGCTTCCGCTCGCCGATGGCGATTACCGTCATCGGTGGCCTGATTACCTCGACCTTACTGAGCCTGCTGGTGGTACCTGCGGTGTTCACCTATGTCGATGACCTGGAACACTGGATGAAACGCATGCTGGGCAAGCTGCGCCGCGAGCCGGCTGCCTCCCCTGACCGTCAAGGAGAATTACATGCAGTACGAGATAAAAGAACTGCCTGAAGTCCGCGTTGCCTACCTGCGCTACAAAGGCCCGTTCGGCGCCGCCATCGGCGACTTCTGGCACCAGGTAGTCACGCCATGGCAGAATGCCTATGGCCTGGCTGACAAAGTCACCTATGGCGTAGCGCAGGACGACCCGAACACCACGCCGGCCAGCGAATGCCGCTATGACGCCTGCGTGGAAGTATCGGCCGGCTACGAGATCAAGCCGCCAGCCAAGGAAGCCCATATTCCCGCAGGCCGCTACGCCGTCGCCAGGTTCCGTGGCACCGGCGCCGACGTGCCGGCGGCATGGGGTGAGTTCTTCGGCCAGCTGCACGCCGAAGGCAAGGCCGATGCGGGTGTGTGCTTTGAACGCTACGCCGCCGACTATCTGCTGGACCAGGAAACCGGCGTCTTCGAAGCGGAACTCTGCGTTCCGGTCAAGGCCTAGTCCAGCCGCCGCCCATGGCGCGGTACAGGTCCACTGAAGCGACCAGTATCCGCGTCTTCAACTGCAAGCGCCCAACGTCGGCTGTGAACAGCGTGCGTTGGGCGTCCAGCTCTTCCAGATACGAAGCGTAGCCGTTGTTATAGCGGTTGTGCGCAATGCGCAGGGTTTCTGCCGCCGTGGCGCGGCGCGCGTCGTTCTGCACTGCCTGCTCTTTCAGCCGCACGATGGCGCCCAGGCTGTTATCGGTTTCGGAAAATGCCGTGCGGACGCTGTTCTCGTAAGCGTAGATGGCCTGGTCGCGCTGCGCCGCCACCGAATCGGTTTGATACTGCACGCGGTCACCTTCAAACACCGGCGCGGCCACAGCGCCCGTCAGCCGCCACAACGCGGTTGGCGCGTTGACGAAATCATGCCACTTCAGGTTCTGCACACCGCCCACTGCCGTCAGTTTGAACGACGGCAGTAGCTGGTCGCGGGTCGCCTGCAGGTTGGCGTTGATGGCGACCAGATTCAGTTCGGCGCGGGCAATGTCCGGGCGACGGCGCAGCAGTTCGGATGGCAGGCCCGCAGGCACGCCCGGCGGCTGCAAGGCCTCCAGCTCCACACCACGCGCGATGGGGCCGGGATTGCCGCCGGTGAGGATGGACAAGGCATTTTCCTGTTCAAAGATGGCACGTTTCAGCTGCGGCACCTGCTCGGCGGTAGTCTGGTACTCGGCTTGCGCCTGCAGCCATTCCAGCCGCGAGCTATAGCCGACATCAAACTGCTTCTTTGCCAGATCGCGCGATTGCTCGCGCAGCTTGAGCGTGGCCTCGGTCAGCGCCAGCTGGGCATCCAGGCCACGCAGGTTCAGGTAGCCAGAGGCCACCGTCGCGGCGATCGACAGGGCTGCCGCATCCGCATTGGCCTGCTCCGCCTGATAGGTCGCCGTGGCCGCATCCGTCAGCGCGGCCAGGCGGCCCCACACATCGACTTCGTAATTGGCCTGGAACTCGGCCTGATAAACATTGGTCACATACGGCACGCCGTTGTAGGCCAGCTGGCGCGTCCGCGTTGGCGCCGTATCGACGATCACATTGGCTTTCTGGCCCGCCGCTGCAACGCCCATCAGGGACCGGTACTGCTCCACGCGCGCGCGGGCGATGCGCAAATCGCCATTGCCTTGCAACGCCCGGTTGACCAGTGCCGTCAACGCCGGATCGCCAAAGCCTTGCCACCATTCCTGCGCCACCGGCCCGCTGCCCTGCCCTTCCACCGCAGTGCGCCACGCGGACGGCATCTGCAAGGACGATGCGGGCGGCGCCTTCACCGAAGCCGCGCAGCCGGCCAGCGCCAGCACCACGGCCACACTGACGCTGGCGCGAGGCAGGCAGCGGCTCATTGCTTCGCTCCCACCGAGGTATCGATGCTGACTATCACCGACATCCCCGGCGCCAGGCGGCGCGCCTTGGCCTGGCCCGGATCGATGCGGATACGCACCGGTATGCGCTGCGCGATCTTCACGTAATTGCCGGTCGCATTATCGGCCGGCAGCACGCTGAACTCGGAACCCGTGGCAGGTGAAATGCGTTCCACCACACCGGTCAGCTGCGCGCCATCCAGCGCATCGACCTTGAACGTGGCAGGCTGGCCGACCTGCACATTGTTCATCTGCGTCTCTTTCAGGTTGGCGATCACCCACAGCTGCCTTGGCACCAATCCCATCAACTGCGCGCCGGTGTTCACATACGCGCCCTTGCGTACCGTGACCTGCCCCAGCTGGCCATCTTCCGGCGCCGTGATGTGGGTGTTATCCAGATCCACCTTGGCCGCTTTCAACGCCGCTTCGGCGTTCGCCACCGCAGCTTCCAGCGACTGCTTGTTGACGGCCACCGTGCGTACCTGCTGTTTCGCGATCTCCAGGCTGGCGCGCGCCTGCGCCACCGCAGCCGCCGTCTGCGCCCGTGCCGCCTTCGAAGAGTCCTGCTCCCGCAAGGACAGAGAACCATCGGCAGCCAGCGCATCGACACGCTTGAGGTCCGCCACCGACCTGGCAGCCTGCGCCTCCGCGTTGGCCAGCGTGGCCTGGTTCAGCACCACCCCAGCTTCCGCCGTCTTGTGCGCCTGTACCCAGTTATCCATCGCCGCCTTCTGCGCCGCCAGCTGCGCCTGCGCCTGCTCATAGCGCTGCTGATAGATACGGTCATCGATCTGCGCCAGCAGCTCGCCCTTGGTGACGTTCTGGAAGTCCTGCACCTTCACATCCACCACATAACCCGGCAGCTGCGTGCCGATCAGGGTCACCTGCCCGCGCACCAGCGCATTCTCGGTCGAGACGATGGCGCTGCTGAACGGCGGCAGGCGCCACGCATACAACACGATCAGCACACCCACCAGCGCCACCAGCGAGAAAAGAATCGCCGAGATGATCTGCGCCCGCCGGTCCGGCGCCGGCGCCGTTGGCGCGGCGGCGGCGACTGCTGCCGCCGCAGCTGCGGCAGCTACCGCGGCGACGCGGGTTTCGGACGAGGATTCGTTGTCTGGAGTATTGTTATTGGCCATGGATTTCAACGGGCTCCGGAGTTATTGAGAGAGACATTGGCCATGCCGGTCTGCGCATTATGCGCAGGCGCCGGCTGGCAGACGACACAGATCGACCACAGATACCGCGCCAGCAGCCACGCCATGGTAATCAGCGCCAGCACCGTCACGGCCAGGAAGACATCGTTATATGCGAGGATATTGGCTTCACGCGTGGCCACGCCGCCCAGAGACGCCAGCCCGCCGGACTGGATGCGCGCCGCCACCTGCGGATCAAGCAGCGTCAGATGGTCCACCAATATGCTGGAATGGTACTTCTCGCGCCAGACCTGGAACGTCCCGGTCAGCGCGGTGCCGAGCAGACTGCCCAGCGTCTGCGTAATGCTGAACATGACCGAAAAGCTGACCAGGTTATTCGGCGCTGCGATCACTGCACCAAAGCCGGAGACGAAGGTCGGCCCGACAAACATGGCGCCGCCAAAGCCCAGCAGGAACTGGCTCACATACAGGTCGGCAGGCCGGGTCAGATTGGTCGCATCGGAATCCATGTACGCGCCCAGCGCCATCACCGCCACGGAAAAGATCAGCTGCCCCTGGATGCGCGCCGGCGTGATCGTCAACGCGCTGACCACCATGCCGGCCACCGCGCCAACCATCGTGATCCACCACAGTTCCAGCATCTGGTCATTATTCAGGCCCAGCGCCTGCAAAAAGCCTACCGTGCCGCTGGCCTCCGACTGCACCACGCGTATCAGCAGCACCGACAAGGCCAGCCGCGCCATATTGCCGTTACTGAGCCAGCGCGTGTTAATCAGCGGCCGCGCGCGGTTATGTTCGATCGCCAGCGCGGCTGCAATCAGCACAATCGAGCCGGCCAGCGCATACCCGAGCCAGCGCGACTCCAGCCACCATACCGTCCGGCCCAGCGCCAGTACGGCCGACAGCAAAGCCACGCCCGGCGCAAACAGGCCGAAGGTGACAAAGTCCATTTTCTCAAACGCCTTGATGCGGTCGCCCGGCGGCAGTTTGAGGAACAGCACGCAGCCCAGCGACAGCAGCGCCAGCCCCAGTTCGAAGAAGTACAGGCCGCGCCATTCGGCAATCTCCATCAGCTCGGACGAGAACAGCCGCGCCATCGGCACCGCCAGTTGCGAGAAGCCGATGCCCAGCACCACACCCTTGAGCCGATGCTGCGCCGGGAAGGCTTGCAGCGTGTAGTACAGGCCCAGTGTGGTCAGCGCCGCACCGCTCATGCCGTGCGCTGCGCGTACCGCGATGGCCGAGGCCAGACCGTGCACAAACAAGTGCGCCACGGTGGCAACCGCATACAGCAGCAGGAACAATTCAGTGAACAGGCGCAGGCCATACTGCTGGCGGAATTTGACCAGCAACAGGTTCATGGACACATTGGCCATCACATACGCCGCCGGCAGCCACTGGATCTCGGCCGAATACACGCCCAGCGAACCTTGCAGGTACGGCAGGTTGACCGATACCAGCGCATTTCCCAGGCCGCCGGTAATCGCCACGATGAAGCCAACCACCAGGAATGCAATGCGTTTTTCGAAAGCGTGATGTGGAGTGGACGGCGACCCAGGCAAGGTGGGACGCTCGTGCGGTTGCCAGACTTGAGGGGCGTATACGTCCATGCGGTGGTCAGGAATAGACGAAAAGATATGACGAGCATATCACTATGCTCGTCAGAGTTGAATACTTCAATGGTGAGAGGGGTTACAGCGGTGCTGCGTCCATCTCGCGCTGGAAGTTGCGGTGCCCTGCCAGCGCATGCTTGAAGTGCTCCAGCTCAGGCCCCACCGCGTCGCCCGCCGCCATCCACAGCGCGGGGTCCGGCGCACCGTCCTGCATTGCCGCCGGTATGCCGGCCGCTTGCAGCAGCTCCTTGCCTGCGCCTATGGCCAGTATGGGTTTGCAATGGCGGAACTGCTGGCGCACGAAGTCGCGGGCATCGGCATCGCCGGCCAGCATCGCGGCGCTGGCGACGCCGTCGGCGACGATTACCGCGTCATACAGCACGGCGGGGCCGGCTTCGATCGAGATCTCGATGTCCAGCCGAGAACCATCGGCAGCGGCCAGTTGTCCCAGTTGCGGCGCCACCACACGCGGTACGGCGCCTGCCGCCAGCAAGTCGGCATACACCGTCTTCAGGCTGTCCGCTTCCACGCCATGGGCGGCCAGTATCGCCACCTTGCGGGTCTTGATGCCGGTGGTGCCGGGCCGCGTCAACAGCGACAGTGACGGCGATGGCTCGTACTGCGGCGCAGGCGCCTGGGAAGCCAGCGGCATCGGGTCTGGCACTTCCAGCCCCAGGCCCTGCGCCACGCCTTCGGCCAGGATAGGATCGACGTTCGCCAGCATGGACAGCAGCCGCACGCGGATGGCCGGCACCTGCACCCGGCTCAACTCGAAGCGGTAGGCATTGACGATGTGCGCCTGCTCGGCCGGCGTCTGGCTGATCCAGAACAGGCGTGCCTGCGAGTAGTGGTCGGCAAACAGCTCGGGCTTGCCGCGCACCTTGTCTTCCGGTGGCTGCGGCA
Organism: Duganella sp. CY15W; assembly: GCF_009857555.1. Classification (NCBI taxonomy): domain Bacteria; kingdom Pseudomonadati; phylum Pseudomonadota; class Betaproteobacteria; order Burkholderiales; family Oxalobacteraceae; genus Duganella; species Duganella sp. CY15W. The sequence goes on along the minus strand of NZ_WWCQ01000003.1, from coordinate 820,522 downwards.
TGCGGCTGAACGCTGTCGTAAAGCCGGCCATGCCCGCCTGGAACGGACAGCCGCCGCCCAGTGAATTCGGCTCATACGCCACGCGGCCGCGATGCACGGCCTGGCGATGCATGCCGTCGCGCTGGTTGTTGTGGACTGGCGCCAGCGGTGCATTAATCGGGATCTCGTGGAAGTTGGCGCCGCCCAGGCGGCTGATCTGCGTATCCAGATACGAGTGGATGCGCCCCTGCAGCAGCGGATCGTTGGAGAAGTCGATGCCCGGCACGATGTGCGCCGTGCAGAAAGCCACCTGCTCGGTCTCGGCAAAGAAGTTATCCGGGTTGCGGTTCAGCGTCATTTTGCCGACCGGCTGCACTGGCACCAGTTCTTCCGGCACGATTTTGGTCGGGTCCAGCACATCAAACGGGAATTGCTCCGCCTGTTCTTCGGTGAACAGTTGCAGGCCCAGTTCCCATTCCGGATACGCGCCCGCTTCAATCGCCTCCCACAGGTCGCGGCGGTGATAGTCAGGATCGGCGCCGATGATCTTGGCCGCTTCGTCCCACACCAGCGAGTGCGTACCGCCCACCGGCGTCCAGTGGAATTTGCAGAATACCGATGCGCCGTCGGCATTCACCAGGCGGAAGGTATGCACGCCGAAGCCCTGCATGGTGCGGTAGCTGCGCGGAATAGCGCGGTCGGACAAGTGCCACATCAGCATGTGCGTCGATTCCGGCATCAGCGTGACGAAGTCCCAGAAGGTGTCGTGCGCGCTGGCCGCCTGCGGGATGCCGTTATGCGGCTCCGGTTTCACGGAATGAATCAGGTCCGGGAACTTCATCGCATCCTGGATGAAGAACACGGGGATGTTATTACCCACCAGGTCCCAGTTGCCTTCGTCCGTGTAGAACTTGACGGCAAAGCCGCGCACATCGCGCACGGTGTCGGCGGAGCCGCGCTCGCCGGCCACGGTGGAGAAGCGCACAAACACCGGCGTGCGCTTGCCTGCTTCTGCAAAGGGCGCGGCGCGGGTGACGGCGCTGAGATCCTGATAGCTCTCGAAATAACCATGCGCTGCGGAGCCACGCGCATGCACCACGCGCTCCGGAATACGCTCATGATCGAAATGGGTGATTTTTTCGCGCAGGATGAAGTCTTCCATGGCGGTCGGTCCGCGCAGGCCGACCTTGAGCGAATTCTGGTTGTCCGCTACCGGCACGCCCTGATTGGTGGTGAGGGGCTGCTCGCCGCCATCGGCGCGCACGCGGTCCAGATGGCCGGCCGGGCAAACGCCGGACGGCGGCACGCCGCTGCCGGTCTTGGGCGAGGCGCTGGTTTCGCCGGCCGTGCTTGAAGTGGAAACGGGATGCGGAACAGGACAGGTCCGTCCCGGCTGAGGTTCACGTGCGGCTTCGCCATGTTCGCCTTCCTTGTTGGCGTTGAATGGCATGGCGTGCGCCATTTGCTGGCCGCCTTCCGCCTTGTCCAGCAAGGCCTGGTCTTGCGTACTGGCACCGCCCAGATTGGACGGCAGCGTTGCTGATGATGGTCCCGATACGGTGCTCAATACAGTACCGGCACCCATGATGGAGGCCGGCGAATTTTTAGTGGTAGCCATGGATATCCTTCAAACGAGACGAACGGCGCCCGCTCCGGAGCGCCACCGATCGTCCCGGCAGCGATACCGGCCGGGCTGGAGAAAATTATTTGTTGTTGCGGGAGCCCAGCAGTTTCGAGATGCCATAGCCTGCTGCTGCAGCTACCAGTACCGACACCATTGGTGCAGCACGCACGCGGGTGCGGCTGGTTTCGCAGATGTTTTTGTAGCCATCGACCACTTGCTTGCCGCGTGCGGCCCAGCGTTCCGAGGCGTTTTCCACGGTGTCGGCGACCTTGTCGACGCCATCATGCGCCTGGCTGGCCAGACGGTCGGTGGCTGGCGGCACTTTATCGGCAATCTTGTCGATGGTGGCATGCGCGTCCGAACGCAGGTCTTTGCCGATCTGGGTGACGCCTTCGCGGGCATTGCTGATTTTGCTGTCGATGCTGTTATTGCTGTTATCCATGATGAGATCCTCTCGTTGTGTTTGCAGTGTAGGAACTGACAAGATAGACCCATCAACCACGCTTGACCGTGCGGAAGCTAACAATGTGAAAAATGCCTTCCTATGTGAATTAACACACGGACGGGAGCGCTTATAAGGAGGATGCTAAAAACGACGCACACTATGTTGAAGGAGAGCGGCATGTTTCCCATCTCATCATTAAGCACGTCCGGCGCGGCTGAGCTGCAGCCAGTGGCGCGGACCGCGGAAACCTCGGCGGTCAACAATGCCGGCATCAATGCGGTCGGCACGGCGACGGATGCCCCGCCAGCCGCTTCGGTAACAGTGGACTTGTCGCCCGTGGCCAGCTTCCTGCTGACCGTATCCAATTCACAGGAACAGTTAGCTCAGCTGCAGAACAGCGCGCCGGATGCGGCGCAGCGCGCGGATGTGCTCAACAGTGCGGTGCAGAATGTGGTGGATGCGTTTAACCTGCTGCCCTCGGTGAATTTCGATCAGGCGCAGCCACAGCAAGCCTCACTGCTGAATAGCCTGGTCAATAACCTGAACCAGCAGACGGCGGAAAATGCCAATACGCAGGCGCAGAATCTGTCGCGTGTGGGCCTGACCTTGCAGCCGCCGCTGCTGTCGGACCTGACTGGCGGCCTGTCGCTGGACCAGGAAGTGCTGCGCGCCTCATTCAATGCGAACAATCAGCAGACCACATCCACTTTGCAGAATACGCTGGACAGTTTCCGACGCCTGGCAACCGATTTCGCCGAACGCGTGGCGGGGACAGGCAGCGCGCAGTTGCCGGCACTGGCGTCGGCACAGCAGCCAGCGCTGACGCCGGAAGATCTGGCGGCCAATGCGCGGCTGGACCTGGCGCGCGCGGAGCTGGACAACCTGACCAGCAATCCACTACGCGAAACGGCAGCAGACCGCCTGGCCGCACAGCGCGCGCAGCAGGACCAGTTGGGAAATCTACAGCAGCAAGCTGAGACGCGGTCGCCGATCATCAATCAGCAGCTGGCGGCACAGAATGGCCTGACGCCGGAACAGGCCCAAGCCAACCTGACCGCCGGCGCCCAGATCGCGCAGGCCGACCAGGCCGCTGATGCACAACGCGCGCAACTGCTGCAATCGGCAACGCAGACAGCAAATGCACAGCAGGCACAGGCTGCGCAAAACGCCGCCCAGGCAGCAAACAATCAGCAAACCGCAAATGTCCAACTGGCGCAGACGCAAGCAGCGCAAAATGCGGCGCAGGCGACCAACAATCAAACGGCACAGACAGCCGCCGCCCAACAGGCGCAGGTACTGCAGAACGCGCAGCAGCAGGCGAATGCGCAACAGGCGCAAGCCACGCAGAACGCCGTGCAGGCAGCCAACAATCAGCAAACGCTGGCGGCGCAGAATGCGGCACAGGCCTTGCAGGGCCAGAATGCGCAACAGACGCAGATCACGCAGGCAGCTCAGGCACAGCAGGCCCAGCTCGCGCAGACACAGGCGGCGCAGCGGGCAGAGATTTCGCAGACGGCCCAGCAGTTGCAAGCAGCACAGCAGGCCCAAGCGCCGCAGGCTGCGGCGCTGTTGCAGACGCAAGCGGCCAACCGGGCCGCAACCGAACAAGCCGCCCAGCAGGCCGCGACCCAGCAGGCGCAGCAGACGCAGCAAGAGGCCAGTACGCAGCAGTCGGCAACGCAGTCCGCTGCCGAAGCCGCGCGCGCGTCCGCGCAAGCCCAGACCACCCGCCAGCAGTCCGGCACGTCGCTGAACACCGTCACCACTGCCAGCCAGCAAGCCGGCCAGCAGGCGATTGCGGCGCAGAATGCGGCACAGGCAGCAGCCAACATCAGCAACAACGCCCAGCAGGCCAATGCCGCGCAGAACGCCGCATCACAAGTGGCGCTGGCCAACGCCGCCGCCAATGCCGCCGCGGTGCAGGCGCAGGCGGCACAAAATGCCGCCGAGGCGATGGCCGCGCAGAACGCAGCCGCTACTGCCGCCGTGGCACAGGCCCGTGCGGCGCAAGCCAATGCCAGCACGCCGGAAGCCGCAGCCACGGCGGCCAGCGTGGCTGCCCAGCAAGCCGCTGCCGCGCAGGAAGCAGCTTCCAACATGGCTGCGGCCAACGCTGCCGCAGCCGATGCCGCACAACAGTCGGCAGCCGCCGCCAGCGCCGCACAGCAAGCCGCTGCGGCGCAGACAGCCGCCGAACAGGCGAATGCCGCGCAGTCCGCAGCACAGCAGGCAGCGGCACAAGCGCCTGGCGATCTGCGATCGAATCCGGCGCTGGCGGCTGCGATTGCAGCTTATAACGTCAACGATGTCGCCGGCACCAATGCGCGTGCAGCACAAGCCAACAACGCCACCATCCCACGGGTGGGGGCGGTGAACGCAACCACACCTTCGCGCGCGATCGGCACCGCGCCTTAGCGGCTACCGGCTCTACCCCTCAACCGGTGCGCTGAGCCGGGGTCTGACCCCGCACGGGGTCAGACCCCTTTGTGGCCTTGCGGGTTTTTTCATTGCAAGCCGGGTTTTCTGTAATAATCTGGCGCATGCCATCCACCACGCCGCCGCCGCGCCTTGCAATGACGGGCTTTCTGCTCGCGCTGCTGCTATGGTGCATGCTGGCGCCGCGCGCCATCGCAGCACCCATCGTCCCGCTGCTGATCGGCGACACGCTCGACGAACAGGGCAAGCCCAAACCTCTCAACCCGCTCAAACGCAAGCTGCTGGACGCGCTGGAAAAAGAACTCAACATCACCTTCGAGCTGCACATGTACCCATGGGCGCGTGCCGAGCGCTATGCGCTTGACGGCGCAGGCCTGATCTTCGGCCTGCCCATCAACGCCGACCGCCTGCACACCCTGCGCTACTCCAATGTCGCCGCCTACAACAACCTGTGGATCGTCACCCGCAGCGACGCTACCTTCTCCTTCAACACCATCGACGACTTGCGCGGCAAAGCCATCGGCATCGTCCGCGGTTACCACTACGGCGATGAATTCGACAATGCCCGCCACAGCCACCAGTTCCGCACTGATGAAGACATCGCCTCGCGCGGCACCCGCCTCACGCGCCTGATGCTCAAGCGCGTCGATGCGGTGCTGCTGTTCCAGCCCAGCACCCAGAGCGCACATGAGATCGAGACGGAAATCAACACCTACATGGCGCCGCGCCTGCGCGCCATCGGCCCGGCCGCCAACGCCAGCTTCAGCGTGCTGCCCAAGCCATTGAGCACCGACAGCGGCGTATTTTTCGCCATCGCGCGCGACAAGGACGATGGCATCATCGACCGCATCAACGCCGCGCTGGCACGCATCCGCCAGCGCACACCGAATTAAATTCTGAACCGCTGCTGTTTGAGGCCCCAACTCGGACGATAATATTTTGTGTTTTTGGCGATAATCGTCAGACCGCACTACTCATCATTATCAGGAGATCACATGAAGTTGAAGCTTACCGCCGCCGCCCTGGCGCTGATGACCGCCTTTGGCGCCCACGCCCAGGACACCGTCGTGAAAATCGGCCATAGCGGCCCGCTGTCCGGCTCCCAGGCCTTCTCAGGCAAGGACAATGAAAGCGGCGCGCGCCTGGCAGTGGAAGAGCTCAACGCCAAACCGATCACCGTGGCCGGTAAAAAACTGAAATTCGAACTGCTGTCGGAAGACGACCAGGGCGACCCGAAAGCCGGCATGGCCGCCGCCCAGAAGCTCATCGACGCCGGCGTGCGCTACGTCGTCGGTCCTTATAATTCCGGTGTCGCCATCCCGACTTCGCGCGCCTACAACGACGCTGGCGCACTGGTCGCCACCGTCGCCACCAACCCCAAGCTCACGCAGCAAGGCTATAAAGGCCTGTACCGCGTGAACGCCAGCGACACCCAACTGGGCTCCAAAATGGCGCTGTACGCCGCCAATGAACTGAAACTGAAGAACGTTGCCGTGATCGACGACCGTACCGCCTTCGGCCAGGGCGTGGCGGAAGAATTCAAGAAGCAGGCCAAGGCCGCCGGCATGACCGTGGCCGGCCACGAGTTCACCAACGACAAGGCGTTCGACTTCACCTCCATCCTGACCAAACTGAAAACCAAGAAGGTCGAAGCGATCTTCTTCGGCGGCTATGCACCGCAAGGCGCGCCGATGGCACGCCAGATGAAACAGCTGGGCATCAACGCCAAGCTGCTGGGCGGCGACACCATCTGCACAGCGGAGATGGGCAAACTGGGGGGCGATGCTGTTGGCGACAACGTGCTGTGCTCACAGGGCGGCGCGATCCTGGACAAGGCCTCGGCCGGCCCGGCCTTCAAGGCCAAGTTCAAGGCCCGCTTCAAGCAGGAGCCGGACGTGTATGCGGCGGCCTACTACGACGCCGTGATGATGTACGCCCAGGGCATGCAGAAAGCGAACAGCATCGACGCGCAGAAGGTGCAGGCCATCATCAGCGGCGCTTCGTATCAGGGCGTGGCCGGCGTGTACGCATTTGATGCCAAAGGCGACATGAAGCAGTCGCCGGTGACCATCTTCACCTTCAAGGGCGGCCAGCCGTCTCCTCTGACGAGCTATTAAGCAGCGCAATCAGGCTGTCGAATGCCTGCCGGGCGCCCCGACAGGCATCTTCGATCTGCGGCGCCGTCACCACGGCGCCGCGCAAGGCGGTCAAAAACTGCTGCCAGCGCGGACCGGGGTTGCCCTCGCCGCGCAGATATTCCAACGGGTGCGGCGCCAGCCGCTCTCTCAGGCGCTTGTAGAGCACCGCACCACCCAGCTGAGATCCCTCGATCACATACGCCACGCCCCAGCGGTATGCCTCGCTCTCCTGCTGAGGCCAGGGTTCCGCGTCGGCCAGAGCCGGCGCCGCCGCTACGTCCTGCAACGCAGGGTGCGCGAGGTCGGACTGGATCAGGGTCAGATAATCGCGCCGTTGCAGTTGCGGCAGCGGTGCTGCCAGCAGCCACGCGTGGATCGGCGCCAGCCACGCTTCCAGCAATTGCAAATGGTTGCGGTAGGCGCGCAGATCCGGCTCCGGCGCGGCCAGCGGCGTGCGCGTGTCCAGTTCTGTGTGGCGCTGCGCGGTCGCTGCGCGCAAGGCGGTTAATACATCCAACGTCATTCCCCTGATTAACTGAGTCTGGCAATTTAACATAACCGTACCGCGCGCGCCTTGGGTGCGTGCTCAGGTAGAATCAGTGCATTCATACTTGCGCTCCTAATGAACGATACCCTCTCTCTCCATTGCTCCGTATTGCTGATAGACGACGAGGCCATGGCCGAGGATTTGATCGGCTACCATCTGTCACACCAGCCCGGGATACGCCTGCGCTACCACCACGATGCGTTACAGGCGGTGGCGCTTTGCCGTGAAATCCAGGCGACGGTGGTGCTGGTTGACCTGCGCATGCCCGGTGCGGACGGCTTTGACGTGATCCGCATGCTGCGCGCGCAGCCGGACACCGAACAGGTGCCCATCATCCTGCTGTCCTCCGAGGACAACGCCGACGTCAAAGCCCGCGCCTTTACGCTGGGCGCCAACGACTACCTGGTCAAATGGCCCGACGCGCGCGAGCTGGAAGCGCGCATCCGCTATCACAGCGCCGCTTACCAGGCCCGCCTGCAACGCGACGCCGCCTTCCTCGAACTGCGCCAGCGCGAAGAGGAACTGCGCGCCAGCCAGGCCGCCCTGCACCAGTCGCAGAAAATGGAAGCCATCGGCCAGCTGACCGGCGGCGTGGCGCATGACTTCAACAATGTCCTGCAAATTATCGCCGGCAATCTGCACCTGCTGCAGATGACGGGCGGCGTCAATGCGCAGGGCATGGAACGCATCCGCAATGCGCAGAACGGCGTCGAGCGCGGCGCCCAGCTGGCGGCGCACCTGCTGGCCTTCGCGCGCCGCCAGCCGCTGCAAAATACGGTGGTCGCACTGTCACCGCTGCTGGCGGATATCCAGGACATGCTGCGCCGCGTGCTGGGGCCGCGCGCCGTGGTGCGGACCGACATCGCGCCGCAGTTGTGGAATACCGAAGTCGATGTCGGCCAGCTCAATAACGTCATCCTCAATCTCGCCATCAACGCGCGTGACGCCATGGACGGCGAAGGCACGCTGACCATCCGCGCGCGCAATCTGCCGGCCGGTTCGCAGCTGCCAGGCTCGGAGGGCAACCGCGACAAGGACTATGTGCTGATTGAGATTGCCGACACCGGCTGCGGCATGCCGGCAGAAGTAATGCAGCGCGCTTTCGAGCCCTTCTTCACCACCAAGCCTACCGGCCAGGGGACCGGCCTGGGACTGAGCATGGCGTATGGCTTCGTCAAGCAGTCCGGCGGCGAGATCGCGCTGCAAAGCGTGGTGAAGCAAGGCACCTGCGTGCAAATCTGCCTGCCGCGCAGCCATGGCGCGCTGGCGACGGACACGCATCCCGCGCCGCCGCCTTTGAGCAGCGGCGTGGAAACCATCCTGGTGGTGGAAGATGAGGAAGACGTACGCACCGCCACCGTCGACCTGCTATCGGCACTGGGCTATGAAGTGCTCAGCGCTGCCGATGCGGAGCAAGCGGCACAGATGCTGGAAAGCGGCACGCGCATCGACCTGCTGTTCACCGACGTCATCATGCCGGGCCGCGTCAGCAGCCTGCAATTGAGCGAACTGGTACGACGCCTGCAGCCGCAGGCACAGGTGCTGTTCACCTCAGGCTATGCGGAAGGCGTGCTGGCGCACGATGGCAAGTTGCCGCCAGGCGTGCACCTGCTGCAAAAGCCCTACAACGCCGAGACCATGAGCGCGCGCATCCGCCACCTGCTGCGGCGCCGCTCCACTACTGCGGCTTGATATAACGGTGCGATCCTGGCGGCGGCTCGTTGAGCACCGCCCAGAAGATGCCCAGGTCCGCAATGGCGCGTACAAACTCCGAAAAGTCGACGGGCTTGACCACGTAGGCATTCACGCCCAATTCGTAACTGCGCACCAGATCCTGCTCCTCCTTGGAAGAAGTCAGCATCACCACCGGTGTGCTTTTCAGCGAACCGGTGCCGCGGATCTGCGCCAGCACTTCCAGGCCATCCACTTTGGGCAGCTTCAGGTCCAGCAGCACCACGGCCGGATTGCCCTGCTCGCGGCTCGCGTAGGCGCCGCGCAAATACAGGTAATCGAGCGCTTCGGCGCCATCGCGTACCACGATCACTTCGTTGGCCAGCTGGCTGCGCTCCAGCGCGATCAATGTCAGTTCCAGGTCGTGTGGGTTATCTTCGACCAGCAAGATAGGTTTCAGCATAGGCGTTTCTGTTTCTTAATCAGGATGAGGCAGGGTAAAGGAGAATGTAGCGCCTTGGCCCGGCGCAGAGTAGGCCCAGACACGGCCGCCATGACGCTCGACGATGCGGCGCACATTGGCCAGGCCGATGCCCGTGCCCTGGAAGTCTTCCATGCGGTGCAGGCGCTGGAAGACGCCAAACAATTTATGCACATACTCCATATGGAAGCCGACGCCATTGTCAGCCACATGGAACACCGTCTCGCCAGGCAGCTCCTCGCTGCTGATACGGATGACGGCGGGATGCGCGTTGGCGGTAAATTTCACGGCGTTGGACAGCAGGTTAATCAACGCCAACTGCAGGAAGGCGGGATCGCCCACCACCTCTGGCAGCGGTTCGATTTCCCAGTTGATGCGGTGTGGCGGCAGATCGGGGGCCAGCTTGTCGATGCAGCCCTGGACCATGTCACGCATGCTGAAACGGATGGGGCGCAGCGCCGCGCGGCCCATCTGCGAAAAGCTCAGCAGGTCGTCCACCAGCTTGCCGGCCAGGCGGGCGGCGTCCTTGATATTGGCCAGGAAGCGCTGGCGCCGTTCCGGGTTGTCGCTGCCGGCTGTTTCCATGAGCAGATCGGAAAAGCCGACGATATGGCGCAAGGGCGCGCGCAAATCATGCGACACCGAATACGAAAACGCCTCCAGCTCCTTGTTGGCGCGGCCCAGTTCTTCGGCCAGGTCGGCCATCTGCTCGGCGCGTTCCAGCGCAATACCGAGCAGCGCGCCGCGGAACTCCAGTGCCAGTTCCAGCTCCGCCTCGCGCCACGGCGCGCTGGTGCCGTGTATGGTCTGGCGCCACAGCTGGAAACTGGTGCGCGGCGACAGCTGGGCGGCGCCACCCTGCTTGCTGTCCGGGCGCCCCGCCCAGTCGATGTTGTACACGTGCTCGGGACGGAACCACAGCAGATAGTGCTGGTGGATGCGCGAAATCGGCATCGCCATCAAGCCGCTGGCACTGCTGCTGAATTCCGCCGCTGGCGCATAACGTTCGCTCAGGTGCGCGCTGTGGAAGATGTCGTCCTGCACATTGGCCGCCAGCCACTGCGTCAGCGCGCGCACCTGGTCATCGGTGGGCGTGTCGCCAAAAGTGATGAGCCGGTCCTCGACCACCACGGCCACGCCGCCGGCGCGGGCGAAGTGCAGCAGCTCGGGCAGCACGCTGCGCAGGTTGTCGATGAAGTCCGTGCCCTGCGTCAGGCCGCCCAGCACGCGCACCATGGCACGCCGCACTTCAAGGCGGAATTGCAGTTCATCCGCATCGCTGCGGTTGCGGATGTGAAGCGCAAGGATTTGCCCCAGCTGTTCGCACACAGTACGCTGGTGGAAGCTGAGCGGGCGCGCTTCGGCATGGTGGCAGGAGATCAGTCCCCACAAATGGTCCTTGATTACCAGCGAAACCGACATCGACGCCAGGGTCCCCATATTGCGCATGTATTGCAGGTGGACAGGGGACACGCTGCGCAAGGCGGCAAACGACAGGTCGCTGGCCTTGCCGTTCACGGGATTATCGGCGGGCGTCAATCGCGAAGGCGTGTAGTTGGCGTCCTGGATCATGCGGATGCGGTTGGCCACGTACAGCTCGCGCGCCTGGCGCGGAATATCGCTGGCCGGGAAGCGCTGGCCCAGATAGCTTTCATAGCCATCGGCCAGGCATTCGGCCAGCACATTGCCATGGCCCTCTTCGTCGAAGCTATACACCAGCACCCGGCCGTAACCGGTCAATGCACGGATTTCGGCGGCGGCAAGGCGGCACAGCGCCACGATGGAATCGGCTTCGCTGATTTTGTTAAGGAAGTCACCGACCAGCGGATATAAATGCTGGAGGCCTGCACCGGCACCCGGTTCAAACTCCAGTATCGCCAGCTGGTCGCCAGCGTGGGCCAGCACCTCATAGGGATGTTCGTCAAGGCGCACCGTCGCCAGGTAGGTGGGCCGTTCGCGCAGCGGCTCCTCCAGTTGGGATGCCAGCATATTGGCTGCTGCGGGGCCGATCACCTCTGCCAGGGGACGCCCCAGGGCCTGTTCCGGCGTCACGCCGGTGAACTGCGCCAGATTATCGCTGGCCTGCACCACGGCGCGCTGCGCGTCCAGCGCCAGCAAAAAGCCGTGCGGCTGGATCGCTCCCGGCGTGCGGATAGGTTCCTGCTCGCAGCTGGTGATGTCGATAGCGGTGGCGGTGCTGGCCTTGGTCATGGCATAGGGTCAGAGTTAGCCGAAGTTAGCAGGTGCCGATGATATCAATTCCCATTCCGATACGGCGCACGGATGAGCAAGACCACATCAGTTATCCTGCACCGTCTTCAACGTGGCGAAGACGGGCGACGATACCGGGCCGATTTCCGGCAGCGGCATATAGGCGATGCGCCGGGCTTCTTCCGTTGCCAGTCCGATGCCGCGCAATACGGTGAACAGCATGTCTTCGATATGCTGGCTGCTGCCACCTTCGGTCAGCAAGGTCTCGATGCCGAAGAAGACTGAACCCAGTATCATGTCCCGCACCACCAGCGCGCTGCCGGCGGCAAAGCGGCCATTGGCGATGCCCAGCTCCAGGTCGCGCGTGAGGAAGCGGTCCAGACGACGCCCGCGCACCGCATGGGCAGGACCGATGCGCGTCAGGAAGGCGCCCCACACCGGATAGCGCAGCGCGAAGTGTACGTATAAACGCGTACCGATGCAGAAGCGTTCGGCCGGATCGTCGTAGCGCAGCACGTGCGGATCGACCATGCCCAGCACCTCTTCATTGAGCTCCGCCGTGACGGCAGCCAGCAGCTCGTGGGTGGTCTTGAAATAATTGTAAAAAGTACCACGCGCGACACCGGCGGCGGCGATGAAGTCGTCAATCACGGGCGCATCCGGGCCTAGCTGGGCAAACACGCCGATGGCGCTGCGGATCAGCAGCGCCCTGGTACGTTCGCGGCGCTCGATGCCGGCACGCTTCTGGTGATTGTCTACGGGAGTGGTAGCGGTTTCATTCATCCGCCAAGTATAGACCAACTTTAATCCGGCTCAATCACCAGTTGCACGGCAGCGCTGCTGAAGTTGGAGATGCCGTATTCGAAGGGCTTGTTGTCCTGATCGACATAGACCGTTTCAACATACAGGATAGGCAGCGAAGTCGGTTGTCCCAGCTGCTGCGCCACTTCGTTGGTCGGCAGGCGCGCGGTGATGCGGCTTAACCTGCGCTGGAACTGCTCGACGCCAAACTGCGCCAGCGCCAGATGAGTCTTGCCCACCTCCGCATAGGCCTCGCCGAAACCGTCAAAGCGCGGCAGCGGGAAGTACTGCGTGCAGACACCGATGACTTTACCGTCCACCACGTCCAGCGAATTGATGGCCAGCGTCTTGGCGCGTGCGGACAGTTCCAGCAGGCCGGCGATTTCCGCCGTCGGCCGCACGCTCTCCCAATCGAGGATTTCGCTTTTACCGACACGGCGCGCCTTCACCACGCTGTGCGCGAGGCGGGTACGGCGGCCGATCTGGTAATCGATGAAATCATCGCGTACGAAAGTGCCGCGGCCATGCACCACCTGCACCATGCCCTGCTCCACCAGCGCCTTGACCGCCTGCCGCACCGTGTGGCGGTTGACGGCAAAGCGCTCGGCCAGTTCAGTTTCATTCGGCAGCCGGCCCTGCAGACGTCCGGACAGGATCTCGTTACCCAGCGATTCCTGGATCTGCTTCCAGACGGCGGTGCCGGTCTGGCGGACGATCAAATTTTCGGACATTCAGCAGTACTCCATCGGGCATAAAGGAAACCGCGCCGATTGTCGCATATTTAACGGTGAAGTGGTATGCACGCCTATGGCCGTTCTCCCTGTTGCAGGCGGGCTTCGATCTGTTCGATCACCTGCGGCAGTTCGGCGATGCTGCCGATGACGTAGTGGGCGCCCGCCGCCAGCAATTTGTCCGCCGCGACGGCAGCGCACCGCGCGCGTTCGTGTGCAGGCAGCGCGGCCAGCTCCTGTTCGGTCAGGCCAACTTCATTGCCGGACAGCGCCACCCCCACCGTCCACATGCCAGCCGCCAGGCCTTCCGCGATGCCGGGAGTGGTATCGTCGATTTTGACGCAGGCCGGCAAGTCCTTCACGCCCAGCGCGATGACGTTTTCCAGCGCCATCCATGGGCCGGGACGGCCGCCGGGCGGCAAGTCATCGGTGGCGACGGCATGGTCCACCACCAGACCATCGGCGGCGGCGCGCGGCAGCAGCTTGTCCATCACGATGCGCGGGTAGCCGGAGCAGGAACCGATCTTGATGCCACGCTGGCGCAGCCCTGCAAGCACGTCCACCGCGCCGTTGATCGGTGCGGAGTATTGGCCGACACGCTCCACCTGCAGCGGCAGGAAGGCCTGGTAGAGCGCATCGACGTCCTGGTCCGACATCGGCGCACCAAAGCGCGCTTGCCAGCGCTGGGCAACGCCATCCTGGCGACCAAGCGCCTGAATGTGATCCCACTTCGCCAATCCCATCGGCACGCGGGCTTCCGCCAGCGAGATGTCCACACCGAAGCCGGCGAAGGCGTCAATCAATACCTGCGTTGGCGCAAACGAGCCAAAGTCCACCATGGTGCCAGCCCAGTCGAAGATCACCGCCTGCACACCTCCATGATAGGCGCGGCGCTTGCGCAGTCCCATGTCCGCCATCACCGCAGCGATGGCGGCGACGGCGCGGGCGATATCCGTGGCGTCGATGGCGCCAATGCAGCCGACGCGGAACGTCTCCACCGCCGTCAGCTTGCCCGGGTACAGAATCACGCCGCGCTCTTTTACGCGGCGGTAGAACTCAGTAAAGTTCCAGTTCGGATGATCCGGCGCGTGTACGGTGACGATGATGGGCGCCTGGATGTCCGCAGGCAGGAACGAGCGCAGTCCGATACCGGCCAGGCCGTCGATAAGCGCCTTGCAGTTGTCCTGATAACGCGCCAGGCGTGCCGGCTGGCCGCCCTGCTCCTCGTACTGGTCCAGTGCACAATCGAAGGCTGCCACCACATGCGTCGGCGGCGTGTAGCGCCATTGACCGGTCTGCTCCATGTAGCGCCACTGCGCATGCAAATCCAGCGACAGCGAATGCGAACGGCCTTCCGCCTGTGCCAGCGCGTCTTTACGTGCCAGCACAAAGCCCATGCCGGGCACGCCTTCCAGGCACTTGTTGCTGGAGCCGATGACTGCTTCAAACGCCAGTTCGCGGCACGACAATGGCAGCGCGCCGAATGCGCTCATGGCGTCGATGATGAGCTTACGGCCTGCCGCCGCCACCTCCTGCGCGATGGCGGGCAGCGGATTCAGGATGCCGGTACTGGTTTCGCAGTAGATCACGCCGACGTGTGTGATGTCCTGGTCCGCAGCCAGGCGCGCACGCACCACGGCAGGATCGACTGGCGAGGTTTCGCCAAAATCGGCGACTTCGACCCGGCGGCCCATGATGCTGGTCAGCTGCGCCATGCGCTTGCCGTATGCGCCGTTGACCAGCACCAGCAGCTTGCCGTCCTGCGGCATCAGCGTGCCGATGGCGGCTTCCACCGCAAAGGTGCCCGAGCCTTGCAATGGCACGCAGGCGTAATCCTGTTCGCCATCGATGATGGACAGCAGGCGGCGGCCGACGCGCGCGGTCAGCGCGTTGAAATCGCTGTCCCACGAACCCCAGTCGGACTGCATGGCGTTCTTGGTGCGGACGGTGGTGGTCAGTGGACCCGGAGTTAACAACAATGGAGCTTGCATGTGTGTCATATCAAGTGAGGTGAAAAATCAGAATCCGTTCAGGCAGCACGCCAGCGTTGCACGCGGCGCTCGCACCACCAACCGATGGCATTCACCAGCAGCGACACTGCGCAGGCGCCAGCGAAGATCAGCGTGGCCATGGCGGCGGCTGCGGCGGTATCGCCTGCATCGTCCATGTTGAGGACCGCCAGCGACGCCAGCTCGGTCTGCGGGCTATACAGGAAAATCACGCAACTCACGGTCGTCATGCTAGAGACGAACAGGTAGCGGAAGACGTTCAGCATCGAGGGCAGCACCACCGGCAGTGTGACGCGCAGACAGCACACCCACCAGCCGCGCCCCAGGCTGCGCGCGGCGGCTTCGATCTCGCCATCGATCTGGCGCAGCGATGTCGTCAGCGTCAGGTGCGCGGTGGTGTAGAAGTGGCAGATGCAGGAAACCACCAGCACGACCATGCCGCCATACAGCCCATGCAGCGGGTTGGCGGGCGCGTTGAAGAACAGCACGTAGCCCAGCCCCAGCACCATGCCGGGTACGGCCATCGGTATCATGGCAATGGCACGCGACAGCTGGGCAGCGCTGCGCGCGGCAGGCTGCTTCTCGGTCAGGTAGGCATTCAGGAAAATGAACAACGTGCCGATCAGCGCGCTGGCGCCGGACAGCAGCAGGCTATTGCGGAAGGAACGCCAGCCGCCGCCATCCTGCTGGTCGAAGTCGAAATGCGCCAGCGTGAACGACATGTTATAGGGCCACAGCTTGATGAACGCCGCAGCGATAGCCACGCCGGCCAGCGCCAGCAGGAATGCCGACACCACGCCGCAAGCCGACATCAGCAGCGCATCGCGCAGCAGATTGGACTTGGCGCGGTACTGCACTGAGCGGCCGTTCATTGCCGCCTGCGCACGACGCGCAACGCGGCGCTCGATGATCGCGCTGACGAGTGCCGGCAGCAGCAACAGCAGGCCGATGACGGCGCCGCGATTGAAGTTCTGCTGGCCCAGCACCTGCTTGTAGGCTTCCAGCGCGAGCAGATTGGTTTGGCCGCCAATAACCTTGGGTACGCCGAAATCGGTCACCACCATGGTCAGGACCAGCGTTGCCGCAGACACCAGGCCGTAGCGCGCATTCGGCAGCGTAATCGTCAGCATGCGACGCAATGGACTGGCGCCCATGGCGGTGGCAGCTTCGTACAGGCGCGCGTCGGCGACAGACAGCGCGGCAGTCAGTATCAGCAGCGCGTGCGGGAAGGTGTAAAAAGCTTCGCCCAGCACGACGCCAAGCGGACCATAAATGCTTGCGCCACCCAGCCAGTTTTTGAGCAGGCCCTGGTTGCCGAACAGGTAGACCAGCGAGATGGCCGGCATCAGCGATGGCGCCAGCAATGGCGACAGCGCGATCAATCGCAGCAGCGGCTGGCCTGCGATGCGCGAGCGGGTCAGCGCGAAAGCAAACAGGAAGGCGGCTGGCAGCACCAGCGCCAACGTGGCGAATGCCAGTTGGAGACTGTTCCACGCAGCGTCCTGTATGCGCGGCTCGGAGACGGTTTGCACAATCTGCGACAGCCCGACATAGGCGCCGCTGCGATCCTCGGCGGCCTTGATGAAGATGGCAGCCAGCGGCAAAGCGATAAAGACCAGCAGCGCGGCTAGGCACAGCCACTGCAGCAGCGCAGCGATGCGATCCTCTGCGCTCTGAAAGCCGGGCCTGGCCAGCCAGGATGGCATCGGCAACGCAATCACGCCGCACCATCGACAAAGTAGCGCACCTTGTGCGGAGCGACGGAAATCGGCACGCGCTGGCCCGGTACCAGCAAATCGTAGCCCGGCTCGTTGCGCGCCACGTCCACGGTCAGCTGCACGTCGCGCGACGACGCCAGCGACAGCAAGGCACGACGCACGCTCCCCAGAAAATCGACGCGCTCGACGATGGCCATGGTCATCTTGCCGCCTGCCGACCAATGCGGCTCGACGCAGATATCCTCCGGCCGGCAAAACGCTGTCGCCGAGCGGGCGCCAGCGGGCAGGCTGAATCCGAAGGACAGGTCGCCAGCCGACACCACGCCAGCATCGTCCTGCCGCACCGGCAGCCAGTTGGCGCAGCCGACGAAATCGGCGACGAAGCGCGTCGCTGGTTCGCGATAGACCTGCTCCGGCGTTCCGGTCTGCTCGATGCGGCCGCGCGACATGACCGCGATGGTATCCGCAATCGCCAGCGCTTCCTCCTGATCGTGCGTCACCATGATGGCGGTAATGCCCAGACGCCGCTGCAAGGTCTTCAACTCCTGCCGCAGGTTGTCGCGTACCTTGGCGTCCAGCGCCGACAGTGGTTCATCAAGCAGCAGAAGGCCAGGCGACGTCGCCAGCGCACGCGCAAGTGCCACGCGCTGCTGCTGGCCACCGGACAATTGCGCCGGATAGTGTTCCTGCTTGCCATCCAGCTCCACCATTTGCAGCAGTTGCGCCACGCGCTTATCGCGTTCCTTGCGCTCCTTGCGCGGCAAGCGCAGTGCATAAGCCACATTTTGCGCCACTGTCAGATTCGGGAACAGCGCATACGACTGGAATACGATGCCGTAGTCGCGCTGCCCCGGCGGCAGGCGGCCGATATCACGGCCGCCCATCACCACCACACCGCCATCCTGCTGCTCCAGACCGGCGATGATGCGCAGCAGCGTGGTCTTGCCGCAGCCCGAAGGGCCAAGCAAACAAACGAATTCACCACGCCGCACGGCCAGATTGATCTGCTCCAGCACCACGGCGGTGCCGAAGCGCTTGCTGACGCCTTCAATGCGCAGCCAGTCCGGCTGCGGCGCCACCAGGGCGATATCGGAGAGCAGTAAGTCGGTCTGTTTCATGTTGATTGCCTTACTTTGGTTCTGCCTTGCCGTCGTAGCGCCTGGTCCATTCAGTGAGGATGCGGTCACGTTCGCGCGACGACCATTTCAGATCCTGCTTTATCAGCAGCGTTTCATAGTTAGCAGGAATGGCAGGATGCGGCTTGGTCACGCCCGGGTAAGCGACGATGGCGAAGTTCTTCGCATACAGCTCATTGGCCGCGCGCGATGCTGCCCAATCGGCCAGCTTGCGCGCAGCTTCCTGGTTCTTGCTGGCTTTGAGGATGGCGGTTGCTTCCACGTCCCAGCCCAGACCTTCCTTCGGCAGCACCACATCCAGCGGTGCACCGCCCTCTTTCAGTTTGGCGGCGCGGTATTCAAACGCGATCCCGATCGGGAATTCGCCGGCGGCAGCCTGCTTGCATGGTTTGGAACCGGAGTGCGTGTACTGCGCGATGTTCTCGTGCAGCTTGTCCATGTAGGCCCAACCCTCCTTCTCGCCGAACAGCGACAGCCACGCCGTGACGTCGAAGTAGCCAGTACCGCTGGAGGCCGGATGCGGCATCACGATCTTGCCCTTGTACTCGGGCTTGAGCAGGTCTTTCCACGATTCCGGTTTCTTCAATCCCAGCTTGGCCGCTTCCACCGTGTTGAAGCAGATGGCGGCGCCCCATACGTCCATGCCAACCCAGGTAGGCGGCACGGCGCTGTCCACATAGCGCCTGGACAGTTTGTCGATATCTTTTGGTGCATACGGCTGCAGCATGCCTTCCTTGTCCAGCAACAGCAGCGAGGTCGCGGCCACGCCCATGACGACATCGGCCTGCGGCGCGGCTTTTTCCGCCAGCAGCTTGGCGGTGATGATGCCGGTGGAATCGCGCACCCATTTGAGTTTGATGTCCGGGTTATCCGCTTCAAATTTCGACTGGTAGGCCTTCAGCTGATCGGCTTCCAGTGCGGTGTAGACGGTCAGCGTGGTATCGGCATGGGCCGACATGGCCAGCAAAGACAGGACAGCAATCATCGACTTGCGGAGAGATGGGCGAAGCATTGACGACTCCAATGAGTTGAACGGGAACGCCGGCGCATCAGCCAGCGACGCCATCTTAGCCATCGAATGTGACAACACAATGACATCTAGACGTCTCTATTTTATTTTGAAAAATAGATTTAGTCATCTAGACGTCACGATCTTGTAATAATTAATCACTAAGCTTCGGCGCTCCACCCCACCATCTCTCAATGGAAATCATCGCAATGAAAAAACACCTCCTGGCGGCCGCGCTGTGCGCAAGCTGCACCGGCGCCGCGCTGGCGCAATCGAATGTCAGCATCTATGGCGTGATGGATCTGAGCGTTGCCACCGTTTCCGGTGCCACGGCAGGCAGCACCGGCTTCAATGGCAACGACACCAAGATGCAAAGCGGTACGCTGCAAGGCAGCCGCCTTGGCTTCCGTGGCGCCGAAGATCTGGGCAATGGCCTGTCAGCGATCTTCACGCTGGAATCGGGCATCCTGGCGGATACCGGCGCTTCCGATCAGGGCGGCGTGCTGTTTGGCCGCCAGGCGTTCGTGGGACTCAAGAGCAATACGCTGGGAGCGATTACGCTGGGCCGCCAGTACGGGCCTGAGTATCTGGCATGGAAGCTGGTCGAGCCGATGGATGACGGTTTTGCCGGCGCGGGCAGTAACTTCTTCGCCACCAATGGCAAGCGCGTGAACAATTCGGTCAAGTACACCACGCCGGCCATGGGCGCTGTGACTGCGGACGTGCTGTATGGTTTTGGCGAGGTGGCAGGCAATAACGCCGCCGGCCGCGATATCGGCGCCTCCATCACCTATGCGGATGGCCCGGTGCTGGTGAAGGTGGGCTATAACTCGTTGAACAATGCCACCGCCACGGACAAGTCGACCAATTACGTTATCAGCGGCAGCTACAACTTCCAGGTGCTCAAGGCCATCGCCATCTATGGCAATAACAAGGGCACGGGCAGCACCGACAACCGCGACCTGCTGCTGGGCGCATCGATTCCGTTTGGCGCCAACACCCTGCTGGCCAGCTATATCCGCAAGGACGACAAGAGCAGCGCGGACAAGGACGCCCATCAGATTGCCGTCACCTGGACCTACGATATGTCCAAGCGCACCATCGCCTACATGTCCGCTGCGCGCGTCACCAACAAGAATGGCGCCACCTACCACACCTATAACGCCACGCTGCCGACGGCAACGCAAACCGGCGCGGTGGCGGGTACGCGCGAGTTCAACATCGGCCTGCGTCACGCATTCTGATGATTAACCAGCGCAGGGATGGCGCCGTCCCTGCGCATCTATTTCAAGCACGATGATTATCCGAAAAGCCGAACCCACCGACCTGCCCCGCATTGCCGAATTATTTTTCCAGCTGGGCTATCCCAACACGCTTGAACAGCTGGCGCAGCGCTGGCCAGCTTTCCATGACCGCGACGCCGATTGCTGGATCGCTGAAACGCCGGCCGGCATCATCGGCGTACTGACCCAGAATTACGTTCTTCCCATGAGCACCACCGCGCAATATGCCGTGGTCAGCGCCTTTGTGGTGGATGCGGCCGTACGCCGCAGCGGCGCAGGCAGCGCCTTGATGCGCTGCGCGGAACAGGAGGCAATACGGCGCGGATGCAGCCATACCGAACTCTCAAGCAGCATGCGCCGCCCGCAAGCGCACCTGTTTTACGAAGACTACGGTTTTGTCGAAGTGCCCAAGCGCTACGTCAAAGACTACTTCCCAC
The DNA here is from genome assembly GCF_009857555.1 of Duganella sp. CY15W. Taxonomy (NCBI): domain Bacteria; kingdom Pseudomonadati; phylum Pseudomonadota; class Betaproteobacteria; order Burkholderiales; family Oxalobacteraceae; genus Duganella; species Duganella sp. CY15W. The sequence continues at coordinate 799,866 of NZ_WWCQ01000003.1, read as the reverse complement.
GCGCCCGCGCACATCATCAAACAACGGAACAATAGCCAGCAACAGCAGCACCACGGCCAGCGGCACGGTGGCGATGAAACCCAGGTACTTGAAACCAAAGGCGCCAGTCACGCCACCGAGCAGGAACATGGCCAGCAGGGAGCCCAGTAGCGCCAGACGCTGGCGGTCTGCCGTGACGCGGGCGGCGTTGACATCGCGATTCCAGTAGGCGAGCTTGCCCAGTTCGATGCCGATGTCCGTAACGAGGCCCGTCACGTGCGTTGTGCGGATCTCCGCACGCGACGCCGTGGTGACGATGGCGTTCTGCAAACCCATCACGTAGCACAGCAAAGCGACAGTGCCGGCGACATGGCCCTGCGATGCGAGTTGCGCGCCCGTGAGCCCGAACACCAGCAGCAGCGTTGCCTCCAGCAGCAAGGGCAAGGCATAGCGGCTGTGGGCTTCGTGCCGGCGTCCCCAGTTAATCAGGATGGCCGACGTGGCGGCGCCCATGAAGAATGCCGCCAGCGACGCCAGTCCCGCCCACAACAGCGCCAATTCGCCCAGCGCCAGGTTGTCCGCCAGCGCCGACACGATGCCGGACATATGCGACGTGTACTGTCCCACAGCGAAAAAACCGCCTGCGTTGACCGCGCCAGCCACGAAGGCAAGCGAACGGCCAAGGCGGCGGTTGCTGATGTCGGTGCGGTGCGGACCGGCGTAGGTCCGCAGGTAGTGCATGGGCATGACTGGCCTCCGTGAGCAATGTCGGCCAGTCGATTGTACAACCTTACTTCAGCGTGACGTTCCAGTTCTTCTCAACGCACTTGGTGTAGTTGCCGGCGATGAGGGCGCTGTACGGCGTCTGATAGCTCACGAGCTGGCACTGGTAATCGCCGCCAGTGTTCCAGTTCTTCTCCCAGTAGATGTTGTAGGCCGCCGAACTGCTTGAGTTGAAACGCTGCATGCTGGCGCACGACAGCTGTTCACTCCCCACATTCCATCCCAGATCCGCCGCGAACTGCTTGTAGTAGTCGATGCGGTTCTGCGCTGCCGGCTTCTCCGTGCCCGTACCGCATTCGGCGTTGATAATCATGATGGTGGTTGCGAAGTTGTTGCCCGCTCCCGCCGCGTTATCCGCCGCATTCGGTACCCAGGTCCCATCCAGCACATGCAGCATCGATGGCTTGGGTGGTTGTGGATAGACAAAGAAGAACGTCGCCGAGGCCAGGTTCAGCCACGTGGACGCCACCAGGTCGGGATTCTTCAGCAGCACCGACTGGTCGCCGTTGTACATCACCTGCGAGAACGGCCCGTAGTTGTAGTTGTACGAGAGCTGCTTGGCGCCGCGCCCGTAATACTTCTTGTAGCTGCCGTCGGCGTTCTTCCCGCAAGTCCAGACGGAATTGAAGACCGGATCCGCGCACTCGGTGTTGTAGCCGCAGCCCGTGCCGTTTTCATCGCAGCCCAGTTCCCGCAAATACTTCAGGCCCTGGCGCCACTGCGGAATCGGCAGGCTGGCATTGTGCTCGCCCGTCTCCTGTGCAAAGTGGGCGAACATGGTTGCCAGCGAGTGGCGGCAGATGGCATCGGCATCGCGGCCATCCGTGTAGTCACCGCACACGGCCGGGAACTTGGCGACCGCCTGCAGGAAGCGGGTGTAGGTGTAGCTTGGCTCGCGGATGCCGAAGTAGTAGTCCCACTTGGCGGAGCTCAGCAACCGTTCCACGCGCTTGACGTTGGCCGGATTGGCCGACGCGCCGGGTGCGACAGCGTCCACCAGTGCGTTGTCCAGCGTGCGGATCGAGGCTTTGACCTTGCGGAAGAAGTCATTGTTGGTGAGATCCGCTTCCCGCGCTTCCGCCTGCGCCTTGGTCGGCACGCCACCTGGCGTGGTCGGTGTGGTGGGATCGGTCGGCGGGTTGGTGGCGTCGCCAACGTACTTCCATGGCCCCCACTGGTCACCTGCATTCGGCACGGTGCCTTGCACCCACCACTTGGCTTCGTACTGCTTGCCCTGGTAGATGGCGCAGCTGCCAGCGGTATAGACCGCAGTAGCGCTCCATGCCGGGCAGGATGCCGCCGCCACGCCAGCCACGCCGCCCATCAGCAGACGTGGCGATGCGCTGCTCGCCTGATCGCTGCTGCTACCGCCACAGGCGGTGAGCAGTACAGCGGTAAGCGAGGCGAGTATGAAATGGTTCTTCATCTCGCCCTCCCCTTACTTCAGCAAGACCGGCAGGTCAGGATACTCTTCGCTCAGCGCGTAGCGCGTGCCGTTCACCGTGATCACGTAGGCGGATGGCCCGGAGATCGGCAGCGAATAGTTCAGCGTCAGCGACACCGAAGCGCCAGGGGCCAGCGACTGCCACGTCGGAATGGTGAACTTGGCGTGGTTGAAGTTGGCCTTGAAGCCGCCGATGTTGTTCGGCCCCGAGTAACCGGCCTTGGTCACCGTCAGCCCATAGCCCGACTGGTCGCTCATATTGGCAGGCGCCGACACGGGATAGTCAAACTCCACCACCGAGCCGCCCGGTATGGTGACCGTCGTGTTGTTGGTGACGGTCATGACAGGGTTGATCGGGTAGTTGCTGTCGCCCAGCTTCCAGCCACCGAGCGCGATGCTGACTTTGGCGCTGCTGGCCGGGATCACCGACTCCGCCCGTACCGCACCATAGGCACTGGCGGTCTTGAAGGCGTTGTAGATATTGGTGGTCAGCGTGTAACCCATGAAGTACTCGCCCTTGCCGGCATTCTTGCCTGCGTCCCAGCCATAGTCGCCAGCCAGCTCCCAGATCATGATGCCGCCGATGCCGTTGTCGATGATGTACTGCGTTTTGGCAGCAATCGACTGTGCGGTTTCAACCGACAGGAACACCTTGCGCGTCGCGTTCCAGAGCCACGGTGCGGCCATGGTGGAACTGTAGTTCGGCGTGTAGGTGCCGGTGATGGTCTTCTCGGTGACGCCGTAGGCATCCAGGTAGTCCGGCACGATGGCGTTCTGCAGGTTCAGCGCATGCCACAGCGGATTGCCGCCGCCAGGTACCGGCTTGCCGGTCGTATCCAGGTCATACCAGACGTTGTCGATGCCGACCGCACCGGTGCCGCAGGTTTTCACGCCAGCGCAGGTGACGGTGCTGGTGACGACCGGCGAGGTGCCCCACAGGCCATTGGTGCCGCCAGTGACATCCTTCCAGCCACGCGTGTAGTACGGCACGCCGATGTTGATGCGTCCCGCCTGCAGTGCGCCGCGGTAGTAGCGGTAAGCCCAGTCGACGTTGAGGTAGCCGATGCCGCCGTAGCTGTAGGCGTTGCCGGCGCGGAGTTCAGCGTCGTTGCCGTCATCGAACAGCGGTGCGTTCGGGCCGACGTACTGGTTCCAGCCGCCGTGCAGATCGTAGGACATCAGGCTGGCGTAGTCGAGGTACTTGAGGCCGGAGAGGTTTTCTTCTCCGCGCAAGATCCAGCCTGAGGCCGAACCGGCGATGGTCAGCATGTAGTACTTGTGGTCCGCAACAGCGGCGTTGTCGAGCTTTTCACGCACGGTTTTCAGCAGTGCGTTATAGCCTTTCATCAGACCGGCGAGACGCGGTTTGCTGGTCGGGAAGTCGAGCGGATTGCCTGCTTCATCGTTGGTGGTCGGATGCTCGTAGTCGATGTCGATACCGTCGAAGAAGGTGTATTGGCGCAGCACGGCAACCATGGAATCGGCCAGGGTGTTGATGCCTGCGGTGTTCACCGAGCCATCCGTGTTGGTGGTGGCGCCGTAGAAGCCGCCGCTGCCTGCCCAGCCGCCCACCGACAGCATCACTTTCACGCCAGGGTAGCGCTTCTTGTATTGCGACAGCAGATTGAAGTGGCCTTTGTACGGCAAGGACGGATCCATGGCGGCGGCCGGAATGTTAGGCCAGGTCAGGCCCGTGTCCGGGTTGTTGGCGCCACTGGCCAGTTGCACCTTGGCGTCCGTGCCGACCGAGGCAAAGGCGTAGTTGATGTGGGTGACTTTGTCCCATGGGATGTTCGGCACCAGATAGGACGGTGTGTTGCCCGCGCCGGTGCGCCAGCTGGTGAAGTAGCCGACGATGCGGCGGTTCAGGCCATTGGCCAGTTTCTCGCGGCCGTTGGTATCGTAGACGCCGCAGTAGTTCACGTTCGGCACCGGCGTGGTCAGGCCATCCGGACGGCATGCGACTGGTGTCGCCGTCGGCGTAGGTGTCGGCGTAGGCGTAGGTGTCGGAGTTGGCGTTGGCGTTGGCGTTGGCGTCGGAGTGGGTGTCGGTGTCGGAGTGGGCGTTGGTGTAGGCGTCGGCGTTGGAGTTGGCGTGGTTTGCAGCGCCCATGGTCCCCATTCTTCCGCGCCCGGCACGTTATTCTGCGTCCACCATTTGGCGCTATAGGTCTTGCCGTTGTAGGTCACGCACATGCCGGCGGTGTAGACGGCCGTTGAGCTCCAGGCATCGCAAGTCGCGGCAGCGGCGCCCATGCGTACGCCGCCGAGCGTCTTGCCGGCGGGTGCGTCGGTGGTGCCATTGCCGCCACCACAGGCGGCCAGAGTGCTGCCGACTAGCGTCAGCATCAAAAGATTTTGCTTCATTTTTGTCCCCTTTTAGAAGTCTTGATTTCTTGGGTAATGCGTATAGAAGTCGTTATCCCACTTGAAGTGGGTAGTCGAGACCGTGATGGTTACATCGAGTGCTTCTACAAAATGCCACCAGCCCACTGGCAGGAACAGGATCTCGCCCGGTTCCAGCACGCAGTCGATGACTGGCACGTCTGCCATCATCGGGAAGCGCTGCAGGTCGATGTTGCGTCCATCGACCGGCGAAAAACAGTGACGCTGGTTGTACACCTTGGGCGTGTCGCAAGGCGCGATAAGCCGCACCTTTTTACGCCCGGCTATCTGGATCATGAAGTTGTTGGTCAGGTCGTGGTGGAACGGCGTGATCGTTCCCGCAGGGCCAAACCAGAAAAAGCCGTTGCTGCCTTCCTGCAGATACTCGGTCAGCGGCGGCAGATCGCTCATCAGCTCACGCAAGGCATCGCGATTGTGACCGTCGTTATTGGCGGTCATGTAGAAATCGTTGGTGACGCCTGCGTCGCGCACCATCGCCACGTACTCGCCAAAAGGCATGCGGCGCTTGTGCGACATGCTGTTTAATTCGTAGTCGGGATCGGCGTTGCGGCCAAACTGCACTTCCACTTCGCGGTCGCCCAGTTGCGCGGCCAGGTAGTCGAAAGTCCAGCGGCTGCGGGCCACGCAATCATCCAGCATGCCGGTGATGATGACCGGCTGATTGCGCCGATAGTGCTCGTTGAGGAACACCTCGCCGGACAGCCGCTCCCTGCGCGGCACCTCGTACTGCGCCAGCTGGTTCAGGCGCGACTGGATGCCGAGCACCCAGTCACGCTTGGCCAGCCGGTTGTGCAGACGCGATACGCCCCGCAGGTAAGGGCTGCGCAGCGCGGCATCGACCTCCGCGCGCGCCGAAGATTCAACAATGCCCGATTGGACCATGATGCCGACCAGCGTCTCCGGATGGCCGCCGAGTATCAGGTTCTCGGCGATCCAGCCACGCCATGAGTCATTGACGTCGGTCTGCGGTACGGCACCATGACGGTTCATCGTTTATCGTCCTTTCCACACTTCGCTAGTCAAAGCGCCGCTGGCGTCGCCATCGAGCTCCCAGGAGAAGGCGCCGCGCAGGCCTTGATCGCGCATGTACTGCATCTTGGTTGCGATGACAGTCGGATCATCGTAGCTCCACCATTCTCCCGTGCCAGTGTACAGGAACAGTTGTTTGGTGACGGGGTGGTACCAGCGCGAACCGGACTTGTTGACCAGGACCTTGTAGTCGTCAATGCCGGCTTCATAGGTACCTGCAGCCGCACCAGTCGTGCTCTGATACAGGCCATTGGCATTAGGGCCAGCCGCTACGCCCTTCCAGCCGCGCCCATAGAACGGTACGCCCAGCAGGATCTTGTTCTTCGGCATACCGGCCGCCACCAGCGCCGTGATGGCGTCGTTGGTGTTGTACTTGGCCAGCACGCCGGTCGATGGATCAGCCGGATCGTGGTACAGCGGTGCGTGGAAGTTGGTGGTGGTTTCCCAGCCGCCGTGGAAGTCATAGGTCATCAGATTGACCCAGTCCATGTATTGCGAGTACAGGGCTGGTTCGGTCTGCGCGATCTTCTCGGTGCCGGCGCCGATGGCGGCGGTGAGCAGGTAGCGCTTGCCGTCAGTCGCACCTTGCGCATCCAGCTGCGCGCGGAACTCCTGCATCAGCAGCGTGAAGTTGTGCTTGTCGTTGACCGCGTCCGCCGTGTTGTATGGCTGGCCGCCACCGCCCGGGTATTCCCAGTCGATGTCGATACCGTCAAACACGCCTTTGGCTGAGCCAGCGCCGCCGCGTCCATCCTGTACCGGCAGGTCGCCGGCGATGAACAGCTTCACGCAGGACTTGGCCAGCTGTTTGCGCAGCGCGTCGGTCTTGGCTGCGGCCGAGAAGTTTTTCGACCAGCTCCAGCCGCCCAGCGAGATGAACACTTTCAGGTTCGGGTGCGCGGCTTTCAGCAGCTTCAGTTGCAGGAAGTTGCCGCTGAGCGGAGCGTCCCACGGTACCGCCTGACCATTGACCGTACGGCCCGGCGAGCGCTGGTAGTCGGCATACGCGTCGCCGCCGGTGCCCGCTGCAGGCGAGGTCGGATTGTCGTTGCCGACTTCGGTACGCGTGACCATATCGCACTCGTAGCCGCCGTTTTTAGCGTAGGTATTGCCGAAGGCGTAGTTGATGAACGTGAGCTGGTCGGCAACGCTGGTCTGCACGCCGTTGACCGGCGTCTTGGTGGTGTGGATGTCAGCCACTTCGTAGCTGCGGCCGTACACGCCCCACTGCGCGAAGTATGAACCGATCTCACGGCCGCCGGTTGGCGTTGGCGTCGGAGTTGGGGTCGGCGTCGGAGTTGGGGTCGGCGTAGGCGTTGGCGTCGGAGTCGGCGTCGGAGTAGGTGTCGGTGTCGGCGTCGGCGTTGGAGTGGGTGTCGGTGTCGGCGTTGGTGTCGGGGTTGGCGGCGCGGCGCTCACCGCCCATGGTCCCCATTCTTCCGTGCCTGGCACGTTATTCTGCGTCCACCACTTGGCGGTGTAGGTCTTGCCGCTGTAGGTCACGCACATGCCGACCGTGTAGATCGCTGTGGATGACCAGGCTGGACACGCCGCCGCCGCGGTGGTTTCTGCGCCCTGTACTGCGGCGCCCAGCAATTTCATTTTTGAACTGGAGGTGTCGGCATCGCCGCCCCCTCCGCAAGCTGCCAGCATGCTGGCAATCAGGCCCATAACGGCCGCGTTCCCCTTAACTGCATGTTTCATCGTCTCTCCTTCCGGTGGGTGTGAACTGCGTTTGTTGTTATTTTTTCAGAATCCACCTTGGGAAAGTGGTAGTCAAGTGGTTTTGTAAATTGCGTGCACTCAAATACCAGTTCCGTTGAGGGAACAGTTTTTCCGGAAAGATTGCTTATAGATTAGGTCACGAAGTGTGAGTGCTTACTAACAGCTGTACCGAGCTTGTATAGAAAAGATTGGTACCCACCATGAAATGCGATACGTTACGCATTCCACAACAAAAGTGAGTACCAATTTGAAGGGAGACAAAAGTGGTATCTACAAACGTCAGTACGCTGCTTCCGGTAAAACAGCGCGGGCGATGCCATCGCGGATATCCACGACACGAGGGTAAAGCTTTCCAATACTCATTTTGAAACAAGCCTGGCCATTTTTCCAGGCAGTCGGCAATACCATGAGTAGCTGGAAGGAGGTCGGTTCTTCGTCGAGCACGGCAAATACCGGTGGCGTACCGGCCAGCACAATCGCCTCCAGCGGCGCATCGCCTTCGATTTCCATGAGGTGGCCGCGTACCGACATTTCATGCACATCGCCGGTGACGCTTTCCAGCGTGGCGGTGCCCACCACGCTGGCATTGTCGCGATTAACGACCAGGTTCAGACGCAACATCGGACGGCCGATGGTAGCGCTTTGGATTTCATAAACGGCAGCAAATAACTGACTCATGGCATTTCCTAACGTGAAGAGGTGAAACATGGCTCTCACTGTAGGTCTGCCCCCAGAAACTTTCCTTCCGAATACCTTCTGAATCCTAAGTCATTGTTTACACGCAGTTTTTAACGCATGGGAAGTACCCAGTCCGGACGTACATAATGGCAGGTGTAGCCATTCGGAATGCGCTCCAGATAGTCCTGATGCTCCGGCTCGGCCTGCCAGAATGGCCCTGCCGGCGCCAGTTCCGTCACCACCTTGCCAGGCCACAAGCCCGATGCATTGACGTCGGCAATGGTATCTTCCGCCACGGCCTTCTGTTGCTCATTGGAATAAAAAATTGCAGAGCGATAGCTCGAACCGATGTCATTGCCCTGCCGGTTGCGGGTGCTCGGATCGTGAATCTGGAAGAAAAATTCCAGGATCTTGCGGTAGCTGAGCACCGCCGGATCAAACACAATTTCAATCGCCTCGGCATGGGTGCCATGATTGCGATAGGTCGCGTTCGGCACGTCGCCGCCGCTGTAGCCGACCCGGGTTGTCAGTACGCCAGGCATCTTGCGGACCAAGTCCTGCACGCCCCAGAAGCAGCCGCCGGCCAGGATGGCCGTTTCCGTTGTTGTCGTCATATTCGATTCCCTTTCCATGAGGTCTGTGGACAATTTGGAGACAGATACATATTTCTTCAAGCAAACGGCGAAAATCCAACTATAATTAACGACAGGAAAGCCTATATGGCCCCTCCCCTGCGTGCCCCCTACCCGCGCGCCACCTCTCCCCCGGCCTGGACCCAGCCGAACGTCATGTTACTTTTCGTTCATTATCATGGACCAGACCACTTCCAAACGTATTTTAGTCGTAGACGACAACACCGAAGCCGCAGACATTTCGGCGGAACTGCTTGAACTGCACGGTTACCAGACCGCCGTGGCCTATGCCGGCCTACCAGGCCTGGACGCGGCGCGCACCTTCCAGCCACATGCCATTCTGCTCGATCTGGGCATGCCCGGCATGGACGGCTACCAGGTGGCCGCCGCCCTGCGCGCGGTGCCGGACTTCGACCAGGTCGCGCTGATCGCCTTCACCGCCTGGGGCGATGTGGTGACGCGCCAGCGGGTGATTGATACCGGCTTTGACGAGCATGTGATCAAGCCAGCCAATCTGGAACGCATTCTGGCGGCCGTCCACAATGCCATGGAAAAGCGCGAGCAAACCAGTACCGTCAGCGCATCGTAATTGCATTTGTGATACTGTCTCGGCTCAGACAGGAGGTATCACCATGATCGAACGACGCTCACGCCCCGACCGCACCAAGGCGGTCGCGGTCAATGCAGGGATTGCCATGGCTGAGAAGCAAGGCCGCGAAATGGCAGCCGAATTTCTGGAGGACGCAGGCGTGCCCTTGCCGGTCATCGCCCGCGTGCTGAGCGAACCTGAGAAACGCCGGGCCGAAGACTTGCGCTGATTATTGCAGTTGCACCCGGCCATAGGCCGTGTCAGTGCGCGGCCCCGTTACGCCTGCGTCGTGGGCGAAGCGGCAGCCTTGCAGATATTCCACCGCCGCGTCGGCGACTTCCTGCTGCGCGCCGGGTTCGGCAACGATGCGCTGCGGCGCACCTTCCGCATTGACGATGAAGCGCAGCAGCACGCCATCGCCCCCGCTAGTGCGGCGGTCTGACTGGCTGAAGCGCGCAAAGCGCGTCGATGGCGGGCAGCTGTCCGCCACCAGCAGCGGCCGCGCGGCCGGCGCGTCGCTGAACGACCAGACAAATTTCAACGGCAGCTGCTGGCTGCTTTTCGCTTCGTCCAGATTGGCCTGGAACAGGCATTGTGACAAGCCATGCACGGCGGCGTCATCCAGTATCTTCCAGCCGCTGCTTTGGGTTACCGCTGGGCGGATCACTTTGCCGTCCAGACCGATTTCAAAACGCACGATGGTGGTGCCATCGATCTCGTAGCGCAGCGCCTCCCTGGGCCATTGCGGCTGCATGCAGGTGGGCGAGCTGACCAGCGATTTGTAGTAAGGCTGAGGCGACTGGCCTGACTGTGCCCGGCTCGCGAAATTGATCGCGCCAAACACAGCCGCCACACCGGCCACGGCAAGCATTTTTCTGTTCATGCCGTGATGATAGCCTGCTTACTGGTCGCCGACCAGTTGCACCGCGTCGACTTCCTTGTACTCGCGCTGGAGATTGTTGGCCAGCGTGATCTTGACGCCCTTGACCTTGTACGCGGTCTTGTCAAAGGTGCGGACAAACCAGGTACGGCTGCCGCGCTGATCGCGCTTCACTTCGCTCATGCCTTCCCAGACCGTGTTCCATTTGCCGTCGGTGTCTTGCAGCTCGACCTTGTTGATGGCCTCCGCACCTTTACCGCCCGGCAGCACCACGCGCACTTCGGTGGCATTGACCGGCTTGGCATAGCTCAGCTCCAGCCAGTCGAAACCTTTATCGATATTGTTGTTGGTCCAGCTGTGATCGTCCGCGGCGCCGGTGGCGCGGACGGCCAGATTGCTTTCGCTCGGCTTGCGGCCGTTGTCGTCACCGAAGACCGAGCTAGCCTTGGCTTCCGTCGCCCATTGGCCACGCGGATCGTTGAGGTATTTGTCTTCCATCACACCGTATTCAAGCAGGGACTTTTTCTTCGCCAGCTCCTGCTGTTCGGGTGTCGGGTCCGCGGCAGGCGCCGGCGCCGCTGGTGCGGCCGCTGGCGCCGGGGCGGGCGTGGCAGCGACCGGTGGTTCTTCGGCCTTCTCTTTTTTGTGGCAAGCGGAAAGCAGCGCGGTCAGCATCATGGCCGCGACAGTGGCGGTATATTTCATCGGGACATCCTTCTAGAATGATGTTATAAAAACAATGTACATCATTTAAAGAAATAGCCGCGCACTACTCATCAGTAAGCCGCCAGCGCGTCAGGCAGCCAGCTCGCGGATGGCGGTGACCAGTTTGTCGAGATCAGCGGTGCGCGTGAAGAGCCCGGGCGTAACGCGGATGACGCTACCACCCACGGGTCCCTTGCGCGCCACGGTGAAGATGCCGTACTGCGCCATCAGGCGGTCCACCAGCGCATTGTTCGCTTCAAACGTTGTGTGTCCGCGCACGCGGAAGGATGTCAGCGCGCCATAACTGCCCGCTTCATCCGGCGTGAGAATCTCCACATTCGGCACATCGCGCACCTGATGCACCCAGTAGTCACGCAGCTCGCACAAACGGCGGCCCCGATTCGCCACACCGATTTCATCATGCAGCTTGAGTGCCGCCGGTATCGTCATCAGCGCGGCCGCATTCACGGTGCCCGAATGCACGCGCGACAGGATGTCGGTCGCTGGGTGATCTTCGTCGCCCCGCTCCACGCCGATATCCGCCAGCCGTTCCTTGCGAATGTACAGAAAGCCCGTACCTAAAGGCGCGCCCACCCACTTGTGCAAATTCGTGCCCACGAAGTCCGCGCCCAGGTCCGGCAGCTTGTAATCCAGCTGCCCCCAGGACTGCGCCACATCCACAATCACATCAACACCGCGCGACTTGGCCAGCTTGATGATCTCCGCCACCGGCAACACCAAACCGGTGCGGTGATTGAGGTGGGTGAGCAGCAGCAAGCGGGTGCGCGGATGCTGGCGCAGTGCCTTCTCATACACGTCGATGGCCAGCTGGCGCGACACCGGTTCCGGTATCTGCACCACCGCCACCTTGGCGCCGTGCCGTTGCGCCAGATCGTTCATCGCGTACTGCATGGCATCGTAATCCAGATTGCTGTACATGACCGTATCGCCCTGCTTGAGCAGGCGGTAATTGCAGATCAGGTTTTGGAGCGATTCCGTCGCACCACGCGTGAGCGCCAGTTCCTCCATGGCGACACCGGTACGCGCCGCCAGCTCGGTACGAATCTGGTCGACGCCGGCCCGCTCAAACTTGCGGCGCAGATGATAGGAGCTGTAACGCGTCAGATAATCGATATTGCGCTTGAACTCCTCCGCCACCGGGCGCGCCATGATGCCGAAGTAGCCGTTCTCCAGATTGATGAAATCGCTGGCGACGTCGTAACTCTGCGCGATCTGCTCCCAGTCCGGCGCCAACAGTTTTTTCCGGTCCGCTTGATGTTCGTTCATGCCCGCCTCTTCCAGAGATTGATTGATGCGCCAAGTATAAAGAAGCACAAGGTCCGTGCATCGGCTATTATTTATCATTCCATAAATTTTAGTTATGCACATGCTGAGCCGGGAAATCGAGATCTTCCGCGTTGTGATGACCACAGGGTCCGCCACCAAGGCCGCCAGGCTCATGAACATGAGCCAGCCGGCCATCAGCCAATCATTGCGCCGGCTGGAGCAGTCCGCCGGACTCGCGCTGTTTCAGCGCAGCGCCGGCAAGCTGCTGCCCACACAGGAGGCGCAGGCGCTGCTGAAAGAAGTGGACCGCCACTTCGTCGGCATGGAGGTGATTGAACAGCGCCTGCGCGCATTGCGCCAGTTCGGCGTCGGCCGCGTACGCATCGCCAGCTTCCCCGGCGTTGGCGTCGGCTTCCTGCCGCGCGTGCTGGCCGATCTGTCGCGCGAGCGCGAACGCACGCTGGTATCACTACAGATTATGGGATCGGCCGACGTCCGCAAATGCCTGCTCAGCAACGAGGCCGAATTGGGCGTGGTAGCGGACGATGTCTCCACCAACGGCATCGAAGCCACCCTGTTCGCCCATTACTTCGGCGTGGTGGCGCTGCCGCAAGGCCACGCGCTGGCGCGGCACAAGCGCATTACGCCCGCCATGCTGGGCAAGCATCCCTTCATCGCCCTGAATCCCGAGGACAGCGTCAGCCTGCGGCTGGACCGCATCTGCCGCAACCACGGCGTCGAACTGCGTACGGTGGTGGAGTGTCCGTTCACCATCAGCCAGTGCGAACTGGTACGCAACAAGGTGGGCGTGGCCATCGTCAATCCCGTGACCGCCTATGATTACCTGCATGCGGGACTGGTGTTCCGGCCCTTCTCTGAACAGCTGACCTATACTTCGCTGACCGTGCAGCCAGCCGGACAACCGGCGTCCTCGTTTGTCGGCATGATGCTGGGCGCCATGCGCAAGCGGCTGGAGGTGGATATGCATACGCTGTCGCACAGCATGGCAGGTGGCGACATCGGTCCCTTGCACAGCCTGACCAAAATAAGCGGGTGAGCTTCGACTGGAGCGAAACCACCGCCCATCCACAAAGCACGGTGCCCGAGCAGCTGGTTACGCCCGTGTCGCCCTATCACGTCGCGATGAAAGGCGCGCTCCAGCACCTGCCACAGTATGGAAGCGGGCGGCCAGCAATGCCTGCGCGCACGCGAGCTGGTGGGACTGATACTGGTCTAGTGCAACCGACTACGCTTTTCAGCGTACATCTGCTCATCTGCCTGCAACACATAATCCGACAAAACCTGCTTGCCGCCAGGCTCACACCGCACGATACCGGCACTGATCGCCACGGCATACGGCCGCTCCTGCATCAGGTTAAAGGCATGCAGGTTGTCGCGGATGCGCTGCAGGATGATTTCGGGCCGCGCATCGTCCAGGGTATAGGCGACGAACTCGTCGCCGCCCAGTCGGGATACCACGTCCGCTTCACGGAACGACTGGCGAAATACCGACGCCGCATCCCGTATCAGGGCGTCACCAGTATCATGCCCAAGCTCATCATTAACGTGCTTGAGGCCATCGATGTCCGCGAAAATGACCGCGCTGTCGGCACGCTTGCGCTGTGCCACCTTGAAGATCTGCTCCGCCTGCATGAAGAAGCCACGGCGGTTGTACAGCCCCGTCAGGACGTCGGTCAGCGCCAGCACGCGCAGTTCGGTGACCGCCTGCTCCCGGCGCTCCAGCTCGGCGGCATGCGCCACGGAAGAGCTGGCGATTTGTTCGCACTGCTGCCACAGCAGCTGCTCAAGCGAGCTGCGCGCTGCAATCTTGCCCAGCGCTGCCGTCGCCAATTCCAGGATATATGTCAGAAGCGGTCCGCATTTTTCCGGCGCCATTGACGCCAGCTCGTGTGTCCAGGACACCGCAAGTACCGCTACCGCCGCGTGGGCCGGCACCGCTACCGCCAATGCGTGCGGCCCGATATGCACCGGTGACGTCTGATCGCGCACCATGTCTGCTGCGGCATGACGCGTGCTCGGCAACAAGGCCGCAGCCGCCTGGTACAACGTATGGTCCGTTCCTGCCGGATGGGCTACGCCACGGCGGTCAAAGCAGACCACATCCAGTCGGTCATCCTGCAGTAGCAACAAAGCAGAATCCGGCGACATCAATTCCACCAGCACGCGCCCGACCAGGGCCAGCGAACTGCGGACGTCATCCGTCTGCAGCAATTCACGTGACAGTGTCAGCAGGATGCGTAATTGCACCGCGCTCAGTTGTCGCACTTTCACAGGCTTATTCGTCATGGCTGCCTCCCAAATTGCCGTCGCGCAGGAGCCGATCATTGTTCTGCTATGCGTTCTTATCACTCGCCGGCAAGGGGATAAGTGCTTCGGACACCGCCTGTTCAGCACTGGCGGTACGACGGGGCAATGTGGGATCGAGTACGCGCGCGATCACTTCTGCGGGAACCCGTTTGTATTGCATGTAGTTGTGTGCCAGTGTGCGGTTGCGTACGGCCAGGATATTGATGCCGCGCTCGACCGCATTTGCCATACATTCATCAGACCGCTTTTGACGCTCATTCATTTTCTTGCCGCTAGTAGTGCACCAGTCACGATTGGCGAACGTCATCCAATTCAAAGCAGACAATACACCTATGTCGGCTTCCTACCTAGCACTTCTTACAAAGCGCCGCACGCCAATAGCAGTAACGATTCCACATATGTGTGTTACTGTGTTTTACTGCCCTCACGGAGGTCTCGATGGACAAGTTTGATTTACTGCTGGCTGACAGGGTGCGCGACATTGCGCATGACTTCAGGCATATTGCGATGGTCGATTACATCGTCGCGATCGAGTCGTCCTTCACTTGCGATCCGGCGCGCCGGCTGGAGATTATCGAACACTGGCGGCTTGACCATCCCATTGATGAGTACGTCCTTCCCGCCATCAGCGAGCTGTATCGCATCTCCGCCATCATCAACACCCATCCGCTGGCGCGCTTGCCACGCTTTGAACCTGCAGCCAATAACACCTGATCCGCCGGTCCGGCAGTGCGACCAATACCCGCAGCACATCGGCATGGCCGAAATAGCTGGCCTCGTGCAAAGGGATGCCACGCATCGCGCCAGTGATCCGGCGCCCATCGGCACCGGCACGCAGCAGCAGGCCAACGATTAAAAGACCATCAGCCGATTCTCCTATTCGCTGTAGCACGCGTTATATGCATTAGCTAACAGATTGACTGCGCGTCACCTATTAAAGTGGGCTCATTACTAAAGGAGATGCCGATGACTTTCTTTGAGCGACGCGAGCGCGTTGACGCCGCCATGGTGGTAGAGAACGCTATTTGGCTGGCCAGACAGTCAGGCATGGGCGCGGCACTTTACTATATGCACCGCCGAGGGATATCACGGGACGTGTCAGAACGCGTCCTGATCGGGCCAACTTATCGGCGCAGTTATTTTAGACAGATGAAGCCCGCGTGAAACGGCGCTTTGCGGCGGGAGCTCAGCTCGCCCGGCCACGCTTTTTCGCAGTAATCTGATCGAGAACCGTGCCGATAGTTCGCATGTCCGGCTGCCGGTGATATCGCGGGCCAGCCAGGACGCGTAGCGCTGTCGCGTGGGGAATACCGTTGGTGGACATGTAATCCAGAGCGGGTCCGACGCCATCAACTGACGCCAGCACCACCGCCGCGTCGATCGTTTCAACCGGACCATCGTGGCGCCGATCGGGTTCGCCTGCATTCCGCTCAGGGATGAGGTTGGCGTTCATAGGCTGCCCCGTTGTACAAAACATCATTGTCGGCTGGCTGCGCGCATTCCTCGGTACGTCAGTTCACACATGGCGGAAAGAACTTATTTTATGTCCGAGCAAGGCACCCGCTGGTAGAGCGGGACGACTGGCTTGCTGTACACTATCGGGGTATCTCTACATGGCCGCACCACGCTCCCCACTCCCAGAAGGCTGACACTAGTTGGGGTAACTCAACGGCAGAAAGAATCCGATGACCCTGTCACTTGAAAAAGATATTGCCGCAGTCGAAAAGATCGCTGCTGTGCCGACCATTCTCGAGGCTGTTTCAGAAATCACCGGCCTGGGCTTTGTGTGCGTGGCCCGAGTCACCGCTGATTCCTGGCACACGTGTGCCGTGTTAGACAAACTCGGCTTCGGACTGAAAGTGGGCGATGCGTTGGACGTCACCACCACGCTGTGCGAAGAAGTCCGGGATACCAATGCCGCCATCATTATCGATTCGGTGCGGGATAGCGCGCAATACTGCGACCATCAGACACCACGGATTTACGGATTCCAGAGTTATTTTTCGATTCCACTGCACCGGCCCAGCGGCGAGTACTTCGGCACCTTGTGCGGGCTCGACCCGAACAAGGCAGAGCTGACGCAAAGCTCAACGAGCAAGACCTTATCCTTATTCGCTGAACTCATCAGCCGCCAACTCGCCGCAGAGAGCGCCATGCGAACGACGCAGACCGCCCTGAGCGATGAGAAGGAAACCTCCAAATTGCGCGAGCAATTCATCGCCATGCTGGGGCACGACATCCGGACCCCGCTCAGCACCATCAGCAATGGCACCGAGATTTTAAAGCAGCAAGCACCGCCAGCGATTGCCCCATTGTTAGCGATCATGCAGCGCAGCGTACAGCGCATTGCCGCGCTCATTGACGATGTCACCGACTTTACCCGCGGACGAATGGGTGGCGGCATCTCCCTCAATATCCGCCATGAAAAAAGCGTGGCGGAGTTCCTCTACCAGGCGGTTGAGGAATTGCGCGGGGTCTATCCCGGCCGGGAAATTGTCTCAGACATCCCTGTCGACATTAGCCTGCTGTGTGATGGTCAACGCATGGTGCAACTGTTATCCAATCTGTTGAAGAATGCGATTGTTCACGGCAACCAGGCTGCGCCGGTGTATGTGAACGCAAAAATATCGAACGGTATTTTCGAGCTGGCCATTACCAATAGCGGAACAGCGATACCAGAAGAAATACAAGCTAAACTATTTAAACCGTTTTGGAAATCCACCACGGCCAACGTAAGCGAAGGACTTGGACTGGGCCTGTTCATCGCATCAGAAATCGCAGTGTCGCACGGCGGCACACTCGAAGTGGCCTCCTCTGCCACAGCAACCACCTTCACCTACCGTTGCCGGACAGCCGATTTTGTCGAGCGGCGCATAGAAGCGCGGCCGTTCTGACCTGTATCGCTTTCGCAGTAAGCGAAATGCCGCACAGTCTGTCGGCAGGAAACGAAGAAAGATGACTGCACATTAAAGCCTTGCCGTTAATGTGCAGTTCTTATTTCTTACGGCTATTCCTGCTCACACTGGAGATCCTCATGCACCGCACTCGTCTATACGCCATTCTGGCCACCAGCTTCGCCATCGCCAATGTCGCGTCCGCACAAACCACCATCGCCAAAGCCGATGCCGACCGCCTGGTCGCAATCGCCCAAGCAAACATCGCCGAAGTCGCCGCCGGTAAGATGGCGCTCGATAAAAGCAGCAATGCCGACGTCAAAGAATTTGCCCAGATGATGATTGACGACCACAGCAAAGGTCTGGATGAAACCAAAAAAGTCGCGGCCGCAAAGAACATCACGCTGCCATCCGACACGGATGCCGAGCACAAGAAGATAGCCGACGAGTTACAAAAACTGTCCGGCGCAGCGTTCGACAAGCAGTATGTCAGCAAAGCAGGCGTGGCCGATCACACCAAAGTGCACGCCGCGCTGAAGAAGGACATCGCGAACGCGAAAGATGCGGATGTGAAGGCACTGGCAAGCAAGCTGGAGCCCACAGTTGGCCACCATGAAGAGATGGCCAAGAAGCTGAACGCCAAACTTCAATAACTCATATGATTGGATAGCCTGTGGTCTAAGGCTGAAGATCAATAGCGCCCATTTTATTAAATAAAAATCACTACAAATATAATTTGTAAATTCAATTTTATTTATATATTTGGAATTGGCAGCCCTAAATCTATAATACGTCTTTTAACACGATCAAAAGATTTATCACCATAGGTTTGAAATTGTTTCCAATCAAAATAAGGTCGAATAGCAAAACCTTTCCAAATTTCCCCAAGGTAATTTTTAAAAGTAACAGCTCTAATATAACGTGCAGTTAAAGTTAAATTATTTACTTGTTGAGCCAATGATGTATAAACCTCAACTGAAAATATAGGAGTATCGAATGACATGGCTTCCAGGTAAGAAAAATCGTAAGCCCATCTTTTAAGATGGTAAGCGCCTAGGGGAGTTAGCCGAAATGACTCTGGGAGCTCCGCACTTCCAACGCTATCTTCATCGTCAAGTAATTTACGCTCAGTAGTTTCAACAAGTTTCTTTCTTGTTAATTTTCGCAAATGAGCGCTAGTCTGCTCAGTACTGAAACCATTACATTGTCCTTCTTCCAAAATTGCAGCTAGTCCTACAAACCCATCTGTTTGTCGGGCGATGGCCCCATCCCATCCCAAGTAACCCAAGAGAAACGACGATAAAAAATGTTCTCGTTTGTCTGCGAAAATTACTCCAAATATATTGTGGGCATATGACGATTCTTCTTGAAAGTAAGCATAGTCTCCCAGCAGTCCACCTTTAGCAAATTCATGCAAAGGTATAACATATTTACCGCCTTCGTTTATTGTTTTTATTATTTTCTCTGACTCAACATTTGGGTTTCCGATGAATTTCGATATTAGCTCAATTGCTACACGAACGTTTCCACCACTAACATTAACTATAAATTCATATAAATCATTATTTATACGCAAAGAACTTTGCAAAACTTTAATTAATATCGCGAGACTCTCTATGTGCATAGATAAGTCTTTAATTTTCGCTACGGGTAGCCGTCCATCAGCTATCTTTGCTGCAAAAATCAAGCGCTTTTCTATGGCATCTTCAAGTTTTGGTGGAGGAATTACGAAGACTTTTTGAGGATAAGCTGAGATTGCTCCACTACGCTTTGACGCGTGAAAAGTTTGAGGTCGAAGAGAAAGAAATACTAGTGCATTCCAATTTGAAGCAAGTTCATTTGCAATCAAAAAAGAATCTTGCTGAACCGATAATTTTCTCTGATCAGCATTATCAATGACGATAATAACTTGTGCGTGCTTCTGCGAGGAAAGTACACTCAAACAATTTTTAAGATGGTTTTCTCTATCCGCTACGAGTTTTTCAAGAAAATCGATACGCTTTTTCGAAAAAACTTCTGGCTGTGAATACTTAATTTCACCAATAAAGCCTTCATCAAAATCTGTAAGTTGGTCTTTATAAATTTTTTCTACAAGAGATTTTTCAAAAATGTTTACATTATACGTATTTTTTAAAGTTTTTTCTATTTCTTTTAGTAATGCTGAACGAGTAGACGTCGCTAATGCGCCTTGAGATCCCAAGTCAAAATATATAAAAATCGCATTTCCAAATTCACGTTTTGCGGTAATTTGAATAAGATTCTTTAAAAATGATGTTTTTCCTACACCAACGTCCCCTAATAAAACTATCGGCCTACGGCCAATCGCTTCCGCAATAACCTTTTCACTCAACTTTTTTGTGGGACCACGAGGATTAACCTCTTCAATTCGACTACCAGATTCTTTTGATGAAAATAATGAAGAGTAGCGCGTGCTGAGTATGTTTTTCCCAACTAATGAATATTGCGATAATGGCCCACTTTCACAATAACATTCAGCAAGAAAGTCTTTTTCTACCTCTGCTGTTTTCCCTATATCCTCAATAACAAGCGAAGACGCATTTCGTAAATTCTCTTGAAAATTACTACTATGTTTATATTCAAAATAATTCAAACATGCGACTGATAACTTAGGAGGTAAGGCACCACCATTCGTGGCCCCCAGCATGATTGATAGTCGCTTCTCTCTAATTCCTTCAGGTGATAAGGCTTCATATATAGTATTGAATCCTTTCTTCATAGCATCGAAGGAATCGTATACAAATGCATGACCATCGAGGGGTGCAGTTCCGTCAAGCCGTGACGCTAGAAAAAATATAATTTGTGGCCCATTGCAAATTGCAGCTACAGGCACACCTCGATCTTGACAATATTTGTATACCTGTTCAATAGCTGATTTTGTCGAATCATTGAATGCCATTAACGACAACAGCTTAAGTTTATTTGCAAAATTTGATGCTCTTGGTGGGAAGCTGAACGATGAGCTGGCCTTTTTTGCTTCAACTATCATTTGGCGAGGAGCGCCGCATTCATAATCACTTCGGTCCCCGCCCTCATAAACCTCAACTTTGATGTGCTCACGAGGCCATCCCAGACTCTCCACTAAGAGTCGATCTATAAACGCAAATCGCGTTTGCGCTTCATTTGCGTCTAGGATGATCGCAGCGAACTCGTCTACTAGTTCGCGAAACACCTGTTCTGCTAGGCTGAACTCGATTGTCATAAGAGGATGCGTTATCTATGTGATACATCACTCTAAGTCAAACTGATCCGGTCGTATACCTAAAGTTGCAAATTAACAACTAGTATTATCTGATTTACCGTAGACTCAACTCATATGATGACCTGTCTTGAATTCTTAGAAAGCTCAACAAGCAGCGCGAGAAATCTCCAAGAACGAGGTTATTGAGACGCTTTTATTTACTTCCTAGCCTAGGCTGTTCAGCAAAGAAGAACCTCCCCGTCCGGCACCTCCGACGGCAAGTGCTGGTTGCGCGACGGCTGCGATGTTCAGTAGTTGCGCTGGTATTGCCCACACGCTGAGCCTGGGAAATCAACATCGAGTATCGAGTAATTCAGATCGAGGAGGGACCTGTGTCATGAAGGCCTTATCGATCCGCCAACCTTGGGCATGGCTCATAGTCAATGGCTACAAGGACATCGAGAACCGCAGTTGGTCGACGAATGTGCGCGGCAAGGTGCTGGTTCACGCCAGCAAAGGCGCGCCTGCAACACATCCGGATGCCGGCGTTTGAGCTGCTACTGCGCGGCGAAATCGTCGGACGGGTCATCATCTCCGGCTGCAGCACCGCGTCGAAGTCGCCACGGTTTTTCGAGAAGTACGGTTTCGAGCTACGCGACGCGAAGCCGTTACCGTTCGCTCCACGAAAAGGTGCGTTGGTTTTTTTTAACTGATGGCAGACAACTTTAATTCGCGAATTACGGATACTAAAATGAGTACCGAAGAATTGTTGACCAAGACCCTGGAAAAACTGAGTCAGCCGCACCCAGTGCCTACTCAACAGCCAATTTCGATTGCGCTGGCGGCCTACTTGCATCGGTCGAAGGACCGCGTCTACAGCGATATTGTATGTCTGCCGACCTTCCCGAAGCCGAACCGATTATCAGTAAAAGGGCGTGCGCAAGCGTTGTATAAGGCAAGGGAAGTGATTGCTTGGAAATAATGAGTTAACTTATCGTGCAACCCACATTCGCGTGCGGATACATGATTGAGCACACATCGTGCTTCTCATAACAATCAGTGCAGCCTCCGTTGTTTAGTTTTTTGCACTCTACAACGGTGTCGATAATTTATGCATGAGGGATTACTTCAAGACATTGGCATTAGTTGCGTGATGGTACCAAAAGTCGAATGCCTTTCGGAGCACATCAGGGGCGTCCAGCGTATTTCCAGAGCCATCGACAATTTCGAGGCGACCCGGCGTCGTCTTCACATTTGGCGAGTTTGGATTACTTGAGACTAAATTCGCTTCCTTGATCCCTATACAAACTACATGTTTCGATCCATTGCAGATCGACTGACAAATAGCCAACTCGGGGCACCTTCCTACGGCCCATTTTACTAAGTCATCTTTTTCCGCACGAGGCCCTGTGACCCCTAATAATGCTCTTACCTCATCCTTCTTACGGCCATAGTCGGTTATTCCGTTCCACACCCAGTCGTTCATATGCCAAAGAGTAATGGCTCCATTAATCGCAGCATCGCGACGGTCGTCGTCATTGTCGGATTTAGTGCAACGTTCATACTCACGCCATGCTTTTTTGAGCATGTCGTATGGAGAATGCAGTCCAAAGCTTCCCAATGCCGACGACAGATGATTTTCCATAATAGCCATAATGCCCCTCCGCTCTAGTAAATAAATGTGCCAGTCACCACTGCAAAACTATAGGCGCGATGCAATGTCGGCTGCAGTCTCGTTGTAGTAGGTCTGCAGTTGCCGGATATCCGAGTGTCCGACCATTCGTGCAAGGTCCAACACGTGTAGCTTTTTCGCCAACCTAGTGATTGCCTCGTTCGTGGTATCGTGGAAGGCCAGCCCCTCGATGCCTGCTTTTCCCGCGCCTTGCGGAACATCGCATCGAGAATGGCAGACGTCACACCGAAGCCGTCCGATATCATCTCCCAAATCTCCAGCGCGCGGGCTGACAACGGACCGCCCCGCAGCAAACCGTTTTTGGTCATGTGCAGCCGCGCGACCCGCCCAGATACATCCCCTTTCTTCAAACCGCATATTTCGCCGGCGCGCATCGCGGTCTGGATCGCAAACAGGAAAGCCAAGGCAATACACTGCTGCTTCGTCGTCGGCGGCACGCCAACGATATCGTGGCGCCAGTTCAGCGCCACGCAGATCGCCTCGATCTCAACCTGAGAGATAAGCCGGTTGCGCGCCGGCGGTGCCTTCGGCCTCGCCACATCGGTGGTTGGGCTCTCGCTGATCCACTTCCACTCCTTGCGCGCCACGGCCAACACTTTCGAGAGCAGAGTCATTTCCCGCGTCACCGAGCAGGGCGCAACCTCATTGAGCCGCTGATCGCATCAAGCAGCCACGTGCGTGGTACGGACGTCAGCCACCTTGACCTTGCCGAAGTCGGTCTCGGCCATGGCGGCCAGGCACAGCGAGCCTCCCAGCGATACCCGCGTTTGTTCTTCGACACCTCCAGCTCGTATTTCTCGAAGGGGTCGGCGCAGGTCTTGGTGAGGCCAAGTTTGCCCTTTGACGTGGTGACACGCTTCTCCCCCTCCAGGCCAACACTGCGGCCTTGGTGGCAAAGGTGCCGGAGTAGCGACTGCCGGCGACCATCACCCGATGTCGACACACAGTGCCAGTTTTCTGAGGAGCCTCCATTTTGCCAAATCCGTTGCCATTTTTTGGCAAATGGTATCAAGATTTTGCCGAAGTATGCCGGTTCTTGCAAAACGGCCGGATATAAAAAAACCGCCTTCCCTCTATGAAAACAGGGTAAGGCGGTTTTTGCCGGAACTTGCCGGGATGTATCTTGGTGCCGCTTGCCGGAATCGAACTGGCGACCTTTTCATTACGAATGAACTGCTCTACCAACTGAGCTAAAGCGGCGACGACCCGCATTCTAACAAAGCCGATCCTCGCACGCTAGTCCCAAAACCATTATTTTCAGTCTAGCGTGCAAAAATGGCATTGCTTTCTGCGATTTTTAAGCTTTTCAGCCCTCTTGATGGTAGCTGGTAACCACGGCTACTTCATCACGCGAGCCCAGGAACACCGGCACGCGCTGGTGCAGTTTGGTCGGCTGGATGTCCATGATGCGCTGTTTGCCGTCGGTGGCCGCGCCGCCTGCCTGCTCGACGATGAAGGCCATCGGGTTGGCTTCGTACATCAGGCGCAGTTTGCCTGGCACGGAGGTGTCGCGCAGGTCGGCTGGGTACATGAAGATGCCGCCGCGGTTCAGGATGCGGTGCACGTCGGCGACCATCGAGGCGATCCAGCGCATGTTGAAGTTGGTGGCGCGTGGGCCGGTGTCGCCGGCCAGCAGTTCGCTGATGTAGCGCTGCACCGGCGGGTGCCAGTGGCGCTGGTTGGACATGTTGATGGCGAATTCCTTGGTCTTCGCCGGGATCTGCATGTCGCGCTGGGTCAGTACCCACGAACCCATCTCGCGGTCCAGCGTGAAGCAGTTGACGCCATTGCCGGTGGTGAGCACCAGCATGGTCTGCGGGCCGTACACGGCGTAGCCGGCGGCGACCTGTTTGGAGCCTGCCTGCATGAAGTCAGCTTCGGTCGGCTGATCCATGCCTTCCGGTGCTTTCAGCACGGAGAAGATGGTGCCGATGGAGACGTTGACGTCGATGTTGGAGGAGCCGTCCAGTGGGTCGAACAGCAGCATGTATTCGCCTTTTGGATAGCGGTTTGGAATCGGGTGGATGGATTCCATTTCTTCCGATGCCATCGCTGCCAGGTGGCCGCCCCACTCGTTGGCTTCGAGCAGAATTTCGTTGGAGATGATGTCCAGTTTCTTCTGCACTTCGCCCTGGATGTTTTCGGTGTCGGCGGAGCCGAGCACTTCGCCCAGCGCGCCTTTGCCGACCGAGTGGCTGATGGTTTTGCAGGCGCGTGCCACCACTTCGATCAGCAGGCGCAGTTCGGCCGGGATCGAGTTGTGGAGGCGCTGCTCTTCCACCAGATATTGTGTGAGGCTGACTCGTTTCATGTGTACCCTTGGTTGATTGTAATTAGTTGGCCAGTGCCTTGGTGATCACTTCCGACACGTCGTTCGACAGCTTGCGGGCGGCGACTTTTTCCAGGGCCTGTTTCATCTTGGCCTGCAGCGCCGGCGCATAACGGCGCCAGCGGTCCATGGCGCGCGCCAGGCGGGCTGCCACTTGCGGGTTGATCGCATCGAGCTTGATCACGTATTCGGCCCAGAATTCGTACGCGCTGCCATCGGCCGCGTGGAACTGCGACGGGTTGGCGCCGGTGAAATTGAAGATCAGCGAACGTGCGCGGTTCGGCGTTTTCAGCGTGAACGCTGGATGCTCCATCAGCTTGCGGATCGCGGCCACGTTGGTGGTTGGGGCGGATGCCTGCATGGCGAACCATTTGTCGATGACCAGTGCTTCGTTGTCGAAGTCGTTGTAGAACGCCTTCAGGTACGGGCCTGCTTCGGCGCCGCTGTGGATCATGGCGACCAGTGCGGCCGAGCGGTCGGTCATGTTGGTGGCGTTTTCAAACTGCTGCTGGGCAAGTTTGAGTTCGGCCAGTTCCGGCGCGACCATCAGGTAGGACAGGCACAGGTTTTTCAGCGCGCGCTTGCCGGCCGACAGTGCATCCGGGCTGTAGTCGCCGGGCGTCTGGTTGGCGTGGTATTGCGCCAGCAGTTCGGCCTTCAAGGTGGCGCCGATGGTGCGGCGCATGAACTGGCGCGCGGTGTGAATGGCTTGCGGATCGACCACGTCCATCTGCTCGGCGATGATGGTTTCCGATGGCAGGATCAGCGCCAGTTCGCGGAAGGCCGGGTCCAGCGTGTCCTCGGTCAGCACAGCGCGCATGGCGTTGATGAAGGTGTTGTCCAGTTTCAGGTGGGCGTCGCCATGGGCTGCCACTTGCGCGGTCAGCTTGAGCAGGCGCTCCATCGCCAGGCGCTGGCCGGCTTCCCAGCGGTTGACTGGGTCGCTGTCATGGCTGAACAGGTGCAGCAGTTCGTCGTCGGTGTAGTCGTATTCAAGGATCACCGGCGCCGAGAAGTCGCGCAGGATGGATGGCGTCGGACGGTCGTCGACATTACGGAAGCGGAAGATCTGCTCTTGCTCGATCAGTTCCAGCACCACGGTGGTGGCGCCCTTGGCGTGCTTGCCGTTTTCCAGCGTCAGTGGCAGGTCCTTGCCGTTGGCGTCCAGCAGGCCGACGGCCACGGGAATGTGGAACGGCTGCTGGTCGGCTTGCACGCGCTGCGACAGGATGATGTCGAAGTTGCGCTTGACGGCGTCGTAGCGCGTGCGCGCGCTGACGACCGGCGTGCCGGCCTGCGAGTACCAGCGTTCGAACTGGGTCAGGTCGCGCTGGTTGGCGTCGGCCATGGCGGCGCGGAAGTCGTCGCATTCAACGGCCTGGCCGTCGTGGCGTTCGAAGTACAGGTCCATGCCTTTGCGGAAGCCGTCGCGGCCCAGCAAGGTCTGGTACATGCGTACCACTTCAGCGCCTTTTTCGTACACGGTGACGGTGTAGAAGTTGTTGATCTCGACGAAGGAGTCCGGGCGTACTGGATGTGACATCGGGCCGGCGTCTTCCGGGAACTGGGCCTGGCGCAACGTGCGTACCTGGTCGATGCGGGTGACGGCGCGGCCGCTGTCGGTGCCAATCATGTCGGCGCTGAATTCCTGGTCGCGGAATACGGTCAGGCCTTCCTTGAGCGACAGCTGGAACCAGTCGCGGCAGGTCACGCGGTTGCCGGTCCAGTTGTGGAAGTATTCGTGGCCGACCACGGCTTCAATGCCGGCGTAGTCGATGTCGGTGGCGGTGCGCGGGTTGGCCAGCACAAACTTGGTGTTGAAGATGTTGAGGCCCTTATTTTCCATCGCGCCCATGTTGAAGTCGCCAACCGCGACGATCATGAAGCGGTCCAGGTCCAGCTCCAGGCCGAAGCGTTCTTCGTCCCAGCGGATGGAGTTCTTCAGCGACTGCATGGCGTAGTCGGTCTTGTCGAGGTTGCCCTCTTCCACCCACACTTGCAGCAGCACTTCGCGGCCATCGGCCAGCGTGAATTGTTCTTCCTGGCAGACCAGTCTGGCCGCGACCAGCGCGAACAGGTAGGACGGCTTTTTGAACGGGTCTTCCCACTTGGCGTAGTGGCGGCCATCGTCCAGATCGCCTTCTTCGATGAGGTTACCGTTGGACAGCAGCACCGGATAGGCGGCCTTGTCGGCGCGCAGCATCACGGTATACTTGGCCATCACGTCCGGACGGTCCGGGAAGAAGGTGATGCGGCGGAAGCCTTCGGCCTCGCACTGGGTGAAGAAATTGCCGTTCGAAACGTACAGGCCGGACAGCGTGGTATTTTCTACCGGGGCGCACAGGGTTTCAATTTCCAGCACCACGTCGGCGGGCGCATCGGGGATGGTCAGCGTGGAGGCGGTCAGGTCGTAGTCGGCCTGGCCCAGCAGTTTGCCGTTGAGGCGCACTTGGACCAGTTCGATTTCTTCGCCGTGCAGCACGATGTCATGGCTCTTCGACGCCGGGTTCTGGCGCAGGGTGATGCGGTTGGCAACGATGGTGCGCGCCGGCGCCAGGTCGAAACCCAGTTCTACGGTGTCCACCAGGTAGGCCGGAGGGGTGTAATCTTTGCGGAAAATCGTCGTTGGGCTGCTGTCTGTGCGCATTGGAGGCTCGGTAAGGACGGAGGCAAAGGCTTATTTTACCAATACCAGTGCGGGCTGATGCGCAAATTGTCATTCTTGCCAAAGCTTACATAGCTGTAAGTTGCTGCTTTCCACGATGCGGTAACATTCTGTAATAATCGAGCAAGCACCAGACGTGCGTCATACACTAGTTCTGGAAATACCGTCTTACCTGAGAGGGCATCATCATGAAATATCTCGCCACCTTGGCGACTGCCGCCGTCATGCTGTTGAGCGGCTGCGCCACCACCATCCATAGCAATGTGACCGCGTTTAACGACTGGCCGGCCGACATCCAGGATAAAGGCTATGCGTTTGAAGCGCCACAGGGCGCGGACGATACGCTGGAATTCCGCAATTACCAGGTGCTGGTCGCCAATGAGCTGGGCAAGCTGGGCTTCCACCAGGTCAGCGACAACCAGCAGCCGAAGTTGCTCGTTGGCATGAAATTTTTCACGATCGACCATCCGGTACGGGTGCTGCAGGCGGATGATCCGTTTATGGGACCGTACTGGGGTCCCGGCTTTGGCCGGCCTTACTATGGTTGGGGTTATTCGCGCTGGGCCTATCGTCCGTTCTACTACGACCCATGGCGTTTCGGCCCGACCTATGTGGAAGAGCGCGTCAAGCACCAATACCAGCGCCAGCTGCGCGTGACCATCAACAATACGTCAGGCCGCAAGCTGTATGACGTTACGGTGCAAAACACCAGCACCGTGCAGGCGACGCCGCACGTGATGCCGGCGCTGGTGCAAAGCGCGTTCACCGGCTTCCCGGGCCAGAACGGCGTGCCACGTAACATCGACATCACCATCGAGCCGAAGACCGAGACGGTCGAGACCAAGGCTGCGCCTAAAGCGGGCTGAAATCCGGGGTCAGTTCTTGCAATCCAACACGGGCTCTGCCGTAGCGTCGCTACGGCAGAGCCCGTGTTGGATTGCAAGAACTGACCCCGGATGGTTTTAGAATCTGCGCTTGAGGTACAGTGGCAGCAGCCACCAGGCGCAGAGTATCAAGCTTGCCATCAGCGCTGCCATGATCAGTCCGACGGTGGCGCCAAACACTTCCGATATCACCAGTTCCGTTCCCAGCACCAGTGCAATGGCCAGCGTGAAAGCGCCTGCCACCACCTGGCGTGTGGCGACATGCTTGAAGCGGGCACGGTCTTTTAACGGCCGCAGCAGCCGGTGCTGGATCGCCGGGGCGCTCAGTAGCACCAGGCTGGTCAGCGAGAAAAAGAAGGTGGCCAGGAACAGCAGCTTTTCGGTATGGTCGATCTGGGCGAAGCCGCCGTTGAATGGCAGGATGATGAGGAAGGCCGACAGCATCTGCGCACCCGGCAGCAGGATCCGGGTTTCGCTCAGCAGGTCGGTCAGGTCGCCGTTTTCGCTTTCGTCTTCCGTCACGCGCTCGCTCATGGCAGCAGGATGGTGGAGCCAGTGGTCTTGCGCGCTTCCAGGTCGCGGTGGGCTTGCTGGACGTCGGCCAGGGCGTAGCGCTGGCGGATGTCGATTTTGACTTCGCCGCTGCTGACCACGCCAAACAGCGACCGGGCCGAGGCTTCGAGGTCTTCGCGTTTGGCGGTGTAAGCCATCAGCGATGGGCGCGTGACGAACAGTGAGCCACGGCTGGCCAGTTCATTCAATCCAAACGGCGGCACGGGGCCGGACGCATTGCCGAAGCTGACCATCATGCCCAGCGGCTGCAAGCAGTCCAGCGAGCCGATGAAGGTGTCTTTGCCGATCGAGTCGTACACCACGCTCACGCCTTTGCCGTCGGTGAGCTCCTTCACGCGCTCGGTGAAATTTTCCTGGTTGTAGTTGATGACGTGGCTGGCGCCGTTTTCGATGGCCAGCGCGGCCTTCTCTTCCGAGCCGACGGTGCCGATCAGGTTCACGCCCATCACGCGCGCCCACTGGCAGGCGATCAGGCCGACGCCGCCCGCTGCCGCGTGGAACAGGATGGTGTCGCCCGCTTTCAGCGGCACGGTGCGGTGGAACAGATACTGCACCGTCAGGCCTTGCAGCATCATGGCGGCGGCGGTGTCAAATTCAATTTGCTTGGGCAGTACCAGCAGCTGCGCGGCGGGGATGTTGCGCGCTTCCGAGTAGGCGCCCAGCGGACGGCCACCATAGGCCACGCGGTCACCGATTTTGAGGTCGGTCACGCCCTCGCCCACTTCTTCCACCACGCCAGCGCCCTCCACGCCCAGCGCGCCGGGCATCGGTTGCGGATAGAGGCCGGTGCGGTGGTAGACGTCGATGTAGTTGAGGCCGATGGCTTCATGGCGCATCCGCACTTCGCCGGGGCCGGGTGGCGGCAGGTCGACGTCCACCAGTTCCATTACTTCCGGACCGCCCACGCGCTGCATGCGGATTGCCTTGACCATGATTGCCTCCGTTTATTTGGCCGCTTGTTGCTGAAGCTGAGACAGTACCAGATGTGCGGACGACACGTTGGTCGCGCACGGCGTATTGTGCACGTCGCAGGCGCGCACTAGGGCGTTGATGTCGGGCTCGTGCGGCTGCGGCGTCATCGGGTCGCGCAGGAAGATCACCGCATCGATCATGCCTTCGACCAGCAGGGAGCCAATCTGCAAGTCGCCGCCGAACGGGCCGGAATGCTTGCGGTCGACCTCCAGGCCCAGCTCATTGGCCAGACGCCCGCCCGTGGTGCCGGTGGCAACCAGCGCGCAGGTCGAGAGGAAGGCCTTGTATTCACCGGCCAGGGCGATCATGTCGTCTTTTTTCTTATCGTGAGCGATGAGCGCGATACGGAATTTCATGTAGATCCCTTATTTTTTAGACAGCAGATAGATCCCGGCCAACACCAGGGCGGTGCCGCCCAGTTGCCAGGAGGTGACGGGCTCGCCCAGCAGCAACGCGCCCAGGAACAGCGTGGAAACCGGGCCGATCATACCAGCCTGCGAGGCGGTACCGGCGCCGATGCGCTCCACCGCGATCATGGTCATGAACACGGGCGCGACGGTGCACAGCAGGCCGTTGGTCAGCGACAGGGCGTACACGGGCAGCGGCTGCAGCAGCAGTTCCGCTGGACGCAGCAGGAAGAACTGGCCCACGCAGGCCACGGTGGACACGCACATGGCGTAGGACACCAGCCGTAATGATCCTAATCGTTTTACCATTTCGCCCGACAGCAGCAGATAGGCAGCGTAGGCGGCAGCCGAGCCGGTGACAAGCGCGGCGCCCAGCACGACATTGCGGCCGCCTTGCAGGTCGTGCACGAATACCAGCACGATGCCGCAATAGGACGTCAGCAACGCCATCCACTGCTTGCGGCTGATGTGCTGCTTGAGGAAGGTGGAGCTGATCAGCAGGACAAAGGTCGGCGTCAGGAACAGGATCAGGCGCTCAAGGCCGACCGAGATGTATTGCAGGCCGAGGAAATCAAGAAAGCTGGAGAGGTAGTAGCCGACCAGGCCAAGGCCGAGGATGCGCCAGCGGTCGCTGGTGCTGAGCGGCGCCCCGGTCCGCATCTTCCAGAGCGCGACTGCAGCAAACACCGGCAGCGAGAACAGCATGCGGAAGGCAATCAGCGTGACCGCATCAATGTGATAGCGGTATAGCAGCTTGGCGACGATGGCCTTGGTAGAAAACAGAACAGAACCGCCTACCGCGATCCCCAACCCGCTCAGAAAAGCCGCCCGCGTCAAACCGCCGTGTGTGATGCTTTTGTCCATACGCAAGATTGTACGGGCAAACGGGAATGGTTGCTGACGGCCACCCCGGCAAGGCGGGGTCAGCTCCGTGGACGCGCTGCCGGCATGCCAGCAGCGCGTCCGGGGTAGCAGTTAGCTGATCGCTACAGAAGGCGAACCTGCCGTCACCGTCGCGGTGGTGGTGCGGGCGACGATGGTGCCTGGCGCGGTGGTGCCGACCAGCTTGTTCACCTGGCGGAACTGGGCGGTCATCTTGCCCGGGGTCAGCGTCACCAGCGTGTAGCCCTGGGCGTCCGTGTTCAGGTGCTTGAGCCACGGGTTGTTGCCCAGCGAGGCCAGTTGCTGCGCCAGTCCCAGCAGGCTGGTGTTGAAGTCGCTGTTGGCCTGCAGGCCGGTCAGCACGGCGCCGACCGTGGCATCCAGTTGCGCTTCAGGCACACCCTTGGCCGCCAGCGCGCCGCGCAGCTGCACGCGGGTCTGTTCGGCCAGCGAGGCCGCCGTCGGTACTGCCTTGCCCATGGTGTAGTCGAGCAGGTTGAAGCTCAGGTTGACCGTGCCCAGGCCCGGCACCGGTACGGCCAGCGGGTAGGACACCAGCGTGCTGATGTCGCCCAGCGTCGAGGCCGCATCGCGCAGGTAGCTGAAGAACGAATCCGAACTGACGCCGGCCGATACCAGGTCCACCATCACAGGCGTGCCGCCATTGGCCGCGTCGAAATCATCGTTGACGGTGCCAGCGAAGAAGGAGTGGATGTCGCCGGTAATCGCCACGACGTTGCCGACGTTGTTGGTTTTCAGGTGCGACATCAGCGCCTTGCGTTCGCTGTTATAGCCGTCCCACTGGTCGCAGTTGAACAGGAATTTGGTGAAGAACGCCGACAGCGCGTCTTTCTTGCCCGATGCCGCCACGAACACCGAATCGGCTTTCTTGGCCTGCACGTCCGGTTTGATGTAGCCAAACGCGATGGTCTGGCCAGCAACGGCCGCCAGTGCCGCGCCGGTCTGGCCGGCCGAGGCAGCGGCCGCCACTTTGGCAAAAGTGCCCACCGCAATCGTCGCCTGGGCGGTGCTCAGGCCAGCTTTTACGCCAGCCGCAGCTTGCGCATCGGCTGCGCCGCCGGTCGCGGCAGCAGTAGCAATCGCCACGGCGCCTGCTTGCGCCACCGCGGCGGAAGCACCTGCGGTCGCCGCAGCAACGATGGCGCCAGCCACTGCAAAATTGCCGCCCGCTGCAGCTGCAGTGGTGCCCACCGACGTAGCCAGCGTGGTGACCGCATTCAGGGCCAGCAGCGTGGCAATCGCGTCCACACCATTCAGGCCCATGCGCAGCAGCGATACTTCGTTGCCCCACACTTTCCAGGTCGAGGTAGCGGCCTTCATCTTGTCCATCCACCACTGGCGCTGGGTATTGCCCAGCATGGTGGCGGTGGTCAGCGGGTCCAGGCCGATGGTTTTGGCGCCGGCCATCTTCTGCGCTTCCACCGAGTTGAACAGGTCTTGCGGCACCAGGTAGCGCGAGCCGATGCGGCCTAGCGGTTTGCCGGTGGCCGGATTGATCGCCGATTCCGGAATGATGTGGTCGGCGCGGTACAGGCGCTCGTCGGTCATCACCAGCTGCATCAGCTTGCCGAACTGGAAGTCGCGGTAGATCTTGATGTTCTGGAAGGTGGTGTTGGCCGCATCCAGCGAAACGTCGGCCGGCATGAATTCAAACCAGGCCTGGTTGGCGTTGCGGCGGCGCGAGGGCTGGTGCAGGTCCGAGCCGTCGGCGTTGAAGCTGTTGTCGTAGGTCTGCGCATCTTGCCACGCATCGTCGGAGAACTCGTGGTCGTCCCAGATGGCGATGAAGGCGAAGCGCTCATGCAGCGCCTGCAGACGCGTATCGGTACGGTATTTCTTGTACAGGTAGCGGTAGTCGGCCAGCGAGTTGGCGTACTTGGCGCCCGCGTTGCCGCTCTTGTACAGGCCATCCGGCAGCACCAGCGTGTCGTGGCGGCTTTCCACCGCGCCCAGCTGGAAGTCGTCGCCGACCGTCTCGTAGATGTAGTCGCCCAGGTGGACGATGAAGTCCAGGTTCTCGGCAGCGATGGACGACATCGCGCCCCAGTGGTTGACGCTCCAGTCCTGGCAGGTCATGTAGACGAACTGCAGCTGCGAGACGTCCGCATCCACGGCTGGCGCGGTCTTGAAGCGGCCGACGTTGGAGCGGTTGTCGCCCGCGATGAACTGGTAGTAGTAGGTGGTGCTGGCGGTCAGGCCGGTCAGCTTGTGGCGGATGGTGTTGTCGTACTGGACTTGCAGCGGCAGGCTCACATCGGCCACCGTGGCGCCGCTTAACTCTTTGTTACTGCCCAGCGCGGCACTGTTGTCGATAGACGTCACAATCAGGCGGATGGAGGCGTCGCTGCCCGTGGCAACGGCCACTGCGTCGGCCGAGGCTTGCACGGCGCGCGTCCACAGCAGGATGCTGTCCGGACGCGGATCGCCCGAGGCCACACTCTGTGGGAATTTCCAGGCGCCGCTGGCTGGCGGCAAGCCGCTAGCGGGTGCGCTGTCGCTGCCACCGCAGGCCGTCAGGCCCATCCCCGATGCTGCCGATACCGTGATAAAGCTGCCGAACTTCAGAAACTGCCGTCGATCCATGTCTGCTCCCGTACTACGATGATGTCAAAAGGTAAACCGTAGCAGGAGGATATGACAGCTTCTCTACAAAAAGTGGAGGAGCTCCTCTATAAGCAACTTTAAGTCATTCTTAACACACTTTAACTTGTTTCCCAGTATGCAATAATCTCAAATGCTGGCAAGCTCGACGCGATTTCGCTTTACGACTTATTGAAAATGAAACAATTAATTTCTGCACCGCAGCTCGCGCAAGCGAAAAAAATCCTGGTGATCACCCACATGGCCATCGGCGATTTCACCTACATGCAAATGTGTTTTCGCGCACTGAAGCGCGCGTATCCGCATCTGGAGATCGACCTGTGGGTGGACGAGCGGCGGCGCACGGATAACCCGGCCGAATGGCCGCATCTGAAAAACTATTCGCTGTTTGACTGGCTTGCCGCCAGCCCCTACATCGACAAGACCTATACCGAGACCTACAGCCCGGCGCTGTATGCGCAATCCATCGCCGCTGCGCAGCGCGAGGACTATCCGCTGGTGGTGTCGTTCACCCACATGGCCTGCCACCGCTACGCGCGGCTGGCGCGCGAGATCAGCCCGCGCGGTTATATCGTCGGTCTGAAAAAGCATAAGTACCGTTTCTTCGAGCTGTCCAAGATCCTCAGCATCCTCAAGTTCAACGCCACCATTCCGCTGTACGAATCGCAGGAAGCCAACGTGCCGCACGTGAGCGACATCTACGCGCAGTGGTTCACCAGCGCCTTTGGCCTCAGCATCCCGCCGCAGGACCGCTACCCGGACATCCACATCCCGGACCAGTGGATGGATTACGCGCGCCAGCAATTGGCGGACTGGAAGCTGGGGGCCAAGGTAGTCTTCGTCAACGCCTACTCCAAGGGCGAGGAACGCTGCTGGCCGCTGGAACGCGTATTCGCGCTGATTGAGGAAATGCGCAGCCACGCGTCATGGCAGGATGCTGGCTTTATTATCAACGTTGTACCGGAAGAACTGCCGGCCGCCCAGGCGCTGTACGACAAGATGGCCATGCCAGGCACGCATTTGTTCTCGGCCGTCGACAACTTCTTCCAGCTGCCGGCCATCCTGAGCCTGTGCAGCCTGATCGTGACGGTGGAAACTGCCGTGATGCACCTGGCGAATGCGGTGCACGTGCCAGTGATTGCCCTGATGCGCCAGAACAACCCGGAATGGGTGCCGATCGACCGCGAAAACAGCACCGTTATCCATGTCAGGCAATTCGGCGACTGGGTCGACAAAATCGGCCTGCCAGAGGTGATGGAAAAAGTTTTGGCCCGGCCCCTATGCTAGAATACCGCCCTCACCGCAGCACCAACGATTATCAACGCTTAACGAGCGAAACACCGTCGAAGGAAGACCGAACATGGCTGGACACAGCAAATGGGCCAACATCAAGCACAAAAAAGCAGCAACTGACGCGAAACGCGGCAAGATCTGGACTCGCCTGATCAAGGAAATTACCGTTGCTGCACGCATGGGTGGCGGCGACATCACCTCCAACCCGCGCCTGCGTCTGGCCATCGACAAGGCGGCCGACGCCAATATGCCGAAGGATAACGTGCAACGCGCGATCACGCGCGGCACCGGCGGCGAAGACGGCGCCTCGTATGAAGAGGTGCGCTACGAAGGCTACGGCATCGGCGGCGCCGCCATCATCGTCGACTGCATGACCGACAACCGCGTACGCACCGTGGCCGAAGTCCGCAACGCCTTCAACAAGAACGGCGGCAATATGGGCAATGAAGGCTCGGTGGCCTTCATGTTCAAGCACTGCGGCCAGTTCCTGTTCGCGCCGGGCACCAATGAAGACGCGCTGATGGAAGCCGCGCTGGAAGCCGGCGCCGAAGACATCGTCACCGATGAAGAAGGCGGCATTGAAGTGCTGTGCGGTCCGCACGATTTCGCTGGCGTCAAAGATGCGCTGGAAGCCAAGGGCTTCAAGGCCGAAGTGGCCGAGATCATCATGAAGCCGGATGCCGTTACCGGCGTCACCGGCGACAATGCGGTCAAGATGCAGAAGCTGCTGGACGCGCTGGAAGCCCTGGACGATGTGCAGGAAGTGTATTCCAACGTTGAAATCGAAGACTGAGGACTTATGAAAATTTTGGTAGTCGGCTCCGGCGGCCGTGAACATGCACTGGCCTGGAAACTGGCGCAGTCCGAGCGCATTCAGATGGTGTACGTGGCCCCGGGTAACGGCGGCACTGCGCGCGACGCGCGTCTGGTCAACGTCAACATCACCGACCTGCTCGAACTGGCCAACTTCGTGGAAAGCGAAGGCATCAGCCTGACCGTGGTCGGTCCGGAGACCCCGCTGGCTGGCGGCATCGTCAACCTGTTCCGCGCGCGCGGCCTGAAAGTATTCGGCCCGACCAGGGAAGCGGCGCAGCTGGAGTCGTCGAAAGACTTCGCCAAGGCCTTCATGCACCGTCACGGCATTCCGACTGCCAAATACCAGACCTTCTCGGACGTGGCGCAAGCACACGCCTACATCGACGCCAACGGCGCACCTATCGTCATCAAGGCCGACGGCCTGGCTGCCGGCAAAGGCGTGGTGGTGGCATTGTCGCTGGAAGAAGCCCACCGCGCGGTGGACGATATGCTGGCCGACAACCGCTTCGGCGACGCCGGCGCGCGTATCGTGATTGAAGAATTCCTGGCCGGCGAAGAAGCCAGCTTCATCGTCATGTGCGATGGCAAAAACATTCTGCCGCTGGCTACCAGCCAGGATCACAAGCGCCTCAAGGACAACGACGAAGGCCCGAACACGGGCGGCATGGGCGCATACTCCCCTGCCCCGATCGTGACGCCTGCGATGCATGCACGCGTGATGCGCGAGATCATCAACCCGACCATCGCCGGCATGGCGAAAGACGGCATCGTCTTTACCGGCTTCCTGTACGCCGGCCTGATGATCGACGCTGCCGGCAATCCGCGCACGCTGGAGTTCAACTGCCGCATGGGCGATCCGGAAACCCAGCCTATCATGTCGCGCCTGAAGACCGACCTGGTGGCGGTGATGGAACACGCCGTCAACGGCACGCTGGACCAGATCGAACTGGAATGGGACCGCCGCACCGCCGTTGGCGTGGTGCTGGCCGCTGAAGGCTATCCGGACACGCCGCAGAAAGGCGCTGTGATCGATGGCATCCCGGCCGAAACACCGGAATCGGTGACCTTCCACGCTGGCACCGCCGACGTGAATGGCCAGCTGCAAGTGACCGGTGGCCGCGTGCTGTGCGTGGTCGGCCTGGGCGACAGCGTCAAGCTGGCGCAGAAACAGGCTTACGAAGCGGTCGACCAGATCAGCTTTGCAGGCATGCAGTGCCGCCGCGATATCGGCTGGCGCGGTCTGAAACACTGAGATGTCTTCCGCCCCGGACACCGCAGCAGTCAAAGCCTGGCTGCTCGATCTGCAACACCGCATTGTGCAAGCGCTGGAAGCCGTCGACGGCAAATCCTTCCTGCGCGATGAGTGGCAGCGCGCCGAAGGCGGCGGCGGGGTTTCACGTCTGGTCGAAGAAGGCAATGTGATTGAGCGCGGCGGGGTGAATTTCTCGCACGTGCTGGGCGCCAAGCTGCCGCCATCGGCTGCAGCGCACCGCCCGGATATTGGCGGCAATCCATGGGAAGCCATGGGCGTGTCGCTGGTGATCCATCCCCGCAATCCGTATGCGCCGACGGTGCATATGAATGTGCGCTTCTTCAGTACCACCAATGCGGCGGGCGAACCGGTGTGGTGGTTTGGCGGCGGCATGGACCTGACGCCGTACTACGGCAATCAGGAAGACGTCAAACACTTCCATCAAACCTGTCGTGACGCGTTGGCGCCGTTTGGCGAAGACCTGCATGACCGCTTCAAGAAATGGTGCGACGGGTATTTCTACCTGAAGCACCGCCAGGAAGCACGCGGCGTGGGCGGCATCTTCTTTGATGACTACAACGACGCAGGCTTCGAGCAAAGCTACGCCATGACGCAAAGCGTCGGCGATGCCTTCCTCAAGGCTTACCTGCCTATCCTGAAGTCGCGCAAGGACACGCCTTACGGCGAGCGCGAACGCGACTTCCAGGCTTACCGGCGCGGCCGCTATGTCGAATTCAACCTGGTATTCGACCGTGGCACGCTGTTTGGCCTGCAATCAGGCGGCCGTACCGAAGCCATCCTGATGTCGATGCCGCCGATCGTGAAATGGCGCTATCGCTGGGAACCTGAAGACGGCTCGCCGGAAGCGGCGCTGTACACCGACTTCCTGCCACACCGCGACTGGCTCGCTGCATAACGATGGCATACCGCATCGCACTGCTGGGAGGCAGCTACGATCCGGTGCATCTAGGTCACGTCGCGTTGGGCGAGTATTTCGCCAATCTGCTGCAGGTCGACCAGTTGCGCGTGATCCCTACCGGACTGCCGTGGCAGAAAGCCACGCTGAAAGCCTCGTCGCAGCAACGCGCCGACATGGTGGCGCTGGCGTTTGCCGGCCAGCCGTTTAGCGTGGCGGTGGACATGCAGGAAATCGCGCGTGGCGCCCAGGGGCTGGCCACCTACACCATCGATACGCTGCGCAATGTGCGCGACGAATTGGGGCCGCAGGCATCCATCGCCTTCCTGATGGGCGCCGACCAGTTGCAGCGGCTCGACACCTGGCACGAATGGCAGGCGTTGTTCAGCTACGCGCATATCTGCGTGGCTGCGCGCCCCGGCTATAACCTTGCGACTGCTGGCTTGCCGCCAGCGGTGGCAGAGGCGTTTTCCAAGCGATTGGCGACGCCTGAACAAATCCGTAACACGCCGCATGGTCTGACTTATCTGGCACAAGACTTCGCGGTGGATATCTCCGCTACCCAGATACGTGCGGCATTACAACGGGGGGAACAGGCAAACTCGCTTATCCCGCCGCTAGTGCTAGACTATATTGAACAACACCATCTATACAAAAGCTAATGGACATCAAAAAACTGCAAACCCTGGTCGTTGACGCTCTCGAAGACGTTAAAGCCCAAGACATCGCCCTGTTCGACACCACCCACCTGACCAGCCTGTTCGACCGCATCGCGATCGCTTCCGGTACCTCGAACCGCCAGACCAAGGCGCTGGCCGCCTCGGTACGCGACAAGGTCAAAGCCGCCGGCGGCGAAGTCTACGGCATGGAAGGCGAGGACACCGGTGAATGGGTGCTGGTCGACCTGGGTGACATCATCGTCCACATCATGCAAGCGCCAATCCGCGCCTACTACCGCCTGGAAGAAATCTGGGGCGACAAGCCAGTCAAACTGGGCGCCGCCAAGCGCAAGTCGACCAAGGAAGGCGAAGAAGCCGACGCACCGAAGAAAATCAGCAGCCACCTGGCCGCTGGTAAAAAGGCGGTTGCCGCTGAAGCCGTGGTCGAGAAAAAGACCACCGCGCGCAAGCCGGCTGCTGCCAAAGCCACCACCACCGCCAAGAAAGCCGCTGCCAAACCGGCCGCCGTCCCAGCGGGCAAGCGGGTCAAGGTCGGCGCGCCAAAAGCGACCGTCGCTGCCGTCAAAGCACTGAAAGCAGCACCAAAGCCACGCGCAGCCAAGCCGAAGGCAGAAGAAGCGCCGGCCAAGACCGTCATCAAGCGTATCAAAAAAGCTGCTGAGTAAATCTGTATGCAGCTGATCATCGCTGCGGTCGGCCATAAAATGCCGGCCTGGATCGAAACCGGCTACGCCGAGTATGTCAAGCGCATGCCGCCGGAACTGAAGATCGTGCTCAAGGAAATCAAGCCGGTCGAACGTTCGGGCAGCAAGACTGCGGCTACCGCCATGGCGCTCGAGCGTGAGCGCATCGAAGCGGCCTTGCCGAAATCGGTGCGCATCATTGCGCTCGATGAACGCGGCAAGGACCTCACTTCGGTGGGCCTGTCGCAGCAGCTGGAAGCCTGGCAGCAGGATGGCCGCGACACCGCCTTCCTGATCGGCGGCGCCGACGGTCTCGATCCTGCGCTGAAGGCGCGCGCGGAAGGTTTGATACGGATTTCCAGTATGACGCTGCCGCATGGTATGGTGCGCGTGATGCTGGCCGAGCAGCTGTACCGTGCCTGGACCATTACGCAGAACCACCCTTATCACCGCGTTTAAAACATAACGACATGAAGCCGGTCGAAAAGAAGATCTATCTCGCCTCAAAAAGTCCGCGGCGCCGCGAGCTGCTGCGCCAGGTCGGCATCGACTTTGAATTGCTGCTGCTGCGCAGCGACGGCCCGCGTGGCGCCGACGTCACCGAAGAAGTGCATACCGGCGAAGCGCCGCTCGATTACGTCGCCCGCGTGGCGCGTGAGAAGGCGGCATTTGCGGCAGACCTGGTGGTGAAACGCCGCATGGCGCCGCGCGCCGTGCTGTCGGCCGACACCACCGTCACCATCGATGGCGCGATTCTCGGCAAGCCGGCCAATCCGGCTGAAGCCAGCGCCATGCTGCAGCAGCTGTCGGGCCGCACCCACCAGGTGCTGACGTCGATTGCGGTGGCGTCGCCCTCGTTCTCGGGCCAGATCACGCAGGTGTCGGAGGTGCGCTTTGGCGTGCTGTCACCGGCGGCCATCGCCGCCTATTGCGCCTCATCCGAGCCATACGACAAAGCCGGTGGCTACGGCATTCAAGGCCCGGCGGCGCAATTCATCGAACACATCGCCGGCAGCCATTCCGGCATCATGGGCCTGCCCATCTACGAAACCGTACAACTGCTGCGTCAGGCGGGTTTGCCCCTGCCCTGAGGCCCGTGTATGATCGGGGCATGAATGAAGATATCCTGATCAATATCACTCCGCAGGAAACCCGCGTCGCCCTCATCGTGCAGGGCGCCGTGCAGGAACTCCACATTGAGCGTACCCTCACCCGAGGCCTGGCTGGCAACGTCTACTCCGGCAAGGTCGTGCGGGTACTGCCTGGCATGCAATCGGCCTTTATCGACATCGGCCTGGAGCGCGCAGCGTTCCTGCACGTGGCGGATATCTGGGAAGCGCGATCGCACGATGGCGCCAGCAACACGCCGCCCACACCGATTGAAAAAACCCTGTTCGACGGCCAGGTGCTGACAGTACAGGTCATCAAAGACCCGATCGGCACCAAGGGCGCGCGCCTGTCGACGCAGATCTCGATCGCCGGCCGCATGCTGGTCTATTTGCCGCAGGATGGCCACATCGGCATCTCGCAGAAAATTGAAAAGGAAGCGGACCGCGAAGCGCTGCGCACGCGTCTGCAAAACCTGCTGCCGAAAGAGGAAAAAGGCGGCTACATCGTGCGTACCCAGGCGGAAGATGCGTCGGACTCCGACATCGCTGCCGACGTCGAATACCTGCGCAAGACCTGGGCCGCCATCACCCACGGCGCACGCACCAGGCCTGCCACCACCTTGCTGCATCAGGACCTGAGCCTGGCGCAGCGCGTGCTGCGCGACTTCGTGCACGACGAAACGGCCACCATCCAGGTCGACTCGCGCGAAAACTATGTGAACCTGCAGGAATTCGGTCAGGCTTACACGCCGGGCGTGCTGCCACGGCTGCACCACTACACGGGCGAGCGTCCGCTGTTTGACCTGTACGGCGTGGAAGAGGAAATCCTGCGCGCGCTGGGCCGCCGCGTGGACCTGAAATCCGGCGGCTACCTGATCGTCGATCAGACCGAGGCCATGACCACCATCGACGTCAACACGGGCGGTTTTGTCGGCGGCCGCAATTTCGCGGACACGATTTTCAAGACCAACCTGGAAGCGGCGCACGCGATTGCGCGCCAGCTGCGCTTGCGCAATCTGGGCGGCATCATCATCCTCGACTTCATCGACATGGAAAACACCGAGCATCGCAACGCGGTGCTGGCAGAGTTGAAGAAAGCCCTGTCGCGCGACCGCACCAAGGTCTCGGTGAGCGGCTTCTCGGCACTGGGCCTGGTGGAGATGACGCGCAAGCGCACGCGCGAATCGCTGGCCCACATCCTGTGCGAGCCGTGCCCGGCCTGCAATGGCCGTGGCCAGGTCAAAACCTCGCGCACCATCTGCTACGAAATCCTGCGCGAGCTGCTGCGTGAAGCCAAGCAGTTCAACCCGCGTGAATTCCGCATCCTCGCCTCACAGGAAGTGGTGGACATGTTCCTGGAAGAGGAATCCCAGCACCTTGCGATGCTGGGTGACTTCATCGGCAAGAAGATCTCGCTACAAGTCGAGAACAGCTACCATCAGGAGCAGTACGACGTGATTTTAATGTAAGTTTTTAATCATTTAAAATCAAATACTTAATAAATAAAAACCAAAAAATCAGCATGTAGCTACACAGCTAGCTACACAGGATTCATTAGCTCGCTAATGCGTATGTAGGGCATCATAGATCCAGACATGACTATCCAAAAACGTTACATTCCTGGATGGGGTATGGACGAGGCGGAAGACGCGAAGCATCTGCGTAAGTCGCAAGAGGAGTCCGCGCGTCTAAATGCTATCCCTGAGTATGTAAAACGCCGAAAGGATCTGCGCGACATTTGCATACTACTCGCCGACCTTCTATACGTCGATGATCATGAGTTTGCTCCGCCACCACCAACCAAAGAGCATCCGCGCCGTGCCACATCCAAATACAGTATGGGCAAGGAGCAAAGCAAATCACTCAAACCTTTGCAATACGACGCAAACAACTACTACACCCAGGAATACAACAAATTTCAGGAGCAGCGAAGCGTATTTCGTTCGAGACTTCATCACTATGTGATGACGTTCGGCATTAATCCTTGGGACGAACGACGTCAGGTGCCTGATCGAGCAGACGCGCAGGCCTATCTTGGGCAGTACACGGTCGACATCTTAAACATGGGGTTTAGTCGCGCATCTGCAGCATTTGATGTCGGCTCGTCACTATACCTATACCAGCAGATGTGTGACCGCAATATTGCGGAACATCCGTCCCTTAGCAAAGCAGCCTGGCTAGTAAAAAACGCCCCATTACGTAAGCCAGCTTCTGATAAACACACTCCACGTGGCAAATGGGGACGCATACAGGAACATTGGAAAGATCACTTCAACGATTCGCACTTTTGGGCTGCCATCGTAACCCTGACCAAGTCGCCACTACGGTTCAGCGAGAGCTTGATGCTCAACTTGCTTTGCGAACCTGACATGGATCAGCTTGTTCGACTCGCAAATACTTTCCTCGAATTTAGGCGACGTATAACGCCCCTCAAGACTTCTGCAAAAAGACCGATGTATCTGAAACAGGGCGTTTACGACATCGAGATTCTTCGAGAAGAAAGACTTGAGCCGTTGGAGATACCGAATCTTCTCGAAGACTACCAATGGGAGTCGCTATCACGCTACGCCCCCAAATAGAGCGGCGTAGTTTAACCCCGTCCTAAAAGTTAAATCACCATTTAGCAGAGTTCTCGCGTCCAAATAACCCCCCTTTGCGCGTCAGGGGGAGTCGAGTTAAATTTCAGCCGCGGATATCCTTTCGTCACACTCTTAGATGAAAGGACACACCAATGAACGGCAATGAAACCCTACACCAATCCAATCTACCGCGTTCGCCGGCACAAGATGCGTACGACAAAATTTGCGAAGAGCTTAGGCAAATAATTCGGGAAATTAGAGCTCGGCCCAGCGATAGTATCGTCCGCCGCAAAGACATCAAAGGCAGGTGTGGGCGCGCCATCCCAACCACATACTTAGACATTGCTAAGGGCGTCTTTCCACCGCCATTCGCAATCGGCGCCAGAGCGGTAGGGTTTAGTGCGAATGAGCTCGACGCTTGGATTGCCGCCCGTTCGTATGCATCTCGCAGCATAGTCCCAGTGGACATGAAGGCATTCGTCACTTTACTAGTTCAGTCTCGCAAAAAACAGCTTAGGCCGACACAACAGGCAATGCCAACAGCCGACTGATTCGTCTGAATTTTTCTGCGGATCAGTGTGCAGATTTCACTGTAAAAATGCGTGGTACCACTACGAATTTTTCATCGCTGATTGGCGCAATTTTCATAAGCAACAGCGCATGGCCTACGCGAACTTGCTGTCAGCGTCCACGCCATGGAGATACAGCGAATGAGCTTCACAGGCCGCTGCAATAGCGCATCAATAGGTGCAGCACGCTGCCATTGAATTCCGACTGAGCTGAATTGCGCTCATAAGTAACTAGCGAAGTTAACCACTCAACAGCTGACCATAGCAAACAATGAATAGCTAGACAGCTGCTCATCGGCTAACTGACACATGCAGACATAGCCATAGTACACAGCAGTCCCCCCTCAACACGGACTAGCTGCACAGCGTCATGCGCAATCACAGAGCAACTCATGAAAGGAATGTAGGGTGTGTGACTCAATCAAAATCATAGTGTGGCTGCCGCCGATGACGGATGAACACTACCACCGATGCAACTTCCCTGAGCGGGATCATTCAGATGTGGACGATTCCAGTAACGACTTCAGGGACCAATACCCGCTTAGCCCACTTACTGGGGCAGGCTATAAGATCACACCAATAGGCACGCCACAGGCCGGCCATGCCCACGACAAGCATAGCGTTACAAAGAGACGCATGTACGGCAGAATTGCAGGATACGTCGTGGAGTTCAATCCACCAGCCTGTATCGTCGGACATAATAGGCTACTCGTGAATGGAGTGCCCTATGCCGTCCGAACGGGATTGCGTCTATTGGCTTATTGGGTACTGAGTAACAGCGGCGCTGCTGCTGCCTACGATGCAATCGAAAATGCAGAGATCGTCATTAGCTCTGTGACCCCGACCTTTCTATTCAAGCACGCCACCGAAATGGAGGCGCGTCTCACTTTGGCAGCATTAAGATCACGTAGTGAAGCACTGCTCAACAATCGGCGGGAGGAGACAGTGAAAAAACCAGCCTATTCATACCCACCGAAACC
Organism: Duganella sp. CY15W; assembly: GCF_009857555.1. Classification (NCBI taxonomy): domain Bacteria; kingdom Pseudomonadati; phylum Pseudomonadota; class Betaproteobacteria; order Burkholderiales; family Oxalobacteraceae; genus Duganella; species Duganella sp. CY15W. The sequence continues at coordinate 755,404 of NZ_WWCQ01000003.1, read as the reverse complement.
GGACCAAAGAGTAACTGTGCCCTACACTTACACATCGTATATTCGGCAACGGGAATACCTTATTGATGCGTATGTAAAGACTCCAAATAGCATCGGCAGTTTTTGCACGCCTATTGAAGAGTCGGATATCGAATTTCTTGTGCAGAGGGAGGCTTCCCGCACTCTTCGCGTAGGCACGAAACTGCATGGCAAATGGTTAAGCGAACGAGATCTGGACAACGTAGAAAACTGGATAGCAGAGCCACACAATCCAACGTGGTCGGATCCATACGAGGAAGCCTTTGGGCTTGTACGAAAAATACTGAAGTTAGATCAGAACTTCAGAAAAACACAGCTGAGATCTACAAGCTATAAAAATCTAAACCTGTCCAAGCTTGATGCTGACATGCTTGCTTGGCACGTCAAAGGGAACGATACGGTGCTCGACCATCAGCACTTCTCATCCATGAATCAACCCCGCCGCAGCAAGGCCTACTCTGCGTGCAGGTTGCGGGTTCTTGACCGGGTCGGGATCGACTTCAACATCGCTTACGAGACCCAAAAAAGCTTGCTCAATCCCTTGCTTGATCAGTTGCTGCTATATCCCGGGGAGTACAAGCCAGACTCGCGCGCTGAGCCATATATCTACTCCAGGCGAAGTGCTCCCGCAAAGCTAGATGAGCTGAATGGGTTGATAGCTGCCCTGCTAGAGCGGTAAAACTATACCGTTCACCAACCATTCCGAGCTCTAGCTGATTTGCTTTGAAAAATAGCGATCTGGACGTGGAACGCCCACCCTAAATGGCTCTCTGACTAATACGATGCTGAAGACCTCAAAATGCGCCGTAAGAAAGCATTCGACGGTGCTAAGAGGATTTTCAGCATGTCAGCCACTACCAGGCCGAGCCAATTTCGCAGTGTACGCAATGTATACACTTTCACTCGGAGGCAGATATGGCACGGTTAACACGTTGGGGGAATTCCGATGGAGGGCTCCGCTTACCGAAATCTATTTTAGAGGCCGCGGGCCTACGAGTTGGGGATGAGATTGGCTGCCGCCTGATGGACGACGGCACCATCAGATTGACGCCGCGCAAGAAGCGAATCGAAATATCTCAAGAGCACAGGCCAATGAAAGTTGACCGACCAGAGCTAAAATGGTGAGACCTGCACTCATCTCGTTGGAAGTAGAGAGATCAACGCATTCTTAGTCGGTTGTGGATGCAATCCGCCTCTGTAATTCGGCTGCCGCACAACGGCAGCGGGTTCCGCATAGCAGTGCGATGACCCAAGCCATTGATCACAGCTTTGGATCTTGATGATGGAAGACGCACTATCTCGACAACAAAGGCGATTTATTTTTTTCAATCCGACCAAGTCTAGCTATCGGGCCGCAATCATTCTTCCGCTCATACCCAGCGCTACCCTCCACGTACGCTTGGACGAGGCGACCTATTTCTGAAACCACCTTCTTATCGGTGCTTATGAATCCAAGCGGTAACGTCACAGGGTAAACAGGGGGAACCGAGAAGTGATACACAACAGCGACAAGTTCCCCATCGAAGTGCAAAATCTCTACATTTCCATCAAGGAAGCCTTCGACTATCCCGTGCGCCTTAGCCGCGTGGAGGTCAAGTTCATGTTCCCACTGCTTGGCAGTCCGTTTGTCATCCTTTCCCGAGACCGGTAAGTAGACCGTGGGGGAATAGAGATTTTTCTCCTTCGTGCTTGCTTTGTTGAGGAAATCACTCAGTGCTACCGACAGCCTTGCGCTCTTGCACCAATACGGATCGCTTGGTGCCAGCCATAAGAACCGGGGCTGCCCTGCATCAGCTTTGCTCTTGATTCGAGAGGCGAGCACTGGCGCTAAGGCTTTCTGGAGCAGGTCCCAGTTCGCGGCCGAGTAGATAGAGCCAACAAAGGTGGTTCTTTGATTGCCGCCGTTCTCCTCGAGTCGCCTTAGATCGTCTAGGAACTGTACATTCAGCGCATTGCTTCTCGAATCGAACAATTTGAGCGTGTCGCCGTCTCCAATCTCAAGCATGGCCTTGGCAATTTCCATCACATTGCTCTTTCGCGTCAAGCGATCAAGTTCTAACGTGATTTTTTCATGAACTTGGTCTGAGCTATTTAGCAGCTCGAAGTCTTCGCGTTCTACGCTTCGCCCCTCCTCGTCCAACTGAAATCTTACGGTAAGCCTAAACGGCATCTGGCGGATCTTGGTAACCGAATTCACCGTGTACACGGTCAGCGAATCTTTCTCGTCCTGCACCAGGGACTTTGAAAGCAGCCCCTTATCCAGAATGTCATGGAACTGCCGTTGAAAATGTTTTTCCGCCAGTGCCTCACTTCTTGACACATTCTCGTCATCTACCCGGATGGCTATTCCAGTCTTCCATTTATCTGAGGTGATGTCCTTGCCGAGGCAAGTAAAGGTTGCCAGATCGAAGACAAGGAAAGCTCCACTGTCTTGGAGTTGGGATAGACGTGGTGCCTCTCCGATGTCGTTGAAATATCCGCTGGCTTTGTCGGTAAGCATCAATCGGCCAACGTCGGACAGCGTTAGCTCTCCTCGGTCAACCAGATCGGCAATCGCTTCCTCGGTTTCGTTACGGCTGAATCCGAAGTATGTGGCAAGCTGCGATTTCGTCATCGGTGCCATATGGAGCAGGCGCAGGACGAACTCGCGGACGAAGGGTAGGCCTTTTTGGGTGATGTAGGAAAAACTGATGCTGAAGCGCTGAGCCGGCAACAGGAAATCTATCTCATAATAAGTCGTCTTGTTTTCCAATGTCACCACCTTAGCGCTTATTTAGTGCGGGCACGAACCGATACCCGGCTCCCTCGCCCATACCGCTCATGTAAGAAACAACCTGGCCGAGCGGCTTGTCCTTGTTATGATTGCTCCACATATCCGCGTTCCCGATAATCAGCAACCGGTCCATTGCCCGCGACATCGCGACATTGATCCTGTTCGGCGTCCGCAGAAATCCGGGCGTCCGAGCTTTATCAGAACGGGTAAGACTCAGGATGATGATCCTGTTCTCTTTGCCTTGGTAACTGTCGACTGTATCGATCTTCACTAGTTCCTTAAAGCCCTCTGTCCAGATCTCCTGGTTGAACTTCTGCCGTATCAACCGTTTTTGCTCCGCATACATGCAGATGACGCCAACAAGTGCGTCCTCCTTATCTTTGAGCTCACGCAGGCTAGCGAGGAACTGGCCACTCAATGAAATCTGCTTGAGGACTTCGATGACCTGCTCGGCTTCGCACCGGTTGTAGATGCTGACTCCACGGTCGCTCTGGTGAAAGGCACGTCCTCCGAGTGGAGAGGTGTCCAGCCAGGTTACAGCTGACCTAAGCGCGTCGGGCGAGTGCTGGTAGAGGTCGGGAATTGCCCGAGCGCCGTTGTGTAATTTCCCGCCGTAGAACGTAGTCGACACCAGGTTGCCGATGGGCGGGGCCATGCGATACTGGGTAAGCAGCGCGGCGCTAGTTTGGCTGCCGTATTCCGAATTGAATGCCCGCGCAAAATCGCTTCGCAGTACAACATCGAGGTCCGTGTGCTTATCGTTGATACCCAGGCGTCGCGCAAGGGCCGTCTTGTGTGCATCGGAATACAGAGGCGGCAGCTGCAGGTGATCACCGACCAACAGTACGCGTTTCGCAGATTGCATTGCAATCGCCAGTTCGCTGGAGATGGAGCGCGCTGCCTCGTCAATAATTACAAAGTCATATACGTTGTCGTGAATCCCAATGTGTCCTTGCCCAATGCCGACGCAAGTACCAGTGACTAGCTGCCTCGAACGCGCGTAGAACTCATCGCAGTTGACTCTCTCAGCTGAGAGGGCATCCCGCATGTCCCCAGAAATCTTAGCTAGCGCACGCACTCTTCTCGCCTCGTTCGGGCGCACGCCGTGCTCTGCGCAAAACTGTGACATCAGAATGGTCTTGGCGTCCGAAAGTCTGGACTCCCTCGACAAGGGGATACCGTAGTCTGCCAATAGCTTCGCGCGGATGGTCTCGTCCAGCTCGGCCACAATCACCTTGAGAGATTTAATGTCTTCTTTGTCGTCAATGTCATCAAGGCGCGCGAGCAAGGATTCGAGATGGTCAATTTGCTTGAAAAGCTTCAGCTCAGCATCGACTACCTTCGAGATGAACTCAGGCTCGAGTCCAAGCGCATCCGAAAGGGCCGCGACGCGGTAGCGATACTCGGCATTGAATAGCTCCCGCTTTTCAGCCGTAATGGCATGGGAATAGACATCTTTGAGCCCAGTGGATACCGCGCCCTCTCGGTTACTAAACCTTACTACCTCGAGCGACGTACCCAGCCTTGCGCAGTGCTTCCGGATGCGTTCTGCCGCAGTGTTAACCGCTTCATGAGACTGACTCACTAGAAGAATACGTCTCACATTGAGTTTCTCGACCAGAAAGTGCACGAAGGCCGCTATGAACTCCGTTTTTCCTGTACCAGGCGGCCCTTGTAAGAGAGACAGCGGGCCATAGTTGAGCAGCTTCTTGAACGCTTCGCGCTGTTGCTCGTTCAGACTGATCTTGTTTCCGTGCTGGTCTTCTCGGTCGTACCTTGCAAAATCTGCGTCGGTAACTTCGATGTCGTAACTTGTTGCGGCCGTTTTACACCGGGGGTCGAACAGGTCAAGTAGATCTCGCACAACGCCTTCCCGGTCGAGCAGTCTTTCAAGGGCAACTTTCCGCTTTCGGTAGGATGCGCGATCCTGCTTGGTTCGGAAGAAGACGGTGTCGCCATCCCCGAGGCTGCGAGCGGCCGACCGAATCCTGGTCAACCTCACCTCGTTCAGCGCAGATTTCTTAAGTGAGACCTCACCAAGGTTTTTCTCGTTTCCATCTTGGTCAATCAGGAGTGCTTCGACTTCGTCTGTACTGGCGAACGAACCTAGCGGGTCGATATCCGCTTCGTACGGGAGGATGAGTTCAGCGTCCGCATCGGCAGGTGGCAACGCCGTCCCGTTTAACTCGACATTCGGGCTGGATTCTGTCTCTGTGTCAAGAATTGCACGCCACAGTGCTTGCGTCGAAATTTCGACTGATAATTCAACACTCTCCGTGTCCTGCGGGTCTTCGGCTCTGTTGAACGCCTCCTGAACTTGTTGGCTCAGTTCCGCATCAACAGCTTTGGGATGGGATTCGTGGAGCATTTCGATTGCTCGCTCGAACGCTTCGTCATAGCGGAGTAGCTCAGACAATTGGGATAATTGGGCAGGACGACCAGCTGTGATGCGGATTGCGATACCTATTTCCAGTTGGCTTTCTTGGGCTTCCCTGAAATTGACGCTGGAACGTACGTGGGGCGGATGTCCTCCCACGAAGCAGCGCTGGTCCTTGTTGTAGAACGCAGAGAAGGTCCCACCAATCCCGGCAAAGGTCACAATCACTTCGTCCGCATCTTTCAAGGATGCGTCGACCTTAACATACAGGCGTCCGTTGTCAGGCAAGATCGTGACTATGCCTTCGACATTAGGCACAGCAACATCGACAAGGTGCTGTGCCTGCGCGTCTGCGCCTCGCGTTAGCGCCTTCTTGAAACGGCCCAAGTCTTTGAAGCCGAATTCGACATCTTCCAGTTCCGTTCTAATTGCGCCGGCAATCCCCGGGTATGCGGGAGAGTCCTCGCCCCAGGCGATCCCGAGCAACTCGCTGGACATTCTAAGCACAGCGAAAATGTCGCGCTGGAATGACGAGCACCCGTCGACCTGTTCGGGACTGTACCGTTGGTTTTTAACCTCCGCCGTGTTTGCTGAAAAGTCAGGGACGTCGATAAGGTAAATGCTGCTGTCTTCTCCTCCGAGCATGACATTGCCCGGATGGACGTCTCCATGAGAAATTCCAAGTCCATGGAGATGCTCGACGGCAGACACCAGTTTACTAATGATGTCCATTTTTTTTGCGTCTTCGATGACAGCCTCTGACCAAGTCGCACCGTCAATGAAATCTGTTACCAAATACAGACTAGACGACTTGGATGCGAGGCCGTACTCGAGGACTCGGGGTAAATATGCTGGGTTGACGGCCGAAAGTTTATCGACCCGCTTTAAAAACGACAGCACGCGGAAATTGACGATAGGATCGCTTCCTTCCCCCCCAACATTCAACCAGGCTTTAACCAACTTACCACCGGATAGGTAGACTTCCTTGTCGGTCGTCTCGCGTAGGAATTCACCGTCCTCTCGATACTGACGCGAGTGATTGATCGGACGGCGGTATACATCCAACTCACTGTCATCAAAGGTCGGCGCGATTTCTTTGTGGGGCTCGGCGCGCATTAGAGCATCGAAGAATGCCTCCGCATCCTTGAACTTTGCAGTTACCGCATTGAGCAAGACACCGGCGTGCCACTCGCTGCTTGCCAGCATCGCGTCTTGGACACCCGCCAAGCTTTTGGGGGACATTCGCTGCCCAGTCAGCAAGTGCCAACAGACGAGCCCGAGAGCATGAACGTCTTGCTGGAATGGAGTCAGCGGTACTCCATCGAGCATTTCCTTCACCTCAACAGCACCAACCGATAGGCTGCTGCGGTAATCGCCAACCGTTCCGATTGGTTGGTGGTAAGCCGAGATAAAGCTGGAAAGGGCTATTTCTTTGGACGGCGACAACCAGAGGCTATGGTCGGCGATATCGCGGTGAGCAATCCTGATCTCGTGGAGGTCGCTAAATTTTGCAAGCAATAGCTTAACGAGGTTCAGCCGGTCGGTAGCGTGTAGAGCTGGGCCATACTTGCCAACGAATTCATTGAACCTCATGTGGCCAGGTGGAAGCTCATACACTTCGCTGTACTGTGATGTAACCTCATCTTTCTCGAAACTGGTGAGCGAGCGGAGGCAATGGTGATAAAGGTCACGGTTCTGATGGTTAATGAACTGCAATATCTCGCGCTCGCGCGAGACGATCTCGCCCCGGCCTTGAGGTGTAAAGGATTTAGTACCTTCGACTTTCTTGAAATTCCAGACGCGGAGCAGCGCTCCGGTGCTTTTTGACAGCTCGGAAGTTGCTAAATACTCCTTATATACGTGTTTTGGGTGTTCAAATATTTCCTCGACCGCGCTATAGCCACCGATTTTCAATGCCTTCGGCCCTGTATTAGAGTGCAGGAACAATTCATCGAAAATGGCAAAGTCCTGATTCAGCACTTGTGCATCTGGGTGCGGGCGGAAAAAATCGTTGAAGTATCCCTTGTCCGAAAACTTCAAGAATTCTGCCAAGGACTTGGTATGCTGCAAGTCTACTTCCGGAAGACGAGTGAAATCCGCATCTCCGGTCATGACGACGAAAAAATGTACGCGGGGGATAAAGTTCTTATTGGTAAAACGTGAGGAAAACCGCTTAAGCTTATTTTCCAATAAAAATTTCTTGTTTCGGGTAACTGAGACGGGCGACCGTCCCATGTCCTTGGTCCCCTTAAACCAGATGTCCTTACGTGAAGTGACCGGCGCGTGGTTCCAATCCTTTAATTCGACAATAATGACGTTACAGTGCGTCACGATCACCAGGTCGAACTCGCCCTCCTTACCTTTGGCGTCAACAAAGCGGAAGCCAGCGTAGCCCTTCCAAGGGTACATGCCGTTACGCGTAATCTTGCTTTGAAGTTGATCCCGTAGCGAACCACCCCTGCCGAGCGATTTGCCATCAGAGGGACTCTCCGCGAAAGCGGCCTTGATTTGCTCGATTGCTTCGATCTCTTCTTCTTGCAGACCGCCGTCCCAGATTTCGATGTCCAAGTTGATTTCTACCTCGGTTTTCCAGTTTGAATGCGAACGCCGGCAAATACTTTCGGTATCTGCACGCTTACCTAGAGTTTAGCGTACTTCAAGTGCTTGCGGGCAATGCGTCGGACTGAGATATCCGGCTGCCTTGACCCCTAGCCTTGGCCGTCTGGCACACTCCACATTTGCATCGCGTGCCGCTGAGCGCTTCGTACCTGCGACATGAGGTTTCATTCCGACTTTATGAAATCTGATTCCGGCGTGCGCCATCGTTGGTATTGGGCGTTTGAGGTGCGAGGCTGACTATCGATAATGGTGGCTTTTCGTTAGTCAGCTGTTATCCCTTGAGCCATTCTTACTTCAGCAAGAGATTCGAGGCTCAATTTCTTCCCATCACTACGTTTTTAACGCCATGAGCCAATATCTGACAATTAGCGCGAACTTTCGAGCAGGTGCCAGCTTACCCACCATCGAGGAACACTATGAAAGCCTTTGGAGGCTTGCCAAGTTTCTTGAAACCATAAACGTGCCACTCGACGAATGGTTCCCCCCTGCCGACACAGAGGCAAACTCGCGCCTGAACAAAGCATTCAACGACGGAGGTCCGAGCACTGCGGCAATCGCCATGGCGAAGGCGGACAAAGCCAATCTTGCTTCTGACCTCAGAAATCTGGGCGTCTGGAACGGAACAGAGGGCGAAGGTGGAATGGCCTTCACCACAACTCTGGACACCGGCTACATCCCTTCCAATCTGGACTTCAGCAGCAAGGGTATCGCCCCGCTAAAAGACTACGGCAATGTCGTGAAGCTGGTACAAACAATTATCGCTATCTGGAAGCCCATGCTTGTACAGGTTGACCCGGATGACTATAGCGACAAAAAAATATTCCCAGATCGCCCATCGGCAGGCTGGATGATTTACCTGCCCTACACGGTCGTGGCAGCACAGGTGCCGGAAGCGGCCCATGTAATTCCCATCATGGACGACAAAGGGAAAAAGCAACAAGGAACATTAATCGTAACGGTCGCTGACACGTTCGATGTGAATGACCCAGAACACGTGAAGAAGGCAAACGCCATAGAAACTCGGCTTGTGGACCAGGATCTGCTTCCAACGCTGAGGGAGTTTGTGACGAAGTTTTAGCGCGCTATCCGTTCAAATTCGCTTGCCGCCATTATCGATAGTAAGCGAACTAGGCACTACCTGCGTCGCCATATACGCGCCTAGACGGGACTCTGTGCGAATCAGGTTGCGGCTATAGCCCTTTTGCGTACTCACTCCCAGGCTAACCATGATCTTGTCGCAGTAGTCGTCAATCAGCTCACGCATGATCCAGCCCTTCACCGCCAGTGCTTTCGCGCGCCGCTTGTCAATGGCGGGGTCGCTTGCCTTGTCGCTGCCCGTATCCAGTGTTGCAGCTGGAGGGTTTGCAAACCCTCCGCCGCATTAGTTTCCCCTATCTTAATGTGACGGCTTTTTGAAGCGCAGTACAAAGCGGTCGGTCTTGCCGCGTACTGCGGGATCGAACACTTTGAGCAGGTGGTCATCGCCAGCGATGGCCAGCACGCTGGATTCGCCGTCCAGCACAAAGCCTGCCTTCTGCACTTCCGTCTTGACGGTCGCCGGATCGATACGGTGCAGATCTTCCGTGTGCTTCAAGCCCGTGCCCGCAACCGCAGCATGGTCGACGATGATGTAATAGCCGCCCGGTTTCAGGCGCTTGAAGACAGCCTGGTTGAAGGCGTTGACGTCGGCGCCTTTCATGAAGCTGTCGTACAGGTCATGGTAGTTCTCAAACGTCCAGACCACATCCACCTTGTTGAGCATATCGGACTGCGGCTGCTCGGCTGCCGGGTAGGAAATCGCTTCCACATTGCCATGGCCTGGCTCGGCGGGAATCGCTTTCGCCAATGCCAGCGGGTCGGACTTGAAGCCGGTGATTTCAGCCGGCACGTACGCGTACACCTTGCCTTTCGGTCCGACCAGCGTGGAGAACACGCGCGACCAGTAACCGCCGCCCGGCCACACATCCATCACCACATCGCCCGGCTTGATGTTGGCGAAGGCGATCAGCTCCGCCGGACGGCGAATCGCATCCTGCTGGGTGTCTTTTTCCGGCCGCGTTTTGTCGGCAACCGCCGCGACGACAGCGGGCGAAGGCGCTTGCGCCTGCGCGGGCATGGACAACAGCAAGGGCGCGACCGCCAGCGTGGCGAGCGCAGACTTCAAGAACAATACAGTTTTCATGGATCTGACCTTTCCTGATTTTCCGCGCACATTACGCGGCTGCGCTATCTTACTCCTGCCGTCCATTTCAGGCCGGCGATGCAAGCGATAATTGTCGCGATCAACAACAGCCGCAGCGGGCTGGCGCTGTCGCCGAACGTGACCATGCCGATCAAGGCAATACCCGCCGCGCCCACGCCCGTGAAGATCGCAAACGCTGTCCCGACTGGCAGCTGCCGGAGCGCGATCGTCAGCAATACGATGGCGCCGTTGGCAAAGACCAGGCCGGCGACGCTGGGCCAGAAGCGCGTCCAGCCTTCCGCATATTTCAGCGCCACCGCCATGGCGATATCCACCAGCGCAGCGGCCAGCAGGATCAGCCAGGCCATCTCAGTCTCCTTTCGCGATCGCCATGCCGCGTACCGTCGCCGGGCGCTGCGCGATCCGCGCCAGCCATGCCGAGATGGCGGGATAGGCCGTCATGTCCAGTCCCAGCTCCGTGTGCGACGCCAGCCACGGCCAGGTAGCGATGTCGGCGATGCTGTAATCGTCACCCGCAAGATAGGCGCTGCTGGCGAGGCGCTGTTCGTACACGCCGTACAGACGGCGCACTTCGTTACCGTAGCGGTCCAGCGCCTGTTCATTACGCTCGGTGCACGCATGGCGGAACCACCACAACTGGCCCAGCATCGGCCCCACGCTCGCCACCTGCAGGAACAGCCATTGCAGCACCGTGCTGCGTGGCGCGCCATCTTTTGGCAATAGACGCCCTGCCTTGTCAGCCAGATGGATCAGGATGGCGCCGGATTCAAAGATCGCCTGGCCATCGTCCACCAGCAACGGAATTTTGTGATTGGGGCTCATCGCCACAAACTCGGGCGCGTGTTGCTGGCCGGCGCCGAGGTTTAGCAGACGCACCTCGCAGGCCAGCTCCAGCTCTTGCAAGGCAATCGTGGCCTTCTGGCCGTTGGGCGTGTTGGCGGTGTACAGGGTCATCATGGTCAAGCTCCTTCGTGATTGGATGAAGCCAGTATGCCCTGTGTGAAAACGCATTAAAATTAGCGAAATTTACCAAATCATTCCGCAAAAATGCATAACCTGGATTGGGAAGATCTACGCTGTTTTGTGGCCATGACACGGGCGGGCAGCGTGTCCGCAGCCGCGCGTGCGCTGGACGTCAATCACTCCACCGTACTGCGCCGGCTGGACAGCCTGGAGCGCGCGCTCGGCACGCGCCTGTTCGAACGCTTCCAGTCCGGCTACGTCATGACAGCCGCGGGCGAGACATTACAGGCGCGGCTGGCAGGCGTGGATGAACAGATCGCGGCGGCACACAGCGCGGTCGGCGGACACGATCAGGAATTGAGCGGAGAAATCCGCATCACCACCACCGATACGCTGGCGCGCAGCATGCTGATACCGGCCCTGGCGCGCTTCCAGCAGCTGCATCCCGGCGTGCGCCTGCAACTGGTGATGAACAATGCCTTCCTGAATTTGAACCGGCGCGAAGCCGACGTCGCACTGCGGCCATCCAACACACCGCCCGACACGCTGGTCGGCCGCAAGCTGGGCAAACTCTCCAGCGCCATCTACGCCTCGCGCAGCTATCTGAAAGCGGCCGTCAAGCGCGGCATCGCCGTGGACAATTGGGCCGCGCATGAATGGATAGGACTGGACGACACGCTGGCGCACCTGGAGCAGGCGCGCTGGCTGGCGCAGACAGTGCCGCCCGAACGCATACGCATGCGCGTCGACAGCCTGCTGGCGATGGCCGACGCCACGCGCGAAGGCCTCGGCATGGCGCCACTCCTGTGCCACCTCGCAGACAACGACCGCCGTCTGCAACGCATCACCGAACCAGACCCGCGTTTTGATACCGGCCTGTGGCTACTCACCCATCGCGACCTCAAAGACACCGCCCGTATCAAGGCGCTGACAAGCTTCCTCTACGAAGAACTCACGAGCATCCTCGCTCCCACCGCTCAGCCGGTGGTCGGTTCGGCGAGATAGCCAAGCACGGCGCCTTCAATGCTGTTGGCCAGTTTTGCCGCATCCATTGTGCCCCTGCGGCCAGCGCTGTCTGTCAGAGCGCTCATGATCGCCATCAGGTCAGATGCGGCTACTTGCGGCTGGCGTGCGCTGGCGCCAGGCCAGCCGTTCAGGAAGTCGACCAGCGCGGTGTGCAGGGTAGCGACGTTGCCGGAGGTTGGCAGCAGTGGCGCCAGCCGGTCCTGTTCGAAGTCCAGCAGCTTTGCCAGTCTGGGACGGCGCAGCTGGTAGCGCACGGCAATCTCGATCAGCTGGCGCAGTGCGCTGCGCCGGTCGTCGCCGAGCAAGGCTGCCTTGGCTTCCCGCACCAGTTCGGACGACTCGCGCTCGATCAGCGCGATGGTGACGGCATCCTTGCTGGGGAAGTACTGATACAGCGAGCCGATGCTGACGCCCGCCTTGGCCGCAATGGCATTGGTGGTGTAGCCTTCCAGCCCGAGCTGCTCCAAAATGTGAGCTGCCCCTTCCAATATCGTCTCCACCGTCTGCGCGGAACGGGACTGGGATGGCGCCTTTCTTGGCGCCAGGCCGCGCGCGGCAGCCTTGCGGGATTGCGAGTTGTTCATATGAGCTTATGCTCATATTATTTCCTGACCACGTCAAGAGCTAATTCCAGTCTCTGACGCACTCAGGAGTTCACTTATGCATCAGCTCAATCAAGTCGTCGCTGCAGTCCAGGCCGCAGGTGACGCCATCAAATCCCGTTTCACCATCACCTCCCGTCCGCAGGACCGTCAAGACATCGTCGGCCTGATCCAGGCCAACGACGACATCTCCATGCGGATTCTGCGCGCGCAGCTATCACCAGTCTTCCCTGCTGCCCGCTGGGACGAAGACGAAAGCGGCAGCGGCGCCTTGCCCGGCGGCGAATGGTGGGTGGTCGATCCTGTCGAAGGCGCGATCAACCATATCCACGGGCTCGGCGAATGGAGTGTCACCGCCACGCTGGTGCGCGACAATGCGCCAGTGCTGACAGCCGTCTATCTGCCGATGACAGGCGACCTCTACACCGCCAGCGCAGGCGGCGGCGCCCATCTCAACGGCAGGCGCCTGCAGGCGTCGCAGAAAACCGAATTGCGGGCCGCCATGGTGGGCACGGGCCAAGCCACCCCGGACGAAGGCGCGGCAACCTATCAGCGCATCGGATCGGCCGTGAGCGCCATGCTGCAAGCGGCGCTGGTGGTACGCGTGTCCGTGCCGGCCACGCTACAGCTGATCCATGTGGCGTCCGGCAGCCAGGACGTGTTCTGGCAGCACAGCCAGGTCCGTTCAGGACTCATGGCAGGCGCCTTGCTGGTCGCCGAAGCTGGCGGCAGCATCACCGATCTGCACGGCGCACCGTGGCATACCGGCAGCAGCGCCTTCCTGGCCAGCGCGCCGGGACTGACCGCCGCCGCCGTTGCCGTCCTGGGAGAAGCGCAATGAAACTGGCTATCTTCGGCGCCACCGGCGCGACAGGCCGCCATCTGGTTGAGCAGGCTCTGCAAGCCGGGCATCAAGTCACGGCCCTGGCGAGGAACGCGAGCAGCTTGCCGGGAGTGCATATCGTCGCCGGCAATCTGCATCAACCGGAAGCGGTGCAATCCGTAGTGCATGGAGCGGATGTGGTCATCAGCGTGCTCGGCATGCGCAGCGGTGATCCAGCGCCGGTCTGCAGCAACGGCATGCAAAGCATCCTGCAGGCGATGAACGCGACAGGCACGCAGCGGCTGATTGCCCTCAGCGCGTATGGCGCACTGGAGAGCGCGCAGGACTCCGTCTTCATCCGCCTGATCCGCAAAATCATCGCCCGCAAAATGCGCGACAAGGACGCTATGGAAGTGTTGGTCCGTCACAGCGGCATGCGCTGGACACTGGTGCGGCCACCGATGCTGAGCAACGGCGCGCAGACGGGCCGCTATCGCGTCGGCACAGATTTGCAGCCGGGCCTCACCAGCAAATTATCGCGCGCCGATCTCGCTGCCTTTATTTTGCAGGAAGCAGTCAGCGGACAATTCACCGGCCAGGCGCCTGTAGTGTCCGCATAAACAACGAATCCGGGGTCAGGTCCGTCATTTCTACACGTCCTCAGCCGTAGCGCTGCGTTAGTGTCGAGCTCGTGTAGAAATGACGGACCTGACCCCGTTGTTTGCATAAAAAAAGCCCGCCGAAGTGGCGGGCCTGGTTGGAGCGGAACCGGATTAGTGGAACTGGTTCATGGTGTTGTCTTTGCCGGCGGCTTTCAGCGCTGCATCGCCGCTGAAGTAGTCTTTGTGGTCGTCGCCGATGTCCGAACCGGACATGTTCTGGTGCTTGACGCAGGCGATGCCTTGACGGATCTCTTTGCGCTGGACGCCAGCCACGTAGCCCAGCATGCCCTGGTCGCCGAAGTATTCCTTGGCCAGGTTGTCGGTCGACAGCGCGGCGGTGTGGTAGGTCGGCAGCGTGATCAGGTGGTGGAAGATGCCGGCTTCACGGGCGGAGTCCGCCTGGAAGGTGCGGATTTTTTCGTCCGCTGCAATCGCCAGTTCGGTGGTGTCGTACTCCACGCTCATCAGCTGGGCGCGCTCGTAGGCCGACACGTCTTTGCCTTCGGCTTTGAAGGCATCGTAGACTTGCTGGCGGAAGTTCAGGGTCCAGTTGAACGATGGGCTGTTGTTGTACACCAGCTTGGCGTTCGGGATCACTTTGCGGATTTCGCTGACCATGCCGCCGATCTGGGCGATGTGTGGTTTTTCGGTTTCGATCCACAGCAGGTCGGCGCCGTTTTGCAGCGAGGTGATGCAGTCCAGTACGCAGCGTGCTTCGCCGCTGCCCGAACGGAACTGGAACAGGTTGCTTGGCAGGCGTTTAGGGCGCAGCAGTTTGCCTTCGCGTTTGATGATGACGTCGCCATTGCCCAGTGCATCGGCCGACACTTCGTCGCAATCCAGGAAGGCGTTGTATTGGTCGCCCAGGTCGCCAGGTTCGTTGGTCACGGCGATCTGTTTGGTCAGGCCGGCGCCCAGCGAGTCGGTACGGGCGACGATGATGCCGTCGTCCACGCCCAGTTCCAGGAAGGCGTAGCGGATCGCGCGGATCTTGGCCAGGAAGTCTTCGTGTGGCACGGTGACTTTACCATCCTGGTGGCCGCACTGCTTTTCGTCCGATACCTGGTTTTCGATCTGGATGCAGCAGGCGCCTGCTTCGATGAATTGCTTGGCCAGCAGGTAGGTCGCTTCGGCGTTGCCGAAACCGGCGTCGATGTCGGCGATGATCGGCACGACGTGAGTGACGTGGTTGTCGATCTTGTCCTGGATCGCGGCTTTGGCGCTGCCTTCAGCGGCGTCCAGCTGGCGGAACAGGCCGCCCAGTTCGCGCGCATCGGCCTGGCGCAGGAAGGTGTACAGCTCTTTGATCAGTGCCGATACGGCGGTCTTTTCGTGCATCGACTGATCTGGCAGCGGGCCGAATTCCGAACGCAGTGCGGCCACCATCCAGCCCGACAGGTAGAGGTAGCGGCGGTCGGTGCTGTTGAAGTGCTTCTTAATCGAGATCATTTTTTGCTGGCCGATGAAACCGTGCCAGCAGCCCAGCGACTGGGTGTATTTCGATGGGTCTTTATCGTAGGCAGCCATGTCGGCGCGCATGATCTTGGCGGTGTACTTGGCGATGTCCAGACCGGTCTTGAATTTGTTCTGGGCGCGCATGCGGGCGGCGGACTCGGGATTGATGGCGTTCCAGGCAGAACCTTGTTGCTCTTTCAAACCAGCAACTGCCTTGATGTCGTCTTGGTACTGGGACATGGTGTATCTCCTAAAAGAAAAAAGCGGAATTAGTAAGTCTTCGAGTGCCGAACTGCATGACTAAATAGTAGGCCATTCTGATGCGTTGCACCAAGTCTTATATAAGACATATAACTTAATTTAATTCCTTATTTTTCAAATAGATAGATATAATTTTTTGCTATACGAAACGCCTTTTCAAAAAATGAGAAAAAAGATGCGGCAGTCCACCATGCCGCATCCCGTATTATGAAACGACTTTTCTTATACTGAGGTAATCACACTATTTAGCTTGCTCACGGCCTCCGGTGGCAGCACCAGCTCGGCGGCGGCCAGGTTCTGGCGCAAATGGGTACGCGACGAGGTGCCAGGGATCAGCAGCAGATTCGGCGAACGCTGCAGCAGCCAGGCCAGCGCCGTCTGCATCGGCGTCGCGTCCAGCTCGGCAGCCACCTCGGCCAGGATCGACGATTGCAACGGCGAGAAGCCACCCAGCGGGAAGAACGGCGTGTAGGCGATGCCCTCCTTGGCCAGTTCATCGATCAGGGCGTCGTCGTGACGGTGCACCAGGTTGTAGTGGTTTTGCACGCACACGATATTGGCGATGCTGCGTGCCTGCCTGACCTGCTGCGCGGTCGCGTTGCTGAGGCCGATGTGGCGGATCAGGCCGCGCTGCTGCAATTCCGCCAGCGTGGTGATGTGCGCTTCGATATCGCCTTCGGCCGGGTTCATGACATCAAACATCAGGCGCATGTTCACCACGTCCAGCACGTCCAGGCCCAGGTTGCGCAGGTTGTCGTGCACGGCCGATTCCAGTTGCTGCGGCGACTGCGCCGGCAGCCACGCCGCATCCGCGCCGCGCAGTGCGCCCAGCTTGGTGACGATGACCAGGTCGTCGGCATACGGATGCAGCGCTTCGCGGATCAGCTGGTTGGTGATGTGGGGACCGTAAAAATCGCTGGTGTCGATGTGGTTGACGCCGCTCTCGACCGCTTCGCGCAGCACCGCCAGCGCTTCCTCGCGGTTTTGCGGTGCGCCAAACGCGTGTGGGCCAGCCAGTTGCATGGCGCCGTAGCCCATGCGCTTGACAGTCAGGTCACCAAGTTGGAAAGTACGCATTGTGTTTCTCCTTTAGACGGGTTGATGGACACAGTCTAGGAGCGTTTGCGCTGTGCGACAATACAGCACAATCGCACAGCTTGTACGAAAAACAGGACAATCACCCATGGCGGATTTACAGGATGTCGGCGCGTTTGTCGCCGTCGCAAGGAACGGCGGCTTTCGCGAGGCGGCGCGCAAGACCGGCAACAGTCCGTCGCAATTGAGCGAAGCGGTACGCCGGCTGGAAGCGGGCCTCGGTGTCCGTCTGCTGCACCGGACCACGCGCAGCGTGGCTGCCACCGATGCCGGGCAGCGCCTGCTGGAGCAGCTCACGCCCGCGCTGGATGCGGTGGCCACGGCCATGGATGTGGTCAACGGCTTCCGCGACCGCCCCGCCGGACGGCTGCGCCTGAATGTGCCGACCAGTGCCTCCAAGCTGGTGCTGCCGCGCATCCTGCCGCCGTTTCACAAGGCCTACCCCGACATCACGCTGGAAGTGATTGTGGACGACAGCTTTGTCGATCTGCTGCGCACCGGCTGCGATGCCGGCATCCGCTACGGTGAACGGATGGAGCAGGACATGGTGGCCATGCCGATCGGCCCGCGCGAGCAGCGCTTTGCCCTGGCCGCCGCGCCCGCCTATCTGCAGGAGCACGGCACGCCGAAAAAGCCGGAAGACCTGCTGCACCACATCTGCCTGCGCGGCCGTTTCAACAGCGGCACCATGCCGCCGTGGGAGTTCGAGCACAAGGGCAAGAAGGTGGTGATCGAGCCCAGCGGCCCGCTCATCGTCAACCTCGGCGCAGCGGCCGATCTGAAGGTCGATGTGGCGGTGGGCGGCGCGGGACTGGTCTACCTGTTTGAAGACTGGCTGCAGCCCTACTTCGACCGCGGCGAGCTGGTGCCGGTGCTGGAACGCTGGTGGCCAGCCTTCCAGGGACCGATGCTGTACTATCCGGGCCGCCGCTACCTGCCCGCACCGCTGCGGGCGTTTGTCGACTTCATCCAGACCATGCGCTGGTGATTACTGGTTGACCTTGCCCGGCAGGCTGAGCTTGCCGGAAGCGACCTTGAAGACATCGACCACGCACAGCAGGGGATTGTGCACGCTGGCGTTGACGCGCAGTGCCGCCGTCACGCCATCAAAGCCGGACGCATGCACCACGCCGATGTCGTCAAACGGCACTTTCACTTCCACCGTCTGGCCTTTGAACACGGGCGTGTAGCCGGGGCTGTCGATGAGCAGCGGCAGGCCGGGCCAGGTGCGCGGCAGTTTCGGCTTGCTGCCTTCGGGGATGTCGACCACCTTGAGCGCGCCCTTGCCGCAGCTGTCGTCCGGCTTCAGCACCACCCAGTGCGAGTGCCACACATCGCCGTCGTTGCCGAGGTTGCCGTCGCCGTTCTCATCGTACAGCGGGGTGTCGTCGAAATCCGGATGCGAGGTCACGGCAAAGGCCAGGATGCCGGCGCCCTTGTCGAAGCCCACCACGGACGGGTCGATGGTGGTCGGCCACACATAGGAAAACACGCTGCTGCCCGCCAGCTTGCCAGTTTTGCCCGGTTTGGACTGGCCGGCCTTGCCCGAGACGGCCATGTGGAAGATGGCCAGGTTGCCTTCGGTCGTGATCTTGGTGTGGACGATGTCAAACGGCGCCTTGACCGCCGGCGCCGAGGTGGTGGCGATGCCACCCTTGTGCTCGTCATGGGCCTGTGCCGCCAGGGCCCAAACACTCCAAACTGTTGCTGCGATGAGCGGAATAATTTTCATACCATGCCTTTATTGATTAGGAATCCTAAATATATTACACCTGAAAAACGGCGCTGCATGCGCCGTTGCCGAGAGCGAAGCATATCACTTCGGCATAATTAATCAAGACTCCTAATCATTATTTTTTGCTGCACTGCTACTAGCACTCTTTCAATGTTGGCGATATAGTCAATAAACAAATCACAACAAAGGAGACAGCATGACCATCAAACGTTCGTTTGCAGTGCTCTGTTTCATCCTGCCGTGCGCCCTGGCGCAGGCGGGCAGCCGCGAATCGGTGTCGTCCCCGGCCCCTGTAGTCGGCGATTCGTGGACCTACCAGTACACCGATGTCTGGAAGGGTGTGAAAGGCAACACCAATCGGATGGAAGTGACGGCCGTGGATGAGAATGGCATCCACGTTGACGTCAAGCGCGCTGCCAGCGGCGCCCTGATCAGCACCCAGCTGTTCAGTCCGCAAATGAACCCGGTCGACCGCGGCGCCATGCACTTTGCGCCGTCGTTTGCGCGCTACGCTTTCCCGCTGGCGCCGGGCAAGGAATGGAACAGCGATGTCACCGGCAACAACCCCAAGCAGGGCAAGAACTGGCGCTACCAGATCAAGGGCAAGGTGCTGGACTGGGAAAAGGTCAAAGTGCCGGCCGGCGAATTTGATGCGCTGAAAATCGTGGTGGAAGCTACCTACAGCGCCCAGGACACGTTCACCAAGAACGGCAGCGGCCAGCTGACGGAAACCGTGTGGTTCGTGCCGGAGCTGAACAACTTCGTCAAGCTCGATTACCGCGACACCGACTGGCAAGGCCGCATCTACAACCGCGACAGCTGGGAGCTGACCGCCTACGTGCGCAAGTAAGGCCGCCCTCCCCGGATTATTTGGAGATGCGCAGGATGGCGGACGCCAGCTTGGAGAAGCATGGCGTCAGGTCGGCCTGGGTGGCGGCAAAGCAGTACACGCCGACCGGCTTGGCGGCGTTGAAGCAGCGCGCCGGCGCATCGACGGTGTTGGCCATGCATTTGAGGGTGTCCTCGCCTTTTTCGCCATCGTAGCCGGTGGCGATTTTGAGGCTGGAGCCCAGCCCCAGCGTGAACACATAAATCCCTTCGTCGCGCGATTTCGACGCCATCGCTTCCACCAGGTTGCGCGCGGCGCGGTTGACGTTGGCGTAGGTCAGCGCATTGGTCACCACCCGCGGCGAGGTGGTGACGATGGGGAACTCGCGCAGCGTGGGATCGTTGGGCGACGTCGCCGGGTTGCGCGCGTTGTACCAGTCCGGCAACGAGGTCACCTTGCTGGGCAAGTCGGACGGTGTGCAGTTGCCGCCGATGTCGTCATATTGCTGGTCCAGCTTGAACAGGCCGGCCGGGGCCCCCGAGCCGTCGTCGTCGGTGTAGACCACGCCGGGCTGGGTGCAGGTGCTGGCCGTCTTCCAGTTCAGGTAAGCGCCGATGGAGTTGGGCGCCCCATCCGAGAAGAATACGATCACGCGCAGGTTCGAGCGGTTGAGGTTGGCCGTCGGCACGCTGTTGATCTGCTGGCGCGCGGTGTACATGCCCTCCGCCGACGCGGTGGCGCCGCTGAACGAGAAGGCCTTGATGTGGTTGGTCATGGTGGTGCGGTCGAAGCCGCGCGCAATCGGCCGGATGGCATCATCGACGATGGAGCCAAACGCAAAGTGCACCAGGCCCACGCGGTCGCGGTCGCTGTTGAACTGGCCCAGGAAGGTGACTGCCGAGCTGCGCACATTGGCCGCCGAGCCGGCCAGCGAGCCGGAGGTGTCCATGACCAGGATCATGTCCAGGTCCTTGCGCTTGGTTTCCGTGAGCACGCCGGGCGACATGGGCCCGGTATTGAAGCCGCCAAACAGCGCGGTCGGCATGGTGGCCGAGGCGCTGACGGTAATCGTCACTTCGCTGCCGCTGAAGGAGACGCCGACATCGTTCAGCGTGGCGCTGGACATCAGGTAGTTGGCCGGGAAGTTGGCGTAGAAGAAGCGCTGTGCGGCGGCCTTGGCGTTGGCGGTCTGCT
This sequence comes from Duganella sp. CY15W, assembly GCF_009857555.1. Classification (NCBI taxonomy): domain Bacteria; kingdom Pseudomonadati; phylum Pseudomonadota; class Betaproteobacteria; order Burkholderiales; family Oxalobacteraceae; genus Duganella; species Duganella sp. CY15W. Next base: position 734,769 of record NZ_WWCQ01000003.1, on the reverse strand, counting down.
CGCTCTGGTTGGCGCCGTTGCTGATGGCGCGCGCGGCGGCCAGGCCGGCGGCGTCGGTGGCGGCGTTGAGCTTGGCCTTGACGATGTAGCTCATGCCGGCGCTGAACGCCAGGCCGACCACGGCCAGCAAGGTGGTCAGCGAGATAATGACCATCACGGTGATGCCGCCGCGCTGGCGTTGCAGGGTAGTAGCCATGTCAGAACACCGTCATCGAGTAGAACTCCGGCCCCAGCGTGGGCGTGCTGAAGCTGCCGAAGGTAAAGGTCTGGAACAGCATGTTGAACTTGTAGTAGACCTCGACCACATAAATCACTTCGCCATCGAGCAGCTGGCCGCTCATCATGGACACCACGGGCGCGTTGCTGCCGCTCGGCACCACGCAGGTGCCGGCCGTGCCGCTGGCCCAGTTGGAGCATGACCAGATCTTGCTGGCCGGCGCATAGCTGCTGACGCGGTAGCCGCGGTTGTTGACGCTGTCGTCCCAGCGGTACTGCTCCAGCACGATGCTTTTGGTGGTGCCGCCCGAGGTCGATCCCATGATGCGGGTAATGTAGATCATGCCCAGCTTGTTCATGTCCAGCGGCGGCGCCGAGGCCGCGACCTGGCCGATGATGGTCTGGGCATTGTCCGACAGCTGCAGCTTGCCGCGCGAGGCCAGGTTGGCGCCTTCGCGGCTCAGGTTAACCAGGATCATATTGGCCTGCAGCCCGCGCGCCATGTCCAGCAGCGCAATCAGCAGCACCAGCAGGATCGGCAGCAGCAGCGCGAACTCCACGGCGGCGATGCCCTGGCGGCGCTGGCGGGGCGGCAGGCGTTGCATCAGAAGGCCTCGTTCTGCATGGTGGCGGCCACGGTGAACTTGTATTCGCCATTCGGGAAAAAGGCCGCGACGATCGGCGTCGCCAGCTTCCAGGTGCAGTCCAGGCGCAGCACCACAATGTCGCCGGCGTTGCCGAACATGGTGGCGGAATACGCGCTGCTGCTGGCGTAGCTGGTGCCGTTGACCGAGATCACCGGATTGACGCTGTCGTACATGCCCATCGAGTTGCTCTTGATGGCCTGGATCACGGCCAGGTAGCGCTGCTGGTTGCTGGTGGCCGGGTCCTTGTCGGTGCGGCCGGTGATGGCGTAGCGCGCACCTTCGCGCACCGCGTACTGCATCGCCAGCGTGGTGTAGAACAGGATGCTGTACTCGATCACGCCGATCAGCAGCAGGAAGGCGACCGGCGCAACAATGGCCATCTCGACGACAGCCGAGCCACGTTGGCGGCGCAGGAAGGCAGGCACATTCATGATGTTGCGTCCGTGAGACGGTCGGGTTGCGAAAATGGGTAACACAGTGGGAAACACAGGCGGGAGCGCAGATGGCGCGGCACTGTCGTCGGGCTGTCCGGCGCGCAATGGGCCGGCGGCAGCGCCACAGGAATGAGGTGACGGTAAGTGATTCTAACGCGATTCATTTTCTTTCGCCTAGTTATTTAATGTTCTTTAAAGGCATCAAAAACATGGCGCCCGCCAAGGACGGGCGTGAATCCTAGGTGCAGCGTACCATGCTCCGGCTAGACATTGCAGCGACGACTGCGTAGACTCGATTGTGTTCGCAACAACTATCGAATCGCTACTTCGTTTAGTTTGCTTGTATGCAGGAGACACCGCAGTGATAGCAGACAGCAGCAGGGCCAACGCTACACGCACGGGCGGCGACGCCGTCGGCGCGTCCATGGTGTTTGTCATGCGGCTGGTGCTGGCGCTGACGGCGATCCTGACGCTGTTTGTCGCGCCGGGCGAGCTGGGCAACCGCTACGGCGAGCGTACCTTGCTGAGCTCCTTGATCTTCGGCGCCTACCTGCTGCACAGCCTGACGCTGCTGCTGGCCGCGCGGCGCCACCGCAATCCGTTCTGGCATGGCAAGGCGGTGTACTGGATCGACCTCGGCTGGTATGCGCTCATGGTGTACTGCACCGGCGGCGGCAACAGCTTCTTCTTTCCGTTCTTCTTTTTTGTGATCCTGACCGCCTCGTTCCAGTGGGGCTTTGACGAAGGCGCGCGCATCACGCTGGGCGCCACGCTGGCGCTGGCGTTTGCCACCTGGCTGTCCGACAGCAATATCAACGAAGGCCACCTGCTGCTGCGCACTGCGTTTGTGCTGGCGCTCGGCTACATGATCGCCTACTGGGGCGGCACGGGCGTGGCCCAGCGGCGCCGGCTGCGCCTGCTGCGCGATGTGAGCCGGCTGTCGAATCCGCGCTTCGGCGTCGACCAGACCATTGCCACCATGCTGATCCAGACGCGCGACTTCTACCATGCCAGCAATTGCGTGCTGCTCATGCGCGACGGGCCGGATGAGCTGTGGCAGCTGCATTCGTCCGGTGCGCCGGACGGCCGCACATCGCTGTCGCGCCTGCCGGAAGGCGCGGCCGCGCCGTTGCTGGTGTTTGCGCCGCAGGCGCTGGTGCAGTATGCGGCCGCGCTGCATCCGCGCTTGCCTGGCTCGCTGGAGTCGCGCCAGCGCGCACCGGACGCCACGCGCTGGCAGCCGTTGCCGCCGGAGCAGGTGGAACAGCTCATCGACTTGCTCGATGCCAGTTCCTTCGTCAGCGCGCCGCTGCCCTTGCGCAAGGGGGAAGGACGGATTTACGTGGTGTCGGACCAGCACCGCTTCAGCCGCGCCGATGCGGTATTTTTGCAACAGTTGGCCGCGCAGGTGTTTCCCGTCATCGAGAACATCGTGCTGCTTGACCGGCTGGCCTCGGACGCCGCCTTCCGCGAGCGGCAGAAGATCGCGCGCGACCTGCACGACACCACCATCCAGCCGTATATCGGACTGCGGCATGGCATCAGCGCGGTGCGGCAATCTTTGCAGGCGGACCACCCGGTGTCCGCGGAACTTGATAAACTGCTCGACATGACCACCCAGGTCATCGGTGATATGCGGCAGTTTGCGCGCAATGTGCGGCAAGGCGCGGCCACCACCGATGCGGAACTGCTGGTGGCCTTGCGCCGGCAGGCGCAGCAGGTGCAAGAGTTCTACGATATCCAGATTACGATACAGGCCGAAGATGGCCTGACCATCAGCGACCGGCTGGCGGCGGAAGTGTTCCAGATCGTGAATGAAGGCATGCACAATATACGTAAACATACCCGTGCCCGCACGGGGCTGATCAGCCTGAGCAACGCTGACGGCCAGCTGCGGATACGCATCGAAAACGAAAGCCCTGAAGGTCCATCGGCCCCATTCCTGCCTGGATCGCTGGCCGAGCGCACTGCCGCGCTGGGCGGGACCATCGCGATTGACTGTTCGGCCTCTGGCTACACCGCCGTCAGCATCGCCATCCCGGTATAACTGACCGAGGCACACTATGACGACTCCTATCCGCATCATGCTGGTAGACGACCACAAGACCATGCTGTGGGGCCTGGAAAAGCTCATCGAGGGCGGCGGCGACGATCTGCAACTGGTCGGCACTGCCCACAACAACGACACCGCGCTGCAGCAGGGCGGCGCCTTGAAGCCCGATGTGATCGTGCTCGACCTGGACCTGGAAGGCCGCAGTTCGATCGAGATCTTGCCGCAGTTGCTGCAAGCGAGCGGCGCCAAGGTCATGATCCTCAGCGGCAACCGCGACCAGGGCTTGCTGACGCAGGCGGTCAAGCTGGGCGCGCGCGGCGTGGTCAGCAAGGAAGCGCCGGCCGATGTGGTACTGAATAGCATCCGCGCCGTGTCGCGTGGCGAGACTTGCCTCGATCCGGTGCTCATGAACGCGCTGCTGGGCCAGCTGTCGGCGCCGCCCAAGGCTGATCCGGAAGCGGTGCGCATCGCCTCGCTGACGCCCAAGGAACGCAAGATCGTCGCCGTGGTGGTGGAAGGCAATGGCGCGCCCAACAAGGAGCTGGCCTCCAAGCTGTTCATTGCCGAACCCACGCTGCGCAACAACCTGACCACGATTTACCAGAAGCTCGGCGTGGCCAACCGGCTGGAGCTGTATGTGTATGCCACCAAGCACGGCATGACGGCTTAACCGTCGCCAGGCTCCCGTCCAATCCGGACAGTGTCCGGATTTTTTTTACCTGCAGAGTGTGAGAATTGGTGACAAATGTCATCGCAGATCAGGACGTTTGTCCGCTGTGCCGTGACAGTGCGGTGCGTAGAATGTCTTACATCGGCAGCACAAACGTAGCACTGAAACCCGGACCCCGTTTTAGATAAAGCCGCTGCCACCCAGTCTTCTCACACTAATTACTTAAACGAGGTCCATCATGAACGCAGTCAAAAATTTCATCCACGACGACGCTGGCATCACCGCGATTGAGTATGCCCTGATGGCCGCCGCCATCGCCGCCGCGATCACCGCCGGCCTGGCCATCCTGGGGCCGAAGATCACCGCTTCGCTGACCTATATTTCCGGCCTGATCAAATCGTCGTAATTCAAACACACCGACCACACAGAGGGAGACGCATCATGAACGCAATCAAACACTTCATCCGCGACGAAGACGGCATCACTGCGATCGAGTACGCCCTGATGGCCGCCGCCATCGCCGCCGCAGTGACCGCCGGTGTAGCGGTGCTGGGTCCCAAGCTGACCGCCTCGCTGACCTACATTTCGGGCCTGATCAAGTCGTCGTAATCACCGCCCTGCCCCCTGCTTGAATCCGGACCTGGTCCGGATTTTTTTTTGGTGCTGCTTCTCCCTGAAAATATTGGTGAGTTTTCCATCTTATTATTCATACTATGATGGGCTCGCCAGTAAAAACAAATCCATAATAAATCGGGAGAATAATCATGGGGTACCTGGTGCGACTCATCTTGGCAGTCAGTACGACCGTGCTTGCCGGCTGCAGCACACTTGGCACACGCGAAATCTCCAGCGCCGAATTAGCCTCCCTCACACCACCGGCAACCGTATCCGCCGAAGAGACCAAGGAAGACCGTCAATATCCGGTGTTGTATGGCACCACCAGGGCGCCCTTGGGCGACGGTACTTATTCGGATCAGCGCGATGTACAGGTTCACTATGGCAAAGTGATGGTCAAGATTCCCAAAGGTCATGTAACGGGCTCGCTTGGAAAGAAAGCCATCTGGCCGTGGCGCAGCGATACCCGTCTGTCCGTGCAAGAGATCAACCCCTTACGCAGTCAGGACGACTTCGTAGGGCTGATGCAAAGCAGCCTGAGCAACATCCGCCAGACCCAATCTGACTATGTTGTGGTTTTTATCCATGGCTTTAATAACTCTTTCAATGATGCGGCGATTCGCGCGGCGCAAATCGGTGCGGACCTGGATGTCCCGGAAAACAATATGATGTTTTTTTCGTGGGCCGCGCGGAGTTCAATTGATCAGTACACCGTCGATGAGGCCACTGTCGACGCCAGCGAAATCTATCTTCGGACTTTTCTGCAAAGCGTGATACAAGGTGCAGGTACGCGCCAAGTCCATGTGATCGCTCACAGCATGGGAAACCGCGCCTTGCTGCGCACCATCGTGGCCAGCCTGGAAAATGCCTCGGCAGCACAGCACATGCAATTCGGTCAGATTATTCTGGCCGCCGCGGACGTTGACCGTGACCTGTTCGCGCAACTCGGTCCCAACTATCTCAAAGTGGCGCAGCGGACCACAGTGTATTTGTCGCCCTATGACTATGCGGTACACGCCTCAGGGCTGGTGCACGCCTATCCGCGCGTGGGTTGCGGCGATGTGCCACAGGTCATGATTAAAGGGATCGACAACGTCGTGTCGTTTATTCCAGACGATATCCCGGCCCATGCCTATTTTGCGGAAGCCTTGCCGCTACTGGTTGACATTAAAAACCTGATACGCAGGAATACACCGGAAAGGCCGGCGCCCCTCTGGAACTACAACAATGGTTTCTGGACCATTGGCGAAGCCGTTCCAGGGGCACTGGCTAACCGGATGAGGTGCAAGACACAGACTACGCTGCACGTAAATGCAGGGTGACAAATGTCACTGCAAATCGTGACGTTTGTCCGATGTCTCTTGGCGTTGGGGTGCGTAGAATGTCTTTCATCGGCAGCACACAAGTAGCACCGAGTCGTACACGCAGTACCTAAAACCTGAACCCCGTTTTAGTTGAAGCCACCCTCTCTCTCAACTAATTTACGGAGTTCATCATGAATGCAGTCAAACAGTTCATCAACGACGAAGCTGGCATCACCGCTATCGAGTACGCCCTGATGGCAGCCGCCATCGCCGCCGCGATCACCGCTGGCCTGGCGATCCTGGGACCAAAGATCACCGCCTCGCTGACCTACATCTCCGGTCTGATCAAATCGTCGTAATCCCCGTACAACATTGACTATCTCTCAAGGAGACGCATCATGAACGCAATCAAACATTTCATCCGCGACGAAGACGGCATCACCGCGATCGAATACGCCCTGATGGCCGCTGCCATCGCCGCCGCGATTACCGCTGGCCTGGCGATCCTGGGACCAAAGCTGACCGCTTCGCTGACCTATATTTCGGGCCTCATCAAGTCCTCCTGATTCACAGTCTCCTCGTAGTAACCTCCTTAGTATTTGTCCGGGCCTCGGCCCGGATTTTTTTGCATGTCAGGCGTGACAAATGTCATCGAACAAAATGACGTTTGTCGGATGTTTGCTGACGACGGCACGCGTAAAATGTCTTTCATCGGCAGCACAGAAACAACGCAGTACCTAAAACCTGAACCCCGTTTTAGTTGAAGTCACCCACTCTCTCAACTAATTTACGGAGTTCATCATGAATGCAGTCAAACAGTTCATCAACGACGAAGCTGGCATCACCGCTATCGAGTACGCCCTGATGGCAGCCGCCATCGCCGCCGCGATCACCGCCGGCCTGGCGATTCTGGGACCAAAGATCACCGCCTCGCTGACCTACATCTCCGGTCTGATCAAATCGTCGTAATCCCCGCACAACATTGACTATCTCTCAAGGAGACGCATCATGAACGCAATCAAACATTTCATCCGCGACGAAGACGGCATCACCGCGATCGAATACGCCCTGATGGCCGCTGCCATCGCCGCCGCGATCACCGCTGGCCTGGCCATCCTGGGACCAAAGCTGACCGCTTCGCTGACCTACATTTCGGGCCTCATCAAGTCGTCCTGATTCACAGCCTCCTCGTAGTAACCTCCTTAGTATTTGTCCGGGCTTCGGCCCGGATTTTTTTTGTCGGTATGGTGGCGGTGTCGCCGCCCAGCTCCTTGTGGATTTCGTTCTGCTTTCTCTTCTGTTTTGTTCTGCTTTCTCCTATTTTGTCCTGCAATGCGCTGTGCCGCTCAAAAGCAGAAGAAAGCAGAGAAAAGCAGAACAAAGCAGGGATAAAAGCAGAGCAAAATCCACAGGGAGCCGTAGCTGACTCCCCCATGCATATAGGTGACAAATGTCATCGAACAAAGTGACGTTTGTCGGATGTTTGCTGGCGACGGCACGCGTAGAATGTCTTTCATCGGCAGCACAGAAACAACGCAGTATCTAAAACCTGAACCCCGTTTTAGTTGAAGCCACCCTCTCTCTCAACTAATTTACGGAGTTCATCATGAATGCAGTCAAACAGTTCATCAACGACGAAGCTGGCATCACCGCCATTGAATACGCCCTGATGGCAGCCGCCATCGCCGCCGCGATCACCGCTGGCCTGGCGATCCTGGGACCAAAGATCACCGCCTCGCTGACCTACATCTCCGGTCTGATCAAATCGTCGTAATCCCCGTACAACATTGACTATCTCTCAAGGAGACGCATCATGAACGCAATCAAACATTTCATCCGCGACGAAGACGGCATCACTGCAATCGAATACGCCCTGATGGCCGCTGCCATCGCCGCTGCGATTACCGCTGGCCTGGCGATCCTGGGACCAAAGCTGACCGCTTCGCTGACCTACATTTCGGGCCTCATCAAGTCCTCCTGATTCACAGTCTCCTCGTTGTAAGCTCCTAGTATTTGTCCGGGCCTCGGCCCGGACTTTTTTTTGCCTGCAACGTAGACAAAAAATAATGACAAATGTCACGCCACGCCATGACGTTTGTCCGATGCGAAAACGCTCCGCCCCCGCCACAATGAGACTTTGAATCACTCGCCCAGCCAGGAGTCTGTAATGCGCCGCACGTCCCTCATTCACCGCAGTCTCGCCCGCTTCGTCCGCAACGACGACGGCGCCACGCTGCTGGAATACGCGCTGATCGCAGCCCTGGCGTCGGTCATCATCCTCATTGCGGTACTGGCCGTGCTGGGTTCCAAGACCTGAATCACCGTGACAAATGTCACGGCACAACGTGACGTTTGTCCGCTGCGCACCAGCAGCAAGCTGCATAGAATGACTTACATCAGCAGTACCTAAAACCTGAACCCCGTTTTAGTTGAAGCAGAAAACACTCTCATTCAACCAACTTTAACGAGGCTCATCATTAACGCAATCAAACACTTCATCCGCGACGAAGACGGCATCACCGCCATCGAATACGCCCTGATGGCAGCTGCCATCGCCGCCGCCATCACCGCCGGTCTGGCCATCCTGGGTCCCAAGCTGACCGCCTCGCTGACCTATATTTCTGGCCTGATCAAATCGTCCTGAGCAATTAGCCCCTTGGGCCAGCCGGTCCTGCCTGTCGTCAAACGACATCGGCAGCGGCGGCAATCCTCCTGAGATGCAAGTTGCAAAAAATTTCCGGAACGGTGTACGCCGTTCCGGAAATTTTCTATACACTCAATTGTCTGCTCCCTTTTCATAAGGCGAACTCATGACCTTTTTGCCGCTGATTCTCCTGTGTGTACTGCTGGCACTCGCTGTGTGGAACGATTTACGGACACGCCGCATTCCCAATGCCCTGGTCTTCGGCGGCGCCGTGCTGGGCCTGATCCTGAACACGGCGTTGCCACCTGGCGACGGTCTGTTCATACAAGTCTTTGGCGGCATCGGTTTTCTCAAGGCGCTGGCCGGCCTGGCCGTGGGCCTGCTGCTGCTGCTGCCCATGTACGCGATGCGCGCGCTGGGCGCGGGCGACGTCAAGCTGCTGGCCATGATCGGCGCGTTTGTCGGCCCCGGCGCGGTGACCGGCATCTGGCTGTTGACGCTGCTCGCGGGCGGCGTGCTGGCGCTGGTGGTGGCTGGCTTTAACGGCCGCCTCAAGCCCATGGTGTACAACACCTGGCACCTGCTCAAATACAGCATGCTACGCTCGCTCGCGGGCGAAGTGCCCAAGATGGACGCGCCGGCCACGCCCAGCGGCCGCCTGCCCTACGCTGTGGCGATTGCCGCCGGCGCCGCGCCCTACCTGATCTTCGGCGCCAGCACCGGACGCAGCCTGTTCTTCTAAGGGGAACCATGCACACCCAGCAGGCTACAGACTCTCCCACGCTGCCGCCTCCCGCCGAGGCGCGCGCCCCCCGGACCACGGACGAAACGGGCTTGCCCTTTCTGTTCCTGGTCGAGCTGCTGTGCAAGGTGCTGTTCCAGCGCGGCCAGGTCCGATTGCCGGAACTGGCTGGCCATTTAAAACTCAGTGTCAGCGTCATCACGCCGCTAGTGACGCATTTACGCAACGAAAAACTGTGCGAGGTCACGCGCAGCGGCAGCAGCGGCACCGATGCCGACCTCACCTACCACCTGACCGACGCCGGCATGCAGCGCGCCATCGCCTGCCTCAACCGCAACTCCTACGCTGGTCCCGCGCCTGTCACGCTGGCCGCCTATGTGGCGCAGATGGAATCGCAAAGCGTGCGCCATCTGCACGTCACGCGCGCAGCGGTGCAAGCGTCTTTCCACGATGTCGTCGCCAGCCCGCAAGTGCTGGACCAGCTTGGCGCTGCCATGAACTCGGGCCGCGCCATGTTCATCTACGGCCTGGCCGGCAGCGGCAAGACCTATCTGGCAGAACGCCTGTGCGGCCTGCTGCATGGCGCCATCGCCGTCCCCTACGCCATCATGATTGATGGCGAAGTCGTGCCCTTCTACGATCCGGTGCAGCACCGTCCGCTCAGCGGCGCGACGCCCGCCGAGGACAGCGGCGACCTGCTGCGTACGCTCGATGCGCGCTGGGTGCGCGGCCTGCAGCGGCCCACCGCGCTGACCGGCGGCGAGCTCACGCTGGAAATGCTGGACCTGCGCTTTGACGCCAACACGCGGCTGTATCAGGCGCCTCCTCATCTGAAAGCCAACAACGGCATCTTCATCATCGACGACCTGGGCCGCCAGCGCTGTTCGCCGCTGGAACTCATGAACCGCTGGATCGTGCCGATGGACCGTGGCGTCGATTATCTTTCCTTGCACACCGGACTGGTTTTTCAAGTGCCTTTCGATGTGGTCGTGGTATTCTCGTCTAACTTTCTGCCGGAACGTTTATCGGATGGTGCCTTCCTCCGCCGGCTGGGATACAAGATCGAAGTACCGCCGCAATCGCCCGAGGAATATGAGCTGCTGTTCCGCCAGGCCTGCGCGCAGTACGGCATTGCATTTGACACCGCCGCCTTCGACTATCTGCTGAGCGGTCTGCATGCCAAGGATGAGACGCCGTTGCTGGCCTGCTATCCGCGCGACCTGATACGCCAGGTGCGCGACCTGGCCCGCTACGAAAGCACGCCGCCCACGTTAAGCCAGCGCTCGCTGGACTGGGCCTGGCACAACTACTTTGCCGGCGCCGGCGCCCGACGCGTCGCCGCCGAACAGCAGAAGAAAGAACGCGAACGACGCGAACAACAATCCAATCCGCTTAATCAAGGAAGGTCGGGATGAGAAATACTCGGGCTTTGGTCATGATCGGTGTGGCGCTGTTTCTGGCGCTGGCAGCCGTGGTGGTGGCAGCGCAATGGATCTCCGGGCAGTCGGCCAGCAACAGCAACCGGGTCGCGGTCGCCATGCTGGACATCAGCATGGGCGCGCGCCTCACGCCGGAACTGGTGCACATGGTGGACTGGCCCGCCAGCTCGGTACCGCCCGGCGCGATGACCGATGCCAAGGCGCTCGAAGGGCGCATCACGCGCTCCAACATCCAGCGCGGCGAGCCCATCACCGAAGGCAAGCTGGCGCCGGCCGGCACCGCAGGCGGCCTGTCGTCCGTGGTGGCGGAAGGCAAGCGCGCCATGACCGTGCGCGTCAACGATGTGGTGGGCGTGGCCGGCTTTGCACTGCCCGGCAACTATGTCGATATCCTCGTCAACACCTCGAGCGACAACCGCGGCGACAACCTGACGCGCGAACAGGCGATCTCCAAGATCGTGCTGGAGCGCATCCTGGTGCTGGCGATTGCGCAGGAATCCAACCGCGACGATACCAAGCCGAAAGTCGTCAACGCCGTCACGCTGGAACTCACGCCGGAGCAGGTGGAGAAGCTGGACCTGGCGCGCAGCGTGGGCACGCTGTCGCTGGTGCTGCGCAACCAGATCGATCCGAATTCCGCCAACACCGGCGGCGCCACCAAGAGCAGCCTGCTGGAAGGCGTGCCGGTCAGCACCGCACCGGTACGCGAGGTGCCCGCGCCTCCTGTGGCGCCGCCACCGGTGGCCGCCGCGCCAGCTGCTGCGCGTGCGCTGCCCAAGGTGCAGCGCGACGGCGACAAGGTGGAAGTCATCAAGGGTCTGGAACGCAGTTCACAACAATTTTAAGCCACCGGAGAACGCGACTTGAGCAACGTATCTTCTGCGCCTTTCCCCACGACGCCGCTGCGGGCCCAGGCCCTTGTGGCCCAAGTCGCCCTCGCCGCCCTGCTGGGCGCCGCAGCGCCGGCCGCGCTGGCCGCAGCCCCACCCGCCGCCACGGCCGCCCCCGGCATGGAACTGGCCAAGGAGATCACGCTCTCGGCCGGCAAGTCCACGTTGATGCGCCTGCCCTCGCCCGCCGCGCGCGTGGCCGTCGGCGACGCCAAGATTGCCGACGTCATCCTGCTCAATCCCAGCGAAATCTACATGCTGGGCAAGACCACCGGCTCCACCAACCTCATCGTCTGGAACCGCGCCAACCAGGCCAGCGTCATCGACATCACCGTCGGCCTCGACACTGCCGCGCTGCGCCAGCAGTTCACCGAGCTGTTCCCGAATGAGCGCGACATCCGCATCACCGTCTCCGGCAATTCGCTGATCCTGTCCGGCACCGTGGCTGATGCGGTGCGTGCGTCACAGATCGTCACCGTGGCCAGCGCCTATTTGCAGCGCAACGCACGCAGCGGCAACCAAGGCAATGCCGCCACGCCCGACGCGGCCGCGCAGGCAGCCCAGGCGGCAGCAGGCGGCGGCGCGCCTACCGCCGCTTCCGGCGCAGCGGCCGGCGCCGCCTTCCAGGCCGCCATGGACCCGATGTCCGGCCTGTCACAGGGCGGCGGCAGCAGCGGCCGCGTGGTCAATATGCTGGCCATCGCCGCGCCGCAGCAGGTGATGCTGGAAGTGAAAATTGCCGAGGTGTCCAAAACCCTGGTCGACCAGCTCGGCGCCAGCGTCGGCCTCAACGGCACGCGCGGCAGCTGGACCTACACCATGCTGTCCAATCTGCTCAGCGGCAATCCCAGCAAGATCGACGCCTTCAACAACAAGAGCGGCAAGTTCGTCACGCTGGACGCGCAAAAGAACGACGGCCTGGTCAAGGTGCTGGCCGAACCCACCGTGATGGCGATTAGCGGCCAGGAGGCCAGCTTCCTCGCGGGCGGCAAGATCTTCATTCCCGTGTCGCAGAACAACACGGCTGGCACGCCGCAAGTCACGCTGGAAGAAAAAGAATACGGCATCGCCGTCAAGTTCACCCCCACCGTGCTCGACAACGGCCGCATCAATCTGCGCGTGACGCCCGAAGTGTCCGAGCTCAACCGCGAAGGCATCGGTATCAGCGCCACCGGCAGCACCGCCACCGCCGTGCTGCCTTCGTTCACCACGCGCCGCGCCAGCACCACCGTGCAGCTGTTTGACGGCCAGAGCTTTGCCATCGGCGGCCTGATCAAGAACAACGTCACCAGCAGCATCAAGGCCTTCCCCGGCCTCGGTGAAATTCCGATCCTGGGCGCGCTGTTCCGCAGCAGCGACTTCCAGAACGACCGCACCGAACTCGTGTTCATCGTCACGCCGCACCTGGCACAGCCGCTGCCGCCCGACCACAAGCTGCCCACTGACGACTACGTGCAGCCCAACCGCTTTGACTTCTTCCTCAACGGTAAGCTGGAAGGCCGCGCACCCGCTGCACCGGCAAGCACGCCGGCGCCCGCACCGGCAGCGCCAGCCGCCCCGGCCACCACGCCATCCGGCGGCGACCACTAGGAGGCGCCATGCGATATCCCCTACTCCTGCTCGCCATGCTGCTGACCGCCTGCGGCACCTCGCCCCGCCTGGACCGCCAGTTCGGCGACAGCCTGCGGCTGATGCGCGCGCAGCAGACGATCAACCCGCAGGCGGGCCAGGACCGCCGCCCCGTCAACGGCCTCGATGCGCCGGCGGCAGCGGCGGCCTACCAGAATTACCAGCAGTCTTTCATCAACCGGGAAGACCAGGGCAACGGCTTTACCATCGGCGTCGGCAGCAAGCGCTGAAGCAGCAACGCAAGGAGCGCCTCACTTGAAGATCACCGTCATATCCCGCGATGAACGCCACCTGGCCGAGCTCATGCGCCTGCTGCGCGCGCGCTCGGCGTCCGATGAAATCGACCAGCTGGCCGGCGCGGTCGGCCGCACCGCCGCGCTGAACGACGAGCAGCTGCCCGACGTGCTCATCGTCGACCGCCCGCAAACCGGCGAAGACGACATGGAACAGCTGGAACGCTTCTCGGCCCAGCATCCCAACATCGCCTGCGTGGTGCTGACGCCGGACCAGGACCCGCAATTCTTGCTGCAAGCCATGCGCGCCGGCGTGCGCGAAGTGCTGCCCTCGCCCGTCACCAGTTCGGCGCTGTATCCGGCCATGGAACGCATCGCCGAAAAACTCGAGCGGCGCGGCCAGACGCAGGGCAAGGTGCTGGCCTTCATTTCGTGCAAGGGCGGCAGCGGCGCCACCTTCCTTGCCACCAACCTCGGCTACGCGCTGGCCGCCAGCGGCAAGCAGAAGGTCGCGCTGATCGACATGAACCTGCAATTCGGCGACGCCTCGCTGTTCGTCTCCGACCACAAGCCGCTGGCCACGCTCAGCGATGTGGCGCAGCAGATCCACCGGCTCGACCCGTCGTTCCTGACGTCGTCCATGCTCAGCATCACGTCCAACTACGGCGTGCTGGCGGCGCCATCCGACCCGGCGCACGCCAACGACGTCAAGCCCGACCACATCGACGCCATCCTCAAGCTGGCCCGCCGCCAGTATGACTTCGTGCTGCTCGACGTCGGCCGCAGCCTGGACGCGGTCAGCATCCGCGCGCTCGACCATGCCGACATGATCTTCCCCATCCTGCAAACCACGCTGCCCTACATCCGCGACAGCAAGCGCCTGCTCAATGTGTTCCGCTCGCTGGAATACGGCAAGGAGAAGATCCAGCTCATCGTCAACCGCCACGACAAGAACAGCGAGATCCGCCTGAAAGATTTGGAGAGCGCGTTTGACGCCGAGATTTCCTTCACCATGCCCAACAACTACGACGCCGCCGCCGCTTCGGTCAACCAGGGCGTGCCGGTGCTGCAGCTGTCGCCCAACGCGCCGCTGAGCCAGTCGCTGGCCGAACTCGCGCGCAAGCTCAGCGGCGAAGCGGCGCCGTCCCAGCAAGGCGGCGGCTGGCTGGGCAAGCTGGGCCTGCGTAAATGAGTAAGCAAAGGAACGCATCATGAGCACCACACCTGTCTCCTTGCGCGAACGGCTGGAAAATACCGACATCCGCGGTTCCGGCCAGCGTGTGCAGGGCGGCATCGACAACCGCGCCTACCAGAAGCTCAAGCAGCGCCTGCATGCGGCGCTGCTCGACCGCGTAGACCTGGAAAGCCTGCAACGCCTGACCCAGGACCAGATCCGCTCCGAGCTGCGCAACCTGGTCGAAAAACTGCTGGAAGAAGACGCGGTGGTCATCAACGATGCCGAGCGCAAAAACCTCACGCGCGACATCCAGAACGAGATGCTGGGCTTCGGCCCGCTCGAGCCGCTGCTGGAAGACCCCACCGTGTCCGACATCCTGGTCAATACCTACCGCCAGATCTATGTCGAGCGGCGCGGCAAGCTGGAACTCACCGACGTCACCTTCAGCGACGACGCCCACCTGATGAAGATTATCGACAAGATCGTCTCGCGCGTGGGCCGCCGCATCGACGAATCCAGCCCCATGGTGGACGCGCGCCTGCCGGACGGCTCGCGCGTCAACGCCATCATCCCGCCGCTGGCGATCGATGGTCCGATCATGTCGATCCGCCGCTTTTCTGCCGACCCGCTGCGCCTGGCCGACCTGGTGGCCTACGGCAGCATGACGGCCGACATGGCCGAAGTGCTGCAAGGCCTGGGCAAGGCCAAGGTCAACATCGTGATCTCGGGTGGCACCGGTTCCGGCAAGACCACCATGCTCAATGTGATCTCCGGCTTCATCAGCCAGAACGAACGCATCGTCACGATCGAAGACGCGGCCGAGCTGCAGCTGCAGCAGCCGCACGTGGTGCGCCTGGAAACCCGGCCGCCCAACATCGAGGGCAAGGGCGAAGTCACGCAGCGCGCACTGGTGCGCAATGCGCTGCGCATGCGGCCCGACCGCATCATCCTGGGCGAGGTGCGCGGCGCCGAAGCGCTGGACATGCTGGGCGCCATGAATACCGGCCACGAAGGCTCGATGGCCACCATCCACGCCAACACCCCGCGCGACGGCCTCACGCGGCTGGAGAACATGGTGTCGATGGCCGCCTCCAACCTGCCCACCAAGGCCATGCGCCAGCAGATCAGCTCTGCGGTCGGCGTGGTGATCCAGGTCTCGCGCCTCACCGACGGCAAGCGCAAGGTCATGTCGATCCAGGAGGTGACGGGCATGGAGGGCGAGATCATCACCATGCAGGAAATCTTCGCCTTCAAGCAGACCGGCCTGGCCGACGACGGCAAGGTGCTGGGCCACCACACGGCCACCGGCATCCGCCCGCGCTTCATCGAACGGCTGCGCAACTTCGGCGTCAACATCGCCTCCACCGCGTTCGATCCGTCGGGGTACTGACCATGGACCTGCGGCTGCTGCTGTTCATCATCCTAATCTTTGCCGCCGTGGCGCTGCTGGTGTGGGGCGCCTACGTCGGCTGGAACAGCACGCGCGGCCCGGAAGCGGAACGCATCGCGCGCCGCCTGCGCAATGCGATTGGCGACAGCGGCAGCGAACTGGCGGTGTCCATCACCAAGGAGCGCACGCTGTCGCACGATCCCGGCGTCCAGCAGCTGCTGACGCGCATTCCCGGCATCCAGAAGCTGGACCGGCTGCTGCTGCAAACCGGCCGCAGCATGAGCACCGCCCAGCTCAGCGCGCTCATGGCCGGCTGCTTCCTGGTGGGTTTTATCCTGGCCATCTCGCTGCGGCTGCCGTGGTTCGGCATGCTGGCGCTGGGCGGCGTGGTGGCCGCGCTGCCGGTGCTGGAAGCCATGCGCGCCAAGCGCAAGCGCATCCTGCGGATTGAATCGCTGCTGCCCGACGCGCTTGACATGATGGGCCGCGCAATGCGCGCCGGCCACGCCTTCCCCACCGCGCTGAAGATGGTGGGCGAGGAAATCCCCGATCCGCTGGGCGCCGAATTCCGCATCGTATTCGATGAAGTGAACTTCGGCGTCTCGATGCCGGACGCGCTCATGAACCTGGCGCTGCGCGTGCCCAGCACCGACCTGCGCTACTTCGTCATCGCCGTGCTGATCCAGCGCGAGACAGGCGGCAACCTGACCGACCTGCTGGCCTCGATCAGCGCCATCATCCGCGACCGCCTCAAGCTGCTGGGCCAGGTGAAGGTGATGTCGGCCGAGGGCCGCATGTCGGCCTGGGTGCTGGGCCTGATGCCGTTTGCGGTGGGCGGCCTGGTGTCGGTGGTCAATCCCGGTTCGCTCGAACTGCTGTTCACCGATCCGGGCGGGCGCAAGATGCTGGGCGTGGCCGCCGCGCTGATGGTGATAGGCATGCTGGCGATCCGCAAGATCACCACCATCCGGATCTGAGAGGCGGCCATGACCATCGTCCAGCTCATGTTCCTGATCGTGGTGTTCATTGCCGTGTTTGGCGGCGTGGTGCTGGCGGTGCGCCTGTTCACTGCCAATCCCGTCAAGGACCGGCTGGAAGCGCTGCGCGAACAAAGCCAGGTCACGCGCAAGAGCGCCGTGTGGATCGACTCCATCGTCAACCTGGCGGCGCCGCTGGCGCGCCTGTCGCTGCCGACCGAGGGCTGGGAAAACTCGCCGGTGCGCATGCGCTTCATCAACGCCGGCTGGCGCACGCCGTCCACGCCGGCGCTGTTCTTTGCCGGTAAAACCGGACTGGCCGTGCTGCTGCCGCTGATCGTGTTCCTTTACCTGAGCAGCAAGGCCGTGGCCACCGATGGCAACGTCAAGATGCTGTGGATGGTGGTCGCGGGCGGCCTCGGCTACTACCTGCCCAACGTCGTACTCAACCACGTGGTCAAGACCCGCCAGCGCGACATCTTTGAAAGCTTCCCCGACGCGCTCGACCTCATGACCGTGTGCGTGGAAGCGGGGCTGGCGATGGATGCGGCGCTGGCGCGCGTGGCCAACGAGATCGGCCTCAAAAGCGTGGTGCTGGCCGAGGAAATGCAGCTGGTGACGCTGGAGCTGCGCGCCGGCAGCGCCAAGGACAAGGCGCTGCGCAACCTGGCGCTGCGCACCGGCGTCGAAGACGTCGATGCGCTGGTCACCATGCTGATCCAGGCCGACCGCTTCGGCACCAGCATCGCCGACTCGCTGCGCGTGCAGTCCGAACAGCTGCGCACCAAGCGCCGCCAGCGCGCCGAGGAACACGCGGCCAAGATTTCGCTCAAGCTGCTGTTCCCGCTGATCTTCTTCATCTTCCCGAGCCTGCTGGTGGTGCTGCTGGGACCGGCGATGCTCAACCTGTACCGCAACCTGCTGCCCGCCATGGCCGGCGCCAATTGACCGATAGACCCGATAGACCACATCAGGAGTAACCATGACTTTGCGCTGGATCGACTGCCTCCCACGTTACCTGCTGGCCCTGATGTACACGCTGCTGCTGGCCGCCTGCGGCGGCGGTGGCGGCAGCAACGGCGGCTGCAGCGTCATCGATCCCAACCGCGACCCCAAGCTGCCGGGCTGCGGCACCAGCAATCCCACCACGCCGACCGGCAAGCCGACGCTGACCATGACCGCGCTGGACGCCAGCGGCGCCACGCTCACCACGCTGGCGCCGGGCGGCAGCGCCACGCTGACGGCCGTGCTCCAGGACGCCAACGCGGCCGCCGTGCCCAATACCACCGTTACTTTCACCAGCACCGACAAGAACGCCGTGTTCTCCTCGGCCGGCGGCGCCACCGTCACCGACGGCAGCGGCAAGGCCACCATCAAGCTCAGCCCCGGCGCCGCCAGCGCGGCCGGCGGCTATGTGGTGACCGCCAGCGCCAGCGTGGCGTCGACGCCGCTCACGGTCAGCGCCAACTACAGCGTCAGCGCGGCGCCGGCCGCCAGCGCCAGCCAGCTGGTGTTCGTCTCGGCGCTGCCGCAGAACATCGCGCTCAAGGGCACGGGCGGCGCCGGGCGCCAGGAAACCGCCACCGTCACCTTCAAGGTCATGGACACCAGCGGCAATGTGGTCAGCGGCCAGCAGGTCAACTTCGCGCTCAACACCACGGTCGGCGGCCTGACGCTGACCCCGGCCAGCGCGGTCAGCAGCCCGGCCGGCCTGGTCACCACCAGCATCGCTTCCGGCACCATCAACACGCCGGTGCGCGTGACGGCGACGCTGAGCGGCAGCACCATCAGCACCGTGTCCGACCAGCTGGTGGTCTCCACTGGCGTGGCCGAGCAGAACAGCTTCTCGCTGAGCGCCGCCATCCTCAATGTGGAAGGCGGCCAGTTCAACGGCTGCACCGCCCCCACCGGTACCAACATCACCGCGCGCCTGGCCGACCACTTCCACAATCCGGTGCCCGACGGCACCGCAGTCAGCTTCACGGCCGAAGGCGGCAGCATTGACGCCTCCTGCCTGACCGGCCTCACGCAAACCACGCTGACCGACGGCACCGTCATCACGCAGAAAGGCACGCCGGGCGAATGCACGGTGCGCTTCTGCGCCGGCAATCCACGCCCGGCCGACGGCCGCGTCACCGTGCTGGCCTATGCGCTCGGCGAAGAGAGCTTTGTGGATGCCAACGGCAACAACCGCTACGACGCCGGCGAGGCCTACACCGACCTCGGCGAACCGTTCCGCAACGACCGCGCCGTCACCGACGCCAATGCCAACGGCATCGACGACGCTTTCGTAACCGGCAACACCACGCGCGCCAGCGGCGAGCAGTACATCGACACCAATGGCAACGGCAGCTGGGACCTGAGCGGCGACGGCCGCTACAACGGCGTGCTGCAAACGGCACCGGCCAGCGGCGCGGCCAACAGCGTGCATGTGCGGCAGTCGCTGGTGATGGTGCTGTCCAACAGCACGTCCGCCATCACGCTGCTCAATGGCGGCGGCAGCGGCAGCAACACGCTGGCGCTCGACCATTGCACCGACGGTACCGCCTTCACCAACAATACGCATTCCTTCTACTTCGCTATCCGCGACAACAACCCGACCGTGTTTGCCACCAACCGCAGAGCGCAGCATGCTGGCGATGCGCTGTGGCAGGCCGATCGTCCCGGCAATCCGCTGCCGGCCGGGACACGCATTGCGTTCACCGCCTCCAATGGCCTGCTGCAAAGCCCGTCCAACGTGGTGGTGGCCAACGGCAACGGCGCCGATTCCAGCAACTGGGTCTACACCGTGGCCATGATCAGCGATGCCTCGCAAACCACCGCACTCACCTGCGGCAACATCAACACCAGCGGTGTATTGAATATCACCATCACCACGCCTAACGGCACCGTCACCCAAGCGAGCTTCCCCGTGACGGATTAATGATCAACAGGGGGTATCACCATGCGATTCTCCGACTTTGGCATCACCCGCAAGCTCTACCTGGGCTTTGGCGCGGTGGTCGTAATTCTGGCGGTGCTGCTGGGCAGCGCCTACACCAACTTCGAGCGCCTGGTCCAGGCCAACGGCTGGAACAACCATACGCACGAAGTGATGGCGGAAACCCAGTCCATCCTGGCCAGCCTGCTCAATATGGAAACCGGCGAACGCGGCTACGCGCTCACAGGCGAACAGGCCTCGCTGGCGCCGCTCAACGCCGGCAAGAGCGCGTTTGAGGCCCACCTGCAGCAGGCGCGCAAACTCACGGCCGACAACCCCACCCAGCAGGAGCGCCTGCAAAAGCTGGCGCAGGCGCAGCAAGCCTGGTATGCCAGCGCCATCGAACCGGCGCTGACCATGCGCGCCAAGGCCAACGACGGCGGCAGCATCGATCCGCTGCTGAACTTTGAACGCGAGGGCCGCGGCCGCGCCGGCATGGACAGCATGCGCGCGCTGCTCGACGAGATCAGCGGTGCGGAAGCGGCGCTGCTGGGCAAGCGCGCCGCCGACGCCGCCTCGCTGCAAAGCCTGACCGCCAACACCATCATCATTGGCGGCCTGCTGACGATTGTGCTGGCCACCGCGCTGGCATGGATACTGAGCCGCAGCATCGTCGGCCCGCTCAGCGATGCCGTCCGCATCGCGCGCACCGTGGCCAGCGGTGACCTCAGCAGCCACATCGAGGCGCGTTCGCGCGACGAGACCGGCCAGATGCTGCAGGCGCTCGGCGATATGAACCAGAGCCTGCTCAACATCGTGGGCGAGGTGCGGCGCGGTACCGACACCATTGCCACTGCCACCAGCGAAATCGCGCGCGGCAACCAGGACCTGTCGACGCGCACCGAGCAGCAGGCCAGCTCGCTCGAGGAAACCGCGTCGTCCATGGAAGAGCTGACCGGCACCGTCAAGCAGAACGCCGACAATGCGCGCCAGGCCAACCAGCTTGCGGCGTCCGCGTCGGAAGTGGCCAGCAAGGGCGGCGCGGTGGTGGCGCAGGTGGTGGAAACCATGCAGTCGATCAGCGCCTCGTCGCAGAATATCGTCGAGATTATTTCAGTCATCGACGGCATTGCGTTCCAGACCAATATCCTGGCGCTCAACGCGGCCGTGGAAGCGGCGCGCGCCGGCGAACAGGGACGCGGCTTTGCGGTGGTGGCCTCCGAGGTCCGCACGCTGGCGCAGCGGTCCGCCGCTGCGGCCAGGGAGATCAAGGCGCTGATTGTGGATTCAGTCGACAAGGTGGATGCCGGCAGCAAGCTGGTCGAGCAGGCCGGCATCACGATGGAAGAAATCGTCGGCAGCGTGCAGCGCGTCACCACCATCATGCAGGACATTGCCTCGGCCAGCGAAGAGCAGATCGCCGGCATCGAGCAAATCAACCAGGCCATCAGCCAGATGGACAATGTGACGCAGCAGAACGCCGCCCTGGTCGAACAGGCCGCCGCTGCGGCCGCTGCGCTGCAGGAGCAGGCGGCCAGCCAGGCCAATGTGGTCAGCGTGTTCAAGCTCGATACGCGCTATGCGGCGGCGGTCAGCGCGCCGCCGGCCAGCCCGGCCGCGCCGCGCCTGGCGCCAGCCCAGCCGGCACGTGCCAAGGCTGCCGCATTGTCCGCGCCTGCCGCACCTGCAGCGCCGGCCGCTGCATCGGCACCGGCAGCGGCACCGGCAGCGCGCGCACCGCGTAGCACCACCAAAGCCGGCGGCGACGAGTGGGAGGAATTCTGAACCAGCCACCGCCCTATGCCGACGGTTGCCTGCATGCGCGGCCCGATATCCTGCGGCAGATCGCCCACCAGCGCCAGCCGCCGCTGAAAACCGGCACGCACCAGCTGTCGTTTGCCGACGGCCGTAGCGCCATCCTGCACGTGCCGCCGCACGCCGACGGCCAGTTGCTGCCGCTGCTCTTGCTGCTGCACGGCGCCGGCGGCCAGCACGGCGGCGCCGACCACATCGCGCTGGCGTATGCGGTCCGCCACGGCGTGCTGCTGCTGATGCCCGCGTCGGCTGGGACCAGCTGGGACTTCCTGCGCGGCGGCTACGGCCCTGACCTGGCCTTCCTCGACCGCACGCTGCTGTGGACCATGCAGCGCTACGAAGTGGATCAACAGGCCATGGCCATCGCCGGCTTTTCCGACGGCGCGTCCTACGCGCTGTCCGTGGGACTCATGAACGGCGATCTGTTCAGCGACATCCTGGCGTTCTCGCCGGGCTTCATGTCGCCGCTGCGGCGCCTGGGCCAGCCGCGCATCTTTGTTGCCCACGGCAAGGATGATCCGGTGCTGCCGGTACAGCGCGGGCAGGCGATCGCCCAGCGGTTGGCGCAGGAAGGCTACGTGGTCGAGTACCAGGAATTCGACGGCGCCCACATCGTGTCGCCGCCGGTTGCGCGCGCCGCGCTGCAGCAGCTGGCGGCGCGCTAGCCGTCGACCGGCGGCGCCAGGCAGACGCGGTTGCGCCCGGCCGATTTGGCCACATACAGCGCCTTGTCGGCTGCCTCCACCAGCATCGACGCCGCGTGCACGCCGCGCTTGGGCGACATGGTGGCCACGCCGGAACTCAGCGTCACCTGGCCCAGCGGACTGCCGCTGTGCGGCATCTGCAACTGCTCGACAGCGAGACGGATGCGCTCGGCCACCGCCTGCGCGCCTTCAATGTCGGTATTCGGCAGCAGGATGCCGATTTCCTCGCCGCCGTAGCGCGCGGTCAGGTCGCCGGGGCGCTTGGGCGTCAGCGCGCGTATCAGCT
Source organism: Duganella sp. CY15W (assembly GCF_009857555.1). NCBI lineage: Bacteria > Pseudomonadati > Pseudomonadota > Betaproteobacteria > Burkholderiales > Oxalobacteraceae > Duganella > Duganella sp. CY15W. The sequence goes on along the minus strand of NZ_WWCQ01000003.1, from coordinate 711,984 downwards.
TGCTCACGGCGCGCAGCACTTCATCGCCGGCGCTGTGGCCATAGACGTCGTTGTACTGCTTGAAGTAGTCGACATCGATCATGATGAAGGCCAGCGTATCCGCATGGCGCGTGGCGCGGCTGAATTCATTGCCCAGCGTGACATCGAACTGGCGCCGGTTGGCCAGCCCGGTCAGGCCATCCTGCATGGCTTGACGCTCCAGCGTGCGGTTGGCGCTTTCCAGCGCGTCGCGCGCCTCGCGCAATGCCGCTTCGGTCTGCGCGCGCAGGCGGATCTGGTCCACCAGCCGCTTGCCAAAGAAACCGATCAGCGCGGCCAGCACCACCACACCGACCGAGCGCGTGAAGGTGTCGCGCCGCCAGCGCTCCAGCATTTCCTCGCGCGACAACGCGGCCGAGACGAACAGCGGATAGTGCTCCAGCGGGCGGTAGCTGTTGAGGCGCACCTCGCCATCGTGGAAAGAGTGCAAGAAGGCGCTGCCGGTGCGTGCGGCGCCGCTCAGCGCCGCGTAGTGGCGGAACAATTCGCTGTCGCGCATGCTGCCGCCCACCCGTTCACTGTCAAACGGCTGGCGCAGCATCAGCACGCCCGTGTTGGACACCAGCGCCACCGCGCCGCGGTTGCCGACGTCAAAGCTCTGGTAGAAACGGCGGAAGTAATCGATGTCCAGCGTGGCCAGCACCACGCCGCCAAAACTGCCGTCGGCCCGGTTCAGGCGGCGCGACACCGGCATGATCCACTTGCCGGTGGAACGGCTGATGACCGGGTTGCCCACATGCGGGCCACGGTCGGCGTGGTTGCGGTGATAGATGAAATATTCACGGTCGGCGTTGTTGTAGGCCTGGTTCTGTACCCCGCGCGAATTGACGACCCAGCGGCCGCGCTCATCGTAGACAAACAGCCCCACCAGCTGCGGCAGATTCTCGACCTGCGCCGCCATCTGCTTTTGCACACGCACCAGCACCTTGCCGTCCTGGCCTTCGGTCTCGATGCGCTCGACGATGTCAGCCAGCGAGGTGTCGGCCGCCTTGATGGTGTCGTCGGCCTGCTGCGCCATGGCGCGCGCCACGTTGGCGCTCAGGCGTTCCATCTCCTGCAGCTGGCCGCTGCGCGCGTCGATGCTGCGCCATACATCGAGGGCGACCAGCGACAGGCAAACCACCGTGACAAACACAGTGGCCCAGAAGGTGATGGAATAGCGCTTGAACATATTGAAACGCAGAGCGTTGCTATCTCTGCTTTATACCGCAAATTGGGTGGCTGTGCCGCTTAAGCTGCTGCCAACATGGGCTGCAGACTCTGCCAGGCCAGTTCCGGCGTCAGTTTAACCATACAGTCCTGGTGGCCCAGCGGGCATTCACGCTGCTTGCATGGGGCGCACGCGAGCCGCAGCGACAGCGACGCCGCCAGATCGGAAAACGGCGGCGCGTGGTCGGGATCGGTGGGGCCATACAGCGCCAGCACCGGCCGGTTCAGCGCCGAGGCGATGTGCAGCAGGCCGGAGTCGTTGGCCACCACGGCCGCCGTGCGCGCCAGCAGTGCAATCGCTTCGCCCAGGCTGGTAACGCCGGCCAGGTTGAACACGGCCGCAGCGGGCAGCGCGGCGGCCACTTCGGCGCAAGCCTCGTGGTCTTTGGGTGAACCCAGCAGCGCAATCTGCGTGGCCGGTTCACGCGCCAGCACCGCTTGCGCCAGGCTGGCGAAATGGCGCGCCGGCCAGCGCTTGGCGCCGCCAAACTCGGCGCCGGGCGCCATCGCCACCACCGGCCGCGCCGGATCGAGGCCGGTGCGCTCGAATACCGCCGCCACCTGGGCGTCGCTGGCCACCAGGCGCGGCCGCGGCAGCGCGGCGCGCAAGCCCGGTCCCTGCACCGTCACGGGCGGCCTGGCCAGTGCAGCATAAAACGGCACCATCGGGCGCGGCGGCAGTTCGTCGTGGTGCATCACATTAATCATGCCGTAGCGGCTTTCGCCCTTGTAGCCGACGCGCTGGCGGATGCCGGCCAGCCACGGGATCAGCGCGTACTTGATGGTATTGGGCAGCACGTAAGCATCGGCATAGCCGCGCTGGCGCAGCAGGCGCGCGAACTTCCAGCGCTGGCGCAATTGCAGCGCGCCGTGGCGGAACGGCGTTTCCAGCACCTCATCGACTTCGGCCACCTGGCGCCACACGGGCGACACGGCCGGCGGCGCCAGCACATCGATCGGCCGCTCCGGATGGGCGGCACGCAGCAGCTGCAACAGCGGTTGCGCCATGACGGCGTCGCCTATCCAGTTGGGGGAAATGATCAGCGTGCGCGGCGTAACGCCGGCACTGGCGGTTTTTTCGGGTGACACGCGTTCTCTCGTCGTCAGGGCTGCAGCCCGGATCGGCCGATTATCGCCCATCGCCGCCCCCGCCACAAGCCATCGCCGCCCCGGGCGCCACTGTTATAATCATTTTATTTATCATCGTCGTCGATCACCCTAACGCGCACCAATGAATACTGTCAGCTCTTCGCGGCCGCTCACCGAAAGTGGCAGCCCGGCCTCCTCGACGCTCCTGTTTGCCCTGCCGGCCCTCGCGCTGAGCAGTAAATCCGGCCTCGGCGCCGTGCAGCTGGTGATCCTGCTGATCTTTATCCGCCACTTCACCCCGGTGTTGCGCGGCTACCTGCGCCACTGGGGCGAGCTGTCGGGCGTGACGCTGGCATTCCTGCTCTACTTCTTGGTCTCGCTGGTGCGCATGGTGGTCGACCACCAGCCGCTGCACACGCTGGACGGGCCGTCACGGCTGCTGTTTGGCCTGTCCTGCATCGGCGTCATGTACTACCTGCGCCCGCGCATCCGCTACTTCTGGCTGGGCCTGTGCATCACCACCTTGCTGGCGGCGGCGGTGGCAGCCTACCAGGTGCTGAGCGGCCAGATGGAACGCGCGATCGGCTTCACCCACCACGCGATCACCTTTGGCGACCTGGCGCTGGCGTCCGGCCTGATGTCGGCCTGCGGCCTGGCGGCGTTCCGCGATCCACGCCTGGTGCGCCTGAACTGGCTGCCGGGCCTGGCGCTGGTGGCCGGCCTGCTGGCCTCGGTGCTGTCCGGCTCGCGCGGCGGCTGGCTGGCGCTGCCGCTGGTGCTGATTCCGCTGCTCACCTATGGCAAGCGCATGTACGGCAACAAGCTGCCGCTGCTGTGCGCCCTGATGCTGGGCCTGCTGGCGCTGGCGTTTGCCATTCCCGCCACCGGCGTTGCCGACCGCGTCTGGCTGGCGCTCATGGAAGTGCGCCGCTATCTCGATACGGGCGACGCCACCACGTCAGTCGGCATCCGCCTGGAACTGTGGCGCGCCTCGGTCATGATGTTCATGGAACACCCGCTGCTGGGCGTGGGCCGCGACGGCTTTGACAACGCGCTGCACGCGCTGGCCGCCAGCGGCCGCCTGCAGCAATCGCCGGCGCTCGAATACAGCAGCAGCCACAATGATTTGCTGCACCACCTGGCCACCGGCGGCATCCTCGACGCCAGCCTGCTGCTCATGATGTATGTCGCGCCGCTGCGCTACTTCACGGCCGAACTGCGCCGCCAGGACCAGGGCCAGCATCCGCTGGCGCTGGCCGGCGTGGTGCTGGTGGCCGCCTTCATCGGCTTTGGCCTGACCGACGTGATGTTCTGGCTGATGATGCCAAAAGTGTTTTACGTGATGATGGTGTGCAGCCTGATCGGCATGTGCCTGGCGGTGCGCCACAGCGCGCCGACGCCGCGCCGCATCCTCATCACACGCACCGACAATATCGGCGACGTGGTGCTGACGCTGCCGCTGGCCGGCTACCTGAAACAGCTGTACCCGCAGGCCGAAATCGTGTTCCTGTGCCGCCGCTACGCCGCCGCCGTGGTGGCCCAGTGCCGTCACGTTGACCGCGTGCTGACGCTGGAAGAGCTGGGACCGGACCTGGCGCGCGGACTGAAACAGACCGGCTGCGACACCGTGCTGTTTGCGTTCCCGCGCCGCGAACTGGCCTGGGCCGCGCGCCGCGCCGGCATTGCGCGCCGCATCGGCAGCACGCGCCGCATTTATCACTGGCTCAGCTGCAACCGCCTGGTCAATCTGACCAGCCCGCTGGGGGTACGCCTGCACGAAGCCCAGCTCAGCTTCAAGCTGCTGCTGCCGCTGGGCATCGACTACGTGCCCGAACGCGAGCAGATCTGGACACTGTATGGCCTGGACATCCCCCGCCATCCGGACGCCGACGCCGTGCTGGCCGGCCCTGGCTTCAAGGTGATCCTGCATCCGAAATCGAACGGCAATGGCCGCGAATGGCCGCTGGCCCATTACACCGAACTGGCGCGCCTGCTGGGCAAGATGGATGGCGTGCGCGTGCTGGTCACGGGCAGCCCGGCCGAGGGCGAACTGCTGGCGCAGCAGGCGCCGGAGCTGCTGGCCCTGCCGAATGTGGAGAATCTGTGCGGCCGTCTGGACCTGGCGGCATTTACCGCGCTGGTCGGCGGCTGCGATGGCCTGGTGGCCAGCGGCACCGGTCCGCTGCACCTGGCTGCCGCACTGGGGCGCCCGGTGGTGGGCCTGTTCCCGCCGCTCAAGCCGATCGACCCGGTGCGCTGGGCCGCGCTGGGCCAGCGCGCCCACAATCTGGTCAATGAGCCGTCCTGCGGCCACTGCGCCGATCCGGCCCAGTGCAGCTGCATGCTGGCCATCACGCCACAGCAGGTGCTGGCCGTGATCCAGGGCTGGCGCGCCGAACAGCTGGCGCCAGCGGCCTGAGGCGTTTTACTCTTCCTGTTCGAGCATGCTGATACGGACCAGGTCGGCAACGTTGTCGACCCCCAGCTTGCTCATGAGGCGGGCCTTGTGCACCTCGACCGTCCGCACGCTGATACCCAGCGCCGGGCCGATATCGCGGTTATGCCGGCCCAGCACCACCAGCTGCATCACTTCGCGCTCGCGCGGCGTCAGTTCGCTGAGCAGGTTGACGCTGCGGCTGCGGCGCTGCTGCTCGCTGTGATTGGTGCGCGCGCGTTCCAGCGCTTCATCAATCGCGGCAATCAGCTTGGCGTCGTCAAACGGCTTTTCCAGGAAATCCACAGCATCGGCCTTGAACGCGGCGCGCGCCGTGCTGACATCGCCATGGCCGCTCATGATGACCACCGGCATGCGGCAGCCACGATTGATCAGCTCGCGCTGCAAGGTCAGCCCGTCCATGCCGGACATGCGGATATCCACCAGCATGCAGCCATTCCAGGCCGCCTGCCAGCCCTGCAGAAACGCTTCGGCGCTGGAAAATACTGCGGTCCGGTAGCCGCGCACCCCCAGCAGCAGGCCCAGCGCATCGCGCACGGCGGGGTCGTCATCGACGATGAATACGGTTAAATCATGCTGCAACATAGTTCTCCTGCCCTTCAACTACACGGCGCGCCAACGGCAGCGCCAATCTGAAAATACCGTGATCGCCCACTTCGGCCCAGAGCGAGCCACCGTGCGCTTCCATGATGGCCCGGCTCAGCACCAGGCCCAGTCCCAGGCCACTGGCCTTGGACGATACAAAAGGTTCAAACAGGCGCGCCGCCAGATCGGTCGACACACCCTTGCCGCTATCTTCCACCGTCAGCTGCAGGCAGCTGCCTTTGCCCAGCCGCTTGCTGTCGAGCTGCTGCGCCGAGACCCGGATGCTGCGCGCACCACCGGGCTGCTCGCGCACCGCGTCCAGCGCGTTGTCCAGCAGGTTGCGCAGCACCAGCTCGATCTGCAGGCGGTCGGCCAGCATCGACAGCGCCGGCATCTCGTCCACCTGCAGCGTCACGCCGTGCTCGCGCAACAGCGCGAAAAACTGCTGGCTGACGTTGGACACCAGCTGCGCCGCATCGACCGGCTCCAATTTCATGGCGCCGGTGCGGAAGAAGTCGCGCAGGCGGCGCACCACGTCGGCCGCGCGCGAAGACTCAGCCATCATGCGCTGGATCGCGCTTTTCAGCATGTCGCCGCCCTCGCCGCGTTCGACCAGGTATTCACAGGCCTTGCCGTAGGCGCCCAGTGCGGTCAGCGGCTGGTTCAGCTCATGCGCCAGCGCGGCGGCCATCTCGCCTGCCGCCGCCAGCCGCAGCGACTGTTTCAAGTCGTTGGACACCTGGCGCAGCTCATCGACCACGATCCCCAGCGAAAACCCCACCAGCGCCAGCATCGCATCCAGCATCTGCAACTCCGGCACCTCGATGTTGACGGCGTTATTCCACTTCACCAGGCCGCCGATACCGAGCTGCAGCACAAACACCATGAGCGCCGTGCCGTACAGGCCCTGCCGCGACGCCGCCCAGATCACGGGCAGGAACAGGAAGTAGAAATGCTTGAACTCCGACGTCTCGATGGTGCCAAACACCAGGAACAGCACGCAAATGGCCAGCGTCAGGTAGCCCAGCGTTTCATACTGCCACACCGTATCACGCAAACGCTGCCGTCCTGGTGCGCTGGACAACATCCACACCAGCGGCATCGACACCACCACGCCAACGATGTCGCCTATGCCAAAGCGCAACACCACGGCCGCCCACTGTCCCGGCGGGATCAGCCCGGCCAGCGACAGCAGCGACATATACACCACATCATTGAGCAGGCAGCCGCCCACCACGATGAGCAGCCACTGGAACAGCTTGTTGCGGCTGTCAAACACCCCGCTATTGCCGAATTGCCGTTTTAACACGACGCCAATCAGGCCATAGCCCAGTACCAGCCACAACGATAACAGCAAGGTTAGCACCAGCCCGGCAGGCATGCCGCGCACCAGCACTTCGCCCAGCACCAGCGCCAGCCACCACGGCAGCGCCGAACGCCAGCCGTAAATCAGCCAGAACACCAGGCCCAGCGCCGGGTCGGGATTCCAGGGCGTGATATTCAGTCCATACAGCGGATCAATATAAGTTGCCCAGTCGAATAGCAGGTATAAGGCGATGAACGCCGGGAATACCAGATAGCGGGTCGGAGAGCTTGCGGTCATACGGGCGGGTGTGTATCGCAATGTATCATTATGCGTTGCCAATCTTCATCTTGCATTGCTTTTTGCAACTACGGGCAACCCTTAGCATTCCAACATCTCCTCTATACAACACTTCAACTGTCTAAGTAGCAATTATTAAGGGAAAACCGTAGTTCTTTACCCCAATTTACAATACGTTACACAGCATTTACACTCGCGACTCGCCTATGGCTTTTCTAGAAGAGTTCACGATGTCGCAGTCCATTACCATCCTCTCAGGTGTTGCCGGCTTTGTCGGTTTGACGCAGTGGCGCGAAGCGCTGAAGCTGTCGACACGCGCTGCCCTGCAGCGCCGCGCGACCTTTGGCTGGCTGGAACTGCTGAACTCTCATCCACTGTTTGTCGACCTGGTCAAAGCCCGCCCACGTCTGATCTACAAAATCTATCGCCCTTACCTCACCGATACCATGAACTGCGTGCAGCGCCTGGAGCTGCTGCGCACGCATTATCGGCATCTGTTCCGCCTTGGCCTCGGCCCGCTGGCGGTGCAGGCGGCGCGTGGCCCGGTGACGCTGGCCAACATCGAAGGCAAAGGCGGCCTGCACTACCAGCTGCACCTGCGCGCGATCGAACCGATGGAACGCGAAGGCGAACTGGTGCTGCAACTGATGCAGGACGGCGGCCTGGTCTACAGCTGCGCGTTCTCCTTCATGCAGGGGGAAACCGGCATGATGCTGGGCATCGGCTGCATGCAGGGTCCCAAGGATGAACGCGGCCTGCAGCGCATCAAGGACGCCACGCGCGAACTGCACGGCATGCGCCCGAAAAACATGATGATCAAGCTGCTGAGCCAGTTCGCGGCCGACCACGGCTGCGTCGCGCTGCGCCTGGTGGGCAATGACAACCGTACCGTGCGCAGCGCCACGCGCCAGGGCAAGGTCCACGCCGACTACGACACGCTGTGGCAGGAACTGGGTGCAGTGCAACGTGCCGATGGCGACTACCAGCTGGTCAGCGAAACCATCTGCGCGCCGGACCTGGCAGCCATCCCGTCGAAGAAACGTTCGGAAGCGCGCAAGCGCCATGAAACCCTGTGCGAACTGGCGCAGGCCATGGCAATCAGCCTGCACGCACCACGCATCGAAGCGGTACCGACGCCGCTGGGCCAGCAGTACGTGACGCTGGCGCCTGGCGCGCGCGATGGAGATGAGTACGCACTAGCGTAAGAAAATCCGGTACCATGGGCTTTTCGTCCGAGGAGAAATACCATGCGTGTGGATATTTATTGCCGAGATGAAGCACAAGGCAAGCATAGCTATCTGGCGGTTCCTGAGGGTAAACCGATCCCACAGGAAGCCACCAACACCGACTGGCACCCCGAAGCCCAGCATGTGGAAGTCGACGACGACCACGACGAACTCCCCCACTACCATATCGAGCATCCCCTGGCCCAGATCGGCGCCAAGGGCTATGCCATCACCGGCGTCAGCCAGCAGTTCTGACGGCTGGGGCGGCACCTTTATACCCCGCACACCGTTGGCGCCAGGGTCTGACCCCATGCGGGGTCAGACCCTTCTGTGCGGGGTTAGTTAATATTCGACCGCGACGTCGCGCGCGCCCAGCACCTGCTGCAGCGCCAGTTGCAGCTCGTCCGACGGCGCCACGCGCCACGCTTCGCCCAGCTGCAGCACGCAGCTGACGCCCTGCGGCTGGATGCGCGCGGAGATCGGCAAGCCATCGGCCTGGCGGTACGGCGCCAGCACTTCCGCCACCTTTTTCGCATCGACCGTGGTCGGCAGCGCCATGCCCAGCTGCTTGCCGTGCTTGACGCGCGAGCTGATGATGTCGAACACCTTCTCGGCCGAAATGCGCAGGCCGCCATTGAAGCGGTCTTCCGACACCTTGCCGATCACGGCCAGGAATTCATCTTCCTTGAACATGTGCTTGTGTTCTTCAAACACCTCGGCATACACGGTGACTTCCACCACCGCGCTCTTGTCATCGAGCGTGACGATGAGCAGCTTGCCGCGCTGGGTCATCTGCGGACGGATGCCGGTGATCACGCCACACAGCATGCGCGGATCGCGCGACGGCTCCAGGTCGGCCAGCTTGGTACGCGCAAAACGGCGCGCTTCGCCCGCGAACGAATCGAACATGTGGCCGGACAGGTAAAAGCCCAGCGCGATCTTTTCTTCGGCCAGCTTCTGGCGGTCGGTGAACGGCGCGGCCTTGACGTAGTCCGGTGGCGGCTCGAGGTCGCTGTCGTCGCCGCCAAACAGGCTGACCTGGTTGGCCGACTTGGCCTGCTGGTCGGCATATTCCATCGCAAAGCCGACCGAAGCCAGCAGCACAGCGCGGTCGACGCCAAAGCTGTCAAAGGCGCCGGCGCGGATCAGCGACTCGATGGTGCGGCGGTTAATCTGCTTCTTGTCCACGCGCTTGCAGAAATCGAACAGGCTGGTGAACGGACCGTCGGCATTGCGCGCGGCGATGATGGCCTCGATGGCGTTCTGGCCGGCGCCCTTGCACGCGCCCAGGCCGTAGCGGATCTGCGTGACTTTCTTGCCGCTCACCGAAGGCGGCGGGCCGTCCGGCACAAAGCGGAAGTCGGACTTGTTGATATCCGGCGGCAGGATGGTCAGGCCGCAGATATCGATGGCATCCTCGACCAGGATCTTGACCTTCTCGGTGTCCTCCATGGCCAGCGACATATTGGCTGCCATGAACGCGGCCGGATGGTGGGCCTTCAGGTAGGCCGTGTGATAGGACAGCAGCGCGTAAGCGGCAGCGTGCGACTTGTTGAAGCCGTAGCCCGCGAACTTTTCCATCAAGTCGAAGATCTCGTCGGCCTTGGCTTCAGTCAGGCCGTCCTTGGCCGCACCGGCGCGGAAGATGGCGCGGTGTTCGGCCATCTCCTCGGCTTTTTTCTTACCCATCGCGCGGCGCAGCATGTCGGCGCCGCCCAGCGAGTAGCCGCCGACGATCTGCGCCATCTGCATCACCTGCTCCTGATACACCATGATGCCGTAGGTTTCGGACAGAATCGATTCGGTGCGCGGATCGGGATAATCAAACTTCTCGCCGTGCTTACGTTTGCAGAAGTCCGGGATCAGGTCCATCGGACCCGGACGATACAACGCCACCAGCGCGATAATGTCTTCGAAGCGGTCGGGACGCGCATCTTTCAGCATGCCCTGCATGCCGCGCGACTCCAGCTGGAACACGGCGACGGTTTTCGCCTTGGTCAGCAGATCGTAGGAAGGACGGTCGTTCAGCGGCAGCTTGGCCAGGTCGAAGTCCTTCTCTTCCGGATCGAGCGCCTTGATGTAGCGGACCGCGCGGTCCAGGATGGTCAGCGTGGTCAACCCCAGAAAGTCGAACTTCACCAGGCCGACGGCTTCGACGTCGTCCTTATCGTACTGCGACACCACGCCGCCATCGCCGCCCTGCGTGTACAGCGGGCAGAAGTCGGTCAGTTTGCCCGGCGCGATCAGCACACCACCGGCGTGCATGCCGATGTTACGCGTGATGCCTTCCACCTGCTGCGCCAGGTCCAGCAGTTGCGCCACTTCTTCCTCGTTCTGCTGGCGCTCCTTGAGCATCGGCTCTTCCTCGATCGCCTCGGCAATCGACACCGGCTTGCCCGGCTTGAACGGAATCAGCTTGGAGACGCCATCGCAGAAGTTGTAGCCGAAGTCCATCACGCGGCCGACGTCGCGGATCGCGCCCTTGGCCGCCATGGTACCGAAGGTGGCAATCTGCGACACCGCATCGCGGCCGTACAGATCCTTCACGTGCTGGATCACCAGCTCGCGCTTCTCCTGGCAGAAGTCAATATCGAAGTCGGGCATCGAGACCCGCTCAGGGTTCAGGAAACGTTCGAACAGCAGATTGTATTTGAGCGGATCGAGGTCGGTGATTTTCAAGGCATAGGCCACCAGCGAACCCGCGCCCGACCCCCGGCCCGGTCCAATCGGCACATCATTGTTCTTGCCCCACTGGATAAACTCCGCCACGATCAGGAAGTAGCCGGGGAACTTCATGTTGATGATGGTGTTGTTCTCGAACTCCAGGCGCTCCTCGTAGCGCGCGCGGTTCTGCTCGCGCTTGACCGGGTCCGGATACAGCTGCTCCAGGCGCTCTTCCAGGCCCTTGCGGGTTTCCGCGCGCAGGAACTCGTCGATCGTCATGCCCGGGGTCGGGAAGTTCGGCAGCTGCGGCTTGCCCAGGGTCAGCGTCAGGTTGCAGCGCTTGGCGATTTCCACCGAATTTTGCAGCGCGGCCGGCAGGTCGCGGAACAGCTGGCCCATCTCGGCCTGCGTCAGGAAACGCATCTGCTCGTTGAACTTGCGCACGCGCTTGGCATTGGCCAGCATCTCGCCTTCGGCAATACAGATACGCGCTTCGTGCGCGATGAATTCTTCCTGCGACAGGAACTGCACCGGATGGGTAGCCACCACCGGCAGGCCCAGCTTGGACGCCAGCGCCACCGAGTGGCGCACCTGCATCTCCTGGTTGGCCTGGCCAGCACGCTGGATCTCGATGTAGAAATGGCCCGGGAAAATGCCGGCCCACTTTTGCGCGTTGGCCTCGGCCAGCGCCGGGTTGCCGTTTTCAATCGCCATGCCGATGTCGCCAAAGTGGGCGCCGGACAGGGCGATCAGGCCGTTGGCCGGGGAATCGTCCGGCAGCAGCGCGTAGGTTTTCGACGTCAGCTCTTGCAGCCACTCGGTGCGGATCTCCGCGCGGCCCTTGTACTGGTTGGTCAGCCAGGCTTGCGACAGCAGTTCGCACAGCTGCAGATAACCCATTCGGTTCTTGGCAAACAGCATCAGGCGCGACGGCTTCTCGCGGTTTTCATCGTTGGTGATCCAGCAGTCGACGCCAACCACCGGCTTGATGCCCTTGCCGCGCGCGGACTTGTAGAACTTGACCATGCCGAACATATTGGCCAGGTCGGTGACCGCCAGCGCGCCCTGCTGATCCTTGGCCGCCTGCTTGATCAGATCGTCGATCCGCACCAGGCCATCGACGATGGAATACTCGGAGTGCACCCGCAAATGGACGAAGGACGGTCCCGCCGGCACCACGGCGGTGCCAGCCATTGCTTGTTCGTTTGCTACCATGTTCATAGGCGGGTTCAATACAGGTTCAATAACCCCCTATTTTACCGCGCAGCGGACCATACCGATAAATCTGATTCAGCCAGAGCGCTTGATATCGCGATAAAAGTTCTCGTGCGGGCCAAGCGCTTCGAGATAGATTATCTGTATGCCATCGTCCAGCGTATAGCCCAGCAAATAGAGCTGGCCTGCGCTGCGGAACTTGTGTACCCACAGCGTCGCCAGGTCGCCCTTCTTGCGCTCTCCCCCATGCGGATCAGACTGCACCGCCACGACGGCAGTATCGACATCGGCAGCTATTTTGTCCGGCAATTTCTTGTATTGGCGGGCAAAGCGTCTGGTCTGCCGAACCGCCCACATCATTTGCTCCGACTGCTGCGGGGAACGAAGGCCTGGGCGGATTCGCGCGGTTCGGCCAGGGAGGCCAGCGACTCGGCGATGAAGCTGACCGGCAGATCGGGATTGTCGAGCGCTGCCCGGCCCACACGCGCCCAGAACTCGATCTGCCCTGCAATAGAGCGATGCTCAATGGCAGCGTCCTGCTTGGCCTGTTCATACAGGTCCTGATTAATACGGATTGACGTGCTTCCAGCCATCGCAAGCTCCTTTACTACATTTGTGGTAATAATCTTAGCACCGAAACGCGTATAATGTCGCCTTTCCCTTTTTTGTTCCCACACCATCATGCAAGCTAATACTGCTTTACAAGCTGAAGCGCATGCTGGCGCTGCTCAGCACGTCAACATCGCCGCCTACAAATTCGTCACCTTCGATAACACCGAAGCGATGCGCCCTCAGTACCAGGACATCTGCAGCCGCCTGGACCTGAAAGGCACCATCCTGCTGACCCCGGAAGGCATCAATATGTTCCTGTCCGGTCCGCGCGGAAACATCGACGAATTCCTGCGCTGGGTGCGCAGCGACGCCCGCTTTGCCGATCTGGAAGTCAAGGAAAGCCTCTCGGCCGAACAGTCGCACAAGCGCATGCTGGTCAAGATCAAAAAAGAAATCATCACCATGCGGATGCCGCTGATTAAGCCGGAAGACGGCCGCGCGCCATTCGTCGAAGCGCACACGCTCAAGCGCTGGCTCGACAACGGCGTCGACGACCACGGCAAGCCGGTAGTCATGGTCGATACCCGCAACGACTTTGAAGTGGACGTAGGGACTTTCGACAACACGGTGGACTACCGCATCAAGAAATTCACCGAGTTCCCGGACATGATCGCCGCCCACAAGGACGACTTTGAAGGCAAGACGGTGGTGACCTTCTGCACCGGCGGCATCCGCTGCGAAAAAGCCGCGATCCACATGCAGAACATCGGCTACGACAACGTCTACCAGCTCGAAGGCGGCATCCTCAAGTACTTCGAGGAAGTCGGCGGCGCGCACTACACGGGCGACTGCTTCGTTTTCGACTACCGCACCGCGCTGAATCCGAAACTGGAACCGACCGAAACCGTACAATGCTTCAACTGCCGCGCCGTGGTCACGCCACGCCAGCAGCTGGCGCCGGAATACGTCTACGAAAAATCCTGCCCGCACTGCTACGGCAAGCAGTAAGCAACAGCTTATTGGCGCGCGCGCGGCACCAGTTGCTGCAGCGCCGCCTGATAGGCGTTACGCGCGGTCTGATACACCGCCAGCTGCGAAGTCAGCTGCGCCATCTGGGCATCGACAAACTGCAGATTGGCCACCTGCTCCTGCGCTTCCTGGCTCAGCTCACTCACCTTGTAGCTGATGCCATCGACCGTCACTTCCAATTCATCATCCATGCCTGCCCTCCTGAAACCGTGAGGCAGAATTATAAGCGCACCGCACCATAACTTCCCCGCAAACGCAGGAACGGTTCTTCGATGGTGTGATAGCTCAGCGTGGCCACCGCCCACACCAGACCGTACACCGTCACCAGCACCAGCCCCGCGTCCAGCCAGGCAATGCCGGTCCAGTGTGGCAGGCCGAATTTCTGCGCCAGCATCTGGATCACGCCCATGTGCAGCAGGTAAAACGAAAAACTGATCTTGCCGCCATGCGCCAGCCCGCGCTCCAGCCATCCGGGCAAACGGCCCTGCCAGCTGACCCAGCTCAGGATCACACCCGCCCACACCAGGCTTTCCATCATTGACCAGCTGATCCAGAACGGCGCGTGCGGCGCCACGTTGTACGGCGCCACGTGCGCCTGCAAGGCGCTGGCGCCGGCCGCCAACAGCAGCGCGGGCAATAGCAACCACCCCGCCCAGCGCTGCAGCCACAACTGGTGACGCTGGTACAGCATGGCCGCCAGCATGCCCATCACAAACTGGTCGAAGCGGCCGACAAAGGTGCTGAAGTACATCAGCGAACTGTGCACGCTCTCGCGATAGGCCATGAGTTTGAAGATCAGCAGCATGGCCAGCAGTTGCAGCAGATAGCGCATGCCACGTTCCATGGCAAAACGGCTCAGCCACGGGAACAGCAGGTAAAACATGAATTCCAGGGGAATGCACCAGGCCGCGCCGGTAATCAGGTTGCGCGAGGTGGGCGAGTCGCCAAGGTTGGCCGTGAACAGGTAAAACAGGTCTTGTGGCTGGAAGCTGTCGCGGTTAAGCGACAGTGCCAGCACGAAGATGGTCAGATAGAGCGGCGCGATCCGCAGCACGCGGTTGCGCACGAACGGCGCATAAGCGATCTGCCGCTGGAACTGGGCGATCCGCATGAACAGGAAACCGGACAAGGTGAAGAACAACGCCACACCAGTGTGGCCTTCAATGATGAGCCCGGCCCATTTGCTGTCGATACCGCCGCCGCCAAGGTTGCGCCACTTCAGCTCAAAGTGAAACAGGAACACCAGCGTGGCGGCAAACCAGCGCAACTGGTCAATCCGTACGCTATAGGGCAGGTTCAGTGACTTCATCGGCTGGCCATCTCCCGTTTCAAAGAAGAACTTGCACACTATAATAGCGCGCAACAATCTGAAACCCCGTTCAACTGTATTGCGGTTCGCCATGAAAAAATTCATCTTCGCCAACCAGTTGCGTGGCATCGCCGCCATGCTGGTGGTCATGACCCACTACTTCGGCACCTTTTTTGCCGAACAGGATCTGCTGGCGGCCCGCACCTTCTCGCCCAATCTGCACCTGTTCAAGGGCGCCTGGGTGCATTTTTTTGAACTGGAATACCAGGGACCGTTTGGCGTGGGCCTGTTCTTTTTAATCAGCGGTTTCGTCATCCCGTTCAGCCTGCGCAAGACCAGCCTGCCCGGCTTCCTGGTCAACCGCGCGTTGCGGATTTTCCCGACCTATGCCTGCTGCCTCGCGCTGGGAACGCTGGCGGTCTACCTGAGCGCGCGCTACTGGGGCCAGGCGTTCACCTATGACGCCAAGGTGCTCGCGGCCAACGCCCTGCTGGTGCACAACCTGCTGGGCTTCCCGTCCATGGATGCGGTCAACTGGACGCTGGCAATTGAAATCAAATTCTATCTGCTGATGGCGGTGGGTGCGGCAGCGCTGTTCCGGCCGTCCCCGGTGTGGCTGCTGGGCTTTCTGGCGGCAGCACTGGCGCTGACGTGGAACGGCGAACATGGCGTTGCCATCGCCACGCCGCTGCTGATGGAATTGAACTATATCGTTTTCATGATGACCGGCTGCCTGTTCTACCAGCATGCCACGCAACTGATCTCCACGCGCGCGCTGGTGTGGCGTTCGCTGCTGACGGTGGCAGCCTTCAGCTGGAGCTGGTCGATGGGGCCGCAGCAGGGCCAGTTCCCGGCGGTGACCGTATGGTACTACTGTGCGTATCTGGTGTTTGGCGTGTGCTACGCGCTGCGCGACCGCTTCCGCCCCGTGCGCGTGCTGGACTTCCTGGCCGCGATCAGCTATCCGCTGTACTGCGTGCACGCACTGTTCGGCTACTGCGCACTGAAGATCCTGATCGACCAGGGCTGCCGCTACGGCGTGGCGATGCTGATTACCCTGCCCTGCACACTGGCGCTGGCGTACGCGGTACACCGTACGATGGAAAATGGCAGCAATGCCCTGGGGCGCCGCTGGGCTGCCGCACTATCACGGGACAAACTGCCAGCGGTAGCGCAGACATAAAAAATGGCAGCCGAGGCTGCCATTTTCATTCATCCAAATTAATGGAAATAATTACCGATTTCACGAATGTCGTCGATACTAATAACACCTGCCGCCGACTTCAACCGCAACGACGACATCAGATAGTTGTAGCGAGCCTGAGCCAAATCGCGGTAAGTGGCGTTCAACTGGGCTTGGGCATTTAACAAATCCAGATTAATGCGAATACCACCTTTGATACTTTGCTCTGTCGCCTTAACTAACAACTGCCCCGAGTCAACCGCCTGATCCAATGCACGTATTCGCGCGACACTGCTGACCACGGTCGTATATTGCTTGCGCAGATCTAGCATTACCTTATCGGTACGAATCTGCAGCTCATCGCGTGCCTTGGCCAAGCCTGCAGCAGCCTGACGCGTAGAAGCGCTAACAGCACCACCAGAATACAATGGAATGTTGATCTGTACACCGATTGAGCGCACGGTCTGATCCTGGTTATAGGTATTCAGTGTGTCCGAGTTACTTTTCGTGTAGCTGGCAACAAAGTCTACACGCGGTGTATGACCTGCCCGGTTTTTATTGACCTCTTGCTTAGCCGCTTCGATCGCATAGGTCTGCGCCTCAAGGTCCGGATTATGTTCCAGTGCCATTTTATGCCAGGTTTCGAAACCACCTTCTGGCATAGGCGCAATGCGGAACTGTGGCAGCAATTCGTCCAGTTGCGTGACATCTTGCCCGATCAGCGTCCCCAGCGTTGCCCGCGCTACCTGCTGATTATCCAACGCTTCCAACAGCTGCGCTTCGGCGAGATCCAGTTTGGATTGGGTTTCCAGCATGTCCGTTTTGGTGCCTTCGCCCTTCGCGAACATACGGTCATTGACCTTTTTCTGTTCCAGATACATGGCGCGCTGCGATTCAATGATCCGCACCTGCTCATTAGCGAACAGTGCTTCGACATACGCGCCACTGACGCGCACCATCACCTCTTGCAGACGGCCGGTGTAATTGGCATCGCTGTAATCGGTCTGCGCTTTACCTTGCTTGTAGCGCGCCCAGGCATCCAAACTGAAAACAGGCTGCCTCAGCGTTACGCTGCTTGAACGGCTGTAGTAGACCGGATGGTCTGGTGGCAGATCACCTTGCTTAAGATGGGTAATCTGGTCAGCGCGGTTCTTCGCCGCGGAATAGCTAGCCTGTACACTTGGCAGCAAATTAGACCGCCCGAGGTTGGCGTACTCCTTGCCCCCCTGTGCATCATGCAGCGCACTCAGGTAGGTTGGGTCATTATTCAGCGCCGCCTCATAGGCCTGCATCAGACTAATTGCGGAAGCATTGCCAGCAGCCAGCAGGCTGGCCAGCACCGCGCCAACCAGCTTACCCAGCTTGGGCTGGCGGGCAAGTTTGTGCATTGTCTTCAACTCAATCCTCCGACATGGCCGACTTGGCGCGGTCAAATACTGGCTTCAGCAGATAGCTCATCATGGTGCGCTCGCCAGTCTTTACAAACAACTCCACCGGCATACCGGAACGGATATCCAGTTTTTTGGCAGCGATGATCTGCTGACCTTCCTTGGTCACGCGCGCGCGCACTTTGTAATAAGGCTGACCAGTGCGCTCTTCCACCGTGCGGTCGGCAGATACCTGGATCAGCACGCCCGGAATATGCGGTGTACGGTTGGAGTTAAACGCAGAGAACATCATTTCCACTTCCAGGCCAGTATGGACACGATCAATCAGATTAACCGGCAACTGGCCTTCCACCACCAGCGCATCATCGCTAGGAACCAGGTCCATCATGTGGAAGCCAGGAGCCACTACACCGCCCTTGGTGAATACCGCCAGATTGACCACGGTACCATCGACCGGCGCCTTAATTTCCGTGTTGGCCAGCTCGTAGTCCTGACCGTCCAGGCGGCTATCCAGCGCTTCAGCCTCACGCTGCGTATCGGACAGCAGCGTACGCACCTCTTTCTGGTAGTCTTGGGTACGCTGCTGACGACGCAGTAATATTTCTGAGATCTGGCGTTGTGTACGGCCGATATTGCCGGCATCTTCAGCAATCGCGCCATTCAGCTGCACGTAGGTGCGTTCCACATCCAGCATGCGACTACGGGCCACATAACCATCCTTGGCCAGATCACGCATATTGTCCAGCTGCTCTTTCACAATAACCACCTGCTGCTGCTTGGAGGCACGCGATTCTTGCAAGCCGCTCAGTTGCGACTTCAGACCAGCCACGTTCTCCTCATAGGCGCTCAGCTCGCTTGCCAAAGCAGTGCGGCGCGAGGTAAACAGTTGGTTTTGCAGCTCCATTGCAGCGGCAATACGCGGGTCCGCCTTATTGTCCGACAGCACCGGCGGGAAAGTGAGCTTGCTCGCGCCATCGCGCTCAGCAATCAGGCGCGCTTCCGTCGCACGGGCAGCGATGAACTGCGCGCGCGAAGTTTCCGCCTGCGACTTGGCCACAGTATTATTCAAACGGACTAGTACTTGGCCAGCTTTTACTACATCGCCATCCTTGACCAGAATGTCCTGGATAGTACCGCCAGTCTGGTGCTGAATCGCCTTGCGGCTGCTTTCCTTGGCTACGGTACCAGCCATCGGCACACCTTTGTCAAGCGGAGCCAACGACGCCCACAAGATGAAGCCAAATACGCCAACGATCATGATTAGCCAGCCAATGCGGGCATAGGACGAGGCATCCGTATTAACCGCCAGAGGTGTGACGTCATGAGTCACAACTTCTGTCGCTTGATTATTCCGGGTAGTTAAATTTTGCATGGGTTACTCCTGTTCCGCAGCGCGCGCTGCTGCAGCCTGCATTTCAGCTTGAGCTTGAGCTTGAGCTTGTGCTTGTGCTTGTGCTTGTGCTTGTGCTTGGGCCTGGGCTTGTGCTTGTGCCTGTTGCTGCGCCATCATCTGTTTTTGATTTGCTTCGTTGAGCGCATTCAGCACATCCTGCGTATTACCAAACATATTGACGGTTCCGTCACGCAGCAACAGCAATTTATTCGTCGCGCCTATTGCCGATGTGCGATGCGTTATCAACACAATCGTCTTGCCGCGCTGACGCAGGTCATTAATGGCACGGATCAGGGCCGCTTCGCCCACATCATCCAGATTCGAATTTGGTTCATCCAGCACGATCAGCGAAGGATCGCCGTACATGGCACGGGCCAGACCTAAACGCTGTTTTTGACCGCCGGACAGACCAGCACCACCGTCGCCGAGCATGGTGTCATAACCTTGCGGCAAGTGCAGAATCAGGTCATGCACACCGGAACGCTTGGCAGCTTCGACCACTTTTTCTGCATCGATCTCGCCAAAGCGCGCGATATTCTCACTCACGGTACCGCTGAACAGTTCAATTTCCTGCGGCAGATAACCAATAAACGGTCCCAGCTCGGCCTTGTTCCATTGATAGATATCAGCCCCATCCAGACGAACTTTACCGGCTGCGCTCGGCCACACGCCCACCATCAGACGTGCCAACGTAGATTTGCCGCAACCACTAGGGCCAATTACGCCCAGCACATCGCCAGGGGCGATCGCGAAATTAATTCCTTTCAGCACAGCCGTAGGCACATTAGGCGGGGCGGCGGTGACGCCTTCAATTGCCAATGCGCCTTGTGGCTTGGGCAATTCCATGCCAGCTGGACGTTCTGGATTACTGGCCAGCAGCGCGGTCAGGCGTTCATAAGCGCTGCGGGTGCTGCTGTAGGTCTTCCACACGCCGATAACCTGCTGCACAGGGGCCAATGCCCGGCCAACCAGAATCGACGCGGCAATCATCATGCCCGGCGAGATTTTGCCTTCAATAACCAGCAGTGCGCCAAAACCCAGCACCAGGGACTGCAACGAAACCTGCACAAACTTGGTAGCAGACGCAATCAGGCCAGCCTTTTCGCTGGCTTCTGCTTGAAGGTGAAGGAAGCGACCATGAGTCTTATACCAGCGGTTCAGCAAGCTGGGCAGCATGCCCATGGATTCAATTACTTCGGCATTGCGGAGATTGTTCGTCGCCTGGGTGCTTGATGCGATCGCCGTAGCATTGGCTTCCGCTAATGGTTTGTGAGTAACGCGCTCATTGACGTAAGCCAGCAGCACCAGCACAGCCGTACCACACAGCGCGAACAGGCCCAGAGATGGCTCGAACACAAAAATGACAATCAGGTAGACCGGGAACCAAGGCGCATCGAAAAATGCAAACAGCGCATTCCCCGTCAGGAATTGACGGACATTGGTCAAATCCTGAAGCGCTTGGCCGGCATTGGCGCCTGTGCGCTTGAGATTTTGCTCAAACGCCGCCGTGTAGACACGTTTGTTGAGCTCCATGTCAAAGCGCGCACCTACTCGCACCAGGACGAAACTGCGGACCAGTTCCAGCGCCGACATCAGCAAATATGCGCCGATCATAATGATGGTGAGCATCAACAGCGTTAGTTCGCTGCGACTAGCCAGCACGCGGTCATACACCTGGAGCATGTACAGAGACGGTACCAGCATCAACAGGTTGGTGATGGCGCTAAATGCCCCTACCGTTACAAACGTCTTTTTAAAGGAGATCAGAACCTGCGCGATCTCGTTTTTAGGTTGAAAGATTTTTTTCATTGAGTGCATCACAGTGCGTGAGGGGGTAGCCTCCCCGGACATGCCCCATCGCTTTCAGAAAGAAAAGCGATTTGACAGAAAGCAGCATTATCTACCAAAAATAATGCCAAATGTGATTTGCGTCACATTTTTTACACAAAAAGCTATCCGCACTGTAATGTATGGACCACGGCGGAAAAGACGCCGTGGCCATCCTGTGTATCAGGAAATGATGCCTACACCCTTTAGGACAGGTAGCATTTTCTCTGCAAATTTTTCTGCCTGAGCGGTCAGTTCAGCCAACTCATCTTCGGCAGTTTCCACCATTTTCCCCTCTTTCAAGATGCGTTGCCCCTGTTGTGTAAACACGTCGGCAGCGTATTTAGCCCATTCGGCAGGCGTCTTCCGCCCCAGCGCGCGCGCCAGCAAGAACAGTTGGCCGATACGGGTAACCGTCACCGCCCCGCCCGTCACCGGGCTGGCGAGATAATTGATTTCATTGCGGCTACGCGCCACTCTACAGATATAGGAGTTGAGCTTATCGGTCTGGATACGCGCCTTATTAATAACCGCGTCTTCTTGCACTGCTTGCAAGGTATTGGCGCCCAGCAGAACAAACACGGCCTGCACCAATTGTGCAAACTTAATGTCCTGACCAACCAGCATTTGCTCGAGCTTGGCTATGGTGCGTGGTTTGTAATCGGCTAGCACATCCAGAATTGGGCAATACACTGCCTCCTGCAGCGAGGCCTCTCCCAAGCCGGCCATCACCGTCAATGCCACATCGGCCCGCGGTACCGCCAGCATCACACGCTGCTCTCGAATCTGATCCGCCTGCTCAAGCGGTGCCAACTTACGGCTGCCGCGCACCCAGTAATCACGACGGAATTGCTGGTTCACCATGAAATCCCGCACGGTTTCCTTGAACATCGGATCGGTGATCTCGTTTATCAGCGCGCGCTGCGCTTCATTCATGTTGATATTTTCAATATGGTCAAGGTAATGCGTAGAACAAGCATAGTTTAGTTTGGCAGGCTCCATCCAGCGTGCCATGTCCGCAAAGGACATAGGCAGCCAATCACGATTGAAATATTCGTGCGCCACGTAGCTACGGTTTTGCTCTTTCATCTTGTTTATCCGCTCCACCACCTGCGGATTGATGCGGCTGTAAGATGGATTGGTTGCAAACAGTTTGCTGGCAAAGTCCAGCGAATCGCCAATACGGGCGGCAATTCCTTTACCAGGCGCCCCCATCACTTCGTTGTATTCCGTCAGCAGATCACGCACAGGCACCATAGAAGCCCAGCCCGGCTGGGTGTTATAGCTGATGTACAGCACGCCTCCCACCTTTAATTTGCGGCGAATAAAGTCCACAATAATGTGACGGTTTTCATCGGAGATCCAGCTCCAGATGCCATGCAGACCAATGCTGTCAAATTCAGGCAAGTCGTCGCGCGCGCAAAACTCGGCAAAAGCCTGGTCACGCAATTGAATCTTGGCGCCCGAAGCGGTAGCCATTTCCTGCGCGAAGCCAGCCTGGCTGGGATTGAAATCGGTGCCATGCCACTCTGCCAGAGAAGCGGCGGCATGCAGATTCACACTCAGACCTTGACCAAACCCCAGTTCGCACGCATGGCCAACCTCCGGGAAGACCAGCCCGGCGTTGAGAAACGCCATCCGGATGCGCAGCGGATTCAGTTCGGTGTAATAACCATAGGTGTAGCCTATATCAGCTACATAACCAGCAGACCACTCAGACATTACCTCTCCTTGTGTGACACCACTTTAATAAAGAAAAGCCAATAGTATAGTAAGTTCAATTGAAAAAAACCCGCCTCCTGTTGCCAGGAGGCGGGTTTGTATGGAATTCCACAACAAGAGGAGCAGACCGTGCGATCCCTCCCCTTGCGGACAGAATTAACCGAAGGATACGTCGGTCAGAACCAGTGCGGTTACGCCAACCAGCTTGATCACTGCATCGGTGCCGGCGGTGTAGTTACCGTCGTTATTGGCATCGATGAACAGGTAGCTGTTCGCGCCAGCGGTTACCAGGCTCAGACCACGGTTAGCAACGCCATCGTTGAAGAAGCCGGTACCGGTGCCGATTGCGGTCTGCAGAGCAGCTGCGGTGTCAGCCGAAGCGGTATGCAGAGTGATCGAACCACGTGCTGCGCCGGTAGCGATGTTCAGCAGCGAGATATCGATCTTGTCGCTGTTCGAGGTGAAGTTATTCACGGTATCGAAGCCGGTTGCGGTATCAGCGATGCCATCAGCTGGGGTGCTGGTGTCTTTCAGGGTCAGGATCGAGTCCGAAGCCTTGGTCAGAACGATGGTGTCTTTACCGCCAGCCAGGGTCACAACGTCAGCACCTGCACCACCCGAGAACACGTCGCCTTTAGCAGTAGCGGTGTAGGTATCTACGCCCGAACCACCGATGTAGGTAA
Source organism: Duganella sp. CY15W (assembly GCF_009857555.1). NCBI lineage: Bacteria > Pseudomonadati > Pseudomonadota > Betaproteobacteria > Burkholderiales > Oxalobacteraceae > Duganella > Duganella sp. CY15W. The sequence goes on along the minus strand of NZ_WWCQ01000003.1, from coordinate 688,813 downwards.
CTGCACCCAGAGCTGCGCCGCCGCCGGTAGCCAGAACAGCATTGGTCACGGTGATGTTACCGGTTGCTGCGCTAGCGTCGATCTTGGTCAGGGTGTCCGACTGGATCGTGGTGATGGTGGTGCTTGCGGCGCCGGTCAGAACCAGTTTGGTTGCCGAGTCAGCGGTGATGGTGCCGATGCTGTTGACATACTTGCTAGCAGCAACAGCGCTGGTGCCTGCGGTTGCGTCAGCAACGTCAGCGGTAGCGTTCGAGATCACGTTGACGGTTTCGATGCCGGCAGCGGTGATTGCGGTCAGGCCAACTTTACCTTGTGCTACGCCGTCGTTGTTACCGTCAACAGCCGACAGGGTCAGGTTCAGCGAGTCGGCTTTGCCGGTTGCATCCTTCAGCGAGTAGATCAGCGAACCAGCAGCGGTGAAGTCGGTGCTAGCGTTAGCCACTACGGCTACGGTGGTAGCAGCGGTTGCATTGCTGATGGTGGTCGTGCCGGTCAGTGCGGTGCCGGTCAGGGTCACTGCATTCAGGCTCAGGATCGACATGTCGTAGGTACCGGTGCCGCCTGCAACTTCCAGCACTTCGAAGCCGGTGTACACTTTAGCAGCAGCTGCATCCAGCAGGGCACCGTTAGCAACAGCCAGGGTGTCGGTGCCGTCGCCGCCGTTGACTACTGCGCCAGCAGCAGCAGCGGTGCTGAATTTGTAGATGTCGTTGCCAGCGCCCAGATTGATGTTGCTCTTCGCATCCAGCGCGCCGGTTACGGTGACAACGTCAACGCCCGAACCGCCTTTGATGGTGGCTGCAGCGATGGTGCCGTCCAGAGTCACGGTGTGCTTGCCCGAACCAGCGGACATGTCCAACGAGGTCAGCGAACCCACGCCCGACAGGTCAGCGGTGAAGCTGCCAGCACCTTTAACCGTTGCGGTTTTCAGGGTGTCAGCGGCTGCCAGTGCGGTGGTGGTCAGGGTCAGCGCAGCAGCGGTGTCCACGTTCAGGGTGGTCAGAGCAGCAGCGGTCAGGTTGATGTTCGACGCGGTGCTAGCTTTAGGACCAGTTACGGACAGGTTGACGGTGGTTGCTGCAGCGTCGGTTACAACTGCGCCGCCGGTCACTGCGTTCACGCCCAGGTTCAAGGTGTGCTTAGCAGTGGTGTTAGCGACGGTGGTAGCCGAAGCGGTGTTAGCGATCGATACGGTGGTCAGTGCATCGCTGGTCAGGGTAGCAGCACCCGAGTTGCCGTTCAGGGAAACGGTGGTCAGGGTAGCAGCGCCGTTATCGGTAACGGCAACAGTGGTGCCACCGGTAACGGTAGCGCTTACCAGGCCGGTGCCGCCGCTGATGGTCACGACGCCAGCGCCTTCAGCATTGACTGCTGCGGTGGTAGCGGTGTGGGCTGCGGTAGCAGCGGTTTTCAGCGACAGGATCAGCGCCAGAGCGTCTGCGTCGGTGGTGGTTGCGTTCACAGCAGCGATGTCAGCAGCCGATACGCCAGTCGCGCCAGCGAATGCAGCTTTGATCGCAGCCAAGTCAGCGGTCGAGTTACCGGTGTTGGTGGTGTTAGCGTCAGCAGTGATAGCCGCGGTGTTGGCAGCGGTGTAGTTGGTATCTTTGGTTGCAGCAGCAGCATCAGCCACAGCCAGCGAGCTTGCCGAACCGGTGCCAGCCGAAGCTTGTGCACCCGATGCGACGGTCACGTTGGTGCCGCCGTTGACGGTCACGCCGCCAGCCGAGTTTTTCACGGTCACAGCAGTGGTGTCAGCGACGGTGATGGTTTGCGCGGTTGCACCTTTAACGTTGAACACTGCGTTGGTCAGGCCGGTCCAGCCTTTAACGTTAGCAGCATTGCCAGCCAGGTTGGTGGTGGTCGAGGTCACAACCAGGTTTTCGATGTTTTTCACCGAAGTTGGCAGGGACAGATCCAGCGCAGCCGACAGGCCGTCTTTATCAACCGAGAACAGGTTCAGGGTATCGGTACCAGCGCCGCCGTCCAGCTGATCCAGAGCCGACAGGGTGGTGGCGTTACCGTTGAAGGTGTCGTTACCTTTACCACCGGTGAAAGCAGCGCCTGCGTCAACGCTGGCGGTCAGGGTGAAGGTTTGTGGGGTGTTCAGGGTGCCTTCGTGTGCAGCAGCGGCGTTAGCAGCCACGGTCTGCAGAGCGGCAGCGGTGGTAGCAGCAGTCAGGCTTGCGTCGGTGGTAACGCCAGCCAGCCATGCTTTAACCACGTTGTTAGCAGCAGCGCCGTCGTAGCCGCGGATTTCATCAGCGGTGTCCAGCGAGGTGGTGAAGGTGGTAGCAGCAGTCACCTTGTTGTTGATCGATACCAGGTCATCGTTTTGAGCGGCGCCAGCGATGGTCAGCACGATGCTGCCGAAGGTTTCGGTACCAGCTTGCAGTTTGCCTGCCCAGTACACCAGGCCAGCTGCTTCAGCGTGACGGCCGAACAGGTTCAGGTAGATCGAATCCACCAGGTCCAGGTTCGATTTGCCAGCGTAGGTGTCTTTGTATTCTTGCGAAGCCGAGAAACCAGCAGCGATCTGCGAGATCGATGCGCCGGTGTTCAGCCAAGCTTGCAAGCCCAGTGGATCTGCTGGACGGTTGAAGTACGCTACGTACAGGGTTTGGATATCAGTCGCGGTTGCGGCGGTAACGGTAGCCATTGAATAACTCCTAAGGATTAATAAATTTTCTGCTTCGCAGCAATGAGCTTGCAGTACTACGGCAGCCATAATGGCAGAAGCTTGCACAGCTTTATGTGACAGCCATCACACGAAACTGCGGAATCTTCTTATTTTCATAGGTTTTTTCTATAAAAAAGTGCGAGAAGCATTATGGGAGAAGCTTATGGGGAAATCAATAGTGCTCAGCGCTTAATGTATAACCAGCTACAACATTCATTCCCGCAGGATTAATGAGGGTTTTAGTATATTTAAAAAAAGAATATCGGCGCGCTCAAATGAAAAGGCAAAAAAAATGCCGCAAAAGCGGCATTTTTCTATTTCGCAGCGACCTACTTGGTCCAGTAAGTGACGCCGTTGGCCGTGCGCTTTTCATCCAGGCGTGAGTTGAATATATAGGCAGCGTTATTGTTGGCGCCGAGCGCACCACTGACAGCCATATTGGTCCCTTGAACGAATACCATACCGCCGCTCAATTCACCGTTGTTACCAACGAAACCGTTAGCCTGCAACTTAAAGGTCTGACCACCATTGAGCAAATCAAATCCGGTGTTGAAAGTGCGTTTATCAAAGTTCACTTGCAACTGTCCGTTTTGCAGTGTGGCCGCACTAGCCAACTGAGTCTCATTGTTCATTACGAAAGCCTCGCTGTCACGCAGCACGAAGCCGACCATACCTTGCTGCGGCACTTCCCAGTCCGCCCCTTTGGTACGCACGATGGTGTAATACGAGTTATACGCCACCCGCTTACCACCAGCTGCCAGCAAGGGCGCAGTGTCAATGGTCGGCGCCTGTTCGGCCACGACTGCCCAGCGTCCCCAAACGAGCTCGCTAGGCGGTGCCGCTGGCGGCGTCACCACTGGCGGATTGGTAATGATTTCAGTCGGTGGCACAGTCACAGTCGGCTGATCGTTCTTGGTCGAAACGTTGTTACGCACTTGCTGTATCACGAGTGCCGCCTTTTGCGCATCCAGGCTCGGTTCGCTGAGCGCCTGGCCGCCGCCACTCTTGCCGGATGGCTCATCACTGCGTGGTGGCGACACCGCATCTGGCGCCGAACTACCGGTGCTCAGCAACTGCGGGGCAGTCTCGCCGCGTTTCACCTTCAGCATCTGGCCGCCCTGACCAGCCGCCAGCTCGCGGCTGGCCGTGTGTTCGCATGGGCCGCCGCCGGTTGGCAGGCAGGCGCCGCCAAAGCCGCTGACCACGATTGCGCCCGACAGCACGGTCACGCTCGAGCTTTCCTGGTCGGTAAAGACGGTAAAGTCGGTGCCGCGCACGCCGATGGCGGCCACGGGCGTATTGAAACGGAAATTCTGGCGCGCCTGTTTGACGGCGGTACCGGAAACACTGCGTGCTACGCCGGAAAGCAATTCCAGCTTGACGTGGGTATTGGACGGCACCTGGCGGTCCACATGGTAGGCCACGATGCGCGCACGGCTGGCCGGGCGCAGGATCAGCAGGCCGTCGTCCGCCGTTTTCAGGTAGACATAGCCATCCTTGCCGGTGCTCAGCTCCTGGCCTTCCTGGACCGCATCGTTGAGCGCGGCACGGCGGCTGTCGGCATAGACTTCACCGGTAACGAAAACAATGCGGCCCGCCTCGCCCGCATACGCGTTGGCGCCCACCAGCAGGGCTGCGCCCAGCGCAAAGCCTTGCCAGTTGCGCAGCAGATTATTCGGCGAAAGTTGAGACCACATATTCATTACTCCTTTTGGGCACATTTTGCGGCCAGCGTGAAAAAAATCCTGTGATGCCCGTCACATTCGCACGCAGACCCTTTACTCTAAGCTACACTGTAGCCTGTCAGTAAGCCCCCAGCTACCGCTGTTACTGTTTTTCACTATTTGTTACACATTTGTGGCCACTCGCATTTCTTAGCAACAAGTTATACTTGCTGACTAGCCAATAAATCCAACGCCCTACCCTGCCCCGAATGACCTGTTTGCATCGATGAAGTTGCCTTTTTTGCCACTCTCAATTTCAGCCGCCAATCTGCGTCGCGTGATCGCGCTGGCAGCGTTGCTGCTGGCCGTCGGTGGACAATGGCAGCATAGCGGGCTGGCCTGGACCAGTGCCGACGAGTGGCTGCGCGACCAGTTGATCCTGCGTCAGGCTTCCACCCAGCAGGAGCAGCGCATCGCGGTCATTGATATCGACGAAACCAGTCTGGCGGCAGCCGGCCCATGGCCTTGGCCACGCGAACGCATTGCCAGCATGATCGAGCAGTTGCTGGGCGCCTATGGCGCGCGCGGCGTCGCCCTCGACCTGGTGATGCCGGAGCCGGCCGATGCCGGCGGCGATACGCGGCTGGCCATGCTGAGCCAGCACGGCCCGCTGGTGCTGCCCCAGGCATTTGACTACAACGGCAATATGCCGCTGCGCGTCGGCCAGCTGGCTGGCGGCACGCCCGCCCCCAAAACAGGCGACGCCGTGCCGGCCAGCGGCTACATCGCCAATCATGCCGGTCTGGCGCAAGCTGCCCACATTGGCAATATCGGTTTTTTGCCCGATCCGGACGGCGTGATCCGCCGCCTGCCCATGCAGACCTGGTTTGATGGCCGCACCTATCCTACGCTGTCGCTGGCCCTGCTGGGCTGCTGCAGCGCGACCAGGCCGGCGACTTCCGGCCCCACGGGCGGCATGCAGCAGGGCGATGGCCTGCGCCGCCTGCCCTACCGGCTCAAATGGGACGCCTATGTGGTGATCCCGGCCAGCATGATCCTCGACCTGAGCGCGCCTGCGGACTTGCTGAAGGACAAGCTGGTGCTGATCGGCTCCTCGTCGCTGGGCCTGGCCGACCGCGTAGCGACACCCTTGTCGGCCTCGACCAGCGGATTGCTGGTCCACGCGGCCGCGCTCACCGCCCAGCTCGACGTGCGCGCCGGCCAGGCGCCCGCCTCCTGGCCGGGACGCCTGATTGCGGTCCTGTTTGCCGGCGCCACGATTGTGCTGTGCGTCTGGGCAATGCCACGCAAGTCGGCACTGGTGAATGTCGCCGTGCTGGCCGGCGCGTCGGCGCTGTGGCTGGTGTTGTGCTGGTACATGGCGCCGCATGACGCCGTGTTTGGCATCAGCGGCCCGCTGCTGGGCAATCTGTTCCTGCTGGCCGTGGGCGTGCCATTTGCATGGCAGCAATCCCAAGGCCAGTCGCGCCGCCTGCTCGATACCTTGCGCCAGTACGTGGCCGACGCCGTGGTCGATGAATTACTGCGCAACAATCTGCTGGACCCGCTCAAACCCAGCCACTGCGACGTCACCACGCTGATTGCCGACATGCAAGGCTATACCAGCCACGTGGCCGCCTTGCCGCTGGAACAGGCCGCCGAACTGACGCGCGCCTTCCTCGATTGCCTGACCGGCCCGGTACTGGCCGCGCGCGGTACGCTGGACAAGTTCACCGGTGACGGCCTGGTGGCGTTCTGGGGCGCGCCACTGCCGGTGCCGGACCACGCCGACCAGGCGCTGGACGCCGCCGAAGCCATCCAGGCCGGCATGGCCAAGTTTAACGCTGCGCGCCTACGGCAAGGTCTGGCGCCGGTGCGGGTCCGCATCGGCATTGAAAGCGGGCGCGCCATGGCCGGCGATTTCGGCTCGGCCGCACGCAGCATTTATACTGCGGTCGGCGACAGCGTCAACGTGGCATCGCGGCTGGAGACGGCCGCGCGCGATCTGCCACACGACGTGATTATCGGCCCTGGCACTGCGGCGTTGTGCCAGCGCCACCGGCTGCGCCATATCGGTGAGCTCACTTTGCGCGGCAAGGAGCATCCGACTACTCTGTATACCCTGGCAGCGCCAGCGCTGCAACAAGGAGTTTTGTGAAGAAATACCTGCCTGCCCTGCTGGGTGGATTACTGTTCGCCGCCATTGCCTGCGCTGAGGAAACGCCGGTGGAGGAGGACTTGTACCTGTCAGCCATGCAGTCGATTGCCGACGGCCGCCGCGCCGACGCCAGCCTGATCCTGGAACGGCTGATTGCGCGCGGCCCGCAGCATGCCGGCGAATGGCTGGACCTGGCAATGATCCAGTGCGCGCTGGGCCACGACGCCGACGCCGAAGCGCTGTTCGCGCGCATCGAGCGCGATTTCCAGCCGCCGCCTGGCATCCGCGACATCATCGCCCAGCAACGCGAACAGGGCTGCTACCGCTGGAAGGCGCAGACGCTGTGGAACGTCACGGGCGCGCGCGGCTACGACAGCAATGTCAATCAGGGCGCCAGCACGCCTTACTTCACCGACAGCAACGGCATTCCGCTGGAACTCTTGCCGGAATACAAGCCACACAGCGACCATTACAGCGTGGCGTCGGGCGACTACCTGCGCGAGATCACGCCCGACGGCGACCTGGCTTTTGCCCAGGCACACCTGCGCCAGTACGACCGGCAGTCCAGCTATAATACGGCGTCGCTGTTTGTCGGTGCCGAGCATCCATGGCAGGCGGGCCGCTGGCAGCTGCGCAGCACCGGCTTGCTGGGCGCGCTGACGCTGGGCGGCGTGCTGTACCAGGAACAGGCGCAAGTGCAATTGCGCGCCGCGCCGCCGTGGAAATTGCCGAAGGGTTATGATTTCAGCCTGCTGGGCAGCGTGTCGCGCACCAGTTATAAAACCCTGGCCCATTTCGACGCCACCACCGTCGAGCTGCGCAATATGCTGGGCTACCGGAATGACACCACCCAGGCCCAGTTCGCAGTGGGCTACCAGCGTGACCTCGGCAGCGACCTGCGTCCTGGCGGCGACCGCAGCGGCTGGTCGGCACGGCTGTACGGCCGGCGCGTCGTCACGGACGCCTTGCAGGCGGAGCTGGAACTGAGCGGCCAGCGCTGGACCGGTGCCAGCGTGTATTCGCCCACGGTGATTGATGTGATACGCAAACAGAACAATGTCGTGCTGCGCGGTGTGCTGAGCTATTCGCTGCAACGTAACCAGACCCTGCAGCTGGAATGGCGCGAGGTCCGGAACCGGGAGAACATTCCAATCTTCCAGTACGATGCCCATCAGATCCAGTTGAGCTGGCGCTGGTCCAACCTGTGACAGCTGCAACAAACTGCAACAATTCGCCGCTTCCTGGGTGAAATTGTGTATAAGTAACGTTTTAGGCGTACGGCTTGCCAGTCGCCGCCACGAGTTCAACACTGATGACAAAAGCAACCGACACCGAACAGCTGGCCCCGGCCCCTGCCGAAGGCAACGAGGCGTCTGCGCAGAATGTGCAGGTACACCTGCGCCGGATTCCGCTGCTGGCCGGCCTCAGTGATGAGGAAGTGCAGCGTCTCAAACCCGAGCTGCGCTTCCGCCAGTACAACAAGCGCGACATCGTGCTGCAGAAAGGCGCGGCCGGCGACGGCCTGCTGTTCCTGCTGTCGGGCCAGCTGCAAGTCATCGACGTCACCGAAGATGGCCGCGCGATCGGCCTGCGCATGCTGGCGCCGGGCGACTTCTTTGGCGAGATCGCCGTCATCAACGGCTCCCAGCGCACCGCCTCGGTGGTGGCCATGAGTTCGGTGCTGGTGGCGTTCCTGCCGGCGCCGGCGGCGTTGCACCTGTTCTCGCACTCGCCTTCGGTGGCCAACCTGATGCTGCGCCACCTGGCGGCCAAGATCCAGCGCGATTCGGAATTCCGCTCGCTGCTCAGCATCAACAATACCTCGCGCCGCATCTACACCTACCTGGTGCAGATGAAGAGCGCGCCCGAACAGCCCGGCGAGCCGGAGGTGGTGAAGAACCTGCCGACCCACCAGGACATCGCCAATATGATTAACACCAGCCGCGAAACCGTGACCCGCGCACTGACTTCTTTGGTGCAGCAGGGCATCATCCAGAAAGGCAGCCAGGGTCTCATCATCGTCGATCCGCAAGGCCTGCAAAAGCTGGTCGAAGGCCCCTGAAGCGCAATGTATAATTGCGCGCTTTTTTGCCGACGCAGTCCGCGCGGCGTCCCACTGTCCCCAACCATGACACCACACACCCATTTCCACCGCGCCCCGGGAGTCCGAGCATGATCGTTCTCGGCCGCCTGCGCAACATCGCCAGCTACCGCGGCTTCATCCTCGGCAGCGTGCAGCGCGAATTCCAGTCCAAATACCGCAACTCGATCCTCGGCGCCGCGTGGACCGTGCTCAATCCGCTGGCGATGATCGTGGTCTACACCGTGATCTTCTCGCAGGTGATGCACAACCGCCTGGCCGGCAGCACCTCCGCGTTCGGCTACAGCATCTACCTGTGCGCCGGCGTGCTGACCTGGAACCTGTTTGCCGAAATCACCAGCAAGGCACAGAACGTCTTCATTGAAAACGCTGGCCTCATCAAGAAGATCAACTTCCCGCGCATCTGCCTGCCCATCATCGTGGTCAGCAATGCGCTGCTGAACTTTGCCATCATCTTCACGCTGTTCACGCTGTTCCTGGTGTTCTCGGGCGACTTCCCGGGCTGGCCGTATGCCGCCATGCTGCCGGTGCTGCTGCTGGAAATCCTGCTGGCGATTGGCCTGGGCATGATACTGGCCGTGCTCAACGTGTTCTTCCGCGACGTCGGCCAGTTCTTCTCGATCGCGCTGCAGTTCTGGTTCTGGTTCACGCCGGTGGTCTACCCGGCCAACGTGCTGCCCGAAGGCGTGCGCGCCTGGCTGGCCTGGAACCCGATGGTGCCGGTCATCGCCGCGTTCCAGGACATCCTGGTACACCAGCGCGCGCCTGACTGGGCCAGCCTGCTGCAACCGGCCGCCGTGGCGGTCATCCTGTGCCTGCTGGGCATGCAACTGTTCCGCAAGCGCGCGGGAGAAATGGTAGACGAACTGTGAACGGCAGCATCCGCGTAAATCATCTGGGCAAGGCTTACCGCCGCTACCACAGCCACCGCGCCCGCCTGCTCGAATGGCTGATGCCGTCGCGGCCGCGCCACGAAACCATCTGGGTCCTCAAGGACATCAGCTTTGCAGTCGCACCGGGCCAGGCGCTGGGCATCATCGGCATCAACGGCGCCGGCAAGAGCACGCTGCTCAAGCTGATCACGGGCACCGTGGCCCCCAGTACCGGCAGCGTCACCATCAACGGCCGCGTGGCCGCCATGCTGGAACTGGGCATGGGCTTCCACCCCGACTTCACGGGCCGCCAGAACTGCTACATGGCCGGCCAGCTGCTGGGCCTGACCGTGGATGAACTGGACCGCCTGATGCCCGAGATCGAAGCGTTTGCCGAAATCGGCGAATACATCGACCAGCCGGTGCGCGTGTATTCCAGCGGCATGCAGATGCGCCTGGCGTTCAGCGTGGCCACCGCGCGCCGTCCCGACGTGCTCATTGTCGACGAGGCGCTGTCGGTGGGCGACGCCTACTTCCAGCACAAGAGCTTTGAGCGCATCCGCGGCTTCCGCGCCGAAGGCACCACCCTGCTGATCGTCTCGCACGACAAAGGCGCGATCCAGTCGGTGTGCGACCGCGCCATCCTGCTCGACCGCGGCCGCGTCAGCAAGGAAGGCACGCCCGAAGAAATCATGGACCTGTACAACGCCATGCTGGCCGAACGCGAAGGCGACAACGTGCGCCAGGAAACGCTCGACAGCGGCAAGGTGCAGACCATTTCCGGCACCGGCCAGGCCACGGTGGAACACGTCGCCCTGCTCAAGGATGACGGCGAACCGGCCGAGGTGCACGGCACCGGCACCAACGTCACGCTGGAAATGCGCGTGGCGATCCACGACGACCTGCCGGAAATGACGCTGGGCTACCGCATCAAGGACCGCCTGGGCCAGAACATCTTTGGCACCAACACCTTCCACAAGCTCAAGCCGCTGACCAATCTGCGCGCCGGCCAGCGCCTGACGGTGCGCGCCAGCTTCCCGCTCAACCTGGGGCCAGGCAGCTACTCGGTGGCCACCGCGCTGCACAGCAGCGACAACCACCTGACCGCCAACTATGAGTGGCGCGACCTGGCGCTGGTGTTTGAAGTGATGAACCTGAAACACAGCTATTTCGAGGGCTGCACCTGGCTCGATCCGGAAATAGCGATCGACCACGGAGACGCGCCATGCGCCTGATATCCTACGCCGCCCATTTCGAAGACCTGATGCTGTGGCGCGCGCTGCGCCAGATCGAGCACGGCCAGTACCTCGACGTCGGCGCCGGCGACCCGCTGGCCGGCTCGGCCACGCAGCTGTTCTATGAACGCGGCTGGCACGGCATCAATCTGGAACCGGCCTACACGCCGCTGCGCCAGCTGCGCATCGCGCGCCCGGCCGACATCAACCTGCAACTGGCCGCCGCTGCGGCCGAAGGCACGGCCGATTTCTACGAAGTGCCCAACACGCCGCTGTCGACGCTGGACGCCGCGCAGGCCGAAGCATATCGCGCGCACGGCCAGGACGTGGTGCTGCGCCAGGCCGCGCTGCGCACGCTGGACCAGGTATGCGCCGAGCACCTGCAAGGCCCGCTGCATTTCGTCCACCTGGGCATGGCCGATCCGGCCGCCGCGCTGGCTGGCTTTGACCTGCAACGCTGGCAGCCGTGGCTGGTAGTGCTGCGCGCGCACGCCGGCGCCACCCAGCCGGCGCTGCAGGCGGCCGGCTACACGCTGGCCTACCAGGACGGCTGGAAGCAGTACTACGTGGCGCCGCAACAGGCGGCGCTGGCCGCCGCGCTGCAGCTGCCGCCGAATCCGGACGACGGTTATATCCTGGCCGAAGGCCACCCCCACAGCTTCCCGCTGACCGCGTGGCAGCAACGCACTGCGGCGGCCGAAGCGGAAGCCGCCACCTCGCGCACCTGGGCCCAGGCCCACGTGGCCGAGTGGAAGCACAAATACGGCCAGCTGGAACAGCAGCGCGCGCGCGCCGACGAGCTGGCCCGCGAACTGAACCAGGTACGCGGCATGGTCGAAGAACAGGCTGGCCGTCTTGAACACGACCGCCAGCACTACCTGGAACAGCGCGCCATCATGGACCAGCGGCTCGTCAACGAACAGGCGCTGGTGCAAGCAGTCGAAGCGCGCGAGGCAGCGCTGCTGGCCAGCCTGTCATGGCGCATCACGCGTCCGCTGCGCCAGGGCAGCTTGATGCTGAGCAGCGCTCCGGGCTGGCTGCGGCGCCTGCCGCGCCGCCTGGTCAATGGCGTGCTGCGCCGGATCAAGCGCTTGCTGGGCGCCATGGTGCGCTATGTGATCGCGCGTCCGCGCCTGTCGTTCTTCCTGCGCCGCGCGCTGATGCGTGTGCCGTTCCTGCGTGCGCTGGCCATCAAGCTGTACCTGCGCGCCAAGACCGCGCCGGCGGAAGAAGTCGCCCTGCCGCCTGACCTCAACCAGCTTCCGGACGCCGCGCGCCGCATGTTTGCCGACCTGCGCCGCGCCGCGCCTCACTCCTGATCTTCGCGAGTCCCTCCCATGCGTATCGTAATTGACCTGCAAGCCTGCCAGGGTTCCAGCACACACCGCGGCATCGGCCGCTATTCCATGGCGCTGCTGCAAGCCATGCTCAAGCGCGCCGGCGGCCACGACCTGCACATCGTGCTCAACAACCGCTTCCCGGACAGCGTGACGCGCCTGCGCCAGACCCTGGGCGAACTCATGCCGCAAGAGCAGATCCACGCCTATGAACTGCCCGGGCCGATCTATGAGCACCAGGCGCAGAACCACTGGCGCCTGCACGCCGCCGAGCAGCTGCGTGAACACTTTCTGGCCAGCCTGAAGCCGGACGTGGTGCACATCTCCAGCCTGTTTGAAGGCGTGGGCGAAGATATCTGCGTCTCGGTCATGCACAGCCGCAACCGCTTCGACACCGCCGTCACACTGTACGACCTGATCCCGCTGATCCGCAAAGGCCCTTACCTGGCCGACCCGCATGTGGCCAGCTGGTACTACCGCAAGCTGCAAAGCCTGAAGAACGCCGAACTGCTGCTGGCCATTTCCGGCCACTCCAAGCAGGAAGCCATGGATGCGCTGCAACTGCCCGACCACCAGGTGGCGAATATCTCGTCGGCGGTGGACGACATCTTCGTCCCGCGCCGCCTGTCGGCCGAAGCCGAGCTGGCGCTGCGCGAGCGCTATGGCCTCAAGCGCAAGTACATCATGTACACGGGCGGCATCGACTACCGCAAGAATATCGAGGGCCTGATCGAGGCCTACTCGCTGCTGCCGGGACCGGTGCGCGCGGCGCACCAGCTGGCCGTGGTGTGCAATGTGCCCGACCACGACCGTCTGCGTCTGCAGGCGCTGGCGTCCAGCTTCCGCCTGGCGCCGGACGAGCTGGTGCTGACCGGCTTCGTGCCGGATGACGACCTGGTGTCGCTGTACAACCTGACCGACCTGTTCGTCTTCCCGTCGCTGCAGGAAGGCTTCGGCCTGCCGGTGCTGGAAGCCATGTCCTGCGGCGTGCCCGTGATCGGCTCCAACAACAGCAGTATTCCCGAAGTGCTGGGCCGCGCCGACGCCATGTTCGACCCGACCAAGGTCACCGCAATCCGCGACAAGATGCTGCAGGTGATCGAGCAGCCGGACTTTGCCAATGTGCTGCGCGCGCACGGCCTCGAGCAATGCAAGCAATTCTCGTGGGACGCCAGTGCACAGAAAACCCTGGCCGCGTTTGAACAGCAGCACGCGCGCCGCCAGGACGCCGCCCGCGTGCAAGTGCCGGCGGTGCCGGTCTCGGCTCCACGGCCGCGCCTGGCCTATGTGTCGCCGCTGCCACCCGAGCGCACCGGCGTGGCCGACCAGAGCGCCGAACTGCTGCCGGAACTGGCGCGCTACTACGACATCGAGGTGGTTGTGCAGCAGCAGGAAGTGGAAGCCGGCTGGCTGCTGTCCAACTTCCCGGTGCGCAGCGTCGACTGGTTCGAGGCCAACGCCAGCCGCTATGACCGCGTGCTCTACCACTTTGGCAATTCCGGTTTCCATGCCCATATGTTCGGCCTGCTGCAACGCCACCCGGGCGTGGTGGTGCTGCACGATTTCTACCTGAGCGGCGCGGCGCACTACCTGTCCTCGCTCAAGCACGAACTCAACGCCTACGCGCGCATGCTGTACGAGTCGCACGGCTACCAGGCACTGATCGAGGAACTGCAACAGGGCCGCGAAGCGTCGTTCTACCACTATCCGTGCAACCGCGCGGTGCTGGACCACGCGCGCGGCATCATCACCCACTCGCGCTATTCGCAGCAACTGGCGGCGCGCTGGTATGGCGCCGATGCGGCGGCCGACTGGCGCTACATCCCGCTGCTGCGCGCCCTGCCCGGTCCGCTCGACCGCGCCGCCGCGCGCGCCCAGCTGGGCCTGAGCGACGACGACTTCCTGGTGTGTTCCTTCGGCCTCATCGCCATCACCAAGTGCAACGAGAAAATCCTCGAAGCCTGGCTCAACTCGACGCTGGCGCAGGACGTCAATAGCCGCCTGGTGTTCGTCGGCGAAAACAATGTCGGTCCGTTCGGCGACGCGCTGGCCGCGCGCATGGCGGGCCAGCACAATGTGCAGATCACCGGCTTTGTCTCGATGGAGATGTTCCGCACCTATCTGGCGGCGGCCGACTGCGCGGTGCAGCTGCGCAGCCGCTCGCGCGGCGAGACGTCCGGCACCATCCTCGACAGCATGGCCTACCGCCTGCCGACCATCATCAACGCCCACGGCTCGGCGGCCGAAATGCCGGACCAGGTGGTGGTCAAGCTGCCCGACGAATTCAGCGACGAGGAGCTCAGCGCCGCCATCATCCAGCTGCGCGATGCGCCGGAGCGCACGCGCGCACTGGTCGAGCGCGCGGCCGAATACATGCAGCGTGTACACCACCCGGCTGCGATTGGCGCCGCCTATCACGACGCCATCGAACACTTTGCCCGCCACAGCCCGCGTACCCAGTACGACACGCTGATGCGCCGCCTGGGCGAGATCAGCGTCAGCGCCACCCCGACCGAGCACGACTTCGTCAAGGTGGTGACCGCGCTGGCCGCCAACACGCCAACCGCCGGCGTGCCGCAGCTGCTGGTGGACATCAGCGATATCGACCAGGACAGCGCCGCCCAGGCTGTACTGCTGGCCCTGCTGCAGGCGGCGCCGGCCGGCTACCGCGTGGAACCGGTGCTGCGCATCGACGAGTACTACCAGTACGCGCGCAGCAAGACGCTGGCGCTGATCGGCCGCAGCGACATGGTGCTGGACGACGCCGTCGCCGACATCAAGCAGCGCGACAGCCTGCTGGTGCTGGCCGGCGCGACGCCGCCGCAATGGCTGCACAACCGTGGCGTCACCGTGCTGGCGCAGGCCGACCTGGCGGCGCTGCTGCCGCCGGAGCACGCCGCACTGACCGCCGCGACCGCCGTCAGCACCGCCGCCGAAGGGACTGCCGATGCACACTGAGGCGATGCCGCAATTGCTGGTTGACCTGTCGGAGCTGGTGCGGCATGACGCCCGTTCCGGCATCCAGCGCGTGGTGCGCGGCATGCTTCAAACGCTGCTGGCCGCGCCGCCGGCCGGCTACCAGGTGCGGCCGGTGTACGACGCCGGCGGCTACTATGCCTACGCCGGCACCGAAACCGATGACGCCGGCCAGGCGCGCTATGTGCCGGCCGCCGCCGGCACGGACACGCCGCTGCAGGTGCGCCCAGGCGACCTGTTCGTCGGTATCGACCTCAGCATCGAAAGCGTGGTGCGCAACCAGGCCGTGCTGGCCAGCTTGCGCCAGCATGGGGTGCGCCTGTACTTCATGGTCTACGACCTGCTGCCGGTGCGCCAGCCGGCGTGGTTTGTCGACGGCCTGGCAATCGCCTTCGGCCACTGGCTGCACGCGGTGGCAGCGCTGGCCGATGGCCTGATCTGCAATTCCTACGCCACCGCCGACGACCTGCTCGCGTGGCTGGACGAGCATCCGCCCCAGCGCGCGCAAGCGCTGCAGATCGGCTGCGCCGCGCTGGGCGCCGACCTGGCTGCCACGCTGCCCAGCAGCGGCATCAGCACCAGCGAGGCGGCACTGCTGCCGTTGCTGGCGCAGCGGCCGACGCTGCTCATGGTCGGCACGCTGGAACCGCGCAAGATGCAGGGCCAGGTGCTGGAAGCGTTCGAACAGCTGTGGCAGCAGGAACAGGATCTCAACCTGGTCATCGTCGGCAAGCCCGGCTGGCGCATGGAAGCGCTGGCGGAGCGCCTGCGCGCGCACCCGGAACAAGGCCGCCGCCTGTTCTGGCTGGAGCGCGCCAGCGACGAATTGCTGCTGCATTTGTACCAGCACAGCAGCGCCCTGCTGGCCGCCTCGCAGGGCGAGGGTTATGGCTTGCCGCTGATCGAAGCGGCCCAGCACGGCCTGCCCGTGGTGGCGCGCGACCTGGCAGTATTCCGCGAAGTGGGCGGCCAGCACGCCTGGTACTTCCACGCCGACGATGGCGCGCAACTGGCCACCGCGCTCACCGACTGGCTGGCGCTGCACGCGCAGGGCCAGGCGCCTGCTTCGGGCGGCATGCCGCGCCTGGACTGGGCCGCCAGCACGGCGCAGCTGCTGGCCTGCGTGGTGGATGGCCGGTGGTATTGCCGCGCTCCGGTGAAATTGCCTTAGGCTTACAAATTATCACAATTTAAGCGCCCGGTTCACAACCGGGCCGTGCCGCGCAAAGCCAGCAATCATGCGGGTTTGCGCGGTTTCCCGCACGCTCCGCAGAGACACCGTCAAATTGCCGATTTCGCAATGGTGCTTTATACTGGCGGATACTTTTACCTATTTTTACCTCACGCCTATGCTCCCACGCCTGGTTCAATCTGGGATGCTGACCAGACGCTGGTTACCACTGCTCCTCGGCCTCAACCTGCTGCTGCTGGTCTTTTACCTGCTGATGGACTACCAGCTGGCGTTCCAGTCGGATTCCGCCGTCAAGAATTTGCTGGCACAGGAAATCTACGAGACCGGCCAGTATTTCCCGCTCGAATGGAACTACGTCAACCATGACCTGTGGGTGTTCTATACCCAGACCTTCATCATTCCCCTGCTGCCGTTCTTCCACAACGGCTATCTGCTGCACGTGGCGTCCGACCTGGTTTCGGCCACATTGATCCTGTACGGCAGCTGGCTGCTGACCGGTCTGCTGGAACAAAGCCGCCTGGCGCGTCTGCTGAGCATGCTCGTGATGTCGGGCGGCATGTCATTCATCATGGCCGAGCACATCTACGGCCAGGCCGCCTACGGCTCGATGTACTACATGGCCTGCTTCCTGATCTATGCCTACTGGTCGTTCAGCCAGGCTAGCGGCGGCAAGCGCCTGTGGTGGGGCGGCGCCACTGCGGTGCTGACGCTGCTGGTGTTCTGGGCCAATCCGCAACGCGCGCTGCTGTTCTACGGCCTGCCGCTGCTGGCGGGCGGCGCCGTGCAACAGGCGCTGGAGTGGCGCGCCGCGCGCGACGAGCGCCGCGCGGTGGCATGGCGCCAGGCCCAGGCCATGGGCGTGGTCCTGCTGGGTCTGATAGCAGGTGTGCTGCTGAGCAGCTATACGCTGGGCCGCGTCAACAGCAGCCAGGGCCTGACCGTGGTGCACTGGCTAAGCCTCAACAGCATGCAGCAAAACCTGCTGGGCGTGTTCAGCGGCATGATGAGCCTGTTTGATGGCATCCCCAACCCGCAGGGCAAGGTGGCTTCGCTGGCGGGCGGCTATGCCGCGCTGCGCCTGATCGGTGCGCTGCTGATGCTGCTGCTACTGCCGTGGGGCCTGTGCAAGGCGCTGCAGCCGCGCCGTGGCCCGCGCCAGCTGGTGGTGGTGTTTGCCGCCGTCTCGTTTGCCGCCAACCTGTTCATCATGCTGGCCACCTCGGTGGCGGACATGAATGCGCCAGACGCCTCGATCCGCTACCTGGTGCCGTCGCTGCTGTACATGCTGCTGGTGCTGGTGGGCCTGCTGGTGGACCGCCGCGCACTGCCGCCGACCACGCGCACCGCCGGCCTGGTGGCCATTGTGCTGCTGGCCACCAGCGCACCCACCGCGTATCTGTACCCGTTCAATGAAAACCCGCACATGGGACGCGAAGGCCTGATCCTGAAAACGCCGGATCAGCAGCTGACCCGCTTCCTCAAAGACCAGGGGCTGCAATACGGCTATGCCACGTTCTGGAACGCCGGCAAGAACACGGTGCTGTCCAGCGGCGCGGTGCGCCTGCGGCCGGTCGAATTCGACCATGGCTTGCCGCTGCCGACCCGCAAGCTCAGCTCCAACCGCTGGTACACGCCGGAAGCCTGGCAAGGCCCGACCTTCCTGCTGCTGCGCGACAGCGAGATGCCGCTGCTGGACCAGGCCCTGCTGGCCAGCCAGGCGGGCCAGCCACGCGTGCTGCGCTACCAGGACGCCAACATCCTGGTCTACCCGCACAACCTGGCGGCCGTGCTGCCCGAGTGGGACATCGCGGTACGCCAGCCGGTGCGCTACAGCATGAATGAGAAGACACTG
This sequence comes from Duganella sp. CY15W, assembly GCF_009857555.1. Lineage (NCBI taxonomy): Bacteria > Pseudomonadati > Pseudomonadota > Betaproteobacteria > Burkholderiales > Oxalobacteraceae > Duganella > Duganella sp. CY15W. Next base: position 670,746 of record NZ_WWCQ01000003.1, on the reverse strand, counting down.
CACGAACGCGGCACGCTGGCCGACGGCAGCATCACCGCCCAGCCTGGCGAAGCCGGCACGCTGCACTTCGGCCCGATGCGTATGCTGGGCGCGGGCAGTTATGCGGTCACCTTTGATCTCGACACCAGCGGCGATGGCCAGGGCGACTACGGCATGCTGGACGTTGTCACCCAGTCCGGCCACAAAGTTCATGCGCGCCAGCAGGTCACCACCGCTGGCAAGCAGCACATCACGCTGTGCTTCAGCACCCCGAATACGCTGGACATGGTGGAGTTCCGTGTCTTCAGCTCGGGCCGCGGCCGCTTTGCCCTGAACGGCATCGACGTCGTGCGCATCCCTCAAGTCCAGGAGAAACCGTAATGCAAGCAGTCCCCCTGATCTCGGTCGTGGTTCCGGTCTACAAGGCCGAGAAAATGCTCGACGAGTTATACACGCGCTTGCGCGATGCAATCGAAACCATCAGCCCGAACTTTGAAATCGTGCTGGTGGAAGACTGCGGCGGCGACCGCTCGTGGGACGTCATCGAACGCCTGTCCAAAGCCGACCCGCGCGTGGTCGGCCTGCAGTTCTCGCGCAACTTCGGCCAGCACTACGGCATCACGGCCGGCATGGACCAGTGCCGCGGCGACTGGGTGGTGGTGATGGACTGCGACCTGCAGGACGCGCCGGAAGAAATCCCGCGCCTGTACGCCAAGGCCCAGGAAGGCTACGACGTGGTGCTGGCCCTGCGCGGCGAGCGCCAGGATCCGCCGCTCAAGCGCCTCGGCTCATGGCTGTTCTACCGCATCTTCAGCTACCTGGCCGACATCGACTTCGACGGTGACAGCGGCAACTTCCGCATCATGTCGCGCGCCGTGGTCAACAACTTCAACCGCATGCGCGAGCAGCTGCGCTTCTTTGGCGGCCACGTGCAGTGGATGGGTTTCCCCACCACCGGCATCCGCGTGCAGCACGCCGAACGCGCCGAGGGCAAGTCCACCTACACCTTTGCCAAGCTGTGGAAACTGGCGGCCGATACCATCATCGCCTACTCCGACAAGCCGCTGCGCATGGCCGCGCGGCTGGGCATGAGCATGGCCGCCGTCTCGCTGGCGTTCGGCCTGTACCTGCTGATTTCCTCGATCATCCACCGCTCGCCGATTGCCGGCTGGTCCAGCCTGATCGTTTCGCTGTACTTCATTGGCGGCCTGATTATCGGCATCCTCGGCATCATGGGCGTGTACCTGGGCAAGGCCTTTGACGAAACCAAGAAGCGGCCGCTGTACATCGTGCGCCGCATGACCCCCAACGCCGCGGAGATGCCCGATGACTGACGCCGTTTCCCCGTTCCTGAAAAGCGCGCCATGGGATGTGGCAGCACTGGGCTATCCGGCCTGGGAACTCACTGAATACTCGGCAGCGGCGCTGGCGGCAGCAGACACGGTGGCCGGCCACCAGACCGTCAAGCTCGACCCGCTGGCCGACAAGGGCCTGCTGCATCAGCATGGCTTTTACTACGCCGACACGCTGCTGGAAACCGTGGCCACGCGCGAGCAGCTGCGCGCGCTGAAACCGCTGGACGGCCACAATATGTCGGTGGCGGCCAAGATCGTCAGCATCCGCCGCGACTTTGACCTGGACGCCATGCTGGCCATCTGCCATGGCGCGTTTGCCCATGGACGCTTCCACCGCGACTTCCAGGTCGATCCGGCCGCCGCAGCACTGCGCTACGACAACTGGCTGCGCCAGCTGGCGGCAGCGGACCAGGTGGTGGCGCTGTACGCGCAAGACCAGCTGGCCGGCTTCATCGGCTACCACGGCAATGCGCTGGTGCTACACGCCGTGGCGGCCGAGTTCCGTGGCCGCGGCCTGGCCAAGTACTGGTGGCGCCAGGTCATCGTCGAGCTGCTCAACGCCGGCCACGACACCGTCACCAGCTCCATCTCGGCCAGCAATCTGGCGGTGCTGAACCTGTATGCCACGCAAGGCTTCTCGTTCCGCCATCCGCAAGACATCTACCACCGTATCGTCAAGTGAGCACCCCATGAATTATCTGTACATCGTCATGACCATCGTGCTGACCGTATTTGGCCAGCTCGCCATCAAAATGCAAGTCTCCAAGGCCGGCGCGCTGCCGGCCGATTCCGGCGACAAGCTGTGGTTCCTCATCAAGCTGCTGCTGAACCCGTGGATCATCGCCGCGTTTGCCGCCGCCTTCCTGGCCTCGGTCTCGTGGATGGGCGCCATGACCAAGTTCCAGCTCAGCCACGCCTACCCGTTCATGGCGCTGAATTTCGTCATCGTGCTGCTGCTCAGCGCATGGATGTTTAACGAACCCCTGTCCGTGACCCGCATTGCCGGGGTCGCGTTAATTTGCATCGGCACCGTCGTTGCCGCCCAAGGCTAAGGAGCTAGCATGAACCCGATTCCGTTCAACAAACCCTTCATGACCGGCCGCGAGCTGTGGTACATCGCCCAGGCCCACACCAATGGCCACCTGTCCGGCGACGGCCAGTTCACCAAGAAGTGCCATGCCTGGCTGGAGCAGCGCACCGGCGCCAAGCGCGCGCTGCTGACCCACTCGTGCACGGCGGCGCTGGAAATGGCGGCGCTGCTGGCCGACCTGCAGCCCGGCGATGAAGTCATCATGCCGTCCTACACCTTCGTCTCGACCGCCAACGCGTTTGTGATGCGCGGTGCGGTGCCGGTGTTTGTCGACATCCGTCCCGACACGCTGAACATCGACGAGACCAAGATCGAGGCCGCGATTACGCCGCGCACCAAGGTCATCGCGCCGGTGCACTACGCCGGCGTGGCCTGCGAGATGGATACCATCATGGACATCGCCCAGCGCCACAATCTGATCGTGATTGAAGACGCGGCCCAGGGCATCATGTCAACCTACAAGGGCAAGCCGCTGGGCACCATCGGCCACATGGGCGCCTACTCCTTCCACGAAACCAAGAACATCATTGCCGGCGAAGGCGGCGCGCTGCTGGTCAGCGATCCGCAACTGGCCGAGCGCGCGGAGATCATCCGCGAAAAAGGCACCAACCGCAGCCAGTTCTTCCGTGGCCAGGTGGACAAATACACCTGGGTCGATATCGGCTCGTCCTACCTGCCGGGCGAAGTGATTGCCGCCTTCCTGTGGGCCCAGATGGAAGAAGCCGACAGCATCACCGCGCGCCGTCTGGCGCTGTGGGACAAGTACCACGAAGCGCTGGCGCCGCTGGAAGCGCAAGGCCGCCTGCGCCGTCCTGTGGTGCCGGAAGGCTGCACCCACAACGCCCATATGTACTACATCCTGCTCGATTCGCTGGAGCAGCGCACCAGGGTGCTGGCCAATATGAAGAGCCAGGGCGTCAACTGCGTGTTCCACTATGTGCCGCTGCACAGCGCGCCCTACGGCGTCAAGAACAGCCGCCACCACGGCGACATGCAGCACACCAACCAGCAGTCCGACAACCTGCTGCGTCTGCCGCTGTGGGTGGGACTGGAAGAGGAACAGGAGCGCGTGATCCGCGCGCTGCGCGAAGCGCTGTAACGTAAAAAAACCGCCGGAAGGCGGTTTTTTTATGGACGGCTTTTACTGCTGCGTCGGCTGCTTGGGCGCACCGCCCAGCAGGAAGGCCAGCTTGGGCTTGGCCTTGGTGATGGCGCTGCCACCGGCTGGCGCGGCAGCCACCGGCACGGCGGCCTTGGCCGGCTCATAAGGCTTGAGGAACCATGGATCAACCTTGTCGCGGCGCGGCGCGGCGCCCATGGTACGCGGCGCGCGGTCGGCCGAGCGGCCTGCCGGGCCACGGGCCAGGTCTTCGCTGCGGCGTGGACGGCGTTCACCGCGCTCGTCGGCAAAGCCGCCCGGCACGAAACCTTCCGGCTCGGCGCGCTTGATGGTTTGCTTGATGAGCTTTTCAATGTCGACCAGCAGGCGCTCGTCCTTGTCCGAATAAATCGAAATTGCATCGCCCGAGGCGCCCGCGCGGCCGGTACGGCCAATACGGTGCACATAGTCTTCGGCGTTGTACGGCAGGTCATAGTTGATCACGCACGGCAGGTCGGAGATGTCGAGGCCGCGGGCCGCAACGTCGGTGGCGACCAGAATGTCGATCTCGTTTTTCTTGAACGCGTCCAGCGCGGCCATGCGTTCCTGCTGGGTCTTGTCGCCGTGGATGGCAACCGCCTTCATGCCTTCGCGTTCCAGCTCGCGCGCCAGGCGCGAGGCGCCGATCTTGGTATTGGAGAAGATGATGACCTGCTTCAGCTCGCGCTGGCGCAGCAGGTGCGCGGTCAGCGCGTGCTTCTGGTTTTCGGCGATCTTGTAGACCACCTGGGTGACTTTGTCGGCGGTCTGGTTGCTGCGCGCCACCTCGATCGTGATCGGGTTGCTCAGGAAGGTGTTGGCCAGCTTCTTGATCTCAGGCGAGAACGTCGCCGAGAACATCAGGTTCTGGCGCTGCTTCGGCAGCAGGTTGATGATGCGCTGCAGATCCGGCAGGAAGCCCATGTCCAGCATGCGGTCGGCTTCGTCCATGACCAGCATCTGCACCTGGCTCAGGCTGATGTTCTTTTGTTCGATATGGTCCAGCAGACGGCCCGGGGTGGCAATGACGATTTCGACGCCGCCCTTGAGGATGGCGGTCTGCGGCTTCATGTCCATGCCGCCGAATACCACGGTCGAGCGCACTGCCGTATGTTTGGCGTAGGCCTTGACGTTCTCGGCTACCTGCACGGCCAGTTCGCGGGTCGGCGCCAGGATCAGCGCGCGCACCGGGTGACGCGCCGGCGAGGTGCTGGTGTTGGCGTGCGCCAGCAGCATCTGGATGATCGGCAGCGAGAAGCTGGCGGTCTTGCCGGTACCGGTCTGGGCGGCGCCCATGACGTCGCGGCCTTGCAGCAATACCGGGATGGCTTGCGCCTGGATCGGCGTGGGATGCTCATAGCCCTGCTCGTCCAGTGCACGCTGGATATCCGGCGACAGGCCGAAGTCGGCAAAACGGACTGGGGCTGGGGCGGCGGCGGCCTGCTCGGGGGCGGAAGGGATGGTGATCTCGGTATCGGACATAATGTGGGCGGATGGTGAAGCGCCGTAAACTATACCCTAATTTCTGGCAACTGCGCTAAAAACCAGCAGCTTTTATCACGAAACCATTGCATCAATGGCATGTATAATAACCTTCCTGATCAGAAACCAGGTTAACTTCCACCCCCATGCAAGCCCCCCTATCGGCCCTGCGCCGCGTCATTTCCCTCTGCTTATTGCTCGCCCAACTGCTGTTACTGAGCCAGGCCCACGCCGCACCGGCCCCCTCCTTGCGCTTTAAAAAGCTGGGGCCGCTGGGCGGGGATGAACCGTCAATGTTATCGCTATTGCAAGACAAAAAGGGCTTTATCTGGGTCGGCACCCATACCAACGGTTTGTATCGTTACAACGGTTATCAGGCGGTTAAATACATCAATAACCCGGGCGACCCGGCCAGCCTGCCGCACGACCGCGTGTCGTCGATTTTCGAGGACAAGCAGGGCCGGATCTGGGCCGCCACGCAAAATGGCCTGGCGCGTTTCAATCCCGAAACGAACAACTTCACCACTTTTGCCGCCGGCGACAAGGCGCCCAAGAACCACCGCATCGTCAAGAACATCATTGCCGACGGCAAGGACGGCCTGTGGATCGGCACCTGGGGCGGTTTGCAGCATTTCGACCCGAATACCGGCAAGTTCGATGCCATTTACGCCCATGACGACAATAATCCGGACAGCCTGGCCAGCAACGACCTGAACGCGCTGGCGCTGGACGCCAAGGGCGGCCTGTGGATCGGCACCTGGCCCGGCGGCATGGACTACCTGGCGCCCGGCACCAAGGTGTTCAAGCATCACCAGGTCGATCCTGCGGCCAAGCCGGATGCGCGCGTCAACATCGTGCGGGCGCTGCAGTTCGACAACCACGGCGCACTGTGGATCGGCACCGAGTCCGGCATCATCCGCTGGGACGGCAAGAACGACTGGGATACGCGCAAGGCAATCACTTCGCCGTACAGCCGCATCACCAACTTCGGCATCGACAACAAGGGCGTGCTGTGGGCCACCACGCTGTCGGCCGGCCTGCTGCGCTGGAACGAGTCCAACGACGAGTTCGACCAGTTCGTGCACGCCGCCGACGATCCCTACAGCCTGCCCGGCGACAATCTGCGCGCGGTGATGCAGGACCGCGGTGGCATGCTGTGGATCGCCTCGTTCACCGACGGCATCTCGCTGGCCAACCTGAGCAGCGAAGGCTTTACGCGCCACGTGCCGTTCCGCATCGACAGCCGCTCGGCGCCCGCCAGCAATGCGCTGCTGAGCCTGGCCCGCGCGCCAGGCGGCAAGATCTGGCTCGGCGGTAACGTCGGCATGAGCTTGTACGATCCCGTCACCAGCACCGTGGTACGCAGCTACCGCGCCGACGACAAGACCCCCGGCAAGCTGTCGCATTCCATCGTCTACAGCATGTACCAGGATGACGACGGCAAAGGCCCGCTGTGGCTGGGCACGTCCAACGGCCTGAACCGTCTCGACTCGCCGGACAGCCCGTTCCAGGCGATCCACTTCGGCAATACCGCCAGCGACTACATCAACGCCATTGCGCCAGGCGCGGGCGGCGTACTGTGGCTGGCCACCGGCAACAGCCTGATCCGCTACGACATCAAGACCGACGCCCGCAAGATTTACTACAGCGATCCGCAAGATCCACATTCGCGCAGCGTCAACGGCACCTCAGCCGTGCTGGAAGACCGCCAGGGCCGCGTGTGGGCCGGCTCGGAATGGAATGGCGGCGGCCTCGACCTGCTGGACCAGGCCAGCGGCAAGTTCCGCCACTTCCGCCATTCGGCCAAGGACACCAGCAGCCTCAGCGACGACAACATCGCCAGCCTGCATGAGGATGCGCAGGGCCGCATCTGGGTCGGCACCAGCAAGGGCCTGGACCTGGTGGTGTTCAAGCCCAACGGCAGCATCAGTTTCAAATCCTATGCGGTGGGGATGCGCGCGGCCAAGATCCTGTCGATCGAGCACGACAACGACGGCAAGATCTGGTGCAGCACCATCGCCGGCCTGTACCGGCTCGATCCCGACAACGGCAAGATCACGCTGTTCACCGCGTCCGACGGCCTGACCGAAGGCTTTACCGTCAACTCGGCCGCGTTTGGCGCCGACGGCACCTTGTACTTTGGCGGCGTGCACGGCATGACTGCCGTGGTGCCGGGCAAGGTGAAGACCAGCTCGGTGCCGCCGCAAGTGGCCATTACCGACATCACCGTGTTCAACCACTCGCTGCAAAACGGCCAGCCGGCCGAGAACGTCAAGGCGGAAGGCCCGGTCACGGCGCCCACCGCGCTGACCCTGTCCTCGCAGGCCTCGGTGTTTGCACTGGAGTTCGCCGCGCTGCACTACACCGAACCATCGGGCAACCGCTATTCCTACCAGTTGCAAGGCTTCGACCGCGACTGGGTGGAAACCGACGCCGCGCACCGCACGGCCAGCTACACCAATCTGAACCCAGGCAAGTATGTGTTCCGCGTCAAGGCCGCCAACCACCTGGGCGTGTGGAACGAAGAGCCGGCCACGCTCGACATCACCATAACGCCGCCGTTCTGGCAGCGCTGGTGGTTCCGCTCCGGCTTTGCAGCGCTGGTGGTCGGCACGCTGGTGCTGGCGTATAAAACCCGCATCAACCGCCTGACACGCCACCAGACCGAGCTGGAACAAACCGTGGCCGCGCGCACCGCCGAACTGGAAGAATCCAACCGCAAGCTGGCCGCGCTGAGCACCACCGACGGCCTGACCGGCGTCAGCAACCGCCGCGGCTTCGACCTGGCGCTGGAAGCCGAATGGCGCCGCGCCGCGCGCACCGGCCAGACGCTGGCGCTGTCGATGCTGGACGTCGATTACTTCAAGAAGTACAACGACCACTACGGCCACCTGGCCGGCGACGCCGTATTGCGCACGGTGGCGGACCTCATCACCACCCACGGCCGCCGTACCAGCGATATCGTGGCGCGCTACGGCGGCGAGGAGTTCGCGCTGCTGGCCGCCGCCACCGATGCGACCGACGCGTTTGGCGTGGCGGAAGAGATCTGCGCCGAGCTGGTACGCCGGCAATTGCCACACGAGCAGTCGCCATTCGGTATCATGACCATCAGTATCGGCGTGGCCGTCATGGTGCCGACCGAAGACACCTCGCCGCAAGACCTGGTGCATGCCGCCGACCAGGCGCTGTACCGTGCAAAAGAAAAAGGCCGCAACATGGCGCTATTGGCCATGCCGCCGATGTGAGTAAAGTAATGAACGATCAGAACGACCCGAAACCTGAACCACCGGTATCGCCCGCCCCGGGCGACTGCTGCCACAGCGGCTGCACCTACTGCGTGGAAGACCTGTACCAGGAAGCGCTGGACAAATACCGCGAAGACCTCAAGGCGTGGCAACAACGCCACCCCGACATCCCCCCAAACGAAAGGGTCTGACCCCGACGGGGTCAGACCCTGGCCGCAGCGGTGTGCGGGTTGAAAGAGTGCAGCATCTCCGCAGCGAGAAGCGGTTTAACGCTGCGCCACCCATCGCCGGTACTGGCGCGCCTGGCAGGCGTTACCCAGCTGCTGCTGGACCAGTGCGCGCCACGGCGCCACATCCGGATGCGGCGCGCGCCCCTTGCTGAGACGGCGCAGCTGGAATTTGACCGTGGCCATATTCGCGACTGACGCCAGCGCCTTGTTCTTCCACGTAATCGGCGGCAAGGCCGGCGCATTGTCTTTGCCCTCACGCCAGTCGCGTGGCAGATACGGATCGATGGCCAGCGCGGTGCCGATGCCGACCATGTCCACACCGCTGGCCACCACCTGCTGCGCCACCGGACGGCGGCGTATGCCGCCCGTCACCATGACCGGCATATCGGCCACGGTGCGGATCTCGCGCGCGAAATCGACAAAGTAAGCTTCGCGCGCCAGCGTGCGGCCATCGCGCGCCTCGCCCTGCATGGCCGGCGCCTCGTAGCTGCCGCCCGAGAGCTCGACCAGATCGACCGCCAGCGCATTCAGCATCAGCACCACCTGGCGCGCATCGTCGGCGCTGAAGCCGCCGCGCTGGAAGTCGGCCGAGTTCAGTTTGACGGCCACCGCAAAGCGCGGCGACACCACCGCGCGCACCGCCTTGACGATCTCCAGCAGCAGCCGCGCGCGGTTCTCCAGCGAGCCGCCCCACTGGTCGTCGCGCTGATTGCTCAGCGGCGACAGGAACTGGCTCAGCAGATAGCCATGCGCCGCATGGATCTCCACGCCCGTGAAGCCGGCCTGCTCGCCTAGCTGCGCGGTGCGCGCAAAACGGCGGATCACATCGGCAATCACCTCCGGCGTCATGGCCTGCGGCAGATTGAAGTGTTTGGACATCGAGCCCAGGTTCAGCGCCACTGCCGATGGCGCCCACGTCGGCTGGCCCAGATTGGCCGGCATCTGGCGGCCCGGATGGTTGATCTGCAGCCAGAACTGCGCGCCCCTGGCGCGGCCGATACGCGCCCATTGCTTGAAGCGTTCCAGGTGCTGGTCATCTTCCAGCACCACGCCGCCCGGGCCGGTCATGGCGCGGCTGTCGACCATCACGTTGCCGGTGATGAGCAGGCCGGCCTCGCCCTCGGCCCAGGCCTGGTACAGGCGCAGCAGTTCGTCCGATGGCGCGTGGTCAGCGTCCGCCATGTTTTCTTCCATGGCAGCTTTGGCGATACGGTTCGGAATGCTGGAACCGTTAGATAATGGCAGTTTTTCGAATAGCTTCATGATGGACCTCGTTTGACAATGAACACACTTTAACGTTAAAGTGAACTTTAAGGTCAACCACTATTTTCGGGGTCGCATATGCTGATCGGAGAACTCGCCAAACACACGGGACTGGCCGCGTCACGCATCCGTTTTTATGAAGCCAGCGGCTTGATCAAGCCGACCGAGCGCAAGGCCAATGGCTACCGCTACTACGGGCCGGACGCCTTGTGGATACTGGAGATTATCGCCAACGCGCAAAATGCCGGTTTCTCGCTGGACGAGATCCGCGCGCTGCTGCCCGTCGGCCCCGGCACCTGGAAGCACGACGAGCTGCTCGATGGCCTGAAACGCAAGGTTGAGGAAATCGAACAATTGCAAAAGCGTCTCGCCAAAAACAAAAAGCAGCTGCTCAACGCGATCCAGACCATTGAAAGCCAGCCGCAGGATATCGAGTGCGCCGACCGCACGCAGCGCGTGCTGGACCGGCTGCGCGCGTCAAAGGGCTAAGGGACGCGGCAGGTTCAGTACCACCTGCGCATCGGCCACCACATCGAAGCGCAAGATGGTGGATGCGCCCAGGCCATCCAGCAGCTGGCTCAGCGGCCCACCGTGGCGCGTCAGCTGCACATCGCGCGGGAACAGGCGCTGCGCGAACGACAGCGTATTGCTCTGCACTGCCGTCTGATGCCAGGCGCCATCCACCAGATGCACCATGGTGGAGGTTGCCAGATGGGATTGTGGCGTCACGCGCTGTTGGGCCGGCAACGGCGCATGCAGCGTCAGGTCTGGCTGCGTGCTGCCGACACTGGCGCGCACCTCGCCATCAAGACTGAGGCGGATGTCCGCCAGCCACTTCGGCAGCTGATAGCCATGCACGCCGCGCACGCGCGCAATGTCGGTATTGACCGGCAGCGCCAGCACGTGGGCAAAGAAGCTGCGCCGCCGCATGGCGTTCAACAGCTCCAGCGCGTGCGGACCGCCACGCGCCGGCTCGCGGATCACTACCGCGACTGACACCTCGTCATACGGATCGTTGTCGCACAGAGCGTAGGAAAAGAAGGTCAGCGCCACCAGGCCATAGCCAGGCACGGCCTGTAGCGGTTCCAGCGGTGTCGGCAAGGCGGCGCGCAGGCGCGCGAGCGGCGCCAGCATCAGCAGCTGGACATTGCTGGAGCGGTAGTAGAAATTCGGCGCCCATACCGGCCCCACGCGCGAGGCCTGCTGCTGCTTGGGAAAGCGGCGGAAGAAATCGATATTGCCAGCCGCCGGATCGCGCGCCACTTCATCCAGATCGGGATGCATGCGGTAGCGGTCGTAGTAGCCCCCCGCCGGCACCTCGACCTTGTGGGAGCCGAACTCCACCTGTGTATAGCGCTTGTCCATCGTCTCCTCCAGTACGTTGATGTCGACTGGAGGATAAGGTTGAAGCCAGGTTGAAGGTCAAGCGTTAAAACGCTTCCCACTCATCGCCGCCCACCACTTCCTTGACGGGCTTTTTGATGGCCGGTTTGGGCGCCGCCACCGCAGGCGCCTTGACGCTGGCCACCACGGCTGCCGGCACCGAGCGCTTGAGCGGTGCGGCCGCACGTGGTGGCGGCGTCTGCGAAGCCAGCAGCTTGAACACGCTGACCACTTCGCTCAGGCGCGCGGCCTGCTCCTGCATCGATTCCGCCGCTGCCGCTGCTTCCTCCACCAGCGCCGCATTCTGCTGCGTCACCTGGTCCATCTGCACGATGGCGGTGTTGACCTGTTCGATGCCGGCGCTCTGCTCCACGCTGGCCGAGGTGATCTCGCTCATGATGTCGGTCACGCGCGTGATGCTGGTGACGATCTCGCTCATGGTCTCGCCGGCCTGGTTGACCAGCGCCGATCCCGCCTCCACCTTTTCCACCGAATCGCTGATCAGCAGCTTGATGTCCTTGGCGGCGGCGGCCGAACGGTGCGCCAGGTTGCGCACCTCGCTGGCTACCACCGCAAAGCCGCGGCCCTGCTCACCTGCGCGCGCCGCTTCCACCGCTGCGTTGAGCGCCAGGATATTGGTCTGGAACGCAATGCCGTCAATCACCGAAATGATGTCGACAATCTTGCGCGCGGATTCATTGATCGAGGCCATGGTGCCCACCACCTGCCCCACCACATCGCCGCCCTTGAGCGCGATGCCCGAAGCCGACTGCGCCAGCTGGTTGGCCTGCCGCGCGTTGTCGGCGTTCTGTTTGACGGTGCTGGTGAGTTCCTCCATCGAAGAGGCGGTCTCTTGCAGCGAGCTGGCCTGCTCCTCAGTGCGCGAGGACAGGTCCTGGTTGCCGCTGGCGATTTCCGATGAGGCCGTTGCAATCGTATCCGTGCCATGGCGCACCTGGCTGACCAGGGTTTGCAGGTTGCCGGTCATGTCCTTGAGCGCCTGCATCAGCTGCCCGGTTTCGCAGGCACTCGTCACATCGATGGAGCGGGTCAGGTCGCCGCCCGCCACATCGCGCGCCAGCGACACCGCCTGCTGCAACGGCGCCGAGACGATGCGCGCGACCCACAGCGCCAGCACCATGCCGATGCCGATATTCGCCACCAGCAAAACGATGGAGGTCGTGCGTGCATTCTGGAAGGTCGAGGTGGCATCCTCACTGGCCTGGTCGCCGCCATCGACATTAATCTTGACCAGCTTGTTCACGTTATCGGTCAGCAGCCCCAGCGACTTGGCCGAGGTACTGGCCGCCAGCTCGCGCGCTTCCAGCTTCTTGCCGTCGCGCGACAGGGCGATCATTTTTTCGTGGTCAATCAGGAAGGCCGCCAGGTTGCTGTCGAATTCCGTGGCAGTGGCTTTTTCTTCCGGGCTGGAGATGAGTTTTTCGTATTCCTGCCGGTGCTTTTTGATGGTGGCGATCGATTCCTCGAGCCGCTTCTCATACATGCTCACCTGTTCAGGTTTGTCGTTGAGCATGTGCGACAGTTCCCAGCGCCGCAGCTCACCCAGGTCGATGCGCAGCTGCATCACCGCGCGCACGCTGGGCATCCAGTTTTCCGCCAGGTCGTTGGAGGCCTGGTTGACGTGGTTCATCGAGAAGATGTTGCTGAGGCCGAGCACCAGCGTCAACAACAGCACGGCACCAAACGACACGATCAGTTTTGTGGCTATTTTCAGATCGTAAAACCATTTCATGGCTGTCTCCTCATAGCTGCTGGCGGGTCATCCAGTATGCAACTATGTTCAGCGCCATGCCAGCGTAACGCTGTTGCTGTGTATCCTAAGCAACAGCGTTACGCTTTGATACTTACAGCTTGCCGCTCAGGGTGATAAATACCTGGCGTGGCGCGCCGGTCAGCAGGGTCTGTGCAGTACCGTTCGGGTCGGTAGCCTGGAAGCCGTTCGAACCGATGGTGCTCACATACTGCTTGTCAAACAGGTTGGTGACGTTGACTTGCAGCGTCAGATCCTTGACGAAGTCCAGCGATTTCATCTTGTAGCCGGCCGACAGGTTGGCCAGCCAGAACGATGGCACGCCAGCGTCGTTCATGTAGGTGTAGTAGCGCTTGCCGGTGTACTTGCCGCCTGCACGCGCGAACCACGCGCCGGTTTCATACGACACTTCGGTGTTGAACAGCTGGCGCGGCGCATCGGCCACGGTCTTGCCGCTGACGGCCACCAGGTTGGTGCCGTCCATGTAGTTCGACTTGTACTTGGAATCGTTGAAGGTGTACGAGTTGAACCAGCTGATTTCGCGGTTGAACTTCCACACGGCGATCGCTTCCACACCTTTGGTGTCCACTTTACCCACGTTGACCAGGGTCGATGGGCAGCCGACGATACCGGCGCAGGTGGCTACGCTCAGCTGGCGGTCGTCAAAGCGCGCGTTGTACACGGCCAGCGAGCCTTGCAGGTTGTCGCGCTTGAAGCGGTAGCCGAGGTCGATATTGACCGAGGTTTCCGGCTTCAGGGTGCCGACGCCCGCGTTGTAGGCGGCCTGGGTCTGCGAGAACGGACCGGTCACGCCCGGCTGGAAGGCACGCATGTTTTTCGATGCCGAACCGAACACTTCGTCATCGCTGGACAGCGCGTAGTTAAAGCCGGCTTGCGGCAGGAACTTCTTCTCGGCGTTCAGGGTGCCGGCGGCACGGGTGCCGACCAGGTTGGTGGCCTTGATGTCCACGTCCAGCGATTTGAAGCCGGCGTTGATCTTCAGCTTGCCATCCATGAGCGCCAGCGTGTCTTGCACGTAGTACTGCGAGGTGGTGGTGATGAAGTTCTGCTTCCAGTCGGTGGCGAACGGGTTGCTCAGGTAGTACATGGTGTCGGCCGGACCGGTCACGCCGTAGTAGTTGCGGCTGGCGGTGTGGTTGTTACGCTCGCCCCACAGGCCGGCGCTCAGCGTGTTGTTGCCCATTTCCCAGGTCACGTCGCTGATGATGCCGTCACGGCCAATGCTGTACTCGGTGGTGCGCAGCGAGATCGGGTTGTTGGCATCGGTCTTGACGTACGGCGTGTACCAGTGGCCCTGGCCTTTGTTGTCGTGGTGGTAGACGGTGGTTTTCAGGTTCAGGCTGGAAGTCAGCTGCAGGTCCAGCGTCAGGCCGCCCAGGGTGTCCTTGCGCAGGCCGCCGGCCGAGTAGTAGGCATCGTCCAGGCTGTTGACGCCGCCGGTAAAGATACCTTTGGCGGCGTTCACGGCGCGGTTCCAGTCAGGCTGGTAGTTGTCCCAGTTGTAGCCCAGGCGCTTGATCATTTCCAGCGACATATCCTGGTAGTCGATTTCCTTGCGGTCCGAGTAGTTCAGGAAACCGGTCAGGCTGTTTTCGCCGAAGTTGAACACGAAGCGCGAGTTCCATTGATCCTGGTCCTGGCCGCCCGAACCCTTGGTCTTGTCGGTGCGCTGGCGGGTGCCGCTCAGCGAAGCCTTGAACACGCCGTTGATCAGGCCGGTGTCGACGCGGGCAAAGGTGCGCGAGGTGGAATCGCTGCCGAAGGTCTGCGAGAAGGTCAGGCCCCGCGTATCGGTAGGCGCCAGCGTGAAGAATTGCACAGTGCCGCCCAGGTTGCTGGAGGACGCAGTGCCCAGCGCGCCCGCGCCTTGCGACACCGAGACGTTGCCGATGTTTTCCGACGAAATCGCGCGGCTGATGTGCAGGCCGTTGTTGTTACCGTAGGTCATATCGCCGAGCGGAATGCCGTCCAGCGTGAAGCCCAGCTGGTTCTGGTTGAAGCCGCGGATGCTGAAGCGGGTCGACCATTCGTAGGCGCCAAACGGATCGGACGACTGGAAGTTCACGCCTGGCAGTTTTTCCAGGACTTTCAGCGGGCTGGTGCCTGGCAGCGCTTCGGCCAGGTCGGCTTTGTTGATGTTCTGCACCTGGCGCGACTGGCCGCGGCCGGTGATTTCCACCGTTTGCACCGGACCGGCCATGGCGGCGACAGCTGCGCTGTCGTCGGCAGCAGCGTCAACAGGATCAGCCGCGTAAGCGTGGCAAGCCAGTGCTTGCAGGACCAGCAGGCACATAGGTTTCAGAGGGAAGCGCTGTGACATGGTTGTTGTTCTTTCTTGCTAGGTTGGTGATAAATTAACTGGCAAGATTGTAGGAAGCCCATATGACGCGGGGATGACCACTGTGTGACATATTGATGACATGGCAACACTTATTCACGTAGTCTCAGTGTCGGCCTGAGTACGTCTGCGCACGGAAGTGTGGCGCTGGCCGCCCTAGCATGGGCCAGACAGGAGACACCATGGACACAGAAACCGTTACACCGCCAGCGCCCCCGGTCGCCGGGCAGGCCCGCGCCAGCACCAATACCAGTTGGCTCAGCAAACTCGGCCCCGGCCTCATCACCGGCGCCGCCGATGACGACCCCAGCGGTATCGCCACCTATTCGCAATCTGGCGCGCAATTCGGCTACGGCATGCTGTGGACGCTGCTGCTGACCTATCCGCTCATGGTGGGCATCCAGGCGATCAGCGCGCGCATCGGCCGCGTCAGCGGACACGGCCTGGCGACCAATATCCGCCGCCACTTCCCGGCCTGGCTGCTGTACAGCATCGTCGCGCTGCTACTGGCCGCCAACACCATCAACATCGCGGCCGATATCGCGGCCATGGGCCAGGCCGCCAGCCTGGTGGTGGGCGGCGGCGCGCACTGGTATGCGGCGGCGGCCGGCGTGCTGTCGGCCGTGCTGCAAGTGATGCTGCCCTACCAGCGCTACGTGCGCGTGCTCAAATGGCTGACGCTGGCGCTGCTGGCGTATGTGGCCACGGCGCTCACGCTCAAGCTGCCGTGGCTGGAAATTATGCGCTCGGCGGTGCTGCCCTCGATCAGCTGGGACAAGGATTACATCACCACCGTGGTGGCGATTTTTGGCACCACCATCAGCCCGTACCTATTCTTCTGGCAGGCCTCACAGGAAGTGGAAGACTTGCGCGCCGATCCCAACGCGCAGCCGCTCAAGCACGCCACCGACCAGGCCTGCGACCAGCTAAAACGCATCAACATCGACACCATGACCGGCATGGGTTTCTCCAACCTGGTGGCCATGTTCATCATGCTGACCACGGCGGCCACGCTGGGCGCGCATGGCATCACGCATATCGAATCCTCGGCCCAGGCGGCAGAAGCGCTGCGGCCGATTGCGGGCGACTTCGCGTTTGCGCTGTTCAGCATGGGCATCATCGGCACCGGCCTGCTGGCGGTGCCGGTGCTGGCTGGCTCGGCCGCGTATGCCATCGCAGGCGCCATGCGCTGGAAAAACAGCCTGGAGCTGCAACTGTCTGGCGCCAGGAAGTTCTATGCCATCATCATTGGCGCCACGCTGGTCGGCACCGCCATGTGCTTCACCTCGATCGATCCGATCCAGGCGCTGTACTGGAGCGCAGTGGTCAATGGCGTGATTGCGGTGCCGGTGATGGTGGTGGTCATGCTGCTGGCCGTGCGGCCTGCGGTCATGGGCGCGTTCGTGATTTCACGCCGCCTGCGCGTGCTGGGCTGGCTGTGCACGGGCGTGATGGCGCTGGCGGTGCTGGCGATGTTTGCCACACTGGGGTAAGCTGACATTTTCAACAGGAGGGGCGATGCGACGCTTGATTGCACTGCTGCTGGCCGTGCTGGTCACCGTGCCAGCACTGGCCATCGACCGTCCCTTCCCTGCCAACATCCTGCGCGGCAAATTCACGCCGGGCTACTTCCCCGACATCACGCTGGATGGCAAGGCGCGCCAGCTATCGCCCGCCGCGCGCATCTTCAATCAGGACAACAGGATTGAGATGCCTGCAGCCTTGCGTGGCAAGGACCTGGTGGTCAACTACACGGTGGATGGCATGGGCAATATCGACCGCATCTGGATACTGACCCCGGAAGAAGCGGCGCAGAAAGTGCCCACTGCGGCCGAAGCCGCAGCGGCTACTAAATAGCAAAGTTCGAGTAAGGCTGCGGCGCGGCGCTGACGCGGTTGCCGGCAAAGCGCAGCAGCTCATCCGGCGGCACCGGCCGCGAGATGTGATAGCCCTGCAGATAGTGGCAACCCATCTTTTCGAGGATCTCCGCCTGGCCCGCCGTCTCCACGCCTTCCGCCACCAGTTGCAGCCCCAGGCTGTGGCCCATGGCGATGATGGCATGCACCAGGCTGTTGCTGCGTTCGCTATGCTCAATATCCATCACAAACGCGCGGTCGATCTTCAGCGTGTTGAGGTGGAACTGGGTCAGATAGCTCAGCGAGGAATAGCCGGTACCAAAATCATCCAGCGACACGCTCACGCCCAGCGCCCGCAGCTGGGCCAGCACGGCCTGCACATTGGCCGCGTCCTCGATCAGCACGCGCTCGGTGAGTTCCAGTTCCAGCTGGTGTGGCGACAGGCCATTGCGCATCAGCGCCTGCGATACCAGCGTGACAAATTGCGGGTCAGCCAGTTGCCAGGCCGAGACATTGATGCTGATGGTCACCTCGCGCAGCGCACTTTGCTTCCAGCTTCCCATCTGGCGGCACGCTTCCTCCAGCACCCAGGTGCCAAGCTCGATAATCATGCCGCTGTCTTCCGCGACCGGGATAAAGCGGTCTGGCGGCACTGGCCCCAGCAGCGAGCTGTTCCAGCGCAGCAGCGCCTCTACTTTGGTCATCTTGCCTGTATTGGCATTGGTAATGGCCTGATAAACCAGGTAAAACTCGTTGGCGGCGATGGCGCCGCGCAACGCGCCGTCGATCACCAGGCCGTCCTTGGCCACTGCGGTCATGGCATCGTTGAAAATCAGCAGCTCGCCACGGCCGGCTTTTTTTGCCTCGTACATGGCAATGTCGGCATTCCGTATCAGGGTTTCACTATCGCTACCGTGAGTTGGATAGCATGCGATGCCTATGCTGGCCGTGACGCTGATCGCGTGGTAGGACACTTCAAAGCCTTTGCCCATGGCGGCGATAATTTCGGTCGCGCAATCGAGGGCCATTTGTTCGGCGCGGCCCGGCATCAGATCCGGGATGATGACAATAAATTCATCCCCGCCGAAACGGGACAGCACATCGACCGGACGCAGCAGACGATGCAGCCGGTGGGCGGCGGTAAGCAACAATTGGTCGCCAGCAGCGTGGCCAAAGGAATCATTAACGCGCTTGAATTTGTCCAGGTCAATAAACAGCACTGCACATTCGCGGCCCGCGCTGGTGGCTTTCTCCAAAGCAAGCATCAACTCGGAAGACAAAGCGTGGCGGTTGAAATAGCCGGTGACGGGATCGATCCGGGCCGCCTGGTACAGCAAATCGTCCTTCTTTTTGCGTTCACTGATATCCAGCAATTGCACCAGGCAATACAACCGGCCGCGCTCGAAGTATGGCGAACCCAGCAATTCAACCGGCAGCCTGGTGCCATTCCGCAAATTCAATGTTGCGGTATTGGTAACTGGATAGGGCACGCCGTCGGTTTCAAACAGACGGAAATACTGATCCGCCATGTCGCGCGTCAGGTTGGGCAGCAGGTCGCAAACGTGCAAACCGATGAGTTCCTGCGCGCTATTAAATCCCAGCAACTTTGCACAACGTTCATTGGCAACGTGGATGTAGCCGCGCCGGTCCCGTATCAAAAAACCATGACTGAGGCTGTCGATGGTGCGCGCGTAACGCTGCTGAATTTCATCTTGCACGGCATAGATCAGGCCCAGCATGACGACCAGTTTGAGCAGGCTGGTGACCACAAACCACACCACATACAAATCGGGATTCAGGCTGGCCGCGCTCAGCAGATTAAATCCGCCGCGCAATATCAAGGCCAGGCCCAATAAACGATAGCGGTGATGAATATTGAGTAATTGTGCACCGGCCCATAGCATGACCAGGCCTAATGCAGCAGCGCTACCAGGCGCTAGCCAGCCGGTATTTGAACTCCACAGGAAATAAAAAGCACCACTTAGCACCAATATGCCAGGTGCCATCCAGCGCACATGCGGTGCACGTAATTTACCGATAAAGAATAAGGTGCCGCTCCAATAACTGGCCATGGCCAGCGTTAAAAACAGCCCACATAAATATATACGCAAGGGCAGCGATATTATATTCGTTCCGGAAAACCATAACACGCCGCCAGCCATGATGGCCAATTGCCCTATGCCCCAGCATAGCGCATGTTTTTCCTTGCGCTGCATGAGCCAAAGGAAAATCAGTAATGCACTTAATATGGTATCGGCGGAAAATTCCACCACCATCGCTGTGAGATAGCCAGGGTCTGCGCTCATTGGCATGCGGCGCCGCACGGCGCTGTTTCAAGGTGACTAGCGCCATTGTAAGCCGAACTCAGCTGCAAGCGGCATCTTGGCAACACAAGTGTTGCCGATTGGCACAACTGCGTTTTGCAGGGTATTTTATGCTAAAAATTAGCATGTACTTGCCAGTTTTGAGCTTGAAGCCTAGAGAAACAGCGATACGGCAAGCACCCACATCACCAGCGCGATAATGCCGTCCAAAACCCGCCAAGCACCGGGCCGGGAAAATATCGGCGTCAAATATCGGGCGCCAAGTCCCAGACTGCTAAACCATATGGTCGATGCCAACATTGCGCCCAGAGCAAAATATAGCCGTCCATTGCCTGCCTGCTGCCCGCCTATCGAACCTAATAAGACCACGGTATCCAGATAAACATGGGGATTTAACAGGCTGAATGCCAGCATGGCGGCAATGACCGTACGGCGATCTGGCGCTGTATTATTGTCCGCTGCCGACATCGCAGAAGGATTTAAAGCAGAACGTGCGGCACGCAAGCCATACCAGAATAAAAACGCGGCGCCGGCTATTTTTATCCAGAATAATAACGATGGCGCCTCGGTTATCAGCTGCCCCATACCGGCAACACCTGCTGCAATTAACACCACATCGCAGACAATACAAATGGCGATGCAAGTAAATACAAACTCACGCTTCAACGCCTGCCTGAGTAAATAAGCGTTTTGTGAACCAATGGCAACGATCAAACTCCCGCCCAAACCGATGCCTTTTAAAAAAGCAGTCACTTCCATGGCCTTCCCCGGCTGTAAAAAGACGCCAGATTACGGCTCCTCAGAAGATAAGTATAATTAATATTATTTGCCAAACATTAGGTGAGCTAATGAGCCGGATAGACTATCGCGGACTGGCGGCGCTGGATGCCGTGATCGATTATGGTAGCTTTGACAAGGCCGCTGCCGCGCTGTCGATCACCCAATCGGCGGTCTCCCAGCGCATCCGCATGCTGGAAAACAGCGCTGGCGAATTGCTGATTGTGCGCAGCCAGCCCCCCTCGCCGACCGAAGCCGGACAACGTTTGATCGCCCATTACCGCCAGGTCCGTCTGCTGGAATCGGCACTGGCCAAGCGTCCCGGCGACGCCGAATCCCGGCCGGAAATTGCCATTGCGGTCAACGCCGACAGTGCCGCGACCTGGCTGCAGGAAGCCGTCAGCCCGCTCATGGCCAATGGCGACTGCATGCTGCAAATCCGTCTGGACGATCAGGACCACACTTTGACTATGCTGCGCGAAGGCCGCGTCTTCGGCTGCGTGACCAGTGAAACCGCCCAGGTCGCCGGCACCACCGTCACCGCGCTCGGCGTGATGCGTTATTTTTGCGTCGCCACCCCGGCATTCGCCGCCCGCTGGTTCCCGCATGGCATGACGGCGGAAGCAGTCCAGCATGCGCCGGTCATGAATTTCGACCGCAAGGACATGCTGCAAACCCGCTTTATTGCCCAGCACACGGGCTACACGGGCCGCTACCCGCACCATACCTTGTCCAGTTCAGACGGTTTTGTGCGCTTTGTGGAGGCAGGATTCGGCTATGGCATGTTGCCTATCCAGCAATGCGGGCGGCAGCTCAAGGAAGGTACGCTGATTGACCTGGCGCCCGGCAAGTGGCTGGACGTGCCGCTGGTCTGGCATATGTGGGATATCCAGACCCCGTTCACGCGGGCCTTGTCGGATAGCCTGATCGCTACCGCGCGTAAGTGGCTGATGCAGATTTGACCGACAGCGCGATCAGGTACAGGGCTACATAATAGGTGCCCAGTACCAGCAAGGCGGAGGCCGGCAACGGCGCATAAAACTTGTTGTACGCCAGCGTGGTATCGGAAATCAGGAAAGCCACACCGCCGCAGGCCGCCAGCCGGCCGTTGGCGGTGCCCAGGCTGAGCCCGCGCGACACGGCCTGCGCCGTCATCGCCACCAGACACACCATGTAAGCCACGACAGGAATCTGTAAGCCCTTGCCCACACCCGGCCACAGCACCAGCAGATTTGCCAGACTCAAGCCCAAAAGCAGTATCAGCGGCAAACGCTTGCCGAACAGGGGCGCATCGCGCGTGAACGCGCGCAAAAAGAACAGATGCGCAACCAGAAAACTGGCCAGTCCCAGCTCAAAGCCCAGCTTCATCGGCAACATCAGGAAGACATCGCCGCATAGCGACAGTAGCAGCGCCACCAGGATCGCCTTGCGGTACAGCGGATCCGCAGTTGCAGTCGCACGCCACACCATGGCCCACACCAGCAAGGTTGTGAGCGGCTTGAAAATATAGTGTAACCACAGCGCATCTCCGCCCAACGTGGAGCCAAGTATCGCCAACAGCGCGGATATCAGAATTGCCAGCGGCATTACATTCTCCCAGTCATGGCGGCCAGCTCTTCGCGCACGCGGGCTTCCCAGGCGTCGATGTCCGGCTGGTGCAAATAGCGTGCTTCGGAAGCCGGCTGCGCCATTTGCGGCCCCACGCGCTGATAAATCATGACGCTAGTCCAGGACAAGGTGCCCGGAGCATACGTTTGCAGCAACCGGAATGCCGGATGCTTGATCGGATAGGTGGTGGTGCTGACCAGCGCGCCTTCGGGCAACTCGCGCGCCAGTTTGTCGCTGATGGCGTCCATGAGCGGGCCAAAGCAGGTGCTGTACAAGAACACCAGGCTGGCGCCACGCACATCTACCTTGAACATATCGTTTTCGATAAACGCAATGCGCGCGCCCAGCTCCAGCAGATGATGGCCCGTGGTCATGACGCCCGATGGCAGTTTCAGCGGGGTATCCAGCGTCAGGCGTTCGGGCAAGGCGTCCACACCCTGGCGCGCCAGCGTCAGCAACCGGACCAGGCGCTCCTGCGCCAAACGGTGGCGATAATTCAGCAACTCCACGCCAACGCAGCGGATAAACGGCAACGTCAGCGCAGCAGTCATCACCACCTTGCCCAGGCCGCTGCCAAGATCGACCATCACACCGCCCGGCGGCAGAAACGGTTTGACGGCATCAAAATAGTTTTCCAGCTCAAAACGCTGCATTTCGCCGTAGATGAGCCCTCCCTCCTGGATCAGCCAGTCATGGATTTCGTCATCGCCGATGTCTTCCAGCCTGCGGAAGCCGGGCAGTGGCGCCAGCTTGGGCAACATGCCCATCGGCAGAATGCTGGCCGGCAGCGAGCCGATCATGACACTCAGATGCGGCCGCAGGCGTTGCAGCAGGTAGTCGTGACGCGCCGGCTTTTCCAGGCAGGCACGCAGCGCATAACCAATCTCAAGGAAGGGCAGGAAGGGAGAGTCTGGCGTCAAGTCCAGCGTGGGGCGGGCGTGCGTTTCGCCGCCCTGGATGCTCTGGAACAGCGCCTCAAAAATATCGGCCGGCTGGCGAAAGCGCTGCACCGCAATCGTGGGGCGATTCTCAGTGCGGAAAATGGGCTGCAGGGTCGTGCTGTTCATCAGGCGAGGATTGCATTTCCCGCCTGTTTTGTAAATAGAACACTACGCTGCCCGCAACACCTTTAGCATCTTCGCAACATCGTCATACGCCGCCTGCCAGCCGGAACTGGCCAGCTTGGGCGCGCAGACCGGGCACACCTCGAACGGATCGCAGTCGTGCTGGAGGTCGGTATAGTGGCGGCCGATGACCGGCTTGCCAGCATACGAGTCGGTCATTACCGGGCGCGACTTCAGCGATGGCGCGGCAATCGCCGGCACAAAGTCGGCGCCGCCGGGCGGCAGCCAGCGCGCAAATGCCGCCGCATCTTTCCCTTCCGGCACATACCAGGATTTGCGCTCATTGTTCCAGCGCGCGCCCAGCGCCTTGGCCTCTTCTTTTTCCGCGAACGGTACTTTTAAATACATCATCGTCAAATACTCCGATACAGCAACACCAGCATTTTACTGTCTGCCGCTTTATCGCAGTGCATCGGCGTGCGAGAATGGCGGCATGCCTACGATAGAACCTCTTACTCTTACGCTGGACGAACTGGCCCAGCGCTGGAACATGACGCCACAACAGGTGCTGGAAACCCCGCACACGCTGCCCATGTATTTTTACTTTGACGGCCTGGTGTTCGACTTCAACGACAAATGGCATCGCGCGAATGGCGATGCGGCCGTTCAGCAGACGCTGGAAGCCCACAAGACACGCTACTCCACGCTGGAAATCGACCTGCAGCGCCAGACCATGCACAAGCGCGGCCTGCTGAAGCTGACGCAGTGGGAAGAAGCGCTGAGCGACGATGAAATCCACGCCCAGCAGGCCGAGTCCGACCGCCTCACCGAAGAAATCGCCCAGCTGTCCGAACAGCTGAAACAGCGCGCCGAAGAACGCCAGCGCCGCGTCCGCAACGGCCTGCTGCGCGCGGCACCGCGCACCTTGCATGACATCGCCGAGCGCGGCCAGACCCGCTTCCCGCAATTCGCCTACATGCCGCATACGCCCAACAAGGCGGACAGCAGCATTGCCGATGGCGCCGTGGTCGCGCTGGAAGACGGCTTTCCGCTCAAGGAAGCGCTCACCCTGACCGACCTGGTGGCCGCCATGCAGGACGTGCGCGCCATCGAAGACAGCGCTGCATTTTAGTAGATGGTTAATGTTGCCGATTTGATTGCGGCGTAAACCTCACGGAAATGAAACAACTGTCGTATTGACGGCAATGTCAGCTGCTCAAATGCAAGGACGTATGGGATACTGGGCTTGTGGAGGCAGTCTCATGACAGAATCAGAAGAGCAAACCCAGGTCGCCGCGCGCGCTGCCGCCGATGCAGAGGCGCAGTTGCAAATACTGCGCGAATGTCTGATGGCGCACGAGCTCACGCATTTCCGCACCACGCTGCTGGAGCTCAGCAGCCTCAAGCTGAACGCCTCGCAGGCGCTGGAGCTGCAAGCCTTCGAATTGCTGGCCAAGGCGGCTGACCTGCACCACTCCGCCGACGCCATCCTCATCGCTGCCAAAGAACTGCAACTGCAGGCGCAGACGGCGCAATATCCACTGGCCCAGGCCGCCGCGCTGCGCGCTCTGCATTGGGTGCAGATGCGCCTGCGCCTGCATCATGCGGCGCTGGACAGCCTGGCCAAGGCCGCCGAACTCTACGAACGCTGCGCGCTGCCGGCACTGGCGGTGCAAACGCGCGCGGCGCGCTGCCGCGTCATGCTCAGCGCTGAAATGCACGAGGAGCTGCATGCGTTCTGCGACGACATGCTGTCGCGGCCGGAAACGCTGACGCCGGCTATCCACACCATGCTGCTCGATTACTCGGCCTCGTCGTCCTACTATCTGGCGCTGGAAAATATCGATCGGCCCGAAGCGGAGCCGCACTGGCAGGCCTGCTCCGCGCGCCGCGAGCAGGTCCTCAAGATGTCGCGCGAACACAAGCTGCGCTCGCAGGAATGCCTGGCGCTGCTCAATCTTTCCATCGTCTGCGCCACGCGCGAAATGCCGGACGCCTGCCGCCACTATCTGCGCCAGCTGCACGCGCAATTCGGCTACGACGGCTACTGGGAACCCTGGCTGCATCTGTGCGAGCTGCTGAACCAATGCGTGGAGGGCGCACCGGCTGTCGCTTGGCAGGCCTTGCTGGACTATGACGGCTGGATCAAAAGCGATCCGCTCAACACCTCGCGCCTGCGTGAAATCAGCCTGATGGCGATACGCCGCTACGGCCGCCGCTGGGGCCATCTGGAGCAGGCACTGGAAGCCTGCATGACGCAGGTGACCAATGAGCGCGAGCACAAACGCGAGCTGACCAATTCGCTCGGCGCGACACTGAGCGCCGTGATGGAGCGCCCGCAGCTGCTGTACCAGAACGCGCTGCTGGCGCAGCACGGCACGGTGCTGGAAAACTCGCTCATGCAGCGCAATCAGGAACTGAGCCGTGAAGTGGAAGTCCGCCAGGCGGCAGAAGCCGCGCTGCAAAAAGCCCACGATGAGCTGGAGCAGAAAGTGCGCGAGCGCAGCGCCGAACTGGCGCGAGCGCTGCAATCGCTGATGCAGCAGGAAAAGCAGCTGGGCTTATCGCGCCTGGTGGTCGGCATGGCGCATGAACTCAACACGCCACTTGGCAATGCACGCGTGGCCGCCAGCGCGATCACTGAACGCGCCGCTGAACTGCATCAAAGCCTGAAGGATGGCGCGCTGCGCCGCAGCCAGCTGGACGGACTGCTGGACAGCGTCACCCAGGGCGGCACGCTGGTCGAACGCGCCATGTCGCAAATCGGCGAGCTGGTTGAGCGCTTCAAAGGCCTGTCCGTGAATGCCGCGCAGGAAAGCGGTGGCCGCTTTGACCTCAGCGAACGCCTGCACTTCTTCCGCACGCACTGGGAACACACGATGCGCGCGCGCGCCGTCACCATGACCGTGACGGCGCCTGACGCGCTGTGGATGTA
Source organism: Duganella sp. CY15W (assembly GCF_009857555.1). Lineage (NCBI taxonomy): Bacteria > Pseudomonadati > Pseudomonadota > Betaproteobacteria > Burkholderiales > Oxalobacteraceae > Duganella > Duganella sp. CY15W. The sequence goes on along the minus strand of NZ_WWCQ01000003.1, from coordinate 644,887 downwards.
TGGCTATCCGGGCACCTGCCAGATCGTGTTCCAGCACCTGCTGGACAACTGCCTGCTGCACGCATTTGCCGGCCGCAGCCAGGGCCTCATCAGCGTCGCCGCCGAGCTGGTGGAAGACGCGGTGCTGATACGCTGGCAGGATGACGGCTGCGGCATCGCCGAGGAACACGTCGCCAGCGTGTTCGATCCGTTCTACACCACCCAGCTTGGCCAGACGGGCATGGGCCTCGGGCTGGCCAGCGTGCATGGCATGGTGATCAATCTGATGAAAGGCCAGGTGTCGCTGGAGAGCACGCCGGGCCAGGGTACGTGCATCCTGTTGCGCCTGCCCTTACATGGAGACGAGACAGGATGCACGTAACAAGACGGCGCGTGTTGGCGCTAGGCTGTGCGCTACTGCCGCTGGCGGCCATCGCAGCCGATCCGGCGCCGCCGCTCAAACTGGTGGTGGGCGAAATGGCGCCATATGCGATGTCAGCCGGCGGGCCGGGGCCGGGTGCGCTGGTGGAGCTCACGCAAGAGCTGGGCAAACACATGGGCATACCCATGGACGTGGAGTTCTATCCCTGGTCGCGCGCACTGGCCACCGCGTCACTCAAGCCACGCACCCTGATCCTGCCCGTAACCCGCAACGATGAACGCGAGACGCGCTATCGCTGGCTGGTGAAGCTGGTCAGGCAGCGCTTTGTGTTTGTGGGCCTGCACGGCAGCCATGACCTCGCCGATACCGCCGCACTCAAGCGCGCGCGTCTGACGGTGCTGCGCGGCACACCCTACAAGCGTTTGCTGCTGGAGGCTGGCTTCACCGATGTTTCGGAATGCACCACCGTCCGCGAATGCCTGCGCATGGTCAAGAAAGGCATTGCCGACGCCAGCTACGGCGCCGAAGATACCCAGCGCAGCGCCACCCATCTCGATGGCAACAAAGAAAACGAATTCGACTTCAGTCCCGTGTTCCAGCAAAACGAAGTGTGGCTGGCCGGCTCACTCGACTTCACCGAAGAAGAAGGCCGCAAATGGCGCGCCGCCATGGAAGTCTTGCGCGCCGACGGCAGCGCTGCGCGCATCTTGCGCAAGTACGGCATCAGCGCCAATTGAGGTGGCTTGTTCCGCGCAGTCATCAATAGTAATATCGGCAGCATCTTTCCGGCCAGCCGACGCCAGCGCCATTCACCTTATCGCGACCATGATCAAATTTACGCTCTCGGCTTTGGCCTTGTTGCTGGCCAGCGCCAGCGTTCACGCAGCACCACCGGCAGGACAGGATGCCCTGGCCGGCCCCCAAATCAAAGTCGATGTCGGCGGCCGCAAGCTCAATCTGTACTGCACCGGCAAGGGCACCCCGACCGTGGTGTTTGAAGCGGACCTGGGACGCGCGGGATGGGACTGGTCGGCGGTACTGCCGGAAGTCGGCAAACGCACGCGCGCCTGCGTGTACGACCGTGGCGGCATGGGTTCCAGCGATCCCATCATCCGTGCCTCGACGGTAGCCAACGCCAGCAAGGACCTCAACTTCCTGCTCAAGAACGGCCATGTGGACGGACCGTTCGTGGTGGTTGGCGCGGGCTACGGCGCCATGATCGCCCAGCACTTTGCGTTACGCGGCCGCGGCAACAACGTCACCGGCCTGGTGCTGGTCAACGCCATGCACGAAGACACCCTGCCCGCCGACCGCACCGCCAGACTCGACGCCGCCCTGGCCTGCCTGAACGCCGCCGAACAAGGCAAGAAAGATCCCGTCTGCGCTTATCCAGCAACCGGCATCAACGGCGAAATCGGCCCGGCCCTCGCCGCCGCCCAGGCCAACCAGGTATTAAAGCCCACCTACTGGCGCGCTCACGCGTCCGAACTGGACAGCCTGGAAACCAGCGCCAACCAGCTCCGCACCGCGCGCAAACCGTTCGGCGACATCAAGGTCATCGAAGTGCCGCAGACAGAACCCGCCGCCATTGTCGCGGCAGTGATGCAGGTGCTGGACAAGTAAGCCCTAGCTGTTGATGTAGGAAGCCAGTTCCTCCGGCGCACCATCGGGAAAGGCTTGCTTTAAAAAATCCAGGAAGGCCGATACGCGCGTGCTCAGCAGCCTGCGTGAGGGATAGAGCGCCCATAGCGCGGTTGGCGGGGCATCCAGATCGCCCCAGCTGACCAGCCGTCCGTCGGTCAGATCATGGCTTACCAGCGACAACGGCAGGCGTGCCGCCCCGACGCCTGCGCGCACGGCATCGCGCACCATGAACAGCGACGACAGGTAAAGCACTGGCTCAACGGCGATGCTGTTTTTTCCGCTGCTGCCCGTCATCTTCCAGACGGTGGGCTGGCCGCTGTCTCCGCGCACGACAGCGGGCACGGCGGTGTTGTCGGCCGGCCGCGCCAGGCCCGGACTTGCCACGACCACCAGGCGGTCGTGTAAAAAAATACGCCCGATCAGACTTTCATCAGGATCGGGATTCACGCGGATCACCAGGTCATACCCCTCCTCGACCATATCGACGGGTCGGTCCTCGGTTGTCACCTCCAGCCGGATCTCCGGATATCTGAGCGCGAAACCGGCAGCCAGCTTGCCCATCGCCGCCTGCGAGAACAGCATCGGCGCACTGATCCGCAAGCGGCCACGCGGCTTGTCGCCGCCGGAGGCGATGGCCGTAGCGGTTTGCTCTATCTCATTGAGCAAACCGCTGGTTCGTTCATGCAGCGCCTTGCCTTCCTGCGTGAGCTTCAGCATGCGTGCGCCGCGCTCGAACAGCCGCAAGCCCAGGCTGCTTTCCAGTTCCGCCACGCGGCGCGACAACGTCGCCTTGGGACGGCCGGTGGCGCGCGCGGCGCGTCCGAACCCGCCATGCCGGGCAACCAGGTTGAAATCGACCAGTGCAAGTAAATCCATATGTTCCACTATTGAGACAGTCTGTCTAAATATACCGTCTTTCGGACCATTAATGGAATACCTAATATGGGAAGCATCTACCAACCACTGAGGAGCACAACATGACCATCTTAGTTACCGGCGCAAACGGCAATATCGGCCGCAACGTAATCGACCAACTGATCCAGCGCGGCGCCAACGTCCTCGCCCTGGTTCGCGACCCTGCCAAAGCCGATTTCCCGGCTAGCGTGAGCGTAGTGCAGGGCGACCTGCTTGATCCAGACTCTCTGCGCAGCGCCTTCCACGGTGTCTCCACGCTGTTCCTGCTGAATGCCGTGGTGCCCGATGAATTCACCCAGGCCCTGATCGCGCTGAATGTTGCCAAAGAAGCGGGGGTCAAGCACGTCGTCTACCTGTCCGTCATCCACAGCGACCGCTATGTCAACGTGCCGCACTTTGCCGGCAAATTCGGCGTCGAGCGCATGATTGAACAGATGGGCTTTAGCGCCACCATCCTGCGCCCGGCCTACTTCATGAATAACGAGCTGACCATCAAGGATGCGGTGCAGGGATACGGCGTCTACCCGATGCCGATTGGCAGCCAAGGCCTGGCCATGATTGATGCGCGCGACATCGGGGAAATCGCCGCAATCGAGCTGCTTGAGCGTCACAACGCCAGCGGCGCCATGCCGCTCAAACGCATCAACCTCGTCGGTCCCGACACCCTGACCGGCACGGATGCGGCCGCCATCTGGTCCGCAGTGCTGGGTCGCGCGATCGGCTACGCCGGTGACGACACCGCAGCCTTCGAACACAACCTGCGCAACTTCATGCCCGGCTGGATGGCTTACGACATGCGCCTGATGACCGACCGTTTCATCAGCGACGGCATGGTGCCGGAGGCGGGCGATGTCGAACGCCTCACCGCCATGCTGGGCCGTCCACTGCGTACCTACCGCAACTACGTTGCCGAAATCGTCCAGGGAGCAACAGCATGATCTATGCGACTGCTACGGTGCCAGTGAACCCGGAAGGAGAAACGCCGCTGACACGCGCACAAGTGTGGGATGGTCTGGTACTCAAGGCGCGCGATGCGCGCCAGTTCCTGCCGCCTGGCCTGTGCACGCGCTGCGATGTAGTGGAACAAAGCGCGACCCACATCGTCCGTGTCGCCACGATTGCAGGCGATGATCTGCGCGAGATCATCAGCTTTGAGGAAGGCACAAAAGTATCCTTCTTCCAGGCCAGCGGCCCGCGTGAAGGCGTCATCATCAACGAGCTGTTTGAAGATGCCAGCGGCGCATTGCAGTTGCGCTTCTACTGCTACCTCGGCCTGCGCGGCAAGCAAGCTGACGGCCCGGAAGAGCAGGCGGAACAGGCCTGGATGAGTGGCGACGGCGGCTATAAAACCGCGCTGCTCTCAACGCTGAAACGGACGCGTGCGCTGGTGGCCGAGCGCACGAGACCGTAACAGATGGCGGATTACACGACGCGCGGTGTCGAACGGCACCGCTCGATGGTGAACCCGGATGGCGTATCGCTTCTGCGGCGCATCGATGCTGTCGACAGCACCCGCAAAATCGTCTCACGCGGAACATGATGCGCCTCCAGAAAAGCCCAGGCGGTTGCAGCGCCACTCAGCGCATCAATCACGACGGCCTGCTCTAGCGTGTCCGCCAGCTTGTGGTTCATTCGGGGTTGCATTACTTCTCACCTCTATCGGCAGATATTCGCTCACGGGGCGGGGTGAGAAGTTCAAGTCACCGGAAAGCGCGAAGACGGGGCGCGGGGCGACAAAGATTAGGCTTGTGAGTATATCAACCTTGAAAAGCTCCACAATTTATTGTGCCAATCGTGCCCAGGCTATTGATTGCATATCGAATGCCTCTTGAGCTTGCTGCGAGTTCAGGAATACACCAGTGTCATCACCAGAAAGTACATGACCAGCAAAATTCCCGGGACGTGAAGTTCCAAACCTGATCTGCGTTCGATGCAATGCCCCGCCGTGGGTCGCTAAAATACGTGCCTCCTGTATTTCCACACATTGCTTAGGCTGGAATTTTGCGAGCACGGGTTCAGTTGCTTCGTCAGGCCGCGGCAAAGACGTCACTACGTCATAGTTACCGCGCTCAAAAATGAGCTGTTCGATGACAGGAGCTTCAGTGAGAGCGGGACTAACGACCACGAGCGACCAGTGAGCTTCATCTCCTCGAAAGTGTTTCTTTCTAAGAAAAGCATTGATGCGTTGCGTAGTATCTGAATCTCCGCTCAGTTCGCTTTGATAAGGGCTGAGCGGACACAGAAGCGTACCTCGTGGCCATTCCAGTCCCTGTAGCAGCGCGACAGCGACGGGTTTCATCTGGCTGAGCTGCCGGTCCAGCGGATGCCGCGTATCCGAACAGGCCCCCAGCGCGACCAGGGCAAGCGCGCCAAGGCTACTGGCGATGAGTCCGACACTCGCTTTGCTCATGACATCCTTAGATACAGGTTTATTCACTTCAGAAAAGAAAAAAGGACCTAGATTTCCACCTAAGTCCTTTTTTGTATTGGTAGGCCCTCCCAGAGTCGAACTGGGCACCAACGGATTATGAGTCCGCTGCTCTAACCAAGCATGAGCTAAGGGCCCTAAGGGATGTTGCTGCGCTGGAGCTTGCTTAGCCTTTGTGACGCGCGTTCGTTAGAAAAACGAACACGCGAGCATAAGGGTTAGCACCGGCCCCAGTCAAGTCTTAGTTACCTTCCAGGAAGCTCTTGAGCTTGTCGGAGCGGCTTGGGTGACGCAGCTTGCGCAGAGCTTTGGCTTCGATCTGACGGATGCGCTCGCGCGTCACGTCAAACTGTTTGCCCACCTCTTCCAGCGTGTGGTCGGTCGACATTTCGATACCGAAACGCATGCGCAGCACTTTGGCTTCGCGTGGCGTCAGCGAATCGAGCACGTCCTTGACCACGCCGCGCATCGACGCATGCAGCGCTGCATCCGATGGCGCCAGGGTGTTGTTGTCCTCGATGAAGTCGCCCAGGTGCGAATCGTCGTCGTCGCCGATAGGCGTCTCCATCGAAATCGGCTCTTTGGCGATCTTCATGATCTTGCGGATTTTATCCTCGGGCATCTCCATCTTGATGGCCAGCGTTGCCGGGTCCGGCTCGGCGCCCGTCTCTTGCAGGATCTGGCGCGAGATACGGTTCATCTTGTTGATGGTTTCGATCATGTGCACCGGAATCCGGATGGTGCGCGCCTGGTCGGCGATCGAGCGCGTGATGGCCTGACGGATCCACCACGTGGCATAGGTCGAGAACTTGTAACCACGGCGGTATTCAAACTTGTCCACCGCCTTCATCAGGCCGATATTGCCTTCCTGGATCAGGTCGAGGAACTGCAGGCCGCGGTTGGTGTATTTCTTCGCAATCGAAATCACCAGACGCAAGTTGGCCTCGGTCATTTCGCGCTTGGCCTTGCGCGCCTTCATTTCACCGGCCGCCATCTGGCGGTTGATGTTGCGCAGGTCCGGCAGCGGCAGCACCACGCGCGCTTGCAGGTCGATCAGGCGCTGCTGCAGCTCTTTGATGGTCGGAATATTGCGGCCCAGGATCGCGCTGTAGGCGTGACCGGCAGCCACTTCGCCATCTACCCAGTCCAGATTGGTTTCATTGCCCGGGAAGACTTTGATGAAGTGGGCGCGCGGCATGCCGCACTTGTTCACCGCCACATCCAGAATCTGTTTCTCGATGTGACGCACTTCGTCGACCTGGCCGCGCAGCGTGTCGCACAGCTTCTCGACCACCTTGGCGGTAAAGCGGATGCCCAGCAGTTCTGCCGAGATCGCTTCCTGCGCTTTCACGTAGGCCTTGGAGTTGTAGCCTTCCTTCTCGAAGGCGCGGCGCATCTTGTCGAATTGCAGGGAGATGACGTCGAATTTTTCCAGCGAAGCGGCTTTCAACGCTTCCAGCTGTTCGGCCGAGTAGCCCGCCGCCGCACCGGAGGCGCTGGCTTCTTCCTCTTCCTCTTCTTCCTCTTCTTCCTCGTCCTCTTCTTCCTCGTCCTCGTCGGAAGCGGCTGCAGGTGCAGGCGCCGCCTGGTCGGCGCTTTCGTCGACGAGGCCATCGACGATTTCATCGATCTTGATTTCGTCAGCGCGGATGCGGTCGGACGCGGCAATGATCTCGGCAATCGTGACCGGGCAGGCAGAAATCGCCTGGATCATGTCTTTGAGGCCGTCTTCGATGCGCTTGGCGATTTCAATTTCGCCTTCGCGGGTCAGCAGCTCGACCGAGCCCATTTCGCGCATATACATGCGGACCGGGTCGGTGGTGCGGCCAAAGTCGGAATCGACCGTGGACAGCGCCGCTTCGGCCGCCGCTTCCGCCTCGTCGTCGCTGGTGACGGTGGCGACATTGTCGGACAGCAGCAGCGTCTCGGCATCCGGCGCGTGCTCGTACACGGCAATGCCCATGTCGTTGAAGGTACCGATAATGCCTTCAATGGCTTCCGGATCGACGATGTTGTCGGGGAGATGGTCGTTGATCTCGGCATAGGTCAGGAAACCGCGTTCCTTGCCGAACTTGATCAGGGTCTTGAGTTTCTGGCGGCGGCGCTCGAGTTCTTCCTCGGTCGCTTCCGTATCCGACGAGAAGGCGTCCTTGAGCAGGGCTTTTTCCTTGGCCTTGCGATCCTTGGCCTTGGCCTTGTCGACCGCCTTGAGCTCGGCGCGCTCGACCGCATTCAGTGCGGCGACTTCGTCGTTTTCAGGCTGGAATTCTTTCGGTTTGCGCCCGCGCCGGCCCGGCACTTTGACCGAAGGCAGCACGTAACCCGAGGTATCAATCGCGGCCAATGCTGCCGCGTCCGTGGTCTGGCTGACCGCAGGCGGTTGACTGGCTACGCGCGTCTCCGGCTTGTCCGCCGTCTTAGCGGATTTTGCGCTCACTTTAGTCGGCTTTTCAGCCGCTTTGGATTCAGGTTTCTTGATTGGCACAGGCGCTTTCGATTACGGATAAAGTTTCGATCCTTTTGGGACCCCTACGTCTTCGGACTTGCGAACCACTCAAGTCCGACAATACTACGACTTACTTACACCTGGGTCAGGCCGACCGGTATCTAAATAGAACTCGCAAGAATTCTACTGCATCAGATACGTGCGTGGGGGCAAGAAACCTTGACTCGGTTAGATAGCAAACAGACTATTTGCTGAACCGTAGCTGGCTCTGGCCGCCGACACCCGTCCATCCGCATCGATCAAGAGCCTAACTCACTGAAAACAAACACACTCTGAACAGAAAAACGATGCCAAAAATTACAACACTTAGCGTTTTATTATAGCACGTCACTTTTCAATTTCCAGAGGGAAGACCGGTAGCCTGCCCTGCTGGAATAATGACAGAAATATTACAACACAAAACCCACGACAAGCTCAGCGATTCGCCAGCTCTGCCTGCGCCTCGCGCAACAGCTGGTCTTGCTGCGCAGTCAACTCGCGGTAGCGCAGGCCGAGCTGGTCGGCCGACAGTCCGGCCGCAAACAGCTGGCTCAACTCCTGCTTGAGCGCATCGTGCTTGACCTGGCGGATCGCCGCCCGCAGCACCAGGCGCTCGGTATCGCGCTCCGACTCCGGCTCCTTGACGATGTCGCCAATCAGGCCGTCAAACTCGTCGCCCTGCGACTTCAGATGCTGGGCAAAGGCGGCAAAGTTGCCGCTCTCGCCCAGCGACTGCGCCGCACCCACCAGCTGCGCCAGGCGTTCCGCTGGCTCGGCGCCGAAGTACTGGAACGCGTTCAGCGCCGCCTCGTCAATCTCCAGCCCCAGCGCCGGATGCGCCACCAGCACGCGCATGATCTGCAACTCCAGGCCCATCGGCTGGGTACGCTGACTGCGCGGCGGCGCGATCCTGGCCGGCGCCACCGGCTTGGACAGTTCGTACAGCGATTCAATCTCGTAAGTCGACGTCATCGTCACCTGCGCCAGCGCATGGACGATCTGCAGGCGCAGCGCGGTCGGCGTCATCGCCTGCAGCATGGGCTTGGCGTCGAACTGCGCGCGCGCGCGGCCTTCCGGGCTGCTCATATCATGCTCGCCCACCGCTTCCTTGATGAGGAACTGCGACAGCGGCATGGCCTCCTGTATTTCCTGCTCAAAGCCTTCCTTGCCGTAGGCGCGGACGTAGCTGTCCGGATCATGCTCGGTAGGCAGGAACAGGAACTTGATGGTCTTGTTGTCCGTGACGTGCGGCAGGCAGGCTTCCAGCGCGCGCCGCGCGGCGCGGCGGCCGGCCTTGTCGCCGTCGAAACTGAAGATCACCGTATCGGTCTGACGCAGCAGTTTCTGCACATGGTTGGTGGTACACGCGGTGCCCAGGGTGGCCACGGCTTGCGGGAAACCCATCTGCGCCAGCGCCACCACATCCATATACCCTTCCGTCACCAGCACATAACCCGCATCGCGGATCGCCTGGCGCGCCTCAAACAAGCCATACAGCTCGTGGCCCTTTGAAAATAAAGGCGTTTCCGGGGAATTCAAGTACTTCGGCTCACCGTGATCGAGCACGCGGCCGCCAAACGCGATGACCTGGCCTTTGGTGTTTCTGATCGGGAACATCACGCGCTCGCGGAAGCGGTCGTAGCGTTTTTTGTTGCCGCCATCCTCGTCCACCCGGTCGATGACCAGGCCGGATTCGGCCAGCACCACCGCCTCATAGTCCGGAAACACGGAACGCAGATTGTCCCAGCCGGGCGGCGCATAGCCAAGGCCGAAGCGGGCCGCGATCTCGCCGGTCAGGCCGCGGTTTTTCAGATAGGCAATGGCCGTCGGCGCGCTGCGCAGTTGCAGCTTGAAGAAGTCGCTGGCGCGCGTCATGGCGTCGGTCAGCGCCATGGTCTGCGCCTGCATTTGCGCGCGCTGGGCCGGCGGAATCTTGTCATCCTGCTCAGGCACCATCATGCCGACGCTTTGCGCCAGCTCCTTGACGGCATCGACAAAACCCATGCCGGAGTACTCGATCATGAAGCCGATCGAGGTGCCGTGGGCGCCACAGCCAAAGCAGTGGTAGAACTGCTTGGTCGGGCTGACGGTAAAACTGGGCGATTTTTCGTTGTGAAACGGGCATAAGCCCATGTAGTTCGCGCCGCCTTTTTTCAGCTGCACATAACGTCCGACAACGTCGACGATATCAACGCGGTTCAGCAAATCGGCGATAAAAGTTTGTGGAATCACTGGGCTGAGCGGTCTTGTGGTAAATCAGGCTATACCGCAGCCGCCGGCTCCGCTTTGACGCGGATCAAACGGCTACGGCGGTCTTGCTTAGGCTGCTGGGGACAGCGCTTTTTTCACCAGGGCGGACACCACGGTCATGTCGGCACGGCCGGCCAGCTTGGGCTTGACGATGCCCATGACCTTGCCCATGTCCTGCGGACCGGCGGCGCCCGAGGCGGCCACGGCGGCAGCCACTTCGGCGGCGATCTCTTCGTCCGACAGGCCGGCTGGCATGTAGGCGCTGAGCACGGCCAGTTCGGCTTTTTCGATGTCGGCCAGGTCGGCGCGGCCACCGGCTTCAAACTGGGTGATCGAATCCTTGCGCTGCTTGATCATTTTTTCAACGATGGCCACGGTCTGCTCATCGCTGACTTCAATCTGCTCGTCCACTTCCTTGCGCTTGATGTCCGCCAGGATCAGGCGGATGGTGGCCAGACGGCCAGCTTCTTTGGCGCGCATGGCGGTTTTCATGTCTTCGGTAATCTGTGCTTTCAAGCCCATGGCGTTTCTCTCGGAAAATAGTGGAGTAAAAATGCGAAAACCCGCTGCAGCTAAAAAGCCGGAGCGGGTATTCTCTTAGATGCCGCTAAACACAACCGGCAAGGCCAGGTTGCTCTGCGTAGCGATCTTAGAAGAGTTTTTTCGGCAGCTGTTGGCTGCGGATACGCTTGTAGTGACGCTTAACAGCAGCGGCCAGCTTGCGCTTACGCTCTGCGGTTGGCTTTTCGTAGAACTCGCGTGCGCGCAGTTCGGTCAGCAGACCGGTTTTTTCGATGGTGCGTTTGAAGCGACGCATTGCGACTTCGAACGGCTCGTTTTCTTTAAGGCGAATAGTGGTCATGTAAAAATTCAAACCGTTGGAGGTTATAGGGAGACAGAGACTATAGCAGCTTTTTCCGGAAAATGGAAGCCATGGGCTGTCGGGAACAGCCTGTCATGCGGCTTTCATGAGAAAAACAACAACGTGCAGACCGCCAGTATATCAGACCGCCTGCCCCGCCGCTACACCTGATGCCCAGGCCCACTGGAAGTTGTAGCCGCCCAGCCACCCGGTGACGTCCACGGTTTCGCCAATGAAGTACAGGCCAGGCACCTGGTTGGCCATCATGGTCTGCTGCGACAGCTCGCGCGTGTCGATGCCGCCGCGCGTCACTTCGGCTTTTTTGTAGCCTTCGGAGCCGTTCGGCGTCAGCGTCCACTGGTTGATGGCGGCGCCCAGCTTGCGCAGCTGCGCGTCCGGCATGTCGGCCAGGCGGGCATCCGGCGCAAAGCCGTGCGCCTGCAGCAAGCCGTCCGCCAGACGGGCCGGCAACCACTGGGCCAGCACATTGCCCAGCTGTTTCTTGATGGTGTTTTTGCCTTCGATCAGCGTCTGCGCCAGGTCCAGCTCCGGCAGCAGATTGATGACGATAGGCGTGCCCGGCTGCCAGTACGACGAAATCTGCAGGATGGCCGGGCCGGACAGGCCGCGATGGGTGAACAGCAGGTCTTCACGGAAGCGCCCACCGCTCGGGTTGCGACCCTTGAGCGAACCGGTTTCCACATCGACTTCCAGCGCGATGCCGGCCATTTCGACAAACGGCGCCCACTGCTGGGCATCAAAGGTCAGCGGCACCAGCGCCGGACGCGGTTCGACCATGCGCAGGCCGAACTGCGCGGCAATGCGGTAGCCAAAGTCAGTGGCGCCGATTTTCGGGATCGACAGGCCGCCGGTGGCAATCACCACGCTCGGCGCTTCAATCGTGCCGCTATCGGTGTGCAGTACGAAACCTTCTGCGGTCTGCTCCAGGCTGTCAACCTTGCACGGCATGCGCCAGTGCACGTCGCCTGCGGCGCATTCGTCCTTGAGCATGTCGATGATCTGCTCGGCCGAGTCGTCGCAGAACAGCTGGCCCTTGTGCTTTTCGTGGTGGCCGATGCGGTGCTTCTTCACGAGCGCAAGGAAGTCCTGCGGCGTGTAGCGCGACAAGGCGCTCTTGCAGAAGTGCGGATTCTCCGACAGGAAGTTGGCCGGGCCGGCGTTGATGTTGGTGAAATTGCAGCGGCCGCCGCCGGAAATGCGGATCTTCTCGGCCAGCTTGGCAGCATGGTCGATCAGCACCACGCGCAGACCGCGCTGGGCTGCGGTGGCTGCGCACATCATCCCGGCTGCGCCAGCGCCGATTACCGCTACATCAAACTTTACCATGTTGTTCCGATCAAATCAGTGAAGGGGCGAGATTTTACTCGATCGGCTCGCTGACCTGCTGGCGCGAGTGCACGGTCCGCGCCACCAGCAGGCATTGCGCCACCTGTTCGGCGATCGGCGGCGGCACCGCCACCGCGCCATCCAGCACCGACTGGATCCACGCCGCCGTGGTCGCCGCATCCTTGTTTTCCGGCAGCAGCGGCAGCTCGCCGACCAGCGTCTGCTTGGGTACCAGCGTGGTGCGCAGGCCGCCGTGGAACCAGTCGATCTGCTGCGCCTTGTTGGCGTTGGCCACCGTCTCGCCTTCCGTGCCGCGCATCAGGAAGGCGTCGCCGCGGTCATGCGGCGCCGCGGTGGTGAAATACTCGCCCAGCATCTCCAGATACTCCGGGTGCGTGTACGACACCAGCCGTAGCGCCGGTCCGGCAAACGGTTGCATGATCTTGACCAGCGTGTGCGTCGAATTGCGCACGCCGAGGATGCGGCGCAGCGACAGCAGATGTGCCAGCCTCGGCGCCATGGTATCAATGGTGATGAACGCCACGCGGCCCTGCGACATGGCCTCCTCCGCCTCAGTCCGGTGGCGTGCGGCCGTGACGCCCAGCGCGGCCAGCACTTCCGCCGTCGCCACGCGGCCCACATCGTCCGCCACGCCATGCACCAGCACCGGCACGCCCTCGCGCGCCAGCAGCATGGCCAGCAACGCGGTCAGGTTAGCCATCTTGCGGGCGCCGTTATAGGTCGGGATCACCACCGGCGCAAACTGGCCCGGCGGCGCGTTGAACGGCTCAAACGCCGCCTCGGCCGCTTCGAGGAAACCGGCGATTTCGTCCACCGATTCGCCCTTGATACGCATCGACAGCAAAATGCCGCCCAGCTCCAGATCGGAGACGCGGCCGTCAAGCATCGCCTGGTACAAATCACGGGCGTCTGCGCGGGTCATGCTGCGCGCGCCATTCTTGCCGCGGCCTATTTCTTTGATGAAACGCGCAGCTGGGAAGGGTTCGTGGGATAGAGTCATGGCAGCAAGCTTAAACCAGTCCGCCGCATTTCGGCTACACTATCTGATTCCCGAAATGAAAACACAGTAGAGTTCGCATGATTTCCCCAGATATTGAAAACGTCAACGTCACCTCGTTTGCTCCGATGCCGTCGCCGGAAGCCTTGCACCGCAAGCTGCCGCTGACCGATCTGGCCTCCGAGACCGTGATGCAGGGCCGCGAAGCCCTGCGCAACATCATCGACCGCAAGGACAAGCGCCTGTTCGTGGTGGTTGGCCCCTGCTCGATCCACGACCCGGTCGCCGGCCTGGACTATGCGCGCCGCCTGAAGGCGCTGCAGGCGGAAGTCGCCGACACCATGCTGCTGGTGATGCGCGTGTATTTCGAAAAGCCGCGCACCACCACCGGCTGGAAGGGTTATATCAACGATCCGGACATGGACGATTCCTTCCGCGTTGACGCCGGCATGGAAAAAGCCCGCCAGTTCCTGCTGGATATCTGCGAACTGGGCCTGCCAACCGCGACCGAAGCGCTGGACCCGATCTCGCCGCAATACCTGGGTGACCTGATCGCCTGGACCGCGATTGGCGCCCGCACCACGGAATCGCAGACCCACCGCGAAATGTCGTCCGGCCTGTCGACCCCGGTTGGCTTCAAGAACGGCACCGATGGCGACATCAGTATTGCGATCAACGCGATCCTGTCGTCGGCGCATCCGCACGCCTTCCTGGGCATCAATGCGCAGGGCAATGTGTCGGTGGTACGGACCCGCGGCAATGCCTACGGTCACGTAGTGCTGCGCGGCGGCGATGGCCGGCCGAACTACGACTCGGTGTCGATCGCGATTGCCGAACAGTCGCTGGCCAAGGCCAAGCTGCCGGCCAACCTGGTGGTCGACTGCTCGCACGCCAACAGCTACAAGAAGCCGGAGCTGCAACCGCTGGTGATGGCCGACGTCATCCACCAGATCGTCCAGGGCAACAAGTCGCTGGTCGGCGTGATGATCGAGTCCAACATCGTCGGCGGCAACCAGAAGATTCCTGCGGACCTGAGCCTGCTGGTGTACGGCTGTTCCGTCACCGACGGCTGCATCGACTGGGACACCACCGAAAAGATGCTGCGCGACGCCCATCAGCAACTGCTCGGCCGTCCTTAAGTATTACCCCGCACGGCACCAATCGCCGGGGTCTGACCCCGTACGGGGTCAGACCCCTCGGTCGCTTGGGGGTCAGTAGCAATAGGCCACGAGACTCGTGGCCACACCCGCCTGTCCCGCCAGCGCCGCCTCGGCCATGCTGGCGGGCGCACTCAGCTCCTCCAGGTCCAGATAGACCTTAGTCCCCTCCACCTTCACCGAATAACGCCGCGCATGACTCAGGCGTGCTTCCACGCCACAGCATTCGAGCACGGCCTGCACGCTTGCCTCGCCGGTGCGGTACAGCGCCACGCCCGGCAACTCCTGCCAGGCCAGCCCGCGCGGCACCCGGCGCACGCCGTCCAGCGGCACATCCTTTAGTTTGCATATCAGCTTCCAGTGTCTGTCCATGGCGCTCCCTCCCGCTTTGGTTGAAGCAAAAGCGGTGCCATGAAAATCTGGCCATTTGGCAAAAATCTGCACCCGGCCGGTGCGATGCCGGACTGCCCTGGTGCATGCTTGCACGCGGTTTACATTACAATGGCGGATTCCCCTTTTGATTGCTGCTGCTTCCATGATCGTTCTTGGCGTTGAATCCTCCTGCGACGAAACCGGCCTGGCGTTATACGACACGCAACACGGCCTGCTGTCCCATGCCCTGCATTCGCAGGTGGCCATGCACGAGGAATATGGCGGTGTCGTGCCCGAACTGGCCTCGCGCGACCACATCCGCCGCGCCATCCCGCTGCTGATGCAGACGCTGGAAAAAGCCGGCAAGCAGCCTGAAGACATCGACGCCATCGCCTACACCCAGGGTCCGGGTCTGGCCGGGGCGCTACTGGTCGGCTCGTCGGTCGCCTGCAGCCTGGGACTGTCACTGGACAAGCCCGTGCTGGGCGTGCACCACCTGGAAGGCCACCTGCTATCGCCGCTGCTGGCATCGGAGCCGCCGGAATTCCCGTTCATCGCCCTGCTGGTGTCGGGCGGCCACACCCAGCTCATGCGCGTGGACGGCGTCGGCCAGTACACGCTGCTGGGCGAAACGCTGGACGACGCGGCGGGCGAAGCCTTCGACAAATCAGCCAAACTGCTGGGCCTGGGTTATCCGGGCGGGCCGGCGATTTCCCGTCTGGCCGAGTTTGGCGACCCGGACGCCTACCAGCTGCCGCGCCCGATGAAGCACACCAAAGACTTCAACTTCAGCTTCTCCGGCCTGAAAACCGCCGTGCTGACGGTGGTAAAAAACCACGAAGAAAAAATCATCGCCAACATCTGCGAGCAGGACAAGGCCAACATCGCGCGCGGCTTCGTTGATGCGATCGTGGACGTACTGACCGCCAAATGCGTTTCCGCCCTCAAACACACGGGCCTGAAACGTCTGGTGATTGCGGGGGGCGTGGGCGCCAATGCGCAGCTGCGCGCGTCACTGAACGCGGCGGCAGCCAAGAAAAAGTTCAAGGTCTACTACCCGGAACTGGAATTTTGCACCGACAACGGCGCAATGATCGCCTTCGCTGGCGCCATGCGGTTGATGATCAACCCGGACGCGGCCAAGAAAGACTACTCGTTCAACGTCCGGCCACGCTGGCCGCTCGACGAGTTGCGGGTGATTTAACCCTGCGCGAACGCCATGCCGGCCAGCACAGCCAGGCCAACCAGCGGGATCAGATACTTGACCTTACCCTTGCCCAGGCTGATGCCACGGGCGGCAATGCGCTCGCTGCGCAGACGGTGTTCATCTGCCGGCGATTCATGTATCACGGTTTTATTATCTTTTTCAGTTACGGTATTCATAACAGCCTCCATGTAATCGATCATGTTCCTTTCTGGAGGGCAATGCAATTGTTGTGCCAACCAAACAGGCGGAAACTCGCCTATACAGCTTGATTCTAGGCGCTTTTGTGGCGAAGTAGCCACACGATACAACGCCCGAAGCACTGTTTCCGTGCACACACGCACCGTATCTTGATTTCACCGCATTGACAGCCATCCGGGGTCAGGTCCGTCATTTCTACACGGTCTCTACCGTAGCGGCGCTACGGTAGAGACCGTGTAGAAATGACGGACCTGACCCCGTTTTAAAAGAGGTCGGCGCGGGGGTAGTCCCATGCCGGGACGCCTTGCGGGCAGGAGGACGCCTGGGTGACCGGCATGGTGGTGAAGTTGCCGCGCGGGGTGGTGGAGAAGCGATAGTCGGACAGCTCGCCATTGGCCAGCAACGGGATGCGGCCAAAACGCAGCCAGGCATCGGCCCGGCAGTTGCTGGCTTTCAGTGTCCGCAGCTCCTGCAGGCTGCCACTGAAGCTGATGCTGTCGGATTGCACCGCCAGCGTTGCCGGACAAACCACACCGGCCAGGCTGGTGACGCCGCCCTGCACGCTGTAGCGCTGGCCGTCGCTTGCGATGCTGGCATAGCGCCAGCACAGGGGCTGCGACGGGAACGCTGTCATGGCGATGTCGATGACGCGTGCATGCGGGTCCCTGGCTTCCAGGGCGGCAGTCAGCTGCGCGCGCGCCTGCTGCGATGCGACGCCTTGCACCGCGATGAACGCCAGGCTGATGCCCAGCGCCAGCAGCAGACCTCCACGTCCCTGCGGACCGGCACGCCATTGCGCGTACCCGCACAACAGCGCGATCAGCAGCAATACCGCCAGCGAGATCCATCCGAGATAGCCGCGCATGACAAAGAACAGCAGCGCCGCCAGCAGGCCCGCCAGTCCTGCGACGCGCAAGGTACGCCAGCGCATGATGAGCGCCATCGGCACGCCGATCGCCATCCAGAACAGGGGCTCGACGATGAAGACCATGTCGCCATAGAACCAGCGCCCACTCATCGGATACCACGGATGCACGCCGTAGGAGTTGGTGTAGTCCATCGCCAGATGCAGCACGAAGCCGATGCCGACGCTGAGCGCGAATCCCAGCCGCGCGCTGCGGCTGGTGCGCAGCAAGGCGCGCCCGCCCGGCCAGCATAGCCACAGGAGGAACGCCAGCAGCAAGGCCTGCGGCACCGCCCACGCCACCGTGTGCGTATGACCGCGATGGTTCAGCAGATAGCCCAGCGGCGCAGGCAGCAGCTTGGTCAGGAATAAATCAAGATCGGGGAAGTTGCTGGCCAGCGCGCAGGACACCAGCAGCAGGCGATGCCGCACGCGTTGTGAAAGGGAGTCTGCTTCCGCCGGCAGGCTACGGTGAACCAGTTCGCCAACGCCAAATCCAATGATGCTATGTGTAAGGTTATCCATCCGGGTCCAGCAGCTGCTCCAGCCGCTTTGGGTAATGATTGAGAAAGTCGCGCGTGATGGCGTAGTGTTCGGTGTCTTCGTACGCCATTTCGCTGATGCCGGTACCGTCGAACAGCAGGATCTTCGCGTTCGGATACGCCAGCAAAATCGGCGAGTGGGTGGCGATGATGAATTGCGAATCCTGCTGCACCAGTTGATGGATCACGCGCAGCGCCGCCAGCTGGCGGTTCGGCGACAGCGCCGCCTCCGGCTCGTCCAGCAGGTACAGGCCATGTCCACGAAAGGTATTCAGCAGCACTGACATGAACGCTTCGCCATGCGAGCGCGCATGCAGCGAGTCGGACCGCGACGCATCGCGCCCATAGAGTTCGTCCATGCGCGTGGCAACGTTGTGGAAGCTCTCGGCGCGGAAAAAGTAGCGGTCGCGCGGGGTCTTGAAGCTTTTGGACAGGCGTAGCGATTCGAACAACGGCGCCCGCTCGCGCGCCGTATTCAGGTTGCTGATATTGCGGCTGCCGCCGTCAATGCTGAAGCCCAATGCCAGCGCGATCGCTTCCAGCAGCGTCGATTTGCCGGCGCCGTTTTCGCCGATGAAGAAGGTCACATCCGCGTGAAAGTCCAGCGATGACAGTTCGCGCACCGCCGGCACGCGGTACGGATGGCGCTCCCAGTCCACGTCGTCGCCAAACAGCGCCGTAATCCTTTGCAGATACGGCTTGGCCAGCAATCCCACTAGCGCTGCACCTCAACGCCGCGCCAGAAGGCGATATGGTCCTTGATCTGCGCGGCCTTCTCGGACGGCTCCGGGTAGTACCACGCCGCGTTCTCGTTGACCTTGCCGTTGACGTTGAGCGTGTAGTAGCTGGCCAGGCCTTTCCATGGACAGCGCGAGGTATGGCTGCTCGGCTGCAGGTATTCCCGCTTGACGCTGGACGGCGGGAAGTAGACATTGTTTTCAACGATTTCAACTTGGTCGTCGTTCGCCTGGGCGATGACGACGCCATTCCAGCTGGCGGTAGGCATACCTGTCTCCTTAGTCCGATCCGCACGCGACGCGGTTGCGGCCACCGTGTTTGGCGCGGTACAACGCGGCATCGGCCTGCTTGAACAGGCTCTCCACGTCATCAATTTCCATGTGATTGAATGATCCCACACCCAGGCTGGCCGTGACGTGCAATTGACGCGCCCCCAGCGGATGCACCAGCGCCTCGATCTTCAGACGCAGCGATTCGGCGAACTTGCACGCGCCCTCCACGGGCGTATTCGGCAGCAGCACGCACAGCTCTTCGCCGCCGTAGCGGCTGGGAACGTCGATCACGCGCACGTTCTCGCGCACCAGGCGGCCGACAGCGGCCAGCACCTGGTCGCCCACCGCGTGACCATATTCGTCATTGATCTTTTTGAAATGATCGAGATCGATCATGACCGCCGACAGCGGCGAGCGGAAACGGCGCGCGCGCGCCACTTCAAATTTCACGCGCTGCAGCAGCGAGCGACGGTTGTGCAGGCCGGTCAGCTCGTCGGTGGTGGCCAGCATTTCCAGCTCGCGCACCGTGGCTTCCAGCGTGCGCTCGTTGGCGCGCAGTTCGATCAGCGCCATCACCTGGCGTGCCAGCTTGACCAGCATGGCGCGCTTGTCGTCGCTGAGGCGGCCCGGCTGCGTGTCCAGCACGCACAGCGTGCCGATGGCGTGGCCGTCCGACGATTTCAGCGCCACGCTGCTGTACATCCGCATATGCGGGGCGTTGACCGTCAACGCCATGCCGGCCGTACGGTAGTCCTGCGTCAGGTCGGGGATTTCCGTGGCGGCATCGCCCAGCACGGCCAGCGAGCAGTAGCTCTCGCCGCGCGGCAGTTCGCCCATCTGCATGCCGGAACAGGATTTGATCCACACCCGGTCCGCGTCCACCAGCGAGATGAAGGCATACGGCACTTCGCAGACCTTGGTGGCCAGCTCGGTGAGGAAGCTGAAATCTTCGCAGGCGGGGGTATCGAGGATGTGATAGCGGTGCAGTGCAGCCAGCCGGAACAGGTCAGCCTGGGGACGCGTGGGGACCAGCGTATGTACGTTTTCTGCAGCCAGCATGGGCCTCCCTGAGTAGTGACGACGTTCTTATCTTTTTACCCAGTGAGTTTATAGCAAAACAAGAGCGACAGGAGCAAACCCTGTCGCCCGGAAGTCACTTTTTTATGTCGACTTGGCCATGATTTCGCGCAGCGCTTTTTCAAACACGGCAGCCGGCTGGCCGCCGGAAATCAGGTGACGTTCGTTGATGATCACGGCCGGCACCGAGTTGATGCCGTGGCGGTGGAAGAACTCCTCGGCCTCGCGCACGTCCGCGCCATATTCGCCGGAATGCAGCACCTGGCGCGCGGCTTCCTTGTCCAGCCCCACTTCGCCGGCCACGTAGATCAGCACTTCGTGCGCGCTCGGGTCCAGGCCCTGCGTGAAGTAGGCCTTGAACAGCGCCTGCTTGAGTTCCTTCTGCTTGCCTTGCAGGCCAGCCCAGTGCAGCAGGCGGTGGGCGTCGAAGGTATTGTAAATCCGGCTACGTTTACCCATGGCGAAATCGAAGCCGACTTCGGCGCCGCGCGCACGTATCATCTCGCGCGCCTGTTCCTGCTGCTCCGCCGTCGAGCCGTATTTCTCGGTCAGGTGTTCGCCGATGTCCTGCCCTTCGGGCGGCATCTTGGCGTTCAGTTCGAACGGCTGGAAGTGAATCTGGACCTCGGCTTCATCGCCAATGGCGGCCAGCGCCTTGTCCAGCGAGTTCAAGCCAATCGCGCACCACGGGCACGAGACGTCCGAGACAAAGTCAATCTTGACAGGAGTGGCCATTATTTTCCTTTCGATTTGCTGCCGATGCGGCTCTCCTTACCTGCGATCAGGTTGGAGATGTTTTTGCTATGACGGAATACCAACAGCGCGCTCATGGCAAACACGGCAAACAGCTGGGCATCCACGCCAAACAATAATCCATAATAGAACGGCGCAAAGATCGCCGCCACCAGGGCTGCCAGCGACGAATAACGGAATGCAAACGCCACCGCCAGCCAGGTCACCAAGGTGGCTACGCCAAGCCAGATATCAAGCCCCAGCAGTACACCAGCCGCGGTCGCCACGCCCTTGCCGCCGACAAAGCGGAAAAACACCGGCCACAGGTGGCCCAGGAACACGGCAATTGCCACCAGGGCAATGGTCGCATCGCCAATATTCAGCTGCGACTGGAAATGGATGGCCAGCCAGACTGCAAACCAGCCTTTGACGGCGTCGCCGAGCAAGGTGGCAATCGCCGCGCCCTTGTTACCACTGCGCAACACGTTGGTGGCGCCCGGGTTTTTCGAGCCGTAGGTACGGGGATCGGCCAGGCCGAACAACTTGCTGCTGACAACGGCAAACGAGATCGAACCGATCAGGTAAGCGGCCACGGTCATCCAAACTGTATTCATCTTTTCCTCAAAATCTTGTTATCGCCATAAAAGTAAAAGGCAGCCAACGAATATACACTGCCGCGCCTTACTCGGCCAGAGCGCAGTGCACCGGCCTGGCGTTGAGCAGTTCGGTCAGCACCTGCGGCTTGATGCCCACCAAATAGCCGCGCCTTCCGCCATTGATATAAATCGTTTCCAGCGCAAGGATGCTATCCTCTACATAAACCGGCATGGTCTTTTTGGTGCCGAACGGCGATGTCCCGCCGATCAGGTAGCCGCTGTGGCGCGATGCGACCTCCGGCTTGCATGGTTCGACGGACTTGCAGCCGATGTTGCGGGCGAGATTCTTGGTCGAGACCTTGCAATCGCCATGCATCAGCACAATTAAAGGCTTGGCCGCGTCGTCCTGCATCACCAGGGTCTTGACCACGTGATGCTCGTCGACGCCCAGTTCGCGCGATGACACACCGGTGCCACCGTGCTCCTCGTAGTCATACGGGTGCTCGGAGAATGCCACCTTGTGCTTGCGCAGCATCTGGGTGGCCGGGGTTTCGGAAATATGCTCTTTTTTCGCCATGGTGAGATCGGGGAGGAGTTGTCCATTATGCAGCAGGAAATTCGCTTTGCCACTTTCAATGTTTGCAATCTTTCCCAGCCTGGGGCGAAATTGTACGACAATCTGACGCCGCTGACCGAGGCCGAATACAAAGCGAAAGTCGCGTGGACCGCGCAACAGCTGGACCAGCTTGATGCCGATGTGATCGGCCTGCAGGAAATTTTCTCGCTGGCGGCGCTGCGCGACGTCATGGCGCACAGCACGCGCTACCGCGACGCCACGCTGGCCGGCTTTGAACCGCCACCCGATCCGCTGACCGGCGCACCGCGCCTGACGCCGGAGGTGGCGCTGATCTCGCGCCTGCCGCTGGCGGGGCCGGCCCAGGCCTACATCATGTTCCCCGAGGGTGTCGCCCTGCCCGACGGCAGCCGCGACGCCGACCGCTTCGCGCGCGCGCCGCTGCATGCGCAAGTGGTGCTGCCGGATGAACGGATGGTGGACGTCATCGTGGTCCACCTCAAATCCAAGCGGCCCGATTACCGCAACGGCGACCTGGGCAACGATCCCATGGTGCATGCCCAGGCCAACCTGCGCTCGCTGATACGGCGCGGCACTGAAGCGGTGGCGCTGCGCGCCCTCATCAGTGCCATGGACCAGCAGCAGCGCCGCCCGCGCGTGGTGCTGGGCGACTTCAACGACACGGTCGATGCGGTCACCACCACCATCGTCATGGGCGCGGGCACCACCTGCGAGCCGGGCGACGCGCTGCACGGCCAGCTGTTCGACAGCCGCCAGCTGCAGGCGGGCCGCGAAAGCCACCGCGACGGCGGCTACACCATCGCTCATGAAGGCCGCTACGCCACCATCGACCATGTACTGGTGTCGGAAGAATTCCATCCAGCCTCGCGCCACGCCATGGGCGAAGTGCTGGAAGTGAGCTACCTCAACCAACATTTGATGCAAGAAAAACCAGAAGCGTCCGACCATGGCCAGGTGCTGGTCCGGTTGCGTCTGTACGACAGGCACTGAATCACTGCCATCCGCGTTTTCTGCATTTCAGGCGTGCTTTTGCACCGCTTATCGCATTCTTCTGGCTGTCGCACTTGGAAACTCCTAAAGTGACACCATGCGCAAACCACCTCAGGCCAGAAGAACGATATGAAACTAGAAACCTTGCCCCCAATCTCACAACCCACTGTGCGCAGCAAACGCTGGCGCCTGCCACTGGCGGCGTTGGTCGTGGTGGCCATCGCTGGCGGCGGCTGGACCGTGTTGCACAACCAGCAAGCTGCGGCGCCCGCCGCCGCGCCTGCCGCAGCGGCCAAGGCAAAGAAAGACATATTTGAATTGTCGACCGGCGATATCGCCGCCGTCGCCTCACGGTCATTGGCGGTCAGCTTGCCCTTATCCGGCTCGCTGGCGCCCCTGAGTTCAGCCACCATCAAGTCCAAGGTGTCGGGCGTGGTGGAAGCCACCACGCTGCAGGAAGGCATGGCCGTCACGGCCGGCCAGGTACTGGCCCGCATCGACCAGGCCGACCTGCGCGCGCGCCTGCAACAGCAGCAGGCCATGCTGGACGAGGCGCAAGCCAAGCTGGCCCTGGCCACCAAGAACGAAACCAACAGCCAGGCCCTGCTCAAGCAAAAATACATTTCGCAAAACGCCTTCGACTCGACCCAGAACACGGTCGATCTGGCGCGCGCCGCCGTCAAGTCGGCCGCGGCGATGGTGGACATCGCCCGCATTGCGCTCAACGATGGCGTCATCAAGGCGCCCATCAGTGGCGTCATCAGCAAACGCCATGTGCAGGCCGGCGAAAAGCTGGCGCTGGACATGCCGGTGTACAGCATCGTCAACCTGTCCGAGCTGATCCTGGAAGCACAGATCCCCGCCTCGGAAATCCCGCGCATCAAGGTCGGCCAGGACGTCAAGTTCCATGTGGACGGCTTTGCCCAGCGCGACTTCCACGGCAGCGTGGCACGCATCAATCCGGCGACAGAAGCCGGCTCGCGCCACATGCTGGTCTACATCGCCGTCAAGAACGACGACAGCGCGCTGCGCGCCGGCATGTTCGCCAAGGGCAGCATCGTCACCGACCGTTCCAGCGTTGCGCCTATCGTGCCGCTGGCCGCCGTGCGTGGCGACAAGGACAAGCCGATGGTCTACAAAGTCGAACAGGGCAAGCTGCTCGCACAGCCCGTCAAACTGGGCCTGCGCAATGACGACGAAGGCTATGCCGAAGTGGTGGAAGGCCTGGACGCCGGCGCCAACGTCATCGTCTCGCGCCTGGACAGCCTGAAACCCGGCACCGCCGTCAAACTGCCGGCCGGCGTGCATGACGCGCCCGCCGCCAAGCAGGCCCAATCGGCAGAGCCGGCGAAAGGCTGATTATGTGGATCACTAAAGTCAGCCTGCGCAATCCTGTGTTTGCCACCATGGTGATGGTGGCGCTGATGGTGCTGGGCCTGTTCTCGTACAAGGGACTGGGCCTGGAAGCCATGCCCAATATCGACATCCCCGGCGCCGGTATCGAGGTGCAGTATCCGGGCGCTTCGCCGGAGGCGGTGGAAAACGACATCACGCGGCCGATCGAGGAAGCGGTCAACTCCGTCAGCGGCATCAAGACGCTGCGCTCCAATTCGTGGGAAGGCCGTTCCGGCGTCTACATCGAATTCGAGCTGACCACCAATATGGACCGCGCCATGCAGGACCTGCGCGACAAGGTAGCCCAGGTGCGGCCTCGCTTCCCGCGTGAAGCCAAGGACCCGTTCATCATCCGCTTCGAGGGCGAGAATGCGCGGCCGATGGCGCAAATCGGCATCACCGCCGACAACACCTCGATCCGCGACCTGTCCACCATGGCCGACCAGCTCATCGCCAAGCGCTTCCAGGGCGTGGCCGGGGTGGGCCAGGTACGCATCAACGGCATGACCTCGCGCCAGATCCTGATCCAGCTGCGTCCCAACGATCTGAACGCGCAGGCGGTCGGCGTCGATGAAGTCATGAACGCCATCCAGAACACCAACGCCAACCTGCCGGCCGGCTTCATCGCCCTGGGCGCCAGCGAGCGTCTGGTGCGCGTGGAAGGCAAGATGAAAGACCCGCGCGACTTCAACAAGATCATCGTCGCACGCCGCGCCAACGGCCCGGTCTATCTGGAACAGGTGGCGACGGTGGTGGATGGCGCGCAGGAAGAGCTGTCGATCTCGCGCATCAACGGCCAGCGCGCCGTGACGCTGGACATCATCAAGATGCAGGACGCCAACGTGGTGGAAGTGGGCAAGCGCATCCAGAAGGCTGCGGCCGATCTGGGCAAAACGCTGCCGGCCGACATCCACGTCAAGGTGCTCAACGACGAATCGCTGCGCGTGCAAAGCCAGCTCGATAACGTCAAGGAAACCATCATCGAAGGCGCGGTGCTGACCATGGTCATCGTGTTCTTCTTCCTGCACTCGTGGCGCTCGACCATCATCACCGGCCTGACGCTGCCGATCGCCGTGATGGCCAGCTTCATCGCCATGAAAGCCTTTGGCTACACGCTCAACTTCATGACGCTGATGGCGCTGTCGCTGTGTATCGGCCTGCTGATTGACGATGCCATCGTGGTGCGCGAAAACATCGTGCGCCACCTCGGCATGGGCAAGAACCACTTCAAGGCGGCCGAAGACGGCACCAATGAAATCGGCCTGGCCGTGATGGCCACCACCTTTGCGATTGTCGCCGTGTTCGTGCCGGTGGCCTTCATGCAGGGCATCATCGGCCGCTTCTTCCTGCAGTTTGGCGTGACGGTGGCGGTGGCGGTGCTGGTCTCGCTGTTCGTCAGCTTTACGCTGGATCCGATGCTGTCCTCGGTGTGGCCGGACCCGGTCAAGAACCGCTTCAAATACGTGCCGTGGCTGGGCAGCTTTATGCACTGGCTGGAAGGCGGCGTCGACTGGCTGCACAAGGTCTACGGCCGTGTGCTGGACTTCGCGCTGCGCTGGAAAAAACTGACGCTGATCTCCGCCTTCGCCCTGTTCGGCGGCAGCATCCTGCTGGTGCCGATGATCGGCGGCGAGATGATGCCAGACCAGGACGTCGGCCAGATCAACCTGCTCATGAAAACCCCGGTCGGCTCCAGCCTGGAATACAGCGACAACAAGGTACGCCAGGTGGAAGCGGCGCTCAAGGAGTTCCCGGAAATCGATACCGTGGTGGCGGTGGTCGGCACCTACGATGGCCGCAACACCTCGCAGCTCATCATGAAACTGCAGGACCGCAAAGTGCACGCGCGCCGCTCGCAGAAAGACATGGAAACCGCGATCCGCGCGCGCCTGGGCAAGATCGCCGGCATTACGCTGACGGTGGGCTTCAAACCGATCTTCATTGCGATCCTGGGCACGGATGAGGGCAAGCTGGACGACGTCGCCCACCGCCTCATGGACAAGATGCGCAAGATTAAAGGCATCGCCGATCTGGAATACAGCCAGGAAGGCGCCAACCCGTCGACCAACATCAAGATCAACAACGAGCTGGCCAGCGACCTGGGGCTGACCACGCAGCAGATCGGCGCCGCCCTGCGGCCCTTCGTGGCGGGCGATACCACCTCGCACTTCCTGGCGTCGGATGGCCAGAACTATGACGTCAACGTGCAGCTGCCGAAATCCGGCCGCCAGAAAGTGGCCGACCTGGCCGACCTGTCGCTGGCCTCCAGCAAGCTGGGAGCGGATGGCCGTCCGCTCATGGTGCCGCTGCGCCAGGTGGTGGAATTCGTTCCAGCCTTCAGCCCGCAGGTGCTGAAACGCCAGGCGCTGCAACGCCGCGTGGCGGTGTATGCCGGTGTCGAAGGCCGTCCAGGCGGCGACGTCGACAGCGATGTGAAGAAAGCCATGAAGGAAATCGAGCTGCCGCCCGGCGTGCGTTTCGACGTCGGCGGCAATGCGCAGGACATGGAAGAAAGCATGGGCTCGGCGATGGTCGCGCTGGGCATCGCAGTCATCTTCATCTACCTGGTGCTGGCCTCGCAGTTCGGCAGCTTCCTGCAGCCGGTGGCCATCATGATGTCGCTGCCGCTGTCGCTGATCGGTGTGCTGGTGGCGCTGCTGGTGACGGGCAGCACGCTCAACATCTTCTCGGTGATCGGCTTCATTATGCTGATGGGTCTGGTGACCAAGAACGCGATCCTGCTGGTGGACTTCACCAATCACGCGCAGAAGGAAGGCCTGAATCAGCACGACGCCATCATGCGCGCCGGCCAGGTGCGTCTGCGGCCTATCCTGATGACCACGCTGGCGATGGTGTTCGGCATGCTGCCGATGGCGATTGGTCTGGGCGACGGCGGCGAAACGCAAGCGCCGATGGGCCGCGCGGTGATCGGTGGTGTGCTGACCTCGACCCTGCTGACGCTGGTCGTGGTGCCGGTGGCCTACACCTATCTGGATAACCTGGGCAAACGCTGCGCGCGCTTCTTCAAGGGCAACCACGAAGACGAGCACGAAGCCGAATCAGCCCTGCACGAAGTCAAAAAACCCGCCGCCGAAGTGGCTTAATCGTCGGCGGCTTCCAGCCCGGAGGGTTCGCCCTCCGCGACATCGGCCTCGCTCTCCTCGGCGAGGTCGGGATTGTTTTTCAGGTCGGCCTTGCGTCGGGCTTTTTCTTCCTGCTTACGTTTCTTTTCCAATTCACGCTGCCGCTTCTCGTACGCGAAATTCGTCTTGGCCATTTGCCACCTCTTTAAAAGGGTTGCACTGCGTAGTCATCATTATGAACCAAGTTTTCTAGCCGCGAGGATGATGTTGCGCATGCAAATGCTTCAGGCGCTCGCGCGCCACGTGGGTATAAATCTGCGTCGTTGAAATATCGGAATGACCTAATAGCAATTGCACAACACGCAAATCGGCGCCATGGTTCAGCAAATGCGTGGCAAACGCGTGGCGCAGGGTGTGCGGCGACAGCGGCGCTGTGATGCCTGCTTTTAAAGCATGTTTTTTAATCAAGACCCAGAACATCTGCCGCGTCATGGCCGAGCCGCGGCCCGTGACGAACAGCGCATCGTCCTGCTGGCCGTTGAGGATGATGCCACGCGCCTCCTTCAGATAGCGCGCAATCCACACCCGCGCCTGCTGGCCGAACGGCACCAGCCGCGTCTTGGCGCCCTTGCCGGTCACGCGCAACACGCCGTCATTCATGCTCAGCTCCAGCAGCTTGAGGTCGACCAGCTCGGACACGCGCAGACCGCTCGCATACATCAGTTCCAGCATGGTGCGGTCGCGCAGACCCAGCGGCGTGGCGACGTCGGGCGCCGCCAGCAGCGCCTCCACCTGCGCCTCGCTCAGCGTATGCACAAAGCGCTGCGGCTGCTTGGCCGACACCAGTTTCAGGCTGGGATCGTCATGAATGCGCCGCTGCCGCAGCAGCATCTGGTAAAAACGCTTGATCACCGACAGCCGCCGGTTGGACGAGGTCGCCTTGCCCTGCGCATGGCGCGCGGCGATATAGCTTTCGATATCGTGCGCTGCCACGGCCAGCAGGCCGGCCACGTCCGGCCGCTTCTTCTCCAGCCAGGTGGCAAACAGGCGCATGTCGCGCCGGTAGGCTTCCAGCGTGTTCTTGGACAGCCCGTCCTCCAGCCACAGGCCGTCGCAGAACTCGTCGATCAGAGCAAGGTTGTCTGCTGCCATGCGTATTCGCTCGATCCTTCATGCGCCAGCAGCCAGCGCTTGATGCCCAGCAGGTAGCCATTCGGGTCATCGCTATTGGAAAAGCCGCCTAGGCCCGTGGACGACGTCACCCGGTGGCAAGGCACCACCACCGGGAACCAGTTGGCGCCACACGCCTGCCCTACCGCGCGCGGCGCCGAGCCCAGGTGCCGGGCCAGCTCGCCATAGGTGCGCGTGCTGCCGCGTGGGATCGAACACAGCGCATCCCACACCTTCTGCTGGAATTCCGTGCCGACGCGCTTGAGCGGCAGCGTGAACTGGTAATCCGCATCCGCGCAATACTGCTCGACCTGATAGGCGGCCAGTTCGGCCACCGCGTCCTGCGGCGCCTTTGCATCAAAATGGGGCGGCAGATAACTTATCTCGACAATCACCCCATGCGCCGTGCGGATGCCCAGTTTCCCGAAGGGCAAGGCCACGACAGCGGAAAACAGCTCACTACCCTGTTGTATTTTCATCACAGTTGCATGCACCGAAAAAGTACTTCACTGATAACCTAGTTGCTTACATGCACCATTATGTTGCATACCCGCTACAGCCAAAAAACCACATCGCCTGGCATTGTAAATCGCCGGGGCAAAAAAAAACGCACCCTTCGGTGCGTTTTCAAATCCTGCTTCACGTTCCCGGTCGCTTGCCTGTCCCCGTAGCACACTTGTGGCGGCCTTCAGGGCTCATAACAGCGACATTCTGTAAAACGTGTGTCTCCTCGATATCTTGTCGGTATTAATTACCGTTTCTCTACACACTCCCCACTTACAATTCTTTGCTACCGGGCCGCATATCGTTATGCACGTATCCCCAAGAGCGACGCCATCATAACGTATCCCTTAAGCTTTTTCTCAACTTTTTTAAGTCGGCCACAGCTGAGTATTTTAGATATAAACAAATCGACGCAAATGAAAAAAGTTGTGGTATGCCCGTGCTCGCACCTTAGTAGTACCCCTCATTGCCACATTTCCAACTCGCAGATAATTTATTACCATGCTGGATTTTCCCAGCGCCAATAAAAACCTAGAGACACGATATGTTCATCAAAATACTCGATCATCTGGAAGAGTGGATCATCACCTTCCTGATGGGAGGAGCCACTCTCATCATTTTCCTTTCCGTCGTCCACCGCTACGGCACCGGCATGCCGATACCTGGCGTGCAGGACTTCCTGCTGTCGCTGCACTTTGAATGGGCGCAGGAACTGGCCATCATCATGTTCGTCTGGATGGCCAAGTTCGGCGCGGCCTACGGCGTGCGCAAAGGCGTCCACGTCGGCGTCGACGTGCTGGTCAACCGCATGCCGCCCGAATGGCGCCGCTTCACCGTGCTGCTGGCCCTGGTCTGCGGCATGCTGTTCACCGGCATCATCGGCACGCTGGGCCTGACCTTCGTCTGGGAAAACGGCATGCACCACGCGGTCTACACCCTGCTCGGCCGCGACACCAGCGACGTGCCGGAAGGCCCGACCACGCCCGACCTCGAATGGCCAACCTGGCTGGTGTACTCCGCCGTGCCCTGGGCCTCCTACCTGATGTGCTTCCGCTTCATGCAGGTCAGCTGGACCTTCCTGCGCCACGGCGAACTGCCGCGCCATGACGAATCCCACGTCGACGGCCTGAGCGACGACGACCATGACGAATTGTTCGCCGCCGCCCCGTCCCAGCCAGCCCACGGAGGTGCACGATGAGCGGCGCCGCAGCCATGCAGGGCGTCCAGCCCTGGACCAAAAAGAAAGCCGGCACCATCCTGGCCATCCTGGCCGGCATCCTGCTCGGCGTGTGCATCATGGGCGGCAAGGTCGGCATCGTGTTTGCGCTGCTGATCCTGCTGATGCTGACCGGTATTCCCGTCTCCATCGCGCTCGGCCTGACGGTGCTGATGTTCATGTACCTGCTGACCGAAGTGCCGATCGAGGCGGTGGCGCTCAAGCTGTTCACCGGCATCGAGAAGTTCGAGATCATGGCCATTCCGCTGTTCATCCTGGCCGGTAACTTCCTGACCCACGGCGGCGTCGCCAAACGCATGATCGCCTTTGCCACCAGCCTGATCGGCCACTGGCACGGCGGCCTGGCACTGGCCGGCATCATTGCCTGCGCCATGTTTGCGCTGGTGTGCGGCTCGTCGGTGGCAACCGTGGTGGCGATTGGCTCCATCATCCTGCCCGCCATGATCAAGCAGGGCTATCCCAAGCACTTTGGTGCGGGCGTGATTATTACCGCCGGCTCGCTGGGCATCCTGATGCTGCCATCGATCCCGAAAGTGATTTACGCGATTTCCACCAACACCTCGATCGGCGCGCTGTTCCTGGCCGGCCTGTTCCCGGGCATTCTGCTGACCGTGATGTTGTGCGGCACCACCTGGGTGCTGGCCAAGAAAAATGGCTACCCACGCATGCACAAGGCCAGCTGGACGCAGCGCTGGACCGCGTTCCGCAAGAGCGTGTGGGGCCTGATGCTGGTGGTGATTATCATTGGCGGTATCACCAAAGGCATCTTCACCCCGACCGAAGCGGCGGCCATGAGCGCCGTCTACGCGTTCGTGATTTCGGTGTTCGTCTACCGCGACATGCCGCTGTCGAAAACGCCGGAAGTGCTGAAGAAATCGGCGGCGCTGTCGGCCATGCTGCTGTACATCATCACCAATGCCGTGCTGTTCTCGTTCCTGATGGCGCACGAAAACATCCCGCAGGCGATGGCGGACTGGATCCTGAACAAGGATCTGGGCCAGGCCGGCTTCCTGTTCTTCACCAACATCCTGCTGCTGTTGGCCGGTAACGTGATGGAGCCGTCGTCCATCATCCTGGTGATGGCGCCGATCCTGCACCCGGCGGCAATCCGCCTGGGCATCGACGCCGTCCACTTCGGCATCATGATCGATGCGAACATGGAAGTGGGCCTGTGCCACCCGCCGGTGGGCCTGAACCTGTATGTCGCCAGCGGCATCTCGAAAATGAGCATCTCCGAGCTGACCGTGGCGGTGATGCCATGGCTGCTGACGATGCTGGTGTTCCTGGTGATCGTGACCTACTGGCCAGGGCTGTCGCTGTGGCTGCCCAAAGCGATGGGCTTGATGTAATCCAGACCAACCCCGCCGCCTGGCGGGGTTGGTTTATTGGGGCCAGCGCCCCGGTGCGCGCGCCTTGATTTTATTGGCCACCTTGGCCAGGTCGTCATAGTTGCCGGTCCACGTGGTGTACATGAAACCGTCCACACCGCTAACGTTCTGCGTCTGCGCATCGTCCAGCGCCTTTAGCCACTCATCTACTTTGTTCAGCGAAGGATCGTCGTAGTAGACCGCGATCATCTGCTTGAAGGCCTTATCGCTAAAGAACTTCAACGACGTCGTGCGCCCGGCTACCGTGGTGTCGGTCCAGTTCATGATGACAGTCGATGGCTTCAAGCCTTCCCACGAACCGGCGAGATCCCCATTGACGGCGTAGTACGGGTTGGTGGCGTTGCCGTTGGGGTCAAACATATCGTGCCAGATGTACAGTTCCAGATTCGGATAGGCGCTGGTCAAGGTGTTCTGCAGCGTGTAGATCTGGTTGGACAAGTAGGCGCCAGCCGTCTGCTGCGCGCACGCGGGATCCCAGTTCAGCACCCGCATCTCGTCGTAATACAGGAAGTATTTCGTTGGCCGCTTGAATAAGGCGCTGATCTTGTCAAACAAGGCTTTCTGCTGATCGAAGAAGTAGCTGCCGCACGACGTCGCAGCCGTGCCATAGCGCGCCGTCAGGTTCATGGCGGACTGGTAGTACGATACCTTGAGCTGCTGATTCGGCTGGATGCGGCTGCCACCAGGAATACCCAGCGCTTCGGGCTTGATCACATAGTCGGCGTTTTCGGTGTAGACCGTATTGCCATCCGCCGACGTCACCTTCACCGGCAGTGAAGCGCGGCGGATGGTGTGGGCCAGGCCGATTTCGCGGATGTCCAGATCATCAATCCACGCTTTACCGCCTGCGGTGCCATTGGCCCACGTTCCCATATACAACCGCACTGTCGAGTAATTCGCCGTGTTGAAATCAAGATCGTAGCGCGTCCAGTCCTGCGTTTTGGCGATCAGGTTGGGGTTGTCATTCCAGTTGCCGTTGGCGGCCGTGCCCCAGCCGAAACCCGCGCCGGCAGTACGGTTGACGTAAATGGGCGATTTCACCAGCGGATCATAAATCTGGATGCGCAGCGGCGAACTATAGTTATCCGTTTTAACCCAGAACGACATGCGGTACGACGTATGCGGCCGCAAGCCGTCAAAGCGGCGCATCAGCCGCGCCAGATTGTTACCGCTGGAGGTTGCATTCTCAACGAACTTCATCGAGTTCAAGCCGCTGTGTGCCACCGTGTTGTCGTAATCGACAGAAGCGGTATCCCTGCCCCACAGGACATCGTGGTTTTCGAAGCTGCTATCGGTCACGATCGACGTGCCCACCGCTTTGGCCGCGCCGCCATTCGCCACAAACGGCAGATCCTGTACCGGCAAAGCCTCAATCTGCGACGGGTCGAGGAAGGCCGGCACTTCCGGACCGCCGCCCACCGGGATCAGCTCAATGCCGGCTTCCTGCGCCTTTTGCACCACCGACTGGTAGTTGGTGTAGAAGTTGGGATACGGCCCGGCGCTGGTAAGCATGGTGGCAAAGATGCCGCTGCCGCCGGAATCGAGCGCAATGCCGTTATAGCCATTCAGCTTGGCAGCCTCGATCACCTTGAGCACTTTGACGTAGTCTGGATTGTCGGTCAGCGCCTTGCCGCTCAAATTGACGGGCACATACACCCAGCGTTTGCTGAAACAATTGACACTGCAGGAAGTGGACTGCGCACTGGCAGCCTGAGAGAAGACGAGTCCCAGCGCGACGGCCAGGACGGAGGAAATTTTCCGCATACTGCAACTCCTTCGGGTTGAGATGGAGTTGCAATATTAGCACTTATAAAATAAATAATACGCCAGGCAGAACCTGGCGTACCGCAGCCTGGCTTACTTGGCGGCTTCCTTGTTGATCGCCGAAATCAGGTCCTTGCCGATACGGCTTTCCATCTGCTGCTGCACCGGCAGCAGGGCCTTGCGCCAGTCCGCCTGCTCTTTCACGCTGAGCGTGTAGATTTCGGTCTTGCCGGCTTTTTTGATCGCATCCAGCGCCATATCATTGTCACGCTGGGCGATGGCTTTCTCGAAGGTAGTTGCCTCTTTCATGGCCTTGTCCAGCGCCACGCGGATATCGGCCGGCAGGCCGTCCCAGAACTTCTTGTTGACGATCACCGCATAGCCCAGATAGCCGTGATTGGACACCGTCACATACTTCTGCACTTCATGCATCTTCTGGGTGTACATATTCGATGGCGGATTCTCGGTGCCGTCCACCACGCCGGTCTGCAGCGCCTGGTACACCTCGGAGAAGGCCAGCACCTGCGGGTTGGCGCCCAGTGCACGCATCTGCGCGTCCAGCACTTTGGACGACTGGATACGCATTTTCAGGCCTTTGAAATCGGCTGGTGCACGCAGCGGCTTGTTGGCCGACATCACCTTGAAGCCGTTATCCCAGAACGCCAGGCCGGTAATGCCTTTTGGTTCCAGCTTTTTCAGCAGCGACTTGCCGATTTCGCCTTCGGTCACGTTATACAGCGCGGTCTTCGACGGGAAGATGTAAGGCAGGTCGAACGCTTCAAACTCTTTCACGCCCAGCGGGCCGAATTTGGCCAGCGATGGCGCCAGCATCTGTACCGCGCCCAGTTGCAGCGCTTCCAGTTCTTCCTTGTCCTTGTACAGCTGGCTGTTCGGATACACCTCGACCTTCACGCGGCCATTGGTTGCCTTTTCGGCCAGCTGTTTGAAACGCTCTGCGGCCTGGCCTTTTGGCGTGTCGGTTGCCACCACGTGGCTGAATTTGATGACGATAGGCGCTTGAGCGTACGCATTGAAGCTCAAGGCGGCGCTCAGGACGAGCAGAACGGATTTCAGTTTCATGAAGTCTCCTGACGGGTTTAAAGTTACACTATTGTTCTATTGTGAACGATTCTTATGAATTGCCGCAACACTGACAAGTGTGGATAACCACAATGGCTGCATCATCCTGACGCGCTACGCTGACCGCCCATGACCTCTGCCCATTCTACCGCGCCTGTTTCACGTCGCCGTCCCTACCCCAGCACCTCGCTGCGCTGGCTGCTGCCCATCGTGCTGGTGTTGTTTTTCCTGGCCATCCTGATCTGGCTGCCCTGGCAGGCACGCCAGATGGAGAGCAACGAGCGCCAGGAGCAGCTGATTGCCGATACCCTGTGGGTCGAGCAAACCATCCGCTTCCAGCTGGGACGTGACGAGGAGAGCCTGCGCAGCCTGGGCGTGGAAATCAGCACCGGCCATTTGTCGCCCGCCCTGCTGCATGAGCGCATG
Organism: Duganella sp. CY15W; assembly: GCF_009857555.1. Classification (NCBI taxonomy): domain Bacteria; kingdom Pseudomonadati; phylum Pseudomonadota; class Betaproteobacteria; order Burkholderiales; family Oxalobacteraceae; genus Duganella; species Duganella sp. CY15W. Next base: position 610,150 of record NZ_WWCQ01000003.1, on the reverse strand, counting down.
GCGCGCCTGCTCAAAAACGGCCATGAACTGCTGCGCGTGGTGTGGCTCAGGCCGGACGGCCAGCTGGCCGGCAGCAGCGATCCGCTGGCGACGCCGGTCGAACTATCGCCGTCCTCCAAAGCCACCGCCGACATCACGCGCAAAACCCGCCGGCCCATGTACACCCAGCCGGAAGCGCAGACGCCAAACCAGTCGGCGGCGCCAGCGGCCGTGCTGATGGACTATCACGTACCGCTGTTCCGGGGCGACGAGTATCTGGGCTCGCTGGTGGCCACCTATCAGACCTCGGCGCTGCTCGATGAAATGGTGCCGTGGTGGTTCGCGCAGGACAACCAGGTCTCGCTGGTGGACCGCGACGATAAAGTGCTGGCACGCCGCGCGGCCGCCGGCCCGGGCCATGGCGTCTATACGCACAAGCGCGCGCTGGATCTGCCGGGCGCCTCGGTCACGCTGGTGACGGACAGCGTCAAGAGCGAGCCGCAGCTGCTGCCCAACCTGCTGGTCGGTTCGGTGATCGTGCTGTCGCTGGGATTGTTATGGAGCCTGCTGGCCCTGTGGGGCCATATCTCGCGGCGCCTGGCCGCAGAAGGCGCGCTGCGCCAGCAGATGTCGTTCCGCACGGCGATGGAAAACTCGCTGGTCACCGGCCTGCGCGCGCGCGACCTGGAAGGCCGCATCACCTATGTGAATCCGGCGTTCTGCCAGATCGTCGGCTATCCGGCCGAGGAAATCGTCGGCAAGCTGCCGCCCATGCCCTACTGGGCGCCGGAGGCGATGACGGAATATGAAGCGCGCTTTGCGTCTGTCCTGGCGGGCAAGGTGACGCCGCAGTTTGAAACCATCTTCCAGCGCCCCAACGGCGAGCGCGTACCGGTACTGGTGTTTGAAGCGCCGCTGGTGGACAACCACGGCAAGCAGACCGGATGGATGGGCTCCATCCTCGACATTTCCGACCGCAAGCGCATTGAAGAACTGAACCGCCAGCAGCAGGAAAAGCTGCAGGCGTCGGCACGCCTGGCCACAATGGGCGAAATCGCCTCGATGCTGGCGCACGAGCTTAATCAGCCACTGGCCGCGATTTCCAGCTACACCACCGGCGCGCTGAATGTACTGGACCGTGGCGGCGAGGTGGATTGCACGATCCTGAAACCGGCGCTGGAACAGGCCAGCGCCCAGGCGCAGCGCGCGGGCCAGATCATCCGCAGCGTGCACGAATTTGTGAAGAAGCGCGAACCGCTGCGGCAGGAAGTCGCCATCCCCTCGCTGCTGGACGGCATACGCGCACTGATCGAGCTGCAGGCCCGCCAGAGCTACGTTGCGTTCCGTACGGAGCTGTCGGACGATCTGCCGCCCGTGCGCGCGGACCGGGTGATGATCGAGCAGGTGCTGCTCAACCTGACCCGCAACGCCATCGAAGCCATGCAGCACGTGCCGCCAGCGCAGCGCGTACTGCGCGTGGTGGCGGAATATGACAAGGACAGCGGCCAAGTCAGCGTGGCGGTGATCGACCAGGGCCACGGGATTCCGGAAGAAGTGGCGCAGCGCCTGTTCTCGCCGTTCTTCTCCACCAAGGCCGAAGGCATGGGCATGGGACTCAATATCTGCCGGACTGCGATAGAATTCCACGGCGGCGCACTGTCCTTCCGCGCCAACCCGCAGGGCGGGACCATATTTACGTTCGTGCTGCCAGCCGTGCTGGCGGTAACGGAACAGGAGACATAAAAGAATGCTGCATATTGTCGATGATGAAGCGGTCGTACGCGACGCGCTGAGCTGGCTGGCCACGTCGCGGGCAATCCCGGCACGCGCCTATGAATCGGGCTTACAGTTTCTGGCGCAGATCGGCAGTGAGTTCGACGTCAACGGCGACTGCGTGCTGCTTGACGTGCGCATGCCCGACATGAACGGCGTTGCCGTGTTCGACCAGCTACTCACGCGCGGCCTGGTGCAGCGCATGCCTGTCATCTTCCTGACCGGCCATGGCGATGTGCCGATGGCAGTGGATACGCTGAAACGCGGCGCCTTCGACTTCTTCGAGAAACCCTTCAACGACAACCAGCTCATGGACCGCGTGCAGGAAGCGCTGGCCAACTCGCGCCGAGCCAGCGAGAGCGCCGCCGTCCACGCGCGCCTGGCAACGCTGTCGGTGCGCGAGCGTGAAGTGCTGGATCTGATCCTGGCCGGCAAAATGAACAAGGTCGTCGCCGACCAGCTCGGCATCAGCATGCGGACGGTGGAAGTCCATCGCGCCCACATCTTCGACAAGATGCAGGTCAAAACCGCCGTCGAACTGGCCGGCCTGCTGAAATAGGCGTCATCACCTCTCGCAACCGTCCGCGATGCGTGTCAGGCGAGCCCTGGCCATATCGATGCCAAGGGCGGCTTTGCGCAGCCGGCCATGACGCCGTAAATGATCGAACGCCGCCCGTGTGTCATACATCAGTTGGTAATGGTAGTAGTTAATCTGTTCCAGCAAGGCGCCTAGCAACAGGCCGACGGTCCATCGCAAATCAGTGTCCGACAGCGGCGGCCACTCCGGCAAAAACAGGAGCACCAGCAGACCGCCGGCGAGCATGAGGTTGGACCATTTAAAACTGCGGAAGACCTGAGAAAAATACGCAGGCAGCGCTGCCTGCCCCGTAATCGACCGCAGCTTGAGATGCCAATACAGCGTCCCTTGTACGAGGATATACACCAGCAAGCTCAGCGCTGCGGCGCGCATTCCCCAGGCAATCTCGCCACCTTCGCCCCACCACTTCCATACAATAACTGCTGGCAGAGCCACTGCGGCCAAGGCCTCGCGGCTGCGCAGGTAGCGGAGACGATTCGTCAATGTTTGCATGGGAAGTAAGCTCCAATCAGCATGTCTGGAAAGGCGATGCAGCCACTGGTCCGGTCGTCAGGCGACCAGCACGTAAAAGGCATCGTTACCCTCAACCCGTTCCCTCGCCCATCCCTGCAAGGCGTAGAACTGGTCAGCCCGGGTTCCTGTTCCGGTACTCAGGCGGATGCAGCTGTTGCCCTGATCGAAGAGCCAGCGCGTTGCCAGGTTCAGCAATTGTTTTGCCAGTCCTTTGCCTTCGTGGTCTGGCGATATAAACAGCGCCCAGATCGACGAGTCTGTTTTATCCGCGTACGAAAAACCGACGATCTCACCACCGATCTCAGCAACCCAGCCTCGGCCGAGAGCATCAAGATAATCCAGGTACATTTGCCGCGTTATCCTGGCGGGGTTGGACAGCACATTCTCGCGGACGGCAAGCCGGATTGTGGACATTGCAGGGATGTCGTCAGCATTGGCCTGCCGATACGTCACGATTTCTGTCATGGTCATGTGTCGTTTCAAGGTTTCGTTGTTGGCAAACGCCGGCAATCGTGCCAGGCCCGCTCAATATTCCACATCATAATCGCAATGCGCAGCCGGATTGGGAGCAGTGACGCACCCGGCTGCTTGTGACGGCATGAGCAGTTCGGGCGGAACTGGACAGAGATCAGGCGAGCCCTTCATCAACACGCCACGCGCATAGACGCATTGAGAAATATCCCGCAGGGCCGGATCAGCAGACCAGCGGCGTAGCGGGTCGCCGTTGAGCACCTCCACCAGCCAGGCAAGCCGCGGCGGCTGGCTGGCAGTAGTCCAGAACACGGCCTGGCAACCGGAGTAGTGTGCATCAATGTCTTTTGCCCGTGGCCAGACCTGCACCAGATAGCCATGTCCGCTTTCCTCCCCCGCACCGGCTGGCGGCATCAACAGTTCGCAGTTCTTTCCTGCTGGCTTGCCGGTGCCCTGTGCCAGCCGGGCTTCTTCGGTACTGCCAGCGGTAGCGTTCACGGCATACCAGCACAGCATGGCAATGAAGAGTAGTGACGGGGTTCGTAATCTCATGGTGTCTCTCTAGCTGACATGGTTGAATGACGCGACGACATCAACCAGTTGTTGCCGTACCCACACATGGGCCGGGTCCCGGTGGACGCGTTCGTGCCAGATCATCGCCGGCGACAGGGGCGCAAGCTGTAGCGGCACCTCCAGCAATGCAAGCGGAAGCTGCTGCGCAAGCAGCCGCGCCAGGCGGCCTGGCAAGGTGAGGATCATGTCACTGTCCGCCACCAGCATCGCCGCCGCAAGGAAGTGCGGCACGCGCACAGCGACATGGCGCGTGCGTCCCTGCGCCGACAGCGCGACATCGACCGCACTCTCGCCGACGCCGGAAATGGTCACGGCGACATGACGCAAGCCCACATAACGCTCCAGCCCCAGTCCGCCCGCCACACAGGCATGGCCGGACCTGACCACACAGACCAGGTCATCGTCGTATAAGCCACGGCGATGGAGGCTGCCGGGCAGGGTGTTGAAAATCCCCAGCGCCAGGTCTGCGCCGCCCTGCTCGATCAGCCGCACATTGTCGCCGGCAGGTTGCGCGATATGAAGGCTCAGCGCCGGCGCCTGGTGCTCGAAGCGGGCGATCAAACCGGCAAGCACCGTCAGGCTCAGGTGGTCATGCGCGGCAATCGTGAAACGCCCCGTTGCCGCGGCGGGATCGAACACCGCCGGCGAAACGATGCCGCGTACATCCTCCAGCAATCTGGTCACCGGCCCGGCCAGCATCTCGCCGCGCGGCGTCAGTTCCAGACCAAGCTTGCCGCGAACCAGCAGGCGATCTCCCAGCATCGCGCGCAACCGCCCCAATGCGCGGCTGGCGGCCGGCTGGCTCAGGCCCAGGCGCAACCCCGCCTGGGTGACGCTGCGTTCCCGAACCAGGGCCTCAAACAGTTTCAACAGATTGAGGTCGAGGTTAGATAAATCCACTGGGTGCATGTTGACTATGACTTTCATGCCATTGGTGTATATCCGACAATCATGCACCATTCAGTTTCATCTGAATAGGAGATTTTTATATGACTGCTTCCCTTCCCTACGTCGTCTTCGGCGTGACCGGCCGCACCGGCGCCTCTGCCGCCGATGCGCTGTTACGCGCCGGCCATCCTGTGCGTGTCGTGGTGCGCGATCCCGCCAAGGGCCAGCCTTGGGCTGAACGCGGCGCCCAGGTCGCCGTGGCCGACCTGACAGACCTGGCCGCGCTGACCAGTGCGCTCAGCCAGGCCCGGGGCGCTTACGTCGTCAGCCCGCAGCACTATCAGCGCGAAGACCTGTTCGCGCTGGCCGGCCTGATTGCCGATACCACCGCACGCGCCGCGCTGGCAGCGCAGATACCCCGGCTGGTGGCGCTATCCTCGATCGGCGCCGACCACGCAAGCGGAACGGGCTGGATCGGGATGAACCGCATGTTCGAACAGCGTTTGGGCGATACGGGTATTCCCACGGTCTTCCTGCGCGCGGCTTATTTCATGGAGAACTGGACGCCGCTGGTGGGCGCGGCCATTGGCAGCGGCACGTTGCCGACGTTCCTGGCGCCGTCACAACGCCGTCTGGCGATGGTGGCGACAGCGGATGTGGGCAGCATTGCGGCGGCCTTGCTGCAAGAAGAAAGCACGAATACCAGCATCGTCACGCTCTCGGGGCCGGAAGACTATGCGCCGGACGATGTCGCCGCCATCATTGCCGCCACGCTCGGGAAACCGGTAGACGTGGCAGTCGTACCGGAAGCAGCCTGGCCCCAGGCGCTGGCCGGTGCCGGTTTCTCAGCAGCCGCACTGGCCGGTTTCATCGAAATGACCCGCAGCCTCAACTCTGCGCACATCGACATCAAGAGCGATCCCCGCGCGGTAGAACGCGCAGGAACAACGCCGCTGAAACACGTCATCGCCGAACTGGCCCGGCATTAAAAGAGGTCAAACTTTCTCAGCCGGGAATTCCCGGCCAACGGCATAGGCAAGGCCAGCGACGCCCCGCCTGACAGTTTCGCCAGACGGGGCAGCGCTGCCGTATCAGCCCTTCTGCATAGCGATCCACTCGTCCACGACTTTTTCCAGCACGGACAGCGGGACGTTGCCGGTTTCCAGGACGGTGTTGTGGAAGGCCTTGATGTTGAACTTGTCGCCCAGCGCTTTCTGCGCTTTGGCACGCAGCTCCAGAATGCGCATCATGCCGATCTTGTAGGCACAGGCCTGGCCAGGCATCACCACATAACGGTCCACTTCCGCCGGTGGAATGCCGTAGTCGATGCCTTGCTGGCGCGTCCACTTCATCGCGTGCAGGCCGGTGTCCACCACCAGGCGGCGTGCGCGGAACAGTTCCGCATCCAGCTGCCCCAGACGGCCGACGACGTCATTGCCGTACCAGCCATTCTCCGCTGCCAGCTGCTCGGCATACAGCGCCCAGCCTTCGCCATACGCGGAGCCGACGCCAAACACGCGGTCGCGGCGATAGCGCGGCAGGCCAGTATTTTCCTGCTGCAGCGCGACCTGGAAGTGGTGGCCCGGCACGCCTTCGTGATACACCAGCGTACGCATGCCGACGATGCGGAAATCCGGCCCCGGCAGCGGCGCCCAGAAGATGCCCGGACGCGTGCCATCCTTGGCGGGTCCCGTGTAGTGGGCCGCCGCCGTCTTCTCGGTGAACAGCGGTTCGCGCTTCACCACCACCGGCGCTTTCGGCACGATGTCAAACAGGTCTTTGGCGCGCGCCTCCGCATCGCGCAGGATCTCGTCATAGCGTGCCAGCAGTTGGGGGCGCGGGTCCGCTTCTTTCGGCTGCTGGTCTTGCTCCAGCTTGGCCATGCGGTCCTTGATGCTGCCGTCGGTATAACCGATGGACACCAGCAGGCCATTCATCTCCTTCTCGATGCGCGCCACTTCCTGCTGGCCGATCTCGTGGATCTGCTGCGGCGTGTAATCGGTCGATGTCATCTGGCGCAGCACCACCGCATAGGCCTTGTCGCCATTCGGCAGGCGCCACAGGCCCGCATCGTTATTCGTGCGCGGCAGCTGCTCCTGCAACAGCGTGCGCGTACGCTGGAACACCGGAATGATGGATTGCTTGACGATGGCCGTCGCCTCGGCAGCAAATTTGGCCTGGTCGTCCGCCGGCACATCCTTCACGCTGCCCATGCGCTGCACCAGCGAAGCCACAAACACATTGTTTTCCGGCGTGCCGTCCAGGAAGCGGTCCAGCTGGCCGATGGAAGCCTGCGTGATAAAGGTCGGCATCAGAATGCCCTTGCCTGCGGCGCCGCGCGCCTGCACGATGCCGGTATCCATCTTGCCGGCGACGGCTTTCAGGCGCACCAGGTAGTTTTCGATATCGCGGCGATTGCGTATCGGATGCTGCTGCGACAGGAAATTCACGATCTGCACATGCAGGCCGGTGAACTGGTTGAACACAAAGTTATAGTCACGGTAGGCATACGCATCGACCGTGCCCTGCAAACTCCAGGCGATGGTGGCGGCGCTGGCGCGCTGCTGCGGCGTCAGTTTGGCTTGATTGATTTTGTCCAGCTCCACCAGCGACTTCTTGGCGCTGGCCACTTCCGCCGCGCGGAACACCACCGTGTTCGGCGTCAGCTTGCGGTCCAGCGCATCCTGCTCTTTGGCGTCGAAGTACTGCTTCTGCGTGGCCTGCTCAGGATCGCTGCGCACCTTGGCGTTGGCGACCTTGTCGGCCCAATCATCAAAGCTTATCGCCTGCGCGGCCAGGGAAAACGATGCGCCGACCACCAGCGCCATGAATCTAATTGAAGTTTGCATTGCTTGGGCCTCTCTATAAAAAGACCCGACGAGTGTAGCCGACTCAAGCCTGCTTCTCAACACCGGCGTCATCGACTGCGGTGCGATTGCGGCCACCCTGTTTGGCGCGGTACAAGGCTCGGTCGGCGCGGCTGACCCAGCGCTCATGACTGGCTTCGTCCTCGCGCGCAATCGCCACGCCCAGGCTGATCTGCATGTTGAAGCTATCCTCTTCATGCACCACGGGCGATGCGGCCACCTCCACGCGCAGACGTTCGGCAAACGCAAACGCGCCCTGCTGGTCCGTGTCGGGCAGCACAATCAGGAACTCCTCGCCGCCATAGCGCGCGGCAAAGTCCACCTGCCGCATCACGGACTGAATCACCGCTGACAGGCGGCGCAAGGCAGCATCGCCGGCCGGATGGCCATACTGGTCGTTGATCTGTTTGAAGTGGTCGATATCCAGCAGCACCATGGCCGCATGGCGGCGCGTGCGGCGGGTGCGCTGCCACTCTGCCGACAGGCGCCGGTCGGCTGCGCGGCGATTCAGCAAACCAGTCAGCGCATCGGTGGTCGCCAGCGTCTGCAACTCTGCGTTTGCGCGGTGCAGTTCGGCCAGCAGATGATCCTGGGTTTTCTGCCAGTGTACAAACAGCTGGTAGCCGAAGAAGGCCATGAACAGCACAATCGCCACAAACACCCAGTAGAAAATCCACATGGTCTGGCGCATCGCCTCCTTGTCCACCTGTCCTTCGGCCAGGCCGATGGTGACGAAGCCATAGAACAGCACCCCCAGCGCCACCGACGCCAGGAGGCCCAGCAGCGACTGGCGCGAGCGCGTATGCGTGTCACGCATGAGTTGCGGATGCGCGGACAGCCAGCGCTCGGCACGTGGCCACAGCAGCGCCATCAACGGCCCGACGATCAACACGCTTTGCAAAAAGGCGCCCAGCCACCAGCCCTGCCAGATCGGCAGCAAGGCCGCGCGTTCAAAGTGATTGGTATAACTCCAGATCAGCGCCCCGCTGGAACTGAACACGCAAGCGACAAACGACTGCTGCACATAAAACAGCAGCGCATTCAGCGCGCGCAGATCGCGCCGCATGGCAATCGCCTGATAGCCGATTACCAGAATCGCAAAGCCCAGCGGATTGGCCAGTGCAAACAGCAGCGCCCACGGCAGCGGCATGCCGGCATAAACGGCCAGCGAGAAGGTGGCGCAGTAAGCGGGAATCGCGCCCCACCACCAGCCCAGCGTGAGCGTAAGCAGCAGGCAAATCAGCAGCGGCGGGTAGATCGTGAGGTAGACGGTGACGCCGCCAAAGGCAATCGGCAGGCCGGACCAGCGCCAGATCACCATGCCTACACCGAGCGCGGCGCACAGCATGAGCAAGACCAGCCAGCCGCCAAACAGGCAGATTTTCTGGCGGCGGCTGCCTTCGCGCCACAGGCGCCAGGGCGACAATTCCCGATAGGCGGGCGGCCCTTGAGCGTCAGATTTGGACAAAATGTTCCCCTCGATTTGTGACCATTATACAAATGAAATCAAAAATAATTGCATAAGCACTTATGCATCGTGTTACATTTAAATCATGAGACAAGGACTGGGAACCCAATTGCGCCACCTGATCGACCTGCTCGATGGCGCCGTCGGCGCGGCCTACGAGGACGCCGGCCTCGCCTATCGTCCGCGTTATACGCCCGTGATGCGGGCGCTGGAAAGCGGCGAGCCGCGCACCATCGGCCAGATCGCCGAAGCGGCCGGCATTACCCAGCCGGCCGCCACGCAAACCGTCGCGCTGATGCTCAGGGAAGGCTTGCTGGATGCCTCGCCCGGCGTACGCGATGCGCGCCAGAAGCTGGTCCGCCTGAGCGCCCACGGCGAACACCTGCTGCCGCAGCTGCGCCAGTGCTGGCAAGCCACGCGCGCAGCGGCGGATAGCCTGGACCGCGACCTGCCCTACCCGCTCTCAGAGGCGCTGGCTCAGGCCATCGCTGCACTGCGAACTGAATCTTTTGGTGAGCGCATCCGCACTGCGCGCGCCGCAACCAACAGCAACAAGGAGACGTCATGAGCATCGCCCAGCAGATCGTGTCACCTGTCCCAACTTTCCGCGCCCGCCTGTTCAGCCATCCGGTGGTGCGTATCGTACTTGGCGTGGTTGCCGTCATGCTGCCCATGATGCTGACGTTGATGCTGTCCGAAATCGTGCCCAAGCCTGAACGCGTGGTGTGGCCGTTCCTGCTGGCGGCCACCATGAGCCTGGCCGGCTACCGCCTGTTCACGCAGCGCCTGGAGAAGCGCGAAGGGACCGAGCTGGCATCCGCCGGCGCGACGCGTGAAGCGGCACGCGGCGTGGCGATCGGCGCGGCGCTGGGTCTGGGCGTGGCGGGCGTGCTGGCCGCCGCTGGTGCGTTCATTGTGACTGGCAGCAGCGCCGACTGGACATTCCTGCTGAAATCCCTGCCCGAGCAAATCATGGTGGCCTGCTTTGAAGAGCTGCTGTTCCGCGCGGTGCTGTTCCGCATCGTCGAGCAGCGCTGGGGCACGCGCACCGCGTTGGTGGTGTCCTTCCTGGCTTTCGCGCTGGCGCATATGCAGAATGAGCACGTCAGCGTGCTGGCGATCCTGATTACCGGCGTGGCTGGCCTGACGCTGAGCGCCTGCTATCTGCAAACGCGCCGCATCTGGCTGTCCATCGGCGTGCACTTCGGCTGGAACTTTCTGTATGACGGCTTTTTCTCCGTGCCTGTTTCGGGCCATGCGGCGCGCGGCTGGCTGCAAGTGTCGCTGCCCGGCCCGGAATGGCTGACGGGCGGCGCCTACGGTGTCGAGGGCTCGGTGGTGACGCTGGTGCTGTGGTCTGCTGCTGCCGTGTTCCTGCTACGCCGCGCGGCCAGCCGCTAAGCAGCGCTACGGTGCTGGGCCAGCGCCCATTCCACATGCTCGCGCACCAGTTCTGACGGATGTTCGCGGCGCGCTGCCAGCGCCGCGACAATCGCCGCATCGCCTTTGGCGCCAGCCGCTGCGGCATTGCCCAGGCCCACCGCAATATTGCGCAGCCAGCGTTCATGGCCGATGCGGCGTATCGGGCTGCCTTCCATCTTGCGGTTGAATTCTTCGTCAGTCCACGCAAACAGTTCCACCATCGACGCCTGGCCCAGGCCATGGCGCTCGTCAAAGTCCGGCAGCACGGCCGGCTGGGCGAACTTGTTCCATGGGCAGGCGGTCTGGCAGTCATCGCAGCCGTAGACGCGGTTGCCGATCAGCGGCCGCATCTCCAGCGGAATGGCGTTTTTCAGCTCGATGGTCAGGTAGGAAATGCAGCGCCGCGCATCCAGCCTGCCCGGTCCGAGGATGGCTTGCGTCGGACAAGCCGTGATGCACGACGAGCACTGGCCGCAGTGCGCGCCGGTCGGCTCATCAATCGGCAACGGCAGATCGACCAGGAACTCGCCCATGAAAAACATCGACCCGGCAGTCCGCGACAGCAGCAAGGTATGCTTGCCGCGCCAGCCCAGCCCCGCCTTCTCCGCCAGCGGCAGTTCCATCACCGGCGCCGAATCAGTGAACACGCGGTAGCCGAACTCGCCGATCTCCGCCTTTACCTTGTCGGCCAGCTGCTGCAGCCGTGCGCGCAGCACCTTGTGATAGTCGCGGCCACGCGCATACACGGAGATCACGGCCGCATCGGGATCGGCCAGGCGGGCCGCCTCGCGCGCGCGCCAGTCGTGTTCACCGCTGGTTTGCGTGTCCCTCGGCAGATAGTTCATGCGGGCGCTGACCACGCGGACGGTGCCCGGCACCAGCTCAGCAGGACGGGCGCGCAGCATGCCGTGGCTGGCCATATAGTCCATTTCGCCGTGCATGCCCGCGTCCAGCCAGGCCTGCAGGCCGGCTTCGGCGTGACTCAGGTCGACGTCGGTGATGCGGATTTCGGCAAAGCCCAGCTCCACACCCCAGCGCTTGATGCTGAGGGCAAGTTCGGCTAAATTGGTTTCAGACAGGGACATCTCGGCGTAGCTAGCGGTTAAAATGGCTGGCGATCCAACCAACATGACATTTTAATTGATGCAGCACTTCACAGCCCATCTCCACGACGAAGAAGGTACCGCCGCCCTTGGCGCCGCGCTGGCGCGCGCCATGCTGCCCGGCCTGGCGATTCACCTGCACGGCGACCTGGGCGCCGGCAAAACCGCCCTCACGCGCGCGCTGCTGCACGCGGCGGGCCATAGCGGCACCGTCAAAAGTCCGACTTACACGCTGTCGGAACCCTACAGCATCCAGCTCGACGGCCGTGCCGTCGGCGTGATCCACTTCGACCTGTACCGCATGGGTAGTCCCGAAGAATTCCTCGACGCGGGCTTCCGCGAGGACTTCAACGGCGACAACATCTGTATCGTCGAATGGCCTGAAAAGGCCGAAGGTGTGCTGCCGCCGCCTGATCTGAACGTGTTTTTGACTGTGGCCGGTCACGGCCGTGATGTAGAATTGCAGGCGTCTACCGCCTTGGGTAACTCATGCCTTCAACGCCTCAAATTCGCTCCCAACATGTGAGCCGCCGCACCGTCCTGAAGGCCGGCGCCACCCTGCTGCTTTCCGTCATTGCCCCGCTGCGCGCCTACGCTGCGCAAATTCTGGCGGTGCGCGTCTGGCCGGCCGAGGACTACACCCGCGTCACGCTGGAAAACGACACCGACCTCAAAGCCACGCACTTCATCGTCAAGGACCCGGAGCGCATGGTGGTCGACATCGAAGGCCTGGAACTGAACCCGACGCTGAAAAGCCTGGTCGCCAAGATCCAGTCCAACGACCCGTACATCAAGCAGGTGCGCGTGGGCCAGAACCGTCCGAACGTGGTACGGCTGGTGTTCGACCTCAAGGAAGAGGTCAAACCGCAGGTGTTCACGCTGCCGCCGGCCGGCAACTACAAGCACCGCCTGATCTTTGACCTGTATCCCGTCAAGGCCGCCGATCCGATCGCCGCCATGATTGAAAAGGGCGACTGGTCCAGCGACGACAAGACCGCAGCCGCCACGCCAGCGCCGCCACCGAAAGAACAGCTGGAACAGCTCAAGCCCGACCTCAAGGCGGAACCGCGCGAGGAGCTCAAGAGCGAACTCAAAACCGCCGAAGCCCAGACCCGGGCCGCTGAAAAGGTCGACAAGAACGGCAAGCTGGTACGCATGATTACCATTGCGCTGGACCCCGGCCATGGCGGCGAGGACCCGGGCGCGTCCGGCAAGAACGGCAGCCGCGAGAAGGATATCGTGCTGTCCATCGCCAAGCGCCTAAAGGCCAGGCTGGAGGACATCCCGAATATGCGCGTGATGCTGACGCGTGATGGCGACTACTTCGTCCCGCTCGGCACGCGCGTGGAAAAAGCCCGCAAGGTGCAGGCGGATTTGTTCGTCTCCATCCACGCGGACGCCTTCGTGCAGCCAAGCGCACGCGGTTCGTCCGTGTTCGTGCTGTCGGAAAAAGGCGCGACCTCCTCGGCCGCGCGCTGGCTGGCGGACAAGGAAAACCTGGCCGACACCATCGGCGGCGTCAACGTCAAAAGCCACGACAAGCAGCTGGCCAGCGTGCTGTTCGACCTCTCCACCACCGCGCAGATCAATGACAGCATGAAGCTGGGACGCTCGGTGCTGGGCGAGATCGGCGGCATCAACCGCCTGCACAAAGGCTCGGTCGAGCAGGCCGGCTTTGCGGTGCTGAAGGCGCCGGACATTCCGTCGATCCTGATCGAGACGGCCTTCATCTCCAATCCGGAAGAAGAAGCCAAGCTGCTCGACGAGAGCTACCAGAACAAGCTGGCCGATGCCATTGTCACCGGCATCCGCCGCTACTTCGCAAAGAATCCACCGCTGGCAAAGAACCGGCTCACTTAACATGGAAGAGACATGGCTGTAGTCACCAACACCGCATACGGCGCCCTGCCAGCCGTCCACCTGACCGCCGCCGATGGCGCGCAGATCACCGTGTCGCTGTTTGGCGCACACCTGCTGTCCTGGAAAACCGGGGATGGCAAGGAGCGCCTGTTCGTCAGTTCGCAAACCCCGCTGGACGGCAGCAAGGCCATACGCGGCGGTGTGCCCGTGATCTTCCCGCAGTTTAATGTCCGTGGTCCCGGTCTGCGCCACGGCTTCGCGCGCGTCAGCACCTGGCGCCTGGCCGGCAGCGGCGGCGATGGCGGCAGCTCCTATCTGGAATTCGCACTGACGCCAGGCGACCTGTCGCCCGAGCACCAGCAAGCCTGGCCGTACGCGTTTGCATTGGGCTTACGTTTTACGCTGCACGGCGACGCGCTGGAGATCGACTACACCGTGCGCAACACGGGCGAACAGGCTTTCCCGTTTGGCGTGGCGCTGCACACCTACTACGACGTCGGCCATCTGGACGCGACCAGCATCAGCGGCCTGCAGCACCAGCAGTACACTGACCATCACCTGAACACGCGCACGCAGGAGTATCCCGCGCTGCATTTCACCGAGAAGCACGACCGGCTGTATCAGTCCACGCCGGCCGTCACGCTCAACACGGCCGACGCCACGCTGCGCCTGGAGCAGCAGGGATTCAGTGAGTGGGTGGTATGGAATCCGGGCCAGGCCGATGCGGCGGCGCTGGTGGACCTGGCGGATGAAGAATATCAGCGCTTCGTCTGCATCGAGCCGGCGCGCATCGACCAGCAGCCGCTGGCAGCCGGCGCCACCTGGGCCGGCAAACACAAGATCGCGCTTTAATTCGACTCTTTGATGATGCGGCCGGAGCCCGGCTGCGTCGGACGCGCATTGAGCGGATACAGGCGGCTGAATAGCGCCATCTGGGCAGGTGAGGCCTGCACCGGCTCCTTCATCACCAGCCACAGCACGCCTTCGGTGCACGGCGGCGTGGTCAGCGACCCCATATACGTGAAGTAGTCGCGGCGTGCCGGCAGCAGCTCCATCGGGTCCAGCAGCGACGACGGCGCGGCCGTGTCGTACTTCTCCAGCGGCAGGTTGTTCCACACGGTCTGGATCGCCGGCTGCGACTTGCCGCGCTCCAGCAGCAGCGCCAGCACCGCCAGACGGCCTTCGCCATCCTTGTGCACCAGGTGCATCACCATTTCATAGCCCTTGCCGTTGACGCGCTCCTCCGACGGCCGGTGGAAGTGGAACTGGATCAGCTCATACATGCGGTTGCCCACCGTGATGAAGTTGCCGCTGCCGACCATCACCTGCACCGTACGGCCGTTGTCCGTCACATTGAACGAGGACGGGTGGTAGTCAAACGTAATCTGCTCCAGATCCACCTTCATGCCGTCGCGAATATCGATCGGCGACTGGCGGTTGCCGGTGCCGCACTTGGCCCAGGCCGGATTGATCTTGCCCCAGTTGGCGGGGCCGGTTTCGCCTTCATACGACCAGACATTGCTGTACACCTTGGGCTTGGCCGCTTCCACCGCAGCTTTGCTTGCCGCCTCCTTCTTGGCCTTGGCCGCCGCTGCCACGCGGGCCTGCTGGTTAGCGCGCATGATGGCCAGCCGCTCCTGAATCCGCGCCGACAAGTCGGCTTCGGCCTGCGCCTCACGTTCGCGTTCACTGAGCTTGCGGCTTGATCCCGAGGATGAGGACGCGCTGCCGGACGACGAGGACGACGCGCCCGACGAACCACCCGGCGCCGATTTCGTCGATGGCGAAATCAACGGATCGTTTGCGCCACTGGCTGCGGAAATCACGCAGCAGCAGGCAATCAGAGGGAGGACAAAAGAGCGCATGGGTATCCAGAATTGACAATTACAGTCTGGTATACGGATGCTTTTGGGAAAAACTTGAGAGGAGACGGCCGCGCGAGGTCAAGAAATTTCAAAATAAACACGCTGCGGCGGCCGCGCAGCGTGCATTCATGCGGGTTTCAGCGGCGCTGCAGACGGCGCGACAGTTTATACACACCACCCAGCGCCATCGGCACCACAGCCACGCCAACGCCGACCAGCACGATCTCGGTCAGGTGGTCGCGCACGATAGGGATGTTGCCGAAGAAGTAGCCAGCGGTGGTCAGCAGCACCACCCACAGGATAGCGCCGGTGAAGTTATACAGCTGGAAGCGGGCATGGGTCATGTCCGACACGCCGGCCACGAACGGCGCGAACGTCCGCACCACCGGCACGAAGCGCGCCAGCACGATGGTCTTGCCGCCGTGTTTTTCAAAGAAATCGTGGGTGCGCTTGAGCGCTTCCTTGTTGAGCCAGCGGTAATCATGCGTGAAGACTTTCTGCCCCACCTTCTCGCCGATCCAGTAGTTGACCGTGTTGCCGGTAATCGCTGCGGTACTAAGCAGGAACATCAGCAGCGGCAAATTCATTTCGCCCACCGCGCACAGGGCGCCGGCAATGAACAGCAGGGTGTCGCCAGGGAAGAAAAACAGGACCACCAGGCCGGTTTCGCAGAAGATGATGGCAAACAGCACCACGTAAATCAGCGTTCCGTATTGTTGGATCAGCACTTCCAGTGTTCTATCGACATGAAGGATCATGTCAAAAAATTGCATAAAATCCATATTCTTCCCATAAAGTGTGCGCCGGAATCATACACTACCTGCGACCCGGCGGCGGCAGTTTCCGGCCGTTGATAAGCAGTTTACAATCCCCGCAGCGCCCGCAGCAAGCGGGTTTGATTACCTAGGAGACTTTGGATGGCTTTATCCCGCACGTTCCCCGTTTTATCCCTGGCCCTGGCCGTCAGTGCCGCCACCGCAGCCGACTTGCCGGTGCGTCCCAGCGCCGGCGAGATCATCAAGACTTCCCAGCCGTCGGACTGGCGTCCGCTGGATGTGAACAACACGCTGTACATGGAGCTGCCGGGCGGCCGTGTGGTGATCGAGCTGGCGCCGGATTTCGCGCCGCAAGCCGTCGCCAACATCAAGACGCTGGCCAAAGAGCATTACTACGACGGCCTGGCCGTCAACCGCTCGCAGGATAACTATGTGGCGCAGTGGGGCGATCCGAATGGTGAAACCAATCCAAAATCGCTGGGTTCGGCCAAGGCCAAGGTGCCGGGCGAGTTCAGCGTGCCGATGTCGAACGACAAGCACTTCGTGCTGCAGAAGGACTTTGACGGCTACGCGCCCCAGATCGGCCACTCCAACGGCTTCCCGGTGGGACGTGACCCAAAAGCCAGGACCACCTGGCTGGCGCACTGCTACGGCATGGTCGGCGTCGGCCGCGACAATGAAACCGACAGCGGCAGCGGCGCCGAGCTGTATGCCGTGAACGGCCATGCGCCGCGCCACCTGGACCGCAACATCACCGTGGTGGGCCGCGTGGTGTCCGGCATGCCGCTGCTGGCGACCCTGCCGCGCGGCGGCGACACCATGGGCTTCTACGGCCCGAAAGAGACGCGCGCGCCGATTATCTCGGTGCGACTGGCGTCCGACGTGCCGGAAGCGGAACGCAGCCATCTGGAAGTGATGCGCAGCGACGCGGCTATTTATCAGAAAGTGATTGAAGCGCAGCGCAACCGCGGCGGCCCGTGGAATAAATACGCGGCCAACTACGTTGAGCTGTGCAACACCGCCATCCCGGTGCGGGAGCAGCCAAAACCGTAACCCCAAACCGCTGGGGTCTGACCCCGTACGGGGTCAGACCCCTTGCCTGCGGGTTGCGGGGTCCGGCGGTGCCGCACACGTTATAATCTCGTGATGAACGCGCCAGATACCTCTCCCCGCACCCCACGCCCCATCCAGGCCCTGCCTGACCAGCTGATTTCCCAGATCGCCGCCGGCGAGGTGGTGGAACGCCCGTCGGCCGTGGTCAAGGAGCTGCTGGAGAATGCACTGGACGCGGGCGGCACGCAGGTCAACGTGCGGCTGGAGGAAGGTGGCGTCAAGCGCATCTGCATCACCGACAACGGCCGTGGCATCCCGCATGAGCAGATGCCGCTGGCCCTGGCCCGCCACGCCACGTCCAAGATCTCGTCGCTGCACGACCTGGAAAACGTCGGCACGCTGGGTTTCCGTGGCGAGGCGCTGGCGTCAATCGCCTCGGTCGCCATGGTCACCATCACCTCGCGCACGGCCGACGACGCCCACGCCTGGGAAATCGAAGGTTCGCACAACGCCACGCCGACGCCCTCGTCCGGCGCCTTGGGCACCACCATCGACGTCAAGGACCTGTACTACAACACCCCGGCCCGCCGCAAATTCCTCAAGTCCGAGCAGACCGAATTTGGCCACTGCGCCGAAGTGGTCCGCCGCATCGCGCTGGCACGGCCGGATGTGTCGTTCTCGCTGAGCCACAACGGCCGCACCGTCGACCACTGGAACGTCAGCGAAATCGCCCGCCGCAGCGCGCAAATCCTCGGCGACGGCTTTGCCGAAGCGCGCCTGCCCGTCGACGAAACCGTCGGCCCGCTGCGCATCCATGGCTTCGTTGGCCTGCCGACTGCCTCCAAGGCGCGCGCCGATGGCCAGTTCTTCTACGTGAACGGCCGCTTCGTGCGCGATAAGGTACTGGTCCACGCCGTCAAGGCGGCCTACCAGGACGTGCTGCACGGCGACCGTTTCCCGTCATACGTGCTGTCGCTGGACATGGACCCGGCGCTGGTCGACGTCAACGTCCACCCATCCAAAATTGAAGTACGTTTCCGCGATGGCCGCGCCGTGCACCAGTGCGTGTTCCACGCCGTGCAGCGCGCGCTGGCACAGACCTCGGCCACCGCCCACGGCAGCGTACCGTCGCCACTGCCTGCGGCCGACAGCCTGGCCACTACACCGGTATGGCGCGGCGAGCAGACCTCGTTTGGCCCGCTGCTGGCGCCGGACTATGCGCCAACCTTCTCGCCATCGCCATTCGGCTCGCGCAGCGCGGACAGCGGCTTTAGCGCCAGCAGCAGCTACACGCCGCCGCGCTTCACCGCCGAAGGCGGCGTTGCGCAAAGCCTGGAAAACTACGGCGCCATGTTCCGCGACAGCGACCGCCCTGCCGCTCCCGCACGCGCCGAATCCGATATGTCGCTGCCGCAGGCCAGCTCCTTCACCATCTCCGGCGCCGCGATGGCGCAGGAAGAATTCCCGCTCGGCTTCGCACTGGCGCAGCTGCACGGCATTTACGTGCTGGCGCAAAACGCCAAAGGCCTGGTGCTGGTGGACATGCACGCGGCGCACGAACGCATCCTGTACGAACAGCTCAAGAATGCACTCGACAGCCGCGTGGCCGGCGAAGAAATGCAAGTGCAGCCGCTGCTGATTCCCGTCACCTTCTACGCCGATGCGGTGGAAGTGGGTACTGCCGAAGAACACAAGGAAACCTTGCAGACACTGGGCTTCGACATCGCCGTCCTGTCGCCCACCACGCTGGCGATCCGCTCTGTACCGGTGCTGCTGAAAAACGCCGATGCGCAAACGCTGGCGCGCGACGTGCTGCGCGATGTACGCGAATTCGGCGGCTCACGTGTGCTCATCGAGCGTCAGAACGAACTGCTCGGCACCCTCGCCTGCCATACGGCGGTGCGCGCCAACCGCATTCTGTCGCTGCAGGAGATGAATGCCCTGCTGCGCCAAATGGAAATCACCGAACGCGCCGACCAGTGCAACCATGGCCGTCCGACCTGGGTGCAAGTGGAAATCGGCGCGCTCGACAAGCTGTTCCTGCGCGGTCAATAACATGAGCACGAAACCACTGGCCGTCGCCATCATGGGGCCGACGGCATCGGGCAAGACCGCTTCCGCACTGGCTATCGCCGAACGCATCCCGTCCGAAATCATCTCGGTCGATTCCGCACTGGTGTATCGCGGCATGGACATCGGCACCGCCAAGCCAACGCGCGAAGAACTGGCCGCCGTGCCGCATCACCTGATCGACATCATCGATCCGCTGGACTCTTATTCCGTCGCGCAGTTTCGCAAGGACACGTTGCGCCTGGTGGAAGAGATCAGCGCACGTGGCAAGCTGCCGCTGCTGGTTGGCGGCACCATGCTGTATTTCAAAGGCCTGGCGGATGGACTGGACGACCTGCCCGGCGCCGATCCCGAAGTCCGCGCCGCGCTCGATCAAGAAGCGGCCCGCCTGGGCTGGCCCGCCATGCACGCGCGCCTGGCTGCCGTCGATCCCGAAACCGCCGCACGCCTGGCGCCGGCCGACTCGCAACGCATCCAGCGTGCGCTGGAGATCTACACGCTGAGCGGCAAACCGATGTCCGAATTGCTGGCACTGCGCGAGAAAACCGAGCTGCCATTTGAGCTGCTGTCGTTTGCGCTCGAACCATCCGACCGCGCCGTGCTGCACGACCGTATCGCGCGCCGCTTCGATATCATGCTGGCTGATAGCCCGAACGGCAATCTGATGACGGAAGTGGAAGCCCTGCGCAAGCGCGGCGACCTGCATCTGGGCCTGCCGTCGATACGCTGCGTGGGCTACCGTCAGGCCTGGGAGTATCTGGATGGGACCATCGACTACGCTGCCATGCGCGAAACTGGCATCATCGCCACGCGCCAGCTGGCCAAGCGCCAGCTGACCTGGCTGCGCTCCATGCCGGAGCGTATCGCCATCGACTGCCTGGGGCCTGATCCTGCCGGCACCATGCTGGCGCAGATCACCAGCAAGCTGGGATAATCCGCTAGCGCGTCGGACTGATATTGATAACGGTGCGGCTCAGATCAATGCCGCGTATCTGCACGCCGCCAAAGTTATTCGTGTCGCCCGGGCTCACGCGCAGATTTTGCAAATCCAGTTCGCCCACGGTCTGCGGCAGCGGCACGGAGATCGAACCATCCGCGTTCATGCTGAACGACTGCGGGTTGCTGCCAAAGTAGACATCCTTGGTCGAGACATCGGCCGTAATCAGTCCAAGCAACGGGAACAGCACACTGTGGCCATCTTCCACCGTCCCGCTACCCGCAGCTCTGCCATTCAGCCAGCTCGGCAGGAATGGCAACCTGGCCGGTACGTAACGGGTTCTCGCTGCTGTCGCGACAGGCGCGGCCGGCACATTGACGTTGCGTAGTTCCGCATCGCCCAGGCCTTTCAACGCGGTTGGCTCTGCCGCGTGGGCCGATGCCAGGCTCACGAGCAGCGCCACCGTCATGCACAAGGATCTCATCTTCACACTCGCTGATTAATGTTTAGGGGGCTCGCCGCTCATATGCACCAGCTCCCACAGATGGCCGTCCAGGTCTTCAAAGCCGTGGCCATACATGAAGCCGTGGTCCTGCGAATCTTTATACGCGCGGCCGCCCGCCTCGATAGCCTTGCTGACGAGCTTGCTCACCGCTTCACGCGATTCCAGTTGCAGGCACACCAGCACCTCGGTTGACTGGTGCGCATCGCTGATCGCCTTGGGCGTAAAGTCTTTGAAACGGGCTTCGGTCAGCAGCATCACATAAATGTTCTCACTAACGATCATGCAAGTGGCGCTGTCGTCGGTGTAGTGCTGGTTGAAGCTATAGCCGAGATGCGCAAAGAACTTGATGGATTTTTGCAGATCCTTCACCGGCAGATTGATAAAGATGTTGGTCGTCATACCGCCCTCCCCCGTTAAAAAAATATCTACACCACAGAATACCAAGATGCCAACGTTTTGACGACAAGGGCACGATAGCGGTCACTTTTTTAAAAAAGTGGGGAACGTTCCTTGACACTGAAGGCCTCAACCCCCATAATGCTGGGCGTTGCAGGTGATATAGCTCAGTTGGTTAGAGCACAGCATTCATAATGCTGGGGTCGCTGGTTCAAGTCCAGCTATCACCACCAAGATTCTGGAAGCCGTAAATCATGATAAATGATTTACGGCTTTTTCCGTTTCAAGGCCGGTTTGCGGCTGATTATTTGGCCAGCTGGCGATACTGCGTGGGCGTCAGCCCCGTGGTGGCCTTGAACTGGCGTGTGAATGCGGAATGGTCGCCATAGCCACAGGCTTGTGCGATCTCGGCCACGCTGGCGTCGCCATTCAGCATGCGCGAGGCGGCATCGACCCGGGTCTGGATAATCATCTGGCGCGGCGTCAGGTGAAAGATGCGCAGGAAGTAGCGCTCGATCTGCGCCACCGACATATTCGCGATGCGCGCCAGCTCCGGCAGCTGCAAGGGCTGGCCGTATTGTTCATGGATCACATGCACCGCCGCCGCCACCTTACGGTAGGCCGGGTTCTTTTTATCCGCCATCGCCAGGTCGCGCGAAATGCCGGTCAGGCCGATGATGCGGCCATGCGCGTCGCGCAGCGCCGATTTGCGCGTCAGGCACCAGCCGGGGTCGCGGTTCGGGTACAGGTGTAATTCCAGCTGGTCGTCGATATCGGCCTCGCCGGCCAGCACCGCCATGTCCTGCGCCAGGTAGGTCTGGCCGAACGGATGGGCGAACACCTCTGCCGGCGTGCGGCCGATCAGCGCCGACTTGTGCCGCTGGCCGCAACGCTGGACCAGCGTCTGATTGACCACGACATAGCGTCCCTCGACATCCTTGACGAAAAAAACCACATCCGGCAGCGCATCGAACAAGCCCTCGGCAAAGAAGGCATTCGCGATGTTTGCGGCCATTGCACGGCGCGCGTCGTCATGATGGGGGTTTTGTGTATGCATGCGAAACATTGTGCCAGCACGTTTTTCCGCCGTCTGCTGTTTTTTGACGATTGTGCAGATTTCGTCATTCATCGTGCGCAGACGGTGCAAGACAGCGCACACGGGGAAGCCTAAGATTTATGGCATGAAAACCATCTCCATCATCGACTCCCACACCGGCGGTGAACCTACCCGTCTGGTCATCGACGGCGGCCCGGAACTGGGCGCAGGTCCCCTCAGCGAACGCGTGGCCCTGCTGCGCCAGTCGCACGATCAATTCCGCTCGGCGGTGGTGTGCGAACCGCGCGGTTCTGACGTGCTGGTCGGCGCTCTGCTGTGCGAACCGCATGCGCCGGATTGCGTGGCCGGGGTTATCTTCTTTAACAACGTTGGCTATCTGGGCATGTGCGGCCATGGCACGATTGGCCTGGTGGCGTCGCTGGCCTTCATGGGCCGCATCGCAGCCGGACGCCACCGCATCGATACGCCGGTGGGCGTGGTGGAAGCGGAGCTGCATGCAGACGGCAGCGTCACCGTGGACAATGTGGCGTCTTACCGCAGCCGCGCTGCGGTGACGGTCGAGGTGCCGGGCATCGGCGCTGTCACCGGCGACATCGCCTACGGCGGCAACTGGTTCTTCCTGGTTGCCGACCATGGCTTGCCGCTGGAGGTGCGCAATGTGGAAGCGCTGACCAATTACACCGTGGCAGTCGCGCAGGCACTGGCCAACCAGGGCATCACTGGCGACAACGGCGCGGTGATCGACCACATCGAACTATTTGCCGATTCCCGCACCGGCGCCGATAGCCAGAGCTTCGTGCTCTGCCCCGGCAAGGCCTATGACCGCTCGCCTTGCGGCACCGGCACCAGCGCCAAGCTGGCCTGCCTGGCGGCGGATGGCAAGCTGGCCGAAGGCGCATTATGGAAACAGGAGAGCGTGATCGGCAGCGTGTTTGAAGCGTCGTACCGCGTGCGCGATGGCCAGCTGCTGCCCAGCATCCGCGGCAAGGCGTGGGTCAACGCGCAGGCGCAACTGATCCTCGACATGAGCGATCCATTCGTCTGGGGCATACGGTGAATAATGCCGAAGTGATCGTCATTGGCGCCGGCATCGTCGGTGCTGCCTGTGCAGACGCGCTCAGTGAGCGTGGGCTGCGCGTGGCGGTCATTGAGCAGGACATTGCCGGCGGTGGCGCGACTGCCGCCGGCATGGGCCACCTGGTGGTCATGGATGACAATGCGGCAGAACTGGCGCTGTCGGCCTACTCGCTGTCGCTGTGGAAAGACCTGGTTGGCGACCGTCCGCAACGCCATGAGTACAGTGGCTGCGGCACCATCTGGGTCGCCGCTGACGAAGAAGAAATGGAGGCGGCACTGGTCAAGGCGCAGACCTTGTGCGGCCACGGCCTGCTGTGCGAAGTGCTGACGCCCGCCGCGCTGTATGCGCGCGAACCGCAACTACGTGCCGGCCTGGCCGGCGGTCTGCTGGTGCGCGGCGACGGTCTGGTCTATCCGCCCAAGACCACGCGCATCCTGCTGGACCGTGCCATGCGGCGCGGCGCCATCACCAAACGCGCCCAGGTCACGGCGATTGAAGACCATGCGGTGGTACTGGGCGACGGCACGCGCCATCAGGCGCAGCACATCGTACTGGCGGCAGGCGTGCGCTCCAGCGTGCTGCTGCCCGAGCTGCCGATACAAGCCAAGAAAGGACACCTGGCCATCACCGACCGCTATCCCGGTTTTGTAAAGCACCAGCTGGTGGAGCTGGGCTACATCAAAAGCGCGCACGCCGCCAGCGGCGATTCGGTGGCCTTCAATTTGCAGCCCCGTCCTACCGGACAGATATTGATCGGCTCCTCCCGCCAGTTCGACACAATCGATCCGGCGGTGGAGCCGGCCATGCTGCAACGCATGCTGCGCCATGCTGCCAGCTTCACGCCGCAGCTCAAGGAATTGAATGTGCTTCGCACCTGGACCGGCTTCCGCGCCGCCACGCCGGATGGCTTGCCGTTGATAGGGCCAAGCAGCGCAAGGCGCGGTTTGTGGCTGGCGACCGGTCACGAAGGCTTGGGCATCACCACCTCGCTGGCCACGGCGCAGCTGCTGGCAGGACAAATACAGAAGGAAAAAACCCGCATCCCCTATGTGCCCTATTTGCCAGGACGCTTCCATGGATGACGGCAAGATCACGCTGTGCATCAACGCACAGAGTATCAGCGTGGAACCGGGCGTTACGGTGGCCGCCGCGATCGCCATGGCAGGCAGCGGCGTTACCCGGCGCTCCGTCAGCGGTGCGACGCGCGCGCCCTTGTGCGGCATGGGCATCTGCCAGGAATGCCGCGTGATGATCAACGGCCGCCCGCATCAGCTGTCGTGCCAGACGCTGTGCGCCGACGGCATGCACGTAGTGACTGCCGGTGAGGTGCAGCCATGAAGTATGCCGACATCGTCGTTGTCGGCGCTGGCCCGGCAGGCCTGGCTGCCGCCCATGCGGCGGCGGCGCAAGGCGCACACGTGGCCATCATCGACGACAATCCGCTGGCTGGCGGCCAGATATGGCGCGGCGGCCCCGATCTGCAGGCAGACCAGCGCGCACCGCAGTTGTGGCAAGCACTGCGCAGCGCGGCGCATGTCGAATTCATGCCGCAGACCCGTGTGATGTATGCGCCGCTGCCCGGCCACCTGCTGCTGCAGACGCCTGACGCTTCCATCACGCTGCATTACAAAAAACTGATACTGGCGACTGGCGCACGCGAACGCCTGTTGCCCTTCCCTGGCTGGACGCTGCCCGGCGTCACCGGTGCAGGTGGCCTGCAAGCCTTGTCCAAGGGCGGCTATCCGCTGGAAGGCAAGCGGATTGTCGTTGCGGGCAGCGGCCCACTGCTGCTGGCGGCGGCCGCCACACTGCAAGGCAAGGGCGCGCAGATCATCGCTATCATCGAGCAGGCCGCCACGCCGGCGCTGCTGCGCTTCGCACTCGGGTTGGTGGCCACGCCATCGAAAATCGCGCAGGCGCTGCGACTGATGGCGCAACTGGGCGGAGTGCCCTATCTGCGCAACAGCTATGTGCATTCCGCGCACGGCGATGGCACGCTGCAATCGATCCAGGTCCAGCGCGGCACGGAACGCGACCAGGAAACCCTGCAATGCGATTATCTGGCTTGCGGCTATGGCCTGCTGCCCAATCTGGAACTGGCACAGGCCCTCGGCTGCGCCACCACCATGCACAACGGTCAAATGGCGGTGCAGGTCGATGCATGGCAACGCACCACGCTGGCGGACGTGTACTGCGCTGGTGAAGGCACGGGCGTGGGCGGTGTCGACCTGGCGCTGGCGGAAGGCCGCATTGCCGGCCTGGCCGCTGCCGGGCATGCGGAACAGGCCAGGGAAGCATTCGCCAGCCGCGCCTCGTGGCAGAAGTTTGCCGCGCGCCTGGCGCGTGCATTTACGCTGCGTCCCGAACTGCGCACGCTGGCCGGTGATGACACCATCGTCTGCCGCTGCGAAGACGTCTGCCATGGCGACCTGCGCACCCATACCAGCTGGCGCAGCGCCAAGCTGCAAACGCGCTGCGGCATGGGGCCATGCCAGGGCCGCATCTGCGGCGGCGCGACAGAGATTCTTTACGGCTGGCGTCCGGACGCGGTACGCATGCCGATTTCACCCACCCGTATTTCCAGCATCATCGACTAATTATTTACACAAAGGAGAACAGCATGGCAGCAGCAAAATGGGAAGGCGTCTTCCCCGCAGTAACCACCAAATTCAAAGAGAACGAGGATCTCGACCACGCCGCGATGGAGAAGCACTTCAACTTCCAGATCGACAGCGGCGTGCACGCACTGCTGACCTGCGGTTCGCTGGGCGAAGCCAGCACCCTGTCCTTCGATGAGAAACTGGAAGTGACCAAGACCGCGCTGAACGTCGCCAACGGCCGCGTGCCGGTGCTGGTGAATGTCAGCGAAACCCGCACCGCCACCGCCTGCCGCTTCGTCGAGAAAGCGCATGAACTGGGCGTGCAAGGCTTGATGGTGATGCCGTCCGTACTGTACGCGGCCGATGCGCGTGAAGCGATGGACAATCTGCGCGTGATCGCCAAGGCCGCGCAGCTGCCGATCATGGTCTACAACAATCCGGTGTCGTACAAGGTCGACCTGACGCCGGAAGACTTCAAGGAACTGGCCGACTGCGAGTGGATCGTCGCCATCAAGGAATCGACCGACAACGTGCGCCGCATCACCGACCTGCGCAACGCCGTCGGCGACCGCTACCAGCTGTTCATGGGCGTGGATGACCTGTCGTTCGAAGGTCTGGCGGTGGGTGCGGACGGCCTGCTGGCCGGCCTGGTGGTCGCCTTCCCGAAAGAGACTGTGGCCCTGTACAAACTGATGAAAGCCAAACGCTGGGACGAAGCACTCAAGCTGTACCAGTGGTTCATGCCGCTGATGCACCTGGACGTGTCGACCAAGCTGGTACAGAACCTGAAGCTGGTGGAGCAGCTGGCCGGTGTCGGCAACGAAAACGTGCGCCGCCCACGCCAGCCGTTGCAAGGCGCCGACCGTGCCCGCGTGACCGCCATCGTTGAGAAGGCATTGGCAACGCGTCCGGACGTCAACCAGTACTTCTAACTGCGTTTGATGGTAGAGCCGCGCAAAATCAGTTGCGGCTCGATCACCGTGGTGGTGGCCGGTGTCTTGCCTTCAATCGTCGCAATCAGCTTTTCCATCGCCGCGGCGCCCATGCGTTCACTTTGCAGGTCAACCGTAGTCAATGCCGGCGACGTGTATAAACCGTATTGAATATTGTCGAAGCCGGCCACCGAGATATCTTCCGGCAGCTTGAAGCCCAGCGACTGTGCGGCTTTCATGAATCCCAGCGCGATCAGGTCGTTGTAGCAGATCAGCGCATCGGGATGCTGGGAGCCGAGCATGATGGACGAGCACATACGCTCCCCTTCCGCCGCTGTTGGCGCGCTGCCATGGTGGGTTTCCAGCTCCAGCCCATGCGCGGCCAGGCATTCGCGGATGCCGCCCAGACGTTCCTCGTCGCGGCGCGACGGCGGAAAACCCAGATAGGCGATGCGCTTGTGGCCCAGCGACACCAGATGGCGCGTGAGCATGTAGGCGCCACGGTGGTCGTCACTGATGACCCACGGGATTTCGAGGCGATTCAGGCGGCCGAAGAACACCAGCGGCTTGCCCAGCTCCGTCATCCAGTCCATTTCCGTTTCCAGCATGCGCGAGAATACGATCATGCCGTCCACACGGCGGCTCAGGGCTTCCAGCAATGGACGCTCGCGGCCGGGATTTTCTTCCGTATCGACCAGCAGCAGCGTATAGCCGTGCGCCAGCGCCACGCGGTTGGCGCCCTTGACGATGCTGGTGAAATGGGGGTTGCTGACGTCGAGCACGGACAGGCCGATGCTCTTGGTGCGGCCGGTAATCATGGACGCGGCCAGCGGGTTGGAACGGTAACCCAGCCTTGCAATCACTTCGGTGATGGTCGCTTCGACCGCAGGCGAAAAGCGCTGCGCGCCGTTGACGAACTTGGAGACAGTGGCAGTCGATACCCCGGCGGCGGCGGCCACGTCACGGATGGTTGCTACGTTTTTTTTCATTTTTCAGACTGTCGTAATACTTTGGGCTGCTGCGCCAAAGGGACAATCTTATCATGACGGCATGTTCGGTCAGTCGCTGGCGAAGCTGAAACTGGTCCGGGAACGGAATACCTGCGCCGGATACAACGCTGTAGCCGGGAAGCTGGCATGGTTCGGGCTATCCGGCAAATGCTGGGTTTCGAACGCAAAGGCGCCATAGCGCTGATAGGCCACGCCCTCGCTGCCCACTTCCGTGCCGTCAAAGCCGTTGACGGTGTAAAACTGCACCGAGGGTTCACTGGTGCTGACGACCATGCGCCGGCCGCTGGCCTGGTCGCGGATGACCGCCACCTGCGCATAGGCGCCCGCCGGCTTGGAGAACAGCAGGCTATGGTCGTAGCCCTGCACGGCCGCCAGCCGCTCGCTGACGCCGGCCGCGCGGCGGAAATCAAACGGCGTTCCTTGCACCTGCGGCATGGCGCCGGTGGGAATGCGCAGCTTGCCGGTTTCCAGATAACGGTCGGCGTCGATCTGGAAGCGGTGGCTGTCCAGCGTATTGGCGGCGGCGCCGGCCAGGTTGAAATAGACGTGATTGGTGAAGTTGTGCACCGTCGGCGCACTGGTCGTGGCCTGGTACTCGATGCGGAACTCGTCGCGCCTGCGCAGCAGCCGGTACGTCACGCTGACCTCCATCGCGCCGGGGAAGCCCTGGTCGCCGTCCGCGCTGTGCAGGCGGTAGATCGAACCTATCGAGTCTTTATCG
Organism: Duganella sp. CY15W; assembly: GCF_009857555.1. Lineage (NCBI taxonomy): Bacteria > Pseudomonadati > Pseudomonadota > Betaproteobacteria > Burkholderiales > Oxalobacteraceae > Duganella > Duganella sp. CY15W. The sequence continues at coordinate 581,635 of NZ_WWCQ01000003.1, read as the reverse complement.
GCAAAGTCCTGGCGCTGCCACACGCGCGTTCCCCACGGCGCCGGATCGCCGTGAATTGCCACGCCCTTGCTGTTGACCGGCAGCTGCACGGTCTTGCCGTCCAGCGTGTAACGGCCGTTGGCGATGCGCCCTGCGTAGCGGCCGATGATGGCGCCATAGCGGCCGCGCGTACGCTCAAACGCGGCAAGGTCGGGCAGACTGAGGATGATGTTGCGGCGCTGGCCGTTGCGGCCGGCGACGTCGGCCTGCACCAGCGTCGCACCGTAGTCGATATACGCCAGCTTCATGCCGCGCGCATTTTCAAGCACGACTTTTTCCACCGGCTGGCCGGCCGCCGTGACGCCGTAGGCTTGCACGCGAATGCCGGCTGTGGCGGCAGCGGATGCCGCCAGCAACCCGGCAAGGAGCACGCAGCGCATCACAGGTCCGTGATTTCCTTGTGACGCGGGACCAGCGCCTTCATCACCAGCCAGGCCGCCAGGTAAGCCAGCGCGCAGATGGTGAACATGATCATGTAGCCGGCGCCGATATTGTTGACCGATTTGTAGTAGTCGAATACCCAGCCACCCAGCTTGGTCAGCAGCACGCCGCCGATGCCGCCGGCCATGCCGCCGATACCGATCACCGACGCCACCGATTTTTGCGGGAACATGTCGGACACGGTGGTGAAGATGTTGGCCGACCAGGCCTGGTGCGCCGAGGCGCCGACTCCGATCAGCAGCACCGGTACCCAGTAACTGATCGCCCCCAGTGGCTGCGCCAGCAGCACCACCAGCGGGAAGAACGCAATCGCCAGCATGGCTTTCATGCGGCCGTCATAGGGCGCATAGCCGCGCGACATGAAGTAGCTCGGCATCCAGCCGCCGCCAATCGAGCCGACCATGGTCATGCTGTACAACACCGCCAGTGGCAGCACGATGGCCTCCCCCTTCATGCCGTACTGCGCGGCCAGATAGGTCGGCAGCCAGAACAGGAAGAACCACCACACGCCGTCGGTCATGAATTTGCCGAACGCGAAGGCCCAGGTCTGGCGGTATTTCAGCAACTGCAGCCACGACACTTTCTTCGCGGCGGCAATCGACGCGGCTTCGCTGCTCTCGGCCGGGGCGATGGAGTCGCTGCGGATATAGGCCAGCTCTGCGGACGACAGGCGCTTCTGCTGCTCCGGCTTGTCGTACAGCCATAGCCACACGCTCATCCAGATGAAGCCCAGCATGCCGATCATGATGAACGCCGCCTGCCAGCCCCAGATGGCCGCCAGCACCGGCACCGCAATCGGCGCCAGGATGGCGCCCACGTTGGCGCCGGAGTTGAAAATACCGGTGGCGAAGGAGCGTTCTTTTTTCGGGAAGTATTCGGCCGTGGCCTTGATCGCGGCCGGGAAATTGCCGGCCTCGCCTACCGCCAGTACTGCGCGCGAAATCATGAAGCCGACGATGGAGGGCACGGCGGCGACGCCAAAGACGCCGAGGATCGCCACGCCCGCCTGGCCCATCGGCACCGAGAACGCATGCATCAGCGCACCCAGCGACCAAATGGTGATCGCCACCACGTAGGCGGCCTTGGTGCCGATCTTGTCCACCACGCGGCCGGCAAACAGCATCGAGATGGCGTAGACAAACTGGAAGGCGGCAGCGATGTTGGCGTAGTCGGTGTTACTCCAGCCGAATTCGACCGATAAGGCCGGCGCCAGCAGGCTCAGGACCTGACGGTCCAGGTAGTTGACGGTGGTAGCAAAAAACAGCAGGGCACAGATGGTCCAGCGGTATTTACCGACGGACTGGGCCACCGCTTGCGCATTGACGGGCTCGCTCAGGTTCATGGCATCACTTATGTTTTGTTTATGTGATGATCTCTCGGTCTCCACGAGATCATGCTTAGTCGTATGTCATCGTACAACCATAAATGGGCAGAAGCAAGCAGAATCCACTGCTTGCGGGCCTAAGTTGTACGATGACTTATTTGGTTTTGACTAAAAGCAATGCTGCCAGGCTAATCAGCGCGGCGCCGGACAGATAGTAGCCGACGTATTGCAAACCGTAGTTGGTGGCCAGCCAGGTCGCCGCGTACGGCGCCAGCGACGCTCCCAGGATGCCGGCCAGGTTGAAGGTCAGCGACGCGCCCGTGTAGCGCACCTCGGCCGGGAACAGTTCGGACAGGATGGTGCCCAGAGGGCCGTAGGTCAGCCCCATCAGGCCCAGGCCCACCGACAGGAAGATGGTGACCTGTACCGCATTGCCGGAACCGAACATGGGCGCCATCGCCAGGCCAAACACGGCAATCGCGGCCGATACCCAGATCAGCGTGCTGCGGCGGCCCTTGCGGTCGGCCCAGATGGCCGAGAACGGAATCGTCAGCGCGAAGAACACCACGGCAAACAGCTGCAGGATCAGGAAATCCTTGCGCGAGAATTTCAGCGCGCTGGTGCCCCAGCTCAGCGCAAACACGGTCATCAGGTAGAACAGCACAAAGGTCGCCAGCGCAATCAGGGTGCCGAGGAACAGCGCGCGGCCATGGTCGTGCCAGACCGTGAGGACCGGCACTTTGACGCGCTCGTTCTTGTCCAGCACTTTCTGGAAGTCCGGCGTTTCGTGAATTTTGAGACGGATGTACAGGCCCACGATCACCAGCAGCGAGCTGGCCAGGAAGGGAATCCGCCAGCCGTAGCTGAAGAACTCGCTATCGCTGAGCGTCTGGCTCAGCAGCAGGAAGATGCCGCCCGACAGGAAGAAGCCAATCGGCGCGCCCAGCTGCGGGAACATGCCGTACCAGGCGCGCTTGCCCGGTGGCGCGTTTTCGGTGGCCAGCAGCACTGCACCGCCCCACTCGCCGCCCAGGCCCAGCCCCTGGCCAAAGCGGCACAGCGCCAGCAATGCCGGCGCCAGCGTGCCGATCGCGGCGTACGTCGGCAGCATGCCGATCACCACGGTCGAGATGCCCATGGTCAGCAGCGCCGCCACCAGCGTCGCCTTGCGGCCGATGCGGTCGCCGAAGTGGCCGAACACGGCGGAACCTACCGGACGGGCAAAGAAGGCAATGGCGAATGTCGCGAGGGATTGCAGGGTGGCCGCAGCGGGATCGCTGGCAGGAAAGAACAGCTTGGGGAACACCAGCACCGCAGCAGTGGCGTAGATGTAGAAATCGAAGAACTCAATCGTGGTGCCAATCAGGCTGGCAAACAGCACCGTAGCCGCAGAATTGGTTTTAGGCGATCCCGGATGAAGCTGGCTCATGCTTGGCGCTCCTGATTATTGGTGTGCGGGCCATCATACACACCACCTTGCAGGATTGCCAAGTATGGCTAACTGTCTATTTGCGCAAATGCCGCAGAGATGTCGTCAGCGTTCAACGGCCGCACCAGGCGCGCCACTTCCTGACCGTCGCGCAGGAAGATCATGGTCGGCCACAGCTTGACGCGGAACGAGCGTCCCAGCGGCCGGCCGGGACCGTCTTCGACCTTGTAGTGGCTCACCTTGTCGTGGCCGGCGTAGGCCTGCTGCAGCGGCGCCTGCGCGGCCATGCAATGGCCGCACCAGTTGGCGCCGAACTCCAGCATCACCGCGCCCGGCATGGCGTCGATCTCGGCGCGCTGCGGCGCTTCGGGGAGGTAGCGTGTCTTCATTTTTTAACCTGTTTGCACGGGTCGTCGCGCTGCTGCGCCGCCAGTGTCTGAATACTGTCGTAGCGACCACCGTTGTCGCTGCCTTCGATAAAGCCGACGCTGTACACGGTCAGCGCAGGCGCCACTTGGTTGAGCCAGTAGCCGACGCCGATGTCCTTGCGCACATGGCCATTGCCGGCGATGAGCACGACGTCGCGCGGCCGCTGTTCACGAATCAGCTTGGCCATCCAGATGTCACGTGCCACCTGCGCGTCAACCATGCCGCCCACCATCATCTCCGGCAGCATATTGCAGTGGCCGGTGACGATCTCCTGCTGCTGGGCGCTGCGGATGGCCGCCGGCAGCGGCTGGTCCAGCTTGTAGTCCTGGACGCTCTTCGCATCAAAGCTCGACTTCACGCCATCGCGCACCACGCGCGACGCATCGGCACGCGACAGGTTGCCGGCGATCAACGGTAAATTGTGCGTCAGCGCCAGCTGAATCACAGGATAATACAATTGCCAATCCCAGCGCGCACCGCCAGCTACCTGGATTACGCACTGTGCATCCAGGCATTTCTTTTGTGCCTTATCCAGGACGTCCTGGTTTTCACGGTCGAACTGCTCCATGACGATGGCCGGCTGCCAGCCCGCTTCCACGCGCTGGCGCAACAGTTCATACCGGAGCTTATGGCCTTGGGCATTGTCATGTACTTCTCCCAGCAGCAAAACCTGAGAAGTGTTACTATTTGGCAATAGTGGTGTAGAAGTCGCTGCTGTCTTGCCGCCAATGGCGCAGCCGGTCGCCAGAACGGCGGCCAGCAGGCCCGAAGTCAAACGAATTTGTGCTGTATATGTGAAAAACATCTGAAACGCGCGAGTGTGCATAGAATTTAATGGTTGAAGAGTATAAATTTTCTGCGCCACTGGCAAGCTGCCGGCGGGTGTTGTTGCGACGCAAAATTACGTTATCACAAAAGAAAAACAGATGGCAATATGTTATGAACTGTGATTTAATATCAGAACGGTAGCAAGTGCGTCAGCACCGCGCCGCAAATTTATCGTTTCTGTATTAGATTGACCTTAACATCCTGTTCAAAGCAACGCCAGGAGTGTAAATCGTGAAAGTTTTGTCCTTGATCTCGACAGCTTTAATTGCTTTAAGCCTTGCCGGCGCCGTACAGGCTAGTCCTGCCGCACCGGCTATCAATCACAATGTTGCACCTGCGACAATTGTACTCGCACATTGCGAAGCCAACGACACTGCGCCATGCGATATCAGCGCTCCTGTCGCCAAGACCAATGAGGCTGATCAAAATGCCTTACCGCCGGCCGACCCGAAACAACAATCTCAAAACGATCCCGCCACGCCGGTGCCGGAACCACAAACCTTTATTATGTTGATGCTGGGCCTGGTTGTACTGGGCTTTGCATCGCGCCGCCATCAGTCTTCCGAAAAGTTCTCTGACGAATAAGCTTCGTTCGACTGCAGCAAAAATCCCGCCTGGTTGCGGGATTTTTTATTTGCAGGCAGGCCGAATGTCACACCATGGACTAGAGCGCGTACTCAAAGTCGTAATAGTGCTTGCCGCCTTCAATGCGGATGTGCAGCGAACCGCTCAGGCCTGCCAGCTGCTCGCTGCCGGAATCGGGCGCCACCGCGACCGTCAGGCCCGGCGAGCCGCGCGTCATGACGCCCGTGTGGTGCAGCAAAAAACTGCCGCTGCGGCCATCCAGCGTCCCCGTCACCCGCTCGATCGCCACATACACGCCGGAGCCCAGCGCACGGTCCATATACGCCAGCATTTCGCCCTTGCCTTCGGCTTGCAAGGGGCCGTGGTAATGCTTGTCCAGCGACATGCGGCCGATGCCGCTCTCCGCCGCCACATCCGACATCGACTCCGGTTTCATGGCAACCTCAAATTCTCCCGTGACAAAGGGCATACGATCTCCTGTGATTAAACGTGCAGGCGGCTGTCGGCATGCAGCGCGGTGTCATCGACCGGCGTCACGCATGGCATGCGCAGCACGAAACTGGCGCCTTGCCCCAGCACGCTGGACACCGAGATGCTGCCGCCAAACTGCTTGGCGATCAGGTTGAATACGATGTTCAGGCCCAGACCGGTACCGCCCTGTCCGCGCCGGGTGGTGACAAACGGATCGAATACCTTGTCCAGCATGTCGGGCGGGATGCCCTTGCCGTTGTCGGTCACCTGCATTTCAATCCAGTCGCCCTGCTGCGCGACGCCAATCATGATGCGGCCCTCATCGTCCACCTCAAACGCATGCTCGACGCAGTTCAGCGTCAGGTTGGTGATGACCTGGGCCAGCGCACCCGGATAGCTGTCCAGCATGATGTCCGGCGGGCAGGCAATGCTGACGGTGATGCGCGTCTTCTTGAGCTTGGGCTGCAGGCTGGACACCACCTCATTGATATAGTCGCGCAGCTCAAAGCGGCGGCGCGCCTCGCTGACCTGGTCCACCGCGATCTGCTTGAAGCTGTGAATCAGGTGCGCCGCGCGGTAGGCGTTGTTCATGATGAGGCGCGTGCTTTCGGATGCCGTCTCCAGGTAGCGCGTGATGTCGGACTTCTTGATATTGCCATCCTGGACCGAGGCCTGCACCTTCTCGGTGGCTTCCATCAGCACCGAGGCGCTGGTCAGCGCGATGCCGACCGGCGTGTTGATCTCGTGCGCCACGCCGGCCACCAGGCCGCCCAGTGACGCCAGGCGCTCGGCCTGCAACAGCGATTCCTGCGTGCGGCGCAGATCGTCCATGGCCTTGGCCGTGGCTTGCGCCGATTTGCGCGCCTCATCCTCGGCCTCGCGGATGCGCTGGATATTCGACTTCACCTTGCGCTGGATGGCGTTGAAGCCGCGGATCACTTCGCCCAGTTCATCGTGGCGGCTGTCCGGCAGCTCTTCCACTTCATCGCTGCCGCGCGTGGCCAGGTCAAACAGACCATCGCGCAGGCGCTTGAGCGGATCGAACACGATGCGCAGCGACAGCGCCAGCGCCGCCACCAGGATCAGGTCCAGCAGCAGCACTTCGGTCACCTTGCGGCGCACCTCGGCCGCCAGCGTGGCGTCGATCTGGGCGCGGCTGAAATTGACCACCACGCGGCCCACGATCACCGGCTTGAGCGCAGCGCCGGCCGCGCCGGAATCGCGATACGCGAGGTCAGCCACCACCGGCGAACCGCCCACGGCCGCATCGTTTTCAATCGAGGTAATGGTGCCGTTCTCATTGCGCAGCTTGCCGGAAAACAGGCCGACCGAGGTATCGTAGACGCGGATCGAGACCAGCTCCGGCGGCATCATTTCGGCCGCCACAATGTTATCCACCTTGGCTTTATCCAGATCCCACAGCGCGGACGGCAGGCTGGTTTGCAGACGCGTCAGCACGCCCTGGCGCAAACGCTGGCTGCTGACCTCCAGTTCATGGCCGAGGCTGTATTGGGCGTAGGTACCCGAGATCCCCAGCACCAGCGTAACGATGACCACAAAAAGCAGCGTCAAGCGGCCTTGAATACCAAACATCTAGCAATCTCCCGACGACATGGATTTGACGGCAACGTCCCAATGTACGGTATGGACTGCGTCTTGGCAAGACAATGGTAATATCAGGAAATATGGTTCAAGAAACAATCAGGAGGCAGCATGGCAGGCAATTATCATCAACTCACGCTGGCGGAGGTGCGGCCGGGGATGGTCCTGTCCGATGTGCTGCTTGATGTGCAGGGCAATGTGCTGCTGCCGCAAGGTACGGCGCTGACCGAAGCCATGCTGGCGCTGATGCCGCGCCATGGCATCGCCGTGCTGCCCATCCTCAAGGACGAAGTGACGCCGGAAATTGTCGCCGCGACGCTGCAGCATCACGAGGCGCGCATCGCCCAGCTGTTCCGCAAGAACGATGCCGACAGCGGCAGCGACTGGGCGACCGCCACCTTGCGCCGTTTTATCACCGACTATCGCCTGGGTGTAGAGGAGACGCCGGAACATGAGTAATACGCTGAGCTACGACGACGTGGTCCGCACGCTGGACGACCTGCCTTCGTTGCCGGTCGTGGTGATGGAACTGCTCAACAGCATCGACCAGGATGATGTGGATATCTCCGTGCTGGCCAAAAAAGTCTCGCACGACCAGGCGCTGACGGCCAAGACGCTGCGCCTGGCCAATTCCTCGCTGTATGGTTTGCAGGTCAAGGTGACCACCATCCAGCAGGCGATTACCTTCCTGGGTTTCCAGACCACGCGCAACCTGATTACCGCGGCGGCCATTACCGGCTGCTTTGCCGAAGGCCATTGCCCCGGTTTCGACCACAAGGCGTTCTGGCGTCACTCGATCGCCACGGCCGCCTGCGCCAAGGTGCTGGCGCGCCAGTTGCGCTTCAACCAGGATTACGCTTTCACCGCCGGGCTGCTGCATGACATCGGCCGCCTGGTGCTGGTGTCCTGCTTCCCCAACCAGTATTCGGAAACCATCGCCTACCGCGAGCAGCATGACTGTTATCTGCTGGAAGCGGAGCGCACCGTGCTGGGCGTCGATCACGTCGACGCCGGCCTGGCGTTAGCGGAGCACTGGAATTTTTCCGATACGATGCGGCTGGCCATCGGCGGCCATCACGACCCGGAAGCGCCGGGCGCTGGTTTCCTGGCAGCGATTATTCACGTGGCCGATGCCATCGTGCACGCGCTCGATCTGGCGCAAGTGCAGGACGATCTGGTGCCGCCGGTGTCCACCGTGGCGTGGACTGCACTGGGCCTCGATGAAGAGGTGTATCTGCAATTGTTCCGCGAAACGGAGTTGCAGTATGAAGAAATTTCTATGGTGCTGCTAACCTGAGTGGCTGCCTGCCGGACCGGGTGTCATGCCCGATGCGGCAGGTGCTTGCGCGAGGAGCGCATTAATGATGCGCCGCGCTTCCTGCCGTAGCCTTGTCTGCGCCTGGACGGTCTTCAGGCTTAGGTCGACCCTGGGCGTCGGACAGGCGGTATTTGGTGCGGCGATCGCCCATCAGGTCGCGCAGGTCGCGGATGCTCATGCCGGTCACTTCATGCATGCGGATCAGCAGCGAAGCGCCGACCGGCAAACGGTGGTGACGGATTTTGCTGATGACCGGTGGCGCGACTTCCAGCAGACGCGACAGTGCGGCATCATTTTTCAGCTGCATCTTGCCAAGCAAGATATCCAGCAGGTGGTTGGGGTTGTAGCTTTCCTGGGAAGCGAGAGCATGATGTGCCATGATTTTCCTCGTTGGGTTGGGGTGAACAAATAGTGCTGGTTCGAACTTAAGCAAAACTTAGATTCTTTCAACAAAGTTTTGCTGCAGCTGATTGCCATTCATGCAAGATACCAGCGCACACCGCGCTAAGATTGTTCGACATCAATCAGTGGCTAGAAACCTTAGCAACAATGCTATTTCAACACATGGGGATGGAGTGTGTCGCACGCAAGAACTTGTAGGAAACTGTTACACAAAGCAAGTTCAGCTTTACAGCGGAGGAGGAGGGAAAAATCAGGCGGTGGTGTCGATGTGGCGGCCCAGCGTTTTCTCGTTCTGGCGACGCTGCGTATCGGCCTTTTTATCCGCTTGCTGGGCGTCACGGCGCTGGGCCGCAGCGGCGTCGTCATTGCCGCGCGCTTCATTGCGCGAGGCTTCGGTATTCTGCTTTACGCGCTGCCGGATCTGGGCATCGCCATTCTCGGCACGGTCATTCTGTTCGGTACGGCGTGCGTCCGTCGCCTGCTGGCTGCGCTGCTCGGTGCGGGCCGCGCGGGTTTCCCGCAGATTATGTTGCACCGGGTCGGGACGCGCTGCGGAAGTAACGTTGACTGCCATGATGCAACTCCATAGAAATTGCCGAAGGGCTACATCTCTACTGTAGAGCAAACAGCGCCAAAATCAAGCCCTAACGGCACTGGCGGCGGCAAATACGATAAACTATCAGTTGTGCCCTCACCGGGCCTTCTCACACCAGACATCCCATTGAAAACCAAAACTCCAGTCCAGCCGCACTACTTCGTCCCGGAGCCGCTTGATAACGCGCGCCTGGCCCACTTGTGCGGCCCGCTCGACGAGAACCTGCGCCAGATTTCTGCGGCGCTGGACGTCACCATTTTCCGCCGTGGCGAGAAGTTCATCGTCAGCGGCCACAACGCCGAACGTGCGGTGGAAATCCTCGAGCACTTCTACGCCATCGCCAACAAGATCGTGCCGATCGAAGAAGTGCAACTGGCACTGGTGGAACAGCGCGCCAGCATGCACGCCGGCCTGGCCGCCGTGGAAGCGCCTGCCGCCGATGGCGCAGCGCCCCTGTCCACCAAGCCGCGCAAGGTGGAAACCGTGCCGGCAGTCGAAATCGACATCAACAGCCCGGTACTGAAAACCCGCCGCGCCGACCTGCGCGGCCGCACGCCGCACCAGATCCGCTACCTGCGCAACATCCTCGAACACGACATCAGCTTTGGGGTCGGCCCGGCGGGCACCGGCAAGACCTATCTGGCGGTCGCCTGCGCGGTGGACGCACTGGAACGCGACGCCGTCAAACGCATCATCCTGACCCGCCCTGCGGTGGAAGCGGGCGAACGCCTGGGCTTCCTGCCGGGCGATATGTCGCAGAAGGTGGACCCGTACCTGCGCCCGCTGTACGACGCGCTGTACGACCTGCTGGGCTTCGACCGCACGCAGAAAATGTTCGAGAAACAGGTAATTGAAATCGCCCCGCTGGCCTATATGCGCGGCCGCACGCTGAACCACGCGTTCGTGATTCTGGACGAGGCGCAGAACACCACCGTCGAGCAGATGAAGATGTTCCTGACCCGTATCGGCTTTGGCAGCAAGGCTGTGGTCACGGGCGACGTCACTCAGGTGGACCTGCACAAGAACCAGAAGAGCGGCCTGGTGGACGCGATCCAAGTGCTGAAAGAAGTGCGCGGCATCGCCTTCAGCCACTTCAACAGCGAAGACGTGGTGCGCCACCCGCTGGTCGCGCGCATCGTCGACGCTTACGAAACCGCCCACAACCACGAAGCGGAAATCGCTCCCTTACTCAAAGCCACGGCTCTCAAAAATGTCCGCAAAAAATAAACTGACGCTGTCGGTGCAGTACGCAGATCCGCGCCTGCAGGAAACCATTACCCGTCCCAAAATCCGCAAGTGGATACAGGCCGCGCTGTTCGCGCCGGCCGAACTGACGATCCGCTTTGTCGCTGCCGAAGAGGGCCAGGCGCTGAACCGCGAATACCGCGGCAAGGACTACGCCACCAACGTGCTGACTTTTGCCTACAACGAAAGCGAAGAGGAGCTGCCGGAAGACGCGCCAACCCAGGCCGACATCATCCTGTGCACCGATGTGCTGGAGAAGGAGGCGGCCGAACAAAAGAAAACCGTGGAAGAACACACGGCCCACCTGATCGTCCACGGCGTGCTGCACGCACAAGGCTACGACCACATGGACGATGAGGAAGCGGAAGAGATGGAAGGCATAGAAACCGAGATCCTCGCCGAACTGGGCTACGCCGATCCCTACGCCTCCGAGCGTTCCTGACGGTTCTCTTGATTTACCAGCCGCTGTAGTTGGCCGGCACCCAGCGGTAGCTATCCTTGCCATCGGCCTGTATGTGGCCGAGCCCAGGGTAGGAAATATGCGCCGCACCAATCCAGTAACCTTCCCTGGCCGCATCGGCCAGCGCCAAGCGGCGCTGTACACGGGCCTGGCTGCTGTCCACATCGAACTTGATGGTGACATCCGGATGCGGCAATTGCACTGACGCTGCATGCAGCAGGTCGCCGATCAGCAGCAATTTCTGGCCATGGCTTTCCACCTCATACAAGCTGTGTCCCGGCGTATGGCCGTAGGCGGGACGCGCCCGCACGCCCGGCACGATCTCGGTAGCGCCATCAAACGTCTTGAGGCGGCCTGCCTTGACGTAAGGCCCCAGCATCGCCTGCGCCTCATCGAAACCATGCTGCTGGCCAGCCGCCGTGGCGCGGTTGCGCTGGTCGAGCCAGAACGCTGCATCCCGCTGGTCGACATACACCTGCGCATTCGGGAACAGCGCCTTGCCGTTCAGCGACAGCCCGCCCGAATGGTCGCCATGGATGTGCGTCAGCAGCACCGCATCCACCTGCTCCGGCGTGTAGCCGGCATTGCGCAGGCGTTCTTGCAGCCGTCCGGCACGCGCCACCACGGGCGGCTTGAAGGAATCACCAGCGCCCGTATCGATCAGGACCAGCTTGCCGCCGGTGTTGACCAGGTAGGCGTTAATTGAAATTTCCATCATCGGCTTGAGGTTGTCGTGCTGCAGCGCGCTGTCCAGCACCGCTGGCGCGATATCCGTCAGCAGCTTGTCGATCGGCAGCGTTACCGTGCCATCGGACAAGGCCGAAACCTGGAAATCGCCCAGCTGCATGCGGTACACGCCGCTATCAGTGGTGGTGGACATGGGAGCGGCGGCGTGGGCGGAGAAGATCATGGCGCTGGCCAGCAGGGAGACGAGGCGTTTCATGGTGGAAGTCCTTCAGTAATGTGGAACACAGCGCCATTAAAACCCGCTAGCATGTATACGTAAAATCGATTATTGATATTCAAGGTATAACCATGATGGATATACGAGGCGCCGATCTGCCGCTGCTGGTATCGCTGGACCGGCTGCTGGAAGAAAAAAACGTCAGCCGCGCCGCCCAGCGCCTGCATCTGAGCCAGCCTGCGCTGTCGGCCCAGCTGGCGCGCCTGCGCACGCTGTTCGGCGATCCACTGCTGATGCCGGCTGAAAACGGCCGTGGCATGGTGGCCACGCCCTACGCGCTGACCTTGCAACAGCCCTTGCGCGCCGCCCTGGAAGCCCTCAACCAGGCGGTCGCGCAGACGCCGGCGCCGTTCGACCCGCGCAACGCCAAGCGCACCTTCCGCATCGCCGGCAACGACAACAGCATCACCATGGTCATGATGTCGCTGCTGCGCCAGATCGACCAGGCCGGCGGTCCGGACCTGAAGCTGGCCTTCGTCCCGCACGACCTCAACCGCATCGTCGGCCAGATGGAGCGCGGCGAGATCGACTTGCTGGCCGGTGGCCCGCGCTTTGCGCCGGACGCCTTGCGCATCCGGCGCATCACCCAGACGCGCTACCGCATGGCCCAGCGCAAAGGCCATCCGCGCGGCACCGGCCCGCTGGACCTGGCCGGCTACTGCCAGTTGCGCCACGTGATCGTTTCCAACGAAGGCGGCTTCCGCGGCTTCATGGACGCGCTGATCGAAGCCCAGGGCTACCGCCGCGACGTGGCGGTGTCCGTGTCCCAGTACGGCCTGGTGCCGGCGATCCTGGCGGCCACCGACCTGGTCTGCTCGCTGCCGCAGGAATTCCTGGCCTGCCACACCGGTCAGCTCGACATCATCGACCTGCCGCTCGACGCCGGCCAGTTCGATCTGTCGATTGCCTGGCATCCGCGCAGCGACAACGACCCGGCCCACCGCTGGCTGCGCGCGCAGTTACTGGGAGAAAATACGTCTACCTGAGTGCATGTTTTTTTGACAAAAACCGCCCCTGTCGTCCATTTGGTGTATCCTATGCCTCTTCGAAACAACGGCTCACGCCCGCTATGCAAGAGCACTCTAGTAGCGTCAAGACTGACGCTAAACCCCATAGGTCACTGTTTGAACGGCTGACCGCCTTCATCTCCCCCGAGCCCGAAAACCGATCGGAGCTGCTCGAAGTTCTGCACGACGCCCACGAACGCAACCTCATCGATGCCGACGCCTTGTCGATGATCGAAGGCGTGTTCCAGGTATCCGACCTGTCCGCCCGCGACATCATGATTCCGCGCTCGCAGATGGACGTCATCGACATCTCCAAGCCAATCGAGGAATGGCTGCCGCTGGTGCTGCAAACGGCCCACTCGCGCTTCCCTGCGATTGAAGGCGAGCGCGACAAGGTTATCGGCATCCTGCTGGCCAAGGACCTGCTGCGCTACTACGCCGAAGAATCGTTCGACGTGCGCGACATGCTGCGTCCCGCCATCTTCATTCCGGAATCCAAACGTCTGAACGTGCTGCTGCGCGACTTCCGCGCCAACCACAACCACATGGCCATCGTGGTGGACGAGTACAGCGGCGTTGCCGGCCTCATCACCATCGAAGACGTGCTGGAGCAAATCGTCGGCGACATCGAAGATGAATACGATTTCGATGAAGAGGAAGACAACATCCTGTCGATCCGCGAAGGCCAGCACGGTCCACGCTGGCGCATCAAGGCGCTGACCGAGATCGAGCAATTCAACGAAGAGCTGGACACCGCCCTGCCGGACGATGACGTCGACACCATCGGCGGCCTGGTTGCCAAGCATCTGGGACGCATGCCGCACAAGGGCGACACCTTCGATTTCGAAGGCCTGCGCTTTGAAGTGCTGCGCGCCGACGCCCGCCAGATCCACGTGTTGACGGTCGAAAAACTGCCGCCTGCCCCCGCCACCGGCGACGACGCATAATGCGCTTTCGCCGCGCCAATCCCAACGATCCACCCAAGCCGCAACGCTCAACCCAGGGCCGGATGATCATTACCGGCCTGGCGGGCGCGCTGTGCGTGTTTGCTTTTGCGCCATTCGGCTGGTGGCCGCTGGAAATCCTCGGCCTCGCCACGCTGTTCTACCAGGTCCTGCGCAGCAGCAGCGTCAAAGCTGCCGCGCTGATCGGCTGGGCCTTTGTGACCGGCTGGACCGTGGCGGGCGTGCACTGGCTGTACGTATCCATGCATACCTACGGCGCCATGCCGGCGCCGCTGGCCGCGCTGGCCGTGCTGCTGCTGGGCGCCGCGATGGGCCTGTACGGCGCCGGCGCCATGGCCACCGCCGCCTGGCTGCGCAAGCGCTGGACGCTGCCGCTGCCGGCCGCCAATCTGCTGGTGTTCCCGGCCATCTGGGCGCTGTTTGAATGGGTGCGCGGCTGGCTGTTCACGGGCTTCCCGTGGCTGTCGTCCGGCTATGCCCACAACCACAGCCCGCTGGCCGGTTTCGCGCCGGTCATCGGCATGTACGGCCTGGGCTGGCTGGCTGCGGTGCTGGCCGGCGCGCTGCTGTTGCTGCTGCACCGCACCCGCGTGCGCGCGGCGGGCCTCATCATCGCCATCTGCGTGGCCGGCGTCGGCCTGAGCTTCCTGCAATGGACCTACCCGGAAGGCAAGCCGATCTCGGTGCGCCTGCTGCAAGGGAATATTCCGCAGGACGAGAAATTCAACGGCGCCAAAGTGCAGTCAACGATCAAGCTGTACCAGGACGCCATCACGGCAGCCCCGGCCGACCTGATCGCCACACCGGAAACCGCCATCGTCATGCTGCCGCAGCAGCTGCCGCCGGATTACTTGGCCGGCCTGGCGCAATTCATGAACCGCACCGGCAGCAACCTGGTACTGGGCATTCCATTGGCCGACAGCCAGACCGCCTACTTCAACAGCGTGATCGGCATTCCGTCCACGGGCTCGAGCTACTACCGCTACGACAAACACCATCTGGTGCCGTATGGCGAGTTCATCCCCTACGGCTTCCGCTGGTTCGTCAACCTGATGTCGATTCCGCTTGGCGACCAGACCAGCGGCCGCGAAATCCAGCCGGCGTTCCCGATCAAGGACCAGCGCGTACTGCCCAACATCTGCTACGAAGACTTGTTTGGCGAAGAGATCGCCGACCAGCTCAACCACCCGGCGCAGGACCAGAAACCGGCCACCATGCTGCTCAACGTCTCCAACCTGGCCTGGTTTGGCGAGACCATCGCCATTCCGCAGCATTTGCAGATCTCGCAAATGCGCTCGCTGGAAACCGGCCGCCCCATGCTGCGGGCAACCAATACCGGCGCCACCGCCATCATCAATGGCGAAGGCAAGGTGGTACAACAGCTGCCGATGAATACCTTCGGCACGCTGGCCGCCAAGGTGCAGGGCATGGCCGGCAGCACCCCATATATCCTGTGGGGCAATAAGCTGTTCCTGGTCCTGCTGGCACTGTCCCTGTCCGGCGCGTGGTTTTGGGCAAAACGCTCGAAAAATCAGCCAAAAGCCGCTTAACCCGCTAAAATCATCGCTTTAGCGAAACTGCAACCGCCTGCCCGCCGGCCATCGCCAGGGTATGCCACCGACGATTACAAGATGCTGACATTTCAACAAATTATCCTGACCTTGCAAACCTACTGGGACAAGCAAGGCTGCGCCCTGCTCCAGCCATACGACATGGAAGTCGGCGCCGGCACCTTCCACACCGGTACCTTCCTGCGCGCGATCGGTCCAGAGCCTTGGCGCGCCGCCTACGTCCAGCCATCGCGCCGTCCGAAAGATGGCCGCTATGGCGAGAATCCGAACCGTGGCCAGCACTACTACCAGTACCAGGTGGTGATGAAGCCGGCGCCGGAAAATATTCTCGAACTGTATCTGGGCTCGCTGGAAGCGCTGGGTCTGGACCTGAAGCAGAATGACGTGCGCTTCGTGGAAGACGACTGGGAATCGCCGACGCTGGGCGCCTGGGGCCTGGGTTGGGAAGTCTGGCTGAATGGCATGGAAGTGACACAGTTCACCTACTTCCAGCAAGTCGGCGGCCTCGATTGCAAGCCGGTGCTGGGCGAGATCACCTACGGCGTCGAACGCCTGGCCATGTACCTGCAGGGCGTGGAAAACATGTACGACCTGGTGTGGACCACCTGGGAAGAAAACGGCGAGACGAAAACGCTGAAATACGGCGACGTGTTCCACCAGAACGAAGTGGAACAATCGGCCTACAACTTTGAGCATTCCAACACCGAGCTGCTGTTCGCGCAATTTAACAACCACGAATCGGAAGCCAAGCGCCTGATCGAAGCGCAGCTGACGCTGCCGGCCTATGAGCAGATCATGAAAGCTTCGCACAGCTTCAACCTGCTGGATGCGCGCGGCGCCATCTCCGTGACCGAGCGCGCTGCCTACATCGGCCGTGTGCGCACCCTGTCGCGCCTCGTGGCGCAGGCTTACTACGATTCGCGTGAGCGTCTGGGCTTCCCGATGGCGCCAAAGACCGCCGCCGTCGCAACTGACGCAGCTGCAAAATAAACGATATAAACGATATGACTCAAACTCTGCTCATCGAACTGCTGACCGAAGAACTGCCGCCGAAGGCGCTCGCCAAACTGGGGAAGGCTTTCGCGGACGGCATCGTCAACGGCCTGAAATCGCGCGACTTCCTGGAAGCCGACAGCGTCGCCACCGCCTACGCCACGCCACGCCGCCTGGCCGTCACCATCACCAAGGTGCGCGCTGTATCGCCGGACAAATCGATCCGCGAAAAAGTGCTGCCGGTATCGGTCGCGCTGGACGCGAACGGCAACGGCACGCCGCCGTTGGCCAAGAAACTGGCCGCACTGGGCTTCCCTGACCTGACCGTGGCCGATCTGGAACGCGCGCAGGACGGCAAGGCCGAAAGCTTCTTCTACACCTACACCGCCGCAGGCAGCGCCCTGCAAGGCGGCCTGCAAGCCGCGCTGGAAGACTCGGTCGCCAAGCTGCCGATTCCTAAAGTGATGAGCTACCAGCGTCCGGACGGCGCCACCGTGCAATTCGTGCGTCCCGCCCACGCGCTGATCGCCCTGCATGGCGACACCGTACTGCCATTGACCTTGCTGGGCCTGACCGGTTCCAACGTCACCGAAGGCCACCGCTTCCTCACCGCGCCAGGCAAACGCGCCGTCACCATCGCCAACGCCGATGCCTACGCCGCCACGCTGAAAGCCGACGGCAAAGTGCTGGCCTCTGTCGAAGAGCGCAAGGAACAGATCCGCGCCGAACTGCTGGCCAAGGCCGGCGCCGACCAGGTGCTGATGCCGGAAGCCCTGCTGGACGAAGTGGCCGCGCTGGTTGAATGGCCAGTCGTCTACGAATGCAAATTCGAAGACGAATTCCTGGCCGTGCCGCAGGAATGCCTGATCCTGACCATGCAGACCAACCAGAAATACTTCGCGCTGACCGACACCAGCGGCAAGCTGCGTTCGCGCTTCCTGATCGTCTCCAACATCGCCACCGACACGCCAGACGCCATCGTTGGCGGCAACGAGCGCGTGGTACGTCCGCGCCTGTCCGACGCCAAATTCTTCTTCGAGCAGGACAAGAAGAAGACTCTGGAATCGCGCCTGCCGCTGCTCAAGAACGTGGTCTACCACAACAAGCTGGGCACCCAGGCAGAGCGCAGCGACCGCGTGACGGCACTGGCCGGCGCCATCGCCGCCAAGCTGAATGCCGACGTGGCCCTGACCGAACGCGCCGCGCGCCTGTCGAAAGCCGACCTGCTGACCGACATGGTGGGCGAGTTCCCTGAGCTGCAAGGCATCATGGGCACCTACTACGCCCGCAACGACGGCGAACCAGAAGACGTCGCGCTGGCCGCATCGGAACACTACCAGCCACGCTTCGCTGGCGATGCCCTGCCATCGACCGTAACCGGCACCGCCGTCGCACTGGCCGACAAGCTGGAAACCCTGGTCGGCATCTGGGCCATCGGCCTGCAGCCAACCGGCGACAAAGACCCGTTCGCACTGCGCCGCCACGCGCTGGGCGTGCTGCGCATGCTGATCGAAAAGCGTCTGTCGCTGTCGATCTCCGGCCTGCTGGCTGACGCTGCAAAACAGTTCAGCGCCGTCGCCGGCTTCAAAGACCCATCGGCCGACGTTGCAGCCTTCATGCTGGACCGCCTGCGCGGCATCCTGCGCGAACGCGGCTTCTCGGTCAACGAGATCGAAGCCGTGGCCGCACAGAACCCGGACCGCCTGGACGACATCGTGCAGCGCCTGGAAGCCGTGCAAGCCTTCGCCGCGCTGCCGGAATCGGCCTCGCTTGCCGCCGCCAACAAACGCATCACCAACATCCTGAAGAAGAACGAAGAAGCCCTGGCTGCCGCTGGCAACACCGGCGTCAACGTCTCGCTGCTGCAGGACACCGCCGAGATCAACCTGAACGCCGCCGTGGTGCGCGTGCTGCCGGAAATCGACGCCGCCTTCAACCAGGGCGACTTCGCGGGCACGCTGAAAACCCTGGCCCAGCTGAAGGAAGAAGTCGATGCCTTCTTCAACGACGTGATGGTCATGGCGGAAGATGTCGCCCTGCGCAACAACCGTCTGGCGCTGCTGTCGTCCCTGCACGGGATGATGAACCGCGTGGCCGACATCTCCAAGCTGGCGGCCTAAATGGGTGCGCCGTCCATGAAACTGATCATTCTTGATCGCGACGGCGTCATCAACCACGACTCGCCGGATTTCATCAAGTCGCCTGCGGAGTGGATCCCCGTTCCCGGCTCGCTGGAAGCCATCGCCCGCCTGAACCAGGCGGGCTACCGGGTCGTCGTGGCGTCGAACCAGTCGGGCATCGCCCGCGAATTCTTCGACATGACCGTGCTGAATGCGATCCACCAGAAGATGCACAACCTGGCGCAGCAAGTGGGCGCGGATATCGACGCCGTGTTCTTCTGCCCGCACGCGGCAGCGGACAACTGCGACTGCCGCAAGCCCAAGCCCGGCATGTTCACAGAAATCTCGCAGCGCTATAAAATCAGCCTGAAAGGCGTGCCGGTGGTCGGCGATTCGCTGCGCGACCTGCAGGCGGGCTATGTGAGCGGCTGCGTGCCGTATCTGGTCCTCACCGGCAAGGGCGAGAAAACCCAGGTCACCGGCGGCCTCCCGCCAGGCACCATGGTGTTCCCGGATCTGGCAGCGATGGTCACCCATCTGCTGAAAACCAGCACCCCGCCGGCACTGCACGTCGTCAGCTAAACCGTTTTTGGAGTCTGCATTGCGTCATCCCGTTCTGTTTCTGCGTTCCCTGATCTTCACCATCGTCATGGTGTTGTCGACCGTTCTCTGGTCCCTCGTCTGCTTCCTGGCCGCACCGCTGCCTTACCGCCAGCGCTTCTTCATCACCTCGCGCTGGAATGTGTTCATCATCTGGTGCCTGCGGGTGATCTGCGGCATCCGCTACGAAGTGCGCGGCCGCGAAAACCTGCCGGACGCACAGGCCATTGTGCTGTCCAAGCACCAGTCGGCGTGGGAGACCATTTTCCTGCTGCCGAACATGCCGCGTCCACTGGTGTTCGTGTTCAAGAAAGAGATCCTGTACATTCCCTTCTTCGGCTGGGCGATGGCGCTGCTGCGCATGATCCCGATTGACCGCAAGCAGGGCAAGAACGCCTTCCAGGAAGTGGTCCGTCACGGCAAGCGCCGTCTGGCGCAAGGCCTGTGGATTATCATGTTCCCGGAAGGGACGCGCATCCCGGTCGGCAAAGCGGGCAAGTACAAGAGCGGCGGCACGCGCCTCGCAATTGAAACCGGCTCGGTGGTGGTGCCGATCGCGCATAATTCTGGTGAATGCTGGCCAAAAAACTCTTTCATCAAACGCCCTGGTCTTGTTACAGTATCGATAGGTAAGCCGATTTCGCCAGAAGGCCAGACGCCGGACGGCATGATGCAACAGGTGGAAAATTGGATCGAATCAGAAATGCGCGTCATTTCGCCCCACGCTTACAACGCTGGTTAGATGATCTGGCCACGCTGGTCAAACCGGCGTCGCCTGATCCCAACCAGCCGGACTTGTTCGGAAGGGAGGCCTCGCCGCCTCCCAGGCCGGTTTACACCACGCCGGTATGGTCCGTTCCACCTTCACAGAAAACACCTCCCGTCTCACCTTACGTCGCACCGCCAGAAGCGCCTGCACCGGTCAAGCGACGCCCTCTCGTTGCCCCACCAAACGATCAGGCACCGCGCCGCCAGCTGATGGTAGGTGGATTTATCCTCGAATACGAATTGCGCCGTTCGACGCGCCGCTCGATCGGATTCATGATCGACGACGAAGGCCTGCGCGTGACCGCGCCCAAGCGCGTCAACATCGCGGAGATCGATGAAGCCATCCGCACCAAGCAGCACTGGATTTTAAGTAAGCTCAAAGAGCGCCGCGAACGCCGCGCCGCGCGCCTGGAGAAGCCGCCTGTCGAGTGGATCGACGGCGCCCAGCTGCCGTATCTGGGCATGGACATCAGCTTGCGCCTGCTGGTCGGCGGCCGCAATCGCAGCATCTACAATCCGAATACACACGAGCTGTGGATGACACTCGTCCCCGGCGCCAGCGAGAACCTGCTCAAGGAACGCGTGAAAGCGTGGTACCAGCAGCAGGCCAAGGAACTGTTCGAGCAGCGCCTGGACTTGTATGCCGGACGACTGGGCGTGCAGTACCACTCGTTTGGCCTGTCGTCGGCAGGCACGCGCTGGGGTTCCTGCACCGCCGACCGCAAGATCCGCCTGAACTGGAAACTGATCCACTTCTCGCTGCCACTGATCGACTACGTGGTGGCGCATGAACTGTCGCACATCCTCGAGATGAACCACAGCCAGCAATTCTGGGACACCGTCGGCCTGATCTACCCCGAATACGAAGAAGCCAAAAACCTCCTGCGCAAACGTTCGCAGGAGCTGCCGGTGCTGTTTGCATAATTCCTGATTTTTATAACGGAGACAGCATGGACACAGTCAAAAAATTCAGCGCGGTTACGGTAGCGCTGCATTGGCTGGTGGCGCTCGGCATACTCGGCCTGATCGCAGTTGGCATCTATATGGTGGAAACCGAATCCTTCCACCTGTACCACATCCACAAATCCTTTGGCCTGCTGGTGTTTGCCGTGATTCTGGTACGCCTCACCTGGCGCTGGCGCAACGGCCTGCCGCAGCCGGTGCGCGCGATGTCCAAGGTGGAGCACCACAACGCCGTGGCAGCGCATATCGTGCTGCTGATCCTGACCGTGGTGCTGCCGATTACCGGCATGATCTACTCCGGCGCCAGCGGCAACGGCTTTGGCATCTTCTCGTTTGAGATTTTCCCCAGCCGCTACGCCAACGGCCAGGCGATCCCGTTCAGCCAGCAGTGGTCTGATCTGGGCCAGGCAGCCCACGGCCTGCTTGGCTACCTGCTGCTTATCCTCATCGCCCTGCACGCCGCAGCCGCACTCAAACACCACCTGCTCGACAAGGACGGCACCCTGCTGCGAATGCTGGGACGACGCATCGATTGAGCCAGCTTCTTACTTTTCGCTTGGCGTGACAAAGCCAATCGGCCGTTTTTTAGGTTCTGCCGATGGGATGTTTGCTGCCTGTATCGCTCCATGTTCGGTAAATGCAAATGGAAAGCTTTTGGCAAACTTCAATCTGGCGAGGTGGTCACAGTTTGTGACCACCTCCAGCTTCTCAGCGCTGATGAGCATAAAGTCGCCTGGAAAACGTCATGCATTCGCGTCGTTACACGATTAGCTCAGTCAAATCAGATCTTTTAGTAAGCTCAAGGTACGGCGCGTCGCGCCGCGGTGCTGGTTGGCGAAGGCCAGGGCATTGTCGCCCATCGTGGCGCGTTGCGTGCTGTTGCTTAGCAGGAGGGCGGCGGTAGACATCAGGTCGGCGGCGTCGGTGATGCGTTGGGCGCCGCCTGCGGCCAGCGCGTCTTCCGTGACCAGTTCAAAGTTGAAGGTATGCTGGCCGATCAGCACGGGCTTGCCCAGTGCCGCCGGCTCGATCAGGTTCTGGCCGCCCAGCGGCATCAGGCTGCCGCCGACGAAAGCAACGTCGCAGGCCGAGTAGTAAGCGAACATTTCGCCCATCGAATCGCCCAGCAGCACCTCGACGCTGTGCGGCATGGCGCTGCCGTCCAGCGCCAGCTGGCTGCGGCGCGCGACGGTCAGGCCACGCGCGGCAATCATTTTTTCTACTTCGTCAAAGCGCTGCGGGTGGCGCGGCACAATCAGCAGCAGCGTTGCAGCAGGCAGCGCGGAGGGGGCGCTCACATACGCTTGCAGGATCAGTTCTTCTTCGCCTTCACGCGTGGAAGCGCACAGCAGGACCGGACGTTCGCCGATCGCGGCACGCAGCGAGGCGCCGATGGCCAGTGCGGTGTCCGGCACCACCACATCAAACTTGATGCTGCCCGTGACTTCAACGCGCGGCACGCCCAGCGAACGGATGCGCTGGGCGTCCGCTTCGGTCTGCGCGGCGACCAGCGCGATGCCGCGCGCAGCGTTCTGCATCAGCGAGCCAAGGCGCGTGGCCTTGCGCAGCGAGCGTTCCGACAGCCGGGCGTTGGCCAGCACCACTGGCACGCCTTTCGCGCCGCACACTGCAATCAGATTGGGCCAGACTTCGGTCTCCATCAGGATGCAGACCTGCGGCCGGAAGTGGCGGATGAAACGCGACACCATGCTGCCGGTGTCGTACGGCAGATAGGATTGCAGCAGGCGGTCGCCATGCTTGGCAAACAAGGCTTTGCCAGTAGCACGGCCGGTTGGCGTCATGTGGGTGAGGATGATGCGGCTTTGCGGATAGTCGGCCAGCAAAGCGTCCACCAGCGGCTCCGCTGCACGCGTTTCGCCAACCGAAACGGCGTGAACCCAGAGCACCGGCGCAGCAGCGCGGCCGGATGCGCCGATGCGGCGATACAAGCCGAGGCGTTCGCCCCAATGCTGGCGATAGCCAGGTTCCTTGCGGCCGCGCAGCCACAGGCGCGCGAGCACCAGCGGCAAGGCCAGCCACCACATCACGGAATAAAACAGTCGCATGTTTAGCCCAGCAAGCTCCGGGCCGCAGCCAGCACGTCCGCCACCGCTGGCGGCGTGCCCTGATCGCCCAGATTGATAATGCGCGGCGACCAATTGCCTTCGGTCTTCCAGCGCGGCGAATCGGCATAGATTTCCACCGTCGGCCGCACGAACGCGGCAGCGATGTGCACCAGGCCCGTGTCCACGCCCACCACCAGGTCAGCGCGGCGCGCGACCGTGATGGCATCGGCCATCGACAGCTTGGGCAGCACGCGCGCATTCGGCAGGCTGGCCGCCAGATGTTCGGCTTCCGCCTTTTCTTTCGGCGAGCCCCACGGCAGCAGCACCGGCATTGGCGCCAGTTCGCGGCCCAGCGCGATCCAGTTTTCCGGCGCCCACTTCTTGGCGTCGCGCGCCGTCCCGTGGAAGAACACCGCATACGATGCCGGCATCCATTCCGGACGCGGGGTATCGTCCGGCACCGCCGGCAAACCGAAATCGGCCGGCGTATCCACCGCATAGCCCAGCGCTGCGCCAGCCACAATGCGGCCGCGCGCCACCGCATGCGTACGCGGATCGGTCGGCACACTCAGATGATGAAAGATACGCGAGATGCCCTCATAGCCCGAGCCTTCGCTGCCGTTGGCCAGGCCGACCTTGCGGCCGCCCTTTGCCACCCGCGCCGCGCCCATGATGATGCCGGTCTTGAGCAGACCCTGCGTATCGAATACATAGTCGTACTCCTGCTGGCGCAGGGTACGGAAGAAATCCTTGATCTCGGCACGCGTCTCCGCCTTGCCGAGGCTCTTGCGCCAGCGGCGCAGCGCAAACGGAATCACCTTACGCACGCGCGCATTCATGCGTACCAGGCTGACAAAGCCCTCCTCCACCACCCAGTCGATATGCGCGTCCGGGAAATGGCGGGCGATGTCGGCCACCATGGGCATGTTATGCAGCACATCGCCCAGCGACGACACGCGCACCAGCAGAATGTTCAGCGGCCTGCCGCCGCGCGCTTGCGTCGTCGCCATGGTGTTAGAACGGCAGTTCTGCGTCTGGCTTGGCCGCCAGGATCACGCTCTTGAACTGGCCCTGGATGCGCTCCAGGGCAGCCGGCGTTTCCGCCTCAAAGCGCATCACAATCACCGGCGTGGTGTTGGACGAACGCGCCAGGCCGAAGCCGTCGGCATATTCCACACGCAGGCCGTCAATGGTGATGATGCGCTCATGGCCCGGGAATTCAGCATCCGCGCGCAGCTTGTCCATCAGTGCGAAGTTCTCGCCCTCTTTCAGATGCAGGTGCAGCTCGGGGGTGCTGTCGGACTGCGGCAGTGCGTTCAGCAACGCCGACGGATCTTGTTCCTTGGTCAGGATTTCCAGCATGCGCGCGCCGGCGTACAGGCCATCGTCGAAACCATACCAGCGGTCCTTGAAGAAAATGTGACCGCTCATTTCGCCGCCCAGTGGCGAGCCGGTTTCCTTCAGCTTGGCTTTCACCAGCGAGTGGCCGGTCTTGTACATCAGCGGTTTGCCGCCGGCTTGCTCGATGTACGGCGCCAGGTGGCGGGTGCACTTAACGTCGTACAGGATTTCCGCGCCAGGATTACGCGACAGCACATCGCCAGCAAACAGCATCATCTGGCGGTCTGGATAGATGATCTGGCCATCCTTGGTCACCAGGCCCAGACGATCGCCGTCGCCGTCGAACGCCAGGCCGATTTCCGCGTCGGTCTCTTGCAGGCAGCGGATCAGGTCTTGCAGGTTTTCCGGGTGTGCCGGATCCGGGTGGTGGTTAGGGAAAGTGCCGTCCACTTCGCAGAACAGCTCAATCACTTCGCAGCCCATGCCGCGATACAGGTCGCCGGCAAACGCACCCGCCACGCCATTGCCGCAATCGACTGCGATCTTGATCGGACGGGCGATTTTCACATCGCCAATGATGCGCTGCAGGTACTGCGCACGGATGTCGTAGGTGCTGTAGGCGCCCGTTACCGCCGCCGACGAACCGTCGTGTTGCAGGATGCTGTCGTACAGGCCGGTGATGGCCTCACCGTGAATGGCCTCGCCAGCCAACACCATCTTGAAGCCGTTGTAGTCCGGTGGATTGTGGCTGCCGGTCACCATGATGCCGGACGCAGCGTCCAGCACATTGGTGCCGAAATAGACCATCGGAGTGGCAACCACGCCCAGGTCGATCACATCCACGCCAGCGGACTGCAAGCCTTCCGCCAGGGCCTTGGCCAGCGACGGGCCGGACAAGCGGCCATCGCGGCCGATCACGACTTTTTTCTCGCCCTTGGCCAGTGCAGCACGGCCGAAGGCGGCACCGATCTGGTGGGCAACGCCCACATCCAGGGTGTTATCGATGATGCCGCGAATGTCGTAGGCTTTGAAGATGGTTTTGGAAAGAGAGACCATTGTTAATCAGATCCGTTAAAAGTATTAAAGCTTGAGAGCGGCAACATCATTGCCAGCGTCAACCCAATCCTTGACCCACTTGGGCTGGCGGCCACGGCCGGTCCATTCCTGGCTGGTATCGGCAGGATTGCGGTATTGCGGCGCCACCTTGCCGGTTTTGACGCGTGGTGCGACGCCGCCAACCAGGTCCTGCACCGACACGCCAACGCTTTTGGCGATGGCCAGAATTTCTTCACGCGCGCGGGCCAGGTCCTGGCTTTCGCGTTTTTTCAATTCCTGCTGCAATTGCTCCTGCAGTTTGCGCAATTCGCCCGACGACAGATTCGACAGATCCATTTTTATTTCCCTTTTTATGTGATGAGAGTTAAAACCACAGCGGGAATAGTTTACATCATTGTTAAATGATTCAGTGTTTCTTGTGACGTATCATCCAGCGCGGCGCTTTAAATCGGACGATACGCACGTAAATCCAGATATAACTGCCGATGAACAGGATGCACGACACCATTAATACCCAGGTATGGCGCCAGAATACCGTCGCCGGGATTACCGCCATCAGCGAAAACAGCCACAGATAGGGCGAGGTCAGCGAATTACGGCGGATCAGCGCCCGCGCTTCCTTGCGGCCGACAGCCCATTGCACCACGCGGCGGAAAATCAGGCTGTGCAAATGAATACCGTCCGGCATCGCAGGCGATTTACCCCGCACAAACATCCGGCGATAGACCGAAAACAGCGTCTCAAAAGCGGGATAAATCAGCAGCAAGGCGGCATACCAGGTCGATACCTGCGGATTGCGCATGACCAGCAACAAGGCCAGCTCGCCGAGCATAAAGCCGATGAAGTAGGCGCCGCCATCGCCCAGGAAAATCAGGCCGACCGGATAATTCCAGATCAGGAAGCCGGCCGTGGCGCCGGCCACCATCAGCGCCGCAATCAGCACAAACATATCATTGACCTGCAAGGCCACATACCCGAGCGACAGCAGCATGCAAATACATACCACGCTGGCCAGGCCGTTAAAACCATCGATAATATTCACCGCATTGGCGATGCCGGCCACCGCCAGCACTGTCAATGGCAAGGTGACCCACATATACGGCAGGGTCCAGGCGGAAAATGCCCAGTCCAGCCGGTCAATCCGGGCGTCCAGCAGAAAATAGCCGAGTGTGGCGGCCGCCATGGTCAATAACAGGCGGCGCAAGGCGCTCACGCGGCCCGTGTAATCTTCGACAATACCGCCGATAAAAGCCACGGCCGAACACGCCAGCAGCGATAACAGCCACTGGCTCAGGACGGGCACCCGCCAGATGGAAATAGCGGAACTGAGCGCCACCGCCAGGAAAATCGATAAACCGCCAATCCGCGCCACATTATGGACATGCACTTTTTGCACGCCATCGAAATTGGAGTCCAGCGCCGGACCGTGCAATCTCGCTTCTTTAATCACCAACAGGGTAAGCAGCGCGGAAGCGATAAAGCTCAGTAAGAAGGAAAACATATTATTTTAAGTTCTGCGTTGTATCGCAACACGAGGCATTGTCTGCATACCAACAGGGCATTGTACCGTATCGCGTGCGGCGGTCCGCGCTTTGCGGTCCGCCGGCATCATACCAGTAGCAACTTACCCGGTTGAGTATGCTTACCAATCGATACAACTCATCGCATGCAGAGCTGGAGCGCTTCTTTCCAATCAGGCAAATGGCAGAAACGTGCCATGAGGCGCTCTGACGACATCACGGAATACTGCGGACGCCGGGCCGGCGTCGGATAGTCGGCCGTGGTAATCGGCAAGACCTTGCAGTTCAAGCCCGCCTCTTCGATGATGGCCTGGGTGAATTCATGCCAGCTGGTCTGGCCCTGGGCACTCAGGTGGTAGATGCCACTGTTCTGCACCCACCATTCGCGGCCGCCGGCATGCGCCTGCGACAGCACTTGCGCCGTGATATCGGCAATCGTGCGGCTCCAGGTTGGCGCGCCGTGCTGGTCGGCCACCACGCGCAGTTCATCGCGCTCCCTGGCCAGGCGCAGCATGGTCAGCAGGAAGTTCTTGCCGCGCATGCCATATACCCAGCTGGTGCGGAAAATCAGGTGCGGTATGCCCGCTGCCGCAATCGCCTGCTCGCCCGCCAGCTTGCTTGCGCCGTAGACGTTGAGCGGCCCGACCGAATCGTCTTCTACGCGCGGCGACGGCTGCGAGCCGTCAAAGACATAATCCGTGGAGTAATGCACCAGTGCCGCGCCCAGCGCTTTGGCCTCTTCCGCCATCACGCCCGGTGCTTCGGCATTGATACGGTGGGCCAGCTCAGGCTCGCTCTCGGCCTTGTCTACCGCCGTGTAAGCGGCAGGGTTAACGATGAGCTTGGGTTTGACACTGCGGATCACCTCGCGCACCTGGTCCAGGTTGGACAGGTCCATAACCTGGCGGTCCACCGCCACCACCTCGCCCACGCCCTGCAGGCTGCGGGCCAGTTCGTAACCGACCTGGCCGGTACTGCCAGTCAGCAGCACCTTCATGCGAAGACCTCGGCGTTGGCCAGCAGCACAGCGGCCTGGTCTTTGCCGGACAGCAGCGGCGCGGACTCCAGCGTGGGCCACTGGATGCCGATGGCCGGATCATTCCACAGGATGGCACGCTCGTGTTCGGGCGCCCAGTAGTCGGTGGTTTTGTACAGGAACTCGGCGCTGTCGGAGGTCACTACAAAGCCATGCGCAAAGCCTGGCGGTATCCACATCTGGCGCTTGTTCTCGGCCGACAGCTCGGTGCCGAACCACTGGCCAAACGTCGGCGAGCCTTGACGGATATCGACCGCCACATCAAACACGGCGCCGGCGGTAGCACGCACCAGCTTGCCCTGCGCCTGCTGGATCTGATAATGCAGGCCACGCAGCACGCCCTTGACGGAGCGCGAGTGATTGTCTTGCACGAACTCGGCGGTAATCCCGGTCAGCTCAGTAAAGCGGCGGGCATTGTAGCTTTCAAAGAAAAAACCGCGGTCGTCGCCAAACACGCGTGGCTCCAGCACCAGCAAGCCTTCCAGCGGAGTTTTAATCACGTTCATCGCGGTACGACCTTATCTTCCAGAATCTGCAGCAGGTATTGGCCATACTGGTTTTTCTTGAGCGGTTCTGCCAGCTTGCGCAGCTGCTCGGCATTGATGTAGCCCTTGCGGTAGGCGATCTCTTCCGGGCAGGCCACTTTCAGGCCCTGGCGCTTCTCGATGGTGGCGATGAACTGGCCCGCCTCCAGCAGCGATTCATGGGTGCCGGTGTCCAGCCAGGCCATGCCGCGGCCCATCACTTCCACGTTCAGTTGCCCCTTTTCAAGATAGACCTTGTTGACGTCGGTGATTTCCAGCTCGCCGCGCGCGGACGGCTTGATGCTGGCGGCGATGTCGCACACCTGGCTGTCATAGAAGTACAAACCGGTCACTGCATAGTTCGATTTAGGCTGCTGCGGTTTTTCTTCAATCGATACCGCCGTGCGCTGCTCGTCAAACTCCACCACGCCGTAACGCTCAGGATCCTGCACATGGTAGGCAAACACGGTGGCGCCATCGGCCTGCTCGGTGGCGTGGCGCAGCAGCGCATCCAGGTCGTTGCCGTAATAGATGTTATCGCCCAGGATCAGCGCGGACGGCGAGTCGCCCACAAACTCCTTGCCGATGATGAACGCTTGCGCCAGGCCATCCGGCGACGGCTGCACCGCGTAGCTGATGTTGATACCCCACTGGCTGCCGTCACCCAGCAAGTCCTTGAAGCGAGGCGTATCCTGCGGCGTCGAGATCAGCAGGATGTCGGTCATCCCGGCCAGCATCAGCACCGTCAGCGGATGGTAGATCATCGGCTTGTCGTAGATCGGCAGCAGTTGCTTGGAGACGCTCATCGTCACCGGATACAGGCGCGTGCCCGAGCCGCCAGCCAGGATAATGCCTTTGCGTTTGTTGAGAGTGCTCATCACTGGCCTTCGCGATTAAAGTAATTGGTTTCCACCCACTTGGCGTAGCTGCCCGACTGCACATCGGCCACCCAGTCCTGGTTGTCCAGGTACCACTGCACGGTCTTGGCAATGCCGCTCTGGAAGGTCTCGGCCGGTTTCCAGCCCAGTTCGCGCTCCAGCTTGCGCGCATCAATCGCGTAGCGGCGATCATGGCCAGGGCGGTCTTTGACAAACGTGATCTGGTCGCGGTAGCTGCCCTGGGCTTTCGGCTTGAGCTGGTCCAGCATGTCGCACAGCGTGTGGACCACGTCCAGGTTGGCCATTTCGTTCCAGCCGCCGACGTTGTAAGTCTCGCCCAGGCGACCCGCTTCCAGCACGCGGCGGATGGCGGCCGCGTGGTCGGTGACGTACAGCCAGTCACGCACCTGCTGGCCATCGCCGTAGATCGGCAGCGGCTTGCCGGCCTGCGCATTGGCGATAATCAGCGGGATCAGTTTTTCCGGGAAGTGGTACGGGCCGTAGTTGTTGGAGCAGTTGGTGGTCAGCACCGGCAGGCCGTAGGTGTGGAAGTAGGAACGCACCAGGTGGTCGGACGCGGCCTTGGACGCCGAATACGGGCTATTGGGCGCAAACGCCGTGGTTTCGCTGAACGGCGCATCGTCCGGTCCCAGCGTGCCGTACACTTCGTCGGTCGACACATGCAGGAAACGGAAGGCCGCCTTCTCGTCTTCGGGCAAGCCGGACCAGTAGGCACGGGCCGCTTCCAGCATGCTGAACGTGCCGTTGATATTGGTTGCAATGAATTCGCCCGGTCCCAGGATCGAGCGGTCAACGTGGCTTTCAGCGGCGAAGTGCACCACGGCGCGCGGCTTGTGCTGCTGGAACAGCGCCAGTACCTGGGCCTGGTCGCAGATATCGCCGCGCACAAAAGTGTGGCGCGCATCCTGCTTTAACGAGGCCAGGTTATTGAGATTGCCGGCGTAGGTCAGTTTGTCATAATTCAGCACCGGCTCATCCGATTGAGCCAGCCAGTCCAGGACAAAATTCGAGCCGATAAAACCAGCACCACCCGTTACAAAAATCATTTAGTATCCCGCAGCAAGAGTCAAATTAGTCGTAAGTATGATTTTATGTGAAGTACCCCTAATCCGGGGAAAATTCAGGGTATTTCAGATTTCCAAGCAACGAACCAGCGAGTATTACTATGAAAACCTATGTAATCGGGGATTTGCAGGGCTGCCATGAGCAGGCTTTGGCGATACTCGACCGCATACGCGCGCACGCAGCTGCCGATGGCGTGGCCGAGCCTGCCATCCTGTTTGCGGGCGATTTAATCAACCGTGGCCCGGATTCGCTGAGTACGCTGCGCCACGTGCGCAAACTGGCCATGGCCAGCGGCGGCCTCATCGACAGCGTGCTGGGCAACCACGACCTGCACCTGCTGGCCGTGGCCTATGGCATCCGGCCTGAGCACAAGTCCGATACGCTGGCGGAGATTCTGCATGCGCCCGACCGCGATGAACTGATCAAGTGGATACGCCACCGTCCACTGGCCATCCGCGTGGATCAGCATGTGCTGGTGCATGCCGGCCTGCTGCCGCAGTGGAGCATCGCCCAGGCCGTGGCACTGGCAGGCGAGGTGGAAACCATGCTGCGCAGCGCGCAGGCCGCAGAATTCCTGGCCGAGATGTATGGCAACGAGCCGGCCCAGTGGTCGGATGATTTACAGGGCCCGGACCGGCTACGCTGCATCATCAACGCCATGACGCGCCTGCGCTTCTGCAGCGCCGATGGGGTGATGGATTTCAAGATGAAGGAAAGCGGTACGGCCGATCCATCGACCGGCCTGATGCCATGGTTCGAGGTGCCAGGCCGCCGCAGTGCGCGCGACACGGTGGTGTTCGGCCACTGGTCGGCGCTGGGCCTGAAGCTGGAGCCGAACCTGATCGGCCTCGATAGCGGCTGCGTGTGGGGCGGCCAGTTGTCCGCCGTGTGCCTGGAAGACCGCAGCCTGCTGCAGGTGCAGTGCCCGGAATTCCAGCAGATCAGCGTGAAAGCAGCAAAGAAGGCATAAGCGCCGCCATCACCTGGTAGGCGCGGCCATAGGCGGACAGCAGATCCGCTCCGGCCAGGAAATAGCGGCTGTCATCCGTTTCAGCCGCTGAAAAAACGGGCGCTGCGGTCATGTCCGCCCTCGCGCCAGATAAACTGTCTGCAAACCTTGTCCGTGAATGCTGGCGCCAGTAGAAATAACAGAGCCATCTCCAGGCGCTTCATCGATCATCCCATCGTTATTGAGTGCGGCCAGTCTACGGATGCGGCAGGGGCAGATCAACAGCGTTGGCCGCATACCCGGTATGCAAGCCGCGCATGCTGCGCTCAGTGGGCGTTGAAGTGGGTGACGCCGTGCTCGAACTGGTGCAGGACATCGAACATCAGTTGGCGGAACCACTGGTGTGCAGGATCGTGGTGGTTACGGACATGCCACAGCAGCCAGTAGCGGTAAGGGGGAACCTCAAACGGCAGCGGCTTCCACACCAGCGGTGCGGCAGCGGCAAACTGGATCGCCATGTGCTCCGGCACCGTCAGGAGCAGGTCCTGATTGCAGGCGACGCGCAGCGCCGCCGAAAAAAACGGCACCGTCAGACGCACCTCGCGCCGCAAGCCCAGCCTGGCCAGCGCCTGTTCGATGATGCCATCCCGGTCGCTGCCGCCGCTGATGCGCAGGTGCGCGGCGTGTACATAATCGTCCAGCGTCAGGGTTTGTTGCGCCAGCGGATGGCTGGCGCGCATCAGGCACACGGCGCGGTCTTCGCCCATGGCGCGGCCATGCAGGTTTTCGGGCAGCAGGTCGGCAATGGTGGCCACCAGGTCCACGCCTTCATCGCTGAGCAGGCGGTAGTAGCCGGGTTCCCATAGCCGGAAGTTCAGGCTGGCCGCAGGCGCCTGCGCGCACATGGCCTGCACCAGCGCGGGCAGCATGTGATCGGCCAGATAATCGGAACCGGCGATGGCAAACGTGCGGGTGCAGGTGGCGGGTTCAAAGCCCGGACCATCGAGCACCGAGTGCAGCGCCGCCAGCACGGCCTTGAGCGGACCGCGCATGGCTTGCGCGCGCTGGGTCAGCAGGAAGCGCTGCCCTTCCCGCACCAGCAAGGGATCGCCATATTCAAGGCGCAGCTGCGCCAGCTGGCGGCTGAGCGCAGACTGCGTCAGCCCCAGTATCTCGGCGGCGGTGGTGAGATTGCGCGTCTCCAACAGCACATCCAGCGACCTCAGAAGATTCAGGTTGTTGGATGGCTGCGGCATGATGACGGCGCCGTTAATGCGCTACGACGGGCACGCCCAGCGCAGCGGCGACGGCCTTGTGCGAGGCTTCTGCCAGATCGCGGCGATGCGCGCCGTCGCTGCTGAGCGGCGGCAGGATGGCCAGCCGGGCTTTCACCGGCGGACCATTCAGGATCAGCACGATGCTTTCCGCAAAACTGGTTTCGCCGATGAAGTCCACCGACGGATGCGAGCCGCCGCCAGCGTCTTCATAGGTCAGCGCAAATGGCTGCACCGGCACCTTGGCGTCAATCGCCGCTTCAAACAGATTGGCGTGGAACGGCAGCAGGCTGCCCTGCGCCGCAGTGGTCCCCTCCGGGAAGAAGGCCACGCGTTCGCCCTGTTCCAGGCTGGTGACCAGCCCTTTGAAGATGTGGCGCAGGTCGCGGCGGTTACCGCGTGAGATGAACACGGTGCCCGCCTTCTCCGCCAACCATCCCGCCAGCGGCCAGGAACGGATCTCCGCCTTGGCCACGAAATGGCTGGGATAAAGGCTGTGCACCACAAAGATGTCCAGCCACGACACGTGATTGGCCACCACCATGGAGCAGTCCAGCACCGGTGCGCTACCGGCCGCGTGCTCCACCGTCACATTGCACAGTTTGAGCAGCTTGGTGGACCAGCGGCGGATATGGGCGTTGCGTTTCTCCAGCCCGATCCATGGGAACACGGTAGCGCAGATCGCCATGCCCTGAAACACGTGCAAAAGCACCCGCACGAGGCGGAATATCGTCGACAGTTTCATGCAGGCGTATCAGCGTTGGTAAGCAACGTGGCCGGCCACGATGGTCGTTTTCACCTGGCCCGCCAGGTTGTAGCCCAGGAACGGCGTGTGCTTGCCCTGGCTGGCCAGGGCGGAGGCTTCCACCGTCCAGTGGGCGCCAGCGTCGAACAGCACCACGTCCGCGACCGCGCCAACCGACAGCGTGCCAGCGGCCAGGCCAGCGACACGCGCGGCTTCCGACGTGATGCGGGCCAGTGCGCGCGACAGTGGACGCTGCGCTCCCGTATCCTGTTGCACAGCGTAGTCCTCGGCCCATTTCAGCGTCAGCGACAGCAGCAGTTCCAGGCCGGTGGCGCCTGGCGAGGCTTCGGCAAATGGCAGCAGCTTTTCGTCGTCGTCCACTGGCGTGTGGTCCGAACACAGTGCGTCGATGGTGCCATCCAGCAGGCCCCGGCGGATCGCATCGCGGTCGCGCTGGCTGCGGAATGGCGGCGTGAAACGCGCGTTGGAATCGAAGAAGCCGATATCGGCGTCCGTCAGGTGAACGTGGTGGACACCGACGTCGCAGGTGACCAGCAGGCCTTCCTGCTTGGCGTTGCGGATCAGCTCCAGCGCAGCGGACGACGAAATGCGGCACAGGTGCACGCGCGCACCGGTGGCGCGCATCAGTTCAAAGATGGTGTGCAGCGCGATGGTCTCCGACATCACGGGCACGCCGGACAGGCCCAGGCGCGACGCCAGCGGACCGGAAGCGGCCACGCCGCCACGGCCGATGTACGCATCCTGTGGACGCAGCCACACGGTGTAGCCGAAGGTCTTGGCGTACTGCATGGCGCGCAGCAGTACATTGGTGTCGGTGACCGGTTCTTCCGCTTGCGAGAAGCCGATGCAGCCGGAGCCGGTCAGTTCAACCATCTCGGTCAGCGACTGGCCTTTCAGGCCGACCGTCAGCGCGCCCAGTGGGTGCACGTGCGCCTGGTTCAGCTGGCGCGCGCGGTGTTTGAGCATTTCAACCAGGCCTGGTTCGTCCAGCACCGGATCGGTGTCCGGTGGGCAGATCAGGCTCGTGACGCCGCCTTGCATGGCCGCCTGCATTTCCGATTGCAGCGTGGCCTTGTATTCAAAGCCCGGTTCGCGCAGGCGCGCCGACAGGTCGACGAAACCTGGCGAGACGATCAGGCCGATGGCGTCGATGGTTTCGTCCGCAGTGAAACCCGCCGGTGCGGCGCCTACCGCCAGCACTTTGCCGTCGGCGATATAAAGGTCGTTGAGGCCGTC
The DNA here is from genome assembly GCF_009857555.1 of Duganella sp. CY15W. NCBI lineage: Bacteria > Pseudomonadati > Pseudomonadota > Betaproteobacteria > Burkholderiales > Oxalobacteraceae > Duganella > Duganella sp. CY15W. Next base: position 546,784 of record NZ_WWCQ01000003.1, on the reverse strand, counting down.
GATGCCGTTGGCCGGATCGATCACATGGCCGTTCTTGATGTGGATATTTTTATTCAATGCGTTCATGCTTGCGTTCCTGCGACGATGCTCATGACAGCCATACGGACTGCGATACCAAAGGTCACCTGCGGCAGGATCACTGCCTGCGCGCCGTCTGCCACGGCGGAGTCGATCTCCACGCCGCGGTTCATCGGCCCCGGGTGCATGACGATGGCGTCCGGCTTGGCCAGCGCCAGGCGTTCCGGCGTCAGGCCGTAGCTCTTGAAGTATTCGCCCGCCGACGGCAGCAGCGCGCCGCTCATGCGTTCATTCTGCAGGCGCAGCATGATGATGACGTCAACGTCTTTCAGGCCTTCATCCATATTGGTAAAGGTCCGCACGCCCATCTGCTCCAGGCCACCTGGCAGCAGCGTGTGCGGGCCGATCGCGCGCACTTCCGGCACGCCCAGCGAGGTCAGTGCGTGGATGTCCGAACGGGCCACGCGGCTGTGCAGGATGTCGCCGACAATCGCCACGCGCAGGTTGGTGAAGTCCTTCTTGTAGTGGCGGATGGTGTACATGTCCAGCAGGCCTTGCGTCGGGTGCGCGTGGCGGCCATCGCCCGCGTTTACCACGTGCACGTGATTCTGCTTGGTCTCCATCAGGTGCTTGGCGATCAGGTACGGTGCGCCCGATTGCGCGTGGCGCACCACGAACATGTCGGCGTGCATCGCCGCCAGGTTGTCGATGGTGTCCAGCAGCGACTCGCCCTTGCTGGTCGAGGAAGCCTGGATGTTCAGGTTGATGACGTCCGCCGACAGGCGCTTGGCGGCGATTTCAAACGTGGTGCGGGTACGGGTCGAGTTCTCGAAGAACAGGTTGAACACCGATTTTCCGCGCATCAGCGGCACTTTTTTCACGTCGCGGTCGGAGATGCCGACGAAGGACGAGGCGGTGTCCAGAATGTGATTGAGGATGGACTTGGGCAGTCCCTCAATCGACAGCAAGTGCTGCAGCTCGCCGTGTTTGTTCAGTTGCGGATTAAGCATGGTCTTATTCGATAGTTAGCGTGAATTTGTCATCATCGGTGCGCTTGAGCACCAGCGCCTGGCCCGCAGGCACAGCGACCTTGGCGGCGACGAAATCGGCGGCGACCGGCAGCTGGCGCTCGCCACGGTCAACCAGCGCGGCCAGCATGATGCGCGCCGGGCGGCCGTAGTCAAACAGCTCGTTGATGGCGGCGCGCGTGGTGCGGCCGGTGTACAGCACGTCGTCCACCAGCAGGATGTTGGCGGCGGCGACGTCAAAGGTGATGTTGGTCGGCTTGACCTCGGCCGGCAGGCCCTTCTTGGCGTAGTCGTCGCGGTAGAAGGACACATCCAGCACGCCGCAGCGCGCCGACAGGCCCAGGTCAGCCGCCAGGCGCTCAGCGATCCAGGCGCCGCCGGAGTGGATGCCGACAATCGCGACATCCGGCACGCCGGCCAGGCCGGCTTTCACATCGGCCAGCAGCGTCGCGTACAGCGCTTCGGCATCGAGTTGGTTGGGATTCAGGGTCATAGGGAGTCGAAGTATTGTTGCAGAATGATGGCGGCGGCGCGGTCGTCAATCACCTCGCCGCGTTTGGCCGAAATCACGGCCGAGGAATAGCGTTCGTCGACCAGCTCCACCGGCAGGTTAAAGCGGCCATTCAATTGATTAGCAAAACGGCGCGCCCGCGCCGTCATTTCGTGTTCTGCGCCGTCCGGGTGCATGGGCAGCCCGACCACCAGCCGGGCAGGCTTCCATTCGTCGAGCATTTTCTGGATATCGGCAAAGCGCGTGGCATTGTCGATGGCGTTGATGACTTTGAGGGGCTCCGCCTGCAGCAGCATGGTGTTACCCATGGCCACACCGATGCGTTTTACGCCGAAGTCAAAAGCAAAGACTGTTTCTATGCTCATTTACGCGTGGCCCGCCTCGGAGGTCAGCATCAGCGGATCGATACCCAGCAGGCGCATGGCCGCCGTGTAGCGGTCTTCAATCGGCATATTGAACAGGATTTCCGGATCGGCGCCCACTGTCAGCCAGCCATTGCGGCTGATCTCTTCTTCCAGCTGGCCCGGGCTCCAGCCCGAGTAGCCGATCGAGACCAGCATGCGCGGCGGACCTTCGCCGGCGGCCACCGCTTCCAGCACGTCGATGGACGTGGTGAAGGCGATGTCCTTGGTCACCGTCAGCGAGGACGAATAGCGGTGGCCAGGCGTATGCAGCACGAAGCCGCGGTCATCCTGCACCGGGCCGCCAAACATGATCGGTTCGTCGTCATGGCCTTCCAGGCCGTGATCAACCTTGAGGTCGATGCGTTCGAACAGCGTGTGCATGGTCATGTCGGTGGGCTTGTTGATCACCACGCCCAACACACCGTTTTCATTGTGCTCACAAACATACACCACCGTGCCGCCGAAGACCGGATCCTGCATGGATGGCATTGCTATAAGGAAATGATTTGCGAGATTAAGGGTAGAAGCCGTGACGGCGCCGATGGGTTCCAGGGAATCGTCGGCGTCCTGCATCAAGCCGGCTACAGGTAGAGTTTTGCCTATTTTGCTCTTCTTCATACAAGTTGCTCTCTCTGCTGGGGTGCGTGTTCTCTCTGTGCTGCTGACAATTACTGTAGTATCGCGCGGCTAGCAACTCTGTTTACCCTCTAGTTTACACTGAATTGGGGCCGGATCTACGATTGCGTCCCCCACAAGATTGATACAGACCGAATGAAACTGACTTCTTCCCTCGTATGGCTACGCCGCGATCTGCGTGTTTTTGACCACGTTGCCCTGCATCAGGCGCTGCTGGAAAGCGACAAGGTATATTGCGTTTTTGTCTACGACACCACGATCCTGGACACCCTGCCGCGCCGCGATCGCCGCGTTGACTTCATCCACGCCAGCATTGCCGAAGTGGCATCCGAGCTGGAGCAGATGGGCGGCCATCTCATCGTGCGGCATGGCGATCCGGTGCATGAAATCCCGGCGCTGGCGGCGGAACTCGGCGTGGAAGCGGTGTTCTGCAACCACGATTATGAGCCGCAAGCGATAGAACGCGACGCCACGGTGGAACGCAGCCTGCGCGCCGCCGGCCGCCAGTTCGCCAGCTACAAGGACCAGGTGATTTTTGAAAAGAGCGAGGTGCTGTCGCAGACCGGCGGCGTGTTCTCGGTGTTCACGCCGTACAAGAACGCGTGGCTGAAGAAACTGGCGGCCGATCCGTCGGTGCTGGCGCCGTACAACATCGAACCGCATGCGGCGCGCCTGGCGCCGCGTCCAGCGCACGCACCGGCGCTGCCCACACTGGCGGACCTGGGCTTCGAGCCGAGCAACCTGGCCGAGCTGAAAATCCCGACCGGCATGTCGGGCGCCTCGGCCTTGTTTGAAGATTTTTTATCGCGCATCGCCGACTACAATGTGGCGCGTGATTATCCGGCCGTCAAAGGCCCATCCTACCTCTCCGTGCACTTCCGTTTTGGCACGCTGTCGGTGCGCCATCTGGTCCGCACGATCGTGGATCTGCAGGAACGCGGCGCTGGCGGCGAAGGCGCGGCCGTCTGGCTGTCGGAACTGATCTGGCGCGAGTTCTACGCCATGATCCTGTTCCACAATCCGCATGTGGTGGGCGCGTCCTACAAGCCCGCCTATGACGCCATCGAATGGGAAACCGGGCCGGAAGCGGACCAGATGTTCGCCGCGTGGTGCGAAGGCCGCACCGGCTATCCGCTGGTGGATGCGGCCATGCTGCAGATTAACCAGACCGGCTGGATGCACAACCGCTTGCGCATGGTGGTGGCCAGCTTCCTGACCAAAGACCTCGGCATCGACTGGCGCCGCGGCGAAGCGTATTTCGCGCTGCACCTCAACGACTTTGATCTGGCGTCCAACAACGGCGGCTGGCAGTGGGCGTCGTCGTCCGGCTGCGATGCACAGCCCTACTTCCGCATCTTCAATCCGGTGTCGCAGTCGGAGAAGTTTGACGGCGAAGGGAAATTCATCCGCCGCTACCTGCCGCAACTGAAAGAGTTGAGCAACAAGGAAATCCACGCGCCATGGCTGGCGCCGCGCATGCTGGCGCCAGGCTATCCCGCGCCCATCGTCAAGCACGACGAAGCGCGCAAACGCACGCTTGAGCGCTACGAGGTAGTGAAGAAACCCGCAACCGAAAGGGTCTGACCCCGTACAGGGTCAGACCCTGACTGTCTCGGTGTGCGGGGTTCAGCGGTGCAGCAAGCCGCTGATCGCCTCCAGCAGCACATCCTCCTGGAACGGCTTGCCGAAGTAGGCATTCACGCCCAATTCCAGCGCTACGTTGCGGTGCTTGTCCGCGCTGCGCGAGGTAATCATGATGATGGGGATGTGCCTGGTGCGTTCATCGCCGCGCACATTGCGGGTCAGATCGAAGCCGTCCATGCGCGGCATTTCGATATCGACCAGCATCAGGTCCGGCGAGGTTTCCTGCAGCTGCTCCAACGCATCCACGCCATCCTTGGCCAGCAGCACGCGATAGCCTTCGCGCTCCAGCAGGCGCTGCGTCACGCGCCGCACCGTCAGCGAATCGTCCACCACCATGATGGTGCGGCCAACTTGCGGCGTCACCGCAGGGCTGTCCGCCGCCACTTGCGCATAGTGCGCCTTCACTTCGGGATGGTGTGCCAGATGCTGCGCCAGCGCGACCGGATTCAAGATCAGCACAATGTCGCCGGTACCAAGCACCGTGGCGCCGGCGATGCCGACCATGCGCGACAGCTGCGGGCCGATGTTCTTGATGACCACCTCGCGATTGCCCAGCACCTCATCCACCTGCAGCGCCAGATGCTCGTTGCCATTCTTAAGCATCATCACCGGCGCTGAGCGCTGCACCGGCGGCTGCGCGGTATCGCCCAACAGCGTCGGCAGGTACTGCATGCCTTGCTCGCGTGCTTCGCCGAGGGCAGCTTCCTTCATTTGCACCACCTGCTCAACCAGAATCGCTGGCAGGGCGTAGGTCTTGCCGCCAGCGGCCAGCAGCACGACCTGCGTGACGGCCAAGGTCAGCGGCAGGCGGATCGCAAAACGCGTACCTTTGCCGCGTTCCGAGTACATATCCACGCGGCCACCCAGCGCTTGCGCTTCCGACTGCACCACATCCATGCCGACGCCGCGCCCCGACAGCTCGGTCAGCGACTCGGCGGTGGAAAAGCCGGGTTCGAAAATCAGGTCGGCGATTTGCGTATCGCTGGCGTCCTCGCCCTCGTGCAGCAGGCCGACGCTGATGGCCTTGGCCTTGATGCGGTCCAGATCCAGGCCGCCGCCGTCATCGCTGAATTCAATCACGACTTCATTGCCTTCCTGCGCCACCTGCACCAGCAGTTCGCCTATTTCATTCTTGCCTGCGGCAGTGCGGCCCTGGCGCGACTCCACGCCGTGGGCGATGGCGTTGCGCAGCAGGTGTTCGAACGGTGCGGACATGCGTTCCAGCACACTGCGGTCCAGCTCCACCGAACCGCCACGGATATCGAGATTGACGCGCTTGTCCACGTCCTTGGCGCTTTGGCGGGCAACGCGGAACAGGCGTTCGGCAATGCTGGCGAATGGCACCATCCGCACGCGCATCAGGTCACGTTGCAGGTCGCGCGTCAGGCGGGCTTGCTGGGTAAGGTCGCCGTGGGCGTTATCGACGCTGCGGGTCAGGCTTTCGTGGAAGCTGGCGACGTCGTTGACGCTTTCGGCCATCATGCGGGTGAGTTCTTGCAGACGGGTGAAGCGGTCGAATTCCAGTGGGTCGAATTCACGTTCGGTGGAAATCGACATGCGCGAAGCGATCTGCGATTCGGCCTGCATTTCGATTTCACGCAGTTGGCGGCGCAAGCGGGCCAGGTTGTCGGAGAAGTCGCTCAGTGAGGTGCGCAGGGTTTCGACTTCGTTTTCCAACCGTGAGCGTGAGATCGACACTTCACCGGCCTGGTTCACCAGGCGGTCAAGAATGTCGGCGCGGACGCGGACCAATGGCGATTTGGTGCTAGCCTGGGCTTCGTCGGCCGGTACGGCAGGTAGGGCGGCGGCTGCATCGCTCTCCATTGACTCAGGCGGTGCGTCGGTTAGCAGCGTGTCCGGGCGTTGCAATTGTTCGAACAGCAGCAGCGCGTGGTCGTAGTGGGCCAGCAGTTCTTCGAAAGCGTGCGGCGTTGCGGAGCCGGCATGTACCATGTTTTCGATGTGGGTTTCGATTTCATGGCAATGCTGGCCGAGGCGCATCGCACCCGCCATGCGCGCGCTGCCTTTGACGGTGTGCAGCAGGCGCAGCAGGCTCTGGGCTTGCGAGACATCGGCCGGATTGTGCTGCCAGGCGCGCAATGCTTCGCCTACCTGTGGCAGCAGGTCGGCGCCCTCTTCCAGGAAAACTGGCAGCAGGTCGGCATCCAGTTCGTCGTGGAAGACGGCGGGAGCTGCGGTCAGGATTTCCGGCTCGGCCGGTGCCAGCGCGATCACCTCGGCGTCTGGCTCGACCACCGGTGCTGCGCCCGCCGGCTCGGCAGGCGGCTCGATCTCTGGCTCGGGTTCGAGCGGCGCCGCGTCCGCAATGACTGGCGCAGGCGCGATGAAATCCGTTCCAGCGTCGAACGGATCTGCTTCAACTGGCGCAGGCGCTGGCGCTGCAGGCTCCAACTCCGGCTCGGGTGCGAGCGGCGCGGCGATCTTCAATGGTGGCTCAGCAAAGGCATCGTCAAACGCGGCGTTGAACAAATCATCGATGCCGTCATCGATATGCACTTCCGGCTTTTTCTTCACTGGCGGCGCGACCGGCGCTTCCGATTCCGGCACGGTGCCACTGATAGCGTTGTAGGTCTCGCGGAACAGCGTATCCAGCGCGGATTCCTGCGGTGCTTCCGGCGCAGCGTTCAGACCATCCATGGTCTCAGCCACCAGGCTATCAAGCCGCGCCTCGATCTCATTGCTGGCTGCAGGCGGCGTCGCCATCAGCTCATCGCGCAAGCCATGCAAAGCGCCGATCAGTTCCGGCTGCGCAGATGGCAATTCGCCTGCTGCGAAGCTTTGCAGCATCTGGCGGATGCGCTCCATGGTGAAGTCCAGCAGATCATGTTGAACCTGATCCAGATGCGGCGCTGGCGGCAACAGCACCTCCAGCGCGGACTCCAGCGCCAGCGCCAGTTCGCGCAGGACGTTGAAACCAACCGTGCCGGAGGTGCCCGCCAGTGTGTGCGAGGCCTGCAAAGCGTCCGGATTCACCGGACGGCGAGGCTCGTGGCGCCATTCGCCGAAGTCCTGCACCAGCTTGCGCACCAGGTCATCGGATTCGTGCAGGTAGATGTTGTACAGCGGCAGAGGAATTTCCAGATCGCCGATGTGCTTAATGTTGTCGTCACGCGGCGCGGCTGGCGGCGTGATAGTCGGGAACTCGATGACATTGCCATGGCTGACGACAGGCGGCGTGATTGGCTCAGTGACGACTGGTTCGTCAGGCGCGGCGATGGCTTCAATTTCCTCAACAGCTGGCGGCAAGGCTGGCTCGCCGCCTTCCTGTACCCGCGCGGCGGCGTCAATGATGGCATCAGCGCTGCGGTGCGAAATGCCGTTGGCGACCAGCTCCGCCACCCAGGCCGACATCTCACGCGCCGCAGCGTCGAGCAAATCAAACAATGCATCGGTCGCTGGCCGTGCTTCTGCCAGCCAGACATTCATCACCTTCTCGATAGCGTAAGCAGCATCGGCAAACTGGTTCAAGCCCACCATACGTCCGCTGCCCTTCAGCGTATGGAAGGAACGCCGCAGCATGGTCAGATTCTCTTCACTGCCAGACTCCACGCGCGGCCTGGCCAGCGTGGCATCCACAAACACCAGCACCTCTTGCGCCTCGGCGATAAAGATCTCCAGCAGCTCCGCCTCCACCGCAGCGTCGCTGGCGGCCGGTGGCGGCGTCTCGACCGGCATCGACAGCGGCGCGGGCGCCGGCACCTGCTCATCCAGTACCGGTATCGAGTCCGACGCCGCCATTTTCTTGAACGGCACCGAACGGAACGTGCCTTGTGCAGCATCGAACACAAATCGCTCGCGCGCACCCGCCGCATTCTGCGCCAGCATATCCACAAAGAAGCCCAGCGCGCCGACGTTCTGCGCAATGTCATCCAGCGCCTTCGGCTCAGCAGAAGGATCACCCTCGCCATGGGCCAATGCCGACACCATCGCCTTCACATGCTGCGCGGCGTGCATCGCACCTTCCTGGTCCAGCACCGCCAGCGCACCTTGCAGCTGATGCAGCACCGGCTCCAGCTCCAGCAGCGCTGGACGTCTGGACGGATCGGCATAATAATCATCCAGCCCCTTCTCCACCTGGCGCAAGCCGGTCTTCATCTCCATCGCCAGCGCGATGACCGTATCGTCCTGCTGCATCTGATGCGCCAGACCCTTTTGCCACTTCGCCGGCTCCGGTGGAGTCTCACCGGACACCAGCGCCAGCAAGCGCGCGCCTATGGTATCGGCGTGCGCCGCAAAATCATCCGGCAGATGACGGACGTGCTGCAGGCCGTGCTCCGCAAACAGCAAGGCCGTCGCCATTTCCAGCGCCAGCTCCTCGCTGCGGCCTGCGGAGACGGCTTTGCGCGCCACATCGGCCAACTGGCGCAGCAAAGCGCCCAGCGCGGACAGATTCAGCCTGTCACACTCCGCCGCCACGTCATGCAGCGCAGCGTCAAACGAAGCATCCAGCGCTGGATCGATTTCCGCTGCCGCCAGGCGATCCCAGTATGTCTTGGCTTGCGCGATGCCGTGTTTGGCACGTTCCAGCGCTTCCGTATCGACCTGGCCGTAGCGCCGCGTTTCATAGTCCGTGGACGCCAGGCCGTCCAGCGCAAACGCGCCACGCAACTGCTGCACGATGGACGACGCCGATTCGCTGCCTGCGGTCGCAATGAAGAACAAGGCATCCCGCAGTATCGCTTCCGGCTGCGCCGCTGTCCCCTGGCTCAAACGGCGGATCTGCAAATTGATCAAGCCGAACAACTGCTTCACGTACAAACCGCCAGCCAGCTGGCCGCCAGCCACCAGCTCCGCAAAGCCCTGCATCGTGAGCCAGAACGTGCGCGCCGCGTCGTCCTGCTGGGCATCGGCCACCAGCTTGACGGCGTCCAGCAGCGGCGCCGCCAGTTCCTGCTGCTGCGCAGCGTCGGCCGATTTCATATAAGGCAGCAACGCGCGCTCGAAGCGCTGGCGGAAGGCCGCGTAGTCCGGCGCGGACGCATCGGACGCATCGGACGCATCGGTGGCCGCTGGCACATGCACCGGCTGCGACAGGTCGGGATAGAACAAATCCGCCGGGTGGATGCGCTCCACACCCAGCATCTCCTGCACGGCGCGGTAGTAAGGGAACAGCTTCACCGGCTGCGATGGCGCCCCTTGCAGCAGCTCTTCCAGATACTCCACCAGCGCCTGATACAGCTGCGCCACCGCCTGTGCGTTATCGGCGCTGCACTTGAGCGTCCCCGCCTTGAAGGCGTCCAGCGCCGCCTCGGCCACTGCCGTCATCTGGCTGACGCCATCCACATCCACCATCTGCAAGGCGCCATGGGCCTGATGCAAATGCGACTTCGCATGCTGCAGCTGGGTAGCCTGATCTTCCGGCGCCCGTCCACCCGCCTCAAACAGCGCGGTGCGCGAACGTGCCAGCGACTCGCGAATTTCCACCATCACCCATGATAAAGGGCCAGTGTCGAATTGCGGCTGCTGTGGTGTCGATAAATCAGTTGTGGTCATGCTTGGTCTCGGCCTTTAAGCGATGCGGAATCGTGCCACGGAGTTCTTCAACTCCTGCGCCAGCACCGATAACTTGTGAATCGATTGTGCGGTTTGCTGCGTGCCGTCCTGGGTCTGCTCCGTCACCGCGAGAATATGCTGAATGTTCTGCGCCACGCCGGATGCCGACGTGGCCTGCTGCCCGGTCGCCTGCGCGATGCCGGAAATCAGCTCCGCCAGACGGTTGGACACCTGCGAAATATCATGCAGCGCCGCGCCAGCCGCGTCGGACAGGCGCGCGCCTTCCACCACGCCCTGCGTGGATTTTTCCATCGCCGCCACCGCGTCGTGGGTGTCGGTCTGAATCGTGCGCACCAGCGCGCCGATCTGCTTGGCCGCTTCGGCCGAGCGCTCCGCCAGCCGCTGCACCTCTTCCGCCACCACCGAGAAGCCGCGCCCCGCTTCCCCCGCGGAGGCAGCCTGAATCGCGGCGTTCAGCGCCAGCACGTTGGTCTGTTCGGTAATGTCGGAAATCAGCTCGGTGATCTCGCCAATCTCTTGCGACGATTCGCCCAGCCGCTTGATGCGCTTGGACGTATCCTGAATCTGCTCGCGGATCTCGTGCATGCCCTTGATGGCGTTTTCCACCGCCGTCGAACCCTGCTGCGCCGCAGCGACCGACTGGCGCGCCACGTCCGCCGATTCGCTGGCGGAGCGCGACACATCGGTAATCTCGTTGGCCATCGTCACCACGGTGGACGACGCATCCTGGATTTCGCGCGACTGCTGCTGCGATGCCGACAGCAGATCGCTGGAGATGCTTTGCGCGTGCGTGGAGGCCTTGGTCACCTGTTCGGCTGTCGCCGTCACACGCCCCACCAGGCCCCGTAGTTCCTCTACCGTGTAGTTGACCGAATCGGCAATCGCGCCGGTGATGTCTTCGGACACCGTGGCCTGCACCGTCAAATCGCCATCCGCCACTTCCTGCAACTCGTTCATCAGGCGCAGGATCGCCGCCTGATTCTGGTCGTTCATCGACTTGGCTTCCTCTTCCTGGCGCTGCGCCTGCTGGCGCATGGCTTCCGCTTCCTGGCGGCGGCGTTCCGCGCCGCGCGTGCGGTTGTGTGAATCCATCAGCAGCACGCGGCCAATCGCGGCGGCCGTCACCAGCGTCATCATGCCGCCGGCCACCATCAGCCAGAAGGTGATGTCGAGCGAGTCCTGATTTTCGCGGTAAGCCTGCTGTAAAACGCCGAGGCGCTGGCGCAGTGCTTCGTTATCGTTGAAGATCAGCTGTTCGGCCGCTTTGGCGGCGTTGAATTTATCCAGCTTGTCCAGGATGGCCGTCACCAGCTTCTGGTACTCCTCGAAAGCGCCCCGCAGCTCAGTGAATTTGGCGCGCAGGTCCGGTTCGCGCACGGCGGCCAGCCCTTGCGGCACGCTGCCACTCAGGAAGCCGTCGATGGTATTGCGGAACACCGTGGTATCACGCCCCAGCTGGAAAGCGGTTTCCGAGCTGATGCCGCCTGCGGTGAGGAATTCACTGGCGCTGCGGCTCATGCGCTGGGTCAGCATGGTCAGCTTGCCCAGCGCGGCGATCTCGCGCGCCGAGGCGCCTCGCTGTACTTTGAGGCCGATGATGTCTTCGGTACGCACCAGCAGATCGGGCGACATTTCGTTCAGCGTTTGCAGCGTCTTGTCCATGCCGCTCAGGTCCGCCTTGAGCGTCAGGATGGTGCCGGCAGCAAGATCGGTTGCGGTCCATTGCTTGCGCGCGGCAGCCACCACCACGGCGATGTCGGAGCGCGGCTCGCCGATGGAACGGCCCTGGTACTGGCCGCCGCGCGTCATCAGGTTGATGTCGTTATTGAGTTCCTTGCGGCTCTCCTCCAGCTGGCGGAAGCCCTCCACGCTGCCCTGCACCGCGTTTGGCGCCGCCTTGCCGATGCGCTGCGAATGCATCAGCGCATCGCTGGCCACCTGGGTTTGCGCCGAGCGGTTGGCGCTGTGGATGGTATTGAAGGCCACGAACACGGCGCTCAGGCCCAGCGAGACCGCCAGTGCGGTCGACAGCACGCTCAGTTGGCGTTGTGCCGGCAGATGGCCGATCAGCGGCAGCTTGAATCCGGGACCGGTTTCGACAGGAGCGGGCGGCCGGCGGCGTCCCAGCGCATCGCGCAGGCGCAGTGGCGCGGCGTCGCTATCGTCAGCTGCGGACGTGGGCGTGGACATGGACGCCGGCGGCGCGGGCGTGCCGGCGGCGGCGGTGTGCAGGAACTGCGAATCGCCAAACTCCGAGTTCGCGGCCGCATCCTGGGCGGCATTCCGGCTGCCGCGCGAGAAAATACCCTTAAAAGCCATACACCCTCTCCGGATTAGTGTTTGCCTGCTATACCAGCCCTACTTGTACAAACCTTGCTTCCTGCACCAGCTGCGCCAGGTCGATGCGCCGCCATTGTTGCCCTTCGCTGTCGCGGAACGCATCCGACGGCAGCGCTTCCATGTCAGCCAGCTTGCGCAGGCCCAGCACGCGCTCCACCAGCAGCGCGCAGTTGAAGCCCAGTGGGGGCGCAAAGGTAATCAGCCGCCGTTCCGACAATGCGGCATCGCCCGCAGACTGCTGCAGATAGCGCGCCAGGTCGATCACGCCGGTCAGGTGGCCGCGGATATTCACCAGGCCCAGATACCAGTCCTGCGTCAGCGGCACTGGCGTCGCGGTCTGCAGTGGTACGATCTCGCTGATCTGCGTCAGGTCCAGCAGGCACTGATGCCCGCCGATCAGCACACCCAGTTCACGCCCGCCTTCCGGCGCGCCGGTCTTGGCGGCCTGCATGCGCTCCAGCAGCTGCACCTGGTACTGGCGCAGGCGGCTGCGGCGTTCTGTCCCTGGCGTAGGGCCGCTCATCGTTAGCCGAGGGCCGCGATCTTGGCCAGCAGTTCAGCCGCATCCACCGGCTTGACCAGATAGTCCCTGGCGCCCTGGCGCAGGCCCCAGATGCGGTCAGTCTCCTGGTTTTTGCTGGAGCAGATAATGATGGGGACATCCTTCAACTCGGGGTCGCGCGCGATGGAGCGCGTGACCTGGAAGCCGTTCGCCCCCGGCATCACCACATCCATCAGGATCAGCTCCGGCTTGTCGGTCTTGATCTTGATGAGCGCTTCCTCACCGCTTTCGGCCACCGTCACGGTGTAGCCATTCCTGGTCAGGATATCGTTGAGGTAATAGCGCTCCGTGGGCGAATCATCGACGATCAGAATGCGTTGTATGGCCATATTTCCCCCTGGGGCTTTCTTATTCTGGTATTCCAGCAGCGCCGCCGGTGTGCTCGCGCACCGCGGCCAGCAGGCTGTCTTTGGTAAAAGGTTTGGTCAGATAGGCAACGGCGCCGACCATGCTGCCCCGCGCGCGGTCGAACAGGCCATCCTTCGAGGACAGCATCAACACGGGCGTGGCATGGAATTTTGCGCTTTTTTTAATCAGTGCGCAGGTCTGATAGCCGTCCAGGCGCGGCATGAGGATGTCGCAGAAGACCAGCGCCGGGTGGTGATCGTTGATTTTGGCGAGGGCGTCAAAGCCATCCTCGGCCAGCACCACCTGATAACCGGCCTGGGTCAGGAAGATCTCAGCGGAGCGACGAATGGTGCTGCTGTCGTCGATCACCATGATTTTCAGAGCAGAGTTCATAGTCGCTAGGCCGGGCGGCGCGTTAAAATCAGATGGCTACCATCTCGAAATCGTCCTTGCGGGCGCCGCATTCCGGGCAGCTCCAGTTCATCGGGACGTCAGCCCAACGGGTGCCGGCAGCAATGCCTTCATCCGGCAGGCCGGCTGCTTCATCGTAGATCCAGCCACAGATCAGGCACATCCAGGTCTGGAACTCCTGCGTTGTTTCGTTGCTACTCACGTTTTGCCACCCTCAATCTAGTAAAATGCTGAATTAGGTATCTTAATCTACCCGCCGTGCAAAACCAAACTTCTCCTCTTATATTGAGCTTCGGTGCTGCCGATCCGGCTGGCGCCTCCGGTGTCCAGGCCGACCTGGCGGTTTTTTCGGCCCTGTCCTGTACCGGCACAGCGGTCACCACTGCGTTGCTGATCGGCGACAGCGCTGGCGTTGAAGATCTCCAGGACATCGACCCGGACTGGGTGGCCGACCAGGCCCGCGTGCTGCTCGAAGACATGACCATGGCCGCCTTCAAGGTCGGCGCCATCACCAATATCGAGCAGGTGGCCGCGATCGCCGAAATCCTGTCCGATTATCCCGATGCCCCGCTGGTGCTTGACCCCTTCAGTTCACGCCTGCCGCAGCCGCCCGAAGACGATGCGGAAGACCTGCTGACCGCCCTGCGCCAATTGCTGATTCCACAGGCCACGGTGGTCATGCTATCGCAAGTTGAGCTGGGACGCCTGGCGGAAACGTGGCGCGAGGCCGGCGAGGACACGCTGGAGTCGGATGTCGAGCATTTACTGGCCCTGGGCTGCGAATTTGTGCTGGTCACCGGTACCTCGTCCGGCAATGCGGGCGATCCGGCGGCGCCCAACACGCTGGCCAATACCTTGTACGGCGCCGATGGCGTCATCAGCCACGACGCCTGGCAGCATCTGGCGGGGCCGTTTATCGGCGCCGGCGGCACGCTGTCGGCAGCAATGACCGCCTTCATGGCGCGCGGCGCCGACGCCCCAGAAGCAGTGGCGGCCGCACAGGAGTACACTGTCGGCGCGCTGGCGCATGCGCAGCGCTACGGGATGGGCAAATTTGTGCCCAACCGCTTTTTCCATTTGCAGTCCGCCGAGGACATGCAATAAAAATTAAGAAGATGCCATCATGACTACGATTTCCAAAAACGACCAGCTGTTCGAACGCGCCCAGAAAACCACGCCGGGCGGCGTCAATTCGCCGGTGCGCGCCTTCCGCTCGGTGGGCGGCACGCCGCGTTTCATCACCCGCGCCGAAGGCCCGTACTTCTGGGACGCGGATGGCAAGCGCTATATCGACTACATCGGCTCCTGGGGGCCGGCGATTGTCGGCCATGCCCATCCGACCGTGGTGAAAGCGGTGCAGGAAGCCGCTGCGCGCGGCCTGTCGTTTGGTGCGCCGACCGAAGCGGAAATCGAGATGGCGGAAGAAATCGTGCGCCTGGTGCCATCGATCGAGCAGGTGCGCCTGGTATCGTCGGGCACGGAAGCGACCATGAGCGCGCTGCGCCTGGCGCGCGGCGCCACGGGCCGCGACAAGATCGTCAAGTTTGAAGGCTGCTACCACGGCCATGCGGATTCGCTGCTGGTCAAGGCGGGCAGCGGCCTGCTCACCTTCGGCAACCCGACGTCGGCGGGTGTGCCGGAGGACTTCGTCAAGCACACGCTGGTGCTGGACTATAACAACGTGGCGCAGATCGAAGAGGCCTTTGCCAACTTCGGCGACGAAATCGCGTGCGTCATCGTGGAACCGGTGGCCGGCAATATGAATCTGATCAAGGCCTCGGAAGCCTTCCTGCAAGCGCTGCGCGCACTGTGCACCAAACACGGTGCAGTGCTGATCTTCGATGAAGTGATGTGCGGCTTCCGTGTGGCGCTGGGCGGCGCGCAGGAACTGTATGGCATCAAGCCGGACCTGACGGCGCTGGGCAAAGTGATCGGCGGCGGCCTGCCGGTGGCAGCGTTCGGCGGCAGCGCGGCGCTGATGAGCAAGATGGCGCCACTGGGCGCGGTCTACCAGGCCGGTACGCTGTCGGGCAATCCGGTGGCAGTGGCAGCGGGCATGACCACGCTCAAGCTGATCCAGGAGCCTGGCTTCTACGACAAACTGAGCGCATCGGCAGCGCGCCTGGCGGCTGGCCTGACGGCTGCGGCCAAAGACGCCAACATCGCCTTCTGCGCGGATTCGGTGGGCGGCATGTTCGGCCTGTATTTCAGCGTCACGCCGCCGAACAACTACGCCGAGATGATGGCCGGCGACCGCGAACGCTTCAACGTCTTCTTCCACCGCATGCTCGATGAAGGCGTGTACTTCGCGCCGGCGGCGTTTGAAGCCGGCTTCGTCTCCGCCCAGCACACCGACGACGTCATCGACGAAACCATCGCCGCCGCCCGCCGCGTCTTCGCCAAGCTTTAATCTCCGTCATTCCCGCGAAAGCGGGAGTGACGTCAGTCAGGTTCTTCTTCGTCCTCTTCGGAACGCTGAATCACGCCGGTGTTGAAGTTGTACTCGAACAGGTCGCCGTAGCGGCCCCACTCGATGGCCACGCGCAGTGCGCGCTCGGCCTCTTCTTCGCTGAGCGTAAAGCGCAGCAGCTTGAGGAACAGGTCTTCCGGCAGATCGCCGGATTTGTCCTGTTCCAGGCCGTGGCAGATGTAGGCGATCAGCGGCACGTGTTCCAGCAGCTGTTTGCCGAACATGGCCTGGCGCTCGGCGTTCTCCGCTTTCACATAACGCCCGCCCAGCTCCGTCAGCAGGATGTCGCCGTTGGTCAGGTAGGCAAAGCCCAGCAGGATCAGCGCGTTCAGCACTTCCAGCAATTCGGCGTCAGTCAACTCGGTTTCTTCGGCGATCTTCGGCAGGTCGGCGCGGCCATGGAATGGTTCTTCGGCCAGCAGCTCCAGGATACCTTCCATGTGTGCGATATCGGCTTGCGGCAGGCGGTCGCCCAGTTGCAGCTTCACTTCGCGCTCGCTGATCAGACCACCGCCGCTGCCGCGACGGCCAGAGCTGGCGGTCATCAGTTCATACACCTTGTCGATCAGCTGGCGCACTTCCGCGCTCTCCGCCTTGCGCGGCTGCTGCAAGGAGATCGGCAGCTCGGCGCGCACGCGGCCCGGATCACTGGCGAAGATCAGCACGCGGTCGGCCATCATCACCGCCTCTTCGATATTGTGCGACACCACCAGGATGGCCTTGGTCGGGATCTGGCCGGACTGCCACAGCTCCAGGATTTCTTCGCGCAGGCGTTCGCCGGTCAGCACGTCCAGCGCCGAAAACGCCTCGTCCATGAGCAGCACTTCCGGCTCCATCACCAGCGCGCGGGCGATGCCGACCCGCTGGCGCATACCGCCCGACAGCTCGCGCGGCAGCGCGCCTTCAAAGCCGGACAGGCCGATCAGGTCAATCACCTTCTCGGCGCGGCGCGCGCGCTCTTCCGGCGGCATGCCCTGCGCTTCCAGGCCCAGTTCCACATTCTTCTGCACCGTCAGCCACGGGAACAGCGCGAACGACTGGAATACCATGCGGATCCCGCGCGCCGTGCCATACAAAGGCATACCGCGATACAGCACCTGGCCTTCATCGGCCTGGATCAGGCCCGCCATGATGCGCAGCATGGTCGACTTGCCGGAACCCGATTGGCCCAGCAGCGCGACGATCTCGCCTTCGCGCAGCGTGAAGTCCACGCCTTCCAGCACCGAGCGCGCGGAGCCATCGGCGCCACGGAAATGCTTGCCGACGGCTTTCAGTTCAACGATAGGAGTGCTCATGATTCTGTTCCTAGAAATGCAGCCGGCTTTCGGCCAAAGTATACAAACGGCGCCAGACGAAGTGGTTAAAGCCCATCACGAAAATACACATGATGCCGATGCCCAGCGCGATACGCGGGAAGTCGCCAGTGGCCGTCATCTCGGCGATATAGCTGCCGATGCCATGCGCCTTCAAGGTGGTCGGTCCCCAGCTCACAAACTCTGAGACGATGGCGGCATTCCATGAGCCGCCCGAGGCGGTAATCGCGCCCGTCACAAAGCTTGGGAAGATGGCTGGCAGCAGGTAGCGGCGCCATTTGAGCCAGCCCGTGAGGCCGAAGTTTTTGGCGGCATGACGCAGCTCGGTCGGTATCGTCGAGGCGCCGGCAATCACGTTAAACAGCAGGTACCACTGGGTGCCCAGGATCATCAGCGGCGACAGCCAGATGTCCGGATTCAGGTGGTAGCGCACGATGATGATGACCGCCACCGGGAACACCAGGTTGGCCGGGAATGCGGCCAAAAACTGCGCCACGGCCTGGGTGCGCGATGCCCAGCGCGGGTTCATGCCGATCCAGATTCCGACCGGTACCCACACCAGCGCCGCCAGCGCCAGCAGCACGACCACGCGCAGCATGGTGTACACGCCCAGCATGAGCACATGCCCTACCTCGCTCCAACCGACTTCGGTGCGGATGAAGTGCACCAGACTCCATAAGGCATAGAACACCACGGCGGCAATCACCGCATCCCACACCCGTTGCGGCACCACCGACGGCTGGTCGCGGCGCGCGCGGATCGAGGTGCCGTCATGCGACAGGCGGAACACGGCGATGGAGCGCGACAGCTGGTTGCCAAACCATTCCACCAGTTGCTGCGTGCGGTCGGTGCGGCGCAGCCAGGTCAGCAGCCACGACGACTGCGCAGTATCGCTACCGGTTTCCTCGAAACGGAACTTGTCGGCCCACGCCAGCAGTGGACGGAAGAACAGCTGGTCATACAGCAGCACCGCGATCAGCATGGCAAAGATGGCCCAGCCAATCGCGCCCAGATTACTCTGTTCGATCGCCAGCGCGATGTAGGAACCCATGCCCGGCAGCTTGATGGTCTGGTTGGACACCACGATGGCTTCCGACGCCACCACGAAGAACCAGCCGCCCGACATCGACATCATCATGTTCCACAGCAGGCCAGGCATGGCATACGGCAGTTCCAGGCGCCAGAAGCGCTGCCAGCCGGACAGCTGAAACACCTTGGCCGCCTCCGACAATTCGGCCGGCACCGTGCGGAAGCCCTGGTACGCGGAGAACGCCATATTCCACGCCTGCGAGGTAAAGATCGCAAACACGGCAGCGCATTCCACGCCCAGCAGATTCCCGGGGAACAGTGCGATGAACGCCGTCACGGTAATCGACAAAAAGCCCAGGATCGGTATCGATTGCAGGATGTCGAGCATCGGCACCATGACCTTTTCCGCGGTGCGGTACTTGGTGGTCAGCGCGGCAAACACACAGCTGAAGACCACTGACGCGCCCATGGCGATAAACATGCGCAGCGTGGTGCGCAGCAGGTAGTACGGCAGATACCAGGGATCCAGCGTCATCGGCAAGGTCTGGCCCAGTTCATACGGACGCGCCATCTGCTGGCTGCCATAAGCCATCAACACGAAGATCGCGAGCACGATGGGCAGCAAGGCCCAGTCCCAGCGGTTACCGCCGGCTTCCACCACCTGGCGGGGGAAAAATTGCCGTTTCTTGTTCATTGCATTTACTTTCTCAAAGCGACAGGAGGTATCGCGTGGAGATCAAAGGAGGGAGCTTTTTTAGCCAGCGCCATTCTAATAGATTATTACGACGAATATATTACATTCGTGAAAGTTACCTAATATATAATTGCCAGCTATGAAACTGATAGCCGAAAAGCGGTCCCGGACCGACAAGTACGATGTGCTGCGCTTTGTGCGCAACAATGGCAGCTGCACGGACGCGCTGATGCCACGTCAGGGCATCTTACCGCACGACCTGGTGCACTACGTGGTGGAGTCGGCGCTGCCGCTGCGCCATGGCTTTCTGAGCCTGCTCGCGCGCGGCGCCGATGCGCAGTTCGTCATGGAGTCGGTGCACGACAAGAGTAATCCGCATGTGCAAACCGAGGCGGTGCAGGCCGAAGCGATCGTCGAAGGCTTGCAGGCGCAGCTCTGGTCCGGCGCGTTTGATGAAGCGGCTTTCCTGGCCGGCGCCGCAGCCGCCTGCGCCGCGCGCAACAAGCCGCCGTTCGACTTCAGCCAGCTGGCAATGAATGTCAAGGAAATGCTCTACGACCGCGCCCTGGCCCTGCATGAGCAATGGCACGCGGCGCCCTACTACAGCACCCTGTCGCTGGAATTCAACCCGCAGCCAGTCTGATTATTTGAGCCAGCCGCGGTGGCGGAAGTAGAGGAACGGGGCGATGGCGCTGGCCAGCATCATGACCAGGGCCAGCGGGTAGCCCAGGTCCCACTCCAGTTCTGGCAGCCACTTGAAGTTCATGCCGTAGATGGACGCGATCAGCGTCGGCGGCAGGAAGGCCACGCTGGCCACCGAGAAGATCTTGATGATCTTGTTCTGGTTAATGTTGATGAAACCCACCGTGGCGTCCATCAGGAAGTTGATCTTGTCGAACAGGAAGGACGTGTGGCCGTCCAGCGATTCGATATCGCGCAGAATCTGGCGCGCTTCTTCAAACTGTTCCGAATTGAGCAGGCGGCCGCGCATCAAAAAGCTGACCGCGCGGCGCGTATCCATCATGTTGCGGCGGATACGGCCATTCAAGTCTTCCTCGTGGGCGATGGCGTTCAGCGCGGCAGCGGCGTCCTGGTCGGTGAATTCTTTCTGCAGCACGCGGCCGCTGACTTCTTCCAGGTTCTGGTAGATGCCTTCCAGCGCGTCGGCCGAGTACTCGGCATCGGTGGCGTACAGGTCCAGCAGCACGTCCATGTAATCGACGATCGAACCGGGGCGCGAACGCGCGCGCATGCGTACCAGGCGGAACACGGGCAGGTCGTCGGTGTGCACCGAGAACAGCATCTTGCGCGCCAGGATGAAGGCCACCGTGACGATGCGCGACGGGCCGTCCTCTTCTTCCAGCAGGAAGTCGGTGCGCAGGTGCAGGTCGCCGTTTTCCGCTTCGTAGTAACGGGCCGAGGCTTCGATGTCCTTGACTTCGTCTTCGCCCGGCAGGGTCACGCCATAAATCGTCTTGACCCAGGCCCGTTCGTCATCCGTCGGGTCGGTCAGGTCGACCCAGACCGGTTCAGCCTTTTCCAGGTCTTCGCGCGTGTCGATAGGTACCTGGTTGAGCCGGCCATTCTGGAGAACGAAAACATTAATCATGAGTACACGCGCCTTTGGAAACAGCGCAAGTGTACCCGCAAAGCCGGGCTGAGACCAGCTTGTTAGGGCAAATCCGCCGAGCCCATACGGCGCAGGATCACGGCGGTCCGGCGGGCCAGATAGTTGGAGTCGCGATGTTTGTCGAAATAGCGCGGATTTGGCAGCATCACCGCCAATTTCGCCGCCTGCACGGCGCTCAGGCCGGCCGCGCTGACGCCATAATAGTGGCGTGCCGCCGCCTCGGCGCCAAAGGTGCCGGTGCCGAATTCCACCACGTTGAGGTAGATCTCGAAGATGCGCTCCTTGTCCATCAGCGTCTCCAGCATGAAGGTGATGACCAGCTCCTGCCCCTTGCGCACATAGCTGCGCGAGCCGGACAGGAACAGATTCTTGGCCAGCTGCTGGGTGATGGTCGAACCACCCGATACCACCTTGTGCTTCTTGTTGTTCTTCTCGTAGGCCTTCTGCATGGCTTCCCAGTCCACGCCGTCGTGGTCGGAGAAGTTGGCGTCCTCGGAGGCGATGATGGCGCGCTTCAGGTTATTCGAGATGCGGTTGTACGGCACCCACATCTGCTGGATATTCGCCTTGGGATTTTTTTCCTGCAGCGTCGCCTGCTGCTCGCGCATGAAGCTGGTCATGGAGGGGTTGTGGTCCACCCACCACCAGATCTGCAGGAAGAAGTACAGCTGCACCACCAGCACCAGCAGGATGGGCAGGATAAAGACCCACTTCACCCAGCGCCATTTGCCGGCGGATTTGGTCGCGATCCTGCTCATAGCCTGGTCCGCAGATTGTGCAGCACATCGGCCGTGGCTGGCTGCACGCCGCGCCACAGCTGGAACGCTTCCGCCGCCTGCTCCACCAGCATGCCCAGGCCGTCACGCAACTGTGCGCCGTGCTGGCCCGCGAACTGCAAGAATACCGTGGGGGAAGCGCCGTACATCATGTCCAGCGCCAAAGCGCCAGGCGCAAATACCGATGGCGAAATCGGCGGCAGCTCCGCGCTCAGGCTCGCTGCCGTGCCGTTGATGATGATGTCGTAGTCGCCTTCAATCTCGGCAAAGCCGCACGCCGACACCACGCCCTCGCCGCCCAGCGCGGCAAACTGCTCAACCAGCTCTTCGGCCTTGGCCACGGTGCGGTTGGCAATCACCAGTCTGGCCGGACGATGCTCGAGGATCGGCAACACCACGCCGCGCACCGCGCCGCCCGCGCCCAGCAGCAGCACGCGTTTGCCCGTGATCGGCACGCCGGCATTGTTGACGATGTCCGCCACCAGGCCAGCGCCATCGGTGTTGTCGCCGATGATGCCGTCGTCGCTGAACACCAGCGTATTGACGGCGCCTGCGGCGCGCGCGCGGATGGTCAGCGCCTGCGCCAGCTTGACGGCTTCCAGCTTGAACGGCACCGTCACATTGGCGCCCTTGCCGCCTTGCGCGATGAAGGCGCGCACCGCATCGGCAAAGCCGTCAAGCGGCGCCAGGCGGCGCTCGTATTCCAGCTCCTGTCCGGTCTGCGCTGCAAACGCGGTGTGGATTTCGGGCGACTTGCTATGGGCAATCGGGTTGCCGAACACGCAGTAGCGGTCCATATTCTTAACGTCCTCCGCCGCTTAAATCGGCTTGTAATTTATCGTCACGGGTGAATCTGAAGGTGGTGATGATGACCCACAAATCATCGCGGTCGCTCGAGCGCATATTCGGCGGGAATTTACCAAACGGCGCCGAGCGCCGCACGATGCGTATGGCCGCCTCGTCCAGCGCCGGATTGCCGGAGCTGCGCTCGACCTTGATGCCGCCATCTTTCTCGTAGATGGTGCCATCCTGGAACACCGGGATCAACAGCATCAGCTGGCCATACAGCTTGTGGCCGTTGTTATTCGGGAAGTTGAGCGTGCCGAAATCTTCGATACGCTTTTGCATGGTCTTGTAATACGTGGCGTAGCCAGCCTCGCGCGTGCTGGGCGTGATCGTGGTCTTCTTCGGCCGCTTGTTCTGTTCCTCGATAGTCTCGCTGATCTCCGCCACGCGGCGGGCAATGGCCTTGCTCGATTCCAGCAGATCGGCGCCGGTCGGCGTCGGATCGGGCTTGTTTTTTTCGGTGATCGGCGGCGCCTCTATCGACGCGCTGGATTTCACCTGGGTCAGCAGATTCTTTTGCTGCTCTTCCAGCTCGCGGATGCGGCGTTTGCTGGCCTTGACGCTATCGCCCATCTCGGTCTTGCGCATGTCCGGCATCGGCGATTTGGAGCGCCCCTGGTCGACCGTGCCGCCGCCGTCCAGGTTGGCCTGCGCCACGGCGTCCGCCTTGAGCGGCGCCTTGTTGTGCTTGGCGTTGACGAGGATCACTTCCAGCCCCGGGTCCGTGGCTTGCGCCGGCGTCGGCGCTGGCGCCGCAAAGTGCACCGCCAGCATGGCGCCGTGGGCCACCAGCGAAATGCCGAGGGCAAGGTACAGCAAGCGATTTTCTTTAAAAGACTTCACTCGATGGCCGGACGAAAGAGATGGGACTGATTTTACACGTCATTCCGCCGCTGGCTGCTGGCCGGCTGACTCGGCAGTGGCTTCCACCGCCACTTCCGGTGCATCGACCGCTTCTTCCGGCGCGTCTTCGACCTCGTCTTCTTCGAAGTCCACATCGCTGGCCGCCACATCGGCCGGAATCTCCAGGATGCGCGCTTCCACCGTCAGATCCACCTCGTCCCAGCGCAGGATGTCCAGCTTGACCTGGGCGCCACGCGCCACCGACGGCATGCCCGGCAGACGGATGATGAGCGGAATATCGGTCAGGCGCAGCACTTCGTCCTTGAGCACCACCGCCTCCACCTGACGGGCGTTTTCCTGGCCCAGCCAGCGCAGGCACCAGTAGCGTTCCATATTCGACTGGTGATCCGCATAGGCCGCGTACGCCGCATCAAACTGCGACACGATCGCAAACAGCTCCGCATCCTTGTGCTTGAAGTGCGCAACAAACGGCGCCATCACGCCCTTCTCGGCGCAGGCCAGGATCTGCCACTGGTTGACCAGGTCGGTATAGCGGCGCAGCGGCGAGGTGCTCCATGCGTACTGGTCCACGCCCAGACCTTCGTGCGGCGCGGCGTGGGTCAGCATGCGGACCTGCATCTTGGCGTTCCAGCCGCCGACGCCACGGCCCTGGCTGCGGTAGATACCCGGTACGCCATTGTCGTGCATCATCTTACCCCAGCTGCTGTTGGCAAAGATCATCAGCTCGGCGACGATCTTGTCCAGCGGCGCGCCGCGCTTGCGGCGGGTGACGCTGACGACGTCGTCTTCCACGTAGAAGTTGTAATCGACGCGGTTGTTCTGTTCCGGCTTGAGGCCAAAGCCTTCGCGCTTGACCATGCGCGCCGCTTCCAGCACTTGCGCCCACTTCCAGATCAGGCACAGGTCGTCCTTGTGCGGATACTCGCCGACGCCGCTGGCCAGGGTTTCTTCGTTGACCAGGTCGTCGAGGTCGTTATGGCGCAGGTTGTGCGCGATCGGCACCATCTCGGCGCGGGTTTCCGTGGCCACGACGCTCCAGTCGGCCGGGTTCAGCGTGGCGTACAGCGACAGCGCCGGGCAGGTCTTGCCTTCGGCCAGCGTGAACGCCTCCACCACGTTATCCGGCAGCATGGTGATCTTATCGCCAGGCATGTAGACAGTTGACATGCGGCTGCGCGCCAGCTTGTCCACTGCGTCATCGGGCTTGATGGCCAGGCCAGGCGCGGCAATGTGAATGCCAACCTTGACGTTGCCGTCGGCCAGATGGGTGACCGAGAACGCATCATCGATCTCGGTGGTGGTCACGTCATCGATCGAGAACGCCTTGACGTCCGCGTGCGGCAGGTTGGTGGGCGGCACCGGCACCAGCACCTCCGGGAAGCCCGCGCCTTTCGGGAAGTTCTCGAACAGGAACTTGGCCATGTGCAGCGCCTTGGCCGACGGCACGCCGCCGACCGCCAGCATCAGGCGCTGCGGATTGGTGTGCAGCTCGGTGCACGCGGCGTCCAGCGCCTTGTACTCGATGGAATTCTTGTCCGGCTTGAACAGCAGCTGCATGACGATGTTGTGCATCGACTCCGGCAGCTGGTTGGCTTTGAGCTCGTCCACATAGGATGCTTGCACCAGCGCCTGCTGTTTCTTCTTCTCGATGCCGGCCAGCGCCGCGCGCAGCGATTGCTCGGGCGCGGCCTTGTAGCGGCCACGGCCTTTTTTGTAGAAATAGACCGGCGACGAATGCAGGCTCAGGATCAGGCCGGCCGCTTCCGCCGGCTGCGGCGCATGGCCGAAGTATTCCGCGCCCAGTTCGGCAAAGCCAAACTCTTCTTCGCCGGCGACTTCCCACAGGAATTCCAGGTCGATGTCGGCGGCAATCGCCTTGGCCTGCTCCATGAGATCGGCCGGTGACGGCTTCTCGAACTGCAGCAGCACATCCTTGGCCTTGACCTTGGTGCGCTTGCCGCTGGCCATCTCCACCTGATAGGCCTCGCCCGCTTGCGTCATCACACTGCCGACCTTGAAATCGCCGGATTCTTCAAAAAATACATTCATCGTTTATTCGTGCTCGTTTTAATCAGTTCCAGGACAGAAGGCAGAAACACTTCCGTCACCAGCAGGGTACCTTGCCGGCGCTGATAGAGACAGCGCCGTGCATATAATATGTGGGCGTCCGGAGCCGCCACGCCGTTGGCGATCAGCGCCGCCCGCGCGCGTTGCGCCAAAGGATGCCCTTCCCGCAATCTTGCAAATTCCAACACACCACGCCGGACCACCGGATCACCAAACAGCGTGGTGCCCAGCGAGCGCTCGCCCAGCGCACTGAACAGCGGCCAATCCGTGGCCGTGGCCGACATCGGCACCACCGTGTGCGCAAACACCGCAGGCGTATTATCACATCTCAGCAGCACATCCCTTTCCCAGACCCGGCCCGGCCGATGCATGCCGATTCTTGCGGCCTCGTCGGTCAGGCATATCGCGCTGCGCTGATGCAGCCGCTGCACGCGAAAAGCCTGGCTATGCGCCTTGAGGCGTGCGGTCAGCGAACCACCTTCCATCAGCCACGGCACATAGGCTGACGGCGCGTTCACCGCCAGCACATGCGGCTGCCACTGCGTCTGCCGCAGCGAGGCACCACGCCGCGCGTTCAAGACCGCGCCTCGATACCGCAGAAGGCCAGTATCGCATCCAGATATTGCGGGAATTCGGAAATCGCGTGGTCGCTGCCTTCAATCACATGCTGGCGCGCGCCCTGATAGTGACGCAGCATGTCGCGGTAGTCCAGCACTTCGTCACCGGTGGCGGCGATCAGGAAGTAGCGCTCAGGATGGCTGATGTGCGCGACTTCCAGTGCGCGCAGCTCATCAATATATTCGCGCTTGAATTCAAACGGCTCGTCAGAGTGGTATTGCGTGGTCACGCCGACGTGCCGGTCCAGGTCCAGGCTTGGCACCACGGCAGGATTCAGCAGCACCGCGCGGCAACCGATGCGTTCGGCCAGCCAGGTGGCGTAATAGCCGCCCAGCGAGGAGCCGACGATGCTCAATTGCTGCGCCGGAATGCCTTCTACTAGAGAGAGCGCCAGTGCCATTGCCAGCCTGGGCGAGGCCGGCAGCTGCGGGCAGATCAGTTGATCGGCCAGGCCCAGCGCCGCCATGCGCTCGCCGACCAGGCGCGCCTTCATGGATTGCGGCGAAGAGCGAAAGCCGTGGAGGTAAAGAATCATCAGGCCAGCGCTTTCAGTATCTTGTCATGAATGCCGCCGAAGCCGCCGTTGCTCATCACAATAATATGGTCACCCGGCTGGGCGGCCTTGGCGATGGCGGCCACCAGCGTGTCGATGTCTTCGTAAGCGCTGGCAATATCGCCCAGCGGTGACAGCGCCGCGCCCACGCTCCAGCCCAGCGATTTTTCGACGCCGTAGCCAAACACCAGATCAGCCTCTTTCAGGCTGCCCGGCAGCGCGTCTTTCATCGCGCCCAGTTTCATGGTGTTGGAGCGCGGCTCCAGCACCGCCAGGATGCGGGTCGCGGCGCCAACCTTCTGGCGCAGGCCGCCCACGGTGGTGGCAATTGCGGTCGGGTGGTGGGCGAAGTCGTCGTACACGGTGATGTCGTTGACCACGCCGCGCACTTCCATGCGGCGCTTGACGCTGTCAAACGCCGCCAGCGATTTGGCCGCCTGCGCAATCGGTACGCCCACATGGCGCGCGGCAGCAATCGCCGCCAGCGCGTTGGCGCGGTTGTGCTTGCCGGTGAGCTGCCATGCCACGCGGCCTTCCACTTTGCCCTGGAAGATGACGTCGAACGTGCCGTCATCGTGTTCGTTCATCGCCCAATCCGTACCCTCGCTGCGGCCAAAGCTTTCCTTCTCGCTCCAGCAGCCGCGCTTGAGCACGCGCTGCAGCGGGTCTTCATCGCCGTTATAGATGACGCGGCCAATGCCCGGCACGGTGCGGACCAGATGATGGAATTGGGTTTCAATCGCGCCCAGATCAGGGAAGATGTCAGCGTGATCGTATTCCAGGTTGTTCAGGATGGCGGTCTTGGCGTGGTAGTGCACGAACTTGCTGCGCTTGTCGAAGAAGGCGGTGTCGTACTCGTCCGCCTCGATCACGAAGAAGATCGAATCCTTGTCGCCCTGCATGCGCGCCGAGACGCCAAAGTTCATCGGCACGCCGCCGATCAGGAAGCCGGGCGCGTAGCCGGCGTCTTCCAGTATCCAGGTCAGCATGGCGGAGGTGGTGGTCTTGCCGTGCGTGCCGGCCACGGCCAGCACCCATTTGTCTCTTAATATATGGTCGCCGATCCACTGCGGGCCGGAGACGTACGGCAGGCCGCGGTTCATGATTTCCTCGATCAGCGGATTGCCTCGCGTGACCACATTGCCGATCACGTACAAATCCGGCTGCAGTCCGATCTGCTCCGGACCAAAGCCAGTAATCAGTTCGATGCCCTGCGCTTCGAGCTGGGTGCTCATCGGCGGATAAACGTTGGCGTCGCAACCGGTGACGCGATGGCCCGCTTCTTTGGCCAGGACGGCCAGGCCGCCCATGAAGGTACCGCAAATACCGAGGATGTGAATGTGCATAGTAAACAAAGACGACAAGCTGACTGAATACGCGATTTTACCCGACCCGCCGCGCTTTTCCCGGTTCAGAGTATTATCTCGTCCATGACGCCGAATGTTAATGAAGAACTCCAGCTCCTGCGTGCCGAGATCGCGGCGGCCGCCGCGCGCCTGATCGCCGAAGACGGAGCCGACTACAACACAGCCAAACGCAAGGCGGCCAGGCAAATCCTCGGCGACACCCAGCCGCCGCTCAACCTGCTGCCGGACAATGCGCAGATCGAGGCCGAAGTCCGCCTCTATCAATCGTTATTCCATGCCAACACCCAGCCAGCCCGCCTGTTCCGCCTGCGGACGCTGGCGGTGGACATCATGGAAGGCCTGGAGAAATTTCAGCCCTATTTAACTGGCGCCGTATTAAATGGCACTGCCGGCCCGCATGATGACATCCACCTGCAGCTGTTTGCCGACAGCGCCAAGGAGGTTGAGATCTTCCTGCTGAACCGGAATGTACAAATCGACATTTCGGAAACGCCCCATTTCAAAGGCCCGCGTTACGGTGTGGTCGAGACGGTCAGCTTCATGTGGCACAAGGAAGGCGTGCACGCCGCCATTTATGAACTGGACGATTTGCGCGGCGCCGTCAAAACCCGCGGCGACGGCAAACTGGCCCGGGCCGACATTACCGCCGTGCGCGCCCTATTAGTTAACAGTACCCATCCACCAACGCCATGAATCCAAAACACCTGAAAGCTTATATTGTTGTCGGCCTGCTATTTGCCGCCTCGGGCGCCTATGTCGGTTATCAAAAACAAAATACGCCGCAAACGCCGCCGCTGACCACCACCCAGCCAGCCGGTGTGACCGGTCCGGTGCAGGAACTCTATAAACAGACGCTGCCCGATGCAAAAGGGGTGTCGACCGCGCTGGCCAAATATAAAGGCAAGGCCATGCTGGTGAATTTCTGGGCGCCGTGGTGTGGCCCGTGCGTGCAGGAGATGCCGGAACTGTCGGCGCTGGCCGCCGGAGAAGAAGGCAAGAAGCTGCAAGTTATCGGAATTGGTATTGATTCACCAACAAATATCGCCGAATTTAGCGACAAATTCAAAATCAGCTATCCGGTCTTCGTGGCCGGCATGAGCGGCACCGAGCTGTCGCGCCAGTTTGGCAACAGCGGCGGCGGCCTGCCCTACACGGTCCTGATCGGCGCCGATGGCCAGGTCAAGAAGACGTACCTGGGCCGACTCAAATTTGACGAGCTGCGCAAAGATTTAGCAACTCTGTAAGTAGTTTCACAAGTTTTTTTCTCTTGCCAAATGTCTGCACTTAGCGTCAAAATGCGGATCTTTCGCGGAGAAGGCTCAGGAATCATGGCAAAAAACCTCCTACTGCTCAACGGACCCAACCTGAATTTGCTGGGAACGCGCGAGCCCGAGGTCTACGGCGCAAGCACTTTGGCCGACATCGAACAAGCTGCCCAGGCACAGGCCCAGGCAGCGGGTGCGAGCTTGTCCTGCTTCCAAAGCAACCACGAAGGTGCACTGATCGATCGCATCCATGCCGCCAGAGCGGAAGGCGTGGACGCCATCGTCATCAATCCGGGTGGTCTGACCCACACCAGCGTCGCGTTGCGCGATGCGCTGGCCGGGGTGGCAATCCCGTTTGTGGAAGTGCATATTTCGAATATTTACCAGCGCGAGTCGTTTCGCCATCACTCATTTCTTAGCGCGATTGCAATAGGGACCATTTGCGGACTGGGTATCGAAGGATATCGGTTTGCCATCGACTTCGTGCTTAAAAAGCGATAACCTACGCGATCTGCGCGCAATTTAGACCGGTTCCGCCCACAAGGCGCCACCGCATAATCTTACAAACAAGACATTCCTGGGGGTTACATGGATCTACGCAAGCTGAAGACCTTGATTGATTTGGTCGCAGAATCGGACATCGCCGAGCTCGAAGTGACCGAAGGCGAGAGCAAAGTCCGCATCGTCAAGTCGTCCGCACTGGCGCAAAACCAAATGGTGATGATGCAGCCGCAGGCCATCCCGCAATACCATTCAGCGCCTGCTGGCGCCGCACCAGCCGCCGCACCGGTGGCTGCCGCAGCAGCAGCCCCTGCTGAACCGACCGGCCACATCGTGAAATCGCCGATGGTGGGCACCTTCTACCGCTCGTCGGCGCCAGGCGCCGCAGCCTTTGTGGAAGTGGGCGCGGTAGTCAAGGAAGGCGACACCCTGTGCATCATCGAAGCGATGAAGCTGCTGAACGAGATCGACGCCGACAAGTCCGGCACCATCACCCAGATCCTGGTCGAGAACGGCCAACCGGTCGAATTCGGCCAACCGCTGTTTGTGATCGGCTAAGACAGGCCAGCGCCCTCCCCATCGGCGACGGGCGCGCCTGCTTGGTCCGCAATCCCTCCTCACCTGACGCAGCCCATCATCGGCGCTCACAGACATAGCGAACCTATCATGTTTGAAAAAATCCTCATTGCCAACCGTGGCGAAATTGCCCTCCGTATTCAGCGCGCTTGCCGCGAACTGGGTATCAAGACGGTCGTGGTCCACTCGGAAGCAGACAAAGACGCCAAATACGTGAAGTTGGCCGATGAATCCGTTTGCATCGGTCCTGCGCCGTCGTCGCTCAGCTACCTGAACATGCCGGCCATCATCAGCGCTGCTGAAGTGACCGATGCTGAAGCGATCCACCCAGGCTACGGCTTCCTGTCGGAAAACGCCGACTTCGCCGAGCGCGTGGAAAAATCCGGCTTTGTCTTCATTGGCCCGCGTTCGGAATCGATCCGCACCATGGGCGACAAAGTGACCGCCAAGCAGACCATGATCAAGGCGGGTGTGCCATGCGTACCAGGTTCGGAAGGCGCGCTGCCGGACGATCCGAAAGCCATCGTGCAAATTGCCCGTAAAGTTGGCTATCCGGTCATCATCAAGGCGGCCGGCGGTGGCGGCGGCCGCGGCATGCGCGTAGTGCATACCGAGGCGGCGCTGATCAACGCGGTGCAGATGACCAAGACCGAAGCCGGTACTGCGTTTGGCAATCCGGAAGTCTATATGGAGAAGTACCTGGAAAATCCACGCCACGTGGAAATCCAGATCCTCGCCGACGAACACAAAAACGCCGTCTGGCTGGGCGAACGCGACTGCTCGATGCAGCGCCGCCACCAGAAGGTGATCGAGGAAGCGCCGGCGCCAGGCATTCCACGCAAGCTGATTGAAAAAGTCGGCGAGCGCTGTGCCGAAGCCTGCCGCAAGATCGGCTACCGTGGTGCGGGCACCTTCGAGTTCCTGTACGAAAACGGCGAGTTCTACTTCATCGAGATGAACACCCGCGTGCAGGTGGAACACCCGGTCACCGAAATGATCACCGGCATCGACATCGTGCAGGAACAAATCCGCATCGCTTGCGGCGAGAAGCTGCGCTTCCGCCAGCGCGACGTCATGCTGTCCGGCCACGCCATCGAGTGCCGCATCAATGCGGAAGACCCGTTCAAGTTCACGCCGTCGCCAGGCCGCATCACCTCCTGGCACGTGCCGGGCGGTCCAGGCGTGCGCGTCGACTCGCACTCGTATGCGGGTTATTATGTGCCACCGCACTATGATTCGATGATCGGCAAAGTCATTTCCTATGGCGCCACCCGCGAGCAGGCCATCCGCCGCATGCAGATCGCGCTGTCGGAAATGGTCGTCGAAGGCATTTCGACCAACATCCCGCTGCACCGCGAGCTGATGGTTGATGCCCGCTTCATCGAAGGCGGCACCAATATTCACTATCTGGAGCAGAAGCTGGCTGACATGCCAGATCTGCACAAACTGAGCTTGAGTAACAAAGCTTAATTCAAAGGTTTAATAATGAGCTGGACTGAAATCGTCATCGAAATCGCGCGCGACCACGCCGAAGCCCTGTCCGAGGCGCTGATGGATGTGGGCGCCCTGTCGGTTTCCGTGGAAGACGCGGATGAAGGCACCGACGCGGAAAAACCGCTGTTCGGCGAGCCGGGCATGGAGCCTACCGAAGCAGCATGGGACCACAGCCGCGTTGTCGCGTTGACCGACGAAGATGACGACCAGGCGGTGATCGTCGCGGCTGCGGCCGGCCAGATCGGCCTGACCACCCTGCCGAAATTCACCACCCGCAAGGTGGAGGAGCAGGATTGGGTGCGTCTGACCCAATCGCAGTTTGCGCCAATTCATATCGGCAAGAACATCTGGGTGGTGCCTTCGTGGCACGAAGCGCCAAATCCGGATGCGCTGATTCTGGAACTGGACCCAGGCCTGGCCTTCGGCACCGGCAGCCACCCGACCACCCGTCTGTGCATGGAGTGGCTGGAGGCGCATCCGGCGCCAGGCAAGACCGTGCTGGACTACGGCTGCGGTTCCGGCATCCTGGCCATGGTGGCCAAGAAGACCGGCGCTGGCGAAGTGGTGGGCGTGGACATCGATCCGCAAGCGATCGAATCGGCAGCCGACAATGCCACCCGCAACAACTGCGACATCAGCTACTTCCTGCCCGATACCTTCGCCGAGTCGCAGCACGCGACGCAGCGCTTTGACATCGTGGTGGCCAACATCCTGTCCAGCCCGCTGAAACTGATGGCGCCGATGCTGTCCGGCCGCGTCGCCGACGGTGGTGCGCTGATCCTGTCCGGCGTGCTGGCACGCCAGGCCGAAGAAGTGGCTGCCGCTTACGCCCCGTTCATCAAGCTGGGCGTCTGGGCCGAGCAAGAAGGCTGGGTGGCGCTGCATGGCCGCCTGGGTAGCGACACCGTTCCGGCTGCGCGTTAAACCTGGCAATGGCGCTCGCCACAAAATGCCCCCACTGCAACACGGTATTTCGGGTCGCACATGACCAGCTGAAATTACGTGGGGGCATAGTGCGCTGTGGCTCCTGCAATGAAGTCTTTGATGGCAACGCGGCCCTGCTGGAGCCGCCTGCCCCTCTCCCCGCCTCGATTCCCTTCGACCAGCAAATGGCCGCGCTCGACACGCGCGCCGAAGCAGTGCTGGCCAGCGCCGCCCCCGAACCCGCGCTGGAACTGGACGCAATACCCGAGCCCGCCGCACCGGAGCTTGAACCCGAACTTGAACCGCCCCCCGCATTCGACATCGATCTCGACGACGAGGCGGTCGCCAGCGCTGCGCCCATCCCGCTGCCGGCCGAACTGGCGACCCTGCCGCCCAATACAGAAGCGCTGTTCGACCTCGACCTGAACATCGAATCCGAACCCGACCTGGAAGCCAGCAGCGAGCCGGAAATTGCCGCCGTGCCCGCCAGCGATGCCGTGCTGGACGACCTGGAAAGCCTGGGCGAAGAAGAACTGGAAGCCGCGCTCGAGGCCGAACTGCAAGCCATGGAACAGACCCTGGCCGACGTGCAGCACGACGCTGACGGCCAACCGATTACGGAAGACGCCTACGCCAATATGTCAGGCGGACGCATCGAACCGACCTGGGACGAGGCGCCGCTCGACGAGCCGCAAGCCGGCGCCGGTCCCGCGCTGGACCACGCCTTCGCGGCCGCCGATGCCGCTATCTTCTCCGCCGACGACGAAGTCGAAGACAGCGACGCGGAGGCCCCGCCTGCCGCCACGCCGCACGTCATCGACGCCGACCTGGCCAGCTTCCTCGGCGAAGCCGAAGCCGCACCGGCCGAGCCGGAGCCAGAGCCGGCGCTTGCGCCATCCCGCCCGCAGCGCGACGACGAACTTGATGAAGTCGATGAAGAAGCGCTGGTCCAGCTGTCCAGCGCCGGCCTGAACGAAGCGCAATCGGCGCGCGCCCACGCCTACCTGCACACCGCCACGGCGGAAGAAGCGCCAGCCTACGAAGCCCACGCCGAGCCGGAAGAACCGGGTTTCGTCAAACGCGACCGCCAGCGCCAGAAATTCGGCAAGGCCGCCACCATCACCATGAGCCTGGGCTCGGTGCTGCTGGTGGGCGCCCTGCTCATGCAAGCCGTGACCACCTTCCGCAATTCAATCGCCGCCACTGTTCCCGCGCTGAAGCCGGCGCTGGCTGCGGCTTGCCAGACGCTCGGTTGCAAGATCGAACTGCCAACCCAGATCGACGACCTGACCATCGAACAGGGTGAACTGCAGACCCTGAGCGACACCACCTTCTCGTTCACCACCCTGCTGCGCAACCAGAGCGCCACCGCGCAGGCCTGGCCGTCGATTGAACTGACGCTGGAGGACGACAAGGACAAACGCGTGCTACGCCGTGTGTTCGGGCCACGCGATTATCTGCACCAGGACGTGGCATTCGACAAAGGTTTTGCCCCACATACGGAACAAGCCGTTAAACTTTACTTTGAATTACGCGAGCTGAAAGCATCCGGCTATCACATCGCAGTCTTCTATCCATAAAGACCTATCATGACCCAGACTTCTTTGATTTGCGGTTCGATCGCCATCGACACCATCCTGCAATTCCCCAACCGTTTTGACAGCATCCTGCTGCCGGACCAGCTGCACAAGGTGAACGTCTCCTTCCTGGCGCCGACCATGCGGACGGAATTCGGCGGCTGCGCGCCGAACATCGCCTACAACCTTCAAATGCTGGGCGGCGAACCGCGCATCGTTGGCGTCATGGGCCAGGACAACGCGGCGTATATGGCGCGCTTCCGCAAACTGGGCCTGGCCACCGACAACATCCTCATCAAGCAGGATGCCTACAACGCCCAGTGCTTCGTCACCGCCGACCAGGACAACAACCAGATCAACGCCTTCCACCCGGGCGCCATGTCGTACGCGCATGAGAATGAGGTCGCCAAGGCAGGACCGGCGCGCATCGCCATCATCTCGCCGGACGGCCATCTGGGCATGAAGAAGCATGCGGAAGACCTGTCCAAGCTGCACATCCCGTTCATCTTCGACCCGGGCCAGCAGCTGCCGATGTTCAATGGCGAAGAACTCATCGATTTCATCGACAAGGCCACCTACGTCACCACCAATGATTACGAGATCGAGCTGCTGATCGAACGTACCGGCCTGTCGCTGGCCGATATCGCCAGCCGCGTGGAAGCGCTGATCGTCACCCGTGGCGAGCAGGGTTCGGAGATCCACACCAAGGGCCAGCGCATCGACATCCCAGCCGTGCCGGTGACCGCCGCGCTGGACCCGACCGGTTGCGGCGACGCCTACCGTGCTGGCCTGCTGTTCGGCATCACCCGGGGCTGGAACTGGGAAACCACCGGCCGTCTGGCCAGCCTGCTGGGCGCCATCAAGATCGCCCACAAGGGCGCGCAGAACCACAGCTTCACCGCGGCGCAGATCGCCGACCAGTTCGAAGCGGCGTTCGGCTACCGCTTCTAACCCGCACAACGGCATACACGGGTCTGACCCCGTACGGGGTCAGACCCGGCTTCATCCGGGGATAAGTCCTGGCTCAACCGCGCAATGTAAAAAGGCAGGCCACAGGCCTGCCTTTGTTTTTAGCGCTGCGGTCAGCCTAACGGCCAGCGAAGGCCATGCCCAACAGCAGCTGCGCGATCTGCAGCAGGATCAGCGCCACCAGCAGCGACAGGTCCAGATTCCCCACCAGCGGCACCACGCGGCGCAGCGGCCGCAGGATAGGCTCGTTCAGCGCGCGCACGAACGGCGCCAGCGGCGCATGCGGGTTCACCCAGCTGAAGATCGCCTCGATCACCAGCAAGGCCATAAAGCCATACAGAATCCACTCCAGGAAGCGCTGGCAAGCCATCAGCAGGACCGCCGGTCCCGGCCAGCCATTCAGGAAATAGATCGACGATGCCGCCAGCACGATCAGGAAAGCGCCGATCAGGCTGGCCCAGTCATAGCCGCCCACGCCCGGCACGATGCGGCGCAACGGACGCACCAGCCAGTCCGACAGTTGGAAAGTGAACTGCGCTACCGACGACGGTGGCCGCACGCGGATCGCCTGCATCCAGAAACGCAGCAACAAGGCCGCGCCCAACAGCGTAGCGATGGCGTCGACAATCAACTTAAGAATACTCAGCACGAAACCCCTCCAATAAAAAAGCCGCTGTGTGATTGTCTCACACAGCGGCCATTGCCTCAGCAGGCTTCTAAGCGTTTAAGACTTAGGAAGGACGGGTGCTGGTTGGGAACGGCCATGCGGCGGCCGGAGCCAGTACGGTTTTTGCTGCTGGCGCGGCGGCTGGAGCTGCTGGCGCTGCTGGAGCGGCGGCGGCTGGAGCTGCTGGCTTAGCGGCTTCCTTCTTCGGAGCTGCTTTTTTAGGAGCGGCTTTTTTTACGGCTGGCTTGGCTGCTGGTTTAGCGGCTGGTGCTGCAGCTACTGCTGGTGCGGCAGCTGGAGCAGCTGCTGGTTTAGCGGCTGGCTTGGCAGCTGGTTTAGCGGCTTTTTTTACTGCTGGCTTCTTGGCAGCTGCAGGCTTCGCAGCTGCTTTAACTGGCTTTTTTGCTGCTGGCTTAGCCGCTACCTTTGCAGCCGGTTTGGCTGCCGTTTTAGCTGCTGGTTTTTTGGCAGCTGCTTTAGCGGCTGGCTTGGCTGCTACTTTTTTAGCTGCTGGCTTGGCAGCGGCTTTCGGCGCAGCTTTTTTGGCAGCTGGTTTAGCGGCTGGTTTAGCAGCTGCTTTTGGAGCGGCTTTCTTGGCTGCTGGCTTGGCGGCGGCTTTTTTCGCTACTGGTTTAGCGACTGCTTTAGCGGCGACTTTTTTCGCTGCTGGTTTGGCAGCGGCTTTCTTCGCTACTGGCTTGGCTGCGGCTTTTTTAGCGACTGGTTTCGCTGCTGCTTTAGCGGTGGTTTTCTTTACTGCCGGTTTGGCTGCAGCTTTTTTCACTGCTGGTTTGGCGGCTGCCTTGGCGACGGTTTTCTTCGCTGCTGGTTTAGCGGCAGCTTTTTTCACTGCTGGCTTGGCTGCTGGTTTAGCGGCGGCTTTTTTCACGACTGGTTTAGCGGCGGCTTTTGCTGCTGGCTTGGCAGCGGCTTTTTTCACTGCTGGTTTAGCGGCTGGCTTGGCAGCTGCTTTTTTAACCGCTGGCTTGGCAGCTGGTTTGGCGGCAGCTTTTGCTGCTGGTTTGGCAGCGGCTTTAGCG
This sequence comes from Duganella sp. CY15W, assembly GCF_009857555.1. NCBI lineage: Bacteria > Pseudomonadati > Pseudomonadota > Betaproteobacteria > Burkholderiales > Oxalobacteraceae > Duganella > Duganella sp. CY15W. Next base: position 510,107 of record NZ_WWCQ01000003.1, on the reverse strand, counting down.
GCTACAGGTTTCTTTGCTGGTGCAGCTTTTTTGGCTGCTGGTTTCTTTGCGGCGGTTGCCATGTTTAGTTCTCCTTCATCGGGGATGGGAAAAATTCGTTTACAAGATTTAAAACCCGTCCAACCCGGAATTGGGCCAGGCGAATTATTCATCGGCGCAAACCATAACCGTTTGCGCTAATGAATTCGGCACTAGCTGAACTGCTGCATCTCCTCACAAGTGCAGCGCTTCAGCCATCGATTCACCCGCCGTCCGAGGCCGGAGCGGCGTGCGAATACAAATCTTGTCGCGACGTTTTGCGGTGATCCGGGCGTATGCTCAGCTCCAGGAATCTACGTCGCAGCCACGTCACGGTTTTCGTTTTCAAACAAAAAACCGCCCGGCCTGAATCGAATCAGGCAAGACGGTTGAACAAAAACGGCGTGGTCTTGTGCATATCTGTTTGAATCTGTATCCCGTATCGCGGTCATCTCTGCGTGCTGCGATCATCCGAAAATTTTCGCACTATTTAAATCACGCATTTTCAAGTTCGTAAAGTACACGAAAACCTTGTCGGTGCGCAACCGGCACGATAGATATTCGCGCGCTTTTTTTTCGACTTACGCTCGCCAGCTCACATACACATGTGCATCCGGCGTGCTCGCTTGCGTCGTCGCGCGGTCTGCACGCGCGCTCAATCGGGTTCGGGAAGTGCCGCGCGCATCGCGCCGGAAAATTCGCACTTCAAAGTAAGCCTTATACCGCCTGGGTTTCTTCGATACCGCCAAATCTGGCCAGGAAATCGTATCGCCCGCTTCCGAATCCGAGAGCGCTTGCGCTTGAACTGCGCGCCATCACCACTCGCTGTTTTTAATTCGTCGCGATTATGAGACAGAGTAAGGCGAATAGCAAGCGGAATGCAGCGGTGTGCCGCACTGCGCCTGCGTTTTAGAGTGCGTGATCGACGCGGGTGAAGTGAGAAATGGATGCGGTGATGATCGTACAGTGCTGGTGTAAATCGGCGTTAAGGCATACCAGCACAGGCGGCGTTTGAAATGCGATGGGGCGTTACTCGTCGTCTTCGGTTTTGCGGCGCGCCACCCACTCATTCATGCCGGCGGCCATGCGCTTGAGCAGTCGCGCCAGATCGCGGCGCTCGGCGTTGGTCCAATCGGCCATCAGCTCACTGACCAGCTGCTCGCGCATGCGGTCGATGGCGTCCGCCATCTCGCGGCCCAGCTCTGTCGCTTCGGCTTCGCGCACACGCTTGTCGCGCGTGCCGGCACGGCGTACCACCAACCCCAGTTCATCCAGGCGCGCCACCTGGCGGCTGACAGTGGTGTAGTCGCGGCCAACCAGATCGGCCAGCTCCACCACGCCGATCGGTCCCCGGCGTTCGATGCGTACCAATAGCGGCAGCAGCGCGCGCTCAAGCGGCATCGCCATATCGGACATGAGTTCGACGTCGGGCTCGGGGCGGCTCATGAAGCCGATGATGTCGAGCAGCGCGTCATGCAATTCGCGGATATCTTTATTCATATGTGCATTATACACATAGTTCTTGACAGCGATTTTAAGTCGGAATAATATGTGCAAAATACACACATAAAAGGAGAGGCACATGAACACCATCCACACCGACATCCTGATTTGCGGCGCTGGCGCCGCTGGCCTGACGCTGGCTATCGACCTCGCCCGCCGTAACATTCCGTTCCTGCTTATCGACCAGATCGCAGCGCCCTTCGCCGGTTCGCGCGGCAAAGGCATCCAGCCACGCACGCTGGAAATCTTCGAGGCGCTGGACGTGGCCGACCGCATGATCGCCGCTGGCGGTCCGTATCCGGCGCAGCGTCACTACCATGCGGACGGCGGCTACCACGATGAAGTAACGGTGCGCGCCACGGCCGCCACGCCGGACGAGCCGTACGGCGAACCGCTGATGCTGCCGCAGTATCTGACCGAAGGCATCCTGCGCACGCGCCTGGCGGAGCTGGGCCATGCGCCGCGTTATGGCCATGCGCTGGCCGGCTTCGAGCAGGATGCCGATGGCGTCACCGCGCAGGTGCAGACCGTCGATGGCGACATCACCATCCGCGCACGCTATATGGTGGGCGCCGACGGCGGCCGCAGCTTCGTGCGCAAGACGCTGGGCGTCAACTTCCCTGGCGAGTCGCTGAACGCGCGCGCCGTGGTGGCGGATCTGACGCTCAGCGGTCTGTCGCGCGACGTGTGGCATCGCTGGGGCAGCGGACCGAATCAGATCAGCCTCTGTCCTTTGCAGGGCACGCCGCTGTTCCAGCTGCAGATGCCGATACCACTGGAAGGCGAATTCGATCTGACCGATGCTGGCATTGCCGCCGCCATCGCCGAGCGCACCAGCCGCACCGACATCGAGATACAGGCCGTCCACTGGCGTTCGGACTACGCGATGAGCGCACGGCTAGCAGAGCGCTATCAAGTGGGCCGCATCTTCCTTGCCGGCGATGCTGCGCACATCCATCCACCGACTGGCGGCCAGGGTCTCAACACCAGCGTGCAGGATGCCTGGAATCTGGGATGGAAACTGGCGGCGGTGGTGAATGGCGCCGACGCGTCACTGCTCGACAGCTATGAAGAAGAACGGCGCGAGATCGCCGCCGGCATGCTGGGCATGGCCACGCGCCTGCTCGATGCGGCGCGCGAGCGCGGTGACTTGCGCCGTGGCCGCGAACAGCAGCAGCTGGATCTGGGCTATCCCGTCTCCGCGCTGTCGGTCGATGAACGTGGCGACGATGCACCGGTGCGCGCCGGCTATCGCGCGCCGGACGCACCGTGCGTGGGCGCGGGTGGCCAGCCAGTGCGTTTGTTTTCGCTATTGAAATCAGGGGATTGGATTATGCTGCGCTATGAGGCGGAAGGGGCGCCCGTGTTCAACGCACGCCCGGGCCTGCGCATCATCAACGTCGGCGAGCATGCCGAGCTGCGCGATCCAGCTGGCCATCTGCGCGATGCCTACGGCTTCGAGCCCGGCGACATCGCCCTGCTCCGTCCCGACGGCTACCTCGCCGTCCTCACCCACGAAGAGAGCAGCCCGGCGCTGGCCAGGTACATGGATGAGTTAGTGGGCTAACTTTCTGCGCTCCAGGCGCTCGCGCGCGTCCGCGAGCGCCAAGCGGAGCTGACGCTCCAGTTCCGCCTTTGGCGGCAATTCGGTCCAGTATTCGGCGACCGTAATGCCATCCTTGTGCATCTGCAGCAGTTCGACCTGCTCCTTGCTGGACTCCGCACACAGGATCAAGCCAATCGGCGCTTCCTCCCCAGGCTGGCGGTCGTACCGGTCCAGCCACTTCAGATACAGCTCCATCTGCCCTTTATGGGCTGCCTTGAACCGCCCCAGCTTCAGCTCTATCGCCACCAGCCTGCGCAGGCGACGGTGGAAGAACAGCAGGTCCAGATAGAAGTCCTCGCCATCAATAATCATTCGCTTCTTGCGCTCGACAAAAGCAAAGCCCTTGCCCAGTTCCAGGATAAAGGCCTTTAGCTGAAGCAGGATGGCCGACTCAAGATCAGCCTCATCATAACCATCGCGCAAGCCGAGGAAGTCCAGAAAATAGGGATCTTTAAAAATACCTTCGGCAGTCGCCGCCACGGAAGATGGTTCCGCAGCAGCGCTAGCGATCTGACTACGCTCATAGCCCTTTCGCCCGATCTGCCTCCGCAATTCCCGCACGCTCCAGTGCTCCGCAACACTTTGCTTCGCGTAATACGAGCGAGCAGTTTCTAACTTCACACTAGTCAGGGCGACAAAGTGGCTCCAGCTCAATTGTCGTGACAGTGTCACGACAATTTCTAAATTGGAAAATGCTTGCACAAATTGCACCATGCGCCGCAAGTTTTGCGTTTCGAATCCTCGTCCAAACTCCTGCTCCAGCTGTTTCCCCAAGCGGCGCATGAGCTGCGTGCCATACTCGGCTCGCTCTCCCGCCAGCACTTCAATCGATAGTCTCCGTCCAATCGACCAATACAGCTGGCTCAATTCGGCATTGACGGTGGCCGCCAGGCGCTGGCGGCTGGCGGCAATCAAGGTGCGTAGCTCCGCATGCAAAACATCCAGATCGTGCGTCAGCGTCAGTTCAGATGTATTCATCACTGCTCTCCTCCGGGTAATAGGCCAGAGATCACTCTTACGCGCGCTCGGAGATGCTGTATTGAGCTGCCCCAAAAGAAAAAGCCCCGCGATTTGGCGGGGCTTTCAATGGGAGGCGGAAGGGATTAATCCCAGTTCAGCGCGCCGCCGGTCTGGTATTCGATGACGCGGGTCTCGAAGAAGTTACGCTCTTTCTTCAGGTCGATCATCTCGCTCATCCATGGGAATGGATTCTCTTCCTGGTCGAACAGTGCTTCCAGGCCGATCTGGGTGGCGCGGCGGTTGGCGATGAAGCGCAGATAGCCTTTGAACATGGTGGCGTTCAGGCCCAGCACGCCGCGCGGCATGGTGTCTTCGGCGTAGGCGTACTCCAGGTCCACGGCTTGCAGGAACAGCTGCTTGATCTCTTCCTTGAAGGCCGGGGTCCACAGCAGCGGATTTTCCATCTTGATGGTGTTGATCAGGTCGATGCCGAAGTTGCAATGCATCGATTCGTCGCGCAGGATGTACTGGTACTGCTCGGCAGCGCCCATCATCTTGTTCTGGCGGCCCAGCGCCAGGATCTGGGTGAAGCCGACGTAGAAGAACAGGCCTTCCATCAGGCAGGCAAACACGATCAGCGATTTCAGCAGCTTCTGGTCCTGCTCCACGGTGCCGGTGGTGAACGATGGATCGGTCAGCGTGTTGATGAACGGGATCAGGAACTCGTCCTTGTCACGGATCGATTTGACCTCGTTATAGGCGTTAAAGATCTCTTGCTCGTCCAGGCCCAGCGATTCCACGATGTACTGGTAGGCGTGGGTGTGGATCGCCTCTTCAAACGCCTGGCGCAGCAGGTACTGGCGGCACTCTGGCGCGGTGATGTGGCGGTAAGTGCCCAGCACGATGTTGTTGGCAGCCAGCGAGTCGGCGGTCACGAAGAAGCCCAGGTTGCGTTTGACCAGGCGGCGCTCGTCGTCGGTCAGGCCGTTCGGGTTCTTCCACAGCTCGATGTCGCGCTGCATATTCACTTCCTGCGGCATCCAGTGGTTGGCGCAGCCGGCCAGGTATTTATCCCAGGCCCATTTGTATTTGAACGGTACCAGCTGGTTGACGTCGGTTTTACCGTTGATGATGCGCTTGTCGTCTGCATTGACGCGCAGCGCGACCTGCTCGGCCGTGCCTTCGGAGGCGGCCAGCGCAGCTTGATTGATTTGTGATGCCGCTGGTGCGGCCTCTTCGTCCCAGGACAACGACATAATGGGGTTCCTCTAATATATATGTGATGATGCGCCATCCCCGGCGGGGATGGCGCGCTCTAGCTTATAGCCGATAGGCTTATTGGCAGGCTTCGCATTCCTCGAAACCGTCGTCGCCAGGACGCAGGTAGCAGGCGGCGCCGTCTTCCACGTCGGCGCTGACCGGTGCCGGTGCGGCTGGCGCAGCCGAGGCGGCCGCAGCAGCCAGGCCACCATCCACTGGCACGGCGTTCAGGGCGCCGGTCTTGGAGGTCGATTTCTCGGTATGCGTGGCGGACGTGGTACGCAGGTAGTAGGTGGTTTTCAGGCCACGCAGCCATGCCAGCTTGTAGGTCTCGTCCAGTTTCTTGCCCGATGCGCCAGCCATGTAAATGTTCAGCGACTGGGCCTGGTCGATCCACTTCTGGCGGCGCGATGCCGCTTCCACCAGCCAGCTTGGCGACACTTCAAACGCGGTTGCATAAATGTCACGCAGGTCGTTTGGAATACGGTCGATCTTGGCCAGCGAGCCGTCGAAGTATTTCAGGTCGGCGATCATCACCTCGTCCCACAGGTCGCGTGCTTTCAGGTCACGCACCAGGTAGGCGTTGATCTCGGTGAACTCGCCCGACAGGTTGGACTTCACGTACAGGTTCTGGAAGGTCGGTTCGATGCAAGCCGACACGCCAATGATGTTCGAAATGGTGGCGGTTGGAGCGATCGCCACGCAGTTCGAGTTACGCATGCCGAACTTGGCGATGCGTTCGCGCACCGGGGTCCAGTCCATGGCCGCCGACAGATCCTGCTCCAGGTAGCCGCCGCGCTCTTCGGCCAGCAGCTTGATCGAATCCTGTGGCAGGATGCCGCGGTCCCACAGCGAACCTTTGTACGACGCGTAGTGGCCGCGCTCTTCCGCCAGTTCGGTCGACGCCAGGTAGGCGTAGTAGCAGACGGCTTCCATCGAGGTGTCGGCAAACTGCACCGATTCCATCGACGAGAACGGCACGCGCATCATGTGCAGGCAGTCCTGGAAGCCCATCACGCCCAGGCCCACCGGACGGTGACGCATATTGGCGTTACGCGCTTTTTCAACCGCGTAGTAGTTAATGTCGATCACGTTGTCCAGCATGCGCATCGCGGTGCGGATGGTTTTCTGCAGCTTGACGTGATCCAGCTTGCCTTCTTTCATGTGGGCTGGCAGGTTGACCGAGCCCAGGTTGCAGACGGCGATTTCGTCCGGACCGGTGTTCAGCGTGATCTCGGTGCACAGGTTGGAGCTGTGGACCATGCCCACGTGCTGCTGCGGCGAACGGATGTTGCATGGATCTTTGAAGGTGATCCATGGGTGGCCGGTTTCAAACAGCATCGACAGCATCTTGCGCCACAGGTCCAGCGCCTGGATTTTCTTGAACACGCGGATTTCGCCGGCGGCGGCCTTGGCTTCGTAGCCCAGGTAGGCTTTTTCGAAGGCCTTGCCGACCAGGTCGTGCAGGTCCGGGGTGTCGGATGGCGAGAACAGGGTCCACTCGCCCTTCTCCATCACGCGCTTCATGAACAGGTCAGGAATCCAGTTGGCGGTGTTCATGTCGTGCGTACGGCGGCGGTCATCGCCGGTGTTCTTGCGCAGGTCCAGGAACTCTTCGATGTCCATGTGCCAGGTTTCCAGGTAGGCGCAGACTGCGCCCTTGCGCTTGCCGCCCTGGTTGACTGCCACAGCGGTGTCGTTGACCACTTTCAGGAACGGCACCACGCCTTGCGATTTGCCGTTGGTGCCCTTGATGTGGGCGCCCAGTGCGCGCACCGGAGTCCAGTCGTTGCCCAGGCCACCGGCGAATTTCGCCAGCAGGGCGTTTTCCTTGATGGCGTCGTAGATGCCTTCCAGGTCGTCCGACACGGTAGTCAGGTAGCACGACGACAGCTGCGAACGCTGGGTGCCCGAGTTGAACAGGGTCGGGGTCGACGACATGAAGTCGAAGGTCGACAGCAGGTTGTAGAACTCGATGGCGCGCGCTTCGCGGTCGGCTTCGTTCAGGGCCAGGCCCATGGCGACGCGCATGTAGAACGCCTGCGGCATTTCGATGCGGACGTCACGCACGTGCAGGAAGTAGCGGTCGTACAGGGTTTGCAGGCCGATGTAGCCGAACTGCAGGTCGCGGTCGGCAACGATGGCTTTGGCCAGGCGGGCCAGGTCGAATTCGCCCAGTTTGGTGTCCAGCAGTTCAGCGGCGATACCTTTGGCGATGTACTGCGGGAAGTAGGTCACGTATTCCGCAGCGGCGGCGCCCTGCGCCACTTCCTTGCCGAAGACTTCCTTGCGGATGGTGTGCAGCAGGATGCGTGCGGTCACCTGCGAGTAGGCCGGATCCTTTTCCATCAGCGCGCGGGCAGCCAGGATGGCGGATTTGTGCAGCTCTTCGACCGGTACGCCGTCGTACAGGTTTTTCAGGGTTTCAGCGACGATGGCGTCGGCATCCACGTGTTTTTCCAGGCCGATGCAGGCGGCGCCAATCAGGCTGGTGACACGCGCCAGTTCCAGCGGCTTGCGCTCGCCGTTTTCCAGCACATGGATTTGCGGTGCATTGATGGCGGCAGCGGCGCCGGCGGCTTCCTTGGCGGCGCGGCGCTCTTCCATATGCTTGGCGCGGTACAGCACGTAGGCGCGGGCCACGTCATGTTCGCCCGAACGCATCAGGGCCAGTTCAACCTGGTCTTGCACGTCTTCGATGTGGAAGGTGCCGCCCGATGGCTGGCGGCGCACCAGCGCCGACACCACGCTGGCGGTCAGCTGTTCCACCAGTTCGCGCACACGGGCGGACGCAGCACCCTGGCCGCCGTTGACGGCCAGGAAGGCCTTGGTCATGGCGACAGCAATTTTCGACGGCTCAAACGCGACGACCGCGCCGTTACGGCGGATGATGCGGTAGTCACCGAGGTCGCTGGCAGCGGTAACCGGGCTGCTGGCGGCGCTCGCAGCGGCCGCAGGTACCAGCGCTGGATTGATGGTGATGTCTTGAGTAGATTGCATTTAAGCTCCCCGATAACTACGTGCAGTCATAGCTGCGCGCCGTGTGTGTGTATAAAAAAAGGCAAAAATGAAGCGTCCGGACCTGACTGCTGTCCAGTTAAACGGCAATAAAAAGGGTATTCGTCTGACCAGGAAGGATTGCAAATAGTTTAAGAACTGGTGTCATGGGAACTACTATATCTAGTGATTGGTCAGAACCTATCCACTGATTGTAGTGGTCACACTGGAGCACGGCAAGTGAGAAATTTTGATGTTTCCAGCAATTTTTCTCTTGACTTTAAGGAAGCCCAACAGGGAAGCCAAGTGTGGCGCTAGCGCCTACTAACATTGCCGCTTTCTTAAGCAGTTTTTGATAATGTTCCCAATCAAATAATGGCCCCGGATCGGTCTTGCGGCCCGGTGCTATGTGTTCATGTCCCTGTACCCCGGTCAGCGGATAGTGCTGCTGCAACGCGATGGTCAGTGCGGCCAGCGCTTCGTACTGCGCCGCTTCAAACGCCACAAAGTCGCTGCCCTCGAGCTCCACGCCAATCGCAAAATCATTACATTTTTCACGGCCGCGGAAGCTGGACAAGCCCGCATGCCAGGCCCTGTCGTTAGCAGAAACATACTGAATGACGCGGCCATCGCGGCGGATGAAAAAGTGGCTGGAGACCTTCAGCCCGCGCAGGTCGGCGAACGAGGGGTCAGCATTATAGTCGATCCGGCCGCAGAACAGGTCGGACACATGCGGCCCGCCGAACTGCCCGCACGGCAGCGAGATGTTGTGCACCACCAGCAGCGTTATATCGTCCGGCACCGGACCGGGACGTGCATCGAAATAGGGACTGTCATAGCGGACTGCCTGCGGCAGCCAGCCGTCAAAAAAACTCACGCTTCCGGCTCCTGAATATTCAATTTCTGCATTTGATAGCGCAGCTGGCGGAAGCTGATGCCCAGCAGCTGCGCCGCCTGCGTGCGGTTGAACTGCGTCTGCGCCAGCGCGCGCAAAATGATCTCGCGCTCGACCTGGTTCAGATACTCGGGCAGGCTGCTGGGCAGGCTGTCCGGATTCGGCGGCGGCACGGCCGATGGCGCCGCCGGCATCGGCGACGGCAGCGGCGCAGCCGCCATGTCGGCCAGCCGCGCACCTTTCAGCGCCAGGTCGCCAACCTGGATCACGCCGCCGTTGGCAAACGCCAGCGCGCGCTCGAGGATGTTTTCCAGCTCGCGCACATTGCCGGGAAACGCATAGCCGCGCAGCGCCTCCAGCACGCCCGGCCCCAGCGCCACCTTGTGCTCAAAGGTGCCCAGGCGTTCAAGGATGGCGGCCGTCAGCACGTCCAGGTCGTCGAGCCGCTCGCGCAACGGCGGCAGACTCAGTTCAATCACGTTCAGGCGATAAAACAGATCCTGGCGGAAGCTGCCCTGCTCCACGCACTGCGCCAGGTTCTTGTGGGTGGCGCTGACAATCCGCACATCGACCGGTTCCTCGGCCGTGGCGCCCAGCTTGCGCACGCGCCGCTCCTGGATCGCGCGCAGCAGCTTGACCTGCATGGCCAGCGGCAGGTCGGCCACCTCGTCCAGCATCAGCGTACCGCCGTTGGCCGCCTGGAAGAAGCCTTCACGGTCATCGACCGCACCGGTGAAAGCGCCCTTGCGGTAGCCAAAGAACTCGGCTTCCATGAGCGCCTCGGGAATCGCGCCGCAGTTGACGGCGATGAAGGGCTTGGCCGCGCGCGAGCTTTGCGCATGGATCTCGCGCGCCGCCAGCTCCTTGCCGCTGCCCGATTCGCCGTGGATCGCCACCGGCGCCATCGACCGCGCCAGCCGCGCGATCTGCGCGCGCAAGGCCTGGATCACGGCCGACTCGCCGCGCAGGCGGCTGACGGTGGGCGCGGCGCTGGGCGCCTGCACCGCTGCCGGCCCGGCGTTGAGGCGCAGCGCCGACTGCACCATCACGCGCAACTGGTCCAGCGCCACCGGCTTGGAGATGTAGTCGAACGCCCCGGCTTTGAGCGCGATGACGGCGTTGTCGGTGCTGCCGAAAGCCGTCACCACCGCCACCGGCGTGTTCTTGTACGCCGCCGTGACTTCGCGCACCAGCTCCAGTCCCAGGCCGTCCGGCAGGCGCATGTCGGTCAGCACCAGCTGGTATTCCGTGTCCACCAGCAGCGCGCGCGCTTCGGCCAGCGAGGCGGCGCTGTCGACATCCAGCCCCATTTTGAGCAGGGTCAGTTCCAGCAGTTCGCGCAGGTCGGCCTCGTCGTCAACGACGAGCACACGCGGCGAACGCGGGGCCTGCGGGGAGCGAGCACTCATCAAACAGCCTTTCCTTACTTCTGCCCAGGCCAGGCGAAGGTGATAACAAAGCGTCCGCTCAGGGCGGGGCTGCCGTCGGCGCTGTCCTGATTATCGAAACGATATTCATAGTCCAGCCGCGCTTCATTATTCAAGCACAATTCCCGCGCCAGATACAGCCCCAGTCCCGTGCCCTTGCTGGATGTGGTGTAAAACGGCTCAAACAAATGCGCCCGCACTTCGGGTGAAATGCCGGGACCATCATCCTGCACATGCAGCTCCAGGCGCTGCGCCGTATCGTGCACGACGTCGAGACGGATGGAATGCCGGCCGCCGCTGGCATAGCGCACGGCGTTGTTGAGCAGGTTCAGCACCACCTCGCGCAGGTGCAGCGCGTCGAAGCGCACCTGTGTATCCGGCGCCACAATCAGGCTCACGATCTCCGGCGCCAGGCTGTGCGTCTCGATGAATTCCGCACGCAGTTCCGCCAGGAAGACATCCAGCGCCAGCGGCTCGATGTGCGACTGCGCCTTGCGCGACAGCTGCAGGATGTCTTCCACCATGCGATTCACGCGCGTGACATTGTCACCCACGATCTTGAGCAAACGCTGGTGCACCGGGTCGCCCAGGTCTTCCCCCAGCAGCGCAGTGGCGTGGCCAATCGCCGACAAGGGATTGCGCACCTCGTGCGCGATGCTGGCGGTCAGGCGTCCCATCGAGGCCAGTTTCAGCTGCTGCGCCTGATTTTCAATGCCGGTGACGTCCTGCAGAAAGATCACGCTGCGTTCGGCCCCGAGGCCATGCGTGTCGGCGGCGGCAAAGCGGACTTTCAAATGGGCAGCCAGGTTGCGGCGCGCGCTCCAGGCGGCAGTGACGTCTTCCAGCGCCGCGTCGTTGAACGGCTTGATAGTCAGGAACACAGTGGAACGCGCGGGATCGATGCGCCACGCGTGATACGCCTGCGCCAGCGGCACCAGCGCCGCCGCGGCGGACAGCTTGAACCTGAGTTCCGGTCCGACCAGGCCCAGCATCTTCTGCGCCGCCGGGTTGCCGGCAAACACCTGGCCGTCGGGATCGACCACCAGGATGCCGTCCACAATATTCGCCATCACCAGCCGGTTGACGGCCTGCTGCACGTTGACCTCCACCCCGCGCCGGATGGCCAGCTCCTCCTGGCCGATCAGTTTGGCGGCCATGCGGTTCACCACCAGCACGGCGGCCAGGAAGGCGGCGCCGTACAGGCCGGCCTGCATCACGTCATGTTCGCTTTCGCTGAGGAAGATTTGCCAGGTGGTGTCGCCCAGAATGAACAGCGCCACCAGCGAGGCGCAAAACAGCGACAGCATCAGCGGCGCCAGGATCGCCAGCCCGGCCAGCGGGAACAGGTACAGGATCGCCAGCCCGCTGCGCATGCCACCGCCGGCCAGGTACAGCAAGGAGATAAACACCAGGTCGATGGCGATTTGCGGCAGCAGCTGCAGCACGAAACGGCGCTGCAGGTAGACCGCCGACAGCGCAAAGCCGATCGCCAGCCCCAGATACATCAGGCAGATTTGCAGATACAGGTACTGGCCCGAAGCGCGCAGGCCGCGGCTGTCAAAGCTCAGGTAGACCAGCAGCACCAGCGCAATCACCACGCGCGTGGCGTTCAGCGTTTGCAGCGACCGCCAGAAGGTTGCGCGCGATTCGGCCGACAAGGCTTGCAGGCGCGCGATCACGGCGCTGGGCGGTCAGGCGGACGGCAGCGCCGCATGGGCCGCGCTGCAGTAGTCGCGGCCATTGGCCTGCACCGTTTCCGAGGCAGGATAGAAGATGCCGCAATGCGCGCACTGCAGCATCACCTCGGCGTCATTGGCGGCCTGGCTGGCGGCGCGCTCCCGGTAGGTCTGCTGCTGCGGCGCTTGCGGCGCCGGCTGCTGTTGCTGACGGAACTGCTGCTGTTGGCGCTTCTGCGCCTCGCGGATCTTGGAACGGATCGCAAAGATCACCAGGAAAATCAGCGCCAGCCAGAAAATGATACGGCTCATGCCCAACCCTTATGTAAAACCACTTCAAACACAAAACGGCTGCCGACGTAGGCCAGCAGCAAAGTCGCAAAGCCGGCCAGCGTGAAGCTCAGCGCGGTCTTGCCGCGCCAGCCACGGAAGCGGCGGCCCGCCAGCAGCGCAGCAAACAGCATCCATGACAGCATGGTGAAGACCGATTTATGGTCCCATTTCAGCGCCTGGCCGAACAGCTCTTCCGAGAACACGATGCCCGACAGCACGGTCAGGCTTAACAGGGTGAAGCCAAAGCCGATCATGCGGAACAACAGCTTTTCCATGGTCAGCAGCGCCGGCAGCTGGTCCAGCGCGCCGGACAGGAAGGATTTCTTGTCGCTGCGCGCATGCAGGCGCGCCTCCTGCAAGGCCATCAGCACGGCGTGGAAGGCGGCTATCGTCAGCGTGCTGTAGGCCATGGTGGCAATTGCGATATGCCAGCCAAACAGCGGCGACTTGCCTTCCAGCGGCACCAGGTTGCCAGGGAAGACCACTTGCAGCGCGGCGGCGACGGCGGCGCTGGGCATGACCAGGCGGCGCAGGCCATCCAGGCTGAAATTCCGGTTTTCTATCCAGTACGCGGCCACCGACACCCACAAGGCCGACGACAGCATGGCGGCAAAGCCGAAGCGCAGCGCACCGCCTGCGGCGATTTCCGACCACAGGCCGGCGCCGTGCAGCAGCCAGGCCGCCAGTGTGACGGCCGAAATCAGGCCGCCACGGCGCGAAGGCAAGGCGGCGCACACGATGTACAGCACGATGGCTGCGATAAAAGAAGAGATCTGCATCCCGGCAGTTTACACCATCGCTCAATCCACGGCTGCCAGGCGCAGCTCGTCGTGGTGATGGCGTTGCTGCTCTTCCATCACCAGCTGGCCCAGCTCGCGCTTGAGGGCATTGAACTCGGCCGACGCCGGGTCGCGCAGGCGCGGCAGCTCGATCAGCAGGTCGCGCTTGACGGTGCCGGGGCGGTAAGTCATCACCACGATGCGGTCGGCCAGGTAAATCGCCTCTTCAATCGAGTGGGTGACAAAGATGATCGTCTTTTTCAGCTCGGCCCAGATGCGCAGCAGCTCGTCCTGCAGGTTGCGCCGGGTCAGCGCGTCCAGCGCGCCGAACGGCTCGTCCATGAGCATGATCGGGGAATCCAGCGCCAGCACCCGCGCAATCGCCACGCGCTGGCGCATGCCGCCCGACAGGTCTTTCGGATAGCGGTTGCGGAAGTCCTGCAGCGACAGCATGGTGAGCAGCTGGTCGACCGTGGCCTGGATCTGCGCCTTGGGCTGGCCCTTGATCTGCAGGCCGAACGCGATGTTGTCGGCCACCGTCATCCACGGGAACAGCGCATATTCCTGGAACACCATGCCGCGTTCCGGGCCTGGGCCGGTAACGGCCTTGCCGTCGGCGGTAATGCTGCCCGACGAAGGCGGCGCAAAGCCGGCCACCGCATTGAGCAGCGTCGACTTGCCGCAGCCGGAAGGCCCCAGCAGGCAGACGAACTGGCCCTGCGGGATTTCCAGGTTGATGTCCTTGAGCGCCACCACTTCCCGCTCGGCGCTCTGGAACACCTTGTTGACATTGGATACAACGATATGGGAGGCGCTCATCAGTTCTCCAGCCCGCGGTGCCAGCGCAGCAGATGGTTATTCAGCTTGTTCATGCCGACGTCGATGGCCAGGCCGATCAGGCCAATGGTAATCATGCCGGCGATGATCTTGTCGGACCAGAAGTACTCGCGCGCCTCCAGGATGCGGAAGCCCAGGCCATTGTTCACGGCCACCATCTCGGCCACGATCACCACGATGAACGCGGTGCCTATGCCGATCCGCACGCCGGACAGGATGTAGGGCACGGCGGCCGGCAGGATCACGCGGGTAAACATGGTGAAGCTGGACGCGCCCAGATTGCGCGCGGCACGGATATAAATGCCATCCACCTGGCGCACGCCGGCAATGGTGTTCATCAGCACCGGGAAGAAGGCGCCCAGCGCGATCAGGAACACGGCCGGCGGATTGCCCAGGCCGAACCACAGCATCGACAGCGGGATATACGCAATCGGCGGCACCGGCCGCACCATCTGCACCAGCACATTGAACCAGTCGTAGACGCGCGGACTCATGCCCATGGCCAGACCCAGCGGCAACGCCAGTCCGCCGCCGATCAGGAAGCCCAGCAGCACGCGGTACAGGCTGCTCAGCGAATCGGTAATCAGCTCGCCGGACACGGCCCAGTGCAGCCAGCTGCCGGCCGCCGGATCATACGGCTGCAGCGGCAACAGGTAGGCCACCCACTTCTCCGCCACCGCCAGCGGCGACGGCAGCACCTGCGGATTGACCCAGCCCAGCTGCGCCACCGCCTGCCACAGCACGATAATCACGGCCGGCAGGACCAGGCCGATGCCGACCTGGCGCCACGACGACGTGGCCACCATTATTTAACGCCCAGCGATTTCTTGGCCGCTTCCAGCAAATCGGTCTTGACCCAGTCCTTGGCCACGGGCGGCTTGGCCATGCGGCCGACGCCAGTCTTGACCATCACATCGGTGGTGGTCTGGATGTGCTCGGGCGTGATGTCGTAGCTGTAGGGCGAATTGCCGATGGCGTCGTCAAAATCATCCTTGGTGATCTGGCCCTTGAACACTACCTCGCGTACATACTTCTCGGCGATGGCCTTGTTGTCGATAAAGGTCTTGGTGGCCTGCACGAAGCAGTTCATGAACTTCTCGGCCAGCGCCCGCTTCTCCTTGTAGAACTTCTCGGTCATCACCATGGTCCGCACCGGCTCGCCGATCGGCGTGTCGTAAGGCTTGATCATCTCGCTGCCGAAGCCCTTGTTGATGGCCTGCGAGGATTGCGGCTCGGACTGCATCATGGCGTCGATCTGCTTGCCCAGCAGCGCCTGATTGAGGTCGGCATACGCCAGGAACACCAGCTGCACATCCTTGCCCGGCTGGTCGGACACGCTCAGGCCGTTCTGCTGCAGCTCGGCCAGCAGCAGCACTTCCTGGATGCCGCCGCGCGTGACGCCGACCTTCTTGCCCTTGAGGTCTTTCACGGTTTTCAGTTTGAGATCGGCGCGGCTGACCAGCTGCGCGCCGCCTTTGGCAAAGCCGGCCACCACGTAAATCGGCGCGCCGCCGGCGCGGCCCGAGATCGCAGCTTCCGAGGCCGTGGTGCCCACGTCCAGCTCACCGGCAATGATGGCCTGCATCACATCCAGGCCTTTGGCGAACACGCGCTCCTCCACCTTGATGCCGCACTTGGGAGCGATCTCCTTGATATAAGAAACGGCGCCGTAGTGGGCAAACTTCAGATTCCCCAATCGCACCACATCCTGCGCCTGGGCGCTGCCCAACAGGGTCATGGCGGTCATTGCTACGCAGATCGCTTTCAGTCTCATCCCTTACTCCTCGGTGTTTTTGTTCAGTGCGGGAATCATACCAAGCCCCGCAGTGCATCTGTAAAAAATGTCATTTGTGACGGTTGTCACATTTTTAATATGCCAATACGCTTAGGATGCCGTTACTAAATCGTAAAGATAATATTTTGAATAACGGAACCATCATGCAACAATCATCTCGCCGCGCCCTTCCCGCCCTGACCTCGGCCATCCTGCTTGCCGCCATGCTGACGGCATGCGGTGGCGGCGGCGGCAGCACGCCAGCTGCACCCGCGCCCACCCCGACGCCAGCGCCCGCCACCACGCTGACGCTGGGCGGCAGCAGCGAACAAAGCATCACCGGCAGCACGCCGCTGACGCTGACCGCGACCCCATCGGACAGTTCCACCGTTAGCTGGACGCTGGGCGCGGGCAATCCGGGCGCGCTGTCGGCCAGCAGCGGCACCAGCATCAACTATCTGCCGCCAGCCGGCGGGGTGAGCGCGGACACCAAGGTCACTGTTACCGCCACCGCCAACGGCGCTAGCAAATCCTTCACGCTCACGCTGCATCCGGCGGACACGCCGCGCCTGAGCCTGCTGGCAGGCGATGATGGCGGCTACGGCCACCTGGATGGCACGGGTACCGAGGCCCGGCTGGAATATGCGGTCCAGATCAGCACCGACGCCGGCGGCAATCTGTACCTGGCGGACGACCTGCCATCGCTGCGCAAGATCACGCCCGACGGCGCGGTCACCACCGTGCTGAGCACGGCCCGGTCTTACGTCGATGGTCCCAAAGGCACGGCCAGCCTGGGCCAGCCGATTTCCCCGGTTGCCGGGCCGGACGGCAGCATTTACTTCATCGATATCTACGGTCTCAACAACATTCCCGGCTCGGACGTACCGATCCGCAAACTGGCGCTGGACGGCAGCATCAGCACCATCGCCAAAGTCCGGGCCGGCATGACCCCGGTACTGACTTTGGCCGCCGACAACAACACGCTGTATGTGTATCAGCTGGAGCGCGTGGATACGGTGTCGTTCAGCGGCCAGGTCGCCGTGCTGAGCGGCACGGTCACCGGCGGTGCCTATCCAAGGCCGGCGGTGGATGGCAACCGCGCGGCCACGCGTTTCAGCGGCATCCAGGCCGTGGCGCCGGACGGCAAAGGCAATCTCTATGTCAATGATGGCGGCCAGGTGGTGCGCAAGATAGCGGCCGACGGCAGCACCAGCACCGTGGCCGGCACGTTTGGCGCGGTCAGCGTCACGCGTGGACCGGCGGATGGCGCCGGCAAGGCGGCCAGCTTCAGCCAGCTATACAACCTGGCGCTGACCAGCGACGGCAACCTGGTCGGCTATGACACCTATGCGACCCCACAAAAAATGGAATACCGGCTGCGCACCATCACGCCCGCCGGCGTCGTCAGCAGCGTCATGACCGCTGGCGACGGCAGTGTATTGACCGGCCCGAACAATGCGCTGTATGTTTTGCAAAACGCCCAGATTCAAAAACTCAAGGCGGACGGCAGCACGGTGCCGTTTGTCGGCAAGATGCGCGACGCCGGCATTGGCGATGTCGATGGCACGGGCGCTGCTGCCCGCTTTAACTACGCGTTCAATACCATGGGCGCGGACGCCGCCGGCAACCTGTATGTTGCCGACGATCCCAGCCCTATCGATGGTCCGCTGGCAACCGGCCTGCGCCTGCGCAAGGTGACGCCGGCAGGCGTGGTGAGCACCATTGTGCATACCGCCGACATCGGTTATCTGACCGGCCTGGTGGTGGATGCCGCCGGCAACACCTATGTCTCGTCCAGCCAGACTATCTCGCCCACCGCCGCCCAGGTCGGTTCGCGCATTTTCAAGATCGCGCCGGATGGCAGCACCACGGTGCTGGCGGGCGCCCTGCCCTCGACCGACTGGAAGGACGGCGTCGGGGCGGCCGCCCATTTCTTCGGCCTGTCGCTGCTGGGGATAGACGCCGATGGCAACCTGTACGGCTATGAAGCGTATGACAACAAGGTGCGCTATACCAAAATCACGCCAGCTGGCGCCGTCACCTCCATCATTCTGCCGCCGGCCACGCTGAATGTCGTTGCGGATGCGTCGGGCAACACCTACCGCATCGACGCTGCACAGGGTGTTGTGATCCGCACCACGCCCGCGCTGGACACCAGCATCATCGCGGGCACACCCGGCAAAAGCTTTACCCGCAGTGGCGCACTGCCTGGCTATCTGGACCATCCATCCCACCTGGTCAAGACCGGTCCTTACAGTTTCGCCCTGTTCTCCGGCGGCGCCATCATGCGCCTGACGGTGCCGCACTAAGGCCAAGCCAGGCCGGATGGGGTAAAATGGCGGCCATTGTCCGGCCCAGAGCCGCCTTACCCCGACTGATCGTTCACCATGCTAGATAATCTGACTCAACGCCTCGCCAAGGTCGTCAAGACCATGCGCGGCGAGGCCCGCCTGACCGAAACCAATACCGCTGAAATGCTGCGCGAAGTACGCATGGCGCTGCTGGAGGCCGACGTCGCCCTGCCGGCCGTGCGCGAATTCATTGCCCGCGTCAAGGACAAAGCCCTGGGCGAGGAAGTGATTTCCTCGCTGTCGCCTGGCCAGGCGCTGGTTGGCGTGGTGCAGCGCGAGCTGGCCGCCCTGATGGGCGCCGACCTCGGGCCGGAAGCGGCCCAGCTGAGTTTTGCCCAGCAGCCGCCCGCCATCATCCTGATGGCCGGTCTGCAGGGTGTGGGTAAAACCACCACCGTCGGCAAGCTGGCCAAATACCTCAAGGAAGAAAAGAAAAAGAAAGTGCTGACCGTGTCGGCCGACGTCTACCGTCCGGCCGCAATCGCCCAGCTGCAATCGGTGACCGCGCAAGTGGGCGCCGACTTCTTCCCGTCCACCGCGCAGGACAAGCCGGTCGACATCGCGCTCAACGCGCTGGACTGGGCCAAGAAGCACTACCACGACGTGCTCATCATCGACACCGCCGGCCGCCTCGGCATCGACGAAGAAATGATGCAGGAAATCGCTGCCGTGCACAGCGCGGTCAAGCCGATTGAAACCCTGTTCGTGGTCGACGCCATGCTGGGCCAGGATGCCATCAATACCGCCAAGGCGTTCAACGACGCACTGCCGCTGACCGGCATCGTGCTGACCAAGCTGGACGGCGACTCGCGCGGCGGCGCGGCGCTGTCGGTACGCCACATCACGGGCAAGCCGATCAAGTTTGCCGGCGTCTCGGAAAAACTCGACGGCCTGGAAGCATTCGACCCGGCGCGCATGGCCAACCGCGTGCTGGGCATGGGCGACATCCTGGCGCTGGTGGAAGAAGCGCGCAAGGGCGTGGACGCCAAGGCGGCTGCCGACCTGGCCGCCAAGGTCAAGTCGGGCGGCAAGTTCGACATGAACGACTTCAAGGCGCAGTTAAGCCAGATGAAGAATATGGGCGGCATGGCCAGCCTGGTCGACAAGCTGCCGGCGCAGTTCCAGCAGGCCGCCGGCAACGCCAATATGGGCCAGGCCGACAAGCAGGTGCGCCGCATGGTCGGCATCATCGATTCGATGACCAAGGCCGAACGCGCCAAGCCGGAACTCATCAAAGCCACGCGCAAACGCCGCATCGCGGCCGGCGCCGGGGTGCAGGTGCAGGAAGTGAACCGCATGCTGAACCAGTTCGAACAGATGCAGACCATGATGAAAAAACTGTCCGGCGGCGGCATGATGAAGATGATGCGCGCCATGAAGGGCATGATGCCGGGCATGCGCTAAGCAGCTTGCCGTCCGCCTTAAAACAGCCTCCGACGCCCCGCAAACAGGGCAAACACGGGCCTGGCCCCGTGTTTGCGTGGTGTTTCCGGGAAAAAACGCGAAAAACACTTGCGCACAGGTTAAAACCCCACCAATATTAGCCGGTGCGATCAATTGCGCAATTTTCTATGTGTACGTTAAGGAGGCTCGAATATGGCAACAGCCAAAAAAGCAGCACCAGCTAAGAAACCGGCGGCAAAGCCTGCCGCAAAAAAAGCAGCACCTGTAAAAGCAGCAGCCAAGCCAGCAGCGAAAAAAGCACCTGCAGCACGTAAGCCTAACGCCGCCTTCATGAAAGCGATGACGCCATCCGCCTCCCTGGGCGCCGTCGTCGGTGCAGCAGCCCTGCCGCGTACCGAAGTGACCAAAAAAGTGTGGGATTACATCAAAAAGCACGATCTGCAAGATCCGGCCAACCGCCGCATGATCAACGCCGACGACAAGCTGAAAGCCGTATTCGGCGGCAAAGCCCAGGTTTCCATGTTCGAAATGACCAAGCTCATTTCCGACCACCTGAAATAAGCTGGAGTCAGAGCCGAAAAAAAACCGGGGATCGCCCCGGTTTTTTTATGCCCCGACGCTTACTTCCAGTGATTCCAGGCGGCCAGCACGGCGTTGGGATAGTCGGGCTTGCCGCGGCTGCCGTTGTAGCGGCCCAGCGCCAGGAACAGGTTGCCCGCTTCCATGTCGATGTACATGCGCAGGATGGCGCAGCCATAGCGCAGATTGGTTTGCATGTCGAACAGCGCACGCCGGTTGCGGTCGCCAATCACATTGGTCCAGAACGGCATCACCTGCATGTAGCCGCGCGCGCCAGCCAGCGAGACGGCATATTTGCGGTAGGCGGATTCCACCTGGATCAGCCCCAGCACCATGCCCGGATCCAGCCCGGCGCGGCGCGCTTCGTACCAGACCGTGGCCAGGAATTCGCTGCGGGTCTGGTCGTCCGGCAGCTTGCGCTGCAGCCGGTAGGACATGGTTTCCAGCCAGTTCTGGTAGCGCGCCCGGTCGGACGGATTGCGGAACGCCGGCGTCGGCGGCGTCGCGTCCTTGATGGCGTTGGACAGCGCCAGCCGCACCGAGTCCGCCAGCGCTTCTTCCTTCTGGTTGCCGGCCAGCGCCAGCGGTGCCAGCAAGGCTAGCAACACCAGCACCGCCGCCATCAGCCAGCGGGACAGCCACATGCTCACTGCGCCATTTTGCCCTGGATGAAGGCCAGGATCTCGGCCACCGGCACGACGCTCGCTTCGGTGTCGCGGCGGCCCTGGTATTCCAGGTTGCCTTCCTTGAGGCCACGGTCGCCGATCACCACGCGGTGCGGCACGCCGATCAGCTCCCAGTCCGCAAACATCTGGCCAGGGCGCTGACCGCGGTCGTCCAGGATCACGTCGATGCCGGCGGCGGTGGCTTGCGCGTACAGCTGCTCGGCCGCCTCCTTCACCGCGTCGCTGCGGTCCATGCCCATCGGGCACAGCACCAGCTCGAACGGTGCAATCGCGGTCGGCCAGATGATGCCCTTGTCGTCGAAGTTCTGCTCGATGGCGGCGCCCAGGATGCGCGTGACGCCGATGCCGTAGCAGCCCATCTGCAGCGGTGCCGGCTTGCCGTTTTCGTCGAGGAAGGTGGCTTTCATGGCTGCCGAGTAGGCGGTGCCGAGCTGGAACACGTGGCCCACTTCGATGCCGCGCTCGATCGCCAGCACGCCCTTGCCGTCCGGCGAGGCGTCGCCTTCCACCACGTTGCGCAGGTCGGCCACGAGGTGTGGCTCGGCGCAGTCGCGGCCCCAGTTGGCGCCCGCGTAGTGGTAGCCTTCCTCATTGGAGCCACAGACGAAATCGGCCATGTTGGCAACGGTGCGGTCGGCCACCACGGTGACTGGCAGCTTGGTGTTGATCGGTCCCAGGTAGCCCGGCACGCAGCCGTAGACCTCGAGGATTTCCTGCTCGGTCGAGAAGCGGTGGGCGTTCAGGCCCGCCACCTTGCCGACCTTGACTTCGTTGAGTTCGTGGTCGCCACGCAACAACAACATGAAATACTGTTTAGTGACTTTGCCGTCCTGCTCGTTTTCGACGGTCAGCGCCAAGGTCTTGACGGTCTGCGACAGCGGCAGGCCCAGCTGTTCGGCCACCTGCTCGCACTTGGTCGCGCCTGGCGTCGCCGGCTTGCTCAGCGCCTGCGCGGCGGCAGGACGGGTGGCGTTCAGCGCCAGCGCTTCGGCCGCTTCCATATTGGCCGCGTAGTCCGAGGTCGGGCAGTACACCAGCGCGTCTTCGCCGGTGGAGGCGATCACGTGGAATTCGTGCGAGCCGGTGCCGCCAATCGCGCCGTTATCGGCTGCTACCGCACGGAACTTCAGGCCGAAACGGTTGAAGATACGCACATAGGCGTCATACATGATCTGATACGACGCTTGCATACCGGCCAGATCGCGGTCAAACGAGTAGGCATCCTTCATGGTGAACTCGCGGCCGCGCATCAGGCCGAAACGCGGACGGCGTTCGTCGCGGAATTTGGTCTGGATGTGGTAAAAATTCAACGGCAGTTGGCGGTAGGATTTAATTTCCGAACGAACAACATCGGTGATGACTTCTTCCGCCGTGGGCTGGAACGCAAACTCGCGGCCGTGACGGTCCTTGATACGCAGCAGTTCGGCGCCCATCTTGTCCCAGCGGCCGGTCTCTTGCCACAGTTCAGCCGGCTGAATCAGCGGCATCAGCAGCTCGACGGCCCCGGACTGGTTCATTTCTTCACGGACGATGGCTTCGACCTTGCGGATGATTTTCAGGCCCATCGGCATGTAGGTGTAGATGCCCGAACCCAGCCGTTTAATCATGCCGGCGCGCATCATTAACTGATGGCTGACGATCTCGGCATCCGAAGGTGCTTCTTTAAGCGTGGAAATAAAAAAACGTGACGCGCGCATACGGTGAATTCTTTTTAAAAAGAGAGAGTTATAATCAACCTAATTTTAAAGGATTAGCTGGCTGATGCACCCATACTTTATACAAATGCGTTCAAATCAGGGCCCGCCGGCCGTTTTCGTATCCCGAAAACCCCGCCGGTATGCCATTTTGTGGGCAAAAAGATAAGACGGGAGCACAGCCGCAGAAAGTTTGAGGTGCAATATGCTCGATCGTGAAGGGTTTCGGCCCAACGTCGGCATCATCCTGCTCAACGCCCATAACGAGGTGTGGTGGGGCAAGCGGGTGCGCGAGCACTCATGGCAGTTTCCGCAAGGCGGTATCAAATACGGAGAAACGCCGGAACAGGCGATGTATCGGGAGCTCGAAGAGGAAATCGGTCTGCGGGCCGAGCACGTCAAGATCGTCGGTCGCACCCGCGACTGGCTGCGCTACGAGGTGCCGGACCATTTCATCAAGCGGGAAATCCGCGGCCATTACCGTGGCCAGAAGCAGATCTGGTTCCTGTTGCGCATGTGTGCGCGCGACAACGACGTCAACCTGCGCCTGACCGACCATCCGGAATTTGACGCCTGGCGCTGGCATGATTACTGGGTCCCGCTCGATGTCGTGATTGAATTCAAGCGCGAAGTCTATCAGCGCGCCTTGCAGGAGCTGTCGCGCTTCCTGACCTGGCCGCCCAATGGACATGAGCGCCGCCATGGCTCGCGCTATCTGCGCCAGCCCCATGCGCGCAGCACGCCGGCGTCCGCCCCGGCGGCGGCGACCGCGCTGGCCACCACCGCCGAGCAGCCTGACTGCGCAGCGGCGGCCAGCGACGGCAAAAACAGCGCATGATGCAACACGGGACAGCCTGGGCTGTCCCGTTTTTTTATCTGCAGCGGTCAACCCATCAGACGATCTGGCAAGCCTCGTCAAACGACAGGCGCGGCGCGCGCGGACGCACCTTGCTGGCGTCGCCATAGCCGAGGTTGATGAGGAAGTTGGACTTGACCGGCGTACCGGCAAAGAACGCCGCATCGACCTTAGCGTGGTCAAAGCCCGACATCGGCCCCACGTCTAGGCCCAGCGCGCGCGCCGCCAGGATCAGGTAGCCGCCCTGCAGCGAGGAATTGCGGAACGCGGTCGCCTGGATCGCCGCGTCATTGCCGGCAAACCAGGAGCGCGCATCCACCGCCGGCGACAGCTGCGGCAGCTTTTCATGGAACTCCATGTCCATGCCGACGATCACGGTGACGGGCGCGGCCAGGGTCTTGGCCAGATTGCCTTCCGACAGCGCCGGCGCCAGTCGGGCCTTGGCCTCCGCCGAGCGTACAAACACCAGCCGGGCCGGCGCACCGTTGGCGGCGGTCGGCGCCCAGCGCAGCGCGTCGTACAGCTGCTGCAGCACGGCATCGTCGACCGGGCGGTCCTGCCAACCATTATGGGTGTGGGCGTTGTAGAACAGGGTATCGAGGGCGGATTGGTTCAGCATGGCATCCATGGCAAGTTGGTCAAACCGCCATCTTACCAGCAGCGCCGCCTGCGGCACCTCTGCAACAGGTACAATGGCGCCATGTTTAATCCCTCTTCCGACGATGTGCGCCGCTTTTTCTGCGAGACCTTCCGCAAGCAGCGCGCCAACGAGATCCTGACGCCGCTGGAAACCATGGCGGCCGACTGGATACGCCACCATCCCGAATACCACGACGTGCTGGGCGACGTCGAGACGGCGCTCACGCGCAACTACCAGGTCGAAGGCGCGCAGGCCAATCCCTTCCTGCACCTGTCGATGCACCTGTCGATTGACGAGCAAATCTCGATCGACCAGCCGCCCGGCATCCGCGCGCTGGCCACCGAGCTCACGCTCAAGCGCGACGACGCCCATGCGGCCCAGCACGAGATCATGGAATGCCTGGGCGAAATGATCTGGAACGCCCAGCGCACCGGCACCCCGCCCGACGGCCTGGCCTACATCGAAGCCATCAAACGCCGCCTGTAATCCGGGGTCAGTTCTTGCAATCCAACACGAGCTCTGCTGTAGCGGTCGCTACAGCAGAGCTCGTGTTGGATTGCAAGAACTGACCCCGGATTGTTAGCGGTGCACGGCTAGGCTGGTGGGCAGGCTGTGCAGGTAGGCGGCCAGGTCCTGGATGTCCTGGTTGCTCAGCGGTTTGACCTGGCCCGTCATGATGGCGTTGTTGCGGCCATTGGCGCCGTCGCCGCGCTTGTAGGCCTTGAGCGCGTGCTCGAGGTAGTCCTTGTGCTGGCCGGCCAGCTTGGGATAGCTGGGGTCGATCGGGGTGTTGAAGTCTTTGCCGTGGCAGCTGAAGCACGCGTATTTTTCAGTCAGCGCCTTGCCGGAATCGACGTTGCCGCCCGCGTGGGCGCCAGCGGCGATCAGGGTGCAGCCCAGTGCAGCGATCAGTTTTTTCATGAACTCGGTCCTCATTTCGGGTCGGCAGTGCGGGTCTGCTGCGAGTAGAACGCCGCGACATCGGCAATATCCTGGTCCGACAAAGTGGCGGCAATGCCCTTCATGGACGGATGTTTGCGGTCACCCTTTTTGTAAGCCTGGAGCGCACTTTCGATGTACTTGGCCGACTGGCCGCCGATCATGGGGACTTGGTACACTTCGGGGAAGGTGGCTTTGTAGCCGGGAATGCCATGGCAGCCGATGCACATTTCGATCTTGGCTTTGGCGTTCTGGGCACTGCCCACAACTTCCGCAGCGACGGCGACGTGGGACAAGCCTGCGAGCACGAGGAGTGCGGTGAGTTTTTTCATGGTGTCTCTAAGTAAGTAAACGGATACAGCGTATTTCGGATACTACTACCACGGTGTCACTATATTGACTTTTGTACTATTTGTGCAGGGATTCTAACCTAAGTATTTTTTATAAACAACACGGGTCCCAGCCGCGTCCCGAGCCCGGCCTCTAGCGTTTCCTTCTATACTGTTTGATCTTTTTGACTCTGGATATCCCCCATGCAAGCACGTTTTGAAGGCTCCGACCAGTACGTCGCCACCAATGATCTGAAGCTGGCCGTCAACGCCGCGCTCACGCTGCAGCGTCCGCTGCTGATCAAGGGCGAGCCGGGCACGGGCAAGACCATGCTGGCCGAGGAAGTGGCGGCCGCGCTCAACATGCCGCTGATGCAGTGGCACGTCAAGTCCACCACCAAGGCGCAGCAGGGCCTGTACGAATATGACGCCGTGTCGCGTTTGCGCGACTCCCAGCTTGGCGACGAGCGCGTGCGCGATATCCACAACTACATCGTCAAGGGTGTGCTGTGGCAGGCGTTTACCGCACCCGCGCCGGTGGTGCTGCTTATCGATGAAATCGACAAGGCCGACATCGAGTTCCCGAACGACCTGCTGCGCGAACTGGACCGCATGGAGTTCTACGTCTACGAGACGCGCGAGATGGTGCAGGCCACGCACCGCCCGCTGGTGATCATCACCTCCAACAATGAGAAGGAGCTGCCGGACGCGTTCCTGCGCCGCTGCTTCTTCCACTACATCAAGTTCCCCGACCGCGACACCATGGAGCAGATCGTGCGCGTGCACTATCCGCAGCTGAAACAGGAGCTGCTGGCGCAGGCGCTGCAGACCTTTTACGAGGTGCGCGAGGTGCAGGGTCTCAAGAAGAAGCCGTCCACCTCGGAATTTCTCGACTGGCTCAAGCTGCTCATGGCGGAAGACATTCCGCCCGAGGCGCTGCGCAGCCAGGACCAGAAAGCCATCGTGCCGCCGCTGCATGGCGCGCTGCTCAAGAACGAGCAGGATGTCCACCTGTTCGAGCGCCTGATCAGCATGGTACGGGCCAACCGATGAGCGCATCGTTCGAAACGCCACTGCCGCTCACGCTGACGCTGCATGGCGTGCGCCTCGAGCCGCTGGGCCTGCACCACGCGCCCGCGCTGCGCGCCGCTGCGGAAGACGGCGCGCTGTGGCAGTTGCGCGTGACCTCGGTGCCGGAGCCGCACGAGGTGGACGCCTATATCCATAAGGCCATCGAGCAGCGGCCGACCCGGCTGGCCTTTGCCGTGGTGGACGCGGCCAGCGGTGCGCTCATGGGCACGACCAGCTACCACGACATCGTGCCCGCCATCGGCCGGCTCGAGATCGGCTATACCTGGTATGGCAAACGCCACCAGCGCACCCACGTCAACACCACCTGCAAGCTGCTGCTCATGACCCACGCGTTTGAAACGCTGGGCGCGGCGCTGGTGGGCCTGCGCACTGACAATTTCAACCATGCCTCGCAGGCGGCTATCGAGCGCCTGGGCGCGAAAAAGGATGGCGTGCTGCGCCACCACGCGGTGCGCCGCGACGGCACGGTGCGCGATACGGTGATGTACAGCATCACGGCCGGCGAATGGCCGGAGGTCAAGGCCCACCTGCGCGACAAGCTGGCCCGGCACGGAGTGCGCTGACATGCTCATCGATTTTTTCTTCACGCTCAAGGATGCGAAAATCCCGGTCACCATCAAGGAGTTCCTGACCTTGCTGGAGGCGATGCAGCGGCAGGTCATCACCGCCTCGCTGGACGATTTCTATTATCTGGCGCGCCTGACGCTGGTCAAGGACGAGGCCCACTTCGACAAGTTCGACCGCGCGTTTGGCCAGTACTTCAAGGGCATCAACGCGGTGTTTGACGAGCAGGCCAGCATTCCGCTCGACTGGCTGGTGCAGCGCATGAAGCGCGAGCTGACGCCGGAGCAGATCGCGGCACTGGAGAAATTCGGCTACGACAAGCTCATGGACCGGCTGCGTGAACTCATGCAGGAGCAGAAGGAGCGCCACGAAGGTGGCAACCGCTGGATCGGCACCGGCGGCACCTCGCCGTTCGGCCATGGCGGCACCAATCCGGAAGGCATCCGCATCGGTGGCAAAGGCGGCAACCGCAGCGCGGTCAAGGTGTGGGAGGCGCGCAGCTACAAGGATTACGACGGCGAGCGTGAAATCGGCACGCGCAACATCAAGGTGGCGCTGCGCCGCCTGCGCAAGTTTGCGCGCCACGGCGCGGCCGAGGAACTGGCGCTCGACGACACCATCCGCGCCACCGCCAGCAATGCCGGCTACCTCGATATCAAGATGCAGCCTGAGCGAAAAAACAACATCAAGGTGCTGATGCTGTTTGACGTCGGCGGCACCATGGACGATCACATCGAACGCACCGAGGAGCTGTTCTCGGCGGCCAAGTCGGAGTTCAAGAATATGGACTTCTTTTACTTCCATAACTGCGTCTACGACCACCTGTGGAAGAACAACCGGCGCCGCCATGCCGAGCGCTTCCCGGCCTGGGACATCCTGCGCAAGTATCCGCCCGACACCAAGCTGATTTTTGTCGGCGATGCCACCATGAGCCCGTACGAAATCCTGCAACCGGGCGGTTCGGTGGAATATAACAATGAGGAGGCCGGCAGCGTGTGGCTGGCGCGCTTCACGGCGGCGTTCCCGAAATTCGTCTGGCTCAATCCGGAACCGGAAGGCATCTGGCAATACCGGCAGTCGGTGTCCATCATGCGCCAGCTCATGAACAACCGCATGTTCGGGCTGACCATGGATGGCCTGGAACGGGCCATGCGTACCCTGAGCAAATAGAATTTACATAGCAGCAAAAGCCTTATCGATTAGGAAAAACGCGAAACAATTCTATACAAGAATCAAGTTGCAGCTCAGCAGTTCAGCCCTTAGGCTGGCGCCATGTTTCGTCCATTCCTCTCTTCTGCTATGGTGCGGCGGCTGCGGCGCGCAGGTGCGCGCGAGGTCGCCGTATGCGCCACCGGCCTGCTGGCCCTGATCTTCGTGCTCGATATCGGCAGCGGCGCCTCGCTGTCGTTCTCGCCGTTCTATATGCTGCCGGTGGCATTGTGCGCCTGGCGTCTGGGCCGTGGCGCGACGTTGCTGGCGGTGCTGGGCGCGAGCGGCGCGCGCGTGCTGGACTTCTATCTGATGCGCCAGCGCGACGGCGCCGCCATGCTGCTGTACGACCTGCTGCAAAGCGCCGCCTTTTACGGTCTGGCAGCGCTGCTGACATGGCAGGTGCGCGATCTGGTGCAGCGCCTGCTGCGCCACAGCAGCAGCCTGCAGCGCAAGGCCAGGCTGGCACGCCATCGCCACCGGCTGGAAGCCACGATCCGCCGCGCGGTGCTGGCCGACGTGCCGGCCATCGTCCAGCTGACCACGCTGGCCGGCGAGGCCGGCGGCTTTGACGCGGCGGTCACCGACAGCGCGCGCCAGGCCACGCTGGCCGACGCTTTCCGCCAGGGCATCACGGAAGGCGCGGCCATGCGCGAGCTGTGGACCGGCGGCCAGAGCGTGGTGCCGATCGAGTTCTGGGTGTCGGAGATGGACGGCGAACTGGCCGCTTATATGATGGTGCTGGGACTGGATGGCAACAAGGGGCCGGAGCGCGAGCTGCATGCGGTGTCGGTGGCGCCGCGCTTCCGCCAGCGCGGCGTCGGCGCGGCGCTGGTGAACTTTTTCTGCACCCATTACCAGCACCGCAGCCTGGTGGTGGCCTGCCATGCCGGTTCGCTCATGATGCAGATGCTGCAGCGGCGCAGCTTCCAGCCGCTGGGCGACCATCGCGGCTACCAGGTCATGGCGCGCAGCTGAGGCGCGCTTACGGCAGCTGCAGGCGGTAGCCGACCGCAGTCTCGGTCAGCAGGTAGCGCGGCTGGGTGGGGTCGGCTTCGAGCTTGTGGCGCAGGTGGCCCATGTAGATGCGCAGGTAGTGGCCGTTCTCGGCCTGCGACGGCCCCCACACGGCGCGCAGCAGCTGCGGGTTGCTCATCACGCGGCCGGCATTGGCCACCAGCACCGCCAGCAGGCGGTATTCGGTCGGCGTCAGGTGCACGTGTGCGCCCGCGCGCGTGACGCGGCGGTGCTGCAGGTCAACGGCGATGTCGCCGAACTGTACCAGGCCCGCGCTGTCGGCGGCCGGCTGGCGCTGGCGGCGCAGCGTGGCGCGTACGCGCGCCAGCAGTTCGCCGGTGCCAAAGGGCTTGGTCAGGTAGTCGTCGGCGCCGGCGTCGAGCGCGCGGATCTTGTCGGCTTCGCTGACGCGCGCCGACAGCACGATCACGGGCACGCTGGACCATTTGCGCAGGTCGGTGACGAAGTCGATGCCGTCGCCGTCGGGCAGGCCCAGGTCCAGCACGATCAGGTCGGGCTTGCGGGTGCCGGCGTCGATCAGGCCGCGCTGCAGGCCCGGCGCTTCGTGCACCTGCCAGCCCTCTTCTTCCAGCGCGGCGCGCACAAAGCGGCGGATCTGCGGTTCATCTTCGACCAGCAGGGCGGTCGGCGCGGTGTCGTTCATCTTATTCCTCGTCCGGCATGGCCGGTGGTGTGCCCAGCGGCAGCGTGAAGGTGAAGGCGGCGCCGCCCAGCGGCGAGGCCGGGCTGGCGACGCCATGGCCGCTGGCGGCGTGGATGCTGCCGCCATGCGCGCTGACGATCGCGCGGCAGATGGCCAGTCCCAGGCCGACGCCGGGCTTGGCCGATTCGCGTTCGCCGCGCGTAAATTTTTCAAACAGCGCTTCTTCGCGGCCGGGCGGCAGGCCCGGGCCGTCATCATAAACCATGACGTTGATCCAGGCGCCGTGCAGCGCGGCGCTGATTTCAATGCGCGCGCCCGGCGGCGTGTACTTGGCCGCGTTTTCCAGCAGGTTGGCCAGCACGCGCTCGATCAGCACGGCGTCGTAGCGCAGCAGCGGCAGGTCGGCCGGCAGGCGGGTGCTGACGCGGTGCTGCTGGAGCGCGGCGGTGCAGGCGCGCAAGGCACTGCCCACCACTTCTTCAAGCGGCTGCCATTGCAGGTTGAACTGCACGTCGCCGCTCTGGATGCGCGCCATGTCGAGCAGGTTGGCCACCATGGTGCTCAGGCGCCGTGCTTCGTCGTGCAGCGCCTGGGCGCTCGCCTGCTGGGCCTCGCTGAGCGCCGGACGCGAACCGGCCAGCGCTTCGGACAGGCCGACCAGCGAGGTCAGTGGCGTGCGCAGGTCGTGCGACAGCGCCGCCAGCAGCGAGTTGCGCAAGCGTTCGGATTCCATGCTGACCAGCGCGTTCTGCGCCACTTCGATGTAGTGCACGCGCTCCAGCGCGATGGCGGCCAGCGCGGCAAACGTGTCGAGTTGCTGGCGCTGTTCGGGAATCAGGATCCAGCGCCGCTGCTCGGGTTCGATCGCCAGCACGCCGCGCGTACGCATCGGCGCCACCAGCGGCAGGTAGAAGATGCGGCTGGCCGGCAAGGTGCCGGTGCCCAGGCCGGCCGCTTCGGCGCGGTCGAACGCCCATTGGGCGATGCCGGTGTCCAGCACGGACAGGTGGGTGCGCGTGGCGCTGTCGCTGGCGTTGAGCGTGGGCGCTTGCAGGCGGCCGTCGTCGTCGGGCAGCAGCAGCGTGGCGCGGGCGCGGAATGCGCGCTGGATGGCGCTCTGGGTGGTGTCGAAGATTTGCTCGGTCTGCAGAGCGCCGGACAGTTCGCGCGCAAATTCGTACAGCGCGCGCGAGCGGCGTTCGCGCTGCGAGGCGACGCGCGCCTGGAAGCGCAGGCCGGAGGTCAGGTGGCCGGTGATCAGGCCGACCGCCAGCATCACCACAAAGGTGATGACGTACTGGAAATCGCTGACGGCCAGCGTGAAGCGCGGCGGCACGAAGAAGAAGTCGAAACAGGCGACGCTGACGCAGGTGGCCAGCACTGACGGTCCGCGGCCATAGCGCACGGCCACCAGCACCACCACCAGCAGGAACAGCATGGCGATGTTGGCCAGGTCGAGGTAGGCCAGCAGCGGCGTGGCCGCCAGCGCGGTGGCGATGCTGGCACCGGCCGCGATCAGGTAGCCGGTGGCCGGGCGGCGCTGGTCGAGCGCCACGCCGGCCAGTTCGGCGCCTGCGCTGCCCAGGCCATCGCTGCTGCCCTGCTCCCGGCCACCGTGGCCATCGCCGTCGCTGGTGTCAGTACGGGGCATGGCCGCCTCGTTGCGCGGTACGCCAATTTCAATCAGGTCCAGGTCCGGTGCGAACTGCGCCAGCCGCTTGATGTGCGGCGCGCGCCACGGCCAGGTGCGGTGGCCGCGGCCGACCACGAGTTTGGACAGGTTGTGGCTGCGCGCATAGTCAAGCGCCGCCAGCGCAATGTCCTGGCCAGACAGCACGGCGGTGGTGGCGCCCAGTTCTTCGGCCAGCTTGAGCGATTTGAGGATGTGCTCGCGCTGGGCTGCGGGCAGGCGCTGCAGGGCCGGCGTCTCGACGTACACGGCGTGCCAGCCGGTGCCCAGCTGGCCGGCCAGGCGCGCCGTGCTGCGCACCGTGTGTTCGCCGTCCGCGCGCGGTCCCACGCAGGCCAGCAGCGCGGCGCCGGTCTTCCAGATGTCGGCTATCGACTGTTCGACGCGGTAGGCGCGCACGTCGTCTTCGACGCGGTCGGCGGTGCGGCGCAGCGCCAGCTCGCGCAGCGCGATCAGGTTGCCTTTGCGGAAAAAGTTCTTGGCGGCGCGTTCGGCCTGCGGCGCCTGGTACACCTTGCCGCTGCGCAGGCGTGCCAGCAGTTCGTCGGCCGGCACGTCGACCAGCACCACTTCGTCGGCCTGGTCGAACACGGTGTCGGGCACGGTCTCGCCGACGCGGATGCCGGTGATGCCGCCCACCACGTCGTTGAGGCTTTCCAGGTGCTGGACGTTGACGGTGGTGAGCACGTCGATGCCCGCTTCCAGCAGTTCTTCGACGTCCTGCCAGCGCTTGGGGTGGCGCGAGCCGGGCGCGTTGGAGTGCGCCAGTTCGTCCATCAGGATCAATGGCGGCTGGCGTTGCAGTGCGCCATCGAGGTCGAATTCGGCGATGCGCTTGCCGCGGTGCTCGATCGCGCGCAGCGGCAGCAGGTCCAGCCCGGCCAGCATGGCGGCGGTGTCGATGCGGCCATGGGTTTCCACCACGCCCACCAGCACCGGCTGGCCGCTGTCCTGCAGCTTGCGCGCGGCGGCCAGCATGGCGTAGGTCTTGCCGACGCCGGCCGAGGCGCCAAAGTAGATGCGCAGCTTGCCGCGCGCGGCCTTGCGCTCCTGCGCCTGCACCTGCGCCAGCAGCGCATCGGGATCAGGTCGCGCGGGATCCTGACGGACGGGGTCGGAGGGGAACATGGCCATGCGCGGATTTTACCCTTTCACGTAGGGCTTGGCGCGGTCCAGCGCCAGATTCAGCGCCAGCACGTTGACGCGCGGTTCGCCGAAGAAGCCCAGCCACTGCTGCTGCTGGTGGGCCGCGATCAGGGCGGCGACCTGTTCGGCGCTGAGTTTGCGGACGGCGGCGATGCGCGCGGCCTGGTAGCGCGCCGCGGCCACGCTGATGTCGGGATCGAGGCCGCTGGCCGAGGCGGTGACCAGGTCGATGGGAATGGCGGCGCCGGATGGCACGCCGCTGGCCGTTTCGGCCGCGTGCAGCGCGTCGATGCGGGCCTTGACGGCGTCGATCAGGGCGGGATTGGTCGGTCCCTGGTTGGCGCCGCCCGAGCCGGCGGCGTTGTTGGGCATGGGCGCGGTGGCCGATGGCCGGCCCCAGAAGTACTGCGGCGAGGTGAAGGCCTGGCCGATCAGCGACGAGCCGACCGCCTTGCCGTTGACTTCTACGATGCTGCCGGCCGCTTGCGCGTTAAACGCGGCGCTGCCGATGCCGGTCACGGCCAGCGGATACAGTACGCCGCAGACCAGCGTCAGGGCGGCAAAGATGGTGAGGGCGGGACGCAGTTGCGATGCCATGATGGCTCCTTGTAGCGCCCCCGCAGCGCGGGGGCAGATGGATTAAACGAGATGGAAGGCGGTCAGCAGCAGGTCGATGGCCTTGATGCCGATGAACGGCAGGATGATGCCGCCCACGCCGTACAGCAGCAGGTTGCGGCGCAGCAGGGCCACGGCGCCGATCGCGCGGTACTGCACGCCCTTGAGCGCCAGCGGGATCAGCACCACGATGATCAGGGCGTTGAAGATCACCGCCGACATGATGGCCGACGCCGGGCTGGCCAGCTGCATCACGTCAAGCGCCTTCAGTTGCGGGAAGGTGCCGATAAACGCGGCCGGGATGATGGCAAAGTATTTGGCGATGTCGTTGGCGATCGAGAACGTGGTCAAGGAGCCGCGCGTCATCAGCATCTGCTTGCCGATTTCGACGATCTCCAGCAGCTTGGTCGGATTCGAGTCCAGGTCGACCATATTGCCCGCTTCCTTGGCGGCCTGGGTGCCGGAGTTCATGGCCACGGCAACGTCGGCCTGGGCCAGCGCCGGGGCGTCGTTGGTGCCGTCGCCGGTCATCGCCACCAGCCGGCCTTCGGCCTGGTAGCTGCGGATCAGTTTGAGCTTGTCTTCAGGCGTGGCTTCGGCCAGGAAGTCGTCCACGCCCGCTTCGGCGGCAATCGCGGCGGCGGTCAGCTTGTTGTCGCCGGTGATCATGACGGTCTTGATGCCCATGCGGCGCAACTCGGCAAAGCGCTCCTTGATGCCGCCCTTGACGATGTCCTTGAGTTCGACCACGCCCATCACGCGGCCGCCATCGACCACCACCAGCGGCGTGCTGCCGCGGCGCGCGATGTCGTCGACCGCGCGCGCGGTGTCGGCCGGATAGGGCTGGCCCAGCGACTCGACGTATTTGCGCACGGTGTCGGCTGCGCCCTTGCGGATTTCACGGCCGGCGATATCCACGCCGCTCATGCGCGTCTGCGCGGTGAACGGCACAAACGTGGCGTTCAGCGTGGCCATTTCGCGTTCGCGGATGTTGAACTTCTGCTTGGCCAGCACCACGATGCTGCGCCCTTCCGGCGTGTCGTCGGCCAGCGAGGCCAGTTGCGCGACGTCGGCCAGCTGCTGCTCGCTGACGCCGGGCGCCGGCACGAAGGCCGAGGCCTGGCGGTTGCCCAGCGTGATGGTGCCGGTTTTATCCAGCAGCAGCACGTCGACGTCGCCCGCCGCTTCCACCGCGCGGCCCGAGGTGGCAATCACATTGGCCTGCATCATGCGGCTCATGCCGGCCACGCCGATGGCCGACAGCAGGCCGCCGATGGTGGTCGGGATCAGGCACACCAGCAGCGCGATCAGCACGGTGATAGTGACGGGCGTACCGGCACCGGCGGCAGCCACCGAGAACAGCGAGAACGGCAGCAGCGTCACGGTCACCACCAGGAACACGATGGTCAGCGCCACCAGCAGTATCGTCAGCGCGATTTCGTTGGGCGTCTTCTGGCGCTTGGCGCCTTCCACCATCGAGATCATGCGGTCGAGGAAGGTCTCGCCGGGATTGGCCGTGACCTTGACTACCAGCCAGTCCGACAGCACGCGCGTGCCGCCCGTCACCGACGAGAAGTCGCCGCCCGATTCGCGGATCACGGGCGCCGATTCGCCGGTGATGGCGCTTTCGTCGACCGAGGCCACGCCTTCGATGACTTCACCGTCGATCGGGATCACGTCGCCCGCTTCGACCAGGATGTAGTGGCCCTTGCGCAGGTCCAGCGCCGCCTGCGGCAGCCAGGTGGTGCCATGCTTGGGCGTGGCCAGCTTCTTGGCGGTGACGGTTTGCTTGAGGCTGCGCAGCGAGGCCGCCTGCGCCTTGCTGCGGCCTTCGGCCAGCGCTTCGGCGAAGTTCGCAAACAGTACCGTGAACCACAGCCACACCGAGGCGGCGATGATGAAGCCGGCCGGCGCTTCGCCCTGGCCGGTCAGCGCCTGCACCGCCAGCAGCGAGGTGATGATGCTGCCGACATACACCACGAACATCACGGGGCTGCGCAGCTGGGTGCGCGGGTGCAGCTTGCGGAACGAGTCGACGATGGCAGGGACCACCAGCTGCGAGTCGAACATGCGCAGTTTCTGGGCCGGTGGGTTGGTAAAGAGGGTCATCTCTTTTTGCGTTGCTTGTGACATGGTGACTCCTTATTTTGCAAACAGCTGCAAGTGTTCGACGACGGGACCCAGCGCCAGCGCGGGCACGTAATTGAGCACGCCGACCAGTACCACGATGCCGCACAGCAGGCCGATGAACATGCCGCCGTGGGTCGGCATGGTGCCGGCGTTGGCGTCCAGGCGCTGCTTGCCGGCCAGCGAACCGGCAATCGCCAGGATCGGCACGATCATGGCAAAGCGGCCGAACCACATGGCGATCGCCAGCATGGTGTTGTAGAACGGCGTGTTGGCGGACAGGCCGGCAAACGCGCTGCCGTTGTTGTTGGCGGCCGAGGTGAACGCGTACAGGATTTCCGAGAAGCCGTGCGCGCCCGGGTTGGCGATGCCGGCCTTGCCCGCCTCGCACAGCACGGCAATCGCGGTACCGGCCAGCACCAGCGTCGGCGTGACAAGAATGGCAATCGAGGTCATTTTCATTTCATACGACTGGATCTTCTTGCCCAGGTATTCCGGCGTGCGGCCGATCATCAGGCCGGCGATGAACACGGCCAGGATGGCAAATACCAGCATGCCATACAGGCCGGTGCCGACGCCGCCGAAAATCACTTCGCCGAACTGCATGAGCAGCATCGGTATCAGGCCGCCGACCGGCGTCAGCGAGTCGTGCATGGCGTTGACGGCGCCGCACGAGGCAGCGGTGGTGACCGCCGCGAACAGCGACGAGGCGCTGATGCCGAAGCGGGTTTCCTTGCCTTCCATGTAGCCGCCCGACTGCAGCGCGCTGGCCGACTGGTCGACGTTCAAGGCCTGCAGGCCCGGGTGGGCAGTCTGTTCGGCGCCCATCAGCACGCAGGTGCAGACCACAAACAGCACCGTCATCGCGCCCAGCACGGCCCAGCCCTGGCGCTGGTCGCCGACCATGCGGCCAAACGCAAAGCACAGCGCGGCCGGGATGAGGAAGATGGCCAGCATCTCGGCAAAGTTGCTGAGCGCCGTAGGATTTTCATACGGGTGCGCCGAGTTGGCGTTGAAGAAGCCGCCGCCATTGGTGCCCAGCATCTTGATGGCTTCCTGCGAGGCGACGGGACCCATGGCGATGTTCTGGGTAGTGGCGGTCAGCGTTTCGGTG
This sequence comes from Duganella sp. CY15W, assembly GCF_009857555.1. Taxonomy (NCBI): domain Bacteria; kingdom Pseudomonadati; phylum Pseudomonadota; class Betaproteobacteria; order Burkholderiales; family Oxalobacteraceae; genus Duganella; species Duganella sp. CY15W. Next base: position 473,326 of record NZ_WWCQ01000003.1, on the reverse strand, counting down.
ACCGGCTCGCCCTTGGCATCCTTGAGCGGCTGGCCATCGGCGCCCACTTTCGGCTGGGTGTAGGTGACCGGGTCGATCAGCTGCACGTCCTGATAGGCCGAGAAGTTCTGGATCACGCCCTGGCCCATCAGGAATACCGACAGGATCAGCGACAGCGGCAGCAGCACGTACAGCGTCGAACGCGTGACATCGCCCCAGAAATTGCCGATCGACTGCGCCGAGCGCGAGGCAAAGCCGCGGATCAGCGCATAGGCCACGGCAATCCCGGTGGCGGCCGAGAAGAAGTTCTGGCCCGCCAGCACCAGCATCTGGGTCAGGTAGCTCATGGTCTGCTCGCCGGCGTAGCCCTGCCAGTTGGTGTTGGCGACAAAGCTCACGGCGGTGTCAAACGCGGAATCCGGGCTGACGTTGGCCATCGCCTGGGGATTCAGGGGCAGCCACAGTTGCACGCGCTGCAGGCCATAGGTAACCAGCGCGCCTATCACGCTAAACAGCAGCAGCGCGAAAGCATAAGACTTCCAGCCCTGGCCAGCGACCTTGCCATCCTGGCCGGCGATGCCGGCGGCGCGGTAGATCAGACGTTCCACACGGGCCAGCCAGCCGAAGCCGGGCAGCGGGCTGGTACCGGCGTCGCCGTTGCCGACGCGGGTCAGCAGGATGCCCAGCGGCCAGGCCAGCGCCAGCAGCACAGCCAGGAAGACGATGAGCAAAACGATCGATTGCGTGGTCATATTACAGGTCCTCCGCTTTGAGCAGGGCCACCACCAGGTAGACCAGCAGGCCGGCAGCGGCAATCGCGCCGATCACATAGAACGTGTTCATGGCTGGCCTCCCAGCTTGTCGCAACCGGCGGCCATGGCCACGGTCACTGCGTAGAACAGCAGCGTCGCTGCCAAAAATATAAAGTCCATCACACCCTCACAGGTCTTGTTTTGATGCTGTGAAGGTTAGCCAAAAGGGTCTAAAGATTTTGTAAAGACTTGCCGGAGGGGTGTAAACAAACCGTAAAAATTTATGTTTTCTTTACGCCCGGCGCGCGACTCTTTAGACCATTTTTACGGGCGCAGGGCTACGCTGGTGGCATCGCAACGACGTAGGAACATCATGGACACTTGTTTACACGGCATCTGGGTGCCACTGGTCACGCCCATGCATCACGGCGAGCTGGATCTGTCGCTGCTGCAGCGCCTGGCGGACCGCGTAATCGCTGACGGCGCCCACGGCCTGGTGGTATCCGGCACCACCGGCGAAGCGCCGCAGCTGGATCTGGCCGAACAGAGCGCCGCGCTGGCGGCCGTGCTGGAAGTCGCGCGCAAGCGCTGCCCGGTGCTCATGGGCATAGGCGGCAGCGATACCTTTGCCGCCGCCAGCCGCGTGCTGGAGTTTGACGACGAGGACCTGGCCGGCTATCTGGTCTCCACGCCAGCCTATGTGCGGCCGTCGCAGGAAGGCTTGCTGCGCCATTTTGAGACGATTGCCGACGCCACCGCCCGGCCCATCGTGCTGTACAACGTGCCTGCGCGCACTGGTGTCCACCTGGAGCTGGCCACGGCGCGTAGGCTGGCGGAACGCCCGCAGTTTGCCGCCATCAAGGAAGCCGGCGGCAGCCTTCAGCAGATGGCGGATCTGGTGCAGCACACGCCGCTGTCGGTGCTGTGCGGCGACGATGTGCTGCTGTTTTCGGCCTTATGCGGCGGTGCACACGGGGCGATTTCTGCGTCCGCCCACATCCGCACGGATTTGTATGTGCAGCTGTACGATCTGGTACGCGCACAGCGGCTGGCCGAGGCACGTTCCCTGTCGGCGCGCCTGCTGCCCATGATGCAACTGCTGTTCTCGGAGCCGAATCCGGCGCCATTGAAAGCGGCTCTGAGCATGCAAGGCTTGCTGCGCGATGAGCTGCGGCTGCCGATGGTGCCCGCTACGGCGGCTTGCAGGGAAAAGCTGGCCGCCGCGCTGGCGGCGCTGGACAGCATCCCGGCTTACCGCACCGAGTCGTCAATTTCAGCGTCATCGGCGTCGGCATCGGCATCGGCGATGTCGGTGGCGGCAGCCCGCTATTCGCTGGCACACGCCATGGCGGCCATATGATCGTCGCCCTCACTGGTGTGGATGGCGACAGCGCGGTCGCCGATCTGGCGGAGGATCTGGCCATGCTGCGCGTGGCCGCCGGTAAGCGTGTGCTGCTGGTGGCGCCCAATCCCGGCCCTTACGATGCGCAGCTCTACGACGATCTGGTGGTGAACGCGGCGCACCCGGCGGACTGCAGCACCCCGGCCAGCGCGCTGGCCCGCGCCAGCGTGGTGCTGGTGCTGCTGCGCCCTGAGTCGCTGGAACGCGACGACGGCGCCGCCATGCTGGCACGCCTGAAGCGTCTGCAATCCGTGAATCCTTGCGTGCGGATATTGGTGACGGTCGCCCATGGCCGCCTGCCGCTAACGGCGCATCAGGCCGGCTGTCTGCTGGTGTTTGTCGCCCAGCTGCCGCAGGCGCGCCTGGCCGATACGCTGGTGCTTGAGGACGGCCACGATACTTATCACTCGCGCCACAGTGAACTGGCGCTGGCAGTCCACAAGCAGGATCGTAAGCTGTGTGCCCCTGAGGTGCGCCACCTCTATCAGGAAGTCTTCCGCCCTCTGCCAGCGGCCGCCTGCGCCAGCGCGCTGTTTCCGCGCGCCTGCCCTTTGTAAGCGGGAGGACATGCATGGGGGGTTCTTTTTTTACCGGTTTTACTAAAATTGCCTATCTCTTGCTAACTGGCGCGCATTACTAATATTTCGACCTACGGAACGCTAAACGCGGAACTAAAAATCGTGCAATGGCTCTAATACTAAAGACCGACCGATTTAGCGTTCCACCGGTCATTTTTAGTAAGCGATAGCGCACAGTAGTACTCCTTAGGAGGAACTAGCAGCGCTTAGTAAAACCGCCTTTCTGGGAGACCCCATATGCATGCCCTGATGAATACCTACAATTGCATCATCCACCTGCCTCCCGATGTACTGGAAGAATTGGGCGCACACTCCGGATTCTTCTGGCCGGATTTTCAGCTTGAACCCATCATCTGCGACGCGATCCGCGCCTATATCAACCCAGCTCCTGCCGCGCCGGCCGAGCAGGCAGCAACAGTGGACGATGGCTACCAGTGGAAGCAGCTGTTTCTGCCCGATGGCACAAGGTTGCGCGCCAGTTTTGGCCGCACCCACTATTTTGCCGTCGTACAGGGAGCAGAAATCAGATATGGCGAACAAGCCGTGTCGCCATCGGGCTTTGCCAACCTCAAAGGCAGCGGCAACCGCAACGCCTGGAAAGCCGTCTGGTTGCGTTTCCCGGGCAGCGAGCTATGGGTGCTGGCCGACGTCTGCCGCGCGCAGCACAAAGCCGCCATTGCACGCCTGTTCGGCGCCAATACGGCTACGAGCAACACCGCGCCAGCGCCAGCGCAAATACCAGCGACAACATCGGCGCTTCCCGCCGTGCAGGTGGCCGCCAAACCCGCCAAAAGCAAATCTGCTCCAGCTGGCAAGCGCCACAAGCACGGTAAACGGCGCAGCCGCCGCAAACATTCGGCCGCTGCGCGCCAACCCTCGTCCTAGAAGACCTTGCTGACGGTCAGCTGCAACGCAGTTTTGCCAAGGAACTTGCCGTTGGCTGGCGAGGCGTAGGCGTTTTTATCCGCGTTGGTGCCGATCACAGCCAGCGCGCCGGTGACCACGCCAAAGTCCCTGGTCACGCCCAGCTTCCAGTCCGTATAGGAAGAAGCATCGTTATGCTTCACTTCCTGGCGGCCCGCATGCAGGTTCACCGTCCAGCCCTCACCCGCATCGATATTCGCGCCCACATCCAGATAACCACTGTTCTTGCTGTTAGCGATGCCAAACAGATTGGTGGTCGCATGCGAATACTTCACATACGCCGGGCCATAACCCAGCTGGCCGTAAATTTCCGTGGTATTCGCATTGACCGGCAGCGCGTTAGACGCATACACATAAGTCAGCACGCCGACATCGTAGGACACGTCAGCCGTCACCTGCCCGCGCTTGCCGGCATACACGTCCAGCTCCACATTGCCATCGCCGCCCGCATCCTTGATCCACTTGATGGTCGAGGCCCAAGCACCCACATACAGGCCGGTCGGATTGTTCACATAATCCACGCCGCCCTGCAAGGCCGGTTTCAAGCGCGTCTGCGAAATGCCGCGATAGCGGTAATCGCTGATCACCGCAGCGTTGAAGCTGACCGCATTGTCCGGCGCCGCAGCGGCTGGCGCGGCGGCATCTTCGGCGCGGGCGCCGCCCGCGATCGTGGTCAAGGCGGTAACAACGGCGGCGGCGAGTACTAACTTTTTCATGTTCTACTTTCTTCTATCAGTGGTTCAATGGTTCAGTGGTTGAAAACTTCGCGGTACAGCGCGTCCATATCGGCTGGCGCGGCGCCGTGAATCACAGTGCTGGCCAGCGTGGCCGACATCACCCGCGCCACGTAGGCGCGCACGGCGGCGCGCTCCTCGTCGCTGGGCGCGTCGGCGCCGCCAACCAGAACAAACAGCACGCGCAGGCCCGGATTGAACATGCGCGCAGAATTGAGTCGGGCAATCAGCTTGTACTGGCTGGCCAGGTCGACCTGTTCGGGCGTCACCGGCACCACCGCCAGCCGCGCGGCGATCAGCGCAGCGCGGCTTTCGGCCGTGTCGCGGCCTTCGGTGTCGATCACGATGTCGTTGTAGCGCACGCGCAGCAGTTCCAGTTCGTCCAGCAGCGCGCGGCCGGTAATCGCGCGCGCGGCAAAGCGCGGCAATACGCCGGCCGCCGCCAGCTCGCTGCACCAGGCGCAGGACGCCGCGCGCGGGTCGGTATCGACCAGCATCACCTTGCGGCCAGCCCGCGCGCGCAGCAGCGCCAGGTTGTTGGCAACGATGGTCTTGCCGGCGCCGCCACCGGGGCTGGCAATGGCGATAATCATGCTGACCTCTGCGCCAGCGGCGTCAGACGGCCGAATTCCGCGCCCGGCAAGGCGCGCATCACGGCCGCCATCACCTGCCCGGCCAGCACGCGCGACAGGCATAGCCAGACCTTGACGCGGGCGCCGTGGTCGCACACTTCCACGCGCATGAACTGCAGGGCATCGCCACAGGTACGGGCCACCAGCGCGCGCAATGCGCTCAGGGCCTCGACCTCCACCGTCAGCTGCAGCAGGCACGGACGCGGGCTGCGGGCGCGCGCTTCGGCGGCCTTGGGGACGCGGCGCTGGGCGGCCTGGGTGTGGAAAAAGGCGTGCATGGCTTACCTCCCGTTCATCGTTTCGATAGGGGAAAGCTTATCGACCGGCGCGTAAAAACGGTCTAAAAAGGCGGGCTGGCGTTGTAAACATCGTGTATAAATTGCGCAGTGCGCAATTTTTGCCGCGCAGTTTGCGCAGTTGAGGATAGAATACGCAAACAATCCGTGAACTGTACATAAACCCAGTATCAAAATATCAAGCTTGCTCCGTATGGCCACTAAAAAACCAGTTTCTGACTACAGCGAATCATCCATCCGCGTCCTCAAGGGCCTGGAACCCGTCAAGCAACGCCCGGGTATGTACACCCGCACCGAGAACCCGCTGCACATCATTCAGGAAGTGATCGACAATGCCGCCGACGAGGCGCTGGGCGGCAATTGCAAAAACATCATCGTCACGCAGAACGCCGACGGCAGCGTCACGGTGGAAGATGACGGCCGCGGCATCCCGGTCGGCCTGCACCCGGAAGAAGGCGTGCCCACCGTGGAAATCGTATTTACGCGCCTGCACGCGGGCGGCAAATTCGACAAGGGCAAGGGCGGCGCCTACGCCTTCTCGGGCGGCCTGCACGGCGTTGGCGTGTCGGTCACCAATGCGCTGTCCAAGCGCCTGGAAATCACCGTGTGGCGCAAGGAGCCCAATGGCACCGGCCTGCACAATCTGGCGTTCGAACATGGCGACGTGGTCGAGCCGCTGTCGTCGGTGGTGGCGCCGCGCGATGCCAAGAAATCCGGCACCCGCGTCACCGTCTGGCCGGACGCCAAATATTTTGACTCCTCGGCCATCTCGCAGGTCGAGCTGCAACGCCTGCTGCGCTCCAAGGCCGTGCTGCTGCCGGGCGTCACCGTCACGCTGGCCAATGCCAAAAGCGGCGAATCGCAGACCTGGCAGTACAACGACGGCCTGCGCGGCTATCTGACCGAAGCGCTGGCGCAAGCCACCGACGGCGAAACCCTGATCCCGCTGTTTGAGGGCGAACAGTTTGCCGGCCCGGACGCCGAAGGCTTTGCCGAAGGCGAAGGCGCGTCGTGGGTGGTGGCGTGGACCGAACAGGGCGCCATCGTGCGCGAATCGTATGTGAACCTGATCCCGACGCCCAACGGCGGCACCCACGAATCGGGCCTGCGCGACGGCCTGTATGGCGCCGTCAAGAACTTCGTCGAGATGCACTCGCTGCTGCCCAAGGGCGTCAAGCTGCTGCCCGAAGACGTGTTTGCGCGCGTCTCCTTCGTGCTGTCGGCCAAGGTGCTGGACCCGCAGTTCCAGGGCCAGATCAAGGAGCGCCTGAACTCGCGCGACGCCGTGCGCCTGGTCTCGACCTTCTCCAAGCCGGCGCTGGAGCTGTGGCTCAACCACCACGTCGACTACGGCAAAAAGCTGGCCGAACTGGTCATCAAGCAGGCGCAATCGCGTCTGCGCTCGGCGCAAAAAGTCGAGAAGAAAAAATCCTCGGGCGTGGCCGTCCTGCCGGGCAAGCTGACCGACTGCGAATCCAATGAAGCCGACCGCACCGAACTGTTCCTGGTCGAGGGCGACTCGGCGGGCGGCTCGGCCAAGATGGGCCGCGACAAGGAATTCCAGGCCATCCTGCCGCTGCGCGGCAAGGTGCTCAACTCGTGGGAGACCGACAAGGACCGCCTGTTTGCCAACAACGAAATCCACGACATCTCGGTGGCCATCGGCGTCGACCCGCACACCGTCACCGACACGCCCGACCTGTCCGGCCTACGCTACGGCAAAATCTGCATCCTCTCGGATGCGGACGTCGACGGCTCGCACATCCAGGTGCTGTTGCTTACCCTGTTCTTCCGCCACTTCCCGGGCCTGATCGCCAACGGCAATATCTGCATCGCCCGTCCGCCGCTGTACCGCGTTGACGCGCCGGCGCGCGGCAAGAAACCGATCCAGAAACTGTATGCGCTCGACGACGGCGAACTGGTGGCCATCGAGGACAAGCTGCGCAAGGACGGCCTCAAGGAAGGCGCCTGGTCGATCTCGCGCTTCAAGGGCCTGGGCGAGATGAACGCCGAACAGCTGTGGGAAACCACCATGAACCCGGACACGCGCCGCCTGCTGCCGGTATCGCTGGGTGGCTATGGCCACAGCGAATCGGCCGCCCGCTTCAATATGCTGATGGGCAAAGGCGAAGCGGCCGCGCGCCGCGCCTGGATCGAAGAACACGGCAACGAAGCCGACGCAGATATCTGATATAGAACCACACTATGACTCAAGCAAATCTCTTTGACGAACCGGCGCCGGCCCAGGGCTCGGCCGCCGGCCAGGCTGCGCCAGCGGCCAGCACCGCCAGCGCACCGGTCCACGCGCCCGCAGAAGCTCACGCCCACGGCCAACCCGCCCCCATCGAAGCCGGCAGCGATGCCAGCGCGGACGATGGCGGCGCTGACGGCAACGGCGATGGCGCCAGCGGCGGCGGCAATGGCAACGACGGCAATGGCGATGGCGGCGACGGCGGCATGTTCGGCGGCCCGCCGGGCGGCGGCGATGATGGCGACGGCAGCGACTCGCTGACCCTGTCCACGTTTGCCGAACGCGCCTACCTCGACTACGCCATCTCCGTGGTCAAGGGCCGCGCCCTGCCCGACGTCTGCGACGGCCAGAAGCCGGTACAGCGCCGCATCCTGTACGCAATGAACGAAATGGGCCTGAACAGCACCGCCAAGCCGCGCAAATCGGCCACCGTGGTCGGCGATGTCCTTGGTAAGCTGCACCCGCACGGTGACCAGTCGGTGTACGACGCCATGGTCCGCATGGCGCAGGACTTCTCGCTGCGCTACCCGCTCATCGACGGCCAGGGCAACTTCGGCTCGCGCGACGGCGACGGCGCCGCCGCGATGCGCTACACCGAAGCGCGCCTGACCCCGATCGCCAAAGTACTGCTGGACGAAATCAACCTCGGCACCGTCGACTTCCAGGCCAACTACGACGGCTCGACCGAAGAACCGTGCCTGCTGCCAGCACGCCTGCCGATGGTGCTGCTGAACGGCGCCTCCGGCATCGCAGTCGGCCTGGCCACCGAAATCCCGTCGCACAACCTGGGCGAAGTGGCGCAGGCCGCCGTCGCCATGATCCGCAATCCCAAGATCAGCCACAGCGAGCTGATGGCGCTGGTGCCCGGCCCCGACTTCCCGGGCGGCGGCCAGATCATCACCCCGCCATCGCAGATCGCCGACATGTACGCCACCGGCCGCGGCTCGATGAAAGTGCGCGCACGCTGGAAGATCGAAGAACTGGCGCGTGGCCAGTGGCAGGCCGTGGTCACCGAACTGCCGCCGGGTACCTCGTCGCAAAAGGTGCTGGAAGAAATCGAAGAACTGACCAACCCGAAAATCAAGCTGGGCAAAAAAACCCTGACGCCGGAACAGCTGGCGCTCAAATCGCTGATCCTTAATTCGCTCGACACCATCCGCGACGAATCGGGCCGCGCGGCGCCAGTGCGCCTGGTGTTCGAACCGAAATCGAAAAACCAGGACCAGACCGAATTCATGCTGATGATGCTGGCGCATACCTCGCTGGAATCCTCGGCCTCGATCAACCTGGTGATGATCGGCGGCGATGGCCGTCCGCGCCAGAAAGGCCTGACCGACATCCTGCAGGAGTGGATCACCTTCCGTTTTGCCACCGTCACCCGCCGCACCCAGTTCAAGCTGGGCAAGGTCGACGCGCGCATCCACATCCTGGAAGGCCGCCAGACCATCCTGCTCAACATCGATGAAGTCATCCACATCATCCGCAATTCGGACGAACCGAAAGCGGCGCTGATCGCCCGCTTCAAACTGAGCGAGATCCAGGCCGAAGACATCCTCGAGATCCGCCTGCGCCAGCTGGCGCGCCTGGAAGCGATCAAGATCGAACAGGAACTGGCCGAACTGCGCAAAGACCGGCAAGTGCTGCAAGACCTGCTGGACAACCCAGCGTCGATGAAGCGCGCCATCATCAAGGAAATCGAAACCGACGCCAAGACCTACGGCGACGCCCGCCGCACCCTGATCGAAGAAGCACAGAAAGCCGTGGTCGAACAGAAAGTAGTGGACGAACCGGTCACCGTCATCATCTCGGAAAAAGGCTGGATACGCGCCCGTACCGGCATCGGCCACGACGCCACCCAGTTCACGTTCAAAGCCGGCGACACCCTCTACGGCGCGTTTGAATGCCGCACCGTCGACAACCTGCTAGCCTTCGGCAGCAACGGCAAAGTGTATTCCGTGCCAGTAGCCGCACTGCCAAACGCGCGCGGCGACGGCGTGCCGGTCACCACCCTGATCGACCTGGCGCCGGGCGCCCGCATCCTGCACTACTTCGCAGGCGCCGCCGCCACACGCTTGATGCTGGCTACCAGCGCAGGCTTTGGCTTCGAGACCAAGGCTGGCGACATGGTCAGCCGCATCAAAGGCGGCAAATCCTTCATCACGCTGGACGACGGCGACACCCCGCTGCCGCCGACCGTGATCCCGGACACCGCCAGCGCAGTCGCCGTACTGTCTTCCGGCGCCCGCGTACTGGTATTCGGCATGGACGAAATGAAGGTGCTGACCAACGGCGGCCGCGGCGTGATCCTGATGGAACTGGCCGACAAGGAAACCCTGTTGTCGGCCAAGCCGATCAGCCAGAAAGGCGTGACCGTGTACGGCACCGGACGTGGCGGCAAAGCGCAGGAAGAAAGACTGTCCGCATCCGCGCTGGCCGTCCACTTCGGCAAACGCGCACGCAAAGGCAAAGAGCTGGCCACCAAAATCAAGCCAACGGGGTTAGTGCCTATCGTCTAAGCCGCACGTCCCCTGATGTGCCGATTGGCACTGCGGCTCACGCAAAAGACGAAGGGTCGGACCCCGCATGGGGTCCGACCCTTTTTAACGCCTTGCGGGTTAGCGCTTAAGCTTAGTGCTTGGCAGCGGCTTCTTTCACTTCGGCGTCAGCCTTGGCTTTGGTCGCAGCGGTTTTATTGGCAGCCAGCGCTTTGTCAGCGGTAGCATCAACCGATTCCTTGATCGCTTTCGCGTCTGCTTTCACGGTTTTTTTCTCAGCTTTTTCTTCCGCTTTCGCTACAGCCTTGTCGCCTTTGGCGGCAGCTTTAGCTTTGTCTTCAGGATCAGCCTTGGCCACTTTTTCGTTGGCTTTCGCCTGTTCCACGGCTACCTTGGCCGACTGCTCGTCATGGGTTTTGTCAGCCTTGGCGATAGCTTTGTGGGCTTTTTTGTCAGCCTTGGCATCCGCTTTCATTTCTTTCTGTTCGGCCTTGGCGACGTCCTTGTTCGCGTCAGCTTGCGCTTTGGCGACGTCCGAGGTTTGAGCAAAAGCGGCGGTAGCGAACAGACCTGCGATCAGAGCGGCGATAATTTTGTTCATGATGTGATCCCTTTCGGTGTTGTTGGAGTACGTGAGACACAGCTTATTCCTGCTGAGCTCAACACTCTGTACGCTAGCGTACTAAACCGCCTTATTGCTTTGCCGGCCGGGAATACAGGTCAATGATGGTGGTAATCGCGTCCGCGCACACGGCGCAGAATTGCTCGCTGCGGTCGAACATAATGCACTGCATCTCTGGCCGGTAATAGCCGGTGGCTTCATAGTTGGCCCCCTCAAACGCCCCGACCGTGTGGCGCTGCGGATCGGGCGAGAACAAGGCCGTGCTTTGCTTCAGGTCGCGCGTAAACAAAGCGCTCATCTCGGACTCGGGACGGTTATTGGTGCGCAGCGCCGCACGCTCCTTCTGGTAGGCGCGCGATGCTGTTTCATAGGCTTCCTTCGGCCATGGCGTCGGCAGCGGCGTGCCCTCCTTCACAAACTTCTTCCACTTGATATTGGCCGGATCGTGCAGCGCCGTGGCATTCGGTTCCCACGGTTCGCGGCGCTCGCCGCCGGTGGCATAGGCCACCGGCGACGTGTAGTACTCATCGGCCAGACCCGCAAAGTGGTGGCCGAATTCGTGCACGAACAGATAGTTGGCCCAGTCATTGTCCGCCGCCGCGGTGCTGAACTGGCCGAAGATGCCGCCACCGCCATAGGTCTCGTTATTGACCAGGATTTCAATGAACTCATACGGCGCGTACTGCGCCAGTTCGCGCAGCGCGCGGTTATCGGTGGTCAGCACATAGCGTTCGCTGCCAAAGATATCGTAGCGGGCGCCGATCGGCGAGGCGTGGTGCACGCCAGTCGATGGGCGCGACACGCCCGATTCGCTGGTCGGCAGCGCAATGGCCCAGACGTTGAAGTCCTTGGCGCGCTCCTTGAACGGCGAGGTGTCGAACAGATGGTCGGCAAGGCGGCGCGCAGCCGCTTCGAATTTCTTCATGTCGGCCTGGGTATAGCCATCGCCGACGATGAGCAGATCGACCTTGTCTTCGGACGGACCGTTGACACGAATGCCGATCGGCTTGACCGGCGCCGGCGGCTGCTTGCGGATCACATCCATCGCGTCCGGGTTGACGTCGGCCGTCCAGACCACCGAGAACAGATTGCGTTCATCGCGCTTGAGGATACGGACTTTGACGGGTGCTTCAGGCTTGGGAAAGCGCACCGACTCCTGGAAGCCGCGGTTGATGCGCGCCGCCTCCTCGGTGCTGCGCCACTCGGCAAACACAGTCGAGAAGCCGCGCGAGTACAGCAGCTTGCCGGTCTTGGCATCCACCACTTCCACCAGGTTGTTGCCACGGTTGGTGTTGTCGATGGTCTGCGACAGATTGCCTGGCCACGGCAATGGCTCGATCACCACACGCTCCATGGCGTAGTGTTCATCCAGCGCGTTGCCGCTGTGGAGATAGTCGAGGCGGACGGTGGCCGGTTGCGCGGCCAGCGCCGAAGCGCATGCGCCCAGCGCCAGCAAAGAGGAGAGATAGCGGATCATGGTGGTCCTGCGGTCAGTTGAAATGTGAGCGCCATTGTAGACCGGTCCCGCTGCGGCGGCGAGCTTACTGGGTGCGCAGCGACTGGCCGATGTCGAGCGGGCGGATGTCCAGGCGCATATTGAGGATCGAGTAGCTTTGCGGCGCGGCAGACGCGTAGCCGACGCTGTCGCGCGTTTTGCTCAGCGTGAACTGGAAGCCCAGCTCCGGCAGCGGCGTGTTGCGGCCACTGGTGGCAATCCCGATCGCTTCGTTGCGGCGGTTGTTCATGAGGCTTTCCATGAGCTGCACCAGCGCGTTGCGGCCCAGGATATCCGGCGAAAACACGGGATCGGCCACCAGCGCCTGGTGCGCCTGCATGCGTCCGCCCGCCTTGGCGACAGACGGTGTAAACGTATGCGTGGCCAGATCATACAGGTCACCATTATCCAGATAACTGATGCGCGCATTGGCGATATTGAAGCCGGCGCTGGCCGCATCGGTGGTGGCCTGCGACAGGTCGACCAGCAGCGCGCCCTTGCTGCCGATGATTTCCACACGCCGCCGGCTATCGACCACCATCGCGGTGTTTTCATCGATGCCGAGGCCGAATTTATAGCCTTTCTTGAGCATGGCCGGAATCATGCGCGCAAAGCGCCCGCGTACCAGGAAATGCTGGTCGACGAACACGTCGTCGCCGATAAAGCCCAGGCCCGGTGCGATTTCCTCGCCGTCACGCACGCCGCCGCGCAGCGTGGCAAACACGGTCTTGGGCGCATAAAACATGGTGGTGCTCATGACCGCCGCGCCGGCGCTGTTACCAGCCACCACGCCGCCCTTGCGGTACACCTCCCACACCGCGTCCAGCACGGCGCTGCGGCTGCCGTCCTCGCGCACCAGCGCCTGCGTGATGCGCGCCTGGTCGCCGCCCGAGAAAAACACGCCTCCGGCCCCGCGCACGGCATCGGCCAGCAGCGGGTCGTCGGCCGCCTTGCGATAGTCGCTGTCGGCCAGCTTGACGGCCAGCGGCACCTGGAAGGCATCGGCGCCGTAGCGGTTGAGGTAATCGACAATCGCCGCCGCCACCGGCGCCGGGTCGGCCGCGGCCGAGGCGAAAACCGCAATGCGCGCGCCCTTGCCGCCCGCCAGCTGCACGATGCGCTGCCAGACGGCGTCGTTGTCGGGCCGCAGGCCGCCGCCGATGATGACCAGCGAACCGCGCGGGCCATCGGCCGCCGGCGTCGGCATGGAAGACCCAGCCTGCTTGCCGGCGGCAGCGGCGCCCAGCGGCATGGCCAGCAACAACGCAATCTGTAACAGGAATTTGACCGCCATACGCATACCGGCTCCAAAGAAAATGGGACGAGGCCTTGCGGCGCCGTCCCATTAATATACCTTAAGCCGGACTAGCGGTAGCGATACAGCGGCTGCTGCAGCTGGATCGGCCGGATGTCCATGCGCAGCTTGAGCACCGAATACGCCTCCACCTCGGTCGAGCTGTAGCCGACGCTGTTGATGGTCTTGGAGAAGCGGAACTCGAAGCCCAGCTCCGGGTTGAAGTCGCGCGGATTGCCAAACGCGATGCCGATGGCGTCCTGCTGGGCGTTGTCGATCAGGTTGACCATCAGGTCCAGCACCGCATTATTGCCCAGGATATCGTTGGTGTAGACCGGCTCACGCGTGTCGGGCTGGTTCGGATCGAGCTTGTTGTCGGCCTTGTCCGGCGACGGCGTGAACTCGCGCGTGACCAGATTGAACTTGTCGCCCCGGTCCAGATAGCTGATGGTGGCGTTCGAGATATTGAAGCCCTTGATGCCACGGTCGGTAATCGCCGCCGACAGGTCCAGCAGCAGCGCGCCGCTGTAGCCGATGATTTCCACATCGCGCCGGGCGTTGACCACCATGGCGGTGTTCTCGTCGATGCCGAGGCCGATCTGGTAGCCCTTTTTCAGCATCACCGGGATCATGCGCGCAAAGCGGCCGCGCACCAGCAGGTGCTGGTCGACAAACACATCGTCGCCGATGAAGCCCAGGCCCGCCGCGATCTCGTGGCCGTCGCTGACGCCCATTTTCAGCATGTCCAGCGTCGGCTTGGCGTCGTAGAACATGGTGGTGCTCATGATGGCCGCGCCGGCGCTGCTGCCGGCCACCACGCCGCCGTCGCGGTAGACGTCCCACACCGCATCCAGCGCCGCCGTGTGGCTGCCGTCCGGACGCACCAGCGCACGCGTGATGCGCGCCTGGTCGCCGCCGGTGAAATAGATGCCGGTGGCCGAATGGATCATGGCCACGGTTTCCGGGTCTTCTGCCGCCTTGCGGTAATCGCTGTTCGGCCAGGTGACGCCGAGCGGAATCGCAAACGCCTGGGCGCCGTACTGATTCAGCTTGTTGACCGTGGCCTGGGCCGCGTTCTCGGGGTTGATCGAGGCCGAGCCAAACACGCCGATGCGCGCGCCCTTGCCGCCGGCCAGCATCACAATGCGCTGCCAGACCTCGGCGTTTTCCGCGCGCAGGCCGCCGCCGATGATGACCAGGTTGCCCGCCGGCGGCGCCAGCACCGGCTTGGGTGGCGGCACCGCCTTGGCTGGCTTGCTGCTCTTGCCCGGCACCTGCACTTTGGTGACCGGCGTCGTCACGGCCGCCTGCACGCTGGCGCCGGCGAACGCCAGCAGCCATAGCATGCAAAGCCGCATGCACAGGCGCTGTAGCGTCAAACCAGTTACATTCATGTTGCCCTTCCGATGAAAACCGGCGCCGGGCTGTCGCCGGGCGCCGTACGTTACTACTGGATTACTGCCAGATGATACCAAGCTATTGCTTAAAAACGCATTACTTGAATGCGTAATTTACATTCGCGAAGAAACGACGGCCACGCACGTCGGTATAGGTAGGATCATAGCCCGAGATGAAATGATAGGCCTGATTCGAGAATGGCGGCGCCGTGTCGAGCAGGTTCTGGATGCCGACGCGCAGCTTGAGCGCCTTGCTGGCCTGCCACGAGCCGCTCACATCCCACAGCGAATAGGCTTTTACATGGTTGGCCGTCACCACGCTGCCATCATCGGTGTTGATGGCCGAGTTCTGGTCTTCATAGCCGCTCGAATAGGTGTTGGACAGGCTGGCCGCGAACGGGCCGTTGTCCCAGTCCAGCGTGATGGTATGGCGCCAGCGCTGCACCACGCCATCGGTGACAAAGCGTGCCAGGTTGCTGACATAGGCGTCGCCCGGCTCGTTCTGGATCTTGGAATCGGTCACATAGGTGCCGGACAGGCGGCCGCCAAAGCGGCCCGCAAAGGTCTGCACGCCACGGTAGTCGATGGTCAGATCGAGGCCGGCGGCCTTCTGCGCGCCGCGGTTTTCCTTGTACATATCGATGTAGTCGATATAGCCGTCTTCGTCGCGGTGCACCAGGTTGCCGTATTTGGCCGGATTGGCCAGCACGATGTCATCGCCGACTTCCGCAATCAGGTCGGTGCGCTTGATGTTCCAGTAGTCCAGCGACAGCATCACCTGTTTGCTAGGCTGCAGCACCATGCCCAGCGAGAACTGGCGGCTGTGCTCCGGCTTCAGGTTGGGATTGGAATGGCGGTGGGTTTCCCACGCGTTGGCGCAGTCGGCGTAGTTGTTGTCCACCGTGGCGCAGTAGACCGGGTCCGGCAGGGTGGCGGTGGCGCTGACCTGCATCGGGCGATACAGGTCGGTCATCGACGGCGCGCGGAAACCGCGTCCGGCCGAGGCGCGGAACAGCATGGTCTTGGTCGGCATATAGCTCACGCCCACTTTCGGGCTGGCGGCGCCGCCCACCACCTGGTAATGGTCGTAGCGCGCCGACAGCTGCGCTTCCCACTGCTTGGTGAACGGCAGCAGCAGCTCGCCGTACACGGCCTGGATGTTGCGGCCATAACTGGTGGACTGGCCGCCTTCGGGCGCGGCGTCGTTATTGATGTTGTCGCTCATGAGCAGGGCCGACGGGTTGTAGTCGGTCTTCTCGCGGCGCACCTCGCCGCCCACCGCCATCGCGGCGTCGCCGCCGGCCAGCGTGCCGACCGCGTGCGAAATCTTGAAGTCCACCGAATCCATGGTGCCGCGCGCATGGCGCACCTCGTCGTTGACCTGCAGGCTGTCGATGAGTTTGAGGCCGGCCGCGCTGGACGGGCCAAACGGATTGACCAGGCCATCGGTGATGCCTTTGACCAGCTCGTTGTACAGCAGGTAGCCGTGGGTGTCGCGGTCGCGGATCACGTTGACGCTGTGGTTCAGCGCGACGTCATAGTCCCAGCCATTGCGGCTGCCGGTCAGGCCCAGCACATAGCGCTGGCTTTCGCTGGTCAGTTCCGAGGTGCGGCGGCCCGCTTCGTTGAGGCGGATGCGCAGTTCCACTTCGCCGTCGCCGCCCGCCTCGTCCGAGCCCAGGTCGTAGCCGGCCAGCGCCGGGATCACCGAATGGTCGACATAAGCGCGCACGCGTGCCGACGATGCCGCGTACCAGGTCTTGGAGCGGCTCAGCGCCACCTCGGCGTACAGCTGGTTGTCGGGATTGAGCTGCAGCACGCCGCGCGACAGGAAATTGGCCTTGTCCGACTTCGGATACAGCTCGGTGTCGCCCATGTAGTTATAGGTGCAGCCATTGACGCCGCCGGTGCCGGCCGGCAGGTACAGATTGGCGGGCGGCGCGCAGTTCGGCACCGACGGGTTGATGATGTTGCTGGTGATCGGCTTGCCGTTGATGGTGAAGCCATGCGCGGCCAGGTAGTCGCGCTGGTCGCCGCTCAGACGGATATTGGCCGGCGAGGTATAGCCCGACAGCAGGTGCGGCAGGCGCTCGGGGATGCGCAGGTCGTTGATGAAGCTGCGCTGCGAGGTGCTCAGCGCATCGGTGCGCTGCAGGTCCAGCACCGCAAACACATTGTAGCCATCCTTGCTGATGTCGCCATGGCCGGCGCTGATGCTGGCGGTGCGCTTGCCGGCGCCGCCTTCCTTGGTCTTGAGCCCATAGACGTTGAGTTCCACTCCCTGGAAATCCTTGCGCGTGATGAAGTTGATCACGCCGCCGATGGCGTCGGTGCCATACAGCGCCGAGGCGCCGTCCAGCAGCACTTCCACGCGCTGGATGGCGGCCGCCGGGATGTTGTTGAGGTCCACGCCGCTATCGTCGCCGGGCGAGGCAAAGTTGGCCATGCGGCGGCCATTGAGCAGCACCAGCGTCGACGAGGTGCCGATGCCGCGCAGGTTGGCGCTGTTGAAGCCACGCTGGTCCTTGCCGTCGGTGATGCTGGCGGCGTCGGTCAGGCCGCCGACGTTGGCCGACAGGCGCGCCAGGATTTCCGAGGCAGTGGTGACGCCGACCTTGTCGATTTCCTCGCGCGTGATGACTTGCACGGGCAGCGCGGTTTCCGCTTCGATGCGCTTGATGGCCGAGCCGGTGATTTCCACGCGCGCCATCGGTGCCGGTGCAGCGGCGGGCGCGGCGTCCTGCGCGCCGGCCTGCGCGCTAGCCTGACCAATGACGCCGGCCACGGCCCCCACGCCCAGCGCCAGCTGTACCGCGCGCGCCATCATCGTTTTCCGTGCTGTCATATTCACTCCCCGATATTCGTTATATAAATAATTCATTTAAACTAACTGTACGCAGTTGTAGCCAAAAACTCAAGAAAGCACCCTTGCTTTGTCGGCTAGCTGATTTACTTTGTGAAAATAGTGCTACATACTCAATCCTTCATTTAATACGCTGATAACACGCTGACAACGCCATGCAAGTACATCAACACCCCCTCTCCGGCCCCCACGCGAATGCCGCGTACACGCTGACCAGTTTCCATTTCGGCACGCCGGGCAGCGGCAAAAAAGTGTATATCCAGGGTTCGCTGCATGCGGACGAAGTGCCAGGCATGCTGGTGTCGCAGTTCCTGCGCAAGGAGCTGACGGCGCTGGAAGCGGCCGGGAAGATCAGCGGCGAAATCATCTTGGTGCCGGCCGCCAATCCGATCGGGCTGGCGCAGGCCATCCACGGCGCCGCGTTCGGCCGCTTCGACCTGACCACGGGCGTGAATTTCAACCGCGCCTACAAGCACGTGGCGGGCGACCTGAAAAAATCGCTGGCGGGCAAACTGGGCGCCGATGCGGTAAGCAACGTGGCGCTGATCCGCGAACATGCGCGCGCCTCGATCGCGGCGTGGCAGCCGGCCACCGATGCGGAAACGCTCAAGAAAACCCTGATGACGCTGGCCATCGACGCCGACATCGTGCTCGATCTGCACTGCGATAACGAAGCCGTGCTGCACATCTACGCCGGCACGCCGCTGGCCGAAGGCATCGCGCCGCTGTCGGCGATCATGGGTTCGCACGCGACACTGCTGGCCTACGAGGCGGGCGGCGAACCGTTTGACGAAGCATGCAGCCGCCTTTGGTGGGACCTCGACAAACACTTCGAGCACCAGTTCCCGATTCCAGCCGCCTGCCTGTCCACCACGGTAGAGCTGCGCGGCGAGATGGAAGTCAGCTACGATCTGGCGCGCAAGGACGCCGCGGGCCTACTGCAGTTCCTGACGCTGCAAGGCCTGCTGCATGCCGACGACGCCGCAGCGCAGGCCGCAGCAGCGGTGCTGCCGGAACCGCTGTGCGCGGCCACGCCGCTGGAAGGCGTCGAACCGTTGTATGCGCCGCATGCGGGCATCCTGGTGTACACGCGCGAACTCGGTGCACGCGTGGTGGCCGGCGATGCGATTGCAGACCTCATCGATCCGGTGAGCGGCGACACCACGGTGGTACGCGCCACGGTGGACGGCGTGTTCTTTGCGCGCAGCGCGCATCGCCATGTGATACGCGGTATGAACGTTGGCAAAGTCGCCAGCGCCAAGGCCTATCGTGAAGGCGACCTGCTGAGCGCATGATGACGACAATGACGACCACCAAAAAATTCAAACTGCCACATACCTTTGTCCTGCTGTTCATCATCCTGGCGCTGATTGCAACCGCCACGTGGCTGGTCCCGGGCGGCAAGTACGACACGCATCTGGTCAACGGCAAGCAGCTGATCAATCCGGACAGTTTCCACTACATCGAAAGTGCGCCGCAAGGACTGGTGGCGCTGCTCAAGGCGCCGATCAAGGGCTTTGTCGAAGCGGCGCAGATCATCGGCTTCGTGCTGATCGTGGGCGGCGCGTTTGCCGTGCTGCAGAAGACTGAGGCCATCGACTCAATGATCAAGTCGCTGGCCAAGGCGCATGAGAGTTCGGCGTTTATCCAGAAGGCGCTGATCCCGGTATTTGTCACCATGTTCTCGATCGGCGGCGCCACCTTCGGCATGAATGAAGAAGCCATACCGTTTATATTGATTTTCGTGCCGCTGGCGCTGGCGCTGGGCTATGACACGGTGGTCGGCGTATCGATTCCTTTCCTCGGCTCCCAGGTGGGCTTTTCGGCGGCGTTCCTGAATCCGTTCAACGTCGGCATCGCCCAGGGCATTGCTGGCGTGCCGGTGTTTTCCGGCTGGGGCTACCGCCTCATCGTGTGGTGTATCGCCACCACAGTCACGGTGCTGTTCCTGATGTGGTACGCGGCGCGCGTGAAGAAAAATCCGCAGCTCAGCCCGACCTACGCGCTGGACCTGGAGAAGCGCAAGGACTTGCCGAAAGGCGCAGCCAGCGACTTCCACGGCATGACTGCGCGCCACAAACTGGTGCTGTGGATTTTCGCCGGTTCGCTGGTGGTCATGGTGGGCGGCGTGGTGCACTACGACTGGTATATCGACGAAATTGCAGCACTGTTCCTGAGCATGGCCATCGTGATCGGTCTGGTCGGGCGGCTTGATTCGAGCCAGATCGTGGAAGGCTTCATGCAGGGCGCGCGCGACCTGGTCGGCACGGCGCTGGTGATTGCGCTGGCGCGCGGCACGCTGGTGCTGGCGCGCGATGCCCACATCATTGACACCATGCTGCATACGCTGATGCCGCTGGTGCAATCGGTGCATCCGGTGTTCGCGGCGTGGAAGATGTTTGGCATCCAGACCGTGATCAACTTCTTCATCCACTCGGGCAGCGGCCAGGCCGCGCTGACCATGCCCATCATGGCGCCGCTGGCCGACCTGGTCGGCGTGACGCGGCAGACCGCGATTCTGGCGTTCCAGTTCGGCGAGTTCACCACGCCAATGATACCGACGTCCGGCATCACGGTCGGCGTGCTGGCACTGGCGCGCATCCCGTGGATCACCTGGGCCAAATGGATGATCCCCTTGCAGCTGATCTACGCCGTGCTGGCACTGGCGCTGCTGATCCCGCCGTGCCTGATGAACTGGCAATAGTCAGCCGGTAATCAGTCGGCAAGGCGGCGCGCATGCCGCCGCCGCTCAACCGCGGGACGGCGTGGATTTGCCGCCTCGCCAGTGCGCCAGTCACTTGCGCGCATCCAGCATTCCGTGTAATGGCGCTGCACCCAGATGTCGCGCCACGCGTTACGCACACAGCCGCATACCTCGTTAGCCCAGCCACGCGGCGTGACGACCCTTCCTTCAGCGATCAGCAGATCCCCCTCCACCTGGGCGAAGTGGCTCATGTAACAGTGGTTGATACGCAAGCGGGTCCCGTGCGGCAGGAACAGGTTTTTCCACTGGTAGCCACGCTCCACAGGACGGCCATAGTTGCGGGCCATCCATTCCTTGATGGCGATGGTGGCAATATGGTCCACCGAGCGCCGGTCCTGGTGCTTCCAGAGCGCGTGAAACAGTGCCATATGTACACGGGGTTTAATAGTTACAGTGACTGCCTCGTTTTGTCTCATGTTGTCTTCTCCAGTGCCTCGTTTCTTTTTATTAGACCGCCATCTCCCTAGGGAAGTTCGGGGTGGGCCACAAAAAACGAGGCATCAAACGAGGCGAAACGAGACAAAACGAGGCAGTCAGCCGGGAGGAACAACCGTGTCTATATACCCGGCATCAGTTGGAATAAATACTCGGAAAATAACGCTCCATCAGCGTGGCCGGGCGGGCCGGCGGAGTAAAACCGTAGCGCGTGTACAGTTCATGTGCATCGCTGGTGGCCAGCATGAAGCGGCGCAGCCCCTGCAAATCCGCGTGGGACAATACCGCCTCCACCAGCTGCTTGCTATAACCCTTGCCACGCTCCGGCTCCAGCACAAACACATCGGCCAGATAGGCAAACGTGGCGTAATCCGTGGTCACCCGTGCAAAACCCACCTGCCGGCCATCCAGATAAGCGCCAAAACACAGCGAATTGTCGATGGCCCGCTCCACCAGCGCCAGCGGAATGCCGATGGCCCAGGTGGAACGTTCGCTCAGAAACTGATGAATCATCGGCAAGTCGAGTGCCGCTTTATCGGTAGTAATGCGCAGAATGCTCATGTTTTCCACGGTTGTCTAGACAAGGTTGACGGATTTTGCAGCAGCTGACGGTTTATAATCAGCAGCTGATCCTACGCGCACTTCCTACATTTGACTATGACTGCACAACTTTCCAAAAAGGCCGAAGCCTGGTCGGCCCGCTTCAACGAACCCGTTTCGGACCTCGTCAAACGCTACACCGCCTCGGTATTCTTCGACAAGCGCCTGGCCAAGGCCGACATCCAGGGCTCGCTGGCCCACGCTGAAATGCTGGCCGCCCAGGGCATCATCAGCACCCACGACCGCGCCGAGATCGAGCGCGGCATGGCGCAGATCAGCGCCGAAATCGAGGCCGGCCAGTTTGAATGGCTGCTGGACCTGGAAGACGTCCACCTGAATATTGAAAAACGCCTCACCGAACTGGTAGGCGACGCCGGCAAGCGCCTGCACACGGGCCGCTCGCGCAACGACCAGGTGGCAACCGACATCCGCCTCTACGTGCGCGCCGCCATCGACGACGTGCTGCAGCTGCTGAACGCCCTGCGCAGCGCACTGACCGACCTGGCCGAAAAGAACGCCGACACCATCCTGCCCGGCTTCACCCACATGCAAGTGGCGCAGCCGATCACCTTCGGCCACCACATGCTGGCCTATGTTGAAATGTTCGGCCGCGACGCCGAGCGCATGGCCGATGCGCGCAAGCGCGTCAACCGCCTGCCGCTGGGCGCCGCAGCACTGGCCGGCACCACCTTCCCGATCGACCGCGTGCGCGTGGCCAAGACGCTGGGTTTCGACGACGTCTGCCACAACTCGCTGGACGCCGTCTCCGACCGCGACTTTGCGATTGAATTCACCGCCGCCGCCTCGCTGATCATGACCCACGTGTCGCGCATGTCGGAAGAGCTGATCATCTGGATGAGCCCACGCGTGGGCTTCATCGACATTGCCGACCGCTTCTGCACCGGCTCGTCGATCATGCCGCAAAAGAAAAACCCGGACGTGCCGGAACTGGCGCGCGGCAAGACCGGCCGCGTCTACGGCCATTTAATGGGCCTGCTGACCCTGATGAAAGGCCAGCCGCTGGCCTACAACAAGGACAACCAGGAAGACAAGGAGCCGCTGTTCGACACCGTCGACACCGTGGTCGACACGCTGCGCATCTTTGCCGACATGGCCGGCGGCATCAGCGTCAAGCCGGACGCCATGCGCGCAGCCGCACTGCAAGGCTACGCCACCGCCACCGACCTGGCCGACTACCTGGTCAAGAAAGGCCTGCCGTTCCGCGATGCCCACGAAGCCGTGGCGCACGCCGTGCGCGCCTGCGACGACCTCAAGATCGACCTGGCCGAAATGTCGCTGGAACAGCTGCGCGCGTTCTCCACGCTGATCGAGGACGACGTGTTTGCCGTGCTGACCCTGGAAGGCTCGGTGGCTGCACGCGACCACGTGGGCGGTACCGCGCCCAACCAGGTGCGTCTGGCGATTGCCCGCGTACGCGCCCAGCTGGCCGGCTAAGCGACAGCTAAGCCATCCAGAAAAACACGGCCGTCATGCGCTTGTCATGATGGTCGCAACCAAAATAGCTGCTGGCCGAGTGCACCAGATTGGCCCGGTACAGCAGCATGCGGTTGAAGCGGTTTTCCACGCGCACTTCTTCATGCCAGGCCTGCGGGGGCAGGCTGGTCACGCCCAGCGCCTCGCGCAGGTTCGCATGCGGCGGGCTGCAGTAATTGCCGCCCAGCGTGCCGTCCGGATAGCGCAGCCGGTAAAACGAAGTCCCTGCCGCCGGCATCGGCTCGGGCGACAGATAAATCACCGCCGCATAGCGGCACAGCTTGAGCGAATCCGTGTGCGGCCGCGGCCCCGACTCGATGCCGCCCACCAGCTGCACATAATTGTGGTTCAGGGTACTGCCCTGCGGCGTCGCCTGCTGCCACAGCTTCTTCGCTCCCGTCACCTTGCGCACCCAGGCTTCCACCTGCGCCAGCTCGTCCGGCAGCAGCGCACCCTGGCTGCGCATGCCGGGCCACGGTTCGGCGCGGTGCGGCGCCCCCAGCTCCCATGCCTCGCGCGCAAAACAGCGCTGCGCCACCTCCGCTGCATTGGGCAGCACCCCGTCGAGCACCCAGTAGTCGCGTCCCAGCTGCGGCTTGCGGTAGGTCAGTGTCGGCCGTGCCATCAGTGCAGGGCCAGTCGCGACAGCACCGAGAACGCCGCGCCGGTCTGGCTTTGCTCCAGCAGGATCGTCAGTTCCGTATAAGTACAAATCATATTAATCAGGCTCACCTTGTCCCATGCAAGCTGCTTGAGGATGGCGTGGTAAATCCCGGGCGTGCGGCGCGTGTCCGGATTCAGGTGCAGCGTCACCGCGCTCAGGTTGTTCTGCCGCGCCAGCAGGCGTTCGCGTGCAAATACCGACTCCACCACGCCGGTCAGCGCGCCGCTGCAAATCACCATCACCTCGTTGACGCCGCGCGTCACCGTCACAAACGCGCCGCGCATCGGCTCGGCCTCCACCAGCAGCTGGCGGTGGCACTCCTGGATACTATCCGAATAGCGATAGGTATATTCCGTGAGCTCGGTGCGCGTGGTCAGCTCGCCGCCCTGGCGCAGCGGCCGGGTGCGGTGCTGCGGTTCCTGCGGCAGGCGCTCGGCCACGCGGCGCAGCGCCATCACCACCGCCGCCTGCCCCACCGGCTTCCACAAATCGCTCTCAAGCTGCGGCTGCAGCTGGCGCGCCAGCTCCGACAGATTGATCAAGCCGCGCCGCAGGCCTTCGGTCAGGAAGGCCGACTCCAGCACGATGCGTTCCACTTTGGTCGAAATCGACAGCATAAAAGATCCCCCTCGTCCGCCCACGGCGGAACAATAGTCAACAGAGGTAGGCGCCTGTCAGCGCACCCGGCAGGAAGGGGCGCGGCAGACGGGCGTGATCTGGCAGCCGTCAGGCGGGCGGAGCGTGGGTGATGCGCAGCAAACGCGGCGGGCGGATGGAACGACGATGCGGCAGTGGGTGTGCGGTCATTTTTTCTCTTCCTGATTTGCTTATGCGCGAATGTTATATGGGTCGTGCCCTGCGCTTTTTTATGTCTCCGCGTGTGCGCGGATTCAAGTAGTTTAATTCGCAATATTAAAATTCTGCAACCAGCTTTTA
This sequence comes from Duganella sp. CY15W, assembly GCF_009857555.1. Lineage (NCBI taxonomy): Bacteria > Pseudomonadati > Pseudomonadota > Betaproteobacteria > Burkholderiales > Oxalobacteraceae > Duganella > Duganella sp. CY15W. Next base: position 448,719 of record NZ_WWCQ01000003.1, on the reverse strand, counting down.
CCCCGCTAGCCGACAGAGTGTTGCGTGGTTGCCGAAAATAGAGGCCCCCGCCTAGTTCGTTGTGGATACCACACAAAACCGCCCTATCGTGCGTGCGCCGCGCGCGCCCATCTGTTATACGCCCCGCCGTTACTGGGCTCCTGCATCACCGCAGCATTATTCAGTGCCTCAGGGGAATGTCTCATTTCAGACATTTTGTGCGCCGCTGACTCATTTTTAATTTTTTTTGACGCTGCTGGCACGACAGGAATAACGTGCGCTCCACTCGCCGTATTCATGTTGATTGCGTACCACGCCGGCGACCAACTACAACCGCTCATGGAGAAGAAATGAACCTACGTAAGCCCCTGCTTGCTGTTGCCGTCGCCGCTACCCTGCCGGTGATCTGCCCTACCGCCAACGCTGCTGCCGAACTCATGGCAGCCCCTGTCAACCAGGCCTCGCCGCAGGAAAGCGCCAGCCTGGTCGCCAAGCTGACCTCGCTCGACAGCGAACGCGGTCTGAGCGCAGACAACAGCTTCCGCATCAGCAGCCAGCACCCTGGCGTGGTCGGCCAGAAAATCACACGCGTCCAGCACACCTACAAAGGCCTGCGCGTGTTCGGTTCGGAATCGGTAGTGGTCACCAACACCGCAGGCGACATCGTCAGCGAATCGGTGTCCGACCGCCGCGCTGGCCTGGCCGGCAACCAGTCGGTGGTCAACGGCACCAAGGGCGACGGCGTGGCGCCAGCACTCAAGGACCTGACGCCATCGCTGAGCAGCGGCGACGCCATCGCGCTGGTGGTCAAGCAAGTCGCACCCAGCGGCGTACACCGCTGGGCGCCACAGGCCGAACTGCTGATCTGGCCCGTGGTCAAATCGGTGCGCGTAGCCTCGGCCCTCAACAAATCGGAAGCCGCGCTGAATGCGCTCGACCTCGAAGACGTGGTTGACCACTACGAGCTGGCCTACTACGTGCAGACCCGCATGGCCGACAAGGGCAAGGTGGTGTACCACGACACCATCGTCAACGCCAAGACCGGCGCCGTCATTGCGCAATGGAAGTCGCTGCAGACCGTGGTCGGCACCGGCAACAGCCAGTACAACGGCAGCGTGCCGATCAACACCACGCTGTCGGGCAGCACCTACCAGATGCTGGACGCCACGCGCGGCACCGGCGGCGTGTACGGCGGCATGGCCATCACCAACGCCAACCACAGCTCGGCCGACAGCCCGAACGCCGGCAGCATCTACACCAACTCCACCAACACCTGGGGCGACGGCAAACAGTACATCAGCGGCGGCAGCACCACCAACGCCAACGGCCAGACCGCTGCCGTCAACGCGCTGTGGGGCCTGATGAACACCTACGACACGCTCAAAAGCGTGCTGGGCTGGCAATCGCTGGACGGTAACAACACCGCCACCTACATCGCCGCCCACGTCGACAACAACTACGACAACGCCTTCTTCGACCCAAGCTGCAAGTGCATGTACATCGGCGACGGCTCCAGCTTCACCAGCCTCGGCTCGATCGATGTGATCGGCCACGAAATGTCGCACGGCGTCACCGACGCTACCTCCAACCTGACCTACTCGGGCGAATCGGGCGGCCTCAATGAGTCCAACTCCGACATCGGCGGCGAAATGGTGGAAGCCTATGCGCGCAACGGCGGCACCGGCACCGTGATCCCGGCCGGCAACGACTGGATGATGGGCAAGGAAATCAGCAAATCCGGCCAGCCGCTGCGCTGGATGTGGAAGCCAAGCAAGGACGGCAGCAGCCCGGATGCGTGGAGCAGCACCATCAAAAACCTCGACGTCCACTACTCGAGCGGCCCGAACAACCGCATGTTCTACTTCCTGTCGCAAGGTTCGAACTCGAGCTCGAGCAGCGAGTACTACTCCAAGTACCTGACCAAGAGCCCGGCCGCAATGAGCGGTATCGGCAATGACAAGGCTTACCGCATCTGGTTCAAGGCCGCCACCACCAAGTTCACGGCGTCCACCAACTACGCTGACGCCCGCACCAAAGTGCTGGCCGCTGCGCAGGAACTGTATGGCGTCGGTTCGAAAGAAGCCACCGCCGTGCAGCGCGCCTATGCGGCCATCAACGTCGGCACCGACATCGATGAAGCAGGCGGCACCGGCGGCGTGTCGATCTCGACCCAGCCAGCCAACGTCAGCGTCGCCGCTGGCGCCACTGCCTCGTTCAGCGTTGGCGCCACGGGCGGCACCGCGCCATACAGCTACAAGTGGTACCGTAACGGCGCAGCGATCAGTGGCGCCACCTCGGCCACCTACTCGCTGACGGCGCAAACCGCCGACAACGGCGCCACCTTCTACGCCATCGTCAGCGACGCTTCGTCGCCAGTCAAAACCGCCACCTCGAGCAGCGCCACGCTGACCGTGGGCGGTGGCGGCGGCACCGGCACCGAACGCGTCACCAACGGCGGCTTCGAGTCCGGCACCACCGGCTGGGGCGGCACCACGGGCGTGATCGGCAACTACAGCGGCCAGACCGCCTACGAAGGCACCAAGTTCGCCTGGCTGGGCGGCAACGGCAAAACCGCGACTGAAACGCTGACCCAGAGCGTGGCCATTCCATCGGCCGCCACCAGCGCCAGCCTGAGCTTCGCACTGCACATCGACACCGCGGAAACCGACAACGTCGCTTACGACAAGCTGGTAGTCACGGTCAAGAACAGCAGCGGCACGGTACTGGGCACGCTGGCGACCTACACCAACCTGAACGCGGCCAGCGGCTACCAGGTCCGTACCTTCAACCTGTTGCCATACAAAGGCCAGACCGTAACGCTGTCGTTTGCCATGACCGAAGACTCGGCCCTGCAAACTTCCTTCGTGGTGGACAAGGTCAGCCTGATCACCCAGTAAGGCAGCGATGCAGTATCGGCTAGAAGTACAAGGCGGGCCTGCCGGCCCGCAGTCTGTCGCGATCACCGCCGCCAGCGAGGCGGAGGCGATCCGGCAGGCAGCGCGCAGCGGCTGGCGCGTGCTGAGCATCGCCACTGTCGGCAACGACGGTGCGGATCAGCACGCGCCGGCCGCTGCGCGTTTGCCTGTTACTGGCGGCCGCGGCGCGCAAGCGTTCCCGCTGCTGCAATTCAGCCAGGAGCTGCTGGCGCTGCTGGAGGCTGGCCTCAACCTCAGCGAAGCCATCGCCACCCTGCACAACAAGGAAACCCGCGCCGGCGCCCGCGCCATCCTGGCCGCGCTGCAGCGCGCCATGCAGCAGGGCCTGAGCTTTTCCGACACGCTGGCCACGTTCCCGGCCATCTTCCCCGACCTGTACATCGCCACCGTGCACGCGGCCGAACGCTCCGGCCACCTGCCTCAGGCGCTGGCGCGCTTTGTCAGCTACCAGCTACAGTTCGACGCCATCCGCAAAAAGCTGGTGTCAGCCGCGATCTACCCCGTGATGCTGCTGGTGGTCGGCACGCTGGTCACGCTGTTCTTGATGGGCTACGTGGTGCCGCGCTTCAGCGTGGTGTACGAAAGCGCCGGACGCGAGATCCCGTGGGCCTCGCAACTGCTGCTGGGCATGGGCCGGACGCTGGCTGCCCACCCGTGGCTGTGCGCAGGCGCGCTGGCGGCCGTGGTGGTAGCAGCCGTCCACGCCGCCACCAACCCGCGCGCGCGCCAGCGCATGCTGCAAGCCGTGCTGCGCCTGCCGCTGCTGGCCGCGCGCGCCGCCGAGTTCCGCCTGGCGCGCTTCTACCGCGCCCTGAGCCTGCTGCTGCACGCCGGCATCCCGCTGACCCGGGCGCTGGCCATGGGCAGCGCCATGCTGACGCCGGCCCAGCAACTGGCGCTGGCGCAGACGCGGCGCGCCGTCGAACAGGGCCTGCCGTTTTCCACCGCGCTCGAGCAGCAAGGCCTGGCCACGCCGGTGGCGCAGTCGCTGCTCAAGGTCGGCGAAAACACCGGCCGCCTCGGCGACATGCTGGAGCGCTCGGCCAGCTTCCACGACGAAGAATTCGCCCGCTGGGTGGACTGGGCCTCGCGCCTGCTGGAGCCGCTGCTGATGACCATTATCGGCGTGGTCATCGGCGGCGTGGTGGTCCTCATGTATATGCCGATTTTTGAACTGGCAGGGAGTCTCTCATGAATGCACGCGAACCGGCCATCCTCACGCCCGAACTGCTGCACGGCGCGCGCGCCGCCGCGCTGGCGCAAGGCCGTCCCGCCATGGCGCTGCTGCAGGAACAATGCGGCCTGACGGCGGAAGAATTCACGCGCCAGCTGGCCGCGCTGTTCTGCTATCCGGCCTGGCCCATGGCGCGCCTGCAGGCGGCGCTGCCGGCGTTTGACCTGTTGCCCTACACTGACTGCGTCCAGCGCGACTGCGTGCTGCTGCGCGCTGACGGCAACGGCGGCGCGCTGGCTGCGCCCACGCTGGTCATCGCCAACCCGCTGGCCGACGACACGCTGCACTGGGCCAGCTACGCCATCGCCGGCGACTACAGCGTGGCGCTGGCACATGCCGACGACCTGGCCGCCTATCTGGCGCAGCAGGAAAGCGTGCAGCAGGCCATGGCCGGCATGCTGGGCGCCGACGGAGACGACAGCCACAACACACCCGAAGCGGGCGTCGAAGACATCTCGCTGCTGCGCATCCGCGAAGACAGCAGCCCGGTGGTCAAGCTGGTCAATTCCACCATCTACGACGCGCTCAAATTCCAGGCCAGCGACATCCACCTCGAGTGCGAAGCCAACAGCCTGACCATCAAATACCGTGTCGACGGTGTGCTGGTGCAGGCCGGCCAGGTGCAGGGCCTGCAGATGGCCGAACAGATCATCTCGCGCATCAAGGTGCTGGCGGAACTCGACATCGCCGAACGCCGCGTGCCGCAGGACGGCCGCTTCAAGGTGCGCGTGAAAGGCAGCGAGATCGACTTTCGCGTCTCCATCATGCCCAACATCTTCGGCGAAGACGCCGTGCTGCGCCTGCTGGACCGGCGCGCACTGACCGAAGCCGCGCAGTCGCTACGGCTGGAAAGCCTGGGCCTCAACGCCGACGCCATCGTGCAGATCCGCCGCCTGGCCGCCAAGCCGCACGGCATGCTGCTGGTGACCGGCCCCACCGGCTCCGGCAAGACCACCACGCTGTATGCCGCCATCACCGAAATCAACACGGGCCGCGACAAGGTCGTCACCATCGAAGACCCGGTCGAATACCGCCTGCCGCGCGTGCTGCAGATTCCCGTCAACGAGAAAAAGGGCCTGACCTTCGCGCGCGGCCTGCGCTCCATCCTGCGCCACGATCCCGACAAAATCATGATCGGCGAAATCCGCGACGACGAAACCGCGCAGATCGCCGTGCAGGCCTCGCTCACGGGCCACCTGGTATTCACCACGGTCCACGCCAACAACGTGTTTGACGTGGTGGGCCGCTTCCTGCACATGGGCGTCGATCCTTACAGCTTCGCCGCCGCGCTCAACGGCATCGTCGCCCAGCGCCTGCTGCGCCTCAACTGCGAGCACTGCGCGGTGGAAGTGGCGCCCGATCCGGCCGAGCTGCACGACAGCGGCCTCACCGCCGCCGCCGTCGACGGCTGGGTATTCAAGGCGGGTGCCGGCTGCGGCCATTGCCGCGGCAGCGGCTACAAGGGCCGCAAGGCGGTGGCCGAAGTACTGGTGCTGAACGACGCCATGCGCGAAATGATCTGCACTCGCGCGCCCGTCAGCCGCATGAAAGAAGAAGCCGCCGCCATGGGCTTCCGGCTCGCGCGCAGCGCTGGCCTGGACCTGGTGCGGCTGGGTGAAACCACTTTGCAGGAGCTGAATCGTGTCACTTACTAAGCAACTCCGGCAGCTGCTGCACGCCGTCCGCCAGCGCGGCATGGCGCCGCGCACCCTGTGCGTACACCTGGCGCCGCACCAGCTGCGCGCCGCCGTGCGCCAGGGCCAGCGCCTCATCGACGGCAGCCAGCAGCAGATCGCGCTGGCCAACCCCGGCGGCCACTGGCAGCCCGCCGTTGACGCGCTGCACGCACTGCTGCTGCAGGCGCGCGGCGACGCCGCCAGCGCCGCCGCTGGCGCCATGTCGCTCGCCGGCCTGCCGCTGGAAGTCAGCCTGTCCAGCCGCTGGCAGCAACTGGCGATCGTACCGTGGAGCGACGCCCTGCTATCCGAACCGGCCGCCCACCGCTTCCTGCAAATGCAGCTGGCAGCACTGTACGGCGACGCCGCGCTGGGCTGGCGCATCGTCGCCGACGACGCGCCCTACGGCCATGCGCGCGCCATCTGCGGCATCGACAGCGCACTGCTGCAAGCCCTGACCGTGCTGGCCGAGGCCAGCGGCCACCCATGCCACGCCATCGAACCCGCGCTAGGCGCTGCGCTGCGCTGGCTGCCCCGCATCAGCACTGGCACCGGCGCCAGCGCCAGATCGGCCCCTGGCGCGCTGGCGCTGGCCCTGGCCGAACCGGGCCGTCTGACGCTGGCCGCCATCACGCGCGGCCGCATCAGCGCCCTGCACACCCAGCCCAGCAACGCCGACTGGTCGCGCGAACTGCCGCAAGCCTGGCAGCGCTGGCTGCTGCGCATGCCCGAACTGGCCGGCATCCCCCGCGTCACCGTCATCAATCTGGCGGCGCCGCCCGCTGCCGCGCTACCGCAGCAATTCGAACTCGCCGACGACCTGTATGGCGCCGCTCCTGCCACCCTGATCGAGGCCGCCGCATGAGCACCCTCAACTTCATTCCGCGCAGCGCGCCGCTGCAAGGCTGGCGCCTGGCGCTGGCGGCCGTGGGCGCCATCACGCTGGCCAGCGCCGCCTACCACTGGCTTGGTCCCATGCAGGAAGTCCAGCGCCTGCAGCACCGCCTCGACACGCAAGCCGCCCGCAGCGAACGCAGCGCCGCACGCCGCAACCAGCCCGCGTTGTCGCCGCAGCGGCAACAGGCGCTCGACAAACAGCTGGCCGTGATTGCCGGCGCCGTACGCCAGCTCAACCTGCCCGTGGTGCGCCTGCTCAAAACCGTGCAGGCGCCCGAGGACATCCACGTCGCCCTGCTCGGCCTGGACCTCAACGGCCAGCCGCCGCAGGACGGCGAAAGCAACGCCACCCACACTGCGGCCACGCCGGCCGGCGTCCTGAAAATCAGCGCCGAAGCGCAAACCGCCCAAGACATGCTGAACTACCTGGCCTTCCTTAACCAGCAGCGCCTGTTCCGCTCCGTCTACCTGATCAAGCACGAAGCGGCGGGCGACGCCTACCGCTTCCAACTGGAGGCCCTATGGCGCGAATAAAACTCGCATCCCTGACCAACTGGCGCGGCACGCCGCAGCACACCGCGCGCCATAGCTGGCAAGCCCGCCGCCTGCTGCGCCAGGCCGGCCCCGGCGCCATTGCCGGCGTGGCCGCCATCGCCGTCGCCGTGCTGCTGCAATGGCATGCCACGCAGCTGGCGCAGCGCCAGCAACTGCTGACGCAGGAAATCAACACTGCCGTCCACAGCGCGGCCGCGCCGCGTGTCGCCGCGCCCACCAGCGCCGATGGCGTGGCCGCCTTCCAGGCCTTCCTGCCCGCACACGACACCATCCCCGACATGCTCAAGGAGATGGTGCGCCTCGCCGAACAAAGCGGCATCACGCTGGCCAAGGCCGAATACAAGCCGGAACAGGATGCCGGCAGCAGCTTCCTGCGCTACCGCATCACGCTGCCGGTGAAAGCCGACTTCCCGCGCGTGCAGGAATTCATCATCAACGTGCTGCAGGCCCTGCCCTCGCTGACGCTGGAATCGGTGTCCTTCAAGCGCGAGCAGATCGCCTCGGGCGCCGTCGAAGCGCGCCTGCAGTTCGTCCTGCTGGTACGCCAGATGGAGCAGCGGCCATGAGAAAAGCAGTCCTGGGCATCGCCGCCGCAGCCACCGTGCTGGCCGCCTGGTTTGCGCCCGACGACGACGGCGTGGTCGTCACCCCGGCCGCCGCCACGCCGCGCGAAGCGCCGGCCAGCGCACTTGCAGCGGCCGAGGCGCCCGCCGCCGCACCAACCGTCGATCTGCACATTCACGCACGCGTCAGCGACGAAGAACTGGGCGACGCCTTCGCCAAGCAGAGCTGGGGCGGCCAGGCGGCGCCGTCTGCGCCGTTGAAGCCGGCCGAGGCCCGCGCGGCGGCGCCGCAAGCCGAAGCCGCCAGCGGCCCGCCACCACTGCCGTTCCAGTACCTGGGCCGCTACTCCGACGACGGCAATACTGCCTATTTCTTCCAGGTCGATGGCCAGAACGTCATCGCCCGGCCCGGCGAAAAGATTAACGACAGCTACCGCCTCGAACGCGTCAGCGACGGCACCCTGCATGTGCTCTACCTGCCGCTCAACCAACCACAAACACTTGTTGTAGGGGACACCAATTGAAACCTTTGATGCCATTCCGCCTTGCTGCGCTGTCCTCCGCACTGGCCGCCACGCTGCTGCTCACCGCCTGCGCCAGCAATTCCGCCTTCAAGGAAGGCAATGCCCTGCTGGACGCCGGCCAGGTTGAACCCGGCCTGGCCAAACTGGAACAGGCCGTGCGCGACGACCCGCACAACGCCGAATACCGCCTGGTCCTGCTGAACCGCAAACTGCGGCTGGTCAACGCCTACAACACGCGTGGTGAAACGCTGCGCATTAAGGGCCAGGCCGCCGAGGCGGAAGCCAGCTTCCAGCAAGCGCTGGCCATCGATGCCGCCAACGTCGTCGCCCGCCAGGGACTGGCAGCGCTGGCACAGGACCAGAAACAGCAGCAGGTGCTGGCGGATGCGGAAGCGCTGTACCAGCGCGGCGGCGACGCCAATCTGACCCAGGCGCAGGCGCTGCTGCGCCCCTTGCTGGTGCAACGGCCCAACCAGCGCGCCCTGCAAAACCTGCAAGTACGCCTCGCCGACGCCCAGACCCGGCTGCGTCCCGCCAGCGGACGCCTGGCGGCTGCCTACCGCAAGCCCATCACGCTGGAATTCCGCGACGCGCCGCTGCGCTCCGTGTTTGACCTCATCAGCCGCGTCTCCGGCCTCAACTTCGTCTTCGACCGCGACGTCGATCCCAACCTGCGCGCCACCATCTCGGTACGCGACACCAGCATCGAAGAAGCCATCACCATGCTGCTGAGCGCCAACCAGCTCGAACAGAGCGTCACCGGCGAACGCGCCATCACCATCTACCCCAACAACCCGCAGAAGGTGAAGGACTACCAGCAGCTCGTGGTGCGCAGCTTCTTCCTGGCCAACGCCGACGTCAAATCCGTGGCGTTCACGCTCAAGACGCTGCTCAAGGCCAAGGACATCGTCACCGACGAACGCATCGGCACCATCATCATGCGCGATACGCCGGAAATGGTCCGCATGGCCGAGCGCATCATCGCCGTGCAGGATGTCGCCGACCCCGAGGTCATGCTGGAAGTGGAAGTACTGGAAGTGAAGCGCACCAGCATCCAGCAGCTTGGCGTCCAGTGGCCGGATTCCGCCACGCTCAAACTGATCGGCAGTGACCAGATCAACGGCTTGCTGGTGAACGACCTGCGCAACATTACCGGCAAAACCATCTCCGCCGGCATCGGCCCGGTCACGCTCAACGCCAACCGCAACGACACCGACAGCAACCTGCTGGCCAATCCGCGCATCCGTGTGCGCAACAAGGACAAGGCCAAGGTGCTGATCGGCGACCGCGTGCCGGTCATCACCGTCACCACCAACAACGGTGTCAGCGCCGACAGCGTCAACTACATCGACGTCGGCCTCAAGCTCGACGTCGAGCCGAATGTCTACCTGGACGACGAAGTGGCCATCAAGATCGCGCTGGAAGTCAGCAGCGTGGTCAAGGAGGTGTACAGCAAGTCCGGCACCACCGCCTACCAGATCGGCACCCGTAGCGCCTCCACCGTGCTGCGCCTCAAGGATGGCGAGACCCAGGTGCTGGCGGGGCTGATCAACGACGAAGACCGCGTCACCGCCAACAAGGTGCCGGGCATCGGCCAGCTGCCCGTGCTGAACCGCCTGTTCGGCACGCAGAAGGACGACAACACGCGCAGCGAGATCGTGCTGTCGATCACACCGCGCATCCTGCGCTCGATCCGCCGGCCCGAGCTGGCGGTGGCGGAATTCAATGCCGGCACCGATTCCGACATCGGCGGCCGCGTGCAGGTAGCCGCCGCGTCGTCATCGTCATCCAGCTTCTCCGCCAACGCCGCTGCGGACGACAACCAGCAGGAAGCGCCCGCCGCCACCACGTCCAGCGCGCCCGCCGCTGCCGCCAGCAGCATGACGGGCGGTTCGTCCATGACCGGCGGCGATCCTGCCCCCGCCTCCGCCGCGCCACGCAAAGGCCAGCAGCCATGACGCACCACGGCCAGCAAGGGTTCACCTTCATCGAACTGATGATTACCCTGTCCATCCTTGCCACGCTGGCCATGGTGGCGGCGCCCATGGCGCAGATGGCCGTGCAGCGCGAAAAAGAACAGCGGCTGCGCACCGCGCTGATCGAGATTCGCCAGGCCATCGACGCCTACAAGCGCGCCGCCGACAATGGCCACATCAAGCTGTCCATCGGCGATTCCGGCTACCCGAAAAAGCTGGAGGACCTGGTCAACGGCATGCCCGACCAGCGCAGCGCGCGCAAGCAGAATATGTACTTCCTGCGGCGCATCCCGGCCGACCCGTTTGCCGCGCAGGACGGACCGGACAAGCAAACCGGCTGGTCGCTGCGCAGCTACGCGTCCCCGGCCGATAATCCGTCCGAAGGCGACGACGTGTTCGACGTCAGCTCGCGCTCCGAAAAGACGGGCCTGAACGGCATCCCGCTGAAACTATGGTGAGCCTATGAAACGCATCCATGGCTTTACGCTGGTCGAACTGCTGGTGGTCCTGGCCATCATCTCGCTGCTGCTGACCATCGCCGTGCCGCGCTATTTCAGCTCGGTCGAGCGCTCCAAGGAAGTGGCGCTGCGCGAAAACCTGCAGGTGCTACGCAGCGGCATCGACAAATACTACGCCGACAAAGGCGAGTACCCGGCCGCACTGGCCGACCTGGTGACACTGCACTACTTCCGCCAGGTACCGCTGGACCCCGTCACCGAATCCGCCGCCACCTGGCAGCTGCTGCCCTCGCCCGACGCCGACAAACCCGGCATCGCCGATGTCCGCAGCGGCGCCAAAGGAAAAACCCGCGATGGCACGTCCTTCGATCAGTTCTGAGCAGCGCGGCTTTGCCTACCTGTGGACGCTCATGCTGATCGCGTTCATGGGCGTGGGGCTGACCATCGCCGCCGACCTGTATGCCACCGCCACGCGGCGCGACAAGGAGCGTGAGCTGATCTTCATTGGCCACGAATTCCGCGTCGCGCTGGAGCGCTACTACACCGCACCGGGCCAGCCCAACCAGTATCCGCTGACGCTGGAAGAGCTGCTCAAGGACCCGCGCTTCCCCGGCGCGCGCCGCTACCTGCGGCGGCTGTACAACGACCCCGTCACCGGCAAGCCGGACTGGGTGCTGGTCCGGCAGCAGGGGCGCATCGTCGGCCTGCGTTCGCTGTCCACCCAACGCCCCATCAAGCAGGGCAACTTCGACGACGACGATGTCGGCCTGGCCAACAAGACGCGCTACGCCGACTGGGTGTTCACCTATCCCTACGACCTGTTCACACCGGTGCCCGGTGACGGTGTCAAACACTGAAATCGGCGCGCTTGTTGACGCAGCACAGAACCCCTCCCGGTGCCACGGCATAGCGTGAATCTTCCGTCAACCAACCTGGGAGGAAGTCATGAAACTACGCTCACCCCTGCTGGCGCTGTGCCTGGCCGGCGTTCCGCTGCATGCCGCTCAACTGATGTCCGCGCCGGTGACCGTCGCCACGCCGCAGGAAAGCGCGGGGCTGATGGCCAGGCTCACCGCCCTGGACGCGCACCAGGGCCTGACCAACGACTACAGCTTCCGCATCAGCAGCCAGCACCCCGGCATCACCGGCCAGAAAATCACGCGCGCCCAGCACACCTACAAAGGCTTGCGCGTGTTCGGCTCCGAATCGGTGGTGGTAACCAATGCGGCTGGCGATATCGTCAGCGTCGCCTCCTCCGATCGCCGTCCGGGCATCGCTCCGGCCGCAACCACGCCGGGCGCCGCGCCGTTGGCCGCACCGCCCACACCCGCCGACCTCACCCCGACGTTGACCGCCGATGACGCCATCCGCGCCGCCGTGCAGGACGTTGCCGCCAGCGCCACGCACCGCTGGCCGCCCAGCGCCGAGCTGCTGATCTATCCCGTGATGAAAACCATACGCGCCAGCTCCGCCGGCGACAAGCCCGACGACCAGCTCAACGCGCTCGACGTCAGCGAAGTGGTGGACCGCTACGCGCTGGCCTACATGGTGCGGCTGCGCATGGCGCTGGACGGCAAGCTGGTTTACTACGACGTGGTGGTCGATGCGCGCGACGGCGCCATCATCGCCAAGTGGCCGGCGCTGCAGACCGTGACCGGCACCGGCAACAGCCAGTACAACGGCCAAGTGCCGATCAACACCACCCAGACCGCCAGCGGCTTCCAGATGCTGGACGCCGCGCGCGGCACGGGCGGCAAATATGGCGGCATGGCCATCACCAACGCCGACCACAGCTCGCCCAACAATCCCAACCCCGGCAGCACCTACACCAACAACAGCAATACCTGGGGCGACGGCAAACAGTACAGCGGCGGCAGCACCACCGACGCCAACGGCCAGACTGCCGCCGTCAATGCGCTGTGGGGCTTGATGAACACCTATGACACCAACAAGAATGTGCTTGGCTGGCAATCACTGGACGGCAACAACACCGCCACCTACATCGCCGCCCACGTCGGCACGGCCTACGACAACGCCTTTTATGACGACAGCTGCAAATGCATGTACATCGGCGACGGCAACAGCTTTTACAGCCTGGGGGCGATCGACGTCATCGGCCACGAAATGTCGCACGGAGTTACGGCGGCAACCGCGAACCTGATCTACACCGGCGAATCCGGCGGACTCAATGAATCCAACTCCGACATCGGCGGCGAAATGGTGGAAGCCTATGCGCGCAACGGCGACACGGGCAGCAGTGTACCGGCTGCCGGCAACGACTGGATGATGGGCAAAGAGATCAGCAAGAGCGGCCAACCACTGCGCTGGCTGTATAAACCCAGCAAGGACGGCCGCAGCCCGGACGCGTGGAGCAGCGTGCTGAAAAACCTGGACGTGCACTACGCCAGCGGACCGAATAACCGGATGTTCTATTTTCTCTCGCAAGGTTCCAAAGCCGACACCACCGGCGACTACTACAGCCCCTATCTGACCCGCACGCCGGCCGCCATGAGCGGCATCGGCAACGACAAGGCCTATCGCATCTGGTTCAAGGCGCTGACCACCAAATTCACCTCTTCCACCAATTATGCCGATGCGCGCAACAAAGTGCTGCAAGCGGCACAGGAGCTGTATGGCGGCACCTCGAAAGAAGCCATCGCCGTGCAGCGCGCCTACGCCGCCATCAACGTCGGCGCCGATATCGACGAGGGTGGCGGCGGTGGAGATGGCGGCGAGGCGGTGGAGCGCATCACCAACGGCGGCTTTGAAAACGGCGGCACCGGCTGGCGCGGCACCACCCGCGTGATCGGCGCGCACAGCGGCCAGGCGCCGTACGAAGGCACGCGCTACGCCTGGCTGGGCGGAAACGGCCGGCGCAGCAGCGAGACGCTGACGCAGCGCGTGCAGATCCCGGCCGCCGCGACCAGCGCACAACTGAGCTTCGCGCTGCACATCGACACCAGCGAAACCGGCAGCGCCATCCACGACACCATGGTGGTTTCGCTGCGCGCGGCCAGCGGCAGCGCCATACTCGCCACACTGGCCACCTACACTAATCTGACGCCCGCCGACGGCTACCAGATCCGCAGCTTCGACCTGCTGCCGTTCAAAGGGCAGCAGGTAACACTGTCATTCGCCATGCGTGAAGACCGCGCGCGGCAGACTTCCTTTGTGCTCGACAAAGTCAGCCTGCTAACCAAATAATCAAATAATCAAATGATCAACGCAGCGTGACAAACACCGGGTTCGAATAAAACCACAGGCTGCGGTAGTTACGATCATTGATGTCGTTGAAGCGCTGCGTATTGTCGGTGGTGCCGGTGCGCTGATCGGCCAGCGGCTCACCGCCTTGCGTCAGGCCGGCGACATTGGTTCCCAGATTGGTGCCGCGCAGGCGGAAGTACTGATTCTTGCTGGCCGTGGTTTCGTAGGTGACGCTGTAGTAACCATCCGAATCCACCTTCCAGTCCGCGCTGCTGAAACGCTTGACGACCCTGGTGCTGGCATTGGTGGCGACGCTGTAGGCTGCCGTGCCAGGCGTCGCCTTTGCCCCCACATCGCCCACGATCAGATCCACGTGATCGACCACCGGCTTGACGTTGGCAGGCGTGCCGCTGTCCACCGGCTTTTCGTAATTGTTCCGGGCCGGCGTCTTGAAGCGGATGGTGATGGTCACCTTGTCGCCGCTGGCGACTTTCAGTTCGCCGCCCATCTCCTTGCGGTCATCCTTGCTGGCCAGGTTGAAGTCCAGCGCGTTAATCAGGTCACCATACACCGAGAACATTTTCCCCGAACGCAGGCCTGCCAGCAGGTCTTTTACAACCGCCTGGCCGGTGGCGCTGTTGAACACATAGTTCTTGGCATATTCGCCAGGGAAGTAGCCGCTGCTATTGCCGCCAACGATCTTGAAGTGCGTGTCCGAATCCGTCAGATTCCAGATGCGGCGGCCTTCGCCCAGCAGCGCGTCCCATGGGCCGCCCAGTTTGGCCACGATATAGTCCACGCCGCCGTAGACACGCAGCAGCGCGTTGTCATCGGTGTAGGCAGCTGTGTAGCCGCCACGGTCCGGTTCCATCTGATTGCCAACCATGCCTTCAATCGCGAACATGATGTTGGGCGCCGCATCGTTAAACGCGCGGAAGTCGGCAATGCTGTAGCTGCCTTTATTGCGCGACGGGTGATTGATGACGGCGTAGCTGGTGTTCGGATAATTCTGCTTCAGCCAGTTGATCGCCTGCAGCGCATCGTCGGCCGTTTTGTTGTAGCGCGTCTCGCCGTATTTCGCCTTCCAGGCGGCGACATCGGCGGCATCAAACATCGCGGCATCGCGCGTGGTAAACAGATACTCGAACTCCTTCATGCCCTTGGTGCTGGAGCTCAGTTTGTCCGTACCTTCAAACAGGCCAATGCCGATATGGTCATGCGTCGGCATATCCCACTCGAAGCCGGAGAAGATCAGTTTGTCGGCATAGGTACCGGCAGCTTGCAGTGCCTGCACGCGCGGAATTTCGTAGCGCTCCGCCCCCACCGACATCGGAATCGACGCCGCCAGCGCTATGCCTTTTTCGTCACGCGTCGATACGCGTAAATGGTTGGAAACCGCCATCCAGTCCAGGCCATAGCTGCTAAAGGCCTTGCCGAGGATCTTCTCCAGCGTCTGGCTGACATCCGCGTCTGCCGACTGCGTGGTGTGGGTATGCAGATCGCCTGCGATCCAGCGCCCCGCAGGAAGCGGCGGCACAACGCTGGCGGGCTCTGAATCACCGCCGCAGGCAGCGACGGTCAGCATGATGGCGACGGCGGAAGGGATCATGAATTTATTGTGCAGCATTGAGCTATCCTGAAGTGTAAACAATGGTGCGCGCACCTTATCAATCGCGTGTTACGGGCGCATGACCATGGTCCACGGAAGCGCAAAACTGATATGATCGAAAGCTCACGAAGAGCGATCCTCGCGCATCACAACAGGGATATAAAAATGACTATTGGCGGAAAGACCATGGAAGAGGCGTTGGCCTCCTTGTCGGACATGACTGCGGGCGCAGTCCCTATCGGCAAAGACGAACATCTGCAGCGCATCGCGCGCGCGCAAGCCTATATGCAGGCGCAAGGCATCGCAGCAATCTACATCAACGCTGGCGCCAACCTGACCTACTTTACCGGCACCAAGTGGCATGCGAGCGAGCGCATGGTAGGCGCCATCCTGCCGGCGCAAGGCGCCGTGGAATACATCGCACCGGCGTTTGAAGAAAGCACGCTGAAGGACTTCATGCTGGTGGATGGTGCGGTCAATTGCTGGCATGAGCACGAGAGCCCGTACGCATTGTTTATCGCTGTGCTCAAACGCATGGGCATCGCGCCGAATGCTGCACAGCCGCCGCGCGTCGGCATCTGCGAGAGCGCGGCGTTCTTCATCTATGACGGCATCCGTCCGCTGGCCGAAGGCTATGCCCTGGAGAATGCACGCCCCGTCACGGCACACTGCCGCACCCGCAAGTCCGCCGCCGAAATCGCACTGATGCAGCGCGCCAAGGACATGACGCTGGCGGTGCACGTCGCCACCGCCAGCATTCTGCGTGAAGGCATCACTACCAAAGAAGTGGAGGCTTTCATCGACCGCGCACACCGCAAAGTCGGCGCCGCAGGTGGTTCGTATTTCGTGATCGTGCTGTTCGGCGAAGCGACCGCCTATCCGCACGGCGTCAGCTACGTGCAGACCTTGAAGCAAGGCGACACGGTACTCATCGACACCGGCTGCAAGCTGCACAACTACATTTCCGACATCACGCGCACCTACGTGTATGGTCCGGTCAGCGAGCGTCAGCGTTCGGTGTGGAACAGCGAAAAGAAAGCGCAGGCGGCGGCATTCGCGGCAGCGCAGCTGGGCGTACCATGCGAAGAAGTCGATCAGGCCGCGCGCCGCTCACTGGAAGCCGACGGCTTCGGTCCCGGCTACAAGCTGCCAGGCCTGCCGCACCGCACCGGCCACGGCATCGGTCTCGATATCCACGAGTGGCCCTACCTGGTGGGCGGCGACAAGACCCCGCTGGACATCGGCATGTGCTTCTCCAACGAACCGATGATTTGCATTCCGGGCGAATTCGGCGTCCGCCACGAGGACCATTTCTACATGACCGCAAACGGTCCGAAATGGTTCACCGAACCCGCCCACAGCATCGACGATCCGTTTGGCTTGAAGCGCTGATCAGGCGCGCTTCATCACCAGGGTCAGGATGTCGTAGCTGGCCACCAGCTCATCGCGCTGGTTGGTGACCTGCACGTCCCAGGCGACGACGCCCTGGCCTACGCCCTTGTCGTCGGTGCGGTTGCGGTCAACCTTGCGTTTGCAGGTCAGGCGCGCGCGTATGGTGTCGCCGATGGCGACCGGCGTGATGAAGCGCAGGTTATCCAGGCCGTAGTTGGCCAGCACCGGTCCTGGCGCAGGCGACACGAACAGCCCCGCTGCGGCGGACAGCACAAAGTAGCCGTGCGCGATGCGCTGGCCGAACTGCGTGTCTTTGGCAGCGATTTCGTCAAAGTGCATGTAGAAATAGTCGCCCGACACGCCGCCGAAGTTGACGATGTCCGCTTCGCTCACGGTGCGGCGATGCGTCAGCAGGGAGTCGCCGATATTCAGGTCTTCGAAATAGCGGCGGAATGGATGGACTTCGCTCTCCTGCACCTTGGCGCCGCGTACATATTCGCCAGTCACCGCCGCCAGCATAGTCGGCGAGCCTTGCACCGCCGCGCGTTGCAGGAAATGGCGCACGGCGCGGATGCCGCCCAGCTCCTCGCCACCGCCAGCGCGCCCCGGGCCACCGTGCTTCAGTTGCGGCAGCGGCGAGCCGTGGCCGGTGGAGTCAACCGACGCTTCCTTGTCCAGTATCAGCACGCGGCCATGCGAGGCCGCCGCCATCGGCACAGCGTAAGCGGCAATGGCCGGATCCCTGGTCACCAGCGTCGAGACCAGCGAACCTTTGCCGCGCGCAGCCAGGGCCAGCGCTTCGTCGATGCCGTTGTAGCTGATGATGGTGCTGACCGGACCAAACGCCTCGACGTCATGCACCGCGTCGTTGCGGTGGCCGTCGCGGCACAGCAGCAGCGTGGGCGCAAAGAAGGCGCCTTCCGCCACACCTTCGCCCACAGGCTGGAAGCCATCGCGGGCGCTGAACAGCACCTCGTTGCCGCGCGCGAGCAGTTCGACGCGTTCGGCAACGTCACGCAGCTGGTCGCGCGAGGCCAGTGCGCCCATGCGTACACCTTCCACCGACGGATCACCCACACTGACTTTGGCCAGCCGCTCACGCAGGCGCGTGCCGACAGCATCCACCAGATTCTCCGGCACGATGATGCGGCGGATGGCGGTGCACTTCTGCCCAGCCTTGCCGGTCATCTCGCGCGCGACTTCCTTGACGAACAGGTCGAATTCAACGTCATCCGGCGTCACATCCGGCGCCAGGATGGCGCAGTTGAGCGAATCCGCTTCGGCGGTGAACGGCACGGCGTTGGTGATCAGGTTGCGGTTGGTGCGCAGCTTGGCGGCGGTCTCGGCGGAGCCGGTGAAAGTCACCACATCGCTGCCGCCCAGGCGGTCCAGCAGATCACCGGTACTGCCGATCACCAGTTGCAGCGCGCCTTCCGGCAGCAGGCCGGACTCGTTCATGAGACGCACCAGCGCTTCGGTCAGATAGCTGGTGGCGGTGGCCGGCTTGCCGATGCACGGCATGGCGGCCAGGAAGCTTGGTGCGAATTTCTCCAGCAATCCCCAGATCGGGAAGTTGAAGGCGTTGATGTGCACCGCCAGACCGCCGCGCGGTACCAGGATGTGGGTCCCGGAGAAACCACCGTTCTTCCCCAGCGCCATGGCCGGGCCTTCGTGCAGCACATTGGACGACGGCAGCTCGCGGCTGCCCATGCTGGCGTAGGCGAACAGCGTGCCGGTGCCGCCCTCGATGTCCACCCAGCTGTCGGCGCGCGTGGCGCCAGTCTGGTGCGAGATGGCGTACAGCTCTTCCTTGCGGCTCATCAGATACAGCGCCAGCGCCTTCAGGCGCTGGGCGCGCTGCTGGAAGTTCATCTGCATCAGCGCGGGAATGCCCGTCTTGCGCGCGTAGGTGACGGCTTCGTCGAAGTCGATGCGGTCGGCATGCGTGTGATAAATCACCGCATTGGTCAGGGCGCTGTGCAGCGGCGTGGCGGATTCACTGCCAATCCAGCGGCCAGCGATGAAACTTTGCAGGGTTGATGCCATGGGGAGTCTCCGTTGATTAGGCTGAGGCGTTCTTGTGCAGGTGCAGCGGCAGCGCGCTGTCCCAATGGATGCGTTTGCGGTCCGGCTCGGGCGCGGTCAACGCCTCGGTTTCGCGCATGGTCTGCATGGAGCGGACGGCCAATTCCTGGTACTGCGCGGTGCCGCCGGTCTTCCACTGGATTTCATCGTCGCGCAGTTCGCGCGCGACCTTGGCGGGGGAACCAACCGCCAGGCTGCGCGGCGGGATCTCCATGCCGGCGCGCACGAAGCTCATCGCGGCGACGATGCTGTCTGCGCCGACCACCGCGTTGTCCATGATGACGCTATTCATGCCGACCAGCGCATTGCGGCCGATGCGGCAGCCATGCAGCACGGCGCCATGGCCGATATGGCCATCCTGTTCGACCACCGTGTCGCAGCCGGGGAAGCCGTGCATGACGCAGGTGTCCTGCAGGTTGGCGCCCTCCTCCAGGATCAGCCGGCCGAAATCGCCGCGCAGCGCCGCCAGCGGGCCGATATAGCAGCGCGGACCGACGATGACGTCGCCGATCAATACTGCGCTGGGATGGACATAGGCGGTCGGGTGGACCACCGGTATAACGCCATTGATTTCGTAGACCTTGACCATGGTTATACCCGTTCGATAACGACGGCGATGCCCTGGCCCACACCGATGCACATGGTGCACAGCGCATAGCGGCCGCCGGTGCGTTCCAGCTGGTGTAGCGCTGCCAGTACCAGGCGCGCGCCGGAGGCGCCCAGCGGGTGGCCGATGGCGATGGCGCCGCCATTCGGATTGACGTGCGGCGCATCGTCGGCCAGCCCAAGGTCGCGCGTGACGGCCAGGCCCTGTGCGGCAAACGCTTCGTTGAGTTCAATCACATCCATGTCGGCGATGGAAAGGCCAAGCTGCGCCAGAACCTTCTTGGACGCTGGCGACGGACCGAAGCCCATGATGCGCGGCGCCAGGCCGGCCGTGGCCATGCCCAGCACGCGCGCGCGCTTGCGCAGGCCGTACTGCTCGGCCGCTGCGGCGGAGGCCAGCAGGATCGCGCAGGCGCCGTCGTTGACGCCGGATGCGTTGCCCGCAGTGACGCTGCCATCGGGACGCACCACGCCCTTGAGTTTGGCCAGCATCTCCAGCGTGGTCTCCGGGCGCGGATGTTCGTCGGTATCGATGATCTTCGGGTCGCCTTTGCGCTGCGGCAGCGTCACCGGCACGATCTCATCGCGAAACACGCCAGCTGCGTGGGCGGCGGCCCAGCGCTGCTGGCTGCGCAGTGCAAACGCATCCTGGTCGGCGCGGCTGATGCCGAATTCCTGCGCGACGTTTTCCGCCGTTTCCGGCATGGAGTCGATGCCATGCGCCGCCTTCATGAGCGGATTGACGAAGCGCCAGCCGATGGTGGTGTCCTCGATTTTGGCAGCGCGCGAGAACGCGCTGTCGGCCTTGCCCATGACGAACGGCGCGCGCGACATGCTCTCCACGCCGCCCGCAATCACCAGCTGCGCTTCACCGGATTTGATGGCGCGCGCCGCCATGCCTACCGCGTCCAGCGACGAGCCGCACAGACGATTGATGGTGCTGGCGGGGACGTCCACCGGCAGCCCGGCCAGCAGCGCCGCCATGCGTGCAACGTTGCGGTTATCTTCGCCAGCCTGGTTGGCGCAGCCATAGTAGACGTCATCCACGCGCGTCCAGTCGACGCCGGGGTTACGGGCGATCAGTGCGGCAATCGGCAGCGCGGCCAGGTCGTCCGCGCGCACGCCGGACAGCGCGCCGCCGTAGCGGCCGAAGGGTGTGCGGATGGCGTCACAGATATAGGCTTGATTCACATTGTCTCCTTAGTTTTTCGGGCGCTGGTCAATCACGCGGCGGGCCTTGCCGGTCAGCGTGCGTTCGATGCCATTGGGCGGCAGCAGTTTGACGGTGGTGTTGACGCCCACATTGGTCTTGATGCGCTGCTGCAGCTCGCGCGCCAGCGCTTCCACGTCATCGGTGGCCGTCTCGGGACGCAGTTCGGCCAGCACGTCCAGCTTGTCGAGATGTCCCTCGCGGCTGATGACGAGTTGATACTGGGGCGCCAGTTTCGGCATCTTGCAGATCAATTCCTCGATCTGGGTCGGGAACACATTGACGCCACGGATAATCAGCATGTCGTCCGAACGGCCGGTGATCTTGCCGATGCGGCGCATGCTGCGCGAGGTGGGCGGCAGCAGGCGTGTGAGGTCGCGGGTGCGGTAGCGGATGATGGGCAGCGCCTCTTTGCTCAGCGAGGTGAATACCAGCTCGCCTTCTTCGCCGTCCGGCAGCACCTCGCCCGTTTCTGGATCGATGATCTCCGGGTAGAAGTGGTCTTCCCAGATCACCGGGCCGTCCTTGCTTTCGATGCACTCGCTGGCGACGCCCGGCCCCATCACTTCCGACAGGCCGTAGATGTCAACGGCATCGATGCCGGCGCGCTGCTGGATCTCGGCGCGCATGGCGTCAGTCCAGGGCTCGGCGCCGAAGATGCCGACCTTGAGCGAACTGGCGACAGGGTCCAGGCCCTGGCGCTGGAATTCCTCGATGATGTTCAGCATATAGGACGGCGTGACCATGATGATCGATGGCTTGAAGTCCTGGATCAGCTGCACCTGTTTTTCGGTCTGGCCGCCGGACATGGGCACGACGGTGCAGCCAAGGCGTTCGGCGCCGTAATGCGCGCCAAGGCCGCCCGTGAACAGGCCGTAGCCGTAGGAGATGTGCACCATGTCGCCGCGACGCCCGCCCGCAGCGCGGATCGAGCGGGCCACAACGTGCGCCCAGGTGTCGATATCGCTCTGGGTATAGCCGACCACGGTCGGCTTGCCTGTAGTGCCGCTGGACGCATGCACGCGCACCACGCGGTCCTGCGGCACCGCGAACAGGCCGAAGGGATAGTTGTCACGCAGGTCTTTTTTACCGGTGAACGGGAACTTGGCCAGGTCAGCCAGCGTGCGCAAATCATCCGGATGCACGCCTGCCTGGTCGAACGCGGCGCGGTAGTGCGGCACGTTCTCATAGGCGTGCTTCAGCGTCCACTGCATGCGTTGCAGTTGCAGCGCTTGCAGTTCGTCGCGGCTGGCGCGCTCGATCGGCTCCAGATCGGCGGGATCGGGTGTGCGTTGGACCATCGGTGTCTCCTCTTTATGCGGGTATCACGGTGCCCTGAATGCGGTGCGATTTACCGCGGAACAGGGCGACCGTGACGCCATCCTGGTTGCTGACCTTGACGTCGTACACACCGGTCTTGCCGCTCAGCGTTTGCTCGACGGCGATCGCAGTCAGCACGTCACCTTCTCGGCCGGGGGCGATGTAGTCGATGGTACAGCCGGCGCCCACGGTGACCAGGTTATGGCTGTTGCAGGCAAACGCGAACGCGCTGTCGGCCAGCGCGAAGATGAAGCCGCCGTGGCAGGTCTGGTGGCCGTTCAGCATGTCGGCGCGCACCGGCATGGACAGGCGCGCATGGCCGGGTCCAATGGCATCGATACGCATACCCAGGCCTTGCGAAGCGGGATCGCGTGCATACATGGCGGCGCCAACCGCCTCCGCCAAAGCCTGCGCCTGCGCGCGTTCAGCGGCGTTGCCAGCAACCGGCCGGCCGGCGGCATGCGCCGGCGCGGACGCCGATGCAACGGCTGGCGTGTCGAGCAGCTTATTCATGGAAGCGCCCTCCGCTGGCCTGCTTGCGGCGCAACAGCGGCGACACGCGGTACCGGTCCTCGCCGTAGCTGGCGCCGAGGTTGGCCAGCACGCGCACGATGTGCTCAATGCCGACCGCGTCGGCCCATGCCAGCGGACCACGCGGATAGTTGACGCCTTTCTGCATCGCGGTATCGGCAGCGGCGGCATTGCAGACGCCCTGATTGACAGCGTCAGCGGCTTCGTTGGCCAGCATGGCGACCGTACGCATCACCGCCATGCCGGGCACGTCGTCGAGCCGTGTGACGGTGAAACCGGCCGCCTGCAGCAGGCCGACCACGGCCTGGCAGGCCGCAGGCGAGCACTGATCGGCGCAGGCAATGGCGATGCGTCTGGCGCTGCCGTAATCCAGCGCGAGGTCGAACAGCACCGTGTCGGGATGGTGGTTGTCGCGCGCGCGCTGGGTAGCGCTGCGGCCGTCGGTCAGGTAGACGGCGGCGCCGTTGCAATGGAAGGCTGGCGCGTCGTCATGCGGACCGGCGGGACGGATGGTTTCCGGCGTCTTGCGCTGCACGATCTCGATGTTGGCCGCACGCAGGCGCGACGCCAGTGCGTCGATCACCGCGCCGCCCACCGCATGGGCGGCGCCCTGCTCCATGGTGTAGCTGACGTATTCCGGTTTGCGCTGCGCGGCTTCCTGCTGCGCTTGCGGCGCGACGGCGCCGTCGCCGTACTGATAGAAGCCGCGCCCCGCCTTGCGGCCAAGGAAACCGGCATTCACCATTTCCTGCTGCAGCACCGATGGCGTGAAGCGCGGATCCTGGAAGTAGGCGTTGAATACCGATTGCGTGACGGAGAAGTTGACGTCATGGCCGATCAGGTCCATGAGCTCGAAAGGTCCCATGCGGAAGCCGCCCGCTTCGCGCAGCACGGCATCGATGGTGGCGGCATCGGCGGCCTGCTCGTTCAGCAGGCGCCAGCCTTCGGCGTAGAACGGCCGCGCCACGCGGTTGACGATGAAGCCCGGCGTCGACTTGGCATGTACCGGGTTCTTGCCCCAGGCGGCGGCGGTGTCATAAACGGTCTGGGCGACGGCGGCGTCGGTAGCCAGGCCGCTGACCACTTCACACAGCGCCATCAGCGGCACGGGATTAAAGAAGTGCATGCCGGCCAGCCGGCCCGGCACGCGCAGGCCGGCCGCGATGGCGGTGACAGAGATCGACGAGGTGTTGGTCGCCAGGATGCAGTCGTCGGCCACGATGCCTTCCAGCTGCACGAACAGCGCGCGTTTGGCGTCGAGGTTTTCCACAATCGCTTCAACCACCAGGCCGGCGTCGGCAACGTCGGCCAGCGCCGGTGTGGCGTGCAGGCGTGCGATGGCGGCGGCGCAGTCGACGGCGTCCATGCGCTGCTTGGCGACCAGCTTGTTCAGCGCGGCGGCGATGTCGGCGATGGCTTTGGCCACGGCTTCCGTGCGGCTGTCGTACAGACGCACGGTGTAGCCGGCAACGGCAGCCACTTGCGCGATGCCCGCGCCCATGGCGCCGCTGCCGATGACGGCGACGCTGCGGTCAGTGTGCAGGACCGCCATCTCAGCGCCCCTTGAATTGTGGCACGCGCTTTTCCATGAAGGCGCTGACGCCTTCGCGGTAGTCGTCGCTGCGTCCCAGTTCACTCATCATTTCGCACTCCAGCGCCAGCTGTTGCTGCAGGCTGTTGTGCGGACTGGCGTGCAAGGCTTGCTTGGTAAAGGCCAGGCCCTTGGTTGGCGCGCTGGCGAAGTGGCGTGCCATCGCTTGCACTTCGGCGGCGAAGTCCGCGTCAGGAATGGCTTTCCAGATCAGGCCCCAGGCTTCGGCTTTTTCGGCAGTGAGTTTTTCACCCAGCATGGCCAGGCCCATGGCGCGCGCGCTGCCGGCCAGGCGTGGCAGGAAATAGGTGCCGCCGGTGTCGGGGATCAGGCCCAGTTTGCAGAACACTTCGACAAATGAAGCGGATTGGGTGGCCAGCACGATATCGCAGGCCAGCGCGATGTTGGCGCCAGCGCCAGCGGCCACGCCGTTGACGGCGCAGATCACGGGCAGCGGCAGTGCGCGCAGCGATTGCACCATCGGCGCGTAGTTTTTCTCGACCGAGTCGCCCAGATCGACGGCGCGGGCGCCTGGTTCCACTGCGCGGTCGGACAGGTCCTGGCCAGCGCAGAAACCGCGCCCGGCGCCGGTCAGCACCAGCACGCGTACTTCGTCGCTGTTGCCGCTGCTGGCCGCGCTGGCGACGCGCTTGATGGCGTGGCGCACTTCGTCATGCATGGCTTGCGTGAAGCTGTTCAGCTTATCCGGACGGTTCAGCGTCAGCGTGGCGACGCCGCCGCTGATGTCGAACAGGATGTTCTGGTAATCCATGGTGTCTCCGTTATTCTGCCTGGTCGAAGTCGATGACGACTTTGGCGGTGGTGGGGAAGCTCTGGCAGCTCAATACATAGCCGCGCGCGATTTCGTAGTCTTCAAGGGCATAGTTGACGTCCATATCGACCTGGCCTTCGATGACCTTGCAGCGGCACGTGGAGCACACGCCGCCTTTGCACGAGTAGCGCATGTCGAGGCCCGCGCGCAGGCCGGCGTCGAGCAGCGATTCCTTGTCCTGCTCCATGCTGAAGCTGGTGGCGTTGCCGTCCATGATGACGGTGACTTCGGTCTGCTGATGGGCGGCAGTGCTGGCGGCGGCACGCGGCTGGTGCTGGTGTTTGGGGATGCTGGCGGCGAACAGTTCGATCTTGATGTTCTGTTTCGGCATGCCGGCTTCCTGCAAGGCGGCGGAGACGCCGAGCATCATGTCTTCCGGGCCGCAGATGAAGGCGGTGTCGATGTCTTCCACGCGCACCCAGTACTTGAGGAATTGCGCGGCCTTGTCTTTGGTGATGCGGCCGTTGAACAGTTCGATGTCCTGCTGCTCTCGGCTCATGACGTAGGCCAGTTTCAGGCGCTCCAGGTAGGTGTCCTTGAGGTCGGACAGTTCGTCCTTGAAGATCACCGAGGACGATGCGCGGTTGCCGTAGAAAAGCGTGAAGCGACTGTTGGGCTCTGTCGCCAGCGTGGTCTTGATGATAGACAGGATGGGCGTGATGCCGCTGCCGGCGGCAAACGCCAGGTAGTGCCTGGCGCTGGAGGCATCCAGCGGCACATTGAAGTGGCCCATGGGCGGCATCACGTCCAGTGTCTGGCCAACCTGCAAGGTGTCGTTGGCCCAGCAGGAGAACAGGCCGCCCTGGGTGCGCTTGATGGCAACGCGCAGCGCGCCGTCCTGCACGGCGGAGCAGATCGAGTAGGAACGGCGAACGTCTTCGTCGCCGATCTGCGCGCGCAGCGTCAGATGCTGGCCTTGCTGGAATCGGAAGCTGTCCTGCAGTTCGGCGGGCACGTTGAAGGTGACGGCGATGGTGTCGCGCGTTTCGTTGCGCACGTGGGCGATGGTCAGCGGGTGGAATTTGCTCATGATCTCAGTGGCACTTGAAGTAATCGAATGGCTCGCGGCAGGCCAGGCATTTGTACAGCGCTTTGCAAGGCGTGGAGCCGAACTGGCTGGTGATTTCGGTGTGCGCGGAGCCGCAGTGCGGACAGGCGATGCGTGGCGTGGAAGCAGCAGCGCGACGTGAGACGGCAGCACGGGCGCCGCCACGCAAGCCGCTGATGTCGATGACCTGCTGCGCGGGCGGTGCGATGCCGTAGCCTTGCAGCGCAAGCTTGCCCGCTTCACTCATCCAGTCGGTGGTCCAGGCGGGCGACAGCTGGTTGTGCAGCCGTACTTCGGCCACGCCGTGCGCATGCAGCGCCTCGGTGATGGCGTCGGCAATCACCTGCATGGCCGGGCAGCCCGAATATGTGGGTGTGATGGTGATGTCGTATGCGCCATCGCCGGCTATCTGTACGTCGCGCACGATGCCCAGGTCGACAATCGAGATGACAGGGATTTCGGGATCCGGGACTTCGCCGAGCCAGGCCCATATTTGCTCTGCATGGATCCCCGCTTGCGCGGGGACGACGGTGGCGGTGGTCATGGCAGCCTCGCTGCTTACCAGGTGGCGCCGGGGTAGGCGCGCTGCAGGAACTGCATCTCGGCCAGGATGTAGCCCAGGTGCTCGCTGTGGCGGCCTTGCTTGCCGCCTTTCTGCATCCAGGCGTCAGCGGGCGGCATGGCCAGCGTGGCTTCGGCCAGGATCTCGGCCACGTGCGCCAGCCAGTGTGCGCGCAGTTCGTTGGTGGCGGGCGCCACGCCGGCGGCCACCATGGCCTCATCCACGGCGTCGTAGGCAAATACTTCGCCGCTGTACATCCACAATTCGTTGACGGCGTTTTGCGTGCGCGCGTGACTCAGTTCCGTGCCGTCGCCGAGGCGCACCATCAGGTCGCCGCTGCGGCGCAGGTGGTAGGTCACCTCCTTGAGCGACTTCTCGGCGATGGCGGCAATGCGCGCGTCGCTGCTGCGCGTCAGGCCTTCGATCACGAAGTAGTGCCAGGTGTCGAAATAAAACTGGCGCACCAGCGTGTCAGCGTAATTGCCGTTGGGCTGTTCCAGCAGCAGGCAGTTCTTGAAGTCGTGGGCGTCGCGCAGATAGGCCAGCGTGTCTTCGTCGCGGCCCGCGCCTTCCAGTTCGGCCGCGTATTCGTACCACATGCGGGTCTGGCCCAGCAGGTCCAAAGCGACGTTGGTCAGCGCCATGTCTTCTTCCAGCGCCGGGCCTTTGCCGCACCACTGCGACAGCTGCTGGCTCAGGATCAGCGCATTGTCGCCCAGGCGCAGCAGGTAGTTGACCTTGTCGTCCATGCCCGGCCTCACAGGTTTTTGACTTCTTCCGGCATCGGGAAGAAGGTTGGATGGCGATACACCTTGCTGTTGGACGGTTCGAACAGCGCGCCCTTGTCGCCAGGGCTGCTGGCAACAATGTCGGCCGCGCGCACCACCCAGATGCTGACGCCTTCATTGCGGCGCGTGTAGACGTCGCGCGCGTTATTGACCGCCATCTCGGCGTCCGGTGCGTGCAGGCTGCCCACATGCTTGTGCGCCAGTCCATGCTGGCTGCGGATGAAAATTTCCCACAATGGCCATTCTTTACTCATGCTTGTCTCCTTAGGCCGCAGCGGCGCGCGCGGCTTGTTTGTCGGCGTGGGCGACCAGCGCGTCGCGGAACCACTCGCCATCGTCCCAGGCTTGCACGCGGGTGCGCAGGCGCTCGCGGTTGCACGGCCCATTGCCTTTGAGGACATTGTGGAATTCAGCCCAGTCGATGGCGCCGAAGTCGTAGTGGCCACGTTCGGCATTCCACTTCAGGTCAGGATCGGGCACGGTCAGGCCCAGGTATTCGGCCTGCGGCACGGTCTGGTCGACCATGCGCTGACGCAGTTCGTCATTGGAGAACAGCTTGATGCGCCACGCGGCCGATTGCGCGCTGTTGACCGACTCGGCGTCCGACGGCCCGAACATCATCAGCGACGGCCACCACCAGCGGTTCAGCGCATCCTGCGCCATGGCCTTCTGTTCGGGCGTGCCGCGGCATAGCGACAGCATGATGTCGTAGCCCTGGCGCGCATGGAACGATTCCTCCTTGCACACGCGGATCATGGCGCGCGCATACGGGCCGTACGAGCAGCGGCACAGCGGAATCTGGTTGATGATGGCCGAGCCGTCCACCAGCCAGCCGATCGCGCCCATGTCGGCCCAGCTCAGGGTCGGGTAATTGAAGATGCTGGAGTATTTGGCTTTGCCGCTGTGCAGCGCGGCCAGCAGTTCGTCGCGCGATACGCCCAGCGTTTCGGCGGCGCTGTACAGGTAGAGGCCGTGGCCGGCTTCGTCCTGGATCTTGGCCAGCAAGATGGATTTGCGCTTGAGCGTGGGCGCGCGCGTGACCCAGTTCCCTTCCGGCAGCTGGCCGACGATTTCCGAGTGGGCGTGCTGCGAGATCTGGCGTATCAGGGTTTTGCGGTAGGCTTCGGGCATCCAGTCCTTGGCCTCGATTTTGATGCCCTCGTCAATACGGGCCTGGAACGCGCGCTCTTCGGCGCTCATGTCGTCGGCCGTGCGGACCTGTTTCAGGCCGGTCTCTACCAGTTGTGCGTACATGGCTGTCTCCTCCTTCTCCACATATTACGATACATATTTTCGTTTGACTACGATTATTTTGACTCATATTAAAATGGTGCATTATGTTAATTTTTTGCTGCGGCCAGCGCGCGGCAAAAGTAAACTATTGATTCCATGTACAGATTAGTAAGCTGCCTATGAATTGCAACGACTGGATTGCCGGATTTCTGGCCAGTGACCCGCCGCGCTCGAAATCGCTGGTGGTCACCATCTTTGGCGATGCCATCGTGCCCCATGGCGGCATGGTGTGGCTGGGCAGTCTGATCGAGCTGCTGGCGCCGTTTGGCGTCAACGACCGCCTGCTGCGCACCTCGGTGTTCCGGCTGGCGCAGGAGGGCTGGCTGGGCGCACAGCGCGACGGCCGCCGCGCATCGTATGCGATCACGCCCGATGCGATGGCGCGCTTTGTGCACGCCTACCGCCGCATCTACGCGCCGCCCAATGTGCACTGGGACGGCAGCTGGACCCTGGTGCTCAACGGCGACGGCGCGCTCAACGCCGCCGAGCGCGCCAGCGTGCGCAAGGAACTGCTGTGGGAAGGCTATAGCGTGATTGCGCCCGGCATCATGGGCCATCCGGCAGCCGACGGCCCGGCGCTCGACGAGCTGCTCAAGCGGCTGGGCGTGGCCGGAAGGCTGTTTGTGGTGCAGGGCAAGTCGATGCGCCAGGTGGCGGCACGCCCGCTCAGCGACCTGGTGGCGGCGGGCTGGGATGTGGCAGGCGTGGCGGCCGGCTACAACCGCTTCATCGCCCAGTTCGAGCCGCTGCTGGCGGCGCTGCGCGCGGGCACGACCGATGGCGCGGCATTGGCGCCGGAAGCGGCGTTTGTGGTACGCACGCTGCTGATCCACGCCTACCGCCGCGTCCAGCTGCATGACCCGCAACTGCCGGTCGAGCTGCTGCCGACACCGTGGCCGGGCGCGCTCGCCTACGAACTGGCGCGGCAAATCTATGTGCTGGTCTACGCCGCCGCCGAACAGCACATCGACGCCGCCCTACACCGCGAAGACGCCGCCGCCCCTGCCGCCGAAGCAGCCTTCTTCGACCGTTTTGGCGGGCTGGCTTGAGGTCAGCCCGGGGCGTGGCAGCGCAGTAAACCGGCGCACTGGCGCATGAGCCTGTATCATGTCGGCTCCGCGCCATAAGCGCGTCCAACTATTTTCATAGAATTCACCAGGATTCCGCCATGCCTATCAAAATCAGCCAGCAGTTCGATGCCGGCGCTATCGAAGTGGTCCGCGCCGCTGATC
Organism: Duganella sp. CY15W; assembly: GCF_009857555.1. Classification (NCBI taxonomy): domain Bacteria; kingdom Pseudomonadati; phylum Pseudomonadota; class Betaproteobacteria; order Burkholderiales; family Oxalobacteraceae; genus Duganella; species Duganella sp. CY15W. The sequence goes on along the minus strand of NZ_WWCQ01000003.1, from coordinate 418,618 downwards.
CGGCCGCCATTGACCTGAACATCCGCAAGGACTCCCACGCCGACATCATTCAGTGGTTCTACTACCGCGTCCAGGGCGCGCAGGGCACGCCGCTGACCATGAATTTCCTGAACGCCGGCAGCGCCGCCTACCCGGATGGCTGGAAGGATTACCAGGCCGTCGCCAGCTACGACCGCGACAGCTGGTTCCGCGTGCCGACCACCTACGATGGCAAGACCATGACCATCAACCACACGCCCGAGTACGACAGCGTCTACTACGCTTACTTCGAGCCGTATTCGTGGGAACGCCATCTGGCGCTGCTGGACAACGCCCAGCTGTCGCCGCTGGTCAAGCTGGTTGACCTGGGCAACACGGTTGATGGCCGCGACCTCAACATGCTGGTGATCGGCGATCCGGAAGCGGAGCAGAAGGTGTGGGTCATCGCCCGTCAGCACCCGGGTGAAACCATGGCGGAATGGTTTGTCGAAGGCTTCGTCGAAGCGCTGCTGGACCCGGCCAATCCGTTTGGCCGCCAGTGCCTGAAGGAAGCCGTGTTCTATGTGGTGCCGAACATGAATCCGGACGGCTCGGTGCGCGGCAACCTGCGCACCAACGCGGCCGGCGCCAACCTCAACCGTGAATGGCTGAACCCGACCATGGAACGCAGCCCGGAAGTCTTCCTGGTCAAGCAGAAGATGCACGAAGTCGGCGTCGACCTGTGCCTGGACATCCACGGCGACGAAGGCTTGCCGTACGTGTTCGTGGCGGGCAGCGAATCGCTGCCGGACTTCACGCCGGACCAGATCGAAGCGCAGCAGTACTTCATCGATAACTTCCTGATCGCCAGCCCGGACTTCCAGGACGAATTCGGCTACGGCGAAACCCCGTACACGGCAGAGACGCTGACCATGGGTTCGCCGCATATCAGCCACGCGTTCGGCTGCCTGTCGCTGACGCTGGAGATGCCGTTCAAGGACAACGCCAACGATCCAGACCCGGACACCGGCTGGAACGGCGCCCGCAGCGCCGAGCTGGGCAAGGCGATCCTGCAGCCCGTGCTGCAATCGCTGCTGGCGCAGCAGTAACTGCCGGACACTGCGGCGCCACATTGCGTGGCGCCGCAGCCGTACGGCTTAAGACCCCGCCACCACCATATTTTCAATCAGGATCGAGCCGGTCTGCTTGGTGCCGCGCACCAGCACATCGTTACCGACCGCCACGATCTGCGCCAGCATATCCTTCATATTGCCGGCAATCGTGATCTCCTCGACCGGATACTGGATCACGCCATTCTCCACCCAGTAGCCGGCCGCGCCGCGCGAATAATCGCCGGTGACGTAGTTGGTGCCCTGCCCCATGAGTTCCGTGACCAGCAGGCCCGTGCCCATCTTGCGCAGCATGCCGGCAAAATCATCGGCCGGCTGCGTCAGCGACGAGGTCAGCGACAGATTGTGCGAACCGCCCGCATTGCCGGTAGTCTTCATGCCCAGCTTGCGGGCCGAATAGGTCGACAGGAAATACCCCTGCACCACGCCATCCTTGACCACATCGCGCTGCACCGTCCGCACGCCCTCTTCATCAAACGGCGCCGAGCCGACGCCGCCGATCACATGCGGATCTTCATAAATCTGTACGTGCGCCGGCAGCACCTGCTTGCCCAGCGAGTCGAGCAGGAACGACGACTTGCGGTACAGCGCACCGCCCGAAGTGGCCTGCACAAACGCGCCCAGCAGTCCGGCCGCCAGCGGCGCCTCGAACAGCACCGGGCAGTTGCGCGTATCAATGCTGCGCGCATTCAGACGCGCCAGCGCGCGCTCTGCCGCATAACGGCCGATCTGTTCCGGCGACGACATCTTGGCCGCATCGCGCACCGACGAATACCAGTCATCGCGCTGCATTTTGGCGCCCTTGCCGGCAATCGGCGCCACCGACAGCGTGTGGCGCGAAAACGGATAACCGCCGATAAAGCCGCGCGAGTTGGCCGCCACAAAGTGCGACTGCTGCACGTGCACGCCCGCGCCTTCCGAATTGGTCACGCGCGGATCGACCGCAAACGCGGCCGCTTCGGCGCGCTGCGCCAGCGCCACCGCCTCGGCGGTCGCGATCTCCCATGGATAGAACAGCTGCAGGTCGCGCGGCGCCATTTCCAGCTGGTCGGCGTCGGCCAGACCGGCGCAATCGTCATCGGCGGTAAAGCGCGCGATGTTGTAGGCCGCCTCCACCGTCGCCTTCAGCGCGGCAGGCGAAAAGTCCGAGGTCGAGGCATTGCCACGGCGCTGGCCGATGAACACCGTCACCCCCATGCCCTTGTCTTTATTTTGCTCGATGGTCTCGATCTGGCTCTTGCGCACCGACACAGACAGGCCGCTGCCCTCACTGATTTCGACGGCACAATCGGTGCCGCCCTGGGCTTTCGCATAGCCCAGCACATCGCGTGCGAGCTGCTTTAACTGGTCCTGGGTATGGGTAAAATAGGTATCGCTCATGGGCTGTTTTCTTCGGGTGACCGCTAAAACAGTTATCATAGCAGTCGTTTACAGTTTAGAGGGTGCAGCCATGCGCCCTAGCGAAAGTTAATAATATGGTAAATCCTAACCGCGGCGCCGTCGGCTTCAGCTCTTCCGAGTTCGAAGAAGAGTACGAGCGCCCTTCCAAATCCGAGGCCAAGCGCCAGTCCAACGCCCTGCAAAAGATGGGCGAAATCCTGGTCGAAGCCCCGCGCGACCGCGTCAAGCGCGTGCCCATGCCGGAAGACGTGCTGGAGGCCATCCTGATGTGCCAGACCATCACCAACCATGAAGGCCGTCGCCGCCAGCTGCAGTTTGTTGGCAAAAAGATGCGTACCCTGGACGAAGAGGAAGTCGCGCTGATCCAGAAAGCCATCGACAGCTGGAAAGGCGCATCCAAGTCGGAAACCGCCGCCATGCACGCGCTGGAGCGCCGCCGCGAGAAATTGCTGGCCGACGACAACGCGCTGACCACGCTGCTGGCGGAAAATCCGCAGCTCGAGGTCCAGCACCTGCGCACGCTGATCCGCAACGCACGCAAGGAGCAGGCCGAGAACAAGCCGCCCAAAGCCTACCGCGAAATCTTCCAGATCCTGAAACAGCTGGAAGCCGACAAGCGCAAGGCCGCCGGCATCGCCGACGACGAAGACGCCGGCACCGACGCCGATGACGAGTAACACCGTCGCCACCGAGCCGACGCTGCTGATCGGGCTGGTGTCGGTCTCCGACCGCGCCAGCGGCGGCGTCTACGCCGACCAGGGCATCCCGGCGCTGCAAGCCTGGCTGGCGTCCGCGCTGACCACGCCGTTCCGCGTCGAAACCCGCCTCATCGCCGACGAGCGCGCGCAGATCGAAGCCACGCTGACCGAGCTGGCCGACAGCGCGCGCTGCCACCTGATCCTGACCACCGGCGGCACCGGCCCGGCGCGGCGCGACGTCACGCCGGAAGCCACGCTGGCCGTGGGCACCAAGGAAATGCCCGGCTTCGGCGAACAGATGCGCCAGATCAGCCTGCACTTCGTGCCGACCGCCATCCTGTCGCGCCAGACCGCCGTGATCCGCGAAAGCGCCGGCCACGCCGCGCTGATCCTGAACCTGCCCGGCCAGCCGAAAGCCATCGCTGAAACGCTGGGCGGCCTCAAGGACGCCGACGGCAAGCCGCTGGTGGGCGGCATCTTTGCCGCCATCCCCTATTGCATCGACCTCATCGGCGGTCCCTACATGGAAACCGATGCGGCCGTGTGCCCAGCCTTCCGACCCAAATCCGCCATCCGCCCACAAGGAGCCGCATGAGCCTGCTGCAAACCATCGAAAAAGAAACCGGCGCCAACCCAACCGTCTCCATCATCTGGATGCACGGCCTGGGCGCCGACGCCAACGACTTCGTGCCCATGCTGCACGAGCTTGACTTCACCGGCCTGCCGGCGATCCGCTTCATCTTTCCGAATGCGGACACCATGCCCGTCACCGTCAACGGCGGCTACGTCATGCGCGCCTGGTACGACATCGTCGCCACCGACCTCGGCCGGCAGGAAGACGAAGGCGGCCTGCGCGCCTCGCAAGCCAAAATCGAAGCCCTGATCGCGCGCGAAAACGCGCGTGGCATCCCCAACGAGCGCATCATCCTGGCCGGCTTCTCGCAAGGCTGCGCGATGACGCTGCAAACCGGCCTGCGCCAGAGCGCGCCGCTGGCCGGCATGCTGTGCCTGTCCGGCTACGTGCCGATCGCCGCCCAGGCCGCCACCGAACACACGCCGGCCAGCAAAGCCACGCCGATCTTCCTGGTGCACGGCCGCATGGACCCGGTCATCCCGATCGCGCGCGCCACCGCCTCGCGCGACCTGCTGGTGCAGTGGGGCTACAACGTCGAATGGCACGAATACGCGATGCAACACTCGCTGTGCCAGGAAGAAGTCCAGCACATCAGCGCCTGGCTCAAAAAAGTCCTGTAAAACTCCGGGGTCAGGTCCGTCATTTCTACACGAGCTCATGTAGAAATGACGGACCTGACCCCGTTTTTGCGCTAGGCCAGCGCTGCCGCCAGTGCCTGTTCCCAGTCGGGCGCCGCGCGCTCTGAATTGGACAGGTGGATCACCGACAGCCGCTGTTGCGGCAAGCGCAGCAGCAGCGTATTGAAGCCCCACAGGCAGCCGCTGTGGAACACCACCTCCTGCCCCTGCCGCTGCAGCCACTCCAGCCCGAAACGATAGCTCGGCGCCACGCCGTCATTGAGCGGTGACGGCTGCAGCATCGCGTGCAACAGGCTGTCCGGCTGCGCCCACTGGGCGTGCCACGCGCGCTCCCACAACAGCAGCTCGCGCACGCTCGCATACAGGCCACCATCGCCCACCGTATTCGCATTGCCCAGATGCTGTTTGTAGCCGCCCGGCCTTGTGCCGCCGGTATCGGCCTCGTAGCTGAACACGCGCCCTGGCAGCACCGTCTGCCGGTCCTCATCAAAGCCCATGCGCGTGATGCCCAATGGCGCCAGCAACTGAGCGCGCACATAGCGCCCCAGCGACATGCCGCTCAAGCGCTCCACCAGCGCCGCCAGCAGGATGTAATTGCTGTTGCTGTAGCCGTGCTTTTCACCGGTCGTGAACAGCACGCTGTCCATGCGTGCAATCACTTTCAGGATGTCGGCATTATTGAAGTAGTCCGCTTCGTGCCGGCCTGGCTGGCAGCGCAGGAACTGGAAGTAGTCCGGTATGCCGCTGCTGTGATTCAGCAGCGAGCGCAAAGGAAAAGCCTGCTCAAACTCCGCCAGCTCCGGCAGATGACGGCACACATCGTCATCCAGCCCGATCGCGCCCGCGCGCACCAGCAACAGCATTGCCGCCGCCGTGAACTGCTTGGATTCCGACGCCATGTAATACATCGAATCAGCCGACAGCGGCACGCCCAGCTCCAGCGACGCCAGCCCGTGATGCAGCTCGAACGCCACCTCGCCATCGCGCAGCACCGCCGCGCTGAATCCCGGACCATCGGCCGGCAGCGTGGCCGCCAGCTCTTCGAAATACCTGCTTAATTGCATACTCACTCCGGTAACGGCGCGGCGCTGGACGCTGGCGCCGCTGTCTGCGCCGCATTCATCACCATCGCCAACAATGTGTAATAGCCGTTGATGCCCATTAGGTCCACCACGCCCTGCTCGCCAAACGCCGCCAGCGCCGCCGCGTAAGTGGCGTCATCGACGCGCTGCCGCTGGTGCAGCTGCATGCAGAAGTCATACACCAGCGTCTCATCGGCCAGCATCGCCGCCGGCCGCTGACGCGCCGCGATGGCCGCAATCACTTCCGCCGTCACGCCGTAGTCGCGTGCAATCGGCGCGTGAATCGCCCATTCCACCTGCTGGCTCCAGTGCCGCGCCGTCACCAGTATCGCCAGTTCCGTCAGCCGCGTGCCGATTGCGCTGCGGTAGCGCAGGTATTCGCCCATGCGCTGCGCCGCCGACATCAGCTCCGGGCTGCGTATCAGCGGCACGAACGGCCCATACAGCGCGCCGCGCGGCCCGTCGATCACCGCCTGCGCCGCCACCTGCTGGCTCGCGCTCATCTGCGCGAACGGAATGGGTCCAAGCCGGTCCTGGTCTTCCATGCTGCCTCCTGTTGTATTCAGCCATGATCCGGCATACATCAAAAACCCGCAAGCCAATCGCCGCTATCGTCGTCCTTCCGCCCCTGACAAAAGGACGTCCCATGAGCCACATCATCCACCGCAACCTGCGCCGCGCACCGCGCCTGGCCGTGCGCGCCGCCGGCCTTACCGTCACCGACAGCGAAGGCCGTCACTATCTCGATGCCAGCGGCGGCGCCGCCGTCTCTTCGCTGGGCCACGCCCATCCCGAGGTACTGGCGGCGATGCACGCGCAGATCGAACGCAACACCTACGCCCACACCGCCTTCTTCACCTGCGAAGCGGCCGAGGAACTGGCCACCCGCCTGGCCGGCGACGCTCCCGGCGACCTCGATCACGTCTACCTCGTCTCGGGCGGCTCGGAAGCCATGGAGACCGCGCTCAAACTCGCGCGCCAGTACTGGCTGGAACGCGGCCAGCCGCAGCGCACCACCTTCATCGCGCGCCGCCAGAGCTACCACGGCAACACGCTGGGCGCGCTGGCCGTGGGCGGCAACGAATGGCGCCGTGCTCCATTCGCGCCCTTGCTGATCGACGTTCCGCGCGTCTCTCCCTGCTACGAATACCGCGACCGCGCCGACGATGAAACCGGCGACGGCTACACCGCCCGCCTGCTGCACGAACTGGAACAAACCATCCTCGCCACCGGCCCTGAAAACGTCATCGGCTTCGTCGCTGAAACCGTGGTGGGCGCCACCGCCGGCGCCGTGCCGCCCACGCCGGGCTACTTCCGCGCCGTGCGCAAGCTGTGCGACCAATACGGCCTGCTGCTGATACTCGATGAAGTCATGTGCGGCATGGGCCGCTGCGGCACGCTGTACGCGTTTGAACAGGAAGGCATGCTGCCCGACCTGGTGGTGCTGGGCAAAGGCCTGGGCGCAGGCTACCAGCCCATCGGCGCCGTACTGGCGCGCACGCCCATCGTGGCCGCGCTGCGCGAAGGCAGCGGCGCCTTCCAGCACGGTCACACCTACATGGGCCACCCGGTTGCCGCCGCCGCCGCGCTGGCCGTGCAAAAGGTCATCCAGCGTGACAACCTGCTGGGCGCCGTCACCACGCGCGGCGCGGCGCTGCGGCGCATGCTGCGCACTGCCTTCAGCAACCATCCGCAGATCGGCGACATTCGCGGACGCGGACTGCTGATCGGACTGGAACTGGTGGCCGACCGCGCCACTAAAAAGCCGTTCGATCCGGCGCTGGCGCTGCACGCGGCCATCAAGGAGGCGGCCATGGCGCGCGGCCTGATGGTCTATCCCATGGGCGGCACCATTGATGGCCGCCACGGCGATCACATTCTGCTGGCGCCACCGTTTATCGCCAGCGAAGCGGAGCTGGCAGAAATCACCAGCCGCCTCGCCGACGCGCTGCAGGCAGCGCTTACTTCTTCGCCGTCCAGGCGATAACTTCCGCCTGCTGCTCGCCCAGACCGGCGATGCCCAGCCGCAGCGTGTCGCCCTTCTTCAGATAACGCTGCGGCTTGCGGCCCATGCCCACACCCGGCGGCGTGCCGGTCGCGATCACGTCGCCCGGCTCCAGCGTCATGAACTTCGACAGGTAGCTGACAATCTGCGCCACCGAGAAAATCATGGTCGCGGTATTCCCGGTCTGCATACGCTTGCCGTTCACGTCCAGATACAGGTCCAGATCCTGCACATCGTACAGATCCTCGGACGTCACCAGCCACGGGCCGACCGGGCCAAACGTATCGCAGCCCTTGCCCTTGTCCCACTGGCCACCGCGCTCGAGCTGATACTCGCGTTCCGAGACATCGTTGACCACCGTATAGCCGGCCACATACTTGAGCGCATCCGCCTCGCTCACGTACTGCGCGCGCGTGCCGATGATGACGCCCAGCTCCACTTCCCAGTCTGTCTTCTTCGAGCCTTGCGGCAGCATGATCGCATCGTCCGGGCCATTCAGCGCGCTGATCGCCTTCATGAACACGATCGGCTCCTTCGGCACCGGCTGGCCCGATTCCGCCGCATGGTCGGCATAATTGAGGCCGATGCAAATGAACTTGCCCACGCGCGCCACCGGCACGCCAAAGCGCGGATTGCCGCGCACCAGCGGCAGCGACGCAGGGGGAATCTTCTCCAGCTTGCGCAGCGACTTCGGCGCCAGCACCGCCGCATCGACGTCAGCGATCACGCCCGACAGGTCGCGCAGCTTGCCTTCCTCGTCGATCAGGCCTGGTTTCTCTTTGCCTGGACGGCCATAACGCACTAATCTCATACATCACCCTACAGTTAAAAAATCGCCGTCATTTTACCCGTAGCGCTCCTGCCGCAGCCATTTATTGGCGATGATCTTGGTGCCGCTGACCACCGGCGCACCACCATGCAGCGTTTGCGGGTCGGGCTGGTGGTTGCTGTCGGTGTTCAGGAACCACAGCGCATTGCCCTTCTTCGGGAACACCTCCAGCCCCAGATTCGGGAACACCGTGCCGCCGCCCTGGTCCACATCGCACAGGTACAGCACAAACGTCGCCAGCCGCTGGCCGCCGCGCGCCAGGTGCGAGCGATGGCCGGCGCTGTCCGGATCGAGCCAGTCGTAGTGCGGACGGTACTCCTGCGTCTTGCCGTATTTTTGCAGCTGGAATGGCTCGCTGCATTCGGGTGACCAGTGCGCCAGCGCCGCCAGCCGGCGGTCGATGCGCTCGGCCACTTCCGCCTCGCCGCGCTGGATGAACGCCATCTCCGAAGTGCGGCCCTCGTGCACCACGCTGGCGCCATCGGCTTCCGCGGTCACCGTCGACCGCGTGTAGCGCGCGCCGCAGTGTTCGACAATCGCATCGCATTCCTCGTCGCTGAGCACATTCCCGAGCAGGATCACCTGCGGCTTCTTGAGCACGAACAGCACCTCCACCTCGCGGTCCGGCACCACGATGCGGTTGCTGCTGACGTCAATGAAAGGCATCTCGCGCGGCGCCGAAAACACGCTTTCCGCCGCCGGTGCAGGCGCCGCCAGCGCGCTGCCGTCAACGCCGCTGGCGCGCAAGCGCAGCGCCTCGTCGATCGCCGCGCGTGCCACCGTCATGCTGTGCTGGCCCGAGCGGGCCATGCTGTTGGCCATGTCCAGCGGGCTGCAGCCGCGTTCCAGGTTGTCCATGATCCAGCCGCGCCAGGTTTGCGGCAGTGTGCTAAAAGCATTTGCAGAATCAGTCATCGCGTCGTCAAAGGCGGGAAGGATGGGAAGCCCATTCTACCGGATTGCCTGCCCGCCGCCGCACAAACCACAGCAATCCGGGCAGCTGCAACAACACCAGCGCGCCAAACGCCGTCTGGTACGCCGCCGCGGGATAGTGGCCCGGCCCATCCGGCCGCCAGCAGCCCACCACCAGCCCAAATCCCGCCTGCACCGCAAAGGCGCCCAGGAAGATCAGCAGGTTCAGACAGGTGGCCGCTCGTCCCGTCAGCGCAGCCGGCAGGCTTTGTGCGACGATGGTGTACTCGATCCCCGTCACCGTGCCCACCAGCGTAAACAGCACCGACAGCAACTGGTAGCTGGGCCGCCAGTTGCACACAAAGCCCAGCTGCACGCCAATGAACAGCGCCACCCCGACCGCCGCCACGCTGATGCTACGCACGCCGCGCCGGCCCATCCATTCGGTCAGCATGCCCGTCGCGATCGCGCCAAAGATCACCGCCGCCATGCCCAGGTACAGCAGATAGCCGACCGCCTCCTCATTGAATCCCGCCACGTCGCTGAGCCAGCGCGCGATCCACAAACCCTGCAGGCCAAAGAACACCATGTGCGGCACCAGCACCAGTGATGCCGTCTCGCGGAAAGCCGGATGGCGGTACACCTCACGCATCGCTTCCAGCAGCGCCGGTTTGCGCGTGGCTGCCGGCGGCGACGGCGACAGCACGCGTATCAGCATGCCAGTCAGCGCCGCCGCTGCCGCCAGCCACAGAAACAGTCCGCGCCAGTCCATATAGTGCAATGCCAGCCGCACCGGCAAGGTCGCCGACGCGGCCCCGAGGCCGCCGACCGCTATCAGATAGCCCTGCACCGACGGCAGGCGTGCCGGCGCGATCCAGGTCGAGATGGCCTTCACCGCCGACATGAAGCAGCCGCCCAGCCCCAGCCCGATGACAGCGCGCGCCGCCAGCAACTGCGCAAACGTCTGGCCGCCGGCAAACGCCAGCGTTCCCACCGCCGCCAGCAACAGCATCGGCAGCTGCACGCGCGACGGCCCCCAGCGGTCCAGCGCAATCCCGACCGGCAGCTGCGCCAGCGCGAACGCGAAAAAGAATGCGCTGGTCAGCAGGCCAAGCTGCCCCGGGGTCAAGCCCAGCGCCGCCACCAGTTGCGGCGCCAGCGTCGCATTCACCGTGCGGATCAGGCACGATAGAAAATGCCCCAGCGCGAACGGCAGGAACACCAGCACCAGCACCGCGCGGCCGGACAGTTCACGCCCGGCCGCCAGCGGCGAGGTGGCGGCCGGTATGGAGTCGGGCGCGCGCATGCTCGCCGCCTAGGCCGCGTTGTGTGAATCGCAGCCGCCACCGCTGGCCGCTGCACCCTCGCCGCGCGCGGACGTGGCGGCCATCAGCGGTATCACCTTGCGTGTGCCCGGCGGCGCGACGCCGTATTCGCTGCGGCTGCCGCCCTCCTCCTCGAAGAAAAACTTCTCCTTGCCGAATGCTGGTTTCAGCTGGTCCATCCAGGTCGCCTGCGGATCGAATTTTGCGTAGAACGGCTTGCGCACCCAGTCCGCGTTACGCGCCTGCAGGAACTGCAGGGCAAACACCTTTTCGCCGCCGATCTGCGCAATCCCGTCGATCACCACCTTGCCCGGAAATGCACTCATCGACGGCCCGCGCACCGTGCGCGACAGGCCCGACACCATCTGGTAGGCCGCCTGGAAAATCTCATGCGCGCGCACCAGCGGCAGCTGGAAATACTCGCGCGGCCCGGTATCGCGCTCGACAAACATATAGTACGGAATCGCCCCCAACCGCACGCCGGTCTGCCACAGCTCGGCCCACGAGGCCGGATCTTCATTGATATGCCGTATCAGCGGCCCCTGCATGCGCAAGGTCGCGCCGGTGCCGACGATGCGCTTGACCGCCAGCTGCGCCATCTCCTGCCGCAGTTCCACCGCGTGGTTGTAATGGCCCATGATGGCCATGTTCTTGCCGCTCGCGACCACCCGTTCGAACAGCCGCAGCAAGTCGTCCGCATCGCGATCCGACACAAACCGCTGCGGCCAGTACGCCACCGACTTGGTGCCGATGCGGATGTTCTGGATATGCGCCAGCTCCGGCGCCAGCAGCGGCTCAATATACGCCGCCAGCGACCGCGTGTTCATGATCAGCGGATCGCCGCCCGTAATCAGTACATCCGTCACCTCCGGATGCACGCGCAGATACGCCGCCAGCTCGTGCGTTTCCCTGGCGTCGAACTTCATATCGTCCATGCCCACGAATTGCGGCCAGCGGAAGCAGAAGGTGCAGTAGGCATGGCAGGTCTGCCCCGAACTGGGGAAGAACAGCACCGTCTCCTTGTACTTGTGCTGCAAGCCCTTGAGCGGCGCATCATTCACACGCGGCACATTGTGCGTCATCTGCCCCGCCGGATGGGGGTTCATCCGCATGCGGATGCGCCGCACCAGCTCCACCAGCGCCGGCTGGTTGGCCTTGCCCAGCACCAGCTCGCGCAAGCGCGCATAATCGTCCGGCGCCAGCATGTCGCGGTGCGGAAAGGTCAGCCGGTAAATCGGATCGTCCGGGATATTGTTCCAGTCGATCAGATGATCGAGCACATACTCGTTGGTGCGGAACGGCAGCACATGCGACACCACCTGCACCGCCTCCTGCAAATCCGGCGGAATCCACTCCCACTGGCGGGAGTGCGAAATAGTCTGGCGTATAAACGGTTTGAATTTGGGCGTATCCATCGCGGGTTCCTGTTTGGGAGTCAGAGCCCTCATGCTAGGCCGCTTGCCATCCGGCAAATTGCCACAAATCAAGTGACACATGGAAATGTTGCAGGGCTTGCGCCAGCGCAATTCGCGGCCGGTGCAGATGCGTACAGTTCATTGGGCCATCCAACTACAGGAGCCGTCCATGCACACCCTGACCGCCGCCATCTGCCTTGCCGTCGCCGCCGCCGCCATGCCTCTGCCAGCCGCCGCCAATGAACCCACCGAAAAAGACGCCATCGCCATGGCGGAAAAAGGCGCCGCCTTCATCAAGGCCAACGGCAAGGACGCCCTGATTAAAAAGGTCGCCGCCAAGGATCCCGACTTCCTGCAGGGCGCGCTGTACGTCGACATCCGCGACCTCCACACCGGCATCGTGCTGGCGCACCCGGTCAACCCGTCCATCGTCGGCAAGGACCTGACCGACATCCCCGACGCCAGCGGTAAAAAATACCGCCGCGAGATCATCGAGCTGGCAGCCAAAAAAGGCCAGGGCTGGGTCGATTACCAGTACAAGAATCCCACCACCGGCAAGATCGAACCCAAGACCACCTACATCCTGCGCGTCGGCGACGTCGTGCTGGAAGCCGGCATCTACAAGAAATGAGCGAGAACGCCATGCTGAACAAACTGCGCATCGGTCCCAAACTGCTGCTGGCGCCCGGCCTGGTGCTGGTGCTGCTGATCGCCACCGCGGGCGCGGCCTACTTCGGCATGGTGCGCCAGAACGCCTCGCTGGAAAACCTGGTGCAGGTACGCGCCGCGCGCCTGCAAGCGGCCGCCGACATCAGCGGCGAGGCGCGCTACGCCCACGCCCACATCTACCAGCTACTGGCCTGGATCAACGGCAGCTTCGCCCCGGCCCGGCTCGATGCGCTCACACGCGACATCAAGACCCGCCACGCCGCCATCGACCAGCAGCTGCACCAGTTGGCCGGCGACACCGCCGCCGCCGACACCGAACGCGCCATCGCCACCCAGGCGCAGCAGGCGCTGGCCGCCTACCGCAAGGCCGTGCTGGACACCATGGAGATGGCGCAGATGGACCAGAGCATCGCCACCAACGCCATGGCGCGCGCAGAACAGCAGTTCCTGCTGCTCAATGAACAGCTGGCCCAGCTCTCGGCGCTGGAAAAGCAGCTCAGCGTGCAGGCCCACGCGCGCGCCAAGGCCGACTTCCACACGCTGAACACCAGCATGCTGCTGCTGGTGCTGCTGTCGATCGCGCTGTCGCTGGGCGTCACCATGGCCGTGCGCAGCGCCATGCTGCGCGACATCCGCACCATCGCCGACGTGGTGATGGCGCTGGCCGCCGGCCGCCTCGCCACCAGCCAGCGCCAGCACGGCCGCGACGAAATCGCCGACACCGCGCGCATGCTGGACCAGACCATGGTCACGCTGACGCAAACGCTGACCACCATCCTCGGTTCGGTGCGCTCGATCGACACCGCCGCACGCGAAATCGCCAGCGGCAACCTGGACCTGTCGACGCGCACCGAAATGCAGGCCAGCTCGCTGGAGCAGACCGCCAGCGCCATGAATGCGCTGACCCACACCGTGCAGGCCAACGCCGTCCACGCGCGCGACGCCAGCCAGCTCGCGGCCGACGCCAGCCAGCTGGCCCGCCATGGCGGCGCCGCGATGGAGGACGCGGTACACACCATGGCCTCGATCCGTGCCAGCTCGCGCCAGATCGTAGACATCATTGCCGTCATCGACGGCATCTCGTTCCAGACCAACATCCTCGCGCTCAACGCCGCCGTCGAAGCGGCGCGCGCCGGCGAGCAGGGACGCGGCTTTGCCGTGGTGGCCTCCGAGGTCCGCACGCTGGCGCAGCGCTCGGCCGCCGCCGCCAAGGAAATCAAGGCCCTGATTGCCGCCTCGGTGGCCACCATCGACAGCGGCAGCGCCTCGGTGCAGCAGGCCGGCGCGCGCATGCAGGGCATCGTCGCCGCCGTGCAGCAGGTCAACGACATCATCGCCCGCATCAGCGCCGCCAGCGCCGAGCAGGCGCAGGGCATCACCGAAGTGAACCAGGCGGTGGGGCAAATGGATGATGTGACGCAGCAGAACGCCGCGCTGGTGGAACAGGCCGCCGCTGCGGCCGCCAGCCTGCAGGACCAGGCCGTGCAGCTGTCAACGGCGGTTGCCGTGTTCCAGATCGAGCCCACCCCGCATGGGCTTGCTCAAAAAACGCGAACCGGCTTCCACGAAACGCCACGGCAGCTCCACCGCCTTGGAAATGCCAATCCGCGGCCCGGCTAGCACCTGCGGCGGCTGGACCGGGTCGCGCGCGACCAGCGTGAACGGCGGCGCGCTGAGTGGCAGGTCGTTGAACGCGCGCGTCACGTCCAGCGCCTGGCACAGCCGTCCCGGCCCGGCGCACTGCAGCCGCTCGTCGTCCAGGCCGCGCCGTGCGCGCATGGTGTCGAGGCCGGTCAGCGGTTCCAGCGCGCGGATCAGCACGCCAGCGCCATGGCCCGGCTCGCGGCAGACAAAATTCAAGCACCAGTGCAGCCCGTGCGAGCGGTACACATAGCTGCGCGCGGGCGGTCCGAACATGGCAAAATTGCGCGGCGTCAGGCCGATATAGCAGTGCGACGCCGGCTCCGTGCCGTCATACGCTTCCACCTCCACAATCCGGCCGCCGACGCCGTTGACCAGCAGCGTCACCCCGATGAGTTGCGGCGCCACGAGCTGGGCCGGCGCGCTGAAATCGATGTCTGCCAGAGTGGTAATCATGCATCTATTCTAAATGCCAATCTGGACCACACGATTACAAAAGTCGTGCCAAATGGTTATCGATTCCACGCAATACGCGACAAAATATGGTGCGGTGCATAGAAAATCACGACAAATTCACGCAAACCGTGCCTGCTTGCGGCGATAATCGAGGGTAAGATTGCGCATGTTGCGCAGGCCATGAGCCGCCTTTACCCTTGAATAACACAATGACGACAGTTGCTGCCCCAGCTTTGCCTACAGAAAACGCGGTGGAAGACGCGCTGATGCGCTCCATCCGTATTCCGCCACGGCCCAGCCTGCTCGTCGACCTGCAGCGCGAGCTCGGCAAGGACGACCCGTCGCCGCGCAGTATCGCCCGCATCATCGCCAACGACGTCGGCATGTCCGGCGCCCTGCTCAAGCTGGCCAATTCGCCGTTCTTTGGCGCCGCGCGCAAGGCCAAGTCGGTGGAACAGGCGATCAACTTCCTCGGCATCAACCAGTGCGCGGCACTGCTGACCGGGCTGCTCGCGCGCCAGGCCATCGAAGGCAAGGAGGCCGACCTCAACGCCTTCTGGGAAATCTCCGCGCGCCGCGCGCAGGCGCTGGTGTTCACCTCGCGCAAGCTGCGCATCGCCCCGCCCGACATCGCCCACACCTTTGGCCTGTTCTGCGACATCGGCGTGCCGCTGCTGATGAACCGCTTCGAGGACTACGCCGACACCTACGACCAGGCCTGCAACGACGCCAGCGGCGTTTTCACCGCAATTGAAGATGCGCGCTACAGCACCAACCACGCGGCCATCGGTTGCCTGCTGGCGCGCAACTGGGGCCTGTCGCCGGACGTCTCCTGGGCCATCCTGCTGCACCACGACTACCGCGTGCTGGACGACCCGTCCACCGACGACGCCATCCGCTCGCTGGTGGCGCTGTCGCTGCTGGCGGAAAAAGGCATCCAGCGCCTGCACGGCCGCACCATGTCCTACGAATGGGACAAGGGCGGCGAAGCGGCCTGCCGCCACCTCGGCCTGTCCGAGGACGAAACGGCCGACCTGCTCGACGAGCTGAACGAAACCTTCCACACCGAACGATAAATGTCCAAAAATAATAAGCGTCCTGGCGCCGCCCCGGCCCCGCGCAAAGCCGCCAACACGCCTGAAGCCAAAGACGAACAACAAACCGCCGAACTGTGCGCGCTGGCGCTGGACCTGGCCGACGAATCGGCCGGCGCCGACATCGTGGCCGCCAGTACGCGCGAAGAACTGAGCCAGAAACACCTGGAGTTCCAGCGCCTGCTGCGCCGCCTGCTGTCGCAGGGCAAGGATGAAGTGCTGTACGGCGCCATCGAACTGGCGCGCGAGGAGGCGCTGGACGCCTACCGCTACCTGCGCACCGCGATTGAAGAAGGCGCGGCCAACCTGATCCTGCGCCGCGACAACGCGCCCGACCTGGAAATCGATGCGTTTGCGATTCCCGTGTTCGTGCACAGCCAGGGCGGCCTCGATCCGGCCGCCGACTTCCAGGACGGCGACGCCTACGACGCGCTGCTGGACAGCCTCACCAGCGCCGGCCTGGAAAGCGGCAAAGCCAAGGTGGTGCTGGTCAGCCACGCCTACGACCTCGGCGAGATCGAACGCATCACCTACGGCCAGCTGCACGCCATGGTGCGCGAAGCGGCCCACTCGCTGACCGAAAAGAAAATCGCCGCCGCGCCGGCGCTGGAACGCAGCCTGCAGCACGGCTGGTCCGCCACCAGCTTTGGCGCCGACGACAGCGCGGTCGAACTGCGCTTCCTGCTCGGCTTTGCGCTCAAGCGCGCCGATGACGTCTTCTATCAGGTGCCGTCCGGCGAAAAAGCCGCCGACGCCTACTTTGCCAAGCGCGCCGAGCGTTATCAGAAATGGACCGAGGAGCATGCGCCGCTGGTGGCGCGCTGCCTGGGCCGCGCACGCGGCGCCGACCCGGCGCTGACCCTGAATTTCCTCTACCAGGACCTGTTCTTTGGCGCGCGCGCCCAGGGCCAGTCCGAGTACGACATGCTGGGCCTGCTGTCGACGCTGAACCAGGCGCTGGCCGCGCACGATCCGGCCACGGTGCAAGCCGTCATCGCACCGTCGGACGATGACGACGAGCCGCAGCTGCATGTCCAGCTGTCGCACGGTGGCGCCGTGCTGGTCACTGCCGGCAAGCCGCACGATCCGGGCGCCGACCTGGAAGCGGCGCTGGACGACCTGGCCGACGCCCTGGCCAGCCTGGGCCTGACCCAGGTTGCCATCTCTGCCGACCCGCTGGCCTGAAAGCGATTTCCTGTTTGACAGTCACCCGCGAGCCGAGGATACTTTCCTGAACGCGGAACGCAGATTCCGCTGCCTGGTGCGGCGCCGGCCTTGTGCTCCGCAGCAAAGGGAGACCTGTCATGAAATCATGGGCCATGCTAGTGTGCGCCGCCGCCCTGCTGTGCGGCTGCGCCAGTGAACGTGTCGCGCCCGTCGCGCCGGTGCAGCAGCTATTCCACGACCAGCTATTCCAGCCGCCATCGGCGCCGGTAGACACCAGCAGCGTCTTTGCGCTGAGCCCGGCCATGCACGCCTATCTGCAGCGCGAGATAGGCAATAACTCGCCGGGCAAGGACACGCGCCGCATGCTGTTTGACGCGCTCTACCGCCGCGACAAGCTCCAGCTCGAATACGATTCCGCCGTCACCCGCAACGCCGCCCAGACCTTTGAGGCGCGCGCCGGCAACTGCCTGTCGCTGGCCATCATGACCGCCGCGCTGGCGCGCGAACTCAACCTGCCGGTGCAATTCCAGCAGATCGAGGTGGACGAGGTGTGGAGCCGTGCCGGCAACCTGTACTTTGCCAGCAACCACGTCAACCTGTCGCTGGGCCGCGCGCGCAGCGAGCGCAATCCCTACATGACCTACAATATGGACACCGCCACGGCGCTGACGGTGGACTTCATCCCGGTGCCGCCGAAAGCGCGCGACACCGCCAGAACGCTCAGCGAAACCACCATCGTGGCGATGTTTCTCAACAACCGCGCCGCCGAGCTGCTGTCGATCGGCCACATCGATGACGCCTACTGGTCGGCGCGCAAAGCGGCCGAGGTCGATCCCTTGTTCCTCAACGCCTACAACACGCTGGGCGTGATCTACCAGCACCACGGCAATCCGGACGCCGCCGAGCAGACGCTGCGCTACGCCCATGACCAGGCGCCCAATAACACGATTTACCTGGCCAACCTGGCACAGACGCTGGAAAGCCAGCACAAACTCGATGAGGCGGCCACGCTGCGCACCCGCCTGGCCCAGCTCGAACCCTACCCGCCGTTCTACTTCTTCCAGCAAGGCCAGGAGGCCATGAAGCTGGGCGATTACACGCGGGCCCGGAATATGTTCGAACGTGAACTGGAACGCGTGCCGGACTACCATGAATTCCACTTCTGGCTGGCGGTCGCCAATTATCAGCTCGGCAACCTGCGCGCCGCCGACAGCCATATGGCGCTGGCCATGGAAAACAGCACCACGCGCGGCGCCCACGACCTGTATGCAGGCAAACTGGACCGCCTGCGCGCCTATGAGGCACAGCTCAGGGCAAAATAAGCGGACACCGGTGGTATGCTGGAGCAGTCAGTACCGTATAAAACGGTACATTTACTTGACACTTAGTTGCGTTCACGCAACAATTGCAAGTAAATTAAGCTGCACCTACCACAAGGATTCCGTCATGCTGAGACTCAGGCCCGCTTACGCCGCCGTCCCCCTGTTTATCGCCACCTGTCTTGCCGCCGTCTTGTCCGCCTGTGGCGGTGGCGGCGGGGGTGGTGGTGGCGGCGGTAACACCACGCCTCCCGTCACCAGTCCAGCCCTGAACTTTACCCCCGCCACCGTCACTGCCAGCGTGACCGCCGGCACCTCGCAGACCCTGAGCGTCGCCGCCGCCGTGGTCCGTCCCGGCGATTTCAGCAACGCCACCGCCATCTTTGCCCTGCTGACCGACACCACCGGCGTCATCCTGCCGAGTGCGCAAGTGGTGCGCGACAGCGATACCCAGTACCACGCCACGCTGCAAACCGCGCCCACGCTGGCGGCCGGCAATTACAAAGGCAGCTTCAGCGTCAAGCTGTGCCGCGACAACGCCTGCGCCAGCCAGTTCCCCGGCTCGCCCATGTCGCTGCCGTATGACATCACCGTAGTGCCTGCCGGCCAGACCACCCTGACGGCCGTGCCGGCCATGCCGCTGACCGCCAGCGTGCAGTCCGGCGGCGCCGCGCCTGCCAGCGTGACCGTGGCCATCACCAGCGGCGGCCGCAGCTGGACCGCCAGCAACGGCGGCGCCAGCTGGCTCAAGCTCAGCGCCACCAGCGGCAACGGCGACGGCAGCCTGACCGTCAGCTATGACGCCAGCGGCCTCGCGCAAGGCGACTACAGCAGCACGCTGAGGATTGCCAGCGATACCCAGAATGTCGTGCTGCCGGTCGCCCTGACCGTGCTGCCGCCGGGCCTGGTGCTCGGGTCGTCCAGCGTCACCTTCAATGCCGTCAATGGCGCGCCGGTGCCGAGCCAGATCATCAGCCTGGACACCGACAACAAGATCAGCACCGGCTTCACCGCCGCCAGCAATGCGGCCTGGCTCGCGGTATCGCCAACCAGCGGCGCCACCCCGGCCACCACCATCCTGAGCGTCGATCCGACCGTCGGCAAGCTGATCAGCGGAAGCTATAGCGGCGCCGTGACGCTCACCGCCAGCAACCAGACCGCGCGCACCTTGCCGGTCACGCTCAACCTGACGCCGGCCAAGCTGCAGACCTCGGTCGCCAGCATGGCGTTTGGCGGCCCGTATGGCCGCGACTTCAGCAGCAGCCAGTCGCTCACGCTCAACCTCAACACCAGCACCAACAGCTGGCCATGGCAGCTCGATACCCTGCCCAGCTGGCTGGGCGCCAACGTTACCGGCGGCAGCGTCAACCAGGCCGGCACCACGCTGACCTTCAAGGCCTTGCCGGCCAACACCGGCCTGGGCGCCAACTCCGCGATGGTCACCGCCACCGGCAAGGTCAATGGCGACAGCGTCACCACGCAACTGCTGTTCTCGATTAACAAGGACGCCCACAAGCTGCTGCCGTCGGAAGTTGCGGTGCCGCTCATTAGCGTACCGGGCTGGAGCCGCCTGACCCGCACCATCACCGTCGCCGACAACTACGGCAGCTTTGGCGGCATGAGCGCCACCAGCGACCAGTCGTGGCTGGTGGTAGCCGTCAGCGGCAACAAGCTGACCCTGACCGCCGATCCAAGCCAGCTCACCGACGACAGCCTCAACACGGCCACCATCACGGTCACCGCGTCGGACAATGACGTGACCGCGCTGGAACGGATCCGCGTGTCCCTGTGGCGCGGCGCGGCCAAGCCGGCCGCCACCACCACTGCGGCCCTGCCCTACACCAACCTGGTCGCCGATCCGCTGCGCCCGTATGTGTACGCACACAACGGCGGCGCCTACATCGACATCTACAATGTGTACACGGGACGCAAGGAAGGCACGCTGACCGGCTTCTCGTCCAGCCTGGGCGACATGGCCGTGACGCCCAATGGCGATTCGCTGTACGTGGTGGACATCAACAACAGCCGCGTCACCATCGTCAACCTGGCCGCGCGCAGCATCAGCGCCCAGCTGCCGCTGGCAGTGGCCGGCACCAGCAACACCCGCATCAGGCTGATCCGCCCCAACGGCGTCGAACTGCTGCTGCTCAGCGATGGCCAGGTCTACCTGACGCTGGACACCAAGCGGCTCAACGACCTGCCGCTCAGCGGCGGCGGCGTCATGGCCATCAGCGCCGACGGAAAGCGCCTGGTGCAGCAAAGCGAAACCAGCAGCATCAAGCACACCAGCGTCAACCTCGACTACGCCACCTTTGGCGGCGGCACGCTGTTTGCCGCCAAGGTCAACGCCGCCAGCCATGCCAGCCCGGGCACCCAGGGCCAGGATGTGGCGATCAGCGCCGACGCCACGCGCATCTACAGCGCCGCCTCGGCGCCGAAGTCCTGCGCCATCATGAATACCAGCGACCTCGGGATTCTCGGCTACATGGCGATCGGCGATGCCGCGCCGAACAACATCAAGGTGTCGATCGATGGCCGCATCTTCTGCGGCGGCGCCACCCGCAGCGGCAACAGCGACATCTATATGTACGACAGCGCCGGCAGCAAAATCCTGCAGCAGTACAAGCTCAGCACCACCGGCAAGCTGCTGCTGCCGCGCCAGATGGTGCTGTCAGGCGAAGGCTGGGTCCTGAGCGCGATTACCGACGACGGCACCGTCACCTTCCTCGCCATCGGGCCGTAACACGCCGCCGGCCAATAAAAACGCCGCCCGCAGCAAGTCGCTGCGGGCGGCGTTTTTTCTGCAGGGAGGTCAGTAGCCGGTGTTGCGGCCGGCAATCACGGGCAGGTCATCGTCCGTGGTCATGGACCAGATCAGGCGGGCGATGGTTTCCGAGGCCACCACGGTGTGATGGTTGGCTTGCGCCATCAGCTTTTCGCGGATCTCGCGCCGCACGGCGGCGATGCCGGTCAGGTCGAACAGAATATCCACGCCGCTGCCCATGGCCAGTATCTCGTCCAGCGTGGCGATATGCAGGCCGGCGGTGACCGCCTCCTGGCGGCCCGGCGTGTCGCCGGTTTCCGCCACGCCCACCAGTTCCACACCACGCCCACTGCGGGCCAGCATATTGCGCAAGAATGCCGCCCCAATCCGGCCCAGGCCGATGATGGCGATTTTTTGAGTATCCACTTATCCCCCGTTTTTTAGCTACACTGCGATCGTGACCCCATCAGAAACTGTTTTAGACAAACAAGCATAACACTCAGGCACATCGCATGGAACCAATTCCCCTGCTGGACCATATTTTCTGGCACGCGCTGAATGGCCCGCACCGGCAATACTCCAACGGCACGGCGCAGATCCGGCGCTACACGCAGGGCTTCTCTCCCATCATCGCCTTTGCCGATCCGTCCCGGCCGGACTTTGCCGCGCTGGCGCCGTGGTGCGCTGCGGGCGAACAGTTCTACTGCGACGGCTGGACTGGCGCCGCGCCGCCGGGCTGGCGCATCGCCGTCGAAAGCACCATGTTCCGCATGCTGTGGGACGGCCCGCTGCCCGCCAGCGATCCCGCGCCCGATGCACGTCCGCTGGGTGCGCAGCACGCGGCGGCGGCGCTGGAACTGGCGGCGTTGTGCAAGCCCGGTCCGTTCGGCATCCGCACCATCGAACTGGGCGACTACTACGGCTATTTTGACGGTGAACGCCTGATGGCCATGTCCGGCGAGCGCCTGCGCGCACCCGGCCTGTGCGAAATCAGCGGCGTCTGCACCCACCCCGATTACCAGGGCCGGGGGCTGGCAAAAAAGCTCATCACCAGGCTGCTGCTGCAACACCGGCAGCGCGGCGACCGCTCCTTCCTGCATGTCATGCGCGCCAACCACAGCGCCCACCAGCTCTACCTCAACATGGGCTTCAAGGACTATCTGGAATCCACCGTGCGCGTGGTGGTCGCGGAGTAGACCGCCCTAGCCCTTGAGGATGGCGCGCACCATGGCCAGCAGCTTGGGACCGATATGGGGTTCGGCGCCGTTCTGCGCCATGATTTGCGCACCTTCCAGCACGCAGCTCAGATGCAGCGCCGCCGCAGCGGGATGTGGCAGGCCGGCCTGCGCGCACAGCCGCTCCATGCGGACCAGCTGGCGGGCCTTGTGCGCAGCGATCACGATGCGGGCCGGGTGGCTGGCGTCCGGCAGCTCGGCGATCGAGTTGATAAACGGGCAGCCACGGTGCGAGGCGCGCGCCAGGTCGTCCGCAATAAACTGGGCAAAGCCCATGATCTGCTTGTCCGGCGCGCTCGGGTAGCGCTGCTCCAGCGCATCGAACGCCGCCGTGTACTGCGCCACCAGATGTTCCAGCCACGCGGTAATCAGCGCGTCCTTGGATGCGAAGTGGCGGTACAGCGCCATCTTGGTGGTCTGCGCCGCGCGCGCAATCGCATCCACGCCGACGCCGCGTATCCCCTCTTCATAAAACAGGCTGGCCGCCGCATCGAACAGCCGCTGACGCAATGGCGCTTTCATTTCTTCTCCTTGACATTGATACCGACCGGTATCAGTATACCACCGGCAAATGATACCTACCGGTATCATTCTAATTTTCAGGAGCAGCCCCATGAAACTCTCAGAATACGTACAGCATGACGCCCTCGGCCTGGCCGCGCTGGTTGCCGCCGGCGAAGTCACTGCGGCAGAACTGGCGCAAACAGCCAGCGCCGCCATGGCTGCCGTCAATGGCAGCATCAATGCCGTGATCGAGCAATGGCCCGCGCCGGCAGCGGACCTGCAACGCAGCAGCGCCCCGTTTGCCGGCGTGCCCTTCCTCATCAAGGACGTCGCCATCAGCATGGCGGGGCAGCGCCTGGAACTGGGCAGCCGCCTCGCCGAAGGCAATGTCGCCGCCGCTGACAGCAACCTCATGCGCCACTTCCGCCAGGCCGGGCTGGTCACCATCGGCCGTACCAGCTCACCGGAAATGGCGTTCAGCACCACCACCGAATCCGTGTTCAACGGCCCCACGCGCAACCCCTGGGATCTGCGCCTGAGCGCGGGCGGCTCCAGCGGTGGCGCGGCAGCCGCGGTCGCCGCCGGCATCGTTCCGCTGGCGCACGCCACCGATGCCGCTGGTTCCATCCGCGTGCCGGCGGCCAGCTGCGGCCTGTTCGGCCTCAAGCCGACGCGCGGCCGCGTCTCCAACGGCCCGAGCATGGATGAAGTGTTCAACGGCTTCGGCGTGCAGCTGGGTCTCAGCCGCAGCGTGCGCGACAGCGCCGCGCTGCTGGACGCCATCCTGCAGCACGACGTCGGCGAGCCTTACTACACCGCACCGCCCGCCAGTCCTTACCTGCTGGAGGTGGCGCGCGAACCGGGCAAGCTGCGCATCGGCGTCATGCTGGAAGCATGGAGCGGCCAGCAACCGCAGGCCGGCATTGAACAAGCCGCCATGGATGCCGCCAGGCTGTGCGCCAGCCTGGGACACGAGGTCGCGCTGGTGCAGCCAGCGCTCGGGGTAGCGTGGGAAGAATTTGTCCATGCCAACGCCCAGGTCTGGTGCGCCAATCTGGTGGGCTGGATCGACGGCCTGTGCGCCGCCACCGGCCGCAAGGCCGACCTGTCGACGCTGGAGGCAGCCACGCTGGCCTGCTATGCCTACGGCCGCCGCGCCAGCGCACCTGCCTTTGCCGACGCGCTCGCCATCCGCAACCGCGTCACGCGCAGCCTCGGCGGCTATTTCAGCGACTACGACCTGCTGCTGACGCCAACCCTGCCCGCGCTACCGCTGGCCATCGGCGACTACGCCAACGGTTCGGCGCACATGGATGGACTGGAATGGACCGCACGCGTCTTCCGCCACTCGCCATACACGCCCGCAGCCAACGTGGCCGGCGTGCCGGCGATGTCGGTGCCGCTGGGGCGCTGCGCCGAAGGCTTGCCGATCGGCGTCCAATTCATTGCCGGCTTCGGCCGTGAAGACATGCTGTTCCGCCTGGCGGGACAACTCGAACGCGCGCAGCCATGGACAGGCCACACGCCGCCGGTCTGGGCCGGCAATGCCTCAGCGGCTGGCGCGTAACGCCAGCCAGGCCTCGCGCTTCTGCGCGAGCGCCATGGTGTAGGCCGGACTTGAGGAGGGCAGCTCAATCAGATTCAACTGGTCCGCCAGCGTGGCGATCTGTTTGCGTCCGACTTTGGCGGCCGTGCGGCCATTGAAGCCGATGGTGGTCAGTGCAGGCAGCGATTGAATCAAGCCAGGCAGATCATTGCCTCGGTGCTGCTTGATATTGCTGTCCAGGCTGCCATCACGGCGGGCCTCGGCAATTACGTCCCACAGGCCGACACCATGCGCGAGCAGGGTCGCCAGCCGCGCCGGGTACTCCAGCGGCACCAGATCGACGCCGATCACCTGCGACATCAGATACCAGAACGCATTCTGCTTATGGGCGTAATAGCGCCCTTCCGCTAATGACTTCTCGCCCGGCAGGCTGCCCAGCACCAGCAGACGGGTATGCGGGTTCACCACCGGATCGAAACAACGCTTGCGCAATTCATCACTCATGCGCGTATTCTACAGGTGTAGAATCCTTGAGCAGCCAACAACAATAACTTGCAGGAGACAACCATGCCGGAACACCGCACCATCGACACACTGCTGGCCCAGTACAGCGAAAGCCACCTCAACCCGACCAACGAAGTGATCCACTTTATCTGCGTGCCCGTCATCGTGTTCACGCTGCTCGGCCTGCTATGGTCGCTGCATCCGCTGGTGGCGCTGGCGTTTGCCGCCGCCTCGATGGTGTACTACTTCCGCCTGTCCAGGCCGTTCGCCGTCGGCATGCTGCTGATGGCAGCCGCGATGCTGGCCATCCTGGCTGCGCTGCCGCAATCCACCGTGCTGCCGCTATCGATTGCTGTCTTTGTGCTGGCCTGGATAGGCCAGTTCATCGGCCACAAGATCGAAGGCAAGAAGCCCTCGTTCTTTGACGACCTGCGCTTCCTGCTGATCGGGCCGCTGTTTGTGCTGAGCTTCCTGTACCGCCGCCTGCACCTGGCGTATTGAAAGCCGTTAGCGGAAGAAGGCGTGGGCAAATAGCGCCTGCGCCGCGCCCTGCACCTCGTCGTCCGCCAGCATCAGCACCAATGCGGTGCTCAGGGCCACATAGCCCAGCAGCGTGACAACTTTGATTTGCAGCGCGGTACTCATAGCGCTCTCCTGGCGAAGAAAGATAGTGAAATGTCATTTCACTATACTTGGTCTTTCGGCCTGCACCGCTGAATTTACACGTCTGATACAACTTAATCCCCGAGCTGTTGCGTCGCAACAAAAAGCTCGCCGCTAGGCAAGATATCGCCGCTCCAGCTATACTGGTTTGATGTCCTCTCCACTGCTATTCATCATCGCCTGTTTGATCTGGGGCTCTACTTTTTTCGCCATTACGCTACAACTGGGTGAAGTGCCGCCAGCGGTTTCCGTGGTATACCGCTTCGCGCTGGCATCGGCCGTGCTGTTCACATGGTGTGCGGCGCGCGGCCATCGCCTGCTGCTGCCCTGGCGCGCGCAACGCTGGCTGATGCTGCAAGGCTGCGCCACTTTTGCCGTCAGCTACATCTGCACCTACAGCTCCGAACAGTATCTGGTGTCCGGCCTGGTGGCGGTGCTGTTTGCCTTGATGGTGTTCTGGAACCCGATACTCAACCGCATCGCCTACGGCATGGCGCTGAGCTGGCGCACCTGGGCGGCGGGCGGCGTGGCGATCTGCGGCGTGACCTTGCTGTTTTACCGCTCGATCCATGGCGCATGGAATGAAATTTTAAACGGTGGCAACGGCCATTTCCTGCTGGGACTGGTGCTGGCGCTATGCGCCACCATCGCGAGCTCGGTGGGCAATATCATGGTCGTCAAGGTGCGCCAGCAATGCGACAATGTGCTGCTCACCATGGCCTGGTCGATGATGTGGGGCACGCTGCTGGTGGCCCTGTTCGTGCTGGTCAGCGGCCAGTCGTTCGTCATGCCCACCACCGCGAAATACTGGGGCGGCTTGCTGTACCTGTCGCTGCTGGGCTCCGTGATTGCGTTTGCCGCCTACTTCACGCTGATCCACCGCATCGGTTCCGACAAGGCCGTGTACATCGGCGTGGTGACGCCGGTGATCTCGGTGCTGCTGTCGATCCAGCTGGAACACTACCGTCCCGGCCCGATGGAATGGCTGGGCATGGTGTTATGCTTGTCCAGCGTGGCCTGGGCTTTGAAACCACCTTCTTCTACTACTGCAAAAAACTGATGAGTACTTCCGAACTGACCATCCGCCCGGCCACGCCAGCCGACGTCCCTGCCATCTTTGGCATGATTTTCGAGCTGGCCGTGTTTGAAAAGCTGGAGCACATGGTGGTCGCCAACGAAGCCGCGCTGCACGACAGCCTGTTCTGCGACAAGCCGGTGTGCGAAGCGCTGGTGGGCGAAACGGGCGGCGAGGTGGTGACCTTCGCGCTGTTCTTCCACAACTTCTCGACCTTCCTGTGCAAGAAGGGCCTGTACCTGGAAGACCTGTACGTGCAGCAGGCGCACCGTGGCAAGGGTTATGGCAAGCAGATGCTGGTGGCGCTGGCGCAGCTGGCGACCGACCGCGACTGCGGCCGCTTTGAATGGTCGGTACTGGACTGGAACGCCAACGCCATCACGTTCTACGAGAACATGGGCGCGACCGTGATGCCGGACTGGCGCATCTGCCGCGTTACCGGCGACGCGCTGGCGCGGCTGTCGGCGCAGGCGTAAAAAAACCCATCCGGTTTGCGCCGGATGGGAGAACCCTTTGTCAGGGGGAGGGAGATTGAATCAACACCCTCACTATATCGTCCCCGGTGCAAACACGACGCACGCCTTACAAATCATTACGGCGACTTTACAGAAAGCCGATGTCGGTTAGTCACTGTGCGCTCCAGCAGTTCAAACAAGCCTTGCGTGACCAGCGCCAGCAGCGCCGCCGGAATCGCCCCCGCCAGCAGCATATCGTTATCATTAAGCGCCAGGCCGATGGTGATGCGTTCACCATAGCCGCCGGCGCCGATAAACGCGGCAATCGTCGCCGTCCCCACGCTCATCACCGCCGCCGTTTTGACGCCCGCCAGTATGACCGGCAGCGCCAACGGCAGATCCACATGCCACAAGCGCTGCCAGCGGCGCAGCCCGAGCGCCTGCGCTGCCAGTTTGAGGCCGGCCGGCACTTGCAGCAGACCGGTGCAGGTATTGCGCACGATGGGCAGCAAGGCGTACACCACCAGCGCCACCAGCGCCGGCGCGGTGCCTATCATGCCAAGCAGGGGAATCAGCAACGCCAGCAAGGCCAGTGAGGGCACGGTTTGCAGCACGCCAGTCAAGCCCAGTACCACTTGCCGCAAACGGGGCCGCGTCGCCGCCAGCACGCCCAAAGGCACGCCCACAACGCAGGCCAGCGCCACCGCCATCAGCACCAGTGCGATATGCTGGCGCGTGAGGCGGCCAAGGTTTTGGTCGAACAGTTTGCCGAACAAGCCATCGCGCACCGCAGGCGCTGCGGCGCCAACGGCGGTGCCCTGTCCATGCCGCGCCAGCCAGTCGCCGGCAATGCGGCTGAAGCCTTGCCCGTCAATTTCAGCGGCCGCATTCATCGCGATCATGTCGGCCGCGCTGATGCGCCCTTCCAGCCGGCTGATCGCCTGCCACGCCTGCGGGAAGCGCTGCGCCGCGTCGAGCCGGTACAGCAGCACCGCATCGTAGCGCGGGAAGTAGCCACGGTCATCGTCCAGCACGCGCAAGCCGTACTGTTTGATCTTCGCATCGGTCGAATAGATATCGATGACATCGACCTGCTTCTGCTGCAAAGCCTCGTAGGCGATGCCGTGGTCCAGCCCTTCCGGCCGCTGCTTCAGGCCATAGCGCACCGCCAGTCCGGGCCAGCCATCGGCGCGGCCGATAAACTCGTGCGACAAGCCAAAGCGCAAGGACGGCTGCGCCGCCAGCTCGCTGAGCTTGTGCAAGCCATCCGCACGCATCGCCAGCGCATAGGTATTGTTGAAGCCCAGCGGCACCGCCACGCCCAGCCCCATCGCCGCCAGCTCCTTGCGCATCTGCTCCAGTGAGGCCGGCTGCTGATGCTTGAGGATCTCCAGATCGATCGTGCCCAGGTACTCGGGATAGACGTCGATCCGCCCCGCCTGCAAGGCCGCCAGCACGATCGCCGTATTGCCCAGCCCCTGCAAATGCTCGGCCTTCGCATGCGGCGCCGCCGTTTGCGTCAGCAGCTCACCGAGGATGTACGACTCCGTAAAACGCTTCGAGCCCACATGCAGCGTATCGCCCGCCGCATGCGCCACCGTGGCCGCGCACAGCAGCGCGGCCAGCCACCATCGCCGCACCATCTCAGGCACCCGCGCGCAGCATGGAGGCCTTCAACGCCTGCCCCAGCGTTTCGTAGCTTTCCGACAGATGCGCCTTGGCCTCGCGGCTGACCGGCCGTGCCATCGCCACGCGCAGCTCGCGCTGCAACTGCACGGCGTTCTGGCGCTGCAGGCTACGCACATCGGCTGGCGTTCCCGCCGATACGCGCAACAAGGCCGCCACCACACGTTTCAGATGTTCGCGCTGCAGGTTACGCCGCATGCCGCTGATATCCTTGCCGGATTTGAGCTCGCTCCACACCGCATTCTGCAACGTCAGATACAGCTCATCGAGACTCAGCGCCTCCTTGCGGTTATCCAGCTTCTCCTGCGAATCCAGCAGGCGCACGGCAACGCCATCCGACATCAGCTGGTCCAGTACCGCCGACTGCAGCAACAGCACGCGGCCGCCCACCGACACATCCGGCCGCCCCGGACGCTCACTGAAGTGATCCACGCCCAGACGGCTGATGATCGCCGGCGAGAATGTGAAACTGTCCGCCTTGAACAGGCTGTCCGTCACCATCTGCAATGCGGCGCGCTGGCGCGGCAGCGGCACCGGCGTAAAGGTGGCGCGGCCGGTGCCGGCATGGTCGCGCAGATAGGTCACACCGCCGACATACTTGACCACCACCGGCATGGTGCGCGCAAACTGCTGGAAGCCATAATCGAAACTGCGGCGCAGCACTTCATAGCTTTCGCCCGGCTTCAAGGTGCGGTTCTGAATGCGGTCCCACAATTCGCGCGAAATCGTCAGGCGACGCTGGAAGTAAGCCAGCGGATCGCTACCCAGGTCAAACACATTGACGTCGGGGTCCAGGTTGAAGCCATTCGCATCCTGGTCGGTGCCAAACGCCAGCTGCGGCTCATTCGAACGGCCGGCGATCTTCGCCAGCTCCTCTTTCTCGCGCGCCGCATCGACAGGCTTGTAGGCATATTCAATCGCCCAGTAATCGTAAGGCCCCAGTGTGGACGGCACATACTCGCCCTGTTTCTCGCCTTTGAGCGACAGGTTGAACGGCGTGTAGTCCATCACCGATCCCGCCAGGCCATTCTTTTTGGTGAACTCTGGGTCCTGCAATTCCTTGAGCGAATAGACGGTCGATGAGCGGAAGTTATGCCGCAGCCCCAGCGTGTGTCCCACTTCGTGCATGACGACCGACTTCACGTACGCCTGCGCCACCGCATCCGCTTCCGGACTGCCCATTTCCAGTTCGCCGCGCGCTTCCAGCAGGTCCATGGCAAAGCCCATCTCGGCGGCCGATTCCTGCAGGTAGTCGCAGCGCGCAGCGGCGGACTGCTGCGGCAGCAGCTGGAGCGCATCTTCGCCAATCAGGCGGCGCGCACCGCGTGCGAAGATATCGGAGATGGCGATGTCCGCATCCAGAATTTCGCCGCTGCGCGGATCGACCTGGCTCGGGCCGATGGCAAAGCTCACATCGGTGCCGACAAACCAGCGGATCGACGCATGGCGCGCATCCATGGTGTCGAAGCGGTCGGCCTCGGTCTGCTGCTTGACCACGATGGCGTTCTTGAAACCGATGCGTTCAAATGCGGCATTCCATGCCAATGCGCCCTGCCGCACCGCTTCACGGTATTTCTCCGGCACGTTGGCGTCGATCCAGTACACGATAGGCTGCCTGGGTTCGGACAGCGGCGCTGCCGGATCCTGCTTCTCCAGCCGCCAGCGTTCGACCAGATGCACGGCGGTGGTGGGCGTCACGTCATCCGAATAATCCTGGCTGGTGCTGACGAAGTGGCCGATACGGTCATCCGCGCGGCGGCTATGCATGGCTTGCGCCGGCAGCGGCATGAAGCTGTAGTAGAAACCGAGGAACATGCTGCGCGGGTCCGGCAGCGTGGACGGTGCATGCGGAACCGCAGCGGCCATGTTTGGCGCCACCACAGCGGGTGCGGCGGCGATGCGCGGCACAAAGAAGTGGGCATTGACCTGGAAGCCCGTCATCGCCTCATCCGCGCGGATGGTCAGGAAGCTGCTGTTGCGTGCATCCATGGCATACGGCATGCGGAAGGCGGCTTCCAGCCGCGTCGTCATCGACGGGATATCGCCAAGCAGCAGGATGTTGGCTTCCACCAGGATGCCCTTGTTCTGCGGATTCGGACCGCTGGCCACGGGCGCAATCGCCAGCAGGCTGTCCGAATAGGCCTGCTGCACCGCCATCGCTTGCGGCGTGCCGCCCTTGGCGCCAAATTCCACGTTCTTGGCGATCATCTGCACCAGGTTGCCGATGCGGTGGAACACCACCACCTGGCTCAAGCCCATCTGGCTGCCGTAGATACCACGCTCGCCTATGCCGTTCGGCATATTCACGGACATGAACAGGGGGCGGTCGAACTGGTCGGGGCGCAGCTCGATCCAGACTTTTTCCTCTTTCTGGTACAGGCTCAGAAAGCCCGGCAGGTGGGCAGCGCCACGCACCATGTCAGCAAAAGGCCGCGGTACGGCCACCGGCGCGGCAACCACCGGCGTTGGCGTGGCGGCAGGTTGCAGCGGAGTGGTGGCAACCACGGGCACTTCAGGGGCATGCGGCACAGGCGGCGTCGGCTCCTGGGCCAGCGCCTGTACGCTCAGCGCCGCCAGGACGGCGGCGCGTACGGTATTCGGGACGAACATGGATATCCTGCTTCTTTCAAATGGCATCCGGATAATGTAACCGAAAGCACAACGAAGCGAGGGATTTTTACATGGCCGGAGAGCGTAATTTGCCTGCGTTGACGACACCGCGACACGGATTCATGCCAATCGCATAAGACAGATCCGCCGGGCGCGCGATGCGCCACAGCGCGAAGTCGGCCCGCTTGCCCACTTCCAGCGTGCCGATTTCATCGTGCAGGCCCAGTGCGCGCGCGGCATAGGCGGTGCAGCCGGCCAGCGCTTCCTGCGGCGTCAGGCGCCACAGCGTGCACGCCATATTCATCGCCAGCAGCAGCGACGTCATGGGCGAGGTGCCAGGATTGCAGTCGGTCGCCACGGCCATGGCCACGCCGGCCGCACGCAGCGCGGCCACTGGCGGCGGCGTGGTATCGCGCAGGAAGTAGTAAGCGCCCGGCAGCAGCACTGCCACCGTGCCGGCTTGCGCCATGGCGGCGATGCCCGCTGCGCTCAGATGCTCCAGGTGATCGGCCGACAAGCCCTGGTAGCGTGCCGTCAGCTCGGCGCCACGCTGGTCGGACAGCTGCTCCGCATGCAGCTTGACGGGCAGGCCGTGCGCCTGCGCGGCCTGGAATACGCGCTCCGTCTGCTCATACGAAAAACCGATGCGTTCGCAGAACACGTCCACTGCGTCCACCAGTCCTTCGGCAGCCAGCGCGGGAATCATCTTGCAGACTTCTTCGATGTAATCGTCGGCGCGGCCGGCAAACTCGGGCGGCAAGGCATGCGCGCCCAGGAAGGTGGTCGCCACGCGCACTGGCAGCTCACGGCCGATGCGGCGCGCGGCGCGCAGCATGGCCGCCTCCGATTCCTGCGTCAGGCCATAGCCGGACTTGATTTCAATGGTGGTCACGCCTTCCGCCAGCAGGCTGTAGACGCGCGGCAGGCTTTGACGCAGCAGCTCATCTTCCGATGCCGCACGGGTAGCACGCACGGTCGACATGATGCCGCCGCCGGCGCGGGCAATGTCTTCATAAGTCGCACCGTTCAGGCGCGCTTCGAATTCATCGCTGCGGTTGCCGGCATGGACGATGTGGGTATGGCAGTCGATCAGGCCCGGCGTCAGCCAGCTGCCGCCGCCATCGTGCACGGTGACGGCCTGCGCGCCTTGCGGCATATCAGCCTGCGCGCCCAGCCACGCAATGCGGCCGTCTTTGACCGCGATTGCGGCATCACGAATCTCGCCGTACCCGCCCACCATGGTGGCCAGATGCACATTGGTAAATAACACGTCCCACATACTTCGCTTTCTTAATTACGGATGATATCGGCCACCATCACGGTGGCTTGCTGGGCTTCCAGCGTCCAGTCTTCTTCGGCCTCGATGATGACCGTGTCATAGCGCACCATGGCAATGCGTTCGCGCGCGCTGCTCAGCGTCAGGCTCTCGCCGTCCGCCAGGAACAGCAGCGTGGTGCCGCTGCGGCGCTTGAGCGCTTCCGTGCCGCGCACCACGCGCAGCTCCAGGCGATGACGGCACACGCCGCGCCGCGTCATGACATTGAAATCCGTAGTCTGCTGGCCGGAGACGGTGGCGTGCACCGCATCCTCGCCCGCGAACTCGATCAGCGGCTCGCTGGGGCTGAGCACAAAGCGCTCATCGCCGAAGTCCAGCAGCACACCGTCGCCGGCCACCAGCGCCAGCGAACGGTCAATGCCGGGAAACGAAGAGAACGGGCCATCCTGTGCAATCGTGGCCAGGCTGATGCGCCAGTCGAAGGCATCGAAGCTGGCGCCAGCCGGAAAGACGGTGATTTCCGTCGTGCTGCCGCCGCCATTCTTCCACGGTGCGGGCCGCAGGTTTGCATACTGGATCAGCTGGGTCATCGGAACTCCCTCAGTTCGGCCAAGGTCTGCTTGAAGCGCGCAGCAATCGCCTGCTGCGCCACGTGCTGCTGATTGCGCACTACCCACTGGCCGCCGACCATGACGTCCTTGACCAGATTGTCGTTGCCGTTGAAGACAAAGGAGCCGAGTACCTCGTCCAGCGTCAACCCAAACATATTCGGGTGAGCGTCATCCAGTACCACGATGTCCGCCCGCAGTCCCACCGCCAGTGCGCCTACCGGCCGCCCTGCCGCCTGCGCGCCGCCACGCAGCGCGCCCTGCCACAGGAAGTCCGCCACATTACGCTGTGTGCCGGACACCGCGATATTGCGGCGCTGATGCTGCAAACGCTGGCCGTATTCCAGCCAGCGCAGTTCTTCCACCGCGCTTTGCGACACGTGGCTGTCGCTGCCGATGCCAAACACGCCGCCCTGCGCCAGGAAGCTCTCCAGCGGGAACAGGCCATCGCCCAGATTCGCTTCCGTGGTCGGACACAGGCCCGCCACCGCACCGCTACGGGCGATGCCGCTGACTTCATCTTCCGTCAGATGCGTCGCATGAATCAGGCACCAGCGCGGGTCCACGCCCACATTCTCCAGCAGCCACTGCACCGGACGGCGTCCGCTCCAGTTGATCGACTGCTGCACTTCCGCCATCTGCTCGGCGATATGGATGTGCACCGGACGCGCCTTGGGCAGCGTCGCCAGCACTTCCTGTATCTGCCCGACCGACGCCGCGCGCAGCGAATGCGGCGCCACGCCCACTTCAGTCTGCGCATCGCGCAGCGGCTCCAGCGCCTCAATGATGCGCAACACATCCTGCGCATCGGTTTTAAAACGCTGCTGCTCCGGTTTCAGCGCCATTTCGCCAAAGCCGGAATAACTATACAACACTGGCAGCATGGTCATGCCGATTCCGGCCAACCGTGCGGCGGCGATGACACGCTCCGCCGTTTCCGCCGGCCGCGCATACATGGCGCCGTCCTGCGCGCGCTGCACGTAGTGGAATTCGCACATCGAGGTGTAGCCGTGGCGCAGGCATTCGCTATACAGCTGCGCGGCAATCGCCTCGATATGGTCCGGCGTGATGTTGCGCGCGAAGCGGTACATCAGGTCGCGCCAGGTCCAGAAGCTGTCCTTGCTGTCGCCCGCCTTCTCGGTGCGCCCGCCCAGCGCGCGCTGGAAGCTGTGCGAGTGCAGATTGATCATGCCCGGCAGCGCATACGCCACCGTCTCGGCGCCGGCACGCGCGCTCTCCGCAGCGCCCGGCAGGAGCGCCGTGATGCTGCCGTCCGCGTCCCACTCGATGAGCACATCTTTCACCCAGCCTTCCGGCAACAGCGCGTGGCGCGCAAATAACTTGCTCATGCGCGGCCCCAGTCCGCAGCAGCCTGCATCATCGCGCGCAGCGGCGGCTGCACTTGCGCCGCCAGATCGGCGCGGTAGCCGTATGGCGCATTCTCGTCCATGTAGGTGGACTGGCACATCTCCAGCTGGATCGCATGCACGCCGTTGGCAGGCTCGCCGTAAAAGCGCGTGATATGGCCGCCCTTGAAGCGGCCGTTGACGGCAATGGTGTAGTGCTCGTCCCCGCGCGCAGCGGCCACGATGGCATCGGTCAGGCCGGCATCGCAGCTCTTGCCGTCGGCCGTGCCAAAGTTCAGGTCCGGCAGCTTGCCGTCAAAGAAGCGCGGCACGTGCGAAGCGATTGAATGCGCGTCCCACAGCACCACGCGGCCATGCTGCGCCAGCAGGCGGTCCAGCTCCGCGCGCAATTGGTTGTGATACGGCTTCCAGTACGCCTGCAGGCGGCGCTCTACCTCGGCCTGGTCTGGCGTGCGGCCTTCGCGGTACAGCGGCTCGCGGTGGAAGGTATCGACCGGGCACAGGCCCGTCGTGTCCTGGCCCGGATACAGATTGGTATTTTCCGGCGGACGGTTCAAGTCGATCACGTAGCGCGACCAGCGCGCCGACAGGACCGACGCCCCCATCTCGCCCAGGAATTCATACAGGCGGACCAGATGCCAGTCCGTGTCCTGCTTGTCGACGGCGGCCGGCGTCATCGCCGCCAGCACATCGTCGGGAATATCGGTGCCCACGTGCGGCATGGACACCAGCAAGGGAATACTGCCTGCTTTGAACTGATAGTCCATGCCGTTCTCCATCAAGGATGCAGCGCGGTGAACAGCTCTTTGCACGATGCGCTCAACTCGCCGCGCATGACCATGCCCTTGGCTGCTTCGATGTCCGGTGCGAAGAAGCGGTCTTCCTCGTAGAACGACACCTTCTGGCGCAGCTGCGCATGCACGTGCTCCAGATGCGGCGAAGTTTTCAGCGGACGGTGGAAGTCGATGCCCTGGGCTGCAGCCAGCAGTTCGATACCGATGATGACTGCGGTATTCTGCGCCATGTCGTCCAGGCGGCGCGCGGCGTAGGTCGCCATGCTCACGTGGTCTTCCTGGTTGGCCGAAGTCGGGATGGTGTCCACACTGCCCGGATGCGCAATCGACTTGTTCTCCGACGCCAGCGCGGCGGCGGTGACGTGGGCGATCATGAATCCCGAGTTCAGGCCTGGGTCGCGCACCAGGAACGGCGGCAGGCCGGACAAGGTGGCGTCGATCAGCAGCGAGATGCGGCGCTCGGAGATCGAACCGATTTCCGCGATGGCCAGCGCCAGCGTATCGGCGGCAAACGCCACCGGCTCGGCGTGGAAGTTACCGCCCGAGACCACCACCGACAGCTCGCCGTCCTTGAACAGCAGCGGATTGTCGGTCACGGCATTGGCTTCGATCAGCAGCGTGCGCGAAGCGTTGTTGATGATGTCCCAGCAGGCGCCCATGACTTGCGGCTGGCAGCGCAGGCAGTACGGGTCCTGCACACGCTCATCGCCCACCAGGTGCGAGGCGCGGATCGCGCTGTCCGACACCAGTTGGCGGTAAATCGAGGCGGCGGCGATCTGGCCCGGCTGGCCGCGTACTTCATGCACGCGGGCGTCGAACGGCGAATCGGAACCCTTGGCCGCATCCAGCGACAGCGCGCCGGATACCATGCCCGCTTCCAGCAGGCGCTCGGCCATGAACAGGCCATGCAGCGCCAGCGCGGTCGATACCTGGGTGCCGTTAATCAGCGCCAGGCCTTCCTTGGCGGCCAGTACCACCGGCTCGATGCCGGCGGCCTTGAGTGCGGCGCCGGCTTCCTGCAGCTCGCCGTTGACGCGCACCTGGCCCACGCCCATGATGGCCAGCGTCATGTGCGACAGCGGCGCCAGGTCGCCCGATGCGCCGACCGAACCCTTGGCCGGAATTGCCGGCATGATGCCGGCGTTGTAAATCGCGATCAGCGCATCGATAATCAGTGGGCGCACGCCCGAGTAGCCACGCGCCAGGCTACCAATCTTCATCAGCACAATCAGGCGGCACACCGCATCCGACATCAGCTCGCCCGTGCCCACCGAGTGCGACAGGATCAGGTTGCGCTGCAGCTGTTCCAGCTTGTCGTCCGGGATGCGGGTCTTGGCCAGCAGGCCGAAACCGGTGTTGATGCCGTAGGCGGCATCGCCCTTGGCCACGATGGCGCGCACCGCGGCGGCCGAAGCTTCGATCACGGGATAGGCTTCCGCCGCCAGCGACAGCGGGCCACGCGCATTCCATACGGCGCGCAGTTCGGTGAGCGTCATGGCGCCCGGTTTCAACATCAGTGCATTAGCAGTCATAGTCTTCTCAATCATTTAATCATTGGCAGGTTCAGGCCATTGCGCTTGGCGCAGGCGACGGCGCTTTCATAGCCGGCATCGGCGTGACGCATCACGCCCGAGCCGCTGTCGTTGACCAGCACGCGCGCCAGGCGCTTGGCGGCGGCATCGGTACCATCGGCCACGATCACCACGCCGGAATGCTGCGAGTATCCCATGCCGACGCCACCACCGTGGTGCAGCGAGACCCAGGTGGCGCCGCCGGCAGTGTTCAGCAGCGCGTTCAGCAGCGGCCAGTCGGAGACGGCGTCGGTACCATCCTTCATGCTTTCGGTTTCGCGGTTAGGGCTGGCCACCGAGCCGGTATCCAGGTGGTCGCGGCCGATCACGACTGGCGCTTTCAGTTCACCGTTGCGCACCATCTCGTTGAAAGCCAGGCCGGCGATGTGGCGCTCGCCCAGGCCCAGCCAGCAGATACGCGCCGGCAGGCCCTGGAAGGCGATGCGCTCGCGCGCCATGTCCAGCCAGCGGTGTACCTGCGCGTGATGCGGGAACAGTTCCTTGATCTTGGCATCGGTCTTGTAGATATCTTCCGGATCGCCGGACAGCGCCACCCAGCGGAACGGGCCGCGGCCTTCGCAGAACTGCGGGCGGATGTAAGCCGGTACAAAGCCCGGGAAGTCAAACGCGTTCTTGACGCCGTGGTCAAACGCCACCTGGCGGATGTTGTTGCCGTAGTCGACCACCTTGGCGCCCAGCGCCTGGAAGTCCAGCATGGCCTGCACGTGCACGGCGCAGCCTTCGGTGGCGGCAGCCTTCAGCTCCGCATGGCGCGCCGGATCCTGCTGCGCGGCCTTCCACTGCTCGATGCTCCAGCCTTGCGGCAGGTAGCCGTTGATCAGGTCATGCGCCGAGGTCTGGTCGGTCACCATATCCGGTACCAGACCACCTTCCTTGGCGCGGCGCACCAGTTCCGGCAGCACGTCGGCCGCATTGCCCAGCAGGCCGATGGAAATAGCGTCGCCATTGGCCTTGTGCTGCTGGATCATCGCCAGCGCTTCGTCAATCGACGCGGCCTGCTTGTCCAGGTAGCGGGTACGCAGGCGGAAGTCGATGCTGCTCTGCTGGCACTCGATGGTCAGCGACACCGCGCCGGCCATGGTCGCGGCCAGCGGCTGCGCGCCGCCCATGCCACCCAGGCCTGCGGTCAGCACCCAGCGGCCTTTGAGGTCGCCGCCGAAGTGCTGGCGGCCGGCTTCTGCGAACGTCTCGAAGGTGCCCTGCACGATGCCCTGGGTGCCAATGTAAATCCACGAACCGGCCGTCATCTGGCCGTACATGAACAGGCCCTTGCGGTCCAGCTCATTGAAATGCT
The DNA here is from genome assembly GCF_009857555.1 of Duganella sp. CY15W. NCBI lineage: Bacteria > Pseudomonadati > Pseudomonadota > Betaproteobacteria > Burkholderiales > Oxalobacteraceae > Duganella > Duganella sp. CY15W. The sequence goes on along the minus strand of NZ_WWCQ01000003.1, from coordinate 380,272 downwards.
CCCAGTTGGCCCACTTTGGCACCAGGTTGGAATTGGCGATCAGCACGCGCGGCGCGTCTTCGTGGGTCTGGAACACGCCCACCGGCTTGCCGGACTGGATCAGCAGGGTCTGGTTTTCTTCCAGCTCGCGCAGCGACGCCAGGATCTGGTCATAGCACTCCCAGTTGCGGGCGGCGCGGCCGATCCCGCCATAGACCACCAGATGCTTGGGGTTTTCCGCCACTTCCTTGTCCAGATTGTTCTGGATCATGCGGTAAGCCGCTTCCGCGCCCCAGGTCTTGCAGGTGCGCTCAGGGCCGCGTGGTGCGCGGATCTCGCGGGTGGCGTCGTAACGTGGGTCGCTGTCTAAATGGCTGGTCATGGGAGTCTCCTGCACGTGATTGATATGCTCGCAGCATAAGTTGTATAGACAACCAAGTCAACGAGTTTGTGTGCTGTTGCCCTTACTCAAGAATTTTTTATTTCATTTCAATTAACAAAATTTGTTAATTCACAACGAAGTTGCACCAAGAAATCATTCACAGAAAAAACAAATGACAATTTAGCCCCTGCATTAAAAATTCCTATTCACCACATTACCTTCATCAAAATATTCAGCGTGACAGTGCTATCGCGGGATCCTATTGTCAATTTGCTGTTGGTGATTTTCGGAGACTTTTTTAACAGTGAGTAACACAGGGGAAAGAAATGGATAAAAAGAAATTGCACCTGCAAACGTTGGCGCTGGCTGTCATGCTGGCCGCATCCTCTCTGGCTGCTGCAGCGTCGGCACCACCTCAGGGACCCGGGGCCGTCACGCTAACCAATACGGCCGGTAATCTATGGACTGCATCCATCGGCAACACGCCGCTAGTGGGAGCGTTCACGGACGTATTTACTTTCACCAATCCGGTATCAGCCGGTTCCACTGCCTGGGGAACCTTGGTCAATACCAGCTTTCTGGGCTACGCCAACGTCACCTTCACCGGTGCCGACTTGAACGGCATTTCACTGCTGACCGGCGCGCTGCCGGTCTGGCCTGTGACGTTCAACGTTGCCACCTTGCTGCCGGCATCAGTCACCGGTCCGTTAACGCTGACGGTGCACGGTATCAGCAATGGCGGCAGCTATGGCGGTGACATCAATGTCGTGATGTCGCCCGTGCCTGAGCCTGTCACCTACGGCATGATGATCGGCGGCTTAGGCATCCTGGCCATGCTGTCGCGCCGCCGCAAGCAATGAGTTTCTGCACCACAGCAAAAAGGGAATCCATTTGGATTCCCTTTTTTCATTTACGTCCGTAGACTTTTTTCCCGCCCATCCAGGTTTGCAGCACCTGCGTCTTGCCCAGCTGTTCAGGCGGGATCTTGAAGATGTCGCGGTCCACCACCACAAAGTCGGCCCACTTGCCTGGCTCCAGCGAGCCGATGACGTTTTCCTGGTGCGCCGCATAGGCGGCATCCAGCGTGAAGCAGCGGAAGGCTTCCGTCATGCTCATGGCCTGGTTCTTGTACCAGCCGCCCACCGGCACGCCAGCATTGTTCTGCCGCGTGACCGCCGCATGCAGGCCCTCAAACGGATTCGGCGACTCGATCGGGAAATCGGAACCGCAGGCGATCTTCGATCCCTGGTCGAGGAAGCTGCGCCACGCGTAGGCGCCCTTGATGCGCTCATGGCCGACGCGCTGCTCGGCCATGTTCTGGTCCGAGGTCGCATGGGTCGGCTGCATCGACGGAATAATGCCCAGCTGCTTGAAGCGCGGAATGTCGTCCAGCGTCACCACCTGCGCATGCTCGATGCGGTGGCGCAGCTCGACGTTCTTGTACTGCGGGATCAGCTGCGCATAGGCGTCCAGGATCTGGTGGTTGCCGGCGTCGCCGATTGCGTGGATGTTGACCTGATAGCCGGCCTTCATCGCCTTGTTCATCTTGGCGCGCATTTCCGCGTCCGGATAGAACAGCAGGCCCTTGGTGGACGGCATATCGGTGTATGGCGCCAGCAGCGCCGCGCCACGGCTGCCCAATGCACCGTCCGAATACAGCTTGACCGCAGCCAGCGCGTAGACGTCATTGGCGTAGGACTTGAGCGGGCCGTCCTTGGACAGTTCGTCGAAATCCGCCATGGTGTCGCCGATCATGGCGTACACGCGCGTGGTCAGCTTGCCGTGGTCGGCATAGTCGCGGTAGATATCGTCCTGCACCACCTTGATGCCCGCATCATGCACGCTGGTCAGGCCCACCTTGGCCAGCGAGACCAGCGCCACATCCAGCGTGGCGCGCGCCTCGGCCGGCGTCGGCAGCGGCACCACGCGGTTCACCAGCTCCATGGCCGCATCGACCAGCACTCCGGTCGGCTTGCCGCTGGCATCGCGCTCGATCTTGCCGCCCGCCGGATCACGCGTCTCTTTGGTGATGCCGGCCATCTCCAGCGCCTTGGTATTCAGCCACACCGCATGGCCATCCACCCGGTGCAGCAGCACAGGACGGTCGCTGACCACCGCATCCAGCTCGGCGGCCGTGGGGAAACGGCCCAGCTTCCAGATTTCCTGATTCCAGCCAAAGCCGATAATCCAGACCTTTTTAGGATGGGTGCGGGCGAACTCCCCGACCGCCTTGACGGCCGCATTCAGCGAGGTAGGGCTGAACAGCTCGACGCCGGACGCGATCTCGCCCAGCTCAAACACGTGGCCGTGGGCGTCGATCAGGCCTGGCAGCAGGGTCTTGCCCTGTACGTCGATGTGCTCCGCCTTCGGCAGCGCGGCCGCCGTTTCCGCCTCGCTGCCCACCGCCACAATACGGCCCAGGTCATCGAACGCCAGCGAGGTAAAGCGCTGCAGCTGGCCGGCCGCGTTCAGCGTGTAGCCGTTGGCCCGGTCGATGATGGTGTCGGCATGGGCCGGCAAGGTGGCCAGCACGGCGGCGAGTAAAAGGGGGGTACGCATCGGGTTCTCCATTCGGCAGCAAGATTCAGAGTGTAGCGAAGTTTGCGCCGTGGTCAATCGAACAGTGTTGCAAACCGGGGATTTCGGTGTCCGGGCGGGTACAATGCGCACAGATTCCCTTTTGCGAACCGTCCTGTGTCCAGTCGCCTACTCTACTTCCGTCTTGCCAAAGAATTCCGCCCCTACGCGTGGATCGCCCTCGTCACCATGCTGGCGGTCGGCCTGGCCGCCGCCACCGACGTGCTGCTGATCCGCCAACTGCAAAACGTTGTGGACGCGCTGGCGCCATCGCACACCCTCGGCCCCAAGGCGCCGGCCACCGGCATTCTGGCCTTCGTACAGGACACCCTGAGCCACTTGCTGCCGCGAGATCCCGGCAAGGCCGCGCTGTGGACCATCCCGGCCGTGATCTTCGGCCTGGCCGTGATGCGCATGGTCTCCAGCTTTGCCGGCGAATACGGCGCCGCGTGGCTGAGCAGCCGGGTGCAGGCCAATCTGCGCGAAGTCATGTTCGCCCGCATCATGCGCCTGCCGAACGGCTATTTCGACCAGTCCTCCACTGGCACCACGCTGTCGCGCGTGGCGTTCGATGCGGCCCAGGTGGCGCAGGCCGTCATCACTGTGGTCAACGTCGCCATGCGCGACTCGGTGGCCACGGTCGGCTACCTGGTCACGCTGTTCACCATCGACTGGCAACTGGCGGTGTTCTGCCTTGGCCTGTTGCCGCTGGTGGCAGCCATCGTCACCTTTGCCGGCCGCCGCATGCGCAAACTGAGCAAGAGCGCGCAGGCGGCCATGGGCGACCTGACCAATGTGCTCGACGAAAGCATCAGCGGCCAGCGCGTGGTCAAGATCTTCGGCGGCCAGAAATATGAGCAGAACCGTTTCGACGGCGTGGTCAAGCTGAATCGCCAGCTGGCAGTCAAGCACGCGGCCACGTCGGCGCTCAACTCCGGCATCATCATGCTGCTGATCGGGATTACGCTGTCATCGGTGATCTACTTTGCGCTGCTGCGCGCACAGGCGGGGGCGCTGTCGCCGGGCGCCTTCGTGGCGTTCATGTCCTCGCTGATGGCGATGCAGTCGCCGATCAAGAACCTGACCAAGATTAACGAACCGATGCAGCGCGGCCTGGCGGCGGCGGAATCCGTGTATGGCCTGATCGACCTGGAGTCGGAGGCCGACCAAGGCAAAAAAATCATCGCGCGCGCCGAAGGCCGTCTGTCGGTGCAGGACGTGAGCTTCCACTACCGTGGCATCGATGGCGCAACGCTGGACCCGGATGCGCGTCCGGCGCTGGACCACGTGTCGCTGGAGATCGCCGCTGGCGAAACGGTGGCGCTGGTCGGCAGCTCGGGCAGCGGCAAGACCACGCTGGCCGGCCTGCTGCCGCGCTTCTACGACGTCAGTGGCGGCAGCATCCAGCTGGACGGCGTCGACCTGCGCGACTACACCATGACCTCGCTGCGCCAGCAGATCGCGCTGGTGTCGCAGGACGTGGTGCTGTTCAACGACACGCTGGCCGCCAACATCGCTTACGGCGATCCGGCGCCATCGATGGAGCGCGTGATTGCGGCGGCCCGCGCCGCCCATGCCCATGAATTCATCGAACGCCAGCCGGAAGGCTACCACACGCCTGTGGGCGAAAACGGCCTGCGCCTGTCAGGCGGCCAGCGCCAGCGCCTGGCGATTGCGCGCGCCCTGTACAAGAACGCGCCCATCCTGATCCTGGACGAAGCCACCAGCGCGCTGGATACGGAATCGGAACGCCTGGTGCAGGCGGCGCTGGAAGTGCTAATGAAAGGCCGCACCACGGTGGTCATCGCCCACCGCCTGTCGACCATTGAAAACGCCGACCGCATCGTAGTGCTGGACCGTGGCCGCATCGCCGAAGCCGGCGCCCACGACGCGCTGCTGGCGCAGAACGGCATCTACGCCCGCCTCTATCAAACGCAGAAAAGCGTTCAGGTGGCGTCGTGAAAGATGATGCCTAGGGTGTGACGCGCGCCGGCGCGCAGCCGGCTCACGCCATGCCGCAGGTTGACGCGGTAGACGCCGCGCGTGCCTTGCACCGGACGCTGGTGGACGGCAAAGATCACCATGTCGCCGCGCTTGAGCGGCACCACTTCCACCCGCGACTGCATGCGCGGCCGCTGTTCGGTCAGCACAAACTCTCCGCCTTCGAAATCCTTGCCTGGTTGGCTCAGCAGCACGGCAGCCTGCAACGGGAACACGTGCTCGCCATACAGGTCCTGATGCAGGCAGTTGTAGTCGCCCGCTGTATATTCCAGCAGCAGCGGCGTCGGACGCTGCTGGCCCGCCGCGTGGCAACGCGCCAGGAACTCGTTATGCTCGGCCGGGAAACGCGCAGGCAGCTCCATGAGCTCATGCCAGCGGTTGGCGATGCCGGCCAGCGGTCCATACAGCGCTTGCCGCAACGCCGCAATCGTTGATGGCAGTGGATAGCGGAAGTACTGGTATTCGCCACGGCCAAAGCCATGCTGCGCCATCACCACGCGGCTGCGGAACAGCTGCGGTTGTGCGTACTGCGCCGCCATCGCCGCGCATTCGTCGGCGGTCAGCATGCCGGGCAGGATGGCGTAACCGTGCACATTGAGTTCGTCGGCAATCGCCTGCCAGTCCAGCCCCGCCACATGCACGGCGATGCCTGCCGCCGCGCCAACGGCCTTGCGCGCAGCCAGCGGCGCGGCGGCAGGTGGCACAGCGGGAGGCTGCACCACGGGCAGCGCCAGGCGCCGCTTGCGCTCCGCTGCCGGGTCGCCGAAATCCAGTTCGCCGTTACTCATTGCCCGCCTCGCGGTTGAGCAGCTGCGCCTTGCGGTCCACGCCCCAGCGGTAGCCGGAGATCGAACCGTCGTTGCGCACCACGCGATGGCACGGTATCGCCACCGCAATCGCATTCGCCGCGCAGGCGCTGGCCACGGCGCGCGCACCGCGCGGCACGCCGGCCAGTTCGGCCAGTTCGGCATAGGTCACGCGCCGCCCTGCAGGAATCGCACGCAGCACCTGCCACACGCGCTGCTGGAAGGCGGTGCCGCGCACATCGAGCGGCAGGTCGAGGCCAATCTCGGGATGCTCGACCATGCCGACCACGCGCGACACCACCTGCTCGTATTCCGGCTCGGCGCCGATCAATTCCGCCTTGGGAAAGCGGTCCTGTAAATCCTTGACCAGGAAGTCGGGATCATCGTCGATCAGGATGGCGCAGATGCCTTGCACCGTGCTGGCCACCAGAATCGGCCCCAGCGAACACTCGGCAATCGCAAACCTGATCTGCTCACCGGCGCCGCCGCTGCGGAACGCCGATGGCGTCATCCCCAGCACCGCTGGCGATTGCGCATAGAAGCGCCCACTCGAATTGAAACCGGCCGCATACATCGCATCCGTCACCGTGGCCTCGTGCGCCAGCCCGGCCTGCACCCGCCGCGCCCGCGCCGCATTGACATAGGCTTTGGGCGTAATCCCCGTCACCGTCTTGAACATGCGGTGGAAGTGGAAGCGGCTGACGCCAACCGCACCCGCCAGGCTGTCGAGGTCCAGCGCCTCTTCGGAAGCATCGATCAGATGGCAGGCCTGCGCCACGATGGCAGCCTGGCGTTCGGCCAGCGGCGGCTGGTCCGGCTTGCAGCGCAGGCAGGGACGAAAGCCGGCCGCCTCGGCCTGCGCGCGGCTGTCATGGAAAGCGACGTTCTTGCGCAGCGCCGGCCGCGCCGCGCACGATGGACGGCAATACACGCCCGTGCTGCGCACCGAATACCAGAACACGCCGTCGGCGCCGCCGTCACGCTGCTGCACGGCGCGCCAGCGCGCTTCGTCGCTGCTATACGCCAGTTGGTTTTCACTCTTGCCCATTTCAGACTCCGTGATGTGGTGGAATGCAGCCATCTTAGCCAGCGCATCAATCCGTCGCACTCCGCCTCTTGCTTTTGAATTGTACAAGCATGCGATGCTAGAATGTCCTCTTTCCAGGAGAAGCCGTTTGGACGACCAACTGATGCACGACAACGCGCACGACAGCACCCCCATATTCCAGCGCATCAAAGACTATCTGCTGGCCGAAATCGCCGCCGGCACCTGGAAGGAAGGCGATGTGATTCCATCGGAGCAGGCGCTGGTCAAGCAGTTCGGCGTCTCGCGCATGACGGTCAACCGCGCCGTGCGCGAACTGACTGCGGAACAAATACTCACGCGCCGCCAGGGCTCCGGCACCTACGTCGCCCAGCAGAAGTACCAGGCCACGCTGCTGGAAATCAAATCCATCGCCGACGAAGTGCGCGCCCGTGGCCACGCCCACCGCAGCAGCCTGCAGCAGCTGGAGCGGGTCAAGGCCAGCGAGTTGATGGCCAAGCAGTTCGACCTGCCGCCCGGCCATGCGCTGTTCCATTCCGTGATCGTCCACTTTGAAAATGGCGTGCCGATCCAGGTCGAGGACCGCTGGGTCAATCCGGTCTGCGCGCCGGATTACATGGAACAGGACTTCGCCCACCTCACGCCCAATGAATACCTGATGCGCGCCGCGCCGCTGCAAGGCGCCACCTACAGCATCGAGGCGCTGGCGGCGCCGCGCGATATCGCCGACATGCTGGCCATCGACACCCGGCAGGCCTGCCTGGTGCTCAGGCGCCAGACCCACTCGGGCGGCCTGATTGCCTCGTTGGCAACCATGTGGCACCCGGGACACCGCTACCAGTTCGCGGGCAGCTTCAACCAGTAGAAGCAGTGGCTAGCAGAGCGCTAGCCACAAGCCGCCGGACTTTCTCACGGATTGTCACGAAAACAGCCCTCAAATGTTAAATTTGGGGATGTTTTTTACGCGCGCAAGATGCAATCGTATTCCTGTCTATGACAACGGCATCAATGCTATAGTTTCCAGGCAAAGTCCACCGAAAGGGATGCTCTTGTTTCACCGCCGTTCGCGCTTGCGCCAGCTTCTCTGGCCACGTCTGTCGCATCCGCTGGCAGCGTGCGCGCTCGCGCTCATGCTGACGCCGTCCAGCGCTGCGGAGAAGGTCTCGATCCAGCTCAAATGGCAGCACCAGTTCCAGTTTGCCGGCTATTACGCCGCGCAGGACCAGGGCTATTACCGCGACGCCGGCCTGGATGTCACGCTGCTGGAAGCGCGTCCCGGCGCCGATCCCCTGCAAAGCGTGACGCAGGGCCAGGCCCAGTACGGCGTCGGCAACACCACGCTGCTGCTGGCGCGCGGCATGGGGCAGCCGGTGGTGGTGCTGGCCTCGATCTTCCAGCATTCCGCCGCCAGCCTGCTGCGCCGCATCGAGGCCGATGGCAAGCCACGGCCATGGTCCGGCAGCCGCCTGATGATCGCGCCGAACAACGAAGAGCTGACCGTCTTCCTGAAAAAACAGGGCGTGCGCATGGAGACCGTGTACCAGGTCCCGCACAGCCAGAATTTTGACGACCTGGCCGAAGGCCGCGTCGATGCCATGTCGGTCTATCAGACCGAAGCGCCGTATGTGCTGGAACGCCTGAACCTGCGCTACGAGATGATCTCGCCGCGCGCCCATGGCCTGGATTTTTACGGCGACGTGCTGTACACCACCGAAAGCGAGCTGCGTGAACATCCGGCGCGCGCGCAGGCGCTGCGCGAAGCCACGCTGCGCGGCTGGGTCTATGCCATGCAGCATCCGGGCGAAATCGCCGACCTGATACGCGCCCGCTACCCGGACCGCCACAGCCGCGAACACCTGATGTTTGAAGCCCAGCATACGGCGCCGCTGCTGGAACAGCCGCTCATCGAACTTGGCTACAGCAATCCGGAACGCTGGCGCGCCATCGCCCGCGCCTACAGCGAACAGGGCATGCTGCCGTCGAATTTCAGTCTGGACGGCTTTCTGTACCAGCCGCCGGAAGGCCTGCCCCTGCTGCGCTACGGCGGTCTGATGATCGCGGCGCTGCTGCTGGCGATGTCGCTGGCGGCCGCGTGGCGGCTGCGCGTGCAGGGCCGCGCGCTGCGCAGCGTGCAGGCGGACCTGGGCAGCGCTGAACGCATGGCCAGCTTTGCGCTCGAAGGATCGGGCCAGGGCAGCTGGGAGTGGCGGCTCGATACCGGCATGCTGGCGCTGTCGCCGCGCTACTGCGCGCTGCTTGGCTACAGTCCCGACGAATTCCATCCGACGCTGAACGAGTGGCTGGAGTATGTGCATCCGGAAGACCGCCAGCGCGTCGAACGCGGCATCCAGGATTATCTGACCAGCACCAGCGACGCCACGGGCCAGATCCGCAGCGAACACCGGCTGCGCGCCAGCGACGGCAGCTGGAAATGGGTACTGGCGCGCGGCATGATACTGGAGCGCGATGCGGCCGGCCTGCCGGTGCGCGCGGCCGGCACGCTGGCCGACATCGGCGAACGCGCCATCGCCGAGGAAGCCCGCATGTGGGCCGTGGTCGATGCGACGCCGGGCGCGGTGCTGATCGCCGAAAAAAATGGCCGCGTGCGCCACGCCAATCCCTCCTGCGCCCACAGCTTTGGCTACGACGGCAATATGACCGGCCGCTCGATCGAGCAGCTGGCGCCGGAGGCCATGCGCAACAACGGGCGCGTGCGCGAACTATTCTCGCGTCCCAACCTGCCGGGCCGCGTGCTGTGTGCAATCCGCGCCGACGGCAGCAGCTTCCCGGCCATGGTGCATATGTCGCCGGTGGAGCTGGCGGGGCAGGAGCTGGTCATCGTCGCGCTGCGCGACATGACGCAGCGCCAGCGCGCCGAGGAAGCGCTGCACGCAAGCTCGGAACGCTATCGCCAGATCGTGCAGACGGCCGCAGAAGGCATCTGGATGACCAATGCCGACGACCGCACCACCTTCGTCAATCCGACGCTGGCGCGCATGCTGAATTACGACATTGAACAGATCATGGGCCGCGCCATGACCGACTTCATGGACGACACCGGCCGCGCGCTGCTCAAGCTGCACCTGCAGCGGCGCCTGTCCGGGCAGGCCAGCCAGGGCGACGTATGCTTCCTGCGCAGCGACGGCAGCACCGTGTGGTGCCTGCTGTCGACCACCGTGATGAACGCCGATTCCGGCCACTACGCCGGCACGCTGGCGATGCTGACCGACATCACCGCGCGCCGCCAGGCGGAAGGCGCGCTGCACGAATCCAGCCAGCGCCTGGCCTCCATCTTCAACGCTGTCACCAACGGCCTGGTGATGGTCGATGCGCATGGCCTCATCATCGAACGCAATGTCGCCGCTGCGCGCATGCTGGCGCACACCGAGCAACTGAGCCGCGATGGCCTGTGGGCTGGCGTACGCGAAGACGGCTCGCCTTACGACGCGGCCAGCCACCCGGTGCAACTGGCGCTGGTCACCGGCATGCCGGTGCGCGACGTGGTGATGGGGCTGACGCATCCGGACGGCAGCCGCCGCTGGCTGTCCGTCAATGTCGAGCCCATCCCCGACGACGGCGGCGCCGTGCACCTGGTGGTGGCCAGCCTGACCGACATCACCGAACGCAAGAACAGCCAGGACGCGCTGCGCGAACTCAACGAACATCTGGAAGAGCGCGTGGCGACCCGCACCAGCGAGCTGGATCACGCGCGCCGTGTGGCCGAGGAAGCCAGCCAGACCAAGGGCCAGTTCCTCGCCAACATGAGCCACGAAATCCGCACGCCGATGAATGGCGTGATCGGCATGGCCTATCTGGCGCTGAAGACCGAGCTCGATCCGCGCCAGCGCGACTACCTGGAAAAGATACGCTTCGCCGGCGAGCACCTGCTGGGCATCATTGACGACATTCTTGACATCTCCAAGATCGAGGCGGGCAAGCTGGAAATCGAGCAGGTCGATTTTGCGCTCGACCATGTGATCCAGACGCTCAACACGGTGGTGGCGCCCAAGGCCGCCAGCCGCGAACTGGAGCTGGTCTACGATCTCGACCCGACGCTGCCCCGGGTGCTGCGCGGCGATCCGCTGCGGCTGGGCCAGGTGCTGATCAATTACGCCAACAACGCCATCAAGTTCAGCGAAAAGGGCCGCATCGAAGTGCGGGTGCGCCAGGTGGTCGGCGACGCCTATGGCTGCCTGCTGCGCTTTGAAGTCAGCGACTGCGGCATCGGCCTGTCGGAAGTGGAAATCGACAAGCTGTTCCAGTCCTTCCAGCAGGCCGACACCTCGACCACGCGCGAATACGGCGGCACCGGCCTGGGCCTGTCGATCTGCAAGCAGCTGGCGCAGCTCATGGGCGGCGATGTGGGCGTGCATAGCCGCCCCGGGCAAGGCAGCACGTTCTGGTTCACTGCGCGCCTGGGCATCAGCAACGCCAGCGTGCCGGACCTGATCGACCGCGTCAAGGACGCCGCCGCCGAGCTGCTGGCATCCTCGCGCAGCGCGGCCGTGATGTCGGCGCTCAAGAACGCCCGCATCCTGCTGGTCGAGGACAACACCTTCAACCAGCAGATCGCACTGGAGATGCTCGAAGAAGTGGGCTCCTCGGTATGCCTGGCCGCCAACGGCATGGAAGCGCTGGAGCTGCTGCGCCAGACCGCGTTTGACTGCGTGCTCATGGACGTGCAGATGCCGCTCATGGACGGCCTGGAAGCCACGCGCCGCATCCGCGCCGATCCGCGCCTGGCCGACATGCGCGTGCTGGCCATGACCGCCACCGCCACCAGCGAAGACCGGGTGCGCTGCATCGAGGCGGGCATGGACGATTTCATCTCCAAGCCGATCCAGCCGGCGCTGATGTACCAGACCATCGCCAACTGGCTGCCCGAGCGCGACGCCACGGCGCAGGGCGATACGCCGCCGGCGCGCCCCGCGCGGCCCGCCTTCAAGACCACGCTGGGCGGCGACCCGGCCGTGATTGATTTGTCCATCCTGGCCAAGCTGCTGGGCTACCATCCGCATAAAGTGCGCAAGTTCGCCTTCAAATTCCTGCAAAATACGCAGGATGGCCTGACCCAGATGGAAGCGGCGCTGGGCCGCGGCGATGTGGGCACGCTGCGCGAGCTGGGGCACCGCCTCAAGTCGCCGGCCCGCACCGTCGGTGCGCTGGGCATGGGCGAACTGATGCTGGCACTGGAACAGCTGCCGGCCGACGACAGCGATGCCGCCAATGCCGCGCGCGCCAAGGCCCTGCTGCAAAAGCTCTGGCCGCTGCTGGAGCAGATCACCGAACAAATCATGACCAATACCACCTTCGCCGACGATAACTGAGATGCGGATACTGCTGCTGGATGACGATGCCTTCATGCTGGAACTACTGGCCGACATGATCGCCGAACTGGGCGACCATACGGTGCTACGCGAAACCGATGGCCGCCGCGCGCTGATCGAGCTGCGCCTGCGCCCGCCGGACCTGGTGGTGTGCGACCTGTCGATGCCGGTCATGGACGGCATCGATTTCCTGCGCCTGGCGGCGGCGCAGCAATACCAGGGCTGCGTGGTGCTGCTGTCCGGCGTCGATGGCGCCGTGCTCAAGACCGCCGCCCGGCTGGCCGAAGCCCAGGGGCTGACCATCCTCGACGCCTGTCCCAAGCCGCTCAGCACCAAGGCGCTGGCCGTGCTGCTGGCGCGCGCCGCCGCACGTTGCGCGGCGCCAGCGGCTGTCCTTCCTGGCAATCTTGGTAAATAGTTTAGAGGGTTGCTACAAACAACCGCACATTTTTAAAAAATGGGTTATTATTTACGCCATCCCTCGCCTGCCGACCTTGTTGCCATCCCCTCCGAGACATTGAAATCGTGCAAATGGCACCCAACTGCTGCCCATGGCAGCGTTTGAGGCCCGTCCCCAGGCGTTATTACTTTCACTGACCTCGATTGAGGAAACTATGAGCGAAAATATCAAACACATTACCGATGCATCTTTTGACACCGACGTGCTGAAATCGGACCGTCCAGTACTGGTCGATTTCTGGGCTGAATGGTGCGGTCCATGCAAGAGCATCGCCCCGATCCTGGAAGAAGTCGCCAAGGAATACGAAGGCAAGATCCAGATCGCCAAGATGGACGTCGATTCGAACCAGGCAGTACCTGCCAAGTTCGGCATCCGTGGCATCCCGACCCTGATCCTGTTCAAGAACGGCGTTGCGGCCGCGCAGAAAGTTGGCGCTATGGCAAAAGGCCAGCTGACCTCTTTCATCGACAGCAATATCTAACTGAGCGAATTTAGGCTACTATCGCTACGTTGTGCCAGCGACGCCGCGCCCGCGGCGCCGCTGAATAAAATGAGACAACCCACGTAGGTCCTCCCCCACCTTTACTTTCCCGTCACGGGACACTCAAACAATATGCATCTATCTGAACTAAAGGCCTTACACGTCTCGGCATTGCTGGAGATGGCGATCGGGCTGGATATCGACAATGCGGCACGCCTGCGCAAGCAGGAACTGATGTTCGCGATCCTGAAAAAACGCGCCAAATCGGGCGAGCAGATCTTCGGCGATGGCGCCCTGGAAGTGCTGCCGGACGGTTTCGGCTTCCTGCGTTCGCCGGACGCCAGCTACATGGCCTCCACCGACGATATCTACATTTCCCCTTCGCAGATCCGCCGCTTCAATCTGCACACCGGCGACTCGATCGAAGGCGAAGTGCGTACCCCGAAAGATGGCGAGCGCTATTTCGCGCTGGTCAAGGTCGACAAGGTCAACGGCGAATCGCCGGAAGCCTCGAAGCACCGCATCCTGTTTGAGAATCTGACGCCGCTGCATCCGAACGAGCCGCTGCGCCTGGAACGTGACATCAACGGTACCGAGAACATCACCGGCCGTATCATCGACCTGATCTCGCCGATCGGCAAAGGCCAGCGCGGCCTGCTGGTGGCGTCGCCGAAGTCCGGTAAATCGGTCATGCTGCAGCACATCGCCCACGCGATCACCTCCAATCACCCTGACGTCACGCTGATCGTGCTGCTGATCGACGAACGTCCGGAAGAGGTCACCGAGATGCAACGCTCGGTGCGCGGCGAAGTCGTGGCCTCGACCTTCGACGAACCCGCCACCCGCCACGTGCAGGTGGCCGAGATGGTGCTGGAAAAAGCCAAGCGCCTGGTCGAAATGAAAAAAGACGTGGTCATCCTGCTGGACTCGATCACCCGCCTGGCGCGCGCCTACAACACCGTGATCCCGGCCTCGGGTAAGGTGCTGACCGGTGGTGTGGACGCCAACGCGCTGCAACGTCCGAAGCGCTTCTTTGGCGCCGCACGTAACGTCGAAGAAGGCGGCTCGCTGACCATCGTCGCTACCGCGCTGATCGAAACCGGTTCGCGCATGGATGACGTGATCTACGAAGAATTCAAGGGTACCGGCAATATGGAGGTGCACCTGGAGCGCCGCCTGGCCGAGAAACGCGTCTACCCGGCGATCAACCTGAACAAATCGGGCACGCGCCGCGAAGAACTGCTGATCAAGCCGGACCAGCTGCAGAAGATCTGGATTCTGCGCAAGCTGCTGTACTCGATGGACGAGATCGAGGCGATGGAGTTCATCCTCGACAAGATGCGCGCCACGAAGAACAACACCGAGTTCTTCGACATGATGCGCAGGGGCGGCTAATCATTAGCCAGCCTTAACAAACAGGCAACCTCGGTTGCCTGTTTGCGTTTCCGGGCGTATAATCGCCGATCGCATTATTTTTTAACTCTGGCAAGTGAGCGGCAATCGGGTCAAGAAGCAGAACAGACCGCCGAAGTGCTGTTTGGCTACCAACCTATACCGAGGCTACAAATGAAAGCAGAAGGTCACCCAGAATACCGCGAAGTTGTTTTCCACGATCTGTCGTGCGATTTCAAATTCATCACCCGTTCGACCATCCAGACCCGCGAAACCATCAATCACGAAGGTAAAGACTACCCACTGATCAAGATCGAGGTTTCGGCTGAGTCGCACCCGTTCTACACCGGCAAACACAAAATCGTCGACACCGCTGGCCGCGTTGAGAAATTCCGCCAGAAGTTCGGTACCGTCGGTTCGAAAACCGCCGTCGCTGCAGGCTAATTTCAGCCGCTTCGATAAAAAAAGCAGCCTCTGGCTGCTTTTTTTGTTTGTTCGCCCGTTTTGATTCATACTCCGGTTCTACTCATAAAGCACACTGATCGATGAAGCCAGTCCGTCTTCCCGCCGCCGCTACCCTGGCATTGCCGCGCTGGGCGTTGTTTGCCCTTGGCCTGCTGTACATCCTGCCTGGCCTGATCGGCCGCGACCCGTGGAAGAACGATGACGCAGCCAGCTTTGGCATCATGTGGACCATGGCGCATGGCACCTGGCAGGACTGGCTGTGGCCGAATATCGCCGGCCTGTCGTGGCCGGACGAAGGCCCGCTGGCGTTCTGGCTGGGCGCGGCCGGCATCAAGTTATTTGGCTGGCTGCTGGGCGATGTGCATGCGGCCCGCATCGGTACCGTGGCAGCCTTCCTGCTGGGCGTGCTGTCGCTGTGGTACGCCACCTTCCACCTCGGGCGCCGCCAGGATGCGCAGCCGCTGCGCCTGGCCTTTGGCGGCCAGCCTGAACCAAACGACTTCGGCCGCACGCTGGCCGACGCCGCCGTCCTGATCTACCTCGGCTGCCTGGGCCTGCTGCTGCACAGCCACGAAACCACGCCGGAAGCGCTGCAAGTGTCGATGACCGCTTTCCTGCTGTACCGCACCGTGCGCTACGTGGAAAAACCGTCGCTGCGCAATGCCGCGCTGAGCGGCCTGGCGATCGGCCTGCTGACGCTGACGCGTGGCTGGATCACGCCGGTGTTCATGATGCTGGCCCTGTTTGCCTGCACGCGCTTCCTGGCCCAGCCGGCCATCCGCGCCGTGCGTGACCTGGGCGCCATGATTGCCGTCGGCGGCGCCGTCACCGCGCTGTGGCTGCTTCCCGCCCAAGTTCTGGCGCCTTACCACCAGCAACCGCTCAACGCCTGGCTGGGCTGGAACTGGCTGCAGCTGGACTGGCCAAGCCTGACATCGCTGAAATTCCTGTTCCGCGTCGGCGTCTGGTTCTTCTGGCCGGCCTGGCCGTTTGCCGGCTGGGCCGTATGGGCCTGGCGCCGCCAGCGCGGCGTGCTGCACATTGTCGTGCCGCTGGCCTTTGTCGCGACCGGCGTACTGCTGACCTGGTTCAACCCGCAGCCCGAACAGGGCCAGCTGCTGGTGCTGCTGCCGCCGCTCGCGGTCATGGCCGCGTTCGGCCTGCTGACCATGAAGCGCGGCGCCATCAACTTCATCGACTGGTTCTCGGTGATGGCGCTGACGCTGTGTGCGGCCGTGATCTGGATGTTCTGGATTGCCAAGCTGACCGGCTGGCCGGCCCAGGCCGCCAAGAACGCGCTCAAGCTGGTGCCGGGCTTCAATCCGGAACTGGGCTGGGTCGCCTTCTTTGTGGCGCTGGCCGCCACCATCGGCTGGTTTGTGCTGGTGCACTGGCGCGTGTCGCGCCGCCCCTCCGTGCTGTGGCGCGCGGTGGTGCTGTCGTCGGGCGGCCTGATCCTGATCTGGATTTTGCTCATGACGCTGTTCCTGCCGGACGTCAATTACAGCAAGAGCTACGCCACAGTGGCGCGCCAGATCGCCGACAAGCTGCCCGCCAATGCCCGTTGCATCGAATCGAATGTGGGACCGGCCCAGCGCGCCTCGTTTGCCTATTACGCCCAGTTGCCGTTCGTGGGCGTGGAAGGTGGCCGCTGCGATCTGCTGCTGTTGCAAGATAGCATCAAGGTCCGCGACGACCGCGAGATCCAGGCGCAGCACCGCGGCAAGCAGTGGGTGCTGCTGTGGGAGGGACGCCGCCCGGCCGACCGCGAAGAACGCTTCCGCCTGTATCGCCGCGCCGACTAAGCTGTGTTGCCGCCGGGCTGGCATTGCTGCTATGCTTTTCAGCAGAAAGCGGCCAGCCCATGCGACTTATCATACTGACATCCCTACTGCTGGCGTCCGGTCTGCACGCGGCATGCGCCGCGTCGCTGCAGATCACCACCGAGCACTCGCCACCGTCGAGCATGCTTGGTACGGATGGTGTGGTCACTGGCCGCACCACCGATAAAATCCGCGAAATGATGGTGCGCACCGGCACCGACTACAAGCTTGAGCTATTGCCCTGGAAGCGCGCCTTCATGCAGGCGCAGACGCAACGGCATACCTGCGTGTATTCCACCTCGCGCACGCCGGAGCGCGAAGCGCTGTTCAAATGGGTCGGGCCGACCGACGAGGCCGAATGGCAGTTCTGGGGGCGGGCCGATCACAGCTTCCCGCTCAACACGCTGGACGACGCGCGCAAGCTGCGCATCGGCACCGCGATTGGCGATGCGCGCGACGAATATCTGCGCAGCCGGGGGTTTAATGTCGATGCCGTCAGCAACGACCTGGTCAATCCGCAAAAACTGCTGCTCAACCGGATTGACCTGTGGGCGGTGGCGATCCGCAATGGCGGCGCCGCCCCAGGGCCGTTCGACTGGACCGACAAAGTAGTGCCGCTCATGGTATTCAACCGCGTCAAGGTCTACCTGGCGTGTAACCCGTCCGTGCCGGACGAACTCATCGACAAACTCAACGCCGCACTGGCTGACATGCGGCGCGACGGCACCCTGACGCGGCTGGACCGCAAATACGATCACTACGGCAAATAGCGCACCTCAACGGCTGGCCACCACGGTGGTATTGGCGGGCAGCTGGGCGGTCATGGGCAGGCGTTCGTAATTGTCGATGGTCAGCGCATCGCCATCCTCGGTAAAGCTGATGCGGCTGCCCGCCTGCGTGATGAACTCGCCCGGCGCAACCGGGTAGATTTCCACTTTACGGTGGCCATTCACCTCGGCATAGTAGTGCGCCACCTTTTGCGTGAACTTCAGCTTGTCGCCATTGCTCAGCGCATAGGAGTACAGATACTCCTGGAACTCGTACGGTTTGAACTTGAAGTCGCCGGCGGCGGGCGCCGCGATCTTCACACTTTCATTGTCCGGCGATGCGGCGTGGGCCAGGGTGGTGATCGACAAAGCAGCGGCTACAGCCAGGCTCAACAGCGTGGTGTTCATGATGTCTCTCCAATATAAAAAGTATCGTGCCGGTAGGGTGGCGGCTTAGCGGTGCGCCATGACCATGGTGTTGGCAGGCAGGTTGCCGGCCAGTGGCAGCTTTTCAAAACTGGCGATCCCCACGGTTTCGCCCTGATCGAGGAACTCGAAGCGGGCCCCGCTGTCCGTCACAAAAGCCGTGCGCGACACCGGATAGATCCGGATGCGCTCACCGTTATCCAGCTGGGCGTAGTAATGGTCCATGCGGGCGCTGAACGCGATCTTCTGGCCATTGGTGAGCTGGTAGGTATTCTTGAAATTGTAGAAATCTTGTTCCACAAGGTGATAGCGCTGCGGCGACTTGACTTGCACGCTGTAGTCGGCGGCATGGGCTACGGACAGCGACGTCAGGGCGAGCGAGGCCGCGATGCCGGCGAGGATCGTTTTCATTGGTGTGCTCCTAAGTGGGCTTGCTGATGTTGAGTACCGGGAGCCACCGCTGCAATTTGTGCATTCAGCGGTAGACGTAGACAGATTAACAAAGCCCCACGCAAATATCCTGCGCATGCGACGAGCGGTTAAAGCGCTGGCACCAGATGCAAAAACACGGGATAAACGGCAGGTTCCCGCGATCTGTTGCGTGCAGCGGCTTTTTGTCGGGGTAAAGCGATACAAAAGGCCGCAATCGGGCTATAGTTGCGCATAGCTTTAGTTGCCGCACGGCACAAATATTTCGCATACCGACTTTTTCCGGCCCGCCCCGCTCCGCGCGCCGGTCACGGCGGCCCCGGCTGCTGCGCCCCACTCCCGCGCCCGGCCCTGGCTCTACTGCCCTGGATGGCGCACATGTTCACTTTGCACAAACTTCAATCCGCGCTGCGGAAAACCTATGTCCGTGCGGCGCTGCTGGTGCTGACCGCATCGCTGGTCATTCTGCTGGGTTTGCGTGCCGACGTGCCGCAGGACAGCAGCCCGGTCTTGCACACCCAGGACATCGCCCAGATCACGGCACTGCCCGCCAAGCGCGCCCAGCTGGACTACCTGCTGGTGGCCGCGCCGCAGTCGGACGCGCCGCGCTACATCTTCAAACTCAAGAACGACGACAAACTGTACGTGGTCAAAGTACCGGGCACGACCCACCTGAGCCTGGAGCGCGAAGTCCTGCTGCGCAATAACATTCCGTACGCGATTGCCCGCGACGACTTCCTCGCCTCGCACAAGGCGGTGATGCAGGATGACGAAAGCAAGCTTGCGCGCGCGGGCGCGTTCGTGGTGCGTCACCTGCTCGATATCCTGCTGATCGGCCTGGCCCTGTTCCTGCTGCGCAATGGCCTGCCAGGCATGGGCGTGAGCGCCACCGTGCTGACGCCGGACCAGCTGGGCGGCAGCATGGACGATCTGATCGGCATGGAAGACATCAAGCAGGAAGTGCTGCACCTGGAAGACATGATACGCAACCGTGCCGCCTACAAAGAGCACGACATCGACAAGCCGTTCAACGTCATGCTGACCGGTCCGGCCGGCACCGGCAAGACCAAGCTGGCCGGCTACCTGGCCAAGCGTCTCGACATCCCCTTGATCCAGGCCTCGGCCTCGGCACTGGAATCGGGCTACATCGGCGGTGGCTCCAAGGCGCTGCACGCCCTGCACAAGAAAGCCTGCGCGCGCGGCAGCTGCATCATCTTCCTGGATGAGGCGCAAAGCCTGTTCATGCCGCGCGGCCGTGGCGAAAAAAAATGGGAAGACGATACCGCCAACACGCTGCTGGGCCTGCTCGACGGTGTGCGCAGCAACGAAGGCGAAGGGGTGATCTGGGTGGTCGCCTCCAACTTCGACGACGCCTCCACGCGCATGGACGAAGCGATGCTGCGCCGCTTCTCCGTCAAGATCAACTTCCGCCTGCCGAACAAGAGCGAACGCCGCGAACTGCTGCGCTCCTTCCTGGCGCGCAAGGCGGATGGCTGTGTGGACTGGAACGATCTCAACCTCGACAACGTGGCCGAGATCACCGCCAACCTGAGCCCGGCGGTACTGCAGACCGTGGTGGAGCGCGCCAGCATGCTGGCGATCCAGGAGCACACGGTCATCAATACCGATCTGCTGTTCCGCGCGTTTGAACGCGCCACCATCGGCCTCACCGACCGCGCCACCACGGCAGAGAAAACCCGCCAGCGTGAACGCGTGGCCTTGCACGAGCTGGGCCACTTCTTCATGCAGATCGATCCATGGCTGCGCGAAGGCCTGTCGCTGGCCGAAGTCAAAGAACGCTCGCCGCTGCTGAAAATCTCCACCGAATCCGTGTCCAAGCTGGGCGCGCTCGGCTACGTGCTGTCGGCGTCGGACGACGTGGCCTTGCGCACACTGGAGGAACTGGAGCGCGACGTGATCCAGTTGTATGGCGGCGTGGCGGCGGAAGAACTGTTCTACGGCGCGCGCGGCATTTCCGTCGGCAGCCAGAACGACATCGAGAAAGCCACCTCGATGCTGAACCTGATGGTCAACAAACTGTCGATGTACTCACGCTCCAAGATCGACCACAGCCAGTTCAAGGACAAGGAAGCCGACCTGGGCCAGGTAGAAGCCAAAGCCGACGAGCTCTACAGCTACACGCTCAAGGCCATCGCCGACTACCGCGAGCAGATCGCCGAACTCAAGGAAGTGCTGATGGACCAGTACGTGCTGTCCAAAGACGCCATCTTCGCGCTGCTGGAGCAGCAGCAGGCCGCTTCTCACTGAAACAGCGGGCGGAAGAAACTGCGTTCGTAGCTGATAATGCAGCGCGTCTCTTCCGCATACTTGAACGCCGACAGGCATGCCGCATCCTGCAGCGACAAGGTCCGGTACTCTTCATAAGCCGCCAGCGAGGGAAACGTAAACATCGCCAGCGCGACGTTATTGGCGCCCTCCGACGGCAAGAAGTAGCCGTGGTGCTGACCGCCGAATTTTTCCACGAGCGGTATCCACAGCTTCCCGTAATGCTCAAACTCGCCGAGCTTATACGGGTCGATGATGTAACGCAGATAGCAGGTAACCATACAGTCCTTTCAGTAAAACAGGGGCCGGCGTCCTAGACCTTCATCGGCAGGATCACTAGCCTACCAATCTAAGCCTTAATATATAAGGAATGCCTTTAAAAAATTTGCAAATATGGCCCCATCAATGGCCCCAAAACCGGTCGCAAGACCGAGAAATCATAACGTGTCTAATTCACGGGAAAGATACAGGGATGGCCAAGCACAATGGGACTCTGGCCATCCATGCTTTCACACTTATTTGTGCCACTCAGCCTTCAAGTCATCAATGTTGATGTCCTTCCATTCCTCCTTCCACAACTCCCAGTATGGAATGTCATTAGAAGATGGTGGATTTTTGCAAGGATCTATTTGGACGACCGACGGTAAGATTATTGATTCCCCAACCAATAAAGCTTCCCCCTGCTTTAACGAAGACATCTTATCCATTAACGCCCCAAGGGAATCTGGTAATAATTTTTTCACATAGCTTTGATCCACAGGATTTGTAAGCCTCATAGCAATAAAGTTATTGCATTGTGACAATATAGTTTCCGAAATTTCCGAAGGACGCTGACTGGCGAGCAATAAGGTTACACCATATTTTCGACCTTCTTTAGCAATTCGCTCAATGGATTGCTTTGACGATCTGTACTTCGAAAGGTCACTATTTGGAACGTATTTATGAGCTTCCTCATACACCAAAAGAATCGGAGCATCGTTATTTATTTTTTCCGTCGGATCTTTTGCGCATCTTAAACGTTTATAAAAATATCCATATTCGAATATGAGCCTGGATATTAAGGAAACAGTTATACTAAGAACTTCAAACGGAACCCCACTTAAATCAATCACAGTGACATTTGATCGCTTTTGTGCAGAGTAGCCTAGCAAAGTCTGCAAGGTATGCTCAAATGTACTGGTTTTCGCATTTGGACCGAACAAAAACGAAAGCCGATCCTGATTTATTTTTTCCTGAAATCGAACAAAAAATTTATCCAAAGTACCTTCAGCATAATCTCCCTTGGTTATATTTTGATTTTTTGTCGGATGGAAATTTAATTCTTTTTCAAAATATCGATCTATTTTCTGCTCTTCGGTAAGAAGCACGCCGGTTTCAGGAGTTGTGCTACTATCAACGCAAGTATATGAGCCATCAGCGATCATATAGCGGTTGGCTGCCTTAGAGTTTTTTGTTTCCGACTTTAGATTATAAATAGCATTCTGAACCTCACCAATATCGAAAAATACAGGTGAGTCATAAAAAACCTTAACCAGATTTTTATTGTATTTCTTTTTATTTTCAGTAACAAGTTTTCTAAAAACGGAAGATTGGTTGTAATTATCTCTCTCGCCTGTATCTAGAAGTATCTCCTCCAGTTCATCGCTATTTAACAACCAGTATGGAAGAGTAAGATTTGATATATCAATAAAATTCGCATCTGGAAACGCTGTTTTATACTCAGAGTGGATATCAAAAATAATTACGTGAGAGTTATTTAACGAAAAATCCCCATTCTTTTCAGCCACGGCACTTTGTACCACGGTTGCTAAAGTGTGTGACTTTCCCGACCCGGTAGACCCTACGATTGCAATATGCTTATTGAAAAATTTATTACCGTTTATAGGAACCTTAACTTCTTTATTTGAAGACAAAGTGGAAAAGCTAAAGCTTTCAGCAGGCTTGACTGAATCCGTATAGATCTTTCTTATATCATCAATACTTGCTGGCTTAACCTCTTTCGGCGGAATTGCAAGGGAATCTCCACCGCGCTCAAACTTTCCGCCCCTCAAAATTCCCAGTGGGAACGCCTCGATAATATATTCACGGCCATTTAAACCTACCGAGATTTGAAAATTTTCAATTATTGCTATAAGTATAGAATTTTCATTATCTGCAATCTTGAGGTAAGAGCCGACCTTTAAAGATTCTTCAGCAATTTTGAAATCCTCAAGATTATCGACAACGATTTTCACCTTATCAGGAAAAACAGCGATAACTTGCGCATTAATTTTATCTTCAATATCTTCCATAATTGCTCAATTATATTATGTTTTTAATGTCACATAAATTTTCAACCTGAATTTTTATGTGCTTCACAGACGGGGTTTTAAAATCAAAAAAACTTCCCCCAAGATGGAACTGATAAACTTCCCTAGTCTTTGATATGAAATTTATGGCCTCCTTCAAATCACTTTGGTTATTTAGTATTTTTATTTTTATCCCATTACTGTGATTAGGCGGTTGCGAGATCTCTTGCGCATTGAACTTAGCGCCTAAATACGAAATGCCATCAATAAATCCGAATCCTTCTCTAGCTAGTTCATTCTTAAATTCCAGCAATTCATTTTCATCAATTTTCTCAATAAAAATGTATGGGCAAAATGGCTTGGGTTCTAGCTTACTTAATTTAGACCATTTTTTAGACAGCACCAAAACCAAATCCTTGAGATCAGATCTCAAATATTTTCCTGAATCTAATTCAATCAAGAAAAAACGCTCAAAAGAAGACACGTTCATCGCCGTAAAATATTCTTTTCGAAGCGACTTGAAATACTCATTTCTTCCTTTCTTTTCAACAAACCACTCATTAAAAAGAATGCTAGAAGTATTTATTTCTTTAATAAATTTTTCTCTTGACAGCGAGCGATCCGCAGGGTCTGAACTGGTAGATAGTCTCTTTAATACTCTTAGAGCATTGTTATAGTAAAAGTGCTCCGCTGTAAAATCAGAGCAATTAAATTCTGTTTTCAGCAATCCAATTACTCTGGAAAATTGCTTATCAAAATCCTCCGCATTAATATCTATCGTCAAAAGTTTAAGGAAATCGATTAAGTCAGCTGGCTTCAGATTAAGCTCATCGTGATGGCTGTGCTTTACTCCTTCAGATGTATAAGTAAGAAAATTGTCTATCAAAAACTGCACAGTTATAGGAAGAACTAATTTATTATGGCCTGATTCATAATTCCCACGCAGTATATATTTTATTTTTTTCTTGTTGTTTTTTTTCAAATCAGCATAATTTGAAAGCATATACTGTATTGCTTCTTTGATTACAGAGTGATTGTATTTTGTTTTGGAATAATACTTGCACTGTATTGCAGTCGTTTCCGTTGCAGTTTTTACGTCAATGTCTTCGATGCACTCAACGTCGATACAATCGTTTTTGTCAGCAAGATTTAATAGGCTAAGTATCGATTGATCGAATTGATAAAAATATCCTTTTATTGTATCTACCGCTGCTCTATCAACCATTTTTATGAAGCCTACCCTGAAATATTATTAATTTTTTGGAAATGTAAAATATTCACAATCAATTGTCTTTGTACTCAATTGTTATATTTTCACCTTCGAAGGTGAGGAGCCTCGCCTCCCCCGTCTAGACCTACTATGGACTCCCCCAGCATACCATCTGATTTTTGCAAAAAAATCACAAATTCCCACACCGAGGCAGCGCTGATGAGTATTGAAAATCAATGTAACTAAAGATTTTTTCTACTTTTCATCGATAAAACGGTCTCCAATGCTAAAAAATGTCGGTCAAGGCTCACTCACCGAAATATTCACCTACCTTGTCTGCTAATGTAGACCAACGGTTCCGTAACATCGAAACGCAGGAAACTGTAACCGCTCGTGAGAGAAACAAGTGGTCTGAGGTAGAAGCTGCATTGATCTTAGTTCGATGCACTTTGGATTTGCGCTTTCACATAGTCCCACCTGTGGGACTATGTGGGCCTAGCGGGGGACTGCGACAACCGAGAGGGAGTCGGAGTATCTCGCTAGGCCCCCCCTCACGGGGTCGACGTGCGAAGCGCGGCGGGGGTGGTTGGTGTGGTAGTCGAGCCCTCCGGCGAGACGGACACATGCAGTAGCACTTTGAACATACGAGGCTTAAATGGCGAGATTCAAAACCAAGATGCGGCATCTTGCACCCGAATGGGCAGACAAAATATGGGATGCAGCACAAGCCCGCAATCGCGGAGCAGGAGCCGAATGGCTGCTTCCATTGGCAGCGCTTGCGGTAACGGGCGTCAGGCCCGCAAGTCTTAAACGAGGAATTACTTTTGACCTTGTTCAAGACCGCGACGGCGCAAAGCACATTCGGGCAAGAAGCTTCGGTGCAAAAATTTTGAAGGACTTTAACGGCGCTGCAATTCGCGGCTAGGATGAAGTGCAAGTCTGCTGGAGACTATCGCCGCCGGCAGATACGCCTCATCGCCCCAAAGAGTTAAGTTTTCTCTTTTGGCTTGAGGGCCTGTAAAGCAGCGTGATTGAGAGACACAGGACTGTCAGACGGGGCCATCGCCGTCCGATTCAATTATTGATGGCCAGGATTATGGCCCCGTTTTTCGTGGATGTCGACGATTTTTCGCGATCAACCCCGATCAAAGAAGTCCCGTACCTAAAGGAGGAATTAGATTTCGCGTTCAAACAAAAATGACCGCGAACACTACTAAACCTTCATCGGCAGGATCACCATTTGCAGACCTTCCAGATGCAGGCGGCGTTGCGCGGCCAGTGCGGCCTGGTTGTGCAGCAGACGCGTGAACCAGTTGTCGGAGGCGAAGATCAGTTTGCTGGTGAAGAAAATCGCATGCGGGAACTCGTGGCTGATTTCTTCACACAAGCGCGTGACCTCCTCCACCGCATCCGTGCCAAAGCCCAGATACGACGAAGCCGCCATGCCATGGCTATGGCAGAAATCGACAAAGAACTCCAGCGTCTCCGCCGCCTCCTCGCGCATCTGCTCAAGTGCGCCCTCGCCGCCGTAGGCATGCGAATCGACAGTGCGCGCATTCACAAACAAAAAATTCTTGAAGTGATTCGGGAACATGCGCTGCACCCACAGCAGCGCATGCAAACCACCGCCACGCGAAGTGCCCACAATGAACACCGCAGTCTGCTCTTCCGGATTCGGCTCGATCGGCTCCGTCCCCGCGCCAAACGGCTGGCTGGCAAACACCTCGTCCACCGAATGGATCGCCTGCTTGGTTGCGCGATAGTGCTTGCGGATGTAAAAGCAGAACGCCGCCATCGCCGCAATAATCACCGCCGTGGTCCAGCCGCCTTCGGCAAAGCGCTCGACCAGCAATATCGCCAGGATGCCGGCGCAAATCACAAAGCCCAGCGCCGACAGCAGCCAGCGCCGCTTCCACTGCGTTCCCGTCTTGCGGTTGCGCGACCAGTACAGCACCAGGCCAAACAGGGAAATCGCAAACGTCAGGAACACCGAAATCGAATACAGCACCACCAGCAAGGTCACACTGCCGCCGGTCCACCACAGGATCGCCAGCGCCGCCACGCCCATGACGAGGATGCCGTTCTGCGTCACCAGGCGCGTGGACAGATAGCGGAACTTGTGCGGCACCCACGAATCCGCCGCCATGTTCGACAGCACCGACGGGCCGCCCAGGAAACCGGTATTCGCCGCCACAAACAGCAGCCCCGCCTCAAACGCCAGCACCACCACCAGCAGCATCTGGTTCACCATCTCGCCGCCCAGGCCCATGCTGGCAATGATGGTCTTGAAGGTGGACGCGTTCAGCGTCTCGCCCGGCACGGGCTGCGCATCCCACAGCAAATACAGCAGGATGATGCCACCCGCAGTGAACGCCAGCGACAACGCCATATAAATCATCGTCACCTTGCCGGTGCGTACACGCGGCTCGGCCAGCAGGTTGACGTTGTTCGACACCGCCTCCAGTCCCGTGTACGTACCGCCGCCCTGCGAATACGCCAGCAACAGCATGCCCGCCACGCCGGCCCAGCCAATGTGGCTGGCCAGGTCGGTGGTCTCCGCCATCGTGCCCGGAATCAGCGCCGGCAAATGCGACGCATGGGCGAAAATGCCATACACGATCAGCACCAGATGGGTGGCCACAAAGCCCAGGAAGATCGGCAGCAGGATCTGGATAGCTTCCTTGAGGCCGCGCAGATTCATCACGATCAGCAGCCCGATGAAAAACGTCTCCGCCCAGAGTTTGTAGGGCTGGAAGCCCAGCGGCAGGAACGACGCCAGCGCATCGACGCCGGACGCAATCGAGATCGCAATGGTCAGCACATAGTCGAGTATCAGCGCGCAGCCGGAGATCAGGCCCATGTACGGCCCCACCAGCTTGGTCGCCACGCGGTAGCCGCCGCCACCGGTGGGGAACAGCTCGATCACCTGGTTGTAGGCCAGCGCAATGATGAACACCGTCACCGCCGTGGCAATCGCCATGTACAAGCCCAGATGCGTATGCCCGCCCAGCGCGCGGAAGGTTTCCTCGGGACCGTAAGCGGAGGACGACAAGCCATCCGCCCCCAGGCCGACCCAGGCCAGGAAAGCCACCAGCGCCATCGAATGACGCGTCTCGCTCTTCAGCGGATCGAGCGGCTTGCCCAGGATGATTTCGCGTATCTTCTTATTTTTCATGCGTCTCGGTACCGGCGCGAACCGGCAAAGCTGGCGGTAGCCATGATGATACCCGCTCCAGTGGCGCTGATTACTTGTCTAAATAGAAAAATTGTTGTGCAGGGTTGCGGCGGGGTTGCAAATCGGTGATAATGCGGGTCGCATTGCAATACACCTGCCTCGGTGGTGGAATTGGTAGACGCAGCGGACTCAAAATCCGCCGCCGCAAGGCGTGCCGGTTCGATTCCGGCCCGGGGCACCAACAGTTAGTATTCATGCGCAGCAGTAAAGATCAAAACCCGCCCATCAGCTATGACGGCGGGTTTTTATTATCTCAGTCGTCTCTCACTGCACTGTACTTACTGTGATTTTGACGGTATTTGTCACAATAGCTTTGCCAGGGTAGCTATTTGTAGCGTCACAATTGGCAATGCCCGTCAATAGAGATGTCGTCGAGGAACAGGATCGAAAAGCATCCATATTCCTCGTACAATCATACCAATTTCTCTTCGTCCTACCCTGACAGTGGGACCAAAGTAGCGTTCATGAGATTCAACGTATGACGTGCTAATCGGCCTTCTATAATTGAAGACGGCCTGTCTTATCGTTGACTCGTCTAAAGCGCGGTTAAAGTAATCTGGCGTAAATACGAAAAATTTGCTACAAGCACGACTAATCTCTTGAGCAAGACGGACCTTTGCACAGTCGTACAAAGCTTGGTCAAACTCTGGTTTGCTTATATGCAGATCGATCTCAAATAGTTCCGGATACACGACGTCTGAATCTAGTCTATCGCCAGTTTCCAATCCAACGAAACCAATCGGTTCCCAACCTTCAGACAATTTTCTGAGAACACGTTCGTAAGCCTCAAAATCTTGCCAAACATAGGGATTATCGATATCTCGGAAAAGTGGACGACCAAACATGCGTAAGCTACTTTCGAATACGAAGCGGCCGGGTTCGATGTCAATTTTCAGATGCCAGTCCAAATTATTGACGTTACTTGCAGTATAGGAAACATGCAGGTGCAGCGACTTCCCTCCAGTGGAAAGGTGATCATGTCGCCCGTAACCGTTGCCCTGCACCCAAATGAAAGAATCGGAGAGTTCACCAGTTTTTGGGTTACGCGCCATCAGCTTCACATTGCAATAATGGATATGCCAACCGA
The DNA here is from genome assembly GCF_009857555.1 of Duganella sp. CY15W. Taxonomy (NCBI): domain Bacteria; kingdom Pseudomonadati; phylum Pseudomonadota; class Betaproteobacteria; order Burkholderiales; family Oxalobacteraceae; genus Duganella; species Duganella sp. CY15W. The sequence goes on along the minus strand of NZ_WWCQ01000003.1, from coordinate 351,806 downwards.
CACCCTTCCAATCCCGGCTCCTGATTGACCTTGCCCAAGCGTCAACGATCGTGGCAGCTTTCTCACGTAGATGAGTACATGCAAAATCGACCGGGCTGCCACCTGAATATGTCTTTTGAGCCACTGAAAGATCTAACATACTGCTTTGTTCTGTAACGGCTGTAGCTGTTTGAACCGCACTAGCGATCGACTTTAGAGCGAAACTGAGAGGCAAAGGCGACGACTGCTTCGATTTACTATCAAGATAATCCCCTATGCTCTTGGCCCCGACTGCGAGTACGGCTCTGGTGATACTCTCCCGGTTTAATTCCGGCAAGTGATCCCAAAAGATGTCGTCGAATGCGATTGGACTTATAAACCGAGACACAGTCCTGACTTCAGGACTAATGATGGTGAGTTCTTGCGCGAACTCACGTACACGCTTCATCTCCTGCAATATCTCTGCTGGATATTTGCACTCGATATTATCAATAATAGTTCCGCAATCGCGGCAGAGCCAAATACCGTTGGAAACGTGCATGATTTTTTCCGGCGACATGCCGGCTGGAGCTGGCCTTGGCCCATCATCCGCCGCCGCATAGATGTGTGAGGCACAACCGACATTGGCACTACCAATCTTTCCCGTCTTGGCTTTTTCTGCAACACAGGTCGAGGCTGCCAGACAGCCTCGGTGCGAGCATTTGAAGCCTGCCGCCTTCGCCAAATCCATACGGGTTGCTTGACCAAAATTGTGACGGTCATTTTTCGATTTTTTCGCGTCTTTTTTCATTTCCTCGGGACTGATCTCAGAGTTAACATACTTGATTCCTGCGCTTCGGAACGCTGACCAAAAGCGCGGACGAACCAAGTGAATCAAATTGCATATGAGCATACCTTATTGCCAAAATAAAATCTCAACCAGTGCTTATCTTTAGAACGCCTAACGGTTCTGGTTGTGGACGCTATTGCGGCAACCAATAACATCGCCAAGTCAGCGCCGAAGTACGCTGGCAATTTCCCGTCCGTCTTGAGCTCCGTTCATGAAAATTTTTACATACAGTAAAAATATACATATTGGCAATGTCATTTTTGAAAATGTAGTTTTTGACCACAATCGGTAGCTTTTTATCAAGCCGGTGATATATTGCTATTTCCTTACCGTTCTCTGCGTAAGCTTACATCGCCAGCGCACGCCAACGGCGGGGACCATCTAATCAAACAATAATCGCCACAAGGGGTACTGCTCATGATTCAGTCGAAAGCTTTGAAGTTGATTGCTGTTGTTACCGCCCTGCTGGGTGCTTCCGCCGCCCAGGCAAATAATTCCGATCTGTTGACCCCGCTGACGGGGAACACCACGGCACCATCCAACTGGCGTTTCACGCCAGGACAATCGTTCAACGGCGTGGCCGGTGCACTCGACGGCGTGGCGCGTCTGAGCTTCTCCAACTCGGGTGGCAACTGGGCTTGTTCCGGTTCGCTGCTGGCCGGCGGCCAATATGTGCTGACCGCTGCGCACTGCGCGGATGATTTCACCAAAATGAAGGTGGATTTCGGCTGGGCCAACGGAACCGCAACCGTTACCCGCACCGTGGCAGTGACCAATGCCTACGTGAATCCGAAATGGAATGGCACCCTCGACACCGGCGCAGACATCGCGATCCTCAAGCTGGACCAGGCCGTGACCACCATCAAGGGCTACAACCTGAGCACCACCAACGACGTCGGCAAGGATTACCTGATGGCCGGCTACGGCACCACCAGCCGCGGCGGCAGCAACGTCGATCCGAACTGGAACGACAGCGCCTGGGGCCACTATGGCTACAACACCTTCGACATCGACAGCAAGACCTTCAACAAGGTCGGCGACCAGGCCACTGGCTGGGGCTACGACCCTGCCTTCTACGCGCCAGGCACCACCTATATGAGCGACTATGACGACGGTACGGCTGCCCACAATACCCTGGGCCGCATCGCCGGCGCCAGCGGCAATGCCTGGACCAGCGGCACCGGCCTGGGCAACAGCGAAGCCCTGATCGCGGGCGGCGATTCCGGCGGTGGCGACTTCGTGTGGAACGGTAAAGAGTGGCTGTTGTCTGCCGTGCACTCGTGGGGCTGGCAAGGCAGCGATGCCTGCTCTTACTTCAGCCTCAACGGTTGCGATTCGAGCACCAAGAACTCGTCCAGCTTCGGCGACCTGTCCGGCTCCACCGCGACCTTCTCGCACATCGGCTGGATCAACTCGGTGACGGCAGTACCGGAACCAGAAACCTACGCCATGATGGTATCGGGCCTGGCACTGGTTGGCTTGGCCTCCCGCCGTCGCCGCGCAAAAACTGCGGCGTAATTAAGGCAGTTCAACAAAACCCGCAGGCTTAACGGCCTTGCGGGTTTTTTAGTTTCTGCGCATCGAGCCACGGCAGCGGCGACATCCACAGCAACACCACTTCGAGCGTAAAAATGCCGGTGACGACGTACAGGCAGGCTTCCATGCCAAACGCGGTGCCAATCACGCCTGCCAGCGCAGCGCCCAGTGGGCGCGAGCCGTAGGTCGCCAATGAATTGATCGAAGTGACGCGTCCCATCAGTTCATCCGGCGTAATAAGCTGGCGCAGCGTGGTAAAGCTCACGGTCCACAATACCGGTCCACCGCCCAGCACAAAGAAACACAGGCCGGCCAGCCAATGCGCGGGATGCCACAGCGTGACCATCAGCGCCAGCACTGCCACCAGGCCGGCCATCGAGCCGCCTGCCAGCATCTGCCCCATCGACATGCGCCGCACCATCCAGGGCACGCAGAAGCCGGCCGTCACCATACCAATCCCATACATCGACAGTGTCACGCCGATCTGCGCGGCGTTCATGTTCAGCCGTGTCACTGCGTACGGCATGAACACGGTTTGCAGGATGAAGAAGGCGGTATTGAATACCACTGACAATCCAAACGCCGGCCGCAGCAAGGGATGCTGCAGCGCGAACCGTCCGCCCTCCACCAACTCGGCGATAAAATGACGGCGTGGTGCGTCACCACGCGGCGCCTCCGGGATGCCACTCAATAGCACGATCGCCACCACCGACAGCGTTGCCGCCAGCATGAAGGCCTGGTTCACGCCAGTCCACGCCACCAGGGCGCCAGCCAGCGCCGGGCCGCCAATAAACGCGATACTGCGGGTCAGCTCCAGGCGGCCATTCGCAATCGGCAGTACGTCCCGGCTGACCAGGCCTTGAATCAGGGCCGACACCGACACGCTGTAGGCCAGCGCGCCCATCGAGCCGACAAAGCCCAGCAGCGCAAGAAACGGGATATTCATGGCGCCCATCATCACGATGAACGGCACGCAAAGCAGCGACAGCGCCCGCAAGGTTTCGCCCGAACGCATGAGCCATTTGCGCGATACCCTGTCGGCCAGCACGCCTGCGGGAATGGACAGCAGCAGGAACGGCAGCATCTGCGCCAGCTGTATCCATGCGGTTTGGCCGACATCGGCGTGCAGCGCTGTCACGGCGATCAAGGGCGCTGCGGCCATGCCGACCTGCTGCGCCGCGTGGGCTGATAAATTGGAGATGGTCAGTCGATGAAATGAGGAAGGCAATGAAGACATCCCTCAACAATAACATCCCTGTCCAAATCGTGCGTAACATCTGCTTACGCTAGAAACACTTTTTGTGTCACCGTTTTTTCTTCCTGGCCCGTTATACAGACAAGCGCCATACAAGGCGAACTTCAGGAGAAAACAAAATGGAACACACTGCACGCACCCGTATTCATCCCATGATGGCTGTCGCCGCAGCGTCGGTAACGCTGGTCAGTTTGGTGGGCGCCGCATCGATTGCGGGCCTGCTGCCTAGCTCCCATGCGACGACTTCGCCGAATGACGCGGCCGTGCCAGTGGCTGCGGTGAGCGCACCAGCACCAGTGGTTGCACCAGTGCCAGCGCCAGAACCCCGCCGTGTGGTGGAACACAAAACGGTGGTGCACCACACGTACGCGCCTCCTGCACAAGTTGCACAAATCCAGGCCCCCGCCCCTGCTCCGGTAGCGCAGAATAGCCCGCTGGGTATTGGCATCGGCGCCGTCGTCGGTGGCTTGCTCGGCAATCAGGTCGGCAGCGGTAACGGCCGCAAACTGGCCACCATCGCGGGCGCGATCGGCGGCGGCTACGCCGGTAACGAAATCGCCAAACGCAACCAGCAGCAGTAATCAGAAAATCCGGGCGACAGTGATGACCACCTTATGGCGGACATCACTGTCGCCGCGGTTGTTGCTGCCATAGATATCAGTGGTGCTCCAGCCGCGCTGGCGCGTGAGGTCAAGCGACAACTGCGCCTGCCAATCCTTGTACGAGGTAGCCAGGCCGAGACGCGCTTCGGCGCGATTGGTGCGCGCGTTATCGCGGGCATAGTAATAGCCGCCATGCCAGAACGCCTGCAAGCGCGGCGCCAGCGGCCAGCCGCCATTCAATTCGCCGTACAGTGTGTGGTCGCCAAAGCCCAGGTAATTGGGCGAGTAGTGCAGCCGCCCGCTCACGGTGTCGCCTGACAGCCCAAAGAACACTTCCTGGAAATTCCAGTGCGGCTTGTTCGGGAAAGCATAGGCGGTGACGCCCGTTTCCCACGCCAGTCCGGACGGCAGGCGTTGTGCATAGCCAGCATAGCCAGTCCACTGCGCGCTACGGTGCGATTCCACCGCCAATTGTCCCGTCACCACCTGTCCACCGGCAAACCAGCCAGCTGCGCCATCGTAGTTCAGCGCCAGGCGCGCAGCCGGCCGGTCGTCGCTGAGTGTGACGCCGCGATACATGTAATTGGACAGCAGGCCTGCACTGCCGCTTAACTGCGCATGCGCGGCGGGCGCCAGCAACCAGGCCAGCACGCTCAGGGCGAGCGGACGAATCGGCTGTTGGAGCTGGTAGGACAAGCGCATGTACATTTTCCTGTGAGTCGGAGGATGGTGGCACAGAGATCGATGCCGGTCAAAACCGCGCTGGCGTCGCCGGGCACGATTCCTTCCCGCAGCCGGGCAGCGGAGAGCTGCGGTTTCAGCTCCTCGAGCAACGCCAGCATACCGGATACGTGGGCCGCCGCATATGACGATCCACTGACCACGCCCCAGCGTCCGCCTGGCAGCGTGGTGGGGATATCGCGCCCTGGCGCCAGCAGTGGATGCAGCCCGGCGTACGGCGCGGCGCCATCCGAGGCCACGGCAAACACGCCAGGCGTATTGGCAGGGAAGCCGCCGTCGGCGCGCGCCGGATCGACCGCGCCCACCACCCGTATGCCGCGTGCCTGCGCTGCTTCAACCAATTGCAGCAGCAGCCTGTCCTGCGGGCCGGACAAACTCAGGTTGATGACTTGCGCGCCATTCGACAGCGCATAGTTCATGGCCTTGGCCAGCGTGAAGCTGTTGCAGCGCGTGGCGCTACCGCTTTGCCAGCAGGCGCGCAATGCCATCAAGCGCGCATCCGGGGCCACGCCTTCGATACCGACGCCATTGCCGGCGCGCGCGGCGATGACGCCTGCAACCGCCGTGCCATGCAGCTCCGGCACATACTTCTGGCCATCGACAAAATTTTCTTCCACCGTCACCTGGCCGGCCAGGTCGGGGTGATTGCTCTCGATGCCGCTATCCACCACAGCAACCGTGACCTTGCGGCCAGTCGCGGCCTTGCGCACTTCATCGAGACGCCATGCGCCAGCAGCGGGCTGGGTGCGATACAGCGGGTCGCTGCCCGCTTGCGCCACGAAGTCCTGTATCACCTGCGCCCATTCCACGCGGCTGTCGCGCGACAAGGCATCCAGCACGGTGGCCGCGCCCTGCCCTGCGGGCAAACGCATGCGGTAGCAATCGACGTTCAGCGCGGGCATGGCCCAGTCTTCCATCAGCTCCAGCTTGTAGTCCTGCGCCACTGCGGCAGCTATCCGCTGACGCGCGGCGCGGCCGGCATCTTCGCGGTAGTTGTTGCTGCCATAGTGGTCGGCGCGGAAGTGCGGCGCCGGCAAGTGGAACATGACGAGGATTTCGGCATTGTCCGGTGCTTTCTGCGCTTCCGCAGGCGCATCGATGCGCGGTACGATCTGCGGCAGGTCCTGGCCTGCCTGCGCCATCACGACGCCAGAGCACAGGCAAAATGCCAATGCCAGCAGGTGTTTCATGGCTGGCTCGCGGCAGTCAGCGATTCGGCCAGTTCCACCGACGGGTCAGCGCGCAGTGCCGACAGTAGCTGCGCCTGATGGTCCGAGTCCACATCCAGCATGTAAGCGCCCGTGACTGTCGGACCGCCGATGATCTGGGCGCCGTTGGCTTGCAAGATACGCTGTACGTCCTGCAAGCGCGCGTCCGGTTTGAAGACCACCAGCACGTCTGGCGTGGCAGCTGGTCCGCGGCCAAGTGCCTGGTAGCCTGGCGCTTCACCATGCGGCAGCAGCTGTGCGGCCAGCACCGCGATCACGGCCAGTTGCGCGGCGAGCGCCCAGCCTTGCCAGCCGGCGTTGCCCAGCCAGGCGCGCAAACGGTCGCCGAAGCTGGCCGATGCAGCAGCTGTGGTGGCCGGGGCCGGGGCCGCATCCAGCTGCGGCATCAGGCGCGCCAGTGCACGCTCCGGGTCCAGTCCCGACGGCAGCGGCCCTTCCGTCTCCAGCAGCTTGCGCTGCCAGGCCAGATCCTCGCGGCAGGCGGTACAGCTGTGCAGATGTTCCTGCACGCGGCCCGCCTCCTCCTCGCTCAGCGATCCCGAAGCATACCAGGGCAGCAAATCCTGCAAGGCCTGGTGTTCCGCGTCGCTGGTGGTGGTGTGGGTACTCATTGCATCTCTTCCATATGATCGGACAGCATGTCCTTCAACTTTTGCCGTGCATGGAACATCCGGGTTTTCACCGTGTTCACCGGGCACCCCATGGTCTCAGCGATTTCCTGATAGGCCATGCCATGGTAATAGGTCAGACTGACCACCAGGCGCTGCTCCATCGGCAGCCTGTCCAGCGCCCGGCTGACGCCACGCTGCAACTGGCGCGCAGCCAGCGCATGTTCCGGCTCCGCGCCGGCTTCGCCCGGCTGATCCTCCTGCGGCTCCAGCGGCACGTCGAGGCCGCGCAGCGCCTTCAGCGCCTGCCGGTAGGCGATGGCGAAAATCCAGGTCGACAGCTTGCAACTGCCGTCAAAGGTATTTGCCTTCTGCCAGACCACCAGCATGGTATCGTTGATGATCTCTTCCACCAGCGGCACGTTGCGCGTCATGCGGTCCAAAAACCGCGCCAGCCGGGAAAAATAGGCGCGATACAGGGTCTGAAAGGCGAGCCGGTCCCCGCCGCACACCCGCCGCAGCAAAGCTCCCTCATCCGTTTCGTCCGACGCCGTCATTCCCCTGCCTGTCCGCATGCATTTCTCCTCTGGTGCCGTGAATACGCGGCGGAGGAAGAAAGGTTCAATCCAAACACAAAAATTTTCTCCAGTCTATTGTGAACCATCCTGGCTTGCGCGGGTATTGACTGCTGCAACAATCAGCCACTGGAGCAACAATGAAAAAAATCATCGCCGCCTACCTCCTGTGCGGCCTGTCCGCCTCCGCCCTGGCACTGGAACCGGGCGCCCCGGCGCCAGCCTTCACTCTGAACGGGCCGGATGGCGCGGTCAAGCTGGAGCAGTACAAGGGCAAACTGGTGTATGTCGACTTCTGGGCCTCATGGTGCGGCCCATGCCGTCAGTCCTTCCCCTGGATGAACGAGATGCAGGCGCGCTATGGCGCCCAAGGCCTGCAAATCGTCGGCGTCAACGTGGACGCCAAATCCGAGGATGCCCGCAACTTCCTCGCCGTCACGCCGGCCCGCTTTGCCATCGCCTTCGATCCGAACGGCGCCACGCCGCGCAGCTACGGCATCAAAGGCATGCCAAGCAGCGTGTTGATCGGCCCGGATGGCAAAGTGCTGTATGAGCACAGCGGCTTCCGCGCCGCCGACCGCGACACGCTGGAAAGCCGCATCAAAACCGCACTGGGAGGCCTCAAATGAAAACACTGATCGCGCTCTGCGCCATGGCAGCCGCATTGTCCGGCTGCGCGCTGCCGCCTGTGCAAGCCTGGGAAAAAGGCCATCTGGCGCGTCCCGACATGCTGATACAGGGCGACACCCTCGGTACCCGCTTCAATGAACACATCTACGCCAGCAAGGAAGCGGCTTCCGGCGGCAGCGGCGTCGGTGGCGGCGGCTGCGGCTGCAACTGACAAGGAACACCATGGATAACCACAAACCACCAGTGGGCCAGGCGCTCCTGGCCGCAGCCATGCTGCTGCCAGGCCTGGTCCACGCCGAGACGGCGCCCGAGCGCGGCGCCATCAGCGTCAAATATCTCGATTACAAAGAGGATCAGCCAGGACTCGACCGCATCCGCGTGCACGCGCCATCGGTCGCCATCATGGCGCCAGTCGCGGGCGAATGGTCGATCGCCGCCAGCGTCACTATGGACGATGTCTCCGGCGCGTCGCCGCGCTATCACACCGCCGTTTCCGGCGCCTCGCGCATGGATGATCTGCGCAAGGCCGGCGATGTCACCGTCACCCGCTATCTGCCGCATGGTACGGTCAGCGTCGGCGCCGCGTTCTCCACCGAGCATGACTACCGCTCGCGCGTACTGTCGCTGCAAACCACCATCGACAGCGACGACAAGAACACCACGTGGGCGCTGGGCCTGGGCGGTTCCGACGATGACATCAATCCCGTCAATCTGATCGTCACCAATGAGAGCCGTCAGACCGTGAGCGTGCTGGCGGGGGTGACGCGCGTATTCACGCCGGTGGATATCGGCCAGCTCACCTACACCCACAGCAGCGGCCATGGCTACTATTCCGATCCCTACAAACTGGTTGACAAACGCCCGCGTGACCGCAACCAGGACACGCTGCTGATGCAGTGGAACCACCGTTTCGTGGACGCCGATGCGACCGGACGTTTCAGCTACCGCTACTACCGCGACAGCTACGGCATCCGCGCGCATACGCTGTCGGCGGAGTGGGTGCAGTCGCTGGCCGATGGCTGGACTGTCACGCCATCCCTGCGCCTGTATTCGCAGCGCGCCGCCGACTTCTATTTCGATCCGGTATATGACGTCAATCTGGGCGCGCCTTTCCCGCCGGGCTACGTGTTCGGCGGCCCGGCTTACACTTCAGCTGACCAGCGTCTGTCTGCGTTCGGCGCGGCCACGGCCGGCATCAAGATCGCCAAACAGCTCGGCAAGGACTGGAATGTCGATCTGAAACTGGAGCGCTACGAGCAGCGCGGCGCATGGCGCGTGTTTGGCGACGGCAGTCCAGGCCTGGCGCCATTGCGCGCCACCAGCCTGCAGATCGGCTTTACCCGGCTATGGTAGCGGACCTCTACACTGTCTCCTTTGCCGCCATGGGCAGCCGCTGCGAAGTCCGCATCGCCGCACCCGATGGCGATGCGGCGCGTCACATTGCCATGCACGCCATCGATGAAGTGCGCCGTATCGAGCAAAAGTATTCGCGCTATCGCGATGACAGTGTAGTCAGCCGCATCAACGCGGCAGCCGGCAAGCATGCCGTCGCATGCGACGAGGAGACGGCATCGCTGCTGGCCTATGCCGACCGCCTGCACGCCACCAGCGATGGCCGGTTCGACATCACCTCCGGCGTACTGCGCAAAGCCTGGGATTTCCGCAATGCGGTCCTGCCGCAGACCAGCGCATTACGCGACCTGCTGCCGCTGGTCGGCTGGGACAAGGTCCTGCACAACGGCGCATCCGTATTCCTGCCATTGCAGGGCATGGAGCTGGACTTCGGCGGCTTCGGCAAGGAGTATGTCGTCGACCGCGCGGCAGAAGTGCTGGCGGTCATGGGTGTCAGGCATGGCTATGTCAACCTGGGTGGCGACATGCGCTTCCTCGGCCCGCGTCCCGACGGCGCAGCCTGGGATATCGGCATCCAGGACCCGCGCGATATATCGGCCACGGTGGCCAGCATTCCCATCAGCCGCGGCGCGCTGGCGACCAGCGGCGATTACGAACGCTTTATTGAAGTGGATGGCCGGCGCTATTGCCATGTGCTTGATCCGCGCAGCGGCATGCCGGTGTCTTACTGGCGCTCAGTCAGTGTGCTGGCGCCGCTGGCGATCACCGCAGGCAGCTGCACCACCACGGCCATGCTACTGGAAGAAGACGGACGCGATTTCCTCGAACGTTCCGGCTTGAGTTATCTGGCCATCGATCACGATGGCCGTATTTTTCGGAGAACCCCATGAAGTATGTTTTCAACTGGCTGTGCACGCTGCTGCTTGCCGCGTGGTTGCCAGCCGCGTTCGCGGATGATTTCCTGCCACCGGAACAGGCGTTTGTGCTCAAGGCCGAGCTACGCGATGCACACACCGTCAGCCTGCATTGGACAATGCCCGACGGTTATCACCTGTATCGTGAGCGTCTGTCCTTCAGCGGGCCAGGCGTGGCGCAACCGCAGCTGCCTGCAGGGCAGCGCAAGTTCGATGAGAATTTTGGCAAGGAGATGGAAACCTACTACGCGGCGCTGGACCTCAACCTGCCGGTCAGCGGCACCGCGCCGTTCGATCTGACTGTCAGCTATCAGGGATGTGCGGATGCGGGCCTGTGCTACCCGCCGGTCGTGGTGACCTATAGCGTGAACCCCGCCGCACCCGGTGTGCTGAACGCAAAGGTAGCGGATGCCGCAACGAGCGTGGGGCCAGCGACGGCTACGGCTAAGGCGGCCCCGCCTGCCGCCGAAGACGATACCTCCCTCGCCCAGCGCACACTGCAAAGCGGCAGCGCCTGGCGCATCGGTGGCGCCTTCCTGGTGTTTGGCCTGCTGCTGTCGTTCACGCCATGCGTGCTGCCCATGGTTCCCATCCTGTCCTCCATCATCGTCGGCGAAGGTAACGTCACACGCAAACGCGGCCTGCTGCTGGCTGGCGCCTACAGCCTGGGCATGGCGCTGGTCTACACCGCACTCGGTGTCGGCGCCGGGCTTGCCGGTGAAGGCTTGGCTGGCGCGCTGCAAAAGCCCTGGGTGCTGCTGACCTTCGGCACACTGCTGTTCGCGCTGGCCCTGTCGATGTTCGACGTTTACCAGCTCCAGCTTCCCAGCGCGCTGCAAAGCAGGCTGACCGCATCCAGCGGGCGCCAGAGCGGCGGCAAAATCATCGGCGTCTTCATCATGGGCGCACTGTCCGCGCTGATTGTCGGTCCTTGCGTTGCCGGTCCGCTGGCCGGCGCCCTGCTCTACATCAGCCAGACCGGCAACGCCGCCACGGGCGGCTGGGCGCTGTTTTCCATGGCCACCGGCATGAGCGTACCGCTGCTGCTGACCGGCCTGTCGGCAGGCAGCCTGCTGCCCCGCGCCGGCGCCTGGATGAACAGCGTAAAAAAAGTCTTCGGCCTGCTGTTGATCGCCGTCGCCATCTGGATGATCGGCCCCGTGCTGCCGGTGACCGCCGGCATGGCGTTGTGGGGCGCATTTGCCATTCTGTGCGCGGCCTTCCTGCGCACAGGCGAAGCGCTGCCGCACGGAGCGGGCCTTGGCGCCTATGCCGCCAAGGCACTCGGCGTGGTGATGCTGCTGGGCGGATTGTTTGAACTGGTAGGCGCCGCCAGTTCCGGCAACGATGTGCTGCAACCGCTGGCGCATCTGCGCGGCGGCAGCGCGGTGGCTGGCGAACCGACCGCCGCGCGCGAAGGCCCGCGCTTCAGCCGCATCCGCACCGTGGCGGATCTGGACAAGGTATTGGCGTCTACCAGCAAACCCGTCATGCTGGACTTCTATGCCGACTGGTGCGTGGCCTGCAAAGAGATGGAGCGCATGACCTTCTCCGAACGCCGCGTTGCCGCCGCCATGCAGGACATGCAACTGATCCAGGTTGACGTCACCGCCAATAACGCCGACGACAAGGCGCTCATGAAGCGCTTCCAGCTGTTCGGCCCACCCGGCATTATCCTGTTCGACGCCCGCGGCAAGGAAGTGCCGCAGGCGCGCGTGATCGGCTTCATGCCGCCGGAATCCTTCGTGCGCCAGCTACAGCGCACGGCCAGCTGAATCAATACTTGGCTGGCGCGTTCTGTGCTGGCGTGGCGGAGCGAATGAAGTCGCGCAGATCGTCATTCGCGGTCGCCAGGTCGGCCGAACGCAGGTACATCATGTGGCCGCTGCGGTAGCCTTCAAAACGCAGGCGGTCTTTCATCTTGCCGCTCGGGTCCAGATGCCACATGGTGTACTTGGCGTCGAAGTAGGTGCAGGCGCCGTCGTAGTAGCCCGACTGGATCATCACTTTCAGATACGGATTGGCAGCCATGGCCAGGCGCAGGTTCTCGCCCGTGTTCTCGTTCTTGTAGTCCCACGGATGGACGTCGCCGAACAGGTTGTATTTGACGTCGGTCTTGTAGCCCAGGTCCACGCGCAGGTACTGGTTGATGGCCGGCGTGAACGAGTGCAGCCACGAGGTCAGCTCAGCGTTGTAATCGACCTTGTCGCCCGAATCAGTCTTGTCGATGCCCAGGTAGCGCGAGTCCAGGCGGCCCACGGTCTTGCCCTGTTTGCGCAGCAGCTCTTTCCAGAACTGCTGCGGTTGCACCGCCAGGTTGTTCTGCAAAACGTATTCCGCCGACAGGCCGGAATAGCGCGCCACCTTGGCGGCGATCTGCGCGCGCTTCTGCGCATCGAGGAAGCCGCCCTTGGCCAGCGCTGGCAGGAATTCATCAGTGGTGAAGGCTTCCACTTCCGGCAGCACGTCCTTCAGATCCTTCGCTTGCAGGTCGGCTGGCAGCACTTTCTGATACCACGCGGTGGCGGCGTAATACGGCAGCTTCAACGCATCATCCACCGCACCGTCGCGTTTCAGGCCCAGCTCCGTCGGCGACACAAGCACCACCCCATTCAGATACATCCACTGCGCGTTTTGCAGTTCCAGCGCCAAGCCGGACACGCGCGAGGTGCCATAGCTTTCGCCGATCAGGTATTTCGGCGAAGTCCAGCGGCCTTCACGCGACACAAAAGTGCTCACCCACTCAGCCAGATACTGGATGTCCGCGTTCACGCCAAAGAAGCGCGAACGGTCGGCCTTCCCATCCAGCACGCGCGAGAAGCCGGTGTTGACCGGATCGATATACACAATATCGGCGACGTCGAGTATCGAGTGCGGGTTGTCCTTCACGCCATACGGCTGCACCGGATAGCCTTCCGCATCCAGGTTCAGCACCTTGGGACCAGTATAGGCAACGTGCATCCACACCGACGCCGAACCCGGGCCGCCGTTAAACGACAGCACCAGCGGACGCTTGCCCTTGTCGCTGACATCCGTACGCTGGTAATAGGTATAGAACAGCGACGCCGTCACCTTGCCATCCTTGTCCCACACCGGCTGCGTACCCGCCGTCACTTTGTACGGCACCAGCTTGCCCTTGATCGTCACCTGGCCCGTCTTGCTGACTTGCGCATCCGCCTTGAGCAGGCGCTCGGAAGCTTGCAGTTCGGCGGCGCGTTCTTTGCTGAGGGCGGGCGCCTTGTCGGCATCCTGGGAAAATGCTGCTGAGCTTATGGCCAGCAACATCAGTACGGCAAGCTTGGATTTCATGGCATCTCTCAAGGGGGTGAAAAAATCTATGGTAGTTCAACTAAATACCAAAACACAATGAACTACATGAAGCCGCCCAGCTGAAAAAAGCCTGGGGAAAATCAACACCATGACAATTTCCTTGTGGAAAACTATGAGATAATTCCCGCCGCAATATTGGCGCCCGAAAAAATTGTCGCTATGACCACGCAACACGACCATTCCCCTTATCTCGACCAACTGGACGATCCGCAAGCCTTCTGGGAGCAGCGTATCCGTGCCAGCCGCTGGATGATTGCCAAGACCATCGGTCTGGGCGTGCTGGCGGCCGCCTTGGGCATCCTGGGCCAGGGATGGCTGGAAGACGCCTCCCCCATCTTCCCCTTCATCAGCCAGAACTACGGACTGTGGCAAGCCGGCTACCTGCTGTTGCTGCTGATGATATTCCTGCTGTGGGCCGCAGCCCTGCTGCAAAAATTCGGCCTGCTGCAAAACAGCAAACAGGGCATGAAGACGCAGCAGCGCATCGACGAGCATAACGCCCGTATCGAAGAACGCCGCCGCGCCAACAACGAACGCCGCGAGGCAGTCCGCAAGGAGCGCGACGAGCACACCATCTTCACCAAAGCATCCTCGCGCGGCAAACGCTTCGAATACTGATTACTCGTAGCGCAGGCAGTCCACCGGCAACAGCTTGGATGCCCTGCGCGCCGGATAGAAGCCAAAGAACACACCCACCAGGCTGGAGAAGCCACACGCCACGATCACCGCACGCAAGGTGATGATGACATCGAACTTGCCGGTTGCCGTGATCCCGGCCGCCGCGCCGCTGGCCAGCAGAATCCCGAAAATACCGCCCACCAGGCAGATCACCACCGCTTCGGTCAGGAACTGCAGCAGCACGTCGCGCGGCTTGGCGCCGATCGCCATGCGGATGCCGATTTCACGCGTGCGCTCGGTCACCGACACCAGCATGATGTTCATGATGCCGATGCCGCCCACCACCAGCGAGATCGCGCCGATCAGCCCCAGGAGCAGCGCGATGCCGGCGCTGATCTTCTGCGCCGTCTCCGCGAACGACGCCAGGTTATCGATGCGGAAGTCATCCGGCTGGTCGATCTTGATGTGATGGCGGTCGCGCAGCGTTTCGCTGATGTCCTGGATGGCATCCTTCAAATCGCCACCCGACTTACCCTGCGCCACCACGTAATGCACATTGCCGGGGAACTGCACCTTGACCAGGTTGGCAGCAGCCGCCGTAATCGGCACGATCACATACTCGCTCAAGTCACCGCCATCGACCTGCTTGCCCTCGCCGTACAACACGCCCACCACCTGGAACGAGACGTTCTCGATGCGGATGTATTTGCCCAGCGGGTCGGTCTTGTAGAAGAACTGGTCGGCGATCTTGCGGCCGATGACCACCATGCGCGCCGAGGCCCGAACGTCGGCGTCGCTGAAGGCGCTGCCCTTGTCCACCTTCCAGCCGCGGATCTTGAACATGGCCGGCGTCACGCCGTGCACGGTCTTGGACGCGTTCTCGTTGCCGACGGCCAGATTAAAGCCGCCCTGCAGCACCGGCGCCGCCCCCGCCAGCGATGGCAACTGGTCCAGCGCTGCCGCATCCCTGATGGTCAGCGCCGGCTGCGCGCCGTTGCGCATGCGCTGCTGCTGCGCGCGGTCGCCGCCCGGCGAAACGAACAGCATATTGGTGCCCAGCTGTTCCAGCTCCTTGGCGATAAAGCGCTTCATGCTGTCGCCCACCGCCAGCAGCAGCACCACCGACGTAATGCCGATGATGATGCCCAGCATGGTCAGCAGCGTACGCAGGCGGTTCGCGAGCATGGAGCGGAACGCCTCCACTACGATCTGTAAAAAGTTCATATCGTTTATACCATTATTGATTCATGGCTCAGCGCCAGCTGGCGCAAGCCCTCCGCCGCCGGGCCGTCGTATAGGACGCGGCCATCCTTGAGCCGCATCAGGCGCTTGCTGTAGGCGGCGATGTCCGGTTCGTGCGTCACCAGCAGGATGGTGATGCCGCGCTCCTGGTTCAATTCCTGGAACGAGCGCATGATCTCCACGCTGGTTTGCGTATCGAGATTGCCGGTTGGTTCATCGGCCAGGATCAGCGGCGGATCGCCCACCAGCGCGCGCGCAATCGCCACGCGCTGCTGCTGGCCGCCGGACAGCTGGTTCGGCGTGCGTTTGGCCATCTCCTTCAAGCCCACGCGCTCCAGTTCCACCAATGCCTTGGCATGCGCCTTGGCGCGTGATACACCCGCGTAGATCAGCGGCAGCGCGACGTTCTCCGCCACGCTCATGCGCTTGATGAGGTTAAAGCTCTGGAACACAAAGCCGATGGTGCGGTTGCGGATGGTCGCCAGTTCATTGCGCGACAGGGTTAGGGTATCGACGCCGTTGAGGAAGTAGCTGCCGCCCGTCGCCTGGTCGAGGCAACCGAAAATATTCATCAGCGTCGATTTGCCGGAGCCGGATTGCCCCATCACCGCCAGGAAGTCGCCGCGCGGTACGGCCAGGTCTATGCCATGCAACACCTGCGTTTCGACGCTGCCGGAGAAGTAGCTTTTGGTGACCTGGCGAATATCGATCAGCAGTTCCGCCGTACTCACAGGCCACCTTCTTTTTCACCGCCGATCGCGCGGGTGATGACCTTGTCGCCCTTTTTCAGTTCACCGCCCACCACTTCGGTGTAGCGGAAGTTGGACAGGCCGATGCGCACGTCCAGCGCTTTAGGCTCGTTGTGCGCGTCCAGCGTGTAGATGCGGAAGGAGCGCGCCAGGTCAGCCTTGGTGCGGAAGGAGGCATCGTCATCCTGCGGCGTATCTGCGGCAGCGGTGGCGCTGGCCGATGCGGAGGCGGATTTGCCAGCAGCCGTTTCAGCGGCCTTCTTCTGCTTCTCGATTTCCTCGTCGCTCAGGCGAAAGCGCAGCGCGGCAGTCGGCACCCGCAGCACGTTCTGGCGATTGCCCACCAGCAGACGCACTTGCGCCGTCATGCCCGGTTTTAGCAGCTCGTCCTTGTTATCGACGTCCAGCACCACGTTGTAGGTGACCACGTTCTGCACCACATTGGCGGCAAGACGGAACTGGCGCATGCGCGCATTGAATTCCTTGTCCGGATAGGCGTCCACCACGAAGCGGGCTTCCTGGCCTTCCTTGAGCTGGCCGACGTCCGCTTCCGACACGCTGGTGTCGATCTGCATCTTGGTCAGGTCGCGCGCGATCTGGAACAGCTGCGGCGTGGTGAATGATGCCGCCACGGTCTGGCCCAGGTCCACGGTACGCTTGATGATGACGCCATCGATCGGCGAGCGGATCACACTGTTATCCAGATCGGCCTGCGCGCGCGCCAGCTGCGCCTGCGCCAGCTGGATATTCGCCTGCGCCACATCAACCTCGCGCTTGGACTGGTCCAGCGCCAGCGGCGAGATATAGCTTTGCGTCAGCAGCGACTGGTTGCGCTGGTGCGTGGCCTGCGCCAGCCGCAGCGAGGCCTTGGCCGATGACAGCTGCGCATCGGCCTGGCGGATCTGCGCGTTGAAGATGGTCGGGTCCAGTTTCAGCAGCACCTGGCCCTTGGTCACGTGGTCGTTGAAGTCCGCTTTGAGCTCGCTCACCGTGCCCGAAACCTGCGAGCCAATGTTAATCAGGGCGACCGGATTGATGGTCCCGGTGGCCGTTACCGTCTGCGTGATATTGCCGGTATCAACCGCCGCCGTGCGGAAGCGTGGCGCCTCCACCACGGGGGTCTTGCTTTTGGAATAGTACGCGGCTGCAGCACCGCCGATCACGAGCAGGCCGACGGCCAGCACCAGCTTCTTTTTGGTCAGGAAAGCCATTGTTTTCAGTGTGTCCCATAGTGAGATCCGGCGATATGCGGATCAGCCCGGCAAGTATCAAACAGATTTGTTTTTAAAGCAACACGTCGGTCCACTAACCCTTCCGGGTCAAGCGCCCATATCCAGCTGGCGGGATATGCAAAATTGCAATCCGGCTTTGCAGGAATGTCCGTTCTCAAGCAGGGAAATTCTGCCTACCATGCGTTCATCTCATCTCACTACGGAGCACCATCATGACTGAACAGATCAACCCATCCCGCCGCAACGCCATGGTCGGCAGCGCCGTCGCCGCAGCCGCCACCGCACTGGCCGCAGTCGGCAGCGAAGCGGTCGCCGCGCCAGCCGGCAAAGTCACCAGGACGGTCGCCACCATCACCACCCGCGACGGCGTCGAGATCTATTACAAGGACTGGGGTCCTCGCAATGGCCAGCCCGTGATCCTGAGCCATGGATGGCCACTGAGCTCGGACAGCTGGGAATCGGCAGCCTTCTTCCTGGCCAATAACGGCTTCCGCGTCATCACCCATGACCGCCGTGGCCATGGCCGTTCCAGCCAGCCCTGGGAAGGCAACGACATGGACCACTACGCCGACGACCTGGCGCAGCTGATTGAAGCGCTCGACCTGAAGAACATCATCCTGGCCGGCTTCTCGACCGGTGGCGGCGAAGTGGCGCGCTACGTTGGCCGCCATGGCACCAAACGCATCGCCAAACTGGGCCTGATCTCTTCCGTGCCGCCGCTGATGCTGAAGACTGACACCAATCCGGACGGCCTGCCGATCGAAGTATTCGACGGCATCCGCCAAGGCCAGATCAATAACCGCGGCCAGCTGTATCTGGACATCGCCTCCGGCCCGTTCTACAACTACAACCGTCCTGGCGCCAAACCATCGCAAGGCATCATCCAGGCCTGGTATGCACAGGGCATGCAGGGCGGTTTCAAAAACACCTACGACTCGATCAAGGCCTTCTCGGAAACCGACTTCCGCGACGATCTGAAAAAGTTCGACAAGCCGACCCTGATCATCCACGGCGACGACGACCAGGTCGTGCCGATCAAGGCGGCCGGCATCGCCTCTGCAAAGATCGTCAAAGGTTCCAAGCTGCTGGTGTATCCAGGTGCGCCGCACGGCCTGACCGACACGCACAAAGAGAAGTTCAACAACGATTTCCTGGCCTTCGCCAAGTCGTAAAAATTTAGGAAAAACCGCCTCCGGGCGGTTTTTTTATGTGATAAGGTTTCCCTCACCATGATGGAAATCTTCTCCCCCCCGGACAACCCTGTCCTGCTTCAATACGGCACCTACTCACCGGCGCTGGTCATCCTCTCAATCCTGGTTGCCATATTCTCATCATGGATGGGATTACAAGTGGCGGAACAGGCACGCCGCATCAACACGCGCGGGCTGCGCTACGCCATGCTGGCCACCGGCAGCCTGGCGCTGGGCTGCGGCGTCTGGTCCATGCACTTCATCGGCATGCTGGCTTTTGACCTGTGCATCAACGTCGACTACGACCATGGCCTGACACTGCTGTCCGTACTGCCCAGCCTTGCCGCGTCGTGGGTGGCGCTCTACATCATCAGCATGCGCCGTTTGAGCGCCATCTCGCTCGTCTGTGGCGGCGTGCTGGTTGGCGCGGGCATCGGCGCCATGCACTACACCGGCATGGCGGCGATGGTGATGATGCTGGATCTGCGCTACGACCCGTTCATGTTTGGTTTGTCCATCGTGGTGGCGGTGGTGCTGGCCACGCTGGCATTGTGGATACGCTTTGGCCTGCGCACGCTGCGCCTGCCGCGCGGTGTGGTGGGAGGGATCAGCGCTACCGTCATGGGCTGCGCCATCGCCGGCATGCACTACACCGGCATGGCGGCGGCGCGTTTCGTCGGCCAGCTGCCACCGGATCCGGTCGCGCAGCAGAACTCCACTTTCCTGGCGCTGGCGATCACGCTGATTACCGTCGCCTTCACCGTATTTGTGATGGCCGCCAATGGCCTGCTGCGCTACCGCGAACTGTATCGCCAGCAAAACGAGAGCCAGGCCTGGATGCGCGCGCTGCTGACCACCACCGTGGATGGCGTGATCACCGTCGACCGCGAAGGCCTGATCCACGAATTCAATGCCTCGGCCGAACGCATCTTCGGCTGGCGCCGCGATGAGATCCTGGGCCGCAATGTCCGCATCCTGATGGCCGATGCGGAACGTTCCGAACGCGAGGGCCTGCTCAACTACCTGCGCACCGAAAATGCCGCCATTCCCGGCAAGGGCAGCGAGGTGATCGCCGTGCGCAAGGACGGCAGCCAGGTGCCGATACGGCGCGCGCTGGGCCACGCACGTCTGGCGGAGCGCGACCTGTTTGTGCTGTTCATTACCGACATCACGGAACGCCGCGCCATCATGCAGGCGCTGCGCGACAGCGAACAGCAATTCCGTTCGCTGATCGGCAATATCCCCGGCATCTCCTTCCGCAGCAGCATGGCCTTCGATGCGCCACCCACCTTCATCAGCGACGGCATCGAGCGCGTCGCCGGCTATTCGGCCAGCGAGTTTGTGGGCGCCAGTCGCACCCGCACGCTGGGCTCCCTGATCTGCGAAGAAGACCGCGAACGCGTGGCAGATGAAATCTCGCGCAGCATCGACGCCTTGAGCGCCTACCAGGTCGAGTACTGCCTGATCCACGCCGATGGCAGCCGCCGCTTCATGTGGGAGCATGGCGCTGTGACGCAGGATGAAAGCCACCCGGACGTGCGCTGGATCGACGGCGTCATCCTCGACATCAGCGAGCGGCGCGAAATGGAGCAGCAGCTGCGCCAGGCCAAGGAAACAGCGGAACAGGCCGCCGCCGCGCGCGCCAGCTTTGTCGCCAATATGAGCCACGAGATCCGCACGCCGATGAACGCCATCCTCGGCTTTACCGACGTGCTGCTCGACACGGAGCTCAACGCCGAGCAGCGCCGCCATCTGGACACGGTGCGCAAGGAAGGCCGCTCGCTGCTACGCCTGCTCAATGAAATTCTCGATACCGCCAAGCTGGATAAGGGCGCGGTGGAACTGGAGCCCGACGATTACAGCCTGCTCGGCCTCATCGACGAGCTGGCGTCCACCTTCGGCAGCAACGCCCGCAGCAAGGGCCTGACCATCGATATCAATTACGACACGGGCTTGCCAGCCTGGCTGCATGGCGACGAGCTGCGCATGCGGCAGATCCTGGGCAACCTGCTGGACAACGCCATCAAGTTCACCTCGGCCGGCAAGGTCAGCCTGCGGGCCGCCGTGCAGCAGGGCCAGTTGCATATCGCCGTGCAGGACACCGGCATCGGCATCGCGCCGGAACGCATCAACGCCATCTTCGATCCGTTCACCCAGGCCGACGCCTCGATGACGCGCCGCTTTGGCGGCACAGGCCTGGGCACCACCATCAGCCGCCAGCTGGTGGCGCTCATGGGCGGCAAGATCTGGGCCGAGAGCACGCAGGGCGTCGGCACCACCTTCCACGTCATGCTGCCGCTGGAACCGGCGCGCAACGGCCAGGCGCAAAGCAGCGAGCGCAGCGACTATCCGCTGCCGGCCCTGCGCGTGCTGGCGGCAGACGATGTGCCGCAAAACCTGGAGCTGCTGTCGCTGCTGCTGGCCAAACGCGGCCACACGCTGGACACCGCGCAGGACGGCGCGCAAGCAGTGCAGATGACGGCGGAACAGCGCTATGACGTGCTGCTCATGGATATGCAGATGCCGCTCATGGACGGTCTGGCCGCGACGCGCGCGATCCGCCTCCGCGAGCAGGACAGCGGCGCTACCACGCTGCCTATCGTGGCGATGACGGCCAGCGTGCTGGCGGCGCACCGCGAAGCCGCCGCCGCTGCGGGCATGGACGGTTTCGCCTCCAAGCCGGTGGACTGGCACACGCTGTCGCATGAAATCGCCAAGGTGCTCGCACTGCCGCCCCTGGCTTCCGCGCCGCCGCCATCCGAAGTGCCACGCCAGCGTGTACTGAACCAGAAAGCCGGCCTGCAACGCTGGGGCGACCAGGAGGCCGCATACCATCAGGCGCTGCACCGCTTTGTCGCGGACTACAGCACGGCCGCCGCCACGCTGGCCAAGCTGCTGGCCAACAGCAGCGAGGTACGCCTGGCCGAGGCGCAGGCCTGGTGCCACAAGGTGCGCGGCGTCGCCGCCAACATCGGCCTGGAACAGCTGACCGCAACGCTGGCGCAGCTCGAAAAGCTGTGCGGCTCGCCGCAACGCGACGGTGCGGGCAGCATCTCTTCCGCCCTGCAGACGGAGCTGGCGCAAGCCCAGCGGACGCTGGCAGCACAGCTGGACGCAGCGCTGAGCGCCATTCACGCGCTGGCGCCGCCACGCGGTGCACGGCTGGAAGCGCCGCCGCCGGCAGCTGCCTTCGATCCGGTTATCGCGCGCCAGAAATGCGCCGCTCTGCTACCATTCCTGCAGCGGGGCGCCTTGAATGACGCCGCCCTGACCGCGCTGACCGCCGCCCTCACCGGCGCGCCCGAGGCACTGGCCCGGCAGCTCGGCGCCGTGCAGGACGCCCTGAACGATTTCGACTTCCCGCAGGCGCAAGCCGCATTACAGACCTTACTGGCCAGCCTGACCACGGAGTACCCATGAGAACCACCCACCAGCCCAACCAGCCGCAGATTCTTGTGGTGGACGATGAAGCCAGCAACCTGCAGCTGCTGCGCCACATCCTGCAAGACCAGTATCGCCTGCTGTTCGCCAAGGACGGCCCGCGCGCACTGGAACTGGCGCAGTCAGAAAAGCCGCAACTGATCCTGCTGGACGTCATGATGCCGGGGATGACCGGCTATGAAACCTGCGCCAGACTGAAGGCCGATCCGGCCACCGCCGCCATCCCGGTGATCTTTGTCACCGCCCTCAGCGACACCGACGATGAGGTGGTCGGCTTTGAGGCAGGCGCGGTGGACTACATCACCAAGCCGGTCAGCCCGCCCATCGTGCGTGCGCGCGTGCGTACCCACCTGTCGCTGGTGGGCGTGGATGAACTCAAGAAGACCCGCCTGGAAATCGTCCAGCGTCTCGGTCTGGCGGCGGAATACAAGGATAACGAAACCGGCCTGCACGTGATCCGCATGAGCCACTACGCGCGCATCCTGGGCCTGGCCATGGGCATGACCGAGGCCGAAGCGGAAGACCTGCTGCACGCCGCGCCCATGCACGATGTCGGCAAGATCGGCATTCCCGACAATATACTGCGCAAGCCCGGGCCGCTGGACGCGGAAGAATGGAAGGTGATGCAGTCGCACGCCGTCATCGGTGGCAAGATCATCGGCCAGCATCCGCATGGCATGCTGGCCATGGCCTACGACGTCGCCATGACCCACCACGAAAAGTGGGATGGCAGCGGCTACCCGAATGGCTTGAAGGGCGAGGAGATCCCGCTGGTCGGCCGCATCATCGCGATCGCCGACGTGTTTGACGCGCTGACGTCAGCGCGTCCGTACAAGGAAGCATGGCCGGTGGAGAAGGCCGTCGAGCACATGCTGGCGCAGCGCGACAAGCATTTCGAAGGCCGCCTGGTGGACATCTTCCTGCAACAGATGCCCGCGCTGCTTGAAGTGAAGGAACGCTGGGCAGAGCAATAATCAGGCGGCCAGGCGTTCGCCGCGGCCCGCCAGACGCGCCATCACGCTCACGGCGTGATCGATCTGCGCCCTGGTGTGGCCCGCATTCATCATGAAGCGCAGGCGTGCCTGACCCACCGGTGCGGCCGGGAACTGGATCGAATCCACATGCACGCCTTCGCGCCGCAGTTCCACCGCATAGCGCTGGCAAGTCTCCGCATCGCCGATCAGCACCGGCAGGATTGGCGTGGCGGTCGAGATGATGGTGTAGCCCAGCGGCTGCATCTGTTCGATGAAATAGCGCTGGTTGTCCCACAGGCGCTGGCGGCGCTGCGGTTCTTCTTCCAGAATATCCAGTGCGGCCAGCAGCGCCGCTGCCTGGTCCGGTGGCGGCGGGCAGGTGAAGCCGTAGGCGGAGCTGGTCAGGCGGATCACATTGGCCACCTCCTTGTCCACCGCGACAAAGCCGCCGATCGAACCAAGCGCCTTGCTCAGGGTCCCCATCTGCATGATATTGCTGCTGTAGCAGTTGAAGTGCTCGGAGGTGCCGCCACCGTTGGCGCCCAGGATGCCGGTGGCATGGGCGTCATCGATGTACAGCAGCGCGCCAAAGCGCTCGGCCAGCGCCACCAGTTCCGGCAGCGGTGCGATCGTGCCTTCCATGCTGAACACGCCGTCGCTGACGATGATCGGCGTGGTGCCGTCGGTGGCGCCGGCCTGCAGCAGCGACTCCAGATGGTTCATATCGCAATGGCGGTAGTTGTAGCGCAGCGCGCCGGACATCTGTATGCCTTCGCGGATCGAGATGTGATTGAATTCATCCGAATAGTAGGCGTACTTGTGGCGCTTCTTGGCACGGAAGCCGTGCAGGCGCGCCAGCGTGGCCGCCTTGACGATGGAAGACAGCACACCGATATTGGCCATATAGCCCGTCACAAACAGCACCGCATCGCTCTTGTGCTTCAGGGCGCCGAGGCGGCGCTCCAGCTCGCGGTACACATCCAGGTCGCCGCCCAGCAGGCGCGATTCGCAATTGCCCACGCCATAGCGGTCCAGGCCCTGCTTGGCAGCCGCCACCAGACGTGGATGGTTAGCCAGTGCCAGGTAGTTATTGGTGCTGAACGAGACCACCGTTTCGCCCTGGGTGACGAAGGTAGGGTCGGGCAAGGTGGCGTGTACCGAGGAGTCGTGGTAAATCGGATGGTGCTGCAGCCAGGAGGCGATATCGCTTAAATCATGCATGATGTGAAAGGCCAATAGAGAACAGCTCATCATAGAACTGCACGGCTTTCCACAAGCTTGCGGCCAGATTACGAAATGGTCACATTACGGATTGGATAGTCAGTAGTCAGGCCGGCGCCAGCGGCAGCACGATGCGCGCGACCAGGCCCGGTGCGCCGTCCTCCAGCACCAGCTTGCCGTCGTGCGACTTGGCGGTGGCGCTGACGATGGACAGGCCCAGTCCATTGCCCGGCATATGGCGGCTCTTGTCGAGACGATAAAAGCGCTCCGTCACCTTGTCCAGTTCCCCGTTCGGAATACCGGGGCCGTTGTCATGCACCGAAATCGCCGCATCGCCGTGATACAGGCCCGCGCGCACATGGATGGTGGAACCGGGACCGGCGTATTTGATGGCGTTATCCAGCAGGCTGGCCACCGCGCTGGCCAGCAGGTTGCGGTCGCCCTCCACATCCAGCGAAGCTGGCGCGTCCACCGTCAGCGTGATGTTGTTGTCTTCGGCGATCGCCTCGTACATCTCGCCGATGTCGGCCACCACGCGGCCCAGGTCGAGCCGCTCGAACAGGCGCGCGCGCATGCCGGATTCCGCTTCCGCGATCTGCAGCAGGCGCTCGAACAGCCGGATCAGGTCATCGATATCGTCAATCGCATCATGGGCGGCGGTGGACAGCGTCTGCACCGTCATCTCATGGCGCAGCACATCGTCCAGGCGGCCACGGATGCGGCTCAGCGGCGTGCGCAAGTCATGCGCGATCGAATTGGAGACATCGCGCACGCCCGCCATCAGCAGCTCGATGCGGTCCAGCATGCGGTTGATGTCGCGGTTCAGCAACGCGAATTCATCGTTGCCGGTGACGGGAACGCGCGGACTCAGGTCGCCTGCCTCGATCTGCGCCGCGGTGCGGCGGATCTCGCCCAGACGCGCCTCGATGCTGCCGCGGAACAGCAGCGCGCCGGCGATGGTCAGCATCAGCGAGACGCAGACGCCGGCCGCCAGCGCGCGCCAGATCACTTCGCGCACCGCTTCCTCTTCACTCAGGTCACGTCCGACGATGAGCATACTGCCATCGTCAAGGGGCCGCAGGTAAAGGCGCGCCGGGGTGTTGCGCTCATCGCGCACTACCGACGCCGTGACCATTTCCGGTCCATCCTTGACGTCAGGCCAGGAGCCCAGGTTGCCCACCACTGGCGCCCCTTCGCTGTCCAGCAGCTCAAAGATTTCACGGTCGCTATCGACGCCGTCGCTGAGCAGGCGGCGAATTTCCGCCATCAGCACGCGGCTGCTGCCGTCGCCGACGTGGGTCATCAGCCGCTCGGACTGCGCCATGATCTTGCCGTCGATGTTCTGGTCAATCACGCCGATGGTACCGCTGTAGAACACCGCCGATACCGCCATGATCGAGGCCAGCCCCAGCAGGCCGTAGCCCGCCACCAGCTTGGCCGCGATCGAGGTGCGGAATCTAAACACCATCAAGCTCCGCTTCGTCCGGCGGCGTCACGCCCATGCGGTAGCCGACGCCGCGCAGCGTGTGGATCAGCTGCACCGGGAAGTCCTTGTCCACCTTGGCGCGCAGGCGGCTGATCTGCACGTCGATCACATTGGTCTGCGGGTCGAAGTGATAATCCCACACGGATTCCAGCAGCATGGTGCGCGTCACCACCTGGTTCTCGTTACGCATCAGGTATTCAAGCAAACGGTATTCGCGCGGCTGCAGCGTGATGACCTTGTTGCCGCGCGTGACGCGCAGCGTGCGCAGGTCCAGCCGCAGGTCGGCGACTTGCAACTGTGTACTGTCGGCGCCGGGCGCCGTGCGGCGCAGCAGCGCTTCCACGCGCGCCAGCAGTTCGGAAAAAGCGAAGGGCTTGGACAGGTAATCGTCGGCGCCGCCGCGCAGGCCGGTCACACGGGCGTCGATGGTGGTCAGGGCGCTGACGATGATGACCGGCGTCTGCTTGCCCAGCGCGCGCAGCTTGTCGACGATCGACAGGCCGTCGATACGGCCCGGCAGCATGCGGTCGAGGATGATGATGTCCCAGTCCTCGATGGTGGCGTAGTCCAGCCCATCCGGGCCATTGACGGCGGCCGTCACCGTGTAGCCGGCTTCGCGCAGGCCCTTGCAGATGTAGTTGGAGGTTTCGGCTTCGTCTTCAATAACCAGGCAGCGCACGCGAGTCTCCGGAATTCAGTGATAAGCGCGTATTCTACCTTGGCGGCGTTACCTTGGCTTGGCCGTCAGCTCGCGATATAGGGCGTGGTAGTTCTGCGCCATCCTCTCGGCGGTGAACAGCTCCCAGTAGCGGGCTTCGGCGCGACGGCCCATTTGCGCCGCCAGTTCCGGGTTCTCCCACAGCGTGCGCATGGCCGCGCCCAGTGCTGCCGGATCGTCCGGCGGCACCACCAGGCCGGTGTCGTTGTCGATATTGATGTAGGTGGTGCCGGTGCCGATCTCGCTGGAGATCATCGGCTTGCCGAACATCGCCCCTTCCAGCAGCGAGATGCCAAACGCCTCCGAGCGCAGGTGCGACGGGAACACCATGGCGTAGCTCAGCGCCAGCAGCGCGGCCTTGTCCTCTTCCTCCACCGCGCCGATGAACTGCACATGCGTGAGGCCGAGGCGCTGCGCATGCTCCTTGAGCTCCTGCTCGATCGGCCCGGCGCCAACGATCACCACCGGGTAATCGACGTTGGCCATGGCGTCCAGCAGGATGTGCAGGCCCTTGTAGTAGCGCAGCACGCCGACGAACAGGAAGAAGCGCTCACCGACCTGCGCACGCCATTTGGCTTTCAGTGCTTCCGACGGCACCGGATAAATCGATTTATCCAGGCCGTAGGTGATAGTGCGGGTCTTGTGCGCAAAGCGCTTGAGCACCGGCGACGACGCCAGGTAGTTGGGCGAGGTCGCCACCACCGTATCGACGCTGCGCAGGAAGCAGCGCTTGAGCGGGCTATACACGCGCAGCAGGTTCTTCTGGCGCACGATGTCCGAGTGATAGGTCACCACACTGGGCTTGTTGATGCGCGCCACAAAGTGCGCGATGTCCATGAACGGCCACGGGAAATGATAGTGGATCACATCCGCATCGCGCGCCAGGCGCGCCAGCTTGCGGAAGGCCGCAAACGAAAAGCCGGTCGACGCCACCTCAAAGTCCAGCGGCACGCGGTGCACCGTATGGCCTTCAAATTCGATTTCGGCTGGACCGCTGCGGCTCAGCGTCAGCACTTCGTTGGTCACACCCAGGTGGCCCGTTCCCACGCACAGCTGGCGTATCACTTGCTCGATGCCGCCCCAGGAATCGGGATAATAAGTCTTATAAAAATGGAGGACGCGCATAATTCAGTGTGACAGTACATCGTGATACACGGCCGCAGTGCGGCGTGCGGCTTCATCCCAGGTCAGCTCCAGCGCACGGCGATGGCCGGCGGCGATGCAGCGCGCGCGCAGCGCATCATCGCGCGCCAGCGTCGTCATGGCCGCCGCGATATCGCCCACCGACAGCGGATCGAACTCCACCGCCGCGCCGGCCGCCACTTCCGGCAGCGAGGTCGTTCCTGAGCAGGCGACCGCCACGCCACTGGCAAACGCCTCCAGCAGCGGCAGGCCAAAGCCTTCATGCAGGGACGGGAAAATGAACGCGCCAGCGCCCGCGTACAGGTGGCGCAGCTGGCGGTTGTCGGTCAGCTGGTTCAGCCACACCACATGCTCGCCCTTCTGCTGGGCGGCCTTGATGCGGTTCACCAGGTCTTCGCTACGCCAGCCCGGCGCACCGACGATGACCAGCTGGCGCGCGGAGCGCAGCACCGGCGGCAGCGTCAGATAGGCGTCCAGCAGGCGCTCGAC
This sequence comes from Duganella sp. CY15W, assembly GCF_009857555.1. Lineage (NCBI taxonomy): Bacteria > Pseudomonadati > Pseudomonadota > Betaproteobacteria > Burkholderiales > Oxalobacteraceae > Duganella > Duganella sp. CY15W. Next base: position 323,722 of record NZ_WWCQ01000003.1, on the reverse strand, counting down.
GTTCTTGCGCGGCTGCAGCGTGCCAACGAACAGGAAATACCCTTGGCGCAGCTGATGCTGCGCCAGCGTGGCGTCGCGTTCTTCGGCGCTGGGCTGGTCATGCCATTCGGCGCGCACACCGTGGTGCACCACGCTGATCCGGTTTTCATCCACACCGAAGCACTCGACCAGTTCGCGGATCGAAAACTGCGAACCGGTGATGACATGCTGGGCCTTGCGCGCCGCCTTGATCTGCAGCCAGTTCTTCAGCTTGCGCAGCTTGGGGCGCACCCATTCCGGATGCGCGACCGGCACCGCGTCGTGCAGGGTCGCCACCACCGGGCAGTCCATCCGCACAATGCGGTAGTCGGTGGCATGGAACAGGTCCAGCGGCTGCGCGTCCTTGCCCAGCAGGCGGTTCACGCTCAGGTGCACGGACGACGGCAGGATCAGATCCCCCAGGGCCGCCACCGGATAGGACAGCGGCAGCGCGCGGCTGGCGGTCAGGCGGTGGGCATTGCCGGGCGGCGCAAACGAAAACGGCAGCACTTCCACACCGGCGTGCGGCAAATGCTCCTGCAAGGCGTGGGTGTAGACACCGATGCCGTCCATGCGGCCACCGGTCAGCGCCGGCTCAGTGGTAGTAGCCGACAGGCCGACCCGTAAAGAAGAAGAATGCGTCACGCGGTGTACATCCAGCGCAAAGTGTCTGCCAGCGGCACGATATCAAGGGCGCCGATAACGCCGGCCAGGCGCTGGTTGTCACCCACCAGGCGCACCACCTCATTGGCGCGCACAAAGGCAGGGTTGACGTGGACGTTGATCTTGTAGCCGGCGATGTCGGCCATCATGTCCAGCGCTTCGCCCAGCGAATAGCCGTGCCCCGAGCAGATGTTGAAGGTGGACCCGATCGCTGCGGGCGCCGCCAGCAGCTTGCGGTAGCTGTGCGCCACCATGCGCACGTCGGAAAAGTCGCGCCACACATGCAGGTTGCCCAGCTCGATGTCGCTGGCCTGGCGGCGGAAATGCGAGACGATTTTGGGCAGCAGGAAATTCTCATGCTGGCCAACGCCGGTATAGTTGAAAGGACGAACGACAATCAGCGGCAGCTTGTCCTGCCACAGCCGCGCCATGTATTCCATGGACAGCTTGCTGACAGCGTAATCATTGGCTGGCGCCGCCGGCACCTGCTCGTCGATCACGCCCACATCGGCATTGCCATAGATATTCGCGCTCGACGCCAGCAGCACGGCCGCAGGCTTGTGCGCCAGTCCGGCCAGCGCCTCCAGCAGATTGCGGGTGCCGGCCACGTTGACGCGGTACATCTGCTCGGCGTCGCCGTGGGCGACAAAGGCGATCGCGGCCAGGTGCGCCACCACATCCGGCTGCACCTGCTGCACCACTGCGGCCAGGCCGGCGCGGTCGTTCAGGTCAACCGCGAATTCGCCGGCGCCCGGCGCATGGCCAAGCGTGATGGTGCCGAAGACCTCATAGCCCGCATTGCGCAATTCCTGCGCAACGTAATGGCCGGTGAAGCCGGACAAACCGGTAATCAGGGCACGTTTGCCCGCACCTTCAGCGGCCATGGAGACTCCTTGAGTTAGAACGAGAAGCCCGCTTGATTGCGGCGCAGGTCGGCTTCCACCATCATCTGGCACAGCTGTTCCAGCGTGGTCGATGGTTTCCAGCCCAGTTCCGTGGTGGCTTTGGCCGGGTCGCCGATCAGCAGCTCTACTTCCGCCGGACGGTAGAACTTCGGATTCACGCGCACCAGCACCTTGCCGGTCTTCTTGCAGGTACCGATTTCATTGTCGGCCGTGCCGCTCCACGCCAGCGATACGTCGATCGCCTTGAACGCCATCGACACGAAATCGCGCACGGTTTCCGTGCGGTTGGTGGCCAGCACATAGGTGTCAGGCTGGTCGGCCTGCAGGATGCGCCACATGCCTTCCACGTATTCCTTGGCGAAGCCCCAGTCGCGCTTGGCGTCGAGGTTACCCAGTTCCAGCACGTCCAGCTTGCCCAGATGGATTTTAGCCACCGAATCGGTGATCTTGCGGGTCACGAATTCACGGCCGCGCAGTGGCGACTCGTGGTTGAACAGGATGCCCGAGGAGCCGAAGATGCCATAGGACTCGCGGTAGTTCACGGTCATCCAGTGGGCATACAGCTTGGCCACGCCGTATGGGCTGCGCGGGTAGAACGGGGTATCTTCCTTTTGCGGCACGGCTTGCACCTTGCCGAACATTTCCGAGGTCGACGCCTGGTAGAAGCGGATCTTCGGATTCACGATACGGATGGCTTCCAGCAGATTGACCGGACCGACGCCGGTGATTTCCGCGGTAGTCACCGGCTGCTCGAACGAAACCCCCACGAAGCTCTGCGCGGCCAGGTTATACACCTCGTCCGGCTGCACGCTTTGCATCAGACGGATACTGGAGCTCAGGTCGGTCAGGTCATACTCCACCAGCGTCAGATTCGGGTGCGACTGGATCCCCAGTTCCTCGATACGCCAGAAATTGACCGAGCTGGTGCGGCGATAGGTGCCGGTGACGGCATAACCTTTTTCCAGCAGCAGTTCAGCCAGATAAGCGCCGTCCTGGCCGGTGATGCCCGTAATCAGGGCTTTTTTTGTTTTCTGCATGATGAATGCCTATCCAAATCGTGGGTAATCTTAGTAGCCCGATATTGTAACAGAGCGCTACTTGCGCATTTCTAACGGAAACCCTCGTTTTACATCACTTACATCTTGTTACAGGAGAAATAAAAACGGGGTCAGGTCCGTCATTTCTACACGAGCTGGACTGTAGCGAGCGCTACAGTCCAGCTCGTGTAGAAATGACGGACCTGACCCCGGATGGTTAAAACAAGCTTAGGCTTTGCGCTGGGCCACTGCGTCGACCACGCACAGCGCGGTCATGTTGACGATGCGGCGCACGGTCGCCGATGGCGTCAGGATGTGCACCGGCTTGGCGCAGCCCAGCAGGATCGGACCGACGGCAATGCCGTTGCCGGCGGCGGTCTTGACCAGGTTGTAGGCGATGTTGGCGGCCTCGATATTCGGCATCACCAGCAGGTTGGCGTCGCCGGTCAGGGTCGAGCCTGGCATGATCTGGTTGCGCAGCTTGGAGTCCAGCGCAGTGTCGCCATGCATTTCGCCGTCCACCTCCAGCGATGGGTCGCGTTGCTTGATGAGTTCCAGCGCCGCACGCATTTTCTGCGCCGAGGCGTTGTTGCTGGAGCCGAAGTTGGAATGCGACAGCAGCGCGGCGCGTGGCGACAGGCCAAAGCGGCGCATTTCCTCGGCAGCCATGACGGTGATCGCCGACAGTTCGTTGGCGTCCGGATTTTCGTTGACGTGAGTGTCGACCATCACCAGCTGGCGCTGCGGCAGCACCAGCACGTTCATGGCGGCGTACACGCATGCGCCTTCGCGGCGGCCCAGCACCTGGTCGATGTAGTGCAGGTGCAGCTGGGTGGTGCCGAAGGTGCCGCAGATCATGCCGTCGGCGTCGCCCTTCTTGATCATCATGGCGCCGATCAGCGTGTGGCGGCGGCGCATTTCCAGCTTGGCGTACTCCTGCGTCACGCCTTTGCGGGCGGTCATTTCGTAGTACGCGTGCCAGTAGTCGCGGTAGCGGTCGTCGTGGTCGGGGTTGATGACGTCGAAGTCGACGCCCTGCTTCAGGCGCAGGCCGAACTTGGCGATACGGGTTTCCAGCACGGCCGGACGGCCTACCAGGATCGGCCGCGCGAGTTTTTCATCGACCACCACCTGCACCGCGCGCAGTACGCGCTCTTCTTCGCCTTCGGCGTAGACGATGCGCTTGACGTCCAGCGGCGCCTTTTTGGCCACGGCAAACAGCGGCTTCATGAAGGTGCCCGAGCGGTAGACGAACTGCTGCAGGCTTTCTTCGTAGGCTTGCAGGTCTTTGATCGGACGCGTGGCGACGCCGGAATCTTCGGCCGCCTTGGCCACGGCCGGGGCGATCTTGGTCAGCAGACGCGGGTCGAACGGCATCGGGATCAGGTAGTCCGGGCCGAACGACAGGTTGCTGAAGCCATAGGTGGTGGCGACGATGTCCGACTGCTCGGCGTGGGCCAGCTCGGCAATCGCGTGCACCACGGCGATTTCCATTTCACGCGTGATGGTGGTGGCGCCGCAATCGAGCGCGCCGCGGAAGATGTACGGGAAGCACAGCACGTTGTTGACCTGGTTCGGGTAGTCCGAACGGCCGGTGCACATCACGGCGTCGCCGCGCACGGCTTTGACGTCTTCCGGCAGGATTTCCGGATTCGGGTTGGCCAGCGCCAGGATCAGCGGATTCGGCGCCATGGATTTGACCATGTCCTGCTTCAGCACGCCGCCAGCCGACAGGCCGAGGAAGATATCCGCATCGGGAATCACTTCGGCCAGCGTGCGGGCCGAAGTGTCGCGCGCGAAGCGTTCCTTGTCCGGGTCCATGAGTTCGGTACGGCCCTGGTAGACCACGCCCGCAAGGTCGGTCACATAGATATTCTCGATCGGGAAGCCGAGGTCGACGATGAGGTCGAGGCAGGCCAGCGCCGCAGCGCCGGCGCCGGACACCACCAGCTTGCATTGCTTGATGTCTTTGCCGACCAGCGAAATGCCGTTCAGGATGGCGGCGCCAACGATGATGGCGGTGCCGTGCTGGTCGTCGTGGAACACCGGAATCTTCATGCGCTCGCGCAGCTTGCGCTCGATGGTGAAGCACTCGGGCGCCTTGATGTCTTCCAGGTTGATGCCGCCGAAGGTCGGTTCCAGCGCGGCGATCACTTCCACCAGCTTGTCCGGGTCCGATTCATTGATCTCGATGTCGAACACATCGATGCCAGCGAATTTCTTGAACAGCACGCCCTTGCCTTCCATCACCGGCTTGGCGGCCAGCGGGCCGATATTGCCCAGGCCCAGCACGGCGGTGCCGTTGGTGATCACCGCCACCAGGTTGCCGCGCGCGGTGTATTTATAGGCATTGGCCGGGTCGATGACGATTTCTTCGCATGGCGCGGCCACGCCCGGGGAATACGCCAGCGCCAGGTCGCGCTGGTTGGTCAGTTGCTTGGTCGGCGTTACGCTGATTTTGCCCGGTGTAGGGAATTCGTGGTATTCCAGCGCGGCAACGCGCAGTTGTTGACGAATTGCTTCTTTTTTCTCAGGTGACGAATCCATGCTTTACAGCCTTCCCATATTTTGCGATCGAAGGCCTATGATTTTATCAGACCAATTCTTTCAATTAAGTAGGTATTTTCACGCACAGCAATAACGGTTATCAGCATTTTTTATAGACATGTATGCTGATAGCCGAATTTTTGCGTCAATAAAGTCGGGATAGAGCCAACATAATCAATTTTCCCAGTCTATTACATTTCACTATCGATTGATAAAAATTGATTGAAATTGTCAATATTTCACCATGCGGAGCAGTGCGCGGCGGATTTCGACTAAGCTGATGTTATCAGCCGTTCATCAGGAGAGTGCCATGTCCGCCTTGATCGTTTCCAAGAGCCTGCCCGAACCAGTCGGCGCTTCGCCGCAGGGGGCCGCCTGGCAGCAGCTGCTGCGCTGGCACGAAAACGGGCAGCAACTGGCGTTTGTCTACAGCCGCTCGCTGGGCGGCCTGGTGCAGACCGGCCAGGGCAAGCTGGGCCAGCTCTCGCTGGACGCCGCCACTATCGAGGCAGGCAGTAGCCGGTTGTTCATCGTGCTGGCCGGCGCCACCTATGAGGCGGGGCCGCAGCTGTTCTTCACGCCCAACCTGCTGAGCCGCTTCCACGTCAACGGCGTAGCGGTGCGCCTGGCCAACCATGACTGGCTGTTCCTGTCGGACGAATCGTTGCCGGCCATCGGCATGGAGCACCTGACCAAGCGCATCGAGCCCTGATGGCAGGCAGTACAATACTGCCCATGCTCTCCGAATTTGACCTCATCCAGGAATACTTCCAGCGTCCCCACCATGCCACGCGCGCCGCGCTCGGCATCGGCGACGATTGCGCGCTGATCGCGCCCACGCCCGGCCTGCAGACCGCCATTTCGTCCGACATGCTGGTCGAGGGCCGCCATTTCTTTGCCGGCGAAGATCCGCTGCGGCTGGGCCACAAGGCGCTGGCCGTCAACCTGTCCGACCTGGCCGCGATGGGCGCGCGCCCGGTCGGCTTCACCCTGGCGCTGGCGCTGCCGGCCGCCGACCGCGCCTGGCTGCAAGGTTTCTCGCAAGGCCTGTTTGCGCTGGCGGATGCCTTCAATATCGAACTGATCGGCGGCGACACCACCAAGGGCCCGCTGAATATCTGCATCACCGTATTTGGCGAACTGCGCCCGGGCCAGGCCCTGCGCCGCAGCGCCGCCCGGCCCGGCGACGACATCTGGATTTCCGGCACGCTGGGCGATGCGCGTCTGGCCCTGGCCGGCTACCGGCTGGAACTGCCGCAGCCGCTGGACGCCGCCAGCCAGCGGGCCGCCGCCGTCCGCATGCACACGCCAGTGCCGCGCGTGGAACTGGGCGTGCTGCTGGCGGAACAGGGCATTGCCCACGCGGCCATCGATATTTCGGACGGACTCATCGGCGATCTCGGTCACATCCTCAAGCGCTCCGGCGTGGGCGCCACGCTGGATGTGGATGCGCTGCCGGCCGGCGCCATCCTGGCCACGCAGGACCTCGCCCTGCGCCGCGCCTACACGGCCGCCGGTGGCGATGACTACGAACTGTGCTTCACCGCGCCCGCCTCGGCGCGCGCGGCGGTGCTGGCGGCGGCCGGCAGTGTGGCGACACCGGTCACGCGTGTCGGCACCATCGATGCCGCAGCGGGATTACGCCTGGTCGATGCCCATGGCGCGGCGCTGGACCTCAGGCTGTCCAGCTTTGATCACTTCACGTCCTGAAGCGTCGGCAGCGCGGTGACATCCTCGCCGGGCTGCCCCGCCAGCTTGCCGCTGCCATGCATGAGCCAGTAGTGGTGGAACGCCAGCCGGATGTTGTCGCGCAGCTGGGTATCGTCCCACGGCTTGGTGTAGAAACGGTAGATGGCGCCGCGGTTGATCGAGTCCAGCACCGACTCCAGCCCCGTGTAGCCGGACAGGATGATGCGGATGGTTTCCGGGTACATCTCCTTGACCTTGCTGAGGAATTCCGTGCCGCTCATGACCGGCATGCGCTGGTCGCACACGATCACCTGCACCGCATGCAGCGCCAGCAGCTCGAACGCTTCGGTGGGCGAGGCGGCGGTCAGGATCTGGTAGCCGTCGCGGCGGAACAGCCGGTGCAGCGAGGCCAGCACATTCACATCGTCATCGACAATCAGCAGCGTCTGCGCCGGCTGGCTGGCCGTGCCCGGCGCGGGCGGCACGCTGCGGCCTGACTTCACGAGTTCGCCCAGCTCCTGCGGCGGCAGCGGACGGCTGAAGAAATAGCCCTGGATTTCATCGCAGCGGCTGCGCCGCAGATACTCGAGCTGGGCGCGCGTCTCCACGCCTTCGGCAATCACCTGCAGCTTGAGGCTGTGCGCCATGCTGATGATGGCCAGCGCAATCGCCGCGTCATTGGGGTTGGTGGTGATCTCGCGCACGAAGGCGATATCGATTTTGAGCTTGTCGATCGGGAAGCGCTGCAAGTAGGCCAGCGAGGAATAGCCGGTGCCAAAGTCGTCGATCGCCACCTTGATGCCAATGGCTCTCAGGTTTTTCAGCACAGTGATAGTGCGCTCGGCATTGGACATCAGCGCGGTTTCGGTGAGTTCCAGCTCCAGCAGCTCCGGCGCCACCTGGTGGCGTGCCAGCGCGTCGCGCACCTCCTGCTCCAGGTCGCCTTCGATAAACTGGCGGCTGGCGACGTTGACGGCCACCCGCACCGGCCCGACGCCGTCGCGCTGCCAGGTGGCGATCTGCTTGCACGCGGCGTCGATAATCCACGCGCCCACGCGCACCACCAGCCCGGTATCTTCCAGCACCGGCACGAACTCGGCCGGATACACCAGGCCAAAGCCCGGCCGCTGCCAGCGCAGCAAAGACTCAACGCCGGCCACCGCGCCCGTGAGCAGGTTGACCTTGGGCTGGAAGTGCAGCAGCAGCTCCTGATTGTCGAATGCGCGGCGCAGCGCCAGCTCCATGTCCAGCCGCGCCAGCACCTGCACGTTCATGCCGGCGGTGAAGAAACGGTAGTTATCGCGGCCGGCCTGCTTGGCGCGCTCCATGGCGGTTTCCGCGTAGTTAATCAGGGTTTCCGGATCGGTGGCGTCGTCCGGGTACATGGCAATGCCGATGCTGGCGCTCAGCACCGCCTGATGGCCGTCGAGTTCGAACGGCTGGCGCAGCGCCTCGCGCACTTCATTGGCGGCGTTGACGGCGTCCTGCTGGTCGCGGCTCATGGTCAGGATCAGCGCGAACTCGTCGCCGCCCAGGCGGCCCACCGTGTCGCGGATGCGTACCCGCTGCACCAGCCGGTTGCTGAACTGGCGCAGCAGCTCGTCGCCGCGCGCACCGCCCAGCGTGTCGTTAATGCTACGGAAACGGTCCAGCCCGATGAACAGCACGACGATGCGCCAGGACTTGTCCTGCGCCAGGCCGATGCAGTCGCCCAGCGATTTATAGAACAGCGTGCGGTTGGGCAGGCCGGTCAGGCTGTCGTAGTGGGCCATGTGCTGCAGCAGTTCCTCCGCCTGGCGGCGTTCGCTGATGTCGCGCGCCACGCCCAGCATCACGGATGGCTGGTCGGGGCGCTGCAGCAGCTGCCAGTACAGCTCCACGGGCACGGCGATCAGGTCGCGCCGCATGAGTTCCAGTTCGGACAGTTCGGGCGAGCGGGACGGCCCGACAGCGGCGGCATAGTCGGCCAACCGTTCGGCGTGCGCGCGCAAGTCGGCCGGGGCGCCCAGGCCCAGGCGGCTGGTGCTCGGTCCCAGCATCTCGGTGCGTGGGTAGCCCAGCATGCGGCAGGCGCCGTCATTGACGTCCACCACTTCGGCGCTGTCGGCGTCAAGCAGGAAGATGGCGTCGGCCGTGGCGTCCATGGCGCTGCGGAAGCGTTGCAGCTCGGCGGTCCGCTCGCGCACTGTCTGTTCAAGCCGCGTGTTGTAGCTGCGTTCGCGCGCGTGCAGCAGGCGCATCTCCAGCATATTCCGGATCCGCATCAAGGTTTCGATGGGATCGAACGGCTTGCTGATGAAGTCGCGCGCGCCCGCTTCAAACGCGCGCATCTTGTGATCGGGCTGGGCGGTGACCACCAGCACCGGCAGCCAGCCATCCGGCTCCAGCGGTTTCAGCGCCTCCATCACCTCAAAGCCGCTCATGCCGGGCATTTGCAGGTCGAGGATGATGAGGTCGTAATGGTGCTGGGCATGCCAGTCCGCCACCACGCGCGGATCGGTGGTGGCGCTGACCGCCTTATAGCCGGTGGAATTGAGTAAGTACTCCAGCAATTCGACATTGACTGGCTGATCATCAACGATCAGGATACGGGCGTAATTTATATCGTTCGGGCTGATCATGACGCCTCCGTCAGGTTCGGACTGCTTCTTCCAGGCAAGCATACCAGCCTTTGTGTATGGCGGCGCACGGCTGAGTGATGTTGCATTTGAGGCAAACAACGGTACACTACTGGCATCCATTACAAGGTGCATGGTACAGTGCTAGCAAGCCCGTATCAGAGAAGGAGAAGCCATGAGCAACAGCGACACCATCCTCGATCTTGCCGCGCAAGTCGGCAAAGCCTTGCAACAGAAAGGCTTGATACTGGCCACGGCCGAGTCCTGCACGGGCGGCGGCGTGGCCCAGGCCATTACCGAAATCGCCGGTTCCACCGCGTGGTTCGACTGCGGCTTCGTCACTTATTCCAACGCCTCCAAAACTGAAATGCTGGACGTCTCCGCCGCGCTCATCGCGCAGATGGGTAGCGTGTCGGAAGAAGTCGCGGGCGCCATGGCCAGCGGCGCGCTGGGCTCCAGCAACGCCCACCTGGCCGTGTCCACCACCGGCATCGCCGGACCAACTGGCGCCGTGCCCGGCAAACCGGTCGGCACCGTCTGCTTCGGCTGGGCCAATGCCGACACCGTGCATACCGAACGCCTGGTGTTCAGCGGCGACCGCCGCGCGGTGCGCGAGCAAACCGTGATCCACGCGTTGCAGGGCTTGCTACGCTTTATTAACTAGGCGTTGCCTTCGGGCGGCAAAACAATTACCCTCGTCGCATTCAAGCGATTCAGGAGTAATTGATGCAAAACACGGTACATTTTATTCTCCAGGGTAAGGGCGGCATCGGCAAGACGCTGGTCTCGACCATTCTTGCGCAATGGATCGCCAGCAAGGATTTGGCCGAAGGCCAGCAGCCGCTGCGCTGCTACGACACCGACCAGGAGAATGCGACCTTCTCGCGCTACAAGGCGATGGACGTCAAGCATGTGCCGGTGATGACCGACAGCCGCACCATCGACCCCAAGCGCTTTGACGCGCTGATGATCGACATTCTGGAAGAAGAAGGCAACTGCGTCATCGACAATGGCGCCAACACCTTCTCGCCGCTGATGGGCTACCTGATCGAGAACGACTGCTTCGCGCTGCTGCAGGAATCCGGCCGCAAGGTCTACATCCACACCATCGTCGGCGGCGGCGACACGCTGCACGACACCGCCATGGGTTTCGTCTCCACCGCCAAGGCCACCAATGTGCCGCTGGTGCTGTGGGAAAACGAACACTTCGGCCTGCTGCAATCGGCGGCCGGCAAACAGTTCATCGAATCGCAGACCTATGCCGACAACGCATCGCGCGTGGTGGGCCGCGTGGTGCTGTCGGCGCGCAATGCCGACACCTTTGGCGCCGACATCAAAAAGATGAACACTGCACGCCTGACCGCGGCCGAAGTCAAGGAAAGCGACAAATTCAACGTGATGGAAAAGCAGCGCATCAAGGTCGTGTTCCGCGACCTGTTCGAGCAACTCGACAAAGTGCAGTGGTAAGCAGCCATGGACCAGCAAAAGCTGCGTACCCTGGTTTTTGAAAAAACCGGCGTCCGGATCGACGTTGACGATCCGGTGTTTGCGCTGGTCGCGCTGAACGAAGCGGTGCTGGAAGAAGCCGTGCAGCGCCACGTGGCGCTGATCGACGCCGCCTCGCTGGCACTGGCGCAGCAGGCGCGGCTGGCGGGGGGACTGCCTGCCGCGCATGAAGGCAAAGCCGCGCTGGACGCCGCCCACGAAGCGCCGTCGAACGCCACTGCTGCCCATGGCCACGCGCACGCGGCCGAAACGCCGTCCGGCTACATCCCGACGCCGGCGTCCGGTCCGGTGCGGCCGATCGCCACCCAGTCCTCGCCGTCCATTGCGCCGCGCGAACTGCGCCTGCTGGGTGCGGCGGCAGCCGTCGCCATCCTGAGCGCGCTGATCGTGCTCGGCGGCCAGGCCGCCTTCCGCGCATCGGGCCTGACGCCCGAACAGACCCAGGCGCTGCAACGGGCGGAAAAACTGGACAAAGCAATCCAGAAACTGGACCCGAAAATCCGCGCGGAACTGCAGGCAGAATTGCAAAAATAAGGTTCTTCACTGATTACCGGGAAACGCGGCTTTGATCTTCAGAAAGAAGAATTCAGAGTCGCGGTAACCATAGGCCATCCTTTTCATCACCTTAATCCGGTTATTGATTCCCTCCAGCTGTCCAGTGTGCATCGGCCAGCGCATGCGGGACAAGATGCCTCGCCAGTACAGCGCAAGGCGTTTTGCAAAGCGGACCAGCGGTTCGATGGCACTGCTCAAGGCCATCGATTGCCAAGTGCGCCAGGCAGCACGCCAGCGCCAAGGATCGGTGGGCTGCCAAAGTTCTTTCAAGCTTGCCTTCATCACGTAGACCGTCATCAGAGCTTGGTTTGCCGCGAGCAGCTCGGCCAACTTTGGTGCTTGGTCGGGTGGCACGTTGCCCGGATTGCGTAGCAGAAGCCAACGTGCCCGCTTCACATACTGGCGAGCAGTCTTGTCGTCGCGCAGCCGATTGGCCTCATCGACCCGTACGCGGTCGATTACCTCGCGGCCATATTTGGCGATGACATGAAACAGGTCATAGACGACTTTGGCCCGTCGACAATGATGCTTGACCTCCAAATCGAAGGCCGTATTCATATCCATGGCCACGGCCCGGATGCGCCGGCAACGCTCTGGCCCTAACCAGGCAAAGAAGGGCCGAATCGCCTCCCGGCTGCGCCCTTCGCAGACCCAAATCACGCGCCGGGTGTCCGCGTCCAGCACCACCGTGGCGTAGCGATGCCCCTTGAACAGGGCAAATTCGTCCATGACCAGCCTGGTTGGCTGGGGTGGTGGAAACGCTGCCACTTTGCGCTCCAAGGCTTGGCGGTGAATTTGATGAATCGTGCCCCAGTGAAGGCCGGTCAATTCGCACACATGCGCAATCGGCAGCTTCTCGCTCCAGTGCGCTACAAACTGCGCCAGGCGGCGCGACACACGGGCATGGCGATCAAGCCAGCTAATCGTCTGGATGCAACAACGGCAGCAATTCGGACACTTTAGCCGGTGAACCGCCATGCTCAAAAATACGGTCAATCCCCCCCATCGGCAGGTCGCGCACTGTCCGCCAGACAGTGTCGTGCACGCCCGGCGCGGGCGTGCCGCAATGGGAACAGATCAGCGGACACCCCGGATCGGCCGCCAAGCGCACATGCAGGCAGTTATCGACAACTTCGACAGAGGACACAATAAAGCCTTCCCAGAACGGGAGGCTAAGAATATGATTTGCCATGAGAGCGGTAGGTTGAGAAATATGTTTGGTCGCACAAACACAATAACTCTTCCTTACTGCTCTCTTGCGTTTACTGCAGGTTCATCCCGGACTTCCGCGATGAACCAAAAATAAGGAGACGTATGCATTTCGAAGTACCGAAAGCCAAATCCTTCAAAGAATTTGGCGGCGAATATCTGATGATCGTGATCAGTATCATCACCGCGCTGGCGCTGGAACATGCGGTGCAGACCTGGCACCACCGCCATCTGGCCCACCAGGCGGCGACCCGCATCGACGCCGAAATGCAGGCCAACGTACAAGAGCTGGACAAGGTACTGGCGCACAACAAGGCCGAAGTCAAAAAACTCAACATACTGCACGACCAGTTGCTGGCAGGGCTCAAAGCCAAGGAAGACAGCCGCGCGCTGGCCAGGCGGCTGACGGGGGACGGCAAATTTGGCGGCTTGAGCATCCAGGTCCCCGCCCTGCGGCGCGAAGCGTGGGAAGTGGCCATCGCCAGCCAGGCGGCCAGCTGGATGACCCAGCAACAGCTGGAGCGCTACTCCGGCATCTACGCCAACATGCGCGACATCCAGACCCTGGCAGCGGGCGGCGGCACGGTCTTCCTCAACGGTCCTGAAATGCTGAACGTGGTGGGCGATATCAACATCGGCGAAGGCGACGCCAAAGCGGTTTACCACATCGTACGGCAAATGGTCAGCGCCTACGACAGCATCGACGGCAACCTCCAAAGCCTGCGCGACGACCTCGCCAAAGCCGCCGACACCTCCCACTAAACCCACTCCGGGGTCAGGTCCGTCATTTCTACACGAGCTCTGCCGTAGCCAAGTGACTACGGCAGAGCTCGTGTAGAAATGACGGACCTGACCCCGGATTTTGTGCTAACATGTGAACACCTATTCACATGTTGGTAATAATGAGCTGTCAACACGACTATACCGGCGTCGAGCCGGCCATTGCTCAGCTGGCGGACCTGTTCCACCTGCTGGGCGACCCTACCCGCTTGCGCATTGTGCTGGCCTGCCTGCCTGCGCCGATTGCCGTGAGCGACATTGCCACTACACTGGATCTGAGCAGCTCGCTGGTCAGCCACCACCTGCGCCTGCTGCGCGCGGCCCGCATCGTCAAGTCTGAACGCCAGGGCAAACAGGTTTTCTATTCCGCCGCCGATGCCCATATCACCGGCGTCCTCAACGATATGCTGGAACATATCGCCGAACCTTCCACCGGGACCGAAGCATGAGCAAGCACCACGATCACGACCATCATGATCACGACCACCAGCACGACCATGGCCACAACCATCGTCACGCGCATGGGCACGATCACGGCCACGGACATCACCACCACCATCATGGCGATCCCAACACCATGGGCCGGGCGTTTGTCATCGCCATCGTACTCAATACGGTGTTTGTGGGAGTTGAGTTCTTCTACGGTTTCCTGGCCAACTCGACCGCGCTGATGGCCGATGCGGGCCACAATCTGTCCGATGTGCTGGGCCTGATGCTGGCCTGGGGCGCTGCCATCCTCGCCAAGCGCGCGCCCAATAGCCGCTATACCTACGGTCTGCGCAGCTCGTCGATGCTGGCTGCGCTGTTCAATGCCATGCTGCTCATGGTCGCCTGCGGCGGGATCGCCTGGGAGGCCGTGCAGCAGCTGATCCATCCCGATCCCGTGGCGGGCCTGACGGTGTCGGTAGTGGCCGGTATCGGCATTCTGATCAACGGTTTCTCGGCCTGGCTGTTCATGTCGGGCAGCAAGGACGATATCAACATTCGCGGCGCTTACCTGCACATGGCGGCCGATGCGGCGATCTCGCTGGGCGTGCTGATTGCCGGTGTGGTGGTGCGCTACAGCGGCTGGAACTGGCTGGACCCGCTGGTCAGCATGCTGATCGTCGCCTTCATCGTGATCAGCACCTGGTCGCTGCTGACGCAGTCGCTGCGCATGGTGATGGCGGCGGTGCCGGACAATGTCGACCGCACCGGCATCGAAGCTTTCCTGCGCAAGCAGCCCGGCGTAGCCGACGTCGCGGACCTGCATATCTGGGCCATGAGCACCACGGAAAACGCCTTGACGGCGCAGTTGGTGACGCCCGCCGGCTACCCTGGCGACAGCGTGATGGATGCCATCAGCAAGCAATTGCGCGAGGAGTTTTCTATCCAGCACAGCACGCTGCAAGCGCGCACTGGCGCCGCTGACCAGGAATGCTGCCTGCAGTCGCCGCCGGCCGCCCCCGTCTCAGCCCACAACCACGCGCATTAATCCGCCAGATTGGCGTACAGGGCGGTACTCAGGTAGCGCTCGCCAAACGACGGGATGATCGTCACGATGATCTTGTTGGCATTCTCCGGCCGCCGCGCGACCTGCAGCGCAGCCCACAGCGCGGCGCCGGAGGAAATCCCCACCAGCAGTCCCTCTTCACTGGCCGCGCGGCGCGCAGTCTCAAACGCGTCCTCACTTCTCACGCCGATGATCTCGTCATAGATGTCGGTATTCAACACGGCCGGCACAAAGCCGGCGCCAATGCCCTGCAGGGGATGTGGTCCTTTGATGCCCTTGGCCAGTACGGGCGATGCTTCCGGCTCTACTGCGATGCAGCGGAATTCCGGCTTGCGTTCCTTGATGATTTCGCCCACCCCGGTAATGGTGCCGCCGGTGCCGACGCCGGCCACCAGGATGTCGATGCGGCCCTCGGTGTCGTTCCAGATTTCTTCGGCGGTGGTGCGGCGGTGTACTTCGGGGTTGGCGGAATTGTTGAACTGCTGCGGCATCAGGTAGCGCGGGTCGGACGCGGCCAGTTCGTCGGCGCGGCGGATCGCGCCCAGCATGCCTTCGCCGCCCGGCGTCAGCACCAGCTCGGCGCCGTAGGCGCGCAGCAGCATGCGCCGTTCGCGGCTCATGGTGTCCGGCATGACCAGCGTGCAGCGATAGCCGCGCGCGGCGCACACCATGGCCAGGGCGATGCCGGTGTTGCCGCTGGTGGGTTCGAGGATGATGGTGTCGGGACGGATCTGGCCGGCGGCTTCGGCCGCTTCTATCATGGCCAGGCCGATGCGGTCTTTGACGCTATGGGCCGGGTTGCAGTATTCGAGCTTGGCGAGAATCTGGGCGGTGGTGCCCTTGGTTAGCCGGTTCAGCCGCACCAAAGGCGTGCGGCCGATCAGCTGGGTGACGTCGTTGGCAATCTTCATGGAAAACCTCCGAGTTCTGGACGGAGGTTCCAGTCTACGCTTTTATTTGACGTCAACGAGCTCGACGTCGAAGATCAGTGCAGAATTTGGCGGGATGTTGCTACCTGGAGAAGGACGCGAGCCATACGCCAGTTCCGACGGAATAATCAGCGTGCGTTTGCCGCCCACTTTCATGCCCTGGACGCCCTGGTCCCAACCCTTGATGACACGGCCGGCGCCCAGCACGAAGTCGAGCGGCTCGCCGCGTGGGTAGGACGAGTCGAACAGTTTGCCGTGCATATTCTTGGCCAGCGGACGGTACAGCCAGCCCGAATAGTGCATATAGATGGTGGCGCCGGTGGTGGCTTCCTTGCCGGTGCCGATTTTGGTGTCGGTGACGATCAGCTGTTCAGCCGCAGGGCCGGGCGTGGCGGAGCCGACCACCACGGGCGCGGCTGGTGCTGGGGCTGGGGCGGGAGCTGCAGCTTCCGGCTTGGCCTGTGGCGCTTGCGCCTGGGCGGCAGCAGCGGCAAACAGCATGGCGATGAAAACGGAACGACGCTTCATGTAAATTCTTTCGATGAGTCTGTAGACAGCTTGCAATGATAGCAAACTAGACCGGGTCAGTGGCAGTTGTGGGCAGTGCGCCGTCGGCCAGCTTGCGCAGCGCGTGGCCGGCCGCAACCATGCCAAAGGTGGCGGTGACCACCATCGCCGAGCCGAAGCCCGCACAGTTCAGGCCCGTCACGCCGCCGT
The DNA here is from genome assembly GCF_009857555.1 of Duganella sp. CY15W. Classification (NCBI taxonomy): domain Bacteria; kingdom Pseudomonadati; phylum Pseudomonadota; class Betaproteobacteria; order Burkholderiales; family Oxalobacteraceae; genus Duganella; species Duganella sp. CY15W. Next base: position 307,057 of record NZ_WWCQ01000003.1, on the reverse strand, counting down.
TGCGGTCGTCGCCATCGACCGCACACACCTCGCCCGTTTCCGGGAATTTCAGCGGCTCGGTCGAGAACACGGCGTCGATGTGGAACTTGGTTTTCTCGCCGCGCGGGAAGCCGTACTGGGCGCGCATGATCTTGCGGACCTTCTTGAGCAGCGGTTCCTGTTCGGTCCTGGCCAGGTCGCGCACCGAGATCTGCGCGGCGTCGGTCTTGCCGCCGGCGCTGCCGATGGTGACCACCGGCAGGTCATGCTGGCGGCACCAGGCCAGCACCGCCGCCTTGGCCTTGACCGAATCCGTGGCCTCGATCACGTAGTCGTACTTGCCGGTGCCGATCATCTGCGCCACGTTGTCCGGCTCGACAAACTCTTCGATCTGGTGCACCTGGCAGAACGGATTGATCTGCGCGATGCGGTCGGCCAGCGCGGTGATCTTGGCCATGCCGACGGTGCTGCTCAGGGCCTGGATCTGGCGGTTGATATTGGATTCGGCAACGTTGTCGAGATCGATCAGCGTGAGCTGGCCGATGGCGCTGCGCGCCAGCGCCTCGACGATCCACGAGCCGACGCCGCCCACACCGACCACGCAGATGTGGGCGTTGCGGAAGCGGTCCAGCGCATGCACGCCGTACAGGCGGGCGATGCCGCCAAAGCGCCGCTCGAAGTCGACGTCGTTAAATTCAGGGGGTGTAATGCTGTTCATCCCGCCATTTTACCGGAGCGGCGGATCCTGCATGCTATGCTGGCCGCGTCGCCAGGAAACTTGGCAGAAAGGCCCGCAATTGCTCCGATTATTCAGCGTCCTGCTGCTTGCTGTCGCCGCCCCTGCCTGGGGCTGCAAGCTTGCGGCCTCGGCTTACGACTTGAAGGCTTTCTGGCAGGTGGAAAGTGCCAGAAAGGTGGTCTTCATCGGCGAGGTGGTGGCGGTGGAGGATGTGGCGCCTCCACCGGAGCTGGAACGCGACCAGCGCATCACCTTCCTGCCATATCGGTGGTGGCTGGGCAAACCGGAGCGTAGCGTGCCGGCGCGCGGCACCATCGCCAAGCCGGTCGGCACCGATTGCGACGGCAACTGGGATTTCACGGTGGCCAAGGGGCAGCGGTGGCTGATTGCTGGCTATGAAGAAGAGGTCGATGGCGAGACCGTGGTACTGCCTTCAGCCATGCTCAGCCGACGGCTGGACGGCGGCGAGCTGCCCAAGGAAATCGCGGATGTGCTGCAGACGCCGCAGTTCACCGGCATGCCGCTGGCCGCTGCGCGCAAGTCCATCCTCAGATCAGGCTGGAAGCCCAGGCCGACCTCTCAGCGCAACGGCAGTGCGGCCCCGTTCTTCCGGGCCGGTTATCGCGAAGTGGAAATATGCACCGGCACCGGCCTGAATGACTGCATTTTCAACTATACAAACCAGCAATCCTGCCTGCGCGTCTACACGGCAGGCGAGCAGCCGCAAGCGGCCATGGTAATCAACGGCACGCCGGAATGTCCCGCGCGCGACGTCCTCACACCTTCACCGCCAGCGGGCCGTTAAAGGCCTGCATGATGAGCGAAGCGGGCTGGCCGTGGGCGATGAGCTTGCCCATGGCGTTCATGTATTGCGTGATGTGCCTGAAGTATTTTTTGTAGCTGGGGCACAGGTAGTTCAGGCCGGGCTGGCCATCCTGCGTGTGCATGAAGCGGTTCTTGGGACATTCACCATGACAGGCAAATTTGTACGGACATTGCTGGCAGTCGTCCGGCAACGCCGCCTTGGCGCGGCCGAACGCCTGCTGCTGCGGCGACGCCGCCAGCGTAGCGACATCGGTGTCGCGCAGATTGCCCAGCAGGTGCTCCGGATACATGAAGTGGTCGCACGAGAACACGTCGCCGTTGTGTTCGACGATGAGCGCGCGGCCGCAGTTTTCGGCAAACAGGCAGACCGTCGACGGCAAGCCCAGGAATGACGTCAGCGCCCACTCGAAGTTCATGACGTAGATGCTGCCGACGTCGTTACGCACCCACTGGTTGAAAATCGCGATCAGGAAGTCGCCGTACTGCTCCGCGCCGACACTGTGCGGCGTTACCGCTTGCACCGGCCGTGAACGGCTCACCTGCCCTGGCCGCGCAAAGGTCAGGCCGATGGCGTGCTCGTTCTGGTCAGGCGCCCGCTCCACCACGGGGTTGAACTGCACATGCGTGATGCCCTCGCGCCGGATGAAGCGGTAAACCTCATCGGGATGGCTGGCAACCGCGTTCGTCACCGTCACCAGCACGTTGAACGCGATGCGGTATTTACGCAGCAGCGCCAGCCCGCGCATCACGGCGTCAAAGGTCGGGCGGCCCTGCTTGTCCACGCGTGCGCTGTCGTGCAGCGCGCGCGGGCCGTCGATGCTGAGGCCAACCATGAAGCCGGCGTCCGCCAGAAAAGCGCACCATTCGTCATCCAGCAGCGTGCCATTGGTTTGCAGCGCGTTGCGGATCGCCTTGCCACCGGCCAGCTCCCGCTGGATGGCCACCGCGCGCTGGTAGAACGCCAGTCCGCGCAGCATCGGTTCGCCGCCCTGCCAGGTGAACAGTACTTCCGGTCCCGCTTCGCGCTGGATGTTCTGGGCGATATACACCCGCAGCACCTCGTCGCTCATCGAGAACCGCGTGCGGTCCGGGTACAGGTTTTCCTTCTCCAGATAGAAGCAGTAGCTGCAATCCAGATTGCACAGCGGGCCGATGGGTTTGGCCATCAGGTGGATGCCGGCCTCGCTCATTTTTTGAACGTGACCAGGGTTTTCAGCACGCGCTGGTTGACGTTGGCCACCACGCGGTCCACCAGCGGCGCCTTGTAGTCAATCGTGACTTTTTCCAGCTTGCCGGTGAATGCGTACGGCGTCTTGTACTTGTCGCTGACCGGCGTGCGCAGGTCGCGGCCGATGTCGAAGCCTTCGTCGTAGGACAGGTAAGCCACGCCATATTTCACGGGCGCCTTGCCCTTGCCGATCAGTTTGTCGTCCTGGAACAGCTGCACCTCGGCGCCCGACCACAGGCCCGGCGCAAACTGCACCGTCACCTGCGACTTGCCGGGCTTGAGCGGCTGCTCGGAGGAGACCAGCGCCGATTCATAACCGTTGGTCTGCGCGTAATGCAGCTTGCCATTCTGGATGAAGATGCTGGAGCCGCCAAAGCGTCCGCCATTGGCGACCAGTACGCCTTCCGCGCCGCTGGCGGGAATCTCCACGTCGACCGTCAGGCGGTAGTATGGGCCGTTCAATGCGGGTGCGGTCAGCGAGAACAGATGGCCGATGTCCGGCGTCAGCTCGATGTGGTCCTGGTCGCGGTAGATGCTGCGGTTGCGGGCGAAGTCCTGGAACAGCGTGTCCTTGAGCGGGAACACGTTGTACTTCTTGCCTTCACTGTCGAACAGCGCTTGCAGCGTTTTCAGTCTGTCCGGATTTTTGGCGGCCAGGTCGTTGATCTCGGTGGGATCGTCCTTGAGGTTGTACAGCTCCCACACGTCTTTTTCAAACGCGGTGCCGGGCTTGTGCAGCGTGGCCGCCTTCCAGCCATCGTGATAGATCGAGCGGGTGCCGTTGATTTCGTAGTACTGCGTGAGATGGCGCGACGGCGCCTGCGCATCGCTGACCGAATAGGCCAGGCTGGTGCCTTCGATATTGTCCTGTTTGACGCCGCCCACCTGCGCCGGCGGCGTGATGTGCGACAGTTCCAGCGTGGTCGGCAGCAGGTCGATCACATGGCCGTACTGCGCGCGGATGCCGCCCTTGTCCTGGATGCCGCGCGGGTAGGACAGGATCAGCGGATTGCGCGTGCCGCCTTCCGAATTCGCGTCCTGCTTCCACTGGCGGAACGGCACGTTGGTGGCTTGCGCCCAGCCCAGCGGGTAGTTGGGCGACGAGTACTCGGTGCCGATCTTGTCGATATTGGCCAGCTGCTTGTCGATATCGTTTTCCGGATACAGCACGGCAGCCAGGCCGTTGGTGGTGCCGCTGTCCGTGCCCTCCTTGCTGGCGCCGTTGTCGCCGATGACCACGGCGATGATGGTGTTGTCGAACTGGCCGGTCTGCTTGAGGTGATTGACCAGGCGGCCGATCTCCGCGTCGGTATAGCTCAGGAAGCCGGCATAGGTTTCAAAATAGCGCGCGTACAGGCGCCTCTCTTTCGCGCTGAGTGCGGCCCATGCCTTCACATTGGGGTGACGCGCCGGCAGTACCGTCTGTTGCGGGATCAGGCCCAGCTTCTTCTGGTTGGCGAAGACCTGTGCGCGGTAGCTGTCCCAGCCCGCATCGAACTTGCCCTTGTATTTCTCGATCCACTGCTTGCTCACCTGGTGCGGTGCGTGCGTGGCGCCGGGCGCGAAATAGAGGAAGAACGGTTTCTTTTGCTGGTCGATGTAGCTGATGGCTTTGTCGGTGAGCAGCTCGTTCAGGTGACGGCCTTGCGGATCGTCGTCCAGTGCCCGTGTGCCTTCCACCAGTTGCGGATGCCACTGGTCAGTTTCGCCGTACAGGAAGCCGTAGTACTGCTCGAAGCCCTTGCCGGTCGGCCAGCGGTTGAACGGGCCTTTCGGTCCCGCCTCCTCGACCGGCGCGAGATGCCATTTGCCCACCGCATACGTGCTGTAGCCGCTTTCTTTCAAGATCTCCGCCACGGTGGCCTTGCTGGCCGGGATGCGCGCGCTGTAGCCGGGCTGGTCGTTGGCGGTTTCCGGGAACAGGCCCAGCCCCACGCTGTGGTGGTTGCGGCCGGTGAGCAAGGCGGCGCGCGTGGGCGAGCTGATCGCCGTCGTATGGAAATTGGTATAGCGCAGCCCCTGTTTCGCCAGCGCGTCCAGATTGGGCGTTTCCACCAGTCCACCGAAGACCGAACTGGCGCCGAAGCCCACGTCGTCCAGCAAAATCCAGATCACATTCGGGGCGCCCTGCTCGGTTTTGGCGCGGGCCGGCTGGGTAGCGGCGGCCTGGGCGGCAAGGGCGTCGGCGCTGGGCGCCAGAGCGGCAGCAAGCGCGCCAGCCGTCAAAACGCCATGTTGCGGTATTCTCTGCATGCTAACTCTCCAATAATGTAACGACAGCGTGACATTAACTGGATGCCATATCTCCGCAAACGAATGAATTCGGTTTTACTTATGACGTTTACGCAAGACCCTCCCCCTGTTGCGCCAGCCGGCCGGCCCACCCGCGATGCGTCGGAACAGCTGCTCAACCGCATCATGGATGCCGCCCGCGCCGAGTTCCTGGCCAAGGGCGGCATTCAAGGCGCCAGCATGGAAGGCATCGCTGCAGCTGCCGGCTGCTCCAAGCTGACCCTGTACCGCCGCTTCGGCAGCAAGGAAGAATTGTTCATGGCGCTCGTGAAAGCGCGCGCGCCCGACTACGCCAGCCAATTCCACCTCGACCTCCACCAGCCGCCCGCGCAGGTGCTATATGAGCTGGGCTTGATCATTGCAGCGTTCTTTTTCAAGCCGGAGCATTTAAAATTCATCCGCCTGGTGGTGGCCGAGATGCCGCGCGTGCCCGGATTGGCCGCACTGATCCAGGCCGAAGGCGACCGTTTCCGCGAGCCCGTCAGGAAATGCCTGGAAGCGCTAAAATCGTCAGGTCAGGGAACATTTGACGATGCCACGCTGGCCGCCATCCAGTTCATTAATTTGTGCGTGCTGGGCCACTTCTACCTGCTGGCGGGCTACAGCTCGGAGCAGGTATCGCCCGAGCGCCAGGAGGTTTTGGTCCGGTCCGCCGTGACGCTGTTTGTGTCCACCCATTTCCGAGCTTGAAAAGAAACGCCATGAACACATTGTTTGATACCGCTCCCGATTTCAGCCAGCCCATCGCCGTGCTGAAACATTGCCACGACCGCATCCGCAAGCAGCTGCAGACGCTGCAAAACCTGCTGAGCCACCTGCCCAAGCACGGCGCCGACGACGACGCGCAAAAAGCCGCGCAAGCGGTGCTGAAATACTTCGACAAGGCGGCCCATCTGCACCACGAAGATGAGGAAAATAATCTGATCCCGATGCTGCACGCCACCGCGCGCGACGCCGATGCCGCGCTGCTGGCCGAGCTGGTGCCGGGCATTCTGGCGGGTCACCAGCAAATGGATAGAGACTGGTCTATAATCAAATCGCAACTTGAGCAAATAGCCAACGGCAGCAGCTCTGCCCTGTCCGCCAGCGATGTCGCACGCTTCTGCGACACCTACGCGGCGCACATGGTGGTGGAAGAAGGCAATATCGCACCGATGGCCAAGCGCCTGTTCAGCGCCGAGCAAATGGCGCAACTGGGCAGCGCCATGCAGGTGCGCCGCGGCATCACGCCCGACCTGCCAGTGAGCCAGGTGCCCGAACAACAAACGCAGCCGGTCAACAACACTGTGGCCGACGGCGTGGTACTTGCAGACCTGCGGCTCGACTATGGCCGCGCCAGTCTGACCGAACACGATGTGCTGGACGATCCGATCGCCCAGTTTGGCAAGTGGTTTGAGGAAGCCATGCATGCGAAGGTCAATGAACCGAACGCGATGAGCGTGGCCACGGTGGACGCGGACGGCAAGCCGAGTTCGCGCATCGTGCTCATCAAGCAATACGATCACCGGGGCTTCACCTGGTACACCAATTACGAGAGCCAGAAAGGCCAGCAGCTGCGCGCCAACCCGCACGCGGCCTTGCTGTTCTTCTGGAGTGAACTTGAACGGCAAGTCCGCATCGAAGGGAAGGTGGTGCAAACCGCTGCCGAGGAAAGCGACAAGTATTTTTACAGCCGGCCGGTGAAGAGCCAGATCGCAGCGATTGCGTCACAGCAGAGCGCGCCGATCGCCGGCCGGGAACAGATGGAAGCCAATTACGATGCGGCCGCAGCAGTGAGCGGCGAGCATCCGGTGCGGCCGGCGCACTGGGGCGGTTATCGCCTTGATCCGGTGCGTATCGAGTTCTGGCAGGGACGCCGTTCGCGCTTCCATGACCGGATCGTGTACGTGAAACAGGCTGATGGCAGCTGGGTGAAGGAGCGCCTGCAACCGTAAGCGTTGCGCCTCCCATCCGGAATCGGACCATCGCTTGCGGTGGTCTTTTTTTATTCTGAACTTCGGGAGGTTATCTTGTTCGTACAGAATCAGCTGAGCAACTGGGTTTCCGGCATCCGCCAGCAATTGACGATACCGTTGCGTATCGAATTGTGGAATGGCCAGCAGGTCGACTTTTCCAGCGAGGCGCCGCGCGTCACCATCCGCTTGCCCAATGTGTCGGCCGCGCGCTATCTGCTGACGCCGTCGCTGTCCAATCTCGGCACCGCGTATGTCGAAGGTGCCATCGAGGTCAAGGGCAAGGCCAAGGACATGATAGCCGTGGTCAATGCGCTGGCGCGCAGCACGCTCAAGGCCGAGGGCAAGTTCTCGCGGCTGGTCCGCACCATCAGCCACAGCAAGCAGAAGGACGCCGAGGCGATCCAGTACCACTACGATGTGTCCAACGAGTTTTACCAGCAGTTTCTCGATCCGAATATGGTCTACTCGTGCGCCTACTTTGAAAACGGCGACGAAGACCTGGCCACGGCGCAGATCAAAAAGATCGACCACATCCTGCGCAAGATCGATTTGCGTCCTGGCCAGACCCTGCTGGATATCGGCTGCGGCTGGGGCGCGCTGGTGATGCGCGCGGCCCGGCAGTTCAACGCGCGCTGCGTCGGCATCACGCTGTCGGAAAACCAGTTTGCGCTGGCCACGGAGCGCGTGCGCGCGGCCGGACTGGACCATCTGGTGGAAATCCGGCTGCAGGATTACCGCGATGTGCAGGGCCAGTTCGACCGCATCACCAGCGTCGGCATGTTTGAGCATGTGGGCACCCGGCATCTGCCGGAATACTTCGGCATCATCCACCGCCTGCTGGCGCCCGAGGGCGTGGTGATGAACCACGGCATTACCACCACGGATACCGACAACGGTGAGACACCTTACGGCGGCGGTGAGTTCATCGAAAAATATGTGTTCCCGCACGGCGAATTGGCGCACATCGGCAATGTGCTCAAGGCCATGCAGCAAGGCGCGCTGGAAGTATTCGATGTGGAAAACCTGCGCAAGCACTATGCACGCACGTGCTCGATCTGGACCGACAACTTTGAGGCGCAGGCCGAACGCGTACGCACGCTGGCCGGCGACAAGCGCTACCGCATCTGGCATGTGTACCTGGCCGGTTGCAGCTATGGTTTCGAGCAGGACTGGATCAGCCTGTACCAGATCGTCGCGCGCAAGGCGGGCCAGCGCACGGCCGGGCTGCCGTGGTCACGCCAGCATATGTACCCGCTACGAGCGCAGCCGGTTTGAGTAAGTCTTCCTGAATTTTTCCACCTTGGGCGCCACCACAAACGCACAGTAGCCCTGCAAGGGATGCTGGCGGAAATAGTCCTGGTGGTAGTCCTCGGCCTTGTAGAAGGTCTGGAGCGGCGACAGTTCGGTGACGATGGGCGCATCCCAGACATGCGCCATTTCCGCAATCACCTGGCGCGCCATGGCTTCCTGCTGGGGCGACTGGTAATAGATCGCCGAGCGGTACTGGGTGCCGACGTCATTGCCCTGGCGGTTCAGCGTGGTGGGATCGTGGATGGTGAAGAAGATTTCCAGCAGGTCGCGATAACTGATGACGGCCGGATCGAATTGCAGTTTTATCACTTCGGCGTGGCCGGTATCCCCGGCGCATACCTGCTCATAGCTCGGGTGTTCGGTCTGGCCGCCCGTGTAGCCGGACTCGACCGATGAGACGCCTTTGACCTCCAGGTACACCGCCTCGGTGCACCAGAAGCAGCCGCCGCCCAGTATCGCCGTTTCCGTATTGCCAGCCATGACTCCCCCTTGCGTAGAAGACTCACCCATAATGCCCACTGTAACGCAATCCAGCGCGATCTGGTAGGACGTTACAAATCTTTGGCATAATGGCTTACCATGAATACCAACTCACCCCGCGCCGAGGAGCGCAGCTTCGATACCGCCCACTTCCGCCAGGCCCTGGGCCAGTTTGCGACCGGCGTGACCATCATCACGACACGGCTGGCGGACGGCACTTTTCGCGGTTTGACGGCCAGCTCCTTCAATTCGGTCTCGCTCGACCCGCCGCTGGTATTGTGGAGCCTGTCCAACGGCGCCAACAGCATGCCCATTTTCACCGGCAACTCGCATTACGTCATCAATGTGCTCAATGCCGAGCAAGCCCACTTGGCCAAGCGCTTTGCCACGCGCGGCATCGACCCGTGGGAAGGCGTGGAATACGAGCTGTCGCGCACCGGCCAGCCCATCCTGAAAGGGGCGTCAGCGTGGTTTGAATGCCATAACCGTAGCCGCTATCCCGAGGGCGACCATGTGATTTTCGTGGGCGAAGTGGAATTCTGTGAATTTTCACCATGCCCGCCGCTGATCTTCCATAGCGGCCAGTTCGGCAGCCTCGGGTAAAAAACGGAAATTGGTGTCGCCATTTGAAAAGCCGGCACCCGGGCGTCGGCATAGAATGCTGGCAGCATTCATCACCATAATGAGAGACTATCTATGAGCCAAGCCCGCGCCCAATTCCACTGGGATGACCCTCTGCTGCTGGACCAGCAACTGACCGAAGAAGAGCGCATGGTGCGTGACGCCGCTGCCGCTTACTGCCAGGACAAGCTGCAACCGCGTATTCTTGAAGCCTTCCGCCATGAGCAGATGGATACCTCCATCTTCCGCGAAATGGGCGAAGTGGGCCTGCTGGGACCGACCATTCCCGAGCAATACGGTGGTCCTGGCATGAACTATGTGGCCTATGGCCTGATCGCGCGTGAAGTCGAGCGCGTCGATTCCGGCTACCGCTCGATGATGAGCGTGCAGTCCTCGCTGGTGATGGTGCCTATCTATGAATTCGGCACCGAAGCGCAGAAACAGAAATACCTGCCTAAACTGGCGACCGGCGAGTGGATCGGCTGCTTCGGCCTTACCGAACCGAACCACGGCTCCGACCCGGGCTCGATGATTACCCGCGCCAAGAAAGTCCCGGGCGGCTACGCGCTGACCGGCGCCAAAATGTGGATCACCAATTCGCCGGTAGCGGACGTGTTCGTGGTCTGGGCCAAGGACGATGAAGGCGCGATCCGCGGCTTCGTGCTGGAAAAAGGCATGGCTGGCCTGAGCGCCCCGGCGATCCACGGCAAGTTCGGCCTGCGCGCCTCGATCACCGGCGAAATCGTCATGGACAATGTGTTCTGCCCTGAAGAAAACGCCTTCCCGGATGTGCGCGGCCTCAAAGGCCCGTTCACCTGCCTCAACTCGGCCCGCTACGGCATCGCCTGGGGCGCGCTGGGCGCGGCGGAATCGTGCTGGCACACTGCGCGTCAGTACGTGATGGACCGTACCCAGTTCGGCCGTCCGCTGGCCGCCAACCAGCTGATCCAGAAAAAGCTGGCCGACATGCAGACCGAAATCACGCTGGGCCTGCAGGGCTGCCTGCAGCTGGGCCGCATGAAAGATGCGGGTACGGCCGCGGTGGAAATTACCTCGATGATGAAGCGCAACTCGTGCGGCAAGTCGCTGGACGTGGCACGCGTGGCGCGCGACATGCTGGGCGGGAATGGTATTTCGGATGAGTTCGGCATCATCCGCCACATGGTGAATCTGGAAGTGGTGAATACCTACGAAGGTACGCACGATATCCACGCGCTGATCCTGGGCCGCGCCCAGACCGGCATCCAGGCATTCCAGTAAGCGTCAACCGCACTGCGGAAGTAAAAACCGTCAGCACTGAGCGCGCTCAGGCTGACGGTTTTTTACTTTTTTACCAGCCCTTGAAGGCGTAGCCGATGCTGACGTTGACCGCCAGCGGATCCAGACGCACTTCCTGGACCTGGCCGGTCGAGTAGTGCGCAGTCGTCTTCAGCTTGGTCTTGATGACCGACGCATCCACAAACCACTTGTCATTGATCTTCACCGTGCCGCCGATCTGGAAGCTGGCGGCGACTTTGTCGTCCAGCTTGAAGGTCGCGCCCGGGCCGCCGGTGTTCAGTACGGCGGTCAGCTGGCCCGAGCCACGTTCCTTCTGGAACATGGCGTAGGTGATGCCCAGGCCCACGTAAGGACGGAACATCGAATTGGCCGGCAGGAAGCGGTACTGGATGAAAGCGGTGGGCGGCAGCACTTCCGCCGTGGCCAGCTTGCCCGTGCCCTGAATCGCGCCAGCGCCGGACAGTTCATGCTTGTACGGCAGGCCCAGATCCAGCTCGGCCGAGATATTGTCGGTGATCATATAGCCGATCGCGAAGCGCGGCTTGGTGTCCGAGCCGACGTCGGTCTTGGTGCCTGGCAGCGCCGGCGCCGACACATCGCCGGAATCGACTTTTGGCGTGATCTTGTTGATCCCCAGCGTCCCCAGCCAAGTACCTTTTTCCTGTTGTGCCGATGCCGCCGAAGCGACCGTCAGGGCGGCGGCCAGCGCCAGCAGTTTTACTGTGTTCTTCATCTCGTCTCCAGAATGTATATGTTAGTCCGGCCGCCGCGCGCCTTGGCGCGCAGCGGCCTGCGACGACTGAATTACAGCCAGCCCTTGGTCACCATGGCCTTGGCCACATAGCGGGCCAGCAGCAGGTTGTTGTATGGCGTTGGATGCACGTCGTCCGCGAACGCCCAGTGACTGATGTCACCCGACTTCAGATTGGCGGCGGTACACACCAGCGAGCTGCCCAGCGGGTTTTTCGCCGGGCTCAGGTCGCAGGCGGTTTCGGCCACGTTGGTCAGGCCGTACGGCGCTGGGTTGGTGGCCTGGTCGTGGCTGACGGTAAACACGTCCACCAGCAGCGCTTTGGCTTCGCCAGCCAGGCCGTTGGACAGTGCCGTGTTATACGCGGTCACCATGGCGTTGATCAGTGCCTGGGTGCCGGCATCCTTGCTGCGGCCGGCAGGCGTGGTGGCGATGTCCGGCAGGTTGTTGACCACCACGTAGTTGGCGCCGTTGGCGATCAGCTGGTTTTTCACGAGTGCCACCGTTTCCACACCGGCCTGGCCCATGGCGGCAACCAGCTCCGGACCGTGGGCGGCAGCGTAGTCGGCGCCCGCTTTGGTGGCCGCAGTGGTGGCGTCGGCGGTCGCCTTGGCGATCATGGCGGTGGACGCAGCCACCACACCCGTGTTACCTGGTTGTACCGCCGCTGCACCAACGGCCGCGCTGACGATATCGCTCTGGGCGGCGCCGCTCGCGGTCGCGGTCTGCACCGCAGCAGTAATGGCGCCGGCAGCGGTTTGCGGATTGGTCGCCCCCGAGGCCAGTTGCGGGATCAGGCTGGCAAAGAAGGCCGGTCCTATGGCGGCCTTGCCAGCTGCGGTGGCGGCGGTGCTCAGCGCGCCCAGCTGGAACAGCGCATCGTTACCACCGGCCATCACCAGCACCACTTCGTCACCCTTGAATTTGCCGCCCACCGCTTTCAGATGGTTGGCGATCTGGGTCACCACCGGATAGGTCAGCGCACCCAGCGCAACGCCGGTCAGTTTGTTGTTCGGGCCGACTGGATTGGTCACGCGCGAGCCGCCCATGGCATAGCCGTAGCAGCCGGCGTGTGCGGTGGCTGGCACCGAGAATCCTTTACTGGCATCGCCATCCAGACCGGTGACGGCAGCGCAAGGTGCAGGCAGGCCCAGTTGGGCAGCCAGCAGCTCGGTCCAGTTCTTACCGGTCAGTGCAGGATTGATGGCCGTATTGTCGCCATTGATGGTCAATTTGCCGCCCTTCAGCGCGGCAACAGTGCCCACGGCATAGGTGCCGACGTCAGACAGACTGTCGCCGAACGTCACCTGGGCGCTGTATTTCACTTTAACTGATTGATCGCCTGGAGCGGGATCGGTGCCGCCACAGCCCGCAAGGACGGCCAGAGCCATTGCAGCAAGTGCAAGTTTTGTATGACGCATGTTGTCTCCTAAGTATATTTTTTGGTCTTAATGCGAACGGCCGTGCTATTCACATCCAATTAATATGCCAGTGTTGACAACGCTTGTATAGAGTAGCGCCACTAAAAACAGGGGGTTGTGAGCAAAAAAGAACGCCTGCTCGGCATTTTTCTGCTTTCCCCCTGCCAAATCACCGTGTTGGTGCAGTGTCGAAGAAGTTGCGGGTTTCACGCAGACAGAACGGCGCCACCAGGCCTGCGTGGTAGGCATCCTTGACGGCCTGATCGGCCGCCGTGGCGCTGCCGGTCTGGTTCAGCGTCACGCGGCGCAGCAGTGCCTTGGCTGCCGCGAATTCGGCGCGCGTGGTCAGATACGGCCCGGTCAATGCGCTGTCGTCCACGTTCAGCACTGTCAGGTTCAGGCCCGCGCCGCTTTGCGCGCGGAAATACGCTGCCGCATAGCTGGTGTTGTTGTAAGGGACCAGCGGGTCGGCGTCACCGCCGCACAGGAGCATCGGTACGTTCGGCGTGTAGGTCCGCAGATCGTTCTTGACCAGCCATTTGCGCAGCGGCTGGGTTGGCGCACAGCTCAGCGGCGTGGTGCTGCTGGCGTTGCATGGATTGGCTTTGAGGTCGGCCAGATAGGCGTCGCGGTAGCTGGTCTTGACCAGGTGATCCGGACCGAAGGCGCTGGCGTAGCCGCTGGTCTGCGGCAGCGAAGTGGTGTCAAACAGCACGTCGTTGGGCAGCTTGCCGGCTTTCACCAGGTCGCCCAGGCTTTGCGTGCCCGGCAGCAGCGTGTCGATGCCGGTGGCGTATTTGGCTTCATAGATGTCGCTGGTGCTGGTGTACAGCGCCGCACCGGCGCGCTGGCCCGCATTGATGAGCATGGGCAGGAAACCGGCCGAACCCACCGACGGCGCACCGCCAAAGATGGTATCGCCGAACAGGGACAAGGCATACGGGCCGGACAGCGGCGCTGCCGCTGTCACCGCAAACTCTGACGCCAGCTGGGTCTGCATGGTGCGCTGGGTGGCCATGGCAACAAAGCCGCCCTGCGAGTAGCCGCTCACCATCAGGCGCGACGAGGCGCTGGTGTTGATGCTGCCAAACACGCTGCGCGCGGCGCGCAATGCATCGATCATGTCCGCCGATTGCTGCGCGGCGTCCAGGTAAGGATGGTAGCCGGCGGTGGAGCCCGCATAACCCACGTAATTCGGCGCCACCACGATGTAGCCCTGCGCCGCAAACAAGGCGGCAATCAGCAGCGGCTCGGTCGCCGCCAGGTTGCTCATATCGGTACTCTTCTGGACCGAAGTGCCGTGGGCGTACAGCATCACGGGACGCGCGCCCTGGCACACCGGATTCGCACCCGACGGCACAAAGATCGCCGTCGCCGCCTGGGTATCGGCGCCGGCGGAATCGATGGTGTGGTATTTGAGGGTGTAAGTGGTGATGCCGCAGTTAGGGTTGCCGGTGACCGCCGTGCCAAAACCCATGCCCAGGCTGGTGCCGTTGTCGATATAGGTTTTCAGCGTCGCGGCATCCACCGTGGTGGCCGACACGCCGGCACTGGCCGTGAACGGCACCACCGTGGCACTGCCGATCACCTGGCCGCGCAGCGACGTCGGAGGAGGAGTGACCACCACGCTGCCGGTGCCAGGCTGGGCGCCGGAACCACCGCCACCGCCGCCGCAGGAGGCCAACAACATCGCCAGAGGAATCAAAGCCAAACGAGAGTTGCGCATATCGTATCCTTGCAAGAAGGCCGGGCGAATTTTTCGGCCGGCAACCATTTCATCTTAGCAGGAAAGCAACCCGCGAACGACACCGCCCACAGCAACAATATTCGCTTATTTTTGCAGCATGGCATCGATGATGCCGGCGGAGCCAAACACGGAACGGCGCAGGCGGTCATTCACCCCCATCCAGTCGCCATCCTGCGGTGGCGTTTCGACCAGGATCAGGTCCGAGCCCGTCTGATCCATGTCGCGCAGTGCAGCGTACAGGCCGTAGGCATAGCCCACCGGTTCGGCAGGCAGTTTGCGCTGCGCCGACACCAGCGCCGGCAAGGCGTGGCTGATCAGCGCGACCTTGATGCCCTTGGCTTGCAAGTTGCCCAGCGCAGTACGCAACGCATCCGCCGCCAGCATGGTGACGGGCGTACGCGGCGCGTAGTGCGACTCCAGCGTACCGGAGGCGCGCGGCGCGGCCTGATCGGGCGCTGCTGGCAGCATGCCGATCACATCGGCAATCTGCTGCGCCGTGATATGACCGGGACGCAGCAGCACCGGGCCGTGCGTGGCCAGGCGCGACATGTCGACGATGGTGGATTCGATGCCGACCTGGCTCGGACCGCCTTCCAGCACCACGCTCAGCATGGAAGCCGAGCAGGCGTCGTCGCCGTTGAGCGCGCCGTCATCATGCGCGTCGAGACCGAACTCATCGCGCACGTGCTGCGCGGTGGTCGGGCTGACGTTGCCAAACTTGTTGGCCGATGGCGCCGCCACACCGCCCTTGCCGCCTTTGAAGGCGCTCAGCAGTGCGATGGCGACCGGGTGCGACGGGCAGCGGATGCCGACTGAATCCTGTCCCGCTGAAACCGCATCCGGAATCTGCGGGTGGCGTTTGAGGATCAGCGTCAGCGGGCCAGGCCAGAAAGCCTGCACCAGCTTGCGCGCTTCTTCCGGCACATCGGTGACCCAGTAATCCAGATCGGCGCCGGGCGCGACGTGCACGATCACCGGGTGGTCGTGCGGACGGCCCTTGGCTTCGTAGATGCGGGCCACGGCAGCCGGGTTTTCCGCATCCGCGCCGAGGCCGTAGACGGTCTCGGTCGGGAAAGCGACCAGACCGCCCTCTTCCAGCACGGCGGCCGCGTCAGCGATGGCGGCCTGATCGGCGACGGTGGCGGATGGCTGCTTCACGCTGCGATCCCCAGCACGGCACACGCGGCGTTGAGCTGCTGCTGCGCTTGCTCCAGGGTCGGCGCGATAAAGGTCAGGTGGCCCATCTTGCGTGCGCGGCGTGGATCATCCTTGCCGTACAGGTGCAGATTGGCGCCTGGCAGCGCGAGGATTTCATGCCAGGCCGGTTCGCGCGCATCGTCACTATCGCCTTCAAACCAGACGTCGCCCAGAATATTCAGCATGACGGCCGCCGAATGCTGGCGTACATCGCCCAGCGGCAGACGCGCCATGGCGCGCACCTGCTGCTCGAACTGGCTGGTGACGCAGGCGTCGATGGTGTAGTGGCCGCTGTTATGCGGACGCGGCGCCATCTCGTTGACCACCAGCGAACCGTCGGTCAGCACGAAGAACTCAATGCACAGCACGCCGACATACCCCAGCTCGGCCACGATGGCTTGCGCCGCCTTCTGTGCCTTGAGAGCGCTCTCTTCCGAGACATTCGGGCCGGGCACGGTGGTGGTGAACAGGATGCCGTCACGGTGGACGTTTTCCGCAATCGGGTAGACCACGGATTCGCCATCATGGCCGCGCGCGGTCAGCACCGAGACTTCATACGCCAGCGGCAGCATCTTCTCCAGCAGGCAGGTAACCTTGCCCATGGATTCAAACGCCGCTTGCACATCTGCACGCGATTTGACGCGGACCTGGCCTTTGCCGTCGTAACCCATGCGCACCGTTTTCAGGATGCCGGGCAGCAGATCGTCGCTGATGGCGTCGATATCTTCCTGCGTAGCGATCACCTTGTGCGGCGCCGGCAGCACGCCCGACTTGGGCGCGCAGCTGACGAAGAAACGCTTCTCGGCCACGCGGTCCTGTGCAACCGACACACCATGGCCATCCGGCGCCACAAACACGGTTTGCGCCAGACGCGACAGGCTGTCGGCCGGGACGTTTTCAAACTCGGTGGTCACGGCAGCGCACTGCGCGGCCAGTGCGTCGAGGCCGGTAGCGTCGCTGTAGTCGGCATTGACCAGACGCTGCGCGACCTGGCCGGCCGGGCAGTCTTGCGACGGCTCCAGCACGGCAACCTGATAACCCATGGCTTGCGCCGCCTGGGCAAACATGCGGCCCAGCTGGCCGCCGCCCATCACGCCCAGCCAGGCTGGCGGATTAGCAGCGGGCAGGATGGGCTTTAACTTCGATTCACTCATTACGCATTACTCGTCATTCCAGGGGCAGTTTCATGGCCTTGGCGGCCTCGGTTTGCGCAACGCGGAAAGCTTCCAGCTTGTCAGCCAGGGCGTCGTCGGTCGATGCGATCATCGCCACCGCCGTCAGCGCCGCATTGGCAGCGCCCGCTTCGCCGATGGCAAAGGTGGACACTGGCACGCCTTTCGGCATCTGCAGGATCGACAGCATGGAGTCTTCGCCGCGCAGATATTTGGACGGCACAGGCACGCCCAGCACTGGCACGATGGTCATGGCTGCCACCATGCCTGGCAGGTGCGCGGCACCGCCGGCACCGGCAATGATGGCGCGCAGGCCGCGCGCACGGGCGCTCTTGGCATAGGCATACATCTCGTCCGGCATGCGGTGGGCCGAGATCACTTGCGCTTCAAACGGCACGCCAAACTGCTTGAGGATGCTGACCGCGTTTTGCATCACGTCCCAGTCCGAGGACGAGCCCATGATGACGCCGACCAATGGCTTGTTCTGATCGCTCATCGTTCAGACCTTCAGCTTTTCGCCGGTCAGGCGTTCGATGGCTTCGAAGTACTTGGCCTGGGTTTTTTCGATGACGTCGGCTGGCAGAGCTGGCGCTGGTGCGGTCTTGCCCCAGTCGGTCAGGGTTTCCAGGTAGTCGCGCACGAACTGCTTGTCGAACGACGGTGGCGAGATGCCAACGGCGTAAGAGTCGGCAGGCCAGAAGCGCGACGAGTCGGCAGTCAGCACTTCGTCCATCAGGTGCATGACGCCGTTGTCGTCCAGGCCGAATTCAAACTTGGTGTCGGCAATAATGATGCCGCGCGAGGCAGCGTATTCCGACGCTTCGGTGTACAGCTTGATGGCGACATCGCGCATTTTGGCAGCCAGTTCGGCGCCGATGCGGCTTTCCATGTCGGCAAAGCTGATGTTCTCGTCGTGCTCGCCCAGGTCGGCCTTAGCGGCTGGCGTGAAGATCGGCTGTGGCAGTTTTTCCGCTTGCTGCAGGCCTTCTGGCAGCTGGATGCCGCAGATCGAACCGGTAGCCTGATAGTCTTTCCAGCCCGAGCCGATGATGTAGCCACGCACCACGGCTTCCACCATGATCGGTTTCAGACGCTTGGCCACGACAGCGCGGCCTTTGACCTGATCCACTTCGTCCGCTGCCACCACGGACTCTGGCGCTACGCCGGTCAGGTGGTTAGGCACGATGTGGCCCAGCTTCTCGAACCAGAAGTCGGTCATCTGGTTCAGTACCTTGCCCTTGCCGGGAATCGGTTCATTCATGACAACATCAAAAGCCGACAGACGGTCGGAGGTGACAATGAGGATTTTGTCATCGCCGACAGCGTAGTTGTCGCGGACTTTGCCGTGGCCGAGGAGTGGCAGGGACTTGATGGAAGACTGGTAGAGGCTGTTCATAGCAGGGGAATGTAATGAAAAAGCGAAAACCGGCGATAGAGGAAACCTCGATCGCCGGTCGAAAGAGTCGGGTTAATCCGAAAGAACTAACCCGTTCCAAAACAGAATTTTACTTCACAATCTGGGACAGCTCGCCAGCTTTGTAGCGTTCCGCCATTTTTTCCAGCGGAATTTGCTTGATTTTCGACGCCTGGCCTTCGCAGCCGAACGCCTGGAAGCGTGCGCGCACCACTTGCTCGGCAGCCAGACGGGCTGGCTTCAGGAAGTCGCGCGGGTCGAATTTCGACGGGTTCTGGAACATGTACTGACGCACGGCGGCGGTCATGGCCAGACGGATGTCGGTGTCAATGTTGATCTTGCGAACGCCGTGACGGATACCTTCCTGGATTTCTTCGACTGGCACGCCATAGGTTTCTTTCATGTCGCCGCCGAATTCGCGGATGATGGCCAGCAGTTCCTGTGGCACCGACGACGAACCGTGCATGACCAGGTGGGTGTTCGGGATGCGCGCGTGGATTTCCTTGATGCGGTCGATTGCCAGGATGTCGCCGGTCGGCTTGCGGGTGAACTTGTAGGCGCCGTGCGAGGTGCCGATAGCGATGGCCAGCGCGTCGCACTGGGTTTTCTGCACGAAGTCAGCAGCCTGGGCAACGTCGGTCAGCAGCTGTTCGCGGGTCATGGTACCGTCGGCGCCGTGGCCGTCTTCCTTGTCGCCCTTCATGGTTTCCAGCGAACCGAGCACGCCCAGTTCCGCTTCCACGGTGACGCCGATCGCGTGCGAGAACTTGACCACTTCGCGCGACACTTCGACGTTGTATTCGTAGGAAGCCACCGATTTGCCGTCAGCTTCCAGCGAACCGTCCATCATCACCGAGCTAAAGCCCGAGCGGATTGCCGCCATGCAGACTGCCGGCGACTGGCCGTGGTCCTGGTGCATAACCACTGGAATATGCGGGTAGGCTTCGATGGCAGCGTCGATCAGGTGACGCAGGAACGCTTCGCCAGCGTACTTGCGGGCGCCAGCCGACGCTTGCATGATGACCGGTGCGTTCAGCGCATCGGCGGCAGCCATGATGGCCTGCACTTGTTCCAGATTGTTGACGTTGAAAGCAGGAATGCCATAGCCGTTTTCAGCGGCGTGGTCCAGCAGTTGACGCATGGATACGAGGGACATGGTAATACTCCAAACAATAAAAAAACCTGGTTGCCGGGAGCACAGCCACGCCCTCCTCAGGGCGCGACGCTCGACCGGTCTTACTTAACTAAACTCGCCGACGCGGACGATCTTCAGGGCATTGGTACCGCCCACCTGGCCCATCGGGGAACCCCAGGTGACGACGATCATGTCGCCCTTCTTGACCACACCGTGCTCTACCAGCAGCTCTTCCGCCTTCTTCAGCACCACGGCGCTACCGCCTTCCTGCTGCAGATTGTAGGCCTTGACGTTACGGTACAGCGCCACTTTACGCAGCGTGGTGGTTGACGGCGTCAGCGCATAAATCGGTGTATCGATGTTGTGTCGGCTCATCCAGAGTGCGGTCGAACCGGACTCGGTCAACGCCACAATCGCCTTCACCGCCAGGTGGTGCGCGGTGAACAGCGCGCCATAGGCGATGGACTGGTCGATACGGGTGAAGGTCGCGTTCAGGAAGTCGGCGTCGAGCTTGTTGTACTCGGACTGCTCGGCTTCCACGCAGATCGCGGCCATCATTTCTACAGTTTCAATCGGGTAGCGGCCCGAGGCGGTTTCGGCCGACGTCATCACGGCATCGGTACCGTCCAGCACGGCATTGGCCACGTCCGAGACTTCCGCGCGGGTCGGCACCGCATTGAAGATCATCGACTCCATCATCTGGGTCGCGGTGATCGCCAGCTTGTTCGACTCGCGCGCCATGCGGATCATGCGCTTTTGCAGCGCCGGTACCGCAGCGTTACCTACTTCCACCGCCAGGTCGCCACGCGCGACCATGATGCCGTCCGAGGCGTCGAGGATCTCCTGCAGCACAGGGATCGCTTCGGCACGCTCGATCTTGGCAATCATCAGCGGCTTGTGGCCGAATGGCTCGCCGGCGATATTGGCCAACTGGCGCGCCATTTCCATATCGGTTGCGCTTTTCGGGAACGAGATCGCCAGGTAATCGGCCTGGAAACTCATTGCCGTCTTGATGTCTTCCATGTCCTTGGCGGTCAGCGCCGGTGCGGTCAGGCCGCCACCCAGACGGTTGATGCCCTTGTTGTTGGACAGTTCGCCGCCGATCTTGACGACGGTGTAAATCTCGCTGCCCACCACTTTTTCCACCACCAGCACGATCAGGCCGTCATTCAGCAGCAGCTGGTCGTCCGGGCGCACGTCTTGCGGCAGTGCCTTGTAGTCCAGGCCCACGCGGTCCTGGGTGCCCAGTTCGCCGTTTTCGCCCCACTTGGCGTCCAGGATGAACTTGTCGCCCTTGGCCAGTTCGATCTTACCACTCTCAAATTTGCCAACGCGGATTTTCGGGCCCTGCATGTCCGCCATGATCGCCACTTCGCGGCCGCACTCGGCAGCTGCCTCGCGCACCAGACGCGCGCGGTCGATATGATCCTGCGCTTTGCCGTGCGAGAAGTTCAGGCGCACGACATCCACACCCCCACGTATCATTTTGACCAGTACGTTGAAGTCGGTAGAAGCTGGGCCGATCGTGGCGACAATTTTGGTGCTACGAGACATAGTATTCCTTAGCGGTAGGTCATGCGAACAGTCTCCGCGGGTAGCGAAGACCAGGAAAGCTGCACTTTATTACAGAGAAGACATCAAATCTGTAGATTTGCTACAAATTTGATGCCCTTCTCAGGCATTACCTGGATTCTACTGTTAATTTGCTACAAAGCACGACCGTGCTATTCACTACCCCTTATTTCGCTGCGCGCTGGGTCAGGATCTCGACGGCTGGCAGGGTTTTGCCTTCCAGGAATTCCAGGAAAGCGCCGCCGCCGGTGGAGATGTAGCCTACCTGATCGGTAATGTCGTACTTGGCGATTGCCGCCAGGGTGTCGCCACCGCCAGCGATCGAGAACGCTTTCGACTGGGCGATTGCCAGCGCCAGCGTTTTGGTGCCTTCGCCGAACTGGTCGAACTCGAACACGCCGACCGGGCCGTTCCACACGATGGTGCCGGCGGCGCCGATCTGCTCAGCCAGCTGGGCAGCGGTTTTAGGGCCGATGTCCAGGATCATGTCGTCATCGGCCACGTCTTTCACGTCCTTGATGGTGGCCACGGCGGTCGGCGAGAATTCCTTGGCGCACACCACATCGACCGGAATCGGCACTTGCGCGCCGCGCTTGGCCATGATGTCGATGATGGCTTTGGCTTCGTCGACCAGATCGTTTTCCACCAGCGACTTGCCGATGTTCAGGCCCACAGCCTTCATGAAAGTGTTGGCAATGCCGCCACCAACGATCAGATTGTCCACCTTGTCAGCCAGCGCTTTCAGGATCGACAATTTGGAGGAAACTTTCGAACCGGCGACGATGGCCAGCAGCGGACGGGCTGGGGCGCCCAGCGCCTTGCCCAGCGCGTCCAGCTCGGCGGCCAGCAGCGGGCCAGCCGCAGCAACCGGGGCAAATTTGGCGATACCATGGGTCGAGGCTTCGGCGCGGTGCGCGGTACCGAAGGCGTCATTGATGTAGATGTCGCACAGTTTTGCCATTTTCTGTGCCAGTTCGTCGGCGTTCTTCTTTTCGCCCTGGTTAACGCGGACATTTTCCAGTAATACCACTTGGCCCGATTGCAGGTCTTCCAGACCGGCGCCATCGACCCAGTTCTGCTTCAGTTCAACGGTTTGGCCCAGCAGCTCGGACAGGCGTTTGGCGACGGGCGCCAGGCTGTCTTCCGGCTTGAATTCGCCTTCAGTCGGACGGCCCAGGTGGGACGTGACCATGACCTTGGCGCCAGCGGCCACCGCTGCCTTAATGGCAGGAACCGAGGCGCGGATGCGCGTATCTTCGGTGATATTGCCGGCATCATCCTGCGGAACATTCAGGTCGGCGCGGATGAAAACGCGCTTGCCTTGCAGGGCATTTTGATCGATGAGGTCTTGCAGACGGATGAAGTTCAGAACAGCGGACATGGCTACCCAAGGTCGAGTTGTTGGAAGAGCGCTATTTTACCGCAAGCCGAAGGTGAGTTATCTGTTATTAAGTTACAGGAAACAGACGTAATACTGTAAAGAAAGCCATGCCAAAGACGATAGTTTCCAACATATTGCGACGCAGCAAATAATAAATCGTAGCGACAATACCAGAGACGAGTTTGAGGTTGCCCGCATCCAGCACGGCATGGCCGTCGGCTGCCAGAATCAGATCAGGCGCCACGATGGCGGCCAGGGCGCAGGCCGGCGCGAAACGCAGCATTTCCTGCACGCGTTTGGGAATCGTGATGTGATGGCCGATCAGCCAGAAGGAGCTGCGGGTGCAGGCCGTGGCCAGCGCCAGCACAAAAATCACCAGCCAGATTTCCCAGTCAGCCACGTTTGCTTCTCCATTTGTCAGCGGTTTCTTCAATGACCATGGCGGTCAGCATGCCAACCAGGACGGCAACCAGCAGCCCCAGCTTGTACGGCAGGTCATGCGCCAGCACCGAGACGGCGCCCGCCACCAGCACGCCACACAGCGCGGGGCGGCCCACCATCAGCGGGACCATCACGCAAATGATCGCCAGCGTGCCGGCAAAACCCAGGCCCCACTCGGCCGGCACGGTACTGCCAAGGAAGATGCCGGCAATCGAGCCGACCTGCCACGAAATCCAGTTCGGATACAGCAGGCCTTTCAAATACGACAACTTGCCGACCTGTGGCGCTTCGGACGGATATTTTTGCAGGAACAGCGCGACCGTCATGTCGCCGGCGACGTAGCCCAGCGTCAGGCGCTGCCGCCATGGCAGGTGGGAAAAGTGCGGCGCCAGCAGCGCCGAGAAGATCACAAAACGTAAGTTGACGACCAAAGCGGTCAGGAAGATGACCCAAACGGGGGCATTGGAGGCAATCAGGGGCAAGGCGGCCAGCTGGGCGGAACCGGCAAACACCATCAGCGTCATGCCCAGCGCCTGCGGGATCGTCAGCCCGGACTTGACCATCGCAATCCCCACCACCAGGCCCCAGGCGCCAATGCCAAACAATGACGGCATGCCGGTTTTCACGCCTTCGCGCCAGGAGGGTTCGTGAGGTGCCGAGACGCAGGCCAGGGTGGCAGTGCTGCTTGATTCAGTCATGGATCGCTTGTGGCATTCCTGCCACATGGGCGGCAGGGGCGGGGTTGTAGAGGCGCTATTTTACCGACGATTTTTGCTCAGTGCGCGAATCCGTTAAAATCGTGGTTTTCTCTCAGCCATCCGGAGCCACAAGAAATGACCAATCCACACACCGCCGCTGTTGAACTCGATGGCAAAGACCTGCCGGCGCACTGCCCCAACCCAGCCATGCCGCTGTGGTCGTCGCACCCGCGCGTGTTCCTGGAATTCATCCACGGCGAAGCCAAGTGCCCATACTGCGGCACCGCTTACCGCCTGAAGCCAGGCATGGTTGTCGGCCACCACTAACCCCAACCAGCGCCCACCATGCCAGCCAAGAAAGAGCACAACGGTAGCGCCGCTGAAACCGAAGCGGCTTTCTACGACGCCCTGAACCGCGCTGACCTGGAAGCGCTGATGGCCCTGTGGGCCGATGACGATGAGATCGTCTGCGTGCATCCGGGCGGCCAACGCCTGATCGGCCACGCGGCGATCCGCGCCTCCTGGGCCGCCATCCTTGAACACGGCGGCCTGCACATCCTGCCGTCGCAGCTGCACGAAACCCATACTCTGATGAGCTCGGTCCACACCGTGGTGGAAGGCTCGACTGCCGGAACCAGCGATCCGGCGCATCTGCTGGCGACCAATGTGTATGCGAAAACGCCAAAAGGCTGGCGCATCGTGCTGCACCATGTGTCCGTCGCGCCGGGGGCGGCGCCGGTCGATACGCGCGCACAAATCCTGCATTAGTTTTCACCGTGAAGTACACCGCACCGTTCTGGCTGCCTAGCGGCCATCTGCAAACCATTTATCCGGCCATTGCGATCCGCAAGCCGCCGGTGGCGTTCCGGCGCGAACGCTGGGATACGCCCGACGGTGACTTCATCGATGTGGATTTTGTCGACGGCCAGCCAGGCCAGCCATTCGTGGTGCTGTTCCATGGCCTGGAAGGCTCGTCGGACAGCCATTACGCGCGCGCGCTGATGTCGGACATCCAGGCACGCGGCTGGTCCGGCGCCGTGCCGCATTTTCGCGGCTGCTCGGGCGAAGCCAACCGCGCACCGCGTTTCTACCATTCCGGCGACGCCGCAGAAATCAACTGGATCATCCGCCGTCTGCACCAACGCCGCGCGGGAGACAGCGGCAAGTTCTACGCCACCGGCGTCTCGCTGGGCGGCAACGCACTGCTGCGCTGGCTTGGCGAATCCCAGCACCAGGCCGATTTTGTGGATGCGGCATGCGCTGTCTCGGCGCCACTGGATCTGGCGCAAGGCGGCGCCTCGCTGTCGAGCGGTTTCAACATGCTGTACACGCGCATGTTCCTGCAAACCCTGAAACCAAAGTGCGTAGCCAAACTACAACAGTTTCCCGGCCTGTTCGACGTGGATGCCTTGCACGCAGCACGTGACCTGTATGCATTTGACAACGTGGTCACCGCGCCGTTGCACGGTTACCGCGACACGGACGATTATTGGCACCGCGCCAGCGCCAAACACGTGCTCGACGATATTACCGTTCCTACGCTGGTGCTGAACGCAAAGAACGATCCTTTCCTGCCCGGCCGTCACCTGCCGCAGCGTGCGTCGTCGCGCGTGGTATTGGACTATCCTGAACACGGCGGCCATGTCGGCTTTGCCGTCGGTGGACTGCCGGGCCGCATCAACTGGCTGCCGACCAAGCTGCTTCATTTCCTCGAACAACATGGATGACATCGTCAAACAGGCGCTGGCCAAGTGGCCCAACGTGCCCCACTGCTATGGCTGGCTGGCGCTCGACGCGCGCGGCAACTGGCGCATGCGCGATGAGCGCGCCCAGCACTTCAATCTGCCTGGCGACAAGCTGAGCAACGCCGCGCTGGTCGGCTTCATCACGCGCAACTATGCGGTCGATGAGCGCGGCTGCTGGTATTTCCAGAACGGGCCGCAGCGCGTGTACGTACAACTGCAAGCCACGCCGTACATCGTCCGCACCGATCCGGCTGCGGGCTGGATGCTGCACACCGGCGCCGCGCTGGACGCCATTGATGCCGCGTTCCTCACAGACACCGGCGCGCTGATCCTGCGCAGCGGCGAGGTAGTCGCGCAACTCGATGACCGCGACTTCGCGCAAGTGCTGCCGCAGTTGCACATGAACGGCGCCGCAGTGGCGGATGAAGTGCTACTGGACTGGATGGAAGGCCGCAGCGCAGGCGAGCTGACGCTGCAAGGCGTGCCGGTAGAACGCATCGCCGCCGACGGACTGGCGGCGCGCTTCGGTTTCGTCAGCGAGCCATCAGCCCCGGCGACGTGATGTCGTTATCGTTCTGCTTGCGCAGACGGTCAAACGGATTGGTGGACTGGTTGAACATATTGTTGTAGCGGTCAAACGGGCTGGCGTCCTTGTCCGGCCCTGACTTGAACTCGGCCTTGAAGGCCGGACGCGTTTCCGCCATATCCTTCTTGCCCTTGTCGCCCATCTCTTCGCGGCGACGCGCTTGCCACTCGCGTTCACGCGCATCGATCAGCGACTGATCGTAGAACGACGCATCGGGCGCCTTGCGCGCAAAGTTCAACTGGTCCAGCGCCGACAGCACACCGCCCTGCAACGCGTAGGATTCCGCCAGTGCGATGTGCTGCAAGGCCAGCTTGCCCTGCTTGGCATACACCTGCGCCAGCAGATCGTAGGCTTCAATGTCTTCACGATACAGCTGCGCCTGGTCACGCAGATACACAGCGGCTTCTTCCAGCTGACCTGCTGCCAGCATCGCCTCGCCGTACTGATGTGCGATACCGCGCGACAGCGGGAATTTCAGATGCGCCGCCTCGGCTTCCTTGACGGCCTTGGCTAGCACTTCCTTGTTGTCCGGCTGCGCCAGCTTGATCTCGATCGAGGTGGCGGCAAAGATGGTCTCCGCCCGGCCGCGCGGCGCGGAAGACAGGCCGATCTTGGGTACCGGCGCATTCACGGTCGCGTAAGCCTGGTCCAGCCAGCTCTGCGCGGCGGCCGTGTCGCCCTGCTTCATGCTCAGGAACGCCAGACCGTATTGGCCCGCCGCCTTCTGCTGCCAGCTCTCCTGCAGAATCTGCGACTGGAAGAACATCCTGGCCTCGTTATAGCCACTGGCACTCTGGTCTTGCAACACGCGGGCGCGCGAGCGCACCAGATAAAAGTCCAGGCTGTCGACCCGCTGCTTGTACGGCTGCTCGCGGATGCGCGCCTGGATGTCGGCGATACGTTCGGAAGTCAGCGGGTGGGTCAGCAACCAAGAAGGCACCAGGTCGCTATAGGCCTTGGTCGCATTCTGCATCTGCTGGAAGAAGGCCACCATGCCCGAGGTATCAAACCCCGCTTCGCCCATGATCTGGAAACCGATGCGGTCCGCCTCGCGCTCCGCATCGCGGCCAAAATTGAGCTGCCGCTGAATCGCAATCCCCTGGCCGCCGAGGAACACGCCCATCGCCGCATCGCCGCCCTGGCGCGAAGCCAGCGCCGCCAGAATCATGGCCGCCAGTGGAATCAGCGCGTCCTGCTTCTGCTGGCCGATGGACCGGGCGATGTGGCGCTGCACCACGTGGCCGATCTCGTGGCCCAGCACCGAAGCCAGTTCGGACTCGTTCTGCGCCGCCAGCAGCAGCGCCGAGTGCACCGCGATAAAGCCACCCGGCAGCGCAAACGCATTCAGCTGCGGGTCACGCACCACAAAGAAAAAGTAATCGTACTTGGCCTCGCCGCGCGCACCGGGACGGGCGTCCACCAGCGTATTGCCGAAGTTGTTCATGTACTCGAGGATGGGGCCATCGTCGAGATAATCGCGGTCGCGGCGGATATCGCGCATGATCTCCTCGCCCAGCTTGCGTTCCATAAGCGGGGAAAGATCCTGGTTTTCGGTACCGCCCAGCGAAGGCAGGTTCGGAATCTTGGCCGGCGCGAGCGCGGTCTGCGCCATGGCCATCGGCATGGCGACCAGCAGGGCGGCGGCAACCGCGCGCAGGCGGCCAGAGTAAGAGGAGCGTTTTACATTCACGATGATATGATACCCGCAACTTGGGTGCGAAAGCTTAGCACCAGATTATGACTCATTTTACGTTGCCATCATGACCACCGAACACCTGACCCACTTTGACGCCACCGGACAAGCCCACATGGTCGACGTCGGCGCCAAGGCGGAGACCCACCGCATCGCCCTGGCCACCGGCTCGATCCGCATGAAACCGGAGACGCTGGCCATCATCATGAGCGGCACGGCCAAGAAAGGTGACGTGCTCGGCATCGCCCGCATCGCCGCCATCATGGCCTCCAAGCGCACCAGCGACCTGATCCCCCTGTGCCATCCCCTGGCCCTGACGCGCGTGGCGGTGGAGTTCGAAACCGACGAGGCCAACGCCAGCGTCCACTGCAAAGCCCAGGTTGAAACCTACGGCAAGACCGGCGTCGAAATGGAAGCACTCACTGCGGTGCAAGTTGGCCTGCTCACGGTGTATGACATGTGCAAGGCGGTGGATCGCGGCATGGTCATGTCCAACATCCGCGTCACAGAAAAACACGGCGGCAAGTCGGGTGACTGGAGTGCAACCAGTTAGCAAGGTGTTGTATTGTCTGATTGTTACCCAAACTTGGCGGGTATATAATTAGTGTCGCTGGAACAATTTTTTGACGGTGTTGTCACCGTAGCCGTTTTGCGCACATAAGAAAGAGTTTGCATGAGCAGCAACCCTCCGCCAAGCGAAGCCAAGACTCAGGAGTACGAGTTCGAGCAAATGAACCTGCAAGTAGGCGGCAGGATACAGTTCATCACTCACCGGACGATCAAACCTATCCAGCACTTCTCGACCCTGATCGGCTGGGTCAAGGATGAGTACATGATCGTCAAAGTGCCGTTTGAAAATGGCGCGCCGATTTCCCTCAATGAAGGCGACAAGCTGACCATCCGCGTGTTCTCGGGCGTGAACGTGTGCTCGTTCTCGTGCGTGGTGCAACGCGTGTTCCCGCGTCCACTGTTTTATGTGCACCTGAGCTTCCCGGTATCGATCCAGGGCACCAGCCTGCGGGCGGCAATGCGGGTCAAGGTGGATATTCCGGCGCAGATCACGACCCCGGCCGGTGCCACCTCGGTGTTCCTGGTCAACCTGAGCGTGTCCGGCGCGCTCATCGAATCGCCCAAGCAGCTGCCGGATGGCGACGGCCAGGTTGGCCTGTCGTTTTATCTGATCGCCCAGCCCGGCAACCGCCAGGTACGCATCAATCCCAATGCGACGGTGCGCAATATCAACGTGGTCAAGCCGGCTTCGGGCGACAAGCCGGAAGTGTTCACCTACGGCCTGCAGTTCGTTGACCTCGACCCGGTGCATTACACCATGCTGCAAAACCTGACTTACGAAGCCCTGATCGCGGACCGCCAGAAAATCGTTTAACGTAAAAAAGCCCGGCAGTTGCCGGGCTTTTGCATTCAGGCCAGCCTTTTATCAAGGCACGCTGTTTTTGGTGATGGCCGCCGCCGCCGCTGTATTGGTGACCGTGGTCGTGATGGTCCAGGTAATGGCCGAAGCGCCAGCGGCGACTTTCGGCGCGAAGGTGATGGTTTTGCCGTCCATGCCCGAGCCGACGCCAGTCGCCAGGGTCGCGGTGATCACGCCGTTGGCGGCGGTAGTGGCGCTGGCCACTTCCTTGGTGGCCGTAAAGGTGTTGTCAGCAGGGACGCCGTTTTGACCCGACGAGCAGCCGCTGGCATCGCCGCCCGCTTCCTGGGCGCACAGCGCCACGGCGGTTTTGAGCGAATCCACTGCCGACATCGCGTTGGCGGCCTTGGCCTTGGCCGTGTAATCACTGTAGGCAGGAATCGCGACTGCGGCCAGGATACCGATAATCGCCACAACGATCATCAGCTCGATCAGGGTAAAGCCGGCTTGTGCCTGCTTTTTCATCATTTTCATGGATTTCATTTTGCGACTCCTCACGGTTAAACACATTGTTGGGTGCTACACCCTGCTTAGTGCAATTGGTGTGCCACCCGGTTTTTGCTCAAAATTTCAGCAAAACATGCCGTGAAGTGCCGTTTTTTGTCAGTCCGGAGCGCCGCATTTTGTCAGCACAGGCTGGGCTGACAATTTTTGTCAGGCGATGCGGAAGGCCATTTCGGTGCCGCTGAGGTCGATGACATCGCCATCGCTGAGCCGCTCCGGCACATGCAGATCCAGTGCCGTGCCGTTGAGCAGAGGCGCCAGCGCGCCTTCGGTGTGGGTCATCGTGTAGAAAGCGGGATGGCGCTGGATCACCACCACCTGCACGCCGGCGCGGCCCAATGTGGTCTGCGGCTTGGTCAGCGCCACATGCTTGCCCGCGTTGTTGCCGTTTAAGACAGAAATCTCCGCCAGCACGGGTTGCGCTGCCGCCAGCGGCCGGATGCCATCGGCCACAAACTGCAATTCCAGCTTGGCCATCTTGATCAGATCCTGATGTTGCAGGAAATGCTTGCCGATGCGGTGGCCGTTCACGAACGTGCCGTTGGTGCTGTGCAGGTCTTCCAGGAAGGAATCGTCGAGGATGGTGGTGATGGCCGCATGCGCGGCGCTGATGGCGGGATGGGCCAGGACGATGTCATTGCGCGGGTGACGGCCCAGCGTCATCCGTTCCTTGCTCAGTTGTATTTGCTGCTCGACTTGCCCGTTGCGCGAGATGATGAGCTTCGCCAATCTGATCTCCGGAAAATAAAAGGGGAGCCCGCAGGCTCCCCTTTATTATTCCACAATCAAGCGGCTGTTAATTACAGCATGGCTTTCAGCAGACGTGCCATTTCCGATGGATTCTTGGTGGCTTTGATGCCGCACTCTTCCATGATGTCCAGCTTGGCTTGCGCGGTGTCAGCGCCGCCCGAGATCAGCGCGCCGGCGTGGCCCATGCGCTTGCCTGGAGGAGCGGTAACGCCGGCGATGAAGCCAACCACCGGTTTCTTCATGTTGTCTTTGACCCAACGTGCAGCATTGGCTTCGTCCGGACCGCCGATTTCGCCGATCATGATGACCGCGTCGGTCTCAGGATCTTCGTTGAACATGCGCATCACATCGATGTGCTTCAGACCGTTGATTGGGTCGCCGCCGATACCAACTGCCGACGATTGGCCCAGGCCCAGTGCGGTCAGCTGACCCACTGCTTCATAGGTCAGGGTGCCCGAACGCGATACCACGCCGATACGGCCCTTACGGTGGATGTGACCTGGCATGATGCCGATCTTGATTTCGTCTGGGGTGATCAGGCCTGGGCAGTTAGGGCCCAGCAGCAGGGTTTTCGAACCGGCTTTGGCCATGCGATCCTTCAGTGCCATCATGTCGCGGACTGGGATGCCTTCGGTAATGCAAATGGCCAGTTCCAGTTCAGCTTCAACGGCTTCCCAGATGGCGGCAGCGGCGCCTGCTGGCGGCACGTAGATCACCGACACGGTGGCGCCGGTGTTCGATGCGGCTTCTTTGACCGAACCGAAAATTGGAATGCCTTCGAAGTCTTCGCCGGCTTTCTTCGGATTCACGCCTGCTACGAAGGCGTTTTTGCCGTTCGCGTATTCGCGGCACATACGGGTGTGGAACTGACCGGTTTTACCGGTGATACCCTGGGTGATGACTTTGGTGTCTTTGTTGATCAGAATAGACATATCGGTTCCTTAATTATTTACCAGCAGCGGCTGCAACAACGCTCTTAGCTGCATCTTCCATGGTGTCAGCGGCGATGATCGGCAGGCCGGAGTCAGCCAGCATTTTCTTGCCCAGATCTTCGTTGGTGCCCTTCATGCGGACCACCAGCGGTACTTGCAGCGAAACCGCTTTCGATGCGGTGATCACGCCTTCAGCGATCACGTCGCAGCGCATGATGCCGCCGAAGATGTTGACCAGGATGGCTTTCAGGCCTGGGTTTTTCAACATGATCTTGAACGCTTCGGTGACTTTCTCAGCCGTTGCGCCGCCGCCCACGTCCAGGAAGTTGGCTGGCTCGCCGCCGAACAGTTTGATGGTGTCCATGGTGGCCATGGCCAGACCGGCGCCGTTCACCAGGCAGCCGATGTTGCCGTCCAGGGAGATGTAGGCCAGGTCGAATTTCGAGGCTTCTACTTCAGCTGGATCTTCTTCGTCCAGATCGCGGTAAGCGACGATTTCTGGTTGACGGAACAGTGCGTTGGCGTCGAAGTTGAACTTGGCGTCCAGTGCAATGATCTTGCCCGAACCGGTCACGATCAGTGGGTTGATTTCGGCCAGCGACGAATCGGTTTCCCAGTAGGCTTTGTACAGGCCTTGCAGGTTGGTCACGGCATCAGCGATCGAACCTTCTGGTACGCCGATTTTTGCAGCGATGCCAGCAGCTTCAGCGTCGGTCAGGCCAACGGCCGGATCGATAGCGATCGAGTGGATTTTTTCTGGGTGGGACTCAGCAACTTCTTCGATGTCCATGCCGCCTTCCGACGAGGCCATCAGCACAACGCGCTGGGTCACGCGGTCGGTAACCAGCGATACGTACAGTTCTTGTTTGATGTCCGCGCCTTCTTCGATCAGCAAGCGGCGTACTTTTTGACCTTCAGGACCAGTCTGATGGGTGATCAGCTGCATGCCCATGATTTGGTCAGCGTATTCTTTGACTTGTTCCAGCGACTTGGCAACTTTAACGCCGCCGCCTTTACCACGGCCACCGGCGTGGATCTGTGCTTTCACAACCCAGACCGGGCCGCCCAAGGTTTCAGCAGCTTTAACTGCTTCTTCAACGGTCAGGCACGGAATGCCGCGCGGTACCGTCACTCCGTATTTTCGGAGGATTTCTTTGCCTTGATACTCATGGATTTTCATGCTGGCTTCCCTTCTGATGCTGATGTGTAAAAATCGGTTGATTGATTGTTAAGCAGATGCTTGCTACGCGCTACCCGGTGCTGCTTTGTCCACCCAGCGCGGGTAAAACAGTGCCACTGCGCCGGCAATGCGGTGCAGGACATGGGATCTGGTGATGCGAAACGGTGTTTGCTGCAGAGGGGTGCCGCCAATATCCCGCACGCCATCCTTGCTCAGGAAAGCACGCGCGCGCGTACTCAGCGCAGGTTGGGTAATTGGAGTTAACAAGGACATAAGATTGATACCGCTCTCGCGGCATTAATTAGTTAGCAGCCTGGCGCATTTCTCTTATTAAAAACGCACGTTGCCGCAGCTTCTACGGACAACCACCGCACCCGCGGTGCTGCAAAAACCCGCAAAGTGTAGCACACCCCGGACCGAAGGGAAATTACTCGTCGAGGTCAGCGCCTTTGATGACCTTTTGCACCACACGCTGCGAAAAGCCGCGTTGCAGCAGGAAGCGGATGTGTTTATTGCGGACCAGGGGATCGGTGGCGACCACGCCAAACTTGCGCTGCCAGATCTCCTGCGCGCGTGCCAGTTCGGTGTCAGCCAGAGTGGATTTGAGTTCTTGCAGGGCCTCACCGTTGACGCCGTGGCTCTGCAGCTCGGCGACGATGCGGCTGTTGCCGTAGCGGGAAGCACGGCGATGGATCAGCGATTCGGAAAAGCGTTCCTGCGACAGCCAGTTATTCTTTTCCAAGAAATCGAGAAGGGCTTCGACATCGTCGCCCTCCTCGGCGTGGCGGGCCAGCTTGCGGGCCAGTTCCAGCCGGCTGTGCTCACGCAGGGAAAGAAAGCGCAGCGCACGCGCTTTCAAGCTCAGTTGTGGCGCAGCCATGATGCGATATTAAGCAGCGTCGGCTTCAGGCTTGGCCGGCTTCAGCTTGACCACGGTGTTGTCGGTGGCCAGTGGTGGCAGCGCGCGTACGCCCAGCGACTCACGCACCTTGTTTTCAATTTCCCATGCCAGTTCCGGACGCTCTTGCAGGAAGGCGCGGGCGTTGTCCTTGCCCTGGCCGACGCGCTCGCCGTTATAGCTGTACCACGAGCCCGACTTCTCAACGATCTTGGCTTCCACGCCCAGGTCCAGGATTTCGCCTTCACGCGAGGTGCCGGCGCCGTACAGGATGTCGAAGTGCGCTTCCTTGAACGGTGGCGCAATCTTGTTCTTGACGACCTTGACCTTGGTTTCGTTACCGATCACCTCGTCTCCCGATTTGATCGAGCCGGTGCGGCGGATGTCCAGACGCACGGAGGCGTAGAACTTCAGCGCGTTACCGCCGGTGGTGGTTTCTGGCGAGCCGAACATCACACCGATCTTCATACGGATCTGGTTGATGAAGATGACCAGCGTGTTGGTGCGGTTGATCGAACCGGTCAGCTTGCGCAGCGCTTGCGACATCAGACGCGCTTGCAGGCCTGGCAGCGAATCGCCCATGTCGCCTTCAATCTCGGCGCGTGGGGTCAGCGCCGCCACCGAGTCGACCACCACCAGGTCAACCGAGCCCGAACGTACCAGCGCATCGCAGATTTCCAGCGCCTGTTCACCCGTGTCCGGCTGCGAGATCAGCAGCTCGTGCAGGTTCACGCCCAGCTTCTGTGCATAGCCCACGTCCAGCGCGTGTTCAGCGTCGATGAAGGCGCAGGTGCCGCCCAGTTTCTGCATCTCGGCGATGGTTTGCAGGGTCAGCGTGGTTTTACCCGACGATTCCGGGCCGTAGATTTCCACCACACGGCCGCGCGGCAGGCCGCCGACGCCCAGCGCCACGTCCAGGCCCAGCGAGCCGGTCGAGACCACTTGCACTTCTTCGATAGGAGCACTGGCATCCATACGCATGACGGAGCCTTTGCCGAACTGCTTCTCGATCTGGGCCAGCGCCGCTGCCAGCGCCTTGGCTTTTTCAGATGCAGGTACTACGCCTTTTTTCTCGTCCATAATGTGCTTTCAGCCAGTGGGGTTGTTCAATACAGGTAGCACTGTATAAAAAAACAGTGCTTAATGCAAGCGGGATTTTTGGTATTTCTTTGAGATTGCACAAAAACTCGCCAAAATAGGGTCTTGTGCAGCTGGAGTGTTTTTCAATGCGTATTTTACTTGCCGAAGACGATAGTGTGCTGGCCGACGGGCTGACCAGATCCCTGCGCCAGTCCGGTTACGCCATCGACTGCGTCAGAAACGGCCAGGAGGCCGACACCGCGCTGTCGACCCAGGAATTCGATTTGCTGATCCTGGACCTGGGCCTGCCCAAGCTGTCCGGCCTGGAAGTGCTGCGCCGCCTGCGCTCGCGCGGCTCGCTATTGCCAGTGCTGATTCTGACCGCCGCCGATTCCATCGAACAGCGCGTCAACGGCCTCGACCTCGGCGCCGATGATTATATGGCCAAACCGTTTGCGCTGTCGGAACTGGAGGCACGCGTGCGCGCGCTGACCCGCCGCGGCGCCGGCGGCGGCGCCACCGTCATCAAGCATGGCCCGCTGAATTATGACCAGGTCGGCCGCAGCGCCTACATCAACGAGCAGATGCTGGACCTGTCGGCGCGCGAACTGGGCCTGCTGGAAATCCTGCTGGCGCGCACCGGCCGCCTGGTGTCGAAGGAACAGCTGGTCGACCACCTGTGCGAATGGGGCGAGGAAGTCAGCAACAACGCCATCGAAGTGTATGTGCACCGCCTGCGCAAGAAGATCGAAGTGGGCGGCATCCGCATCGCCACCGTGCGCGGCCTCGGCTACTGCCTGGAGAAATTCAACGAAGCCGCGCGCGCCAGCGCGGAAGCCGGGGACAGCCACAAGTGAACCCGTCGCAGGAAGCCGCCGAACCGGAGTACCAGCCGCCGCCCCCTGAGGCGGACGAAGACATACAACACTCCCTGTTCGGCGAAATCCTCGACTGGATGCTGGCGCCGCTGCTGCTGCTGTGGCCCATGAGTATCGCCATCACCTACCTGGTGGCCAAGTCTATCGCCAACCAGCCGTTCGACCATGCGCTGGAAGACAGCGTCACCGTGCTGACGCAGCAGGTGCGTTCGGTGGACGGCAAGGTCATCAAGAGCCTGTCCGGTTCCGCGCGCGACATCCTGCGCGCCGACGACATCGACAACGTCTACTTCCAGATCCAGGGGCCGCGCGGCGACCATATCGACGGCGACCGCGACCTGCCGCAACCGGTGCTGGATGACGAAGACAAGACCAGCTCCGGCGGCGTGCGCTTCCGCAACGACAGCATGCACGGCACGCCGGTCCGCATCGCGTTTGCCTACGTCCAGCTGGAACGCAGCGATGGCGGCACACCACCGCTGGCGCTGGTGCAGGTGGCGGAAACGCTGGAGAAGCGCGCGCAACTGGCCAACGCCATCATCAAGGGCGTGATCCTGCCGCAGTTCATCGTGTTGCCGGTGGTGCTGGCACTGGTGTGGTTTGCGCTGGCGCGCGGCCTGTCGCCGCTGGCCCAGCTGCAGGAGCGCATCCGCGCGCGCAGTCCGGAAGACCTGAGTCCCATCGCGCCGCGCCAGGTGCCGGAGGAAATCACGCCGCTGGTGCGCTCGCTCAACGAGATGCTGTCGCGGCTGTCGCTGACCATCGACATGCAGAAACGCTTCATTGCCGACGCCGCCCACCAGATGCGTACGCCGCTGGCCGGCATGCGGATGCAGTCCGAGCTGGCGCTGCGCCAGACCGACAAGCAGGAAATCCACCGCTCGCTGGAACAGCTGGCCAAGAGTTCGGAAGCGGCCACGCGCCTGGTCAACCAGCTGCTGGCCCTGGCGCGCGCAGAAAACCAGCAGCCGGCCGGCAGCGCCATGGTGGCGCTGGACCTGGGCGATCTGGCGCGCACCGTGGTGCAGGACTGGGTGCAGGCCTCGTTCGCGCACCAGATCGACCTGGGCTTTGAGGCGCCGCCGCAGCCGCTGACCATCACCGGCAACCCGACCATGCTGCGCGAGCTGCTGTCCAATCTCATCGACAATGCGCTGCGCTACACGCCGTCCGGCGGCAGCGTTACCGTGCGCGTGCGCAGCGACGAACGGGAACACGGCTACCTGGAGGTCGAGGATACCGGCCCCGGCATCGCGCCGGCCGAGCGCGGGCGCGTGTTCGAACGTTTCTACCGCATCCTCGGCAATACTGCGGAAGGCAGCGGCCTGGGCCTTGCCATCGTGCGCGAGATCGCCCAGCAGCACGGCGCCGAAGTCGATATTTTCAGCAATCCGCGCGCCACCCAGCCCCGGCTGCCGGGCGCCCTGTTCCGTTTGACATTCCCGTTGCCGCCAGCCGCCACGCAAGAAGACGAAGAATCGCCGTACTATGGATAAACCCACCCCGCCCGCGCGGCTGACACGCGCACAACACTGGCAACGCACCCGCCGCCTGACCGGCCTGCTGCTCCTGCTGTGGATGCTCACCGGCTTTTGCGCCGCGTTCTTCGCGCGCGAACTGGCCGGGCTCAGCGTGTTCGGCTGGCCGTTGTCGTTCTACCTGGCGGCGCAAGGCGCTTCACTGGTGTATCTCGGCATCCTGGGTTTCTACGCCTGGCGCATGCGCAAGCTGGACCAGGCCGCCCGTGCACAGGAGACGCGCGCTTGAAGCAGCAACGCACTTTCTTCCAGCGCCTGCGCTACTACTACAGCCTGTTTGCCGCCGGCTTTGGCTGCTTCCTGATCGCGCTGGCGGCGCTGGAGCAGGAAGGCATGCCGCGCGTGTGGATCGGCTATCTGTTCATGTTTGCCACCATCGTGCTGTATGCGCTGATCGGCGTCATCAGCCGCACCTCGAATGTGCTGGAATACTACGTGGCGGGACGGCGCGTGCCGGCCATGTTCAACGGCATGGCCACGGCGGCCGACTGGATCTCGGCCGCCAGCTTCATCAGCCTGGCCGGCGGCCTGTACCTGCACGGCTTCGACGGCCTGGCCTATGTCATGGGCTGGACCGGCGGCTACTGTCTGGTGCAGCTGCTCATCGCGCCCTACCTGCGCAAGTTCGCCCAGTACACGATTCCCGACTTCCTGGCCGAACGCTACGGCGGCGCCGACCAGGCCGAGCATGGCGGCCGCGGCGTGCGTATCCTTGCCGTCATCGCCACCATCATCGTCTCCTTTACCTATGTGGTGGCGCAGATTTATGCGGTGGGCCTGATCGCCTCGCGCTTCACCGGCGTCGATTTCTCGGTCGGCATCTTCCTCGGCCTGGCCAGTATTCTCGTGTGTTCCTTCCTGGGCGGCATGCGCGCCATCACCTGGACCCAGGTGGCGCAGTACATCATCATCCTGGTGGCCTTCCTGATACCCGCCATCTGGCTGTCGGCCAAGCACAGCGACAATCCGATTCCGCAGGTCGCCTATGGCAAGCTGCTGCCCAAGCTCAGCGCGCGCGAGCACGTGCTGCAGCAAGACCCCAAGGAAGCCGAAGTGCGCGCCATCTACCGCCAGCGCGCGGCGGATTACGATGCGCGGCTGCGCAGCTTGCCGACGTCATGGGAGACCGGCCGCATCGAGGCGCAGCGCAAGCTCGACCAGATCAAGGCCCGCAATGCCTCGCTGCTGGAGATCCGCAATGCCGAGCGCGAGCTGGTGGCCTATCCCAAAAACGCCGATGAGGCGGAACGCCTGTGGACCGAAGCGCGCGAACAGAATCTGCAGCACGCCGAACCGATCACGCCGCACGCCACGCCCTACCCGGGTGACAAGGAAACCTCGGACATCAAGCGCAACAACTTCCTGGCGCTGGTGTTTTGCCTGATGCTGGGCACGGCCGCGCTGCCGCACATCCTGATGCGCTCCTACACCACGCCGTCCGTGCACGAAACGCGCGTATCGGTATTCTGGACGCTGTTCTTCATCCTGCTGATTTACCTGACCATTCCGGCGCTGGCAGTGCTGGTCAAATACGATATCTACAGCTCGCTGGTGGGCACCGACTACGCCCACCTGCCCAACTGGGTGTCGTACTGGGCCAACGTCGACAAGCTCAATCCGCTGTTCAGCATCAGCGACGTCAACCACGACGGCGTGGTGCAACTGGCGGAAATCACCATCGATGCCGACGTGCTGGTGCTGGCCACGCCGGAAATCGCCGGCCTGCCGTATGTGATTTCCGGGCTGGTGGCCGCTGGCGGCCTGGCGGCGGCGCTGTCAACGGCGGACGGCCTGCTGCTGGCGATCTCCAACGCGCTGTCGCACGACGTCTACTACAAGCTGGTGGACCGCAGCGCCTCGACCCAGAAACGCGTGACCATCTCCAAGCTGCTGTTGCTGGCCGTGGCCTTCATTGCCGCCTATGCCGCCTCGACCAAGCCAGGCGACATCCTGTCGCTGGTGGGCGCCGCGTTCTCGCTGGCCGGCTCGACGCTGTTCCCGGCGCTGGTGCTGGGCGTGTTCTGGAAGCGCGCCAACCACCAGGGCGCGATCGCCGGCATGACCGTGGGTTTTTTAGTATGTATCTACTACATGCTGCATACCAATCCGATCCTGGGCGGCAGCATGGCCAGCCTGTGGTTCCACATCGCCCCTATCTCGGCCGGCATTTTTGGCGTACCGGCGGGCTTGCTGACCATCGTGGCGGTCAGTCTGCTGACGCCGGCGCCGGGGCGGCAGAGCGCCGCGCTGGTCGACTACATCCGCGCACCGGAACAATAATATACATTTACGCTGTGGCGGATTTGATAACTTGATGCTATTGTGCACTAATTACCAATTTCGCAACCAGGCATATGCGCTTCTCTTCCCTCCTGCGCGCCATGGCATTGGCCGGCGCCTTCATTGGCGCCCCGGTGCTGGCCGCAGACAGCAGCAAACCGCTGCCAGCCATCGGCGACTTCTTCAACAATCCTGAGTTCAGCGACGCCGTGCTGTCCCCCAGCGGCAAATACCTGGCTGTGCGGTTGGGCAACAAGAGCAAGCGCGACATGCTGGGCGTGGTGGAGCTGGGCACCAACGCCGTCAAGGTGGTCGGCAACTTCTCCGATGCCGATATCGGCCGCTATGCCTGGGTCAACGACCAGCGCCTGGTGTTCACCGCCACCGACAAGGACCTGGCGCCAGGCGATATGCGTTACGCGCCCGGCCTGTACGCGATCAACCGCGACGGCACCGGTTTCCGCCAGCTGGCCATGCGCAATGGCAAAGCCTTCGTCACCAGCGGCTCAACGCTGGGCTCGCGCGAGCTGCTGCCGTGGCACACCTATCTGCTGGGCCAGGATGGCGCCCAGGATTCGGATTTCATTTATGTGCAGGACCGCGACATCAGCGGTCCCGGCGAGCTGAACCACGTTGACCTGCTGCGCCTGAATACCGTGACGGGGCGTACCTCGGTCTCGGTCAAACGCCCCGGCGCCAGCCACTACTGGCTGCTCGACCACAAAGGCGAGCCACGCCTGACCATCACAGCAGACAAAGGCAGCAGCAGCGTCTACTACCGCGATCCCGCCACCAATGAATGGCGCAAGCTGACCGACTTCGACCGCTTTACCGGCAGCGGCGGCACCTTCCGTCCCCTGGCGTTCGGCCCGGACGGCACGTTGTACGTACTCAGCCGCGAACCCAAGGGCGATACGACAGCCGTGTTCACCTATGACCTCAATACCGCCAAGCTGTCGAGCAAGCCGCTGGTCAAGCTGGACGGCTACGACTTCCATGGCCAGCTCATCATGGGCAAGGACAAGCTGCTGGGCGTGCAGCACCTGACCGACGCCATGGGCACCACCTGGCTGGACCCGGACATGAAGGCCATGCAGGCCAAGATCGACGCCATGCTGCCCAACACCATCAACCTGCTGACGCTGCCGACCCATCCGGAATCGCCGTGGATCATGGTGACCGCGTTTGCCGACATCTGGCCCAAGCGCATCATGCTCTACAACAGCGAGACGCAGAAGCTGACCATGGTCGGCGAATCCCATCCCGGCATCAACCCGAACCAGATGGCGCACAAGGAACTGGTGCGCTACAAATCGCGCGATGGCCTGACCATTCCCGCCTGGCTGACCTTGCCGCAAGGCCCGGGCAAGCAGCTGCCGATGGTGGTGCTGGTGCATGGCGGCCCATGGGTGCGCGGCGGCAGCTGGAACTGGGACCCGGACGCGCAATTCCTGGCCTCGCGCGGCTACGCCGTGCTGGAACCGGAATTCCGCGGCAGCACCGGCTACGGCAGCCGTCTGTTCCGCGCCGGCTGGAAGCAATGGGGCCTCAAGATGCAGGATGACGTGGCCGACGCCACGCGCTGGGCGATCGACAAAGGCTATGCTGACAGCAAGCGCATCTGCATTGCCGGCGCCAGCTACGGCGGCTACGCCACGCTGATGGGCCTGATCAACGACCCCGACCTCTACAAATGCGGCGTCGAATGGGCCGGCGTCACCGACATCAACCTGATGTATGACGGCAGCTGGTTCTACACCTCTGACATGTCGGAAGACTGGAAACAGTACGGCATGCCGCAAATGATCGGTGACCAGGTCAAGGACGCCGCCCAGCTCAAAGCCACCTCGCCGCTGGAGCAGGCATCACGCATCAAACAGCCGCTGCTGATGGCCTACGGCACTGCCGACATGCGCGTGCCGCTGCCGCACGGCACCAAGTTCTACAAGGCCGTCAAACAGACCAACCCCAACGTCGAATGGATCGAATACGACGAGGAGGGCCATGGCTGGAAACTGCCGAAAAACCGTATCGACTTCTGGGGCCGGGTCGAGAAATTCCTGGATAAAAATATCGGAACTCCACAATGAAATTGCTTCCTGTTGTTGCTGTACTGAGCGCGCTGGCGACACTG
Organism: Duganella sp. CY15W; assembly: GCF_009857555.1. Taxonomy (NCBI): domain Bacteria; kingdom Pseudomonadati; phylum Pseudomonadota; class Betaproteobacteria; order Burkholderiales; family Oxalobacteraceae; genus Duganella; species Duganella sp. CY15W. The sequence continues at coordinate 265,793 of NZ_WWCQ01000003.1, read as the reverse complement.
CCGGCCGCTGCGCATACCACCCCGGCCAGCATTCCTGCCGCCAGCTTCTTTGAAAACGCCAACTTCAGCGATCCGCGCATCTCGCCGGACGGCCGCCAGGTGGCGGTCAAGGTGGTCGGTAAAACCGGCCGCGTGCGCCTGGCTGTGGTCGATGTCGCAAGCCGCAAAACCAGGGTGGTTGCGGCGTTTGACGACGCCGACATTCACCAGTACCACTGGGTCAACGAGCACCGCCTGGCCTTCAACGTCGACGACCTCGGCCAGGCGCAGGGCGACGTGCGCTGGGGACCGGGGCTGTGGGCCGTGGACAGCGACGGCAATAACCTGCGCCAGCTGGTACGCCGCGACAGCGCGCAGAACGACATCATTTCCCGGCTGGAGAGCAAGCTGCTGCCATGGAATACCTTCCTCTACAGCGGCGTCGGCAACCTTGATAGCGACGAGATTCTGGTCACCCAGTACGAATACGGCGCCACCAACTGGATGAAGCAGATTGGCCTGCTGCGCCTGAACACGGTCAACGGCAAGTTCAAAACCTACGGCCATCCGGCCGACACCATGCGCTGGGTGGTGGACCGCCAAGGCACGCCGCGCATTACAGTGGCCTATCGCGACAACAACCAGCTGATCTATTACCGCGAAAAAGACGAGCAACCGTGGACGCAGCTGGCCAGCTTTGCCATGTATCCAAGCGCACCGGATGCGTTTGAACCGGAAGGGTTTGGTCCAGACGGCACGCTGTACGTTCGCACCGGCATGCAAGGTGCGGATGCGCTCTACACCTATGACCTCGCCAACCGCAAGCTCAGCGAGAAACCGGCCATCAGCACGCCCGGCTATGACTTCCAGGGCCACCTGGTCTACGACAAGAACCAGGTGCAAGGCTACACCTATGAGGTAGACGCCAGGGGGACGTGGTGGGTGGACAGCAAGATGAAGGCAGTGCAGCAGGCAGTCGATGCGCTGCTGCCGGCAACCAACAACCTGATCGAAACGCCGCAGCGCCCCGAAGTGCCGTATGTGCTGGTGGAATCCAGCTCCGATGTGCAGCCGCCCGTCTACCGCCTGTACAACACGGAAACGCGCAGCCTGAGCCTGGTGGGCGCCTCCCATCCAGCGATCGCGCCGGAACTCATGGCCAACAAGGCCATGGTGCGCTACAAGGCGCGCGATGGCATGGAAATCCCGGCCTATCTGACCACGCCGAAGACCGGCAACGGCAAGCAGCTGCCGCTGGTAGTCCTGGTGCATGGCGGCCCCTGGTTGCGCGGCGTGCACTGGGACTGGGACGCGGAAGTGCAGTTCCTGGCGTCGCGCGGCTACGCTGTGCTGGAACCGGAGTTCCGCGGCAGTACCGGCTACGGCTATGCGCTGTTCCAGGCTGGCTGGAAGGAATGGGGCAAGAAGATGCAGGATGACGTCGCCGATGGCGCCCGCTGGGCCATTGGCCAGGGCATCGCCGACAAGCAGCGGATCTGCATTGCCGGCGCCAGCTATGGCGGTTACGCCACGCTGATGGGACTGGCCAAAGATGCGGACCTGTACAAGTGCGGCGTCGCCTGGGCCGGTGTGACGGACCTGAATTTCCTCAAGAACGGCCACTGGAGCATCGGTACGCGCTGGTCCAGCGGCGGCGCGTTTGAAAAGTTTGGCTTCTCGGTGCTGATCGGCGACGACGCCGCCCAGTTGAACGCCACGTCGCCGTTGCAGCAGGCTAGCCGCATCACGCAGCCACTGCTGCTGGCGCATGGCGGCGCCGACCTCACGGTGCCGATTGTCCATGGCAGCGCCTTCAAGGACGCCGTGAGCAAAACCAACCCCAAGGTGGAATGGGTGCTCTACCCGGACGAAGGCCATGGCTGGTATCTGCCGCAGAACCGCATCGACTTCTGGGGCAAGGTGGAGAAATTCCTGGATAAGAATATCGGAGCAAGCGCACAGTGAAATTGCATCGTATCTTGAGCGCCAGCGTCCTGCTGGCCGCCAGCGCCTGGCCGCTGCGTGTCGTCACCGCCGCCGAACTGCCGCCCGCCAGCGCTTTCTTTGAAAACAGCCGCTTCAGCAGTCCCAAACTGTCGCCGAACGGCCGCTACCTGGCGGCGCGCGTCTCCACGCCCGGCGAGCGGGACCGCCTGTCGGTGATCAAGCTGGACGATATGAGCGTCAAAGTGGCAGCCATGTTTGGCGACGCCGACATTGCTTACTTCCAATGGGTGAATGACAACCGCCTGGTCTTCAATGGCGCCGACCGCCGCATGACCTATAGCGATGACTTGCATGCCGCCGGCCTGTTTGCCGTCAACCGCGACGGCAGCAATTACCGCCAGCTGAGCAAGACCGACTACCGCCAGGGCGATGAGGCAGCCACCGGCAGCAAGATGAAGGAAAAGCTGCTGGACTGGAACCATTACCTGCTGGGCCAGCCTGGTCGCCAGGACAGCGATGAGGTCTATATCTACAAGGCGCAATTCAGCAACAACTACAGCGAAGTCAAAAACTATACGCTGCTGCGCCTGAACACCGTCACCGGCCACGCCGTGCCCGTGAACAGTCCGGGCCAGGCCAGCAACTGGCTGCTCGACCAGCAAGGCGAGCCGCGCCTGGCCATCAACGACCTGGGCAAGCAGCACGTGGTGTATCTGCGCGAGGGCGACAGCTGGACCAAACTGATGGAGTCCGAGCCCTATATCGGCCACGCATTCGAACCGGTGGGCTTTGGCCCGGATGGCGCGCTGTATGTGGCGGCCCGCAAGGACAGCGATAAAACCGCGCTGTACCGCTACGACGTGGCCAAACGGCAGCTGGCCGCCGAACCGCTTGTCGGCCTCGACAACTACGACTATATGTCCGATCTGGAAGATGCGAACGGCGACGACCTGATCGTCCGCGACAACAAGCTGGTGGGCATCGGCTATAGCGCCGACGTGCGTGGCGTCGCCTGGCTGGATGCCAAGGGCAAGGCGCTGCAGGAGCAGATCGATCGCCTGCTGCCGGGCCTGGTCAACGTCATCACGCTGCCACGCCACGCGGAAACGCCGTGGGTGCTGGTCAGCAGCTATTCCGACGTGCAGCCGCTGGTCTACCTGATGTACAACAGCGAGACCGGCAAGCTGGTCAAGGTAGGTGGCCAACACAACGCCATCCGTGCCGATCAGATGGGCCGCCAGGAGCTGGTGAACTACAAGGCGCGCGATGGTCTCAGCATTCCGGCGCTCATCACCTGGCCGCGTGGCACGGACAAGAAGAAGCTGCCGCTGGTGATGCTGGTGCATGGCGGCCCGTATGTACATGGCAGCGACTGGGGCTGGAATGCCGATGCCCAGTTCCTCGCATCGCGCGGCTACATGGTGATCGAGCCGGCCTACCGCGGCACCGTGGGCTATGGCTGGCAGCACTTCAAGGCCGGCTGGAAGCAATGGGGCCTGAAGATGCAGGACGACATTGCCGACGGCGCGCGCTGGGCGGCCGCGCAAGGCTATGCCGACAGCAAGCGCATCTGCATTGCCGGCGCCAGCTATGGCGGCTATGCCACCCTGATGGGCCTGGTGAATGACGGCGACTTGTACAAATGCGGCGTCAACTGGGCCGGCGTCACCGACATCAAACTCATGTACACCGGCAGCTGGAGCGGCATTTCCGACATGAGCGACCGCTGGCTGAGCTACGGCGCGCCAATGCTGATCGGCGACCCGGAACGCGATGCGGCGCAACTGAACGCCACCTCGCCGCTGCTGCAAGCCGCGCGCATCAAGCAGCCTGTGCTGCTGGCCTACGGCGGCGACGACCACCGCGTGCCGCTGTACCATGGCGAAAAGTTTTTAAGTGCGGTCAAGCCCAGCAATCCTGGCGTGGAGTGGATCGTGTACGAGAAAGAAGGTCACGGCTGGCGCCTGCCGGAAAACCGCATCGATTTCTGGAACCGTGTCGAGCAGTTCCTCAACAAGCAGATTGGAGCTTCCCGTTGATCACCGGCCGTCACCTGCTGGCAGCGCTGCTGCTGGCGGTGGGCGCGCATGTCCATGCCGCGCCGCCGCCGATTGCCGCCTTCTTCGATAACTCGCCGTTCAACGGCGCCATGCTGTCGCCAAACGGCCGCTACCTGGCCGCCTTCATCGGCGCCAACGACAAGCGCGATGGCCTGGCCGTGGTCGACCTGAACGACCTCAGCGCCAAAATGGTGGCGCAGTTCAGCGATACCGACATCGGCCGCGCGCAGTGGGTCAACAACGAGCGCCTGCTGTTCAGCACGGTCGACAAGAGCGCTGGCCGGCGCGATGTGCGTTACGCGCCGGGCCTGTTTGCAGTGGACCGCGACGGCAAGCATTTCCGCCAGCTGGCGCTGCGCCGCAACCCGTTCCTGCGCAGCGGCGACGACACCCGCGAGCTGCTGCCATGGCACACCTTCATGCTGCAGCAAGCCGGCGCACAGGCAAGCGACTTCATGTACGTGGCCGACCTGGGCATCGTTGGCGCCGGCATTGTGCAGTCGGAAGATCTGCTGCGCCTGAACACCCGCACCGGCGTCGCCACGCCGGTGGAGCATCCTGGCGTCAGCAAGGGGTGGCTGCTGGACCAGCATGGTGAGCCGCGCATCATGAAGACGCTGGACAAGAATATCGAGCAAGTGCTGTACCTCGATCCTGCGACAAAACAGTGGCGCACGCTGGCCAGCTTTGACGCCTACACCGGCGAAGGCAACGGCTTCGAACCGCTGGCATTCGGTCCCGATGGCGCGCTGTACGTGGTCAGCAACCACGGCCGCGACACGCGCGCGCTGTTCCGCTATGACCTGGCCAACAACCAGCTGCCGGCGCAGTACCTGGTGGACCTGGACGGGTTTGATTTCCACGGCAATCTCATCATCAGCCAGGACAAGCTGCTTGGCGTGCGCGTGCACAGCGATGCCGAAGGAACGTACTGGTTCGACGCCGGCATGAAGGCCATGCAGGAAAAAGTCGACGCCAAGCTGCCCGGCACCGTCAACCTGATTACGCCGCCGACGCGGCCGGAAACCCCGTGGGTGCTGGTGGAATCGTATTCCGACAAGCAGCCGCGCCGCTACCTGGTCTATAACGCGGAAAACGGCCGCATGAGCGAGGTGGGCCGCAGCGCGCCGCAGATCCAGGCCGCCGAGATGGGACCGCGCGAGCTCTACTACTACAAGGCGCGCGACGGTCTGAAAATCCCCGTGTGGCTGACGCTGCCGCCAGGCGGCCAGCACAAGAACAAGAACCTGCCCATGGTGGTGCTGGTGCATGGCGGCCCGTGGATACGCGGCGGCAGCTGGAACTGGAATGCGGACGCCGAATTCCTGGCTTCGCGCGGCTATGCGGTGCTGGAACCGGAATTCCGCGGCAGTACCGGCTACGGCACCCGGCACTTTCTGGCCGGCTGGAAGGAATGGGGCTTGAAGATGCAGGACGATATCGCCGACGGCGCGCGCTGGGCGATCCAGCAGGGCTATGCAGATGGCAACCGCATCTGCATCGCCGGCGCCAGCTACGGCGGCTATGCCACGCTGATGGGCCTGGCCAAGGACCCTGACCTGTACAAATGCGGCATCAACTGGGTCGGCGTGACCGACATCAACCTGATGTACGACAGCGGCTGGTTCTACAGTTCCGACCTGTCGGACGGGTGGAAGCAGTACGGCATGCCGCAACTGATCGGCGACCGCGTCAAGGATGCCGAACAACTCAACGCCACCTCGCCGCTATTGCAGGCGTCGCGCATCAAACAGCCCCTGCTGCTGGCGTATGGCGGCGCCGATGTACGCGTGCCGATCAACCACGGTCTCAAGTTCTACGATGCGGTCAAGCGCAGCAACCCGAACGTGGAATGGGTGGAGTACAACGAAGAAGGCCACGGCTGGGCGCTGCCGCAGAACCGCATCGACTTCTGGGGCAGGGTCGAGCTGTTCCTGAACAAGAATATCGGCAAGGCGGTGCCATGAAAAAGGTCTTGCACGCGCTACTGCTGTGCGCCTGCGCCGCGCTGGCGCCGGCCCGCAGCGCCCCGCTCCCCTTGAGCGCATTCTTCGACAACCCCGCCATGCAATCGGCCAAACTGTCGCCGGACGGCCGCCACGTCGCCTTCAGCATGGCCAAGCCGATGGGCCGGGTCTACCTGGTGACCATCGACGTCGAGAGCGGCGAGATGAAGCTGGCGGCCGCCTATGCCGACTCCGACGTGGCGTATTTTCAGTGGATCAGCGACCAGCGCCTGGTCTACACCCTGACCGACCTCAACCGCGCCGCCGGCGAGTTGTTCTTCTGGCCCGGTTTGTTCGCCACCAATTACGACGGCAGCCAGCCGACCAAACTGATCCGGCAAGGCCGTTACGACTACAACTTCAACCAGTTGTCGAACCTGCCGGTGGAGAGCTACTTGGCCGGCCAGTGGGGTGCGCAAAACTCTGAGTTTGTCTACGTACAGGTAAACGGCGACCTGATGCACCTGAACACGCTGACCGGCAAGGCCATCAAGACCGACCGGCCGCGCAACAATGACGGCTGGCTGGTCGACCGCAAGGGCGTGCCGCGCATCGCCTTTGCCTCCAAGGCAAACCAACAGTCGATTTACTATCGCGAGCACGACGGCCAGCCGTGGCAGCAGGTGGCCAGGCAGGACATCTACAGCGTTGACAATTTGTTCCAGCCGCGCTTCTTCGGCCCGGCCGGCGACCTGTACGTCACCGCCGGCCTGAATGGCGCCGATGCCTTGTTCCGCTACGACCTGACCAAGCAGGAGCGCAGCGAAATACCGATCATCAGCACGCCCGGCTATGACTTTGAAGGCGAGATGATTGCCGACGACCAGAAGATCCTCGGCTTCACTTACGAGGTCGATGCGCACGGCACCTACTGGGTGGACGAGCGCATGCAAGCCGTCCAGAAGGCGGTGGACGCGACACTACCAGGCACCAACAACATGATCGCGGTGGCGCGCCGCTCGCAGAATGACACCGTGCTGGTCACCTCGAATTCCGACGTCCAGCCGCCCGTGTTCAGCCTGTACAACACCAAAACCGCCCAGCTGAAAATTCTGGGCCGTTCCCGTCCGGCCATCTTGGCCGACCAGATGTCGCACAAAATCATGGTGCGCTACAAGGCGCGTGACGGGCTGGAAATCCCGGCCTACCTCACCACTCCCAAGGCCAGCGACGGCAAGAACCTGCCCATGGTGGTGCTGGTGCACGGCGGCCCGTGGATGCGTGGCGTCAGTTGGGACTGGGACGCGGAATCGCAGTTCCTGGCCTCACGCGGCTACGCCGTCCTGGAGCCGGAATATCGCGGCAGCACCGGTTACGGCCTCAAGCATTTTATGGCCGGCTGGAAGCAATGGGGCTTGAAGATGCAGGACGATATCGCCGATGGCACGCGCTGGGCGATTGCCCAGGGTTATGCCAATCCCAAACGCATCTGCATCGCCGGCGCCAGCTACGGCGGCTATGCCACGCTGATGGGTCTGATTAACGACCCGGACTTGTACCAGTGCGGCATTTCCTGGTCAGGCATCACCGACATCCCGATGTGGAACAAGGGCCATTGGAGCGGCCAGTCAGACCTGGATGACGTCTACAAGCAGTACGGTTTCCCGGTGTTGATGGGCGACCTCGAAAAAGACGCAACCCAGTTCAAGGCCACCTCTCCATTGCAGCAAGCGGCCCGCGTCACACAGCCGCTACTGCTGGCACATGGCGAAGTCGACCAGCGCGTGCCGATGATACACGGCAGCCTGTTTTACGATGCGGTGCGCAAGACCAATCCCAACGTCGAATGGGTGTGGTACGAGGAAGAAGGCCACGGCTGGCGGCTGGTGAAGAACCGGCTAGATTTCTGGCGCCGGGTCGAGCGCTTCCTCGAGAAGAATATCGGCAAGCCCTGAGGTTCGCGCTATAGTCTCGGAGCAGCAAGCCTTTCAACCTTACACGGAGGAGCGAGCATGTCGTCGGGAAAAATTCTGGTCGCACAGGGAGGCGGGCCGACCGCTGTCATCAACCAGTCGCTGGCGGGCGTGGTGCTGGAGGCGCGCCGCTTCCGCGACGTGACGCGGGTGTATGGCGCGCTGCATGGCGTGCGCGGCATCATCAACGAGGATCTGGTCGACCTCACGCGCGAGACCAGCAACAACCTCGAGCAGGTGGCCGCCACGCCCTCCTCCGCGCTGGGTTCGACGCGCGACAAGCCGGATCTGGCGTATTGCGCTGAAATCTTCAAGGTGCTCAAGGCGCACCAGATCGAACAGTTTTACTACATCGGCGGCAATGATTCGTCCGATACGGTGCGCATCGTCAGCGAGCAGGCGCAGGCCGGCGGCTATCCGCTGCGCTGCATGCACATCCCCAAAACCATCGACAACGACCTGGTCGGCAATGATCACACGCCGGGCTTCCCCTCGGCCGCGCGCTTTGTGGCGCAGGCGTTTGCCGGCGCCAATCTGGACAACGCCGCGCTGCCCGGCGTGTACGTGGGCGTGGTGATGGGCCGGCATGCCGGCTTCCTCACCGCCGCCGCCGCGCTGGGCAAGAAATTCCCGGATGATGGCCCGCACCTGATCTACCTCCCCGAACGGGTATTTTCGCTGGACCAGTTCCTGGCCGATGTGAAGGCGGTGTACGCACGCTATGGCCGCTGCGTGATCGCCGTCTCGGAAGGCATTCACGATGCCAGCGGCGAGCCGATCGCCACGCTACTGGCCAAGGAAGTCGAACGCGATGCACACGGCAATGTACAGCTGTCCGGCACCGGCGCGCTGGCTGATCTGCTGTGCGACGAGATCAAGGCCAAGCTCGGCATCAAGCGCGTGCGCGGCGATACGTTTGGCTATTTGCAGCGCTCGTTCATCGGCTGCGTCTCGGACGTCGATCAGCGCGAAGCGCGCGAGGTCGGCGAGAAAGCCGTGCAGTTTGCCATGTGGGGCGGCCGCGATGGCTCGGTGGCCATCAGGCGCACCGGCTTCTACTCGGTCGACTATGAACTGCTGCCGCTGACCGACGTGGCCGGCAAGACCCGCGTCATGGAGGACGAGTTCATCAGCGCCAGCGGCACCGACGTCACCGACGCCTTCCGCATGTATTTGCGCCCCCTGCTCGGCTCCGGCCTGCCCGACGCCTTCCGCCTGCGCCCTGCCCCGGTAGAAAAAATCCTCAAGCGCTAAGCCGCATCCTCGCGCGGCGGAAACATGAAAGGTCGAACCGCACTCGGCTCGACCTTTTTTTATAAGGTTCGACATAGGACAGGACGAGATATTCACCGGGGTGCATCGTAACAAATCCTCCCTTAGTCAATACTGCCAGGCAAGCCCATGAGCTTCCAAACCAGATGTCCGCCGGAATTGTCTTCAATATCGATATTGAAGACTTGCACCGTCATGGTGGTGCGAAACGCCGGAGATAATTTACTGTGCTTTACAGCGCCTTGACGGCAGCTAACAGCGCCCCGGCCGACAATCGATGCCTCACTTACAGGAGGTTTTGATGAAGTTGATTAAACGTTGGATGTTGGTGGCCGTACTGGCCGGTGGTGCGCTGGGCGCTTCGGCGCAGAATGGTCCGCCACCGGATGGGCCGCCGGCCGAAGCAGTGGCGGCTTGCAAGGGCAAGGCGGAAGGCGCCAAGGTGCAGTTCACGGGCCGTCACGGCGAAACGGTCAGCGGCACTTGCCGCAAGGCTGGTGTAGTGCTGGCGGCAATGCCGGAAGGTGGCCCACCGCCACCACCCGACCACCAATAAAAAAAGCGGACCATCAAGGTCCGCTTTCTGATGCAGCCGTCACCAGTTACACGACGATGGTCTGGTGCTCGTCGCCCACGCGGGCGCGGATTTTACCGATGGTGTAGACGGTTTCGCCAGCCGCTTCCAGCTGCGCCTTGGCCGCAGCGGCATTGTCTGCCGATACGATCACGGTCATGCCGATGCCGCAGTTGAATACGCGGTGCATTTCTGCATCGGCCACGCCGCCGTGCTGTTGCAGCCACTGGAACAGCGGTGGCAGCGTCCACGATTTCGCGTCCAGCTCAGCCACCAGGCCAGGCTGCAGTACGCGCGGGATGTTTTCCACCAGGCCGCCGCCGGTGATGTGCACCATGCCTTTGACTTCGATCGATTCCATCAGCGCCAGCAGCGGCTTGACGTAGATGCGGGTTGGCGCCATCAGCACGTCGGCCAGTGGACGGCCGTGGAAGTCGCCGTTCAGGTCCGGCTTCGATACTTCAATGATCTTGCGCACCAGCGAGTAGCCGTTCGAGTGCACGCCCGACGAGGCCAGACCCAGCACCACGTCGCCCGGCGCGATCTTGGTGCCGTCGATGATTTTCGATTTCTCGACCGCGCCTACTGCGAAACCGGCCAGGTCGTACTCGCCGTCCGGATACATCGATGGCATTTCAGCGGTTTCGCCGCCGATCAGCGCGCAGCCGGCCTGTTCGCAACCCTGGGCCACGCCCTTGATGACGTTGGACGCAGTGGCCACATCCAGCTTGCCGCAGGCGAAGTAGTCGAGGAAGAACAGCGGCTCGGCGCCCTGCACCAGGATGTCGTTGACGCTCATGGCGACCAGGTCGATCCCCACGGTGTCGTGACGGTTCAGTTCAAACGCCAGTTTCAGTTTGGTCCCCACGCCATCGGTGCCGGAGACCAGTACAGGCTCTTTGTACTTTTTGCTAATCTCGAACATCGCACCGAAACCGCCCAAGCCGGCCAGCACGCCTTCGCGCATGGTGCGCTTGGCGTAAGGCTTGATCGCTTCGACTAAAGCATCACCCGCGTCGATATCGACGCCGGCGTCACGGTAGGACAGGGAAACATTAGAAGTTTGGCTCATGGTGTATTTCGCAGCGGAGGCGGTAAAATAGAAGGCGGAGACCTGTTTTCGTGATGTTTACTCAACTAAAACACCCGAAAAAGCGCAAAAATCGGCGCCCAAACCAAGTCGATCCGCTATTTTATCAAAATTGCCCCGTCCAACCGCCTTTTTATTAACCATCGAATTCATCCTCCATGCCATTTCCCCTCACGGTAGAGCAAAAGCAAACGGCATTCTGGTTGGCGGTCTGGGCGGCGTTTTTCTTCCTGCTGGTGACGCTGGGACCGGTATTGACGCCCTTCCTGGCCGCCGCCATCTTCGCGTACGCACTCAATCCGGGCGTGGACCGGCTGGACCGCCTGCGCTTCGGCCGCCGCATCACCATGCCGCGCGCGCTGTCGGTGCTGATCGTGGTGACGCTGTTCTTTGCCGCCATCACCATGCTGGTGCTGATCGTGGTGCCGGTGCTGCAAAAGGAAATCCCGCTGCTGCAGGGGCAGATCCCGGCCTTCCTGGCCAAGGCCAATGATGTGCTGGCGCCGAAACTGCAAGAACTGGGCGTCAAGGTGCGCCTGGACAGCGCCGGCATCAAGCAGCTGGCCTCGGAACAGATGGCCGCCAGCGGCGACGCTATCTGGAGCGCGGTGCTGAACTCGGCCCGCGTCGGCGGCACCGCCGTGCTGGGCTGGATCGCCACCGTGGTGCTGGTCCCGGTGGTGCTGTTCTATCTGCTGCTGGACTGGCACGCCATGCTGGCGCGCATCGCCGGCTGCGTGCCGCGCCGCTACATCGCCGCCACCATGGGCATGGCGCAGGAAGTCGACGTCCTGCTGGCCCAGTACCTGCGCGGCCAACTGCTGGTGATGCTGGTGCTGGCCGTGTACTACTCGGTGGCGCTGGCGATTGCCGGCTTCGACGTCGCCCTGCCGGTCGGCATCATCACCGGCCTGCTGGTGTTCATCCCCTACCTGGGCTTTGGCCTGGGCCTGGTGCTGGCGCTGATTTCGGCCGTGCTGCAGTTTTCCGACTGGAGCGGCCTGATTGCGGTGGCCATCATCTACGGCTGCGGCCAGGTGCTGGAAGGCTTCTTCCTGACGCCGCGCCTGGTGGGCGAGCGTATCGGCCTCAATCCGCTGGCCGTGATCTTTGCCTTGCTGGCCTTTGGCCAGCTGTTCGGCTTTGTCGGCGTGCTGCTGGCTTTGCCCGCTTCGGCGGTGCTCATGGTGGCCTTCAAACACCTTAGACGCCACTATCTGAGCAGCAGCTTTTATAATGCGTAACGTGAAACAAAAAATAGTTATGCAAAAGACCACAAGGCGAACGCCATGAAACAGCTGGTGCTCGATTTAGGCGCCGAGCCAACGCACAGCCTCGCATCGTTCGAGGTGGGACAGAATGCCGAAGCGGCAGCGCTGATGATGCAATTCGCCTCGCGCACCTCGCGCGAGCATTTCGCCTACCTGTGGGGCGCGGTCGGCGTCGGCAAATCGCACCTGTTGAAAGCCTTGGCCAGTACCGGTAGCGAGGCCGATCAGCTGCGCGCGCGCTATATTTCGCCGTTCTCGATCGAATCCGAATTCGTCTATTCGCCGGAGGTGGACCTGTACCTGCTGGACGATTGCGAGAAGCTGTCGCCGCTGGCGCAGATCGACGCCTTCGCGCTGTTCAACGAAATCCGCGCCAACAACGCCTGGATGGTCTGCAGCGGCAACGTCGCGCCGGCCGTGCTGCCGGTGCGCGAGGACCTGCGCACGCGCATGGGCTGGGGCCTGATTTACCAGATCCACGGCCTCACCGACGATGAAAAGATCGCCGCCCTGGCCGCCGCCGCGACCGCCCGCGGCTTGACGCTGTCGGCGGGCGTGATACCCTACCTGCTGTCGCACTTCCAGCGTGACATGCGGTCGCTGTCCTCCATGCTCGACTCGCTGGACCAATATTCCCTTGAAACCCAACGCCCGATCACTCTGCCGCTGCTGCGCGAGTGGCTGCAGGCGGAAGCGAAAGAATGATGAATCTCGCCCTTTTTGACCTCGACCACACGCTGCTGCCGATCGACTCCGACTACGAATGGGGCCAGTTCCTGGTCCGCACCGGCGCCGTCGACGCAGTGGAATTCGACCGCCGCAACAAGGAATTCTTCGCCCAATACCAGGCCGGCACGCTTGATCCGGTAGAATACCTGGAGTTCTCGCTCGGCACACTGGCCGGCTTCCCGCGCGCCAGGCTGGACGAAATGCAGGCCCAGTACATGGCCGAAGTGGTGACCCCGGCGATCCGCCCGGCAGCGCGCGCGCTGCTGCAAAAACACGTGGACGCCGGCGACCTGGTGGCCATCGTCACCGCCACCAACCACTTCGTCACCGCGCCGATCGCCAAGGCGCTGGGCGTGGAACACCTGATCGCCGCCATGCCGGAAGTCGACGCCGACGGCAACCTGACCGGCAAGCTGGTTGGCACGCCGACGCAAGGACCGGGCAAAATCGTCCACACCAAGGCCTGGCTGGAAAAAATGGGAAAGACGCTGGAAGACTTTGGCACCGTCCACTTCTACAGCGATTCGCATAACGACCTGCCGCTGATGTCGATTGTCAGCCATCCGGTGGCGACCAACCCCAATGAAAAACTGAAAACGCACGCCGCCGCGCAAGGCTGGCCTTTAATTGACCTATTCAATGATTAAGAAACTGATCCGCAAAATCCTGGGTACCAAGGATAAGAGCAGCAAGGGCGGACGCAATACCCTCGTCGTGCTCGGCCCCGAGGCCCACGGCATCGACCCGCGCCTGCTGTCGAACAATGCCGTCCGCGTCACCAGCACCCTGCAGGAAGCCGGCTATGAAGCCTTCGTGGTGGGGGGCGCCGTGCGCGACCTGCTGCTGGGCGTGAAGCCGAAAGACTTCGACATCGCCACCAACGCCACGCCGGAGCAGGTGAAACGCCTGTTCCGCCGCGCCTTCATCATCGGCAAGCGCTTCCAGATCGTGCACGTGATGTTCGGCCAGGATCTGCTGGAAGTGACCACCTTCCGTGGCACCACCTCGGCCAACGCGCCGAAAGATGAACATGGCCGCGTTTTGCGCGACAACACCTTCGGCTCGCAGGCGGAAGACGCAGAACGCCGCGACTTCACCATCAACGCCATGTACTACAACCCGGCCAACCAGCAGGTGCTGGACTACCACGGCGGCATCGAAGACATCCGCGCCAAGACGCTGCGCATCATCGGCCAGCCGGAAGCGCGCTACCGCGAAGACCCGGTACGCATGCTGCGCGTGGTGCGCTTTGCCGCCAAGCTGAAATTCTCGATCGAGCCGGAAACCGGTGCACCGATCAAGGTCATGGCGCCGCTCATCAACAACGTGCCCGCCGCGCGCGTGTTCGACGAAATGCTCAAGCTGCTCATGAGCGGCCACGCGCTGGCCTGCCTGCAGCAGCTGCGCAAGGAAGGCCTGCACCACGGCCTGCTGCCGCTGCTGGACGTGGTGCTGGAACAGCCGCTGGGCGTCAAGTTCGTGACCTTGGCGCTGGACTCGACCGACGCCCGCATCCACGCCGGCAAGACCGTGTCGCCAGGCTTCCTGTTTGCGTCGCTGCTGTGGCACCAGGTGCTGGAGAAGTGGACCGCCTACCGCGCAGCGGGCGAGCAGACCATCCCGGCCCTGCACTTGGCGGCCGACGACGTACTGGACTCGCAGACCGAGAAGCTGGCCTTGCAGCGCAAGATAGGCTCCGACATGCGCGACATCTGGGCCATGCAGCCGCGCTTCGAACGCCGCACCGGCAAGGCGCCGCACAAGCTGCTGGAGCACCTGCGCTTCCGCGCCGGCTACGACTTCCTGCTGCTGCGCTGCGCGTCCGGCGAGATCGACGCCGAAGTGGGCGAATGGTGGACAGCCTTCTACGAGGGCGACGAAATCACCCGCGAAGAGCTGCTCAACTCGGCCAGCCAGCCGAACCGTGAAGGTGCTGCCGGCGGTGGCGCCAAGCGCAAGCGCGGCCCGCGCCGTGGCGGCCGTAACCGCAACCGCGGTGAAGAAGGCGGCGCCGACAACGCAGGCGCCGACGCCGGCCATGACAGCGCCGACTGAGCTGCACCACCATCATGAACTCCGTGATTAGCGCCGGTCTGGGACCGGCCACACTGAAGGACGATCAGGCGCCATTTGGCTTCGCCATCGCCTACATCGGCATCGGCGCCAACCTGGGCGATGCACGCGCCAACGTGCTGGATGCACTGGCGCGCCTGCAACGCCAGCCCGGCTGCACGCTGATGGCCTCTTCCAGCCTGTATCGCACCGCGCCGATTGACTCCTCCGGCGACGACTACATCAACGCCGTCGCCCGCATCGCCACCACGCTGGATGCGGAAGCGCTGCTGCAGGCGCTGCAAGGCATCGAGCAGGCACATGGCCGCGAACGGCCTTACCGCAACGCCCCGCGCACGCTGGACCTGGACGTGCTGCTATACGGCGACGCCGTGATCAACAGCGCCACGCTGACCGTCCCGCATCCACGCATGACCGAGCGCGCGTTTGTGCTGGTGCCGCTGCTGGAGCTGGCGCCCGCCATCCACATCCCCGGTAAGGGCGCCGCTGCGCAATACGCCGCCGGCGTGGCCGATCAAGGCATAGAGCCTCTCGTCTAACTTTCTGCAAGCGATAGCAATCAGGACTACACTATCGCGGTCTGAGCTCATCATCTAAAGGATTTACCATGTCTGGTTATTTGCAAGGAAACGAACTGGCCGCGGGCCAACAGCCTGCTTCCGCCACCGCACCTGCACCGGCCAAAGCGGTCGTGAACAAAGCCGTCACCGTGAACACCCTGGCCACGCTGCGCGGCGCCGGTGAAAAAATCACCATGCTGACCTGCTACGACGCCAGCTTCGCCTCACTGATGGACCGCTGCGGCGTCGAAATCCTGCTGATCGGCGATTCGCTGGGCATGGTCTGCGCTGGTCATCAATCGACGCTGCCGGTCACCGTCAACGACATCGCCTACCACACCGCTTCCGTCGCGCGCGGCACCAAGTCGGCGATGATCGTCGCCGACCTGCCGTTCGGCGCCTACGGCACGCCGGAAACCGCCTATGCCAACGCCGTGCAGGTCATGCAGGCTGGCGCGCACATGATCAAGATCGAAGGCGGCGCATGGCTGGCCGACACCGTCAAATTCCTGACCGACCGCGCCGTGCCGGTCTGCGCCCACCTGGGCCTGACGCCGCAATCCGTGCACCAGCTGGGCGGTTACAAGGTCCAAGGCAAAACCACCGAAAGCGCCGACCTGCTGAAAGAAGACGCGCTGAAACTGCAAGCCGCCGGCGCATCGCTGGTGGTGCTGGAGGCGATTCCTTCGGCGCTGGGCAAAGAAGTGACCGACCTGCTGGCGATTCCAACCATCGGCATCGGCGCCGGCCCGGACTGCTCCGGCCAGGTGCTGGTGATGCACGACCTGCTGGGCGTCTTCCCGGGCCGCAAAGCGCGCTTCGTGAAAAACTTCATGGAAGGCCAGACCAGCATCGACGCCGCGTTCAGCGCCTACGTCACCGCCGTCAAGGACGGCAGTTTCCCGGCGCTGGAACACTGCTTCTAAACTGCCCCGAATTTCTATAGGGCTGTCAGGCAGTCGTTGAATGCGCCCAGAAGTTGAGTTATGTCGGCGCTGGCCGTCTCTGGGCAAACCAGTAGCATGTTGTGGAAGGGTGTGATCAGCAGGCCTCGGTTGAGCAGGTAGAGGTGGATTGCTTGTTCCAGTTCGCCGTCCATGGCGGCGTGGGCCTCGGTGCCGTTGCGTGGCGCTGTGGCGCTGAACTGGAATTCGGTGCGGGCGCCGATTTGCGTGACGCACCATGGTAGCTGGTGGCGTGCGATTACTGCACGCAAACCGTCTGCTAGTTGGCCCGCCAGCGCGAACATGTGCTGGTAGGCCTGCTCGGTCATCACCTCTTCCAGGTTCGCGCGCATTGCCGCCATGGCGAACATGTTGGCGCTCAGTGTGGTGCCGACACCGGAGTGGCCCGGCGGGGCGCTGCGTTTGGCGTGTTCTACACGGCGCGCCAGTTCTTCCGTAAATCCATATACTGCGCAAGGGACGCCGCCGCCGATTGGCTTGCCGACGACCAGTGCATCTGGCTGCATGTTGTGCGCGCGGGCGTAACCGCCTGTGCCGCTGCTGATGGTGTGCGTTTCGTCGATCACCAGCAGCGTGCTATGGCGCTTGATGAGCTGCTGCGCGGCTTCCCAGTAGCCCGGCTGCGGCAGGACCATGCCGATGTTGGTCATTACCGGTTCGGCCAATACGCAAGCGACGTCTCCCTGCGCCAGTGCTGCCTCCAGCGCTGACAGGTCATTAAACTCCACCACAACCGTGTGGTCGGTCAGCTTGTGTACCTGGCCAAGCAGGCTATCACGCTGCGTCGGCACGCCGTCGACCAGGTCGACAAACACGTCATCCACAGTGCCGTGATAGCAGCCATTGAAAACCAGGACTTTGCTGCGCCCCGTTGCGGCACGCAGCCAGCGCAGTACGAATCGGTTGGCGTCGGACGCGGACAAGGCGAACTGCCAATATGGCAGGCCAAAACGCCGCGACAATTCGGCCGCGACTGGACCCGCATCTTCTGACGGCAGCATCGCCGTGTAGCCGCGCGCTGACTGGCGGGCGATGGCGCGCGCCACCGGCTGCGGCGCGTGGCCGAACATGGCGCCCGTGTCACCCAGGCAGAAGTCGACATACTCATGGCCATCCGCATCGCGGAAGCGGGCGCCCGAAGCTTCGCGGACGGTGAGCGGGAATGGCGTCGACCAATCGTTCATCCAGTGCATAGGCACGCCAAACAGCAGGTGCCGCGCGGCGTCTTCGGCCAACCGTGCCGATTCGGGATTGCGGGCGACATAGCTGGCCCGCTCCGCCGCAGCAAGCGCCTGCACGCGTTGCCAGTTCAGGCCTGCACGCGTGTTCATACCAGCAGCATCAAATGCTCGCGCTCCCACGAGCTGATTACGCGGCTGTAGGTGGCGAATTCCAGTTCCTTCACCTCGCAGAACGCCTGCACAAACAGCTCGCCCAGCATTTCGCTCAATGGCTTGCATTCGCGTAGACGCTGGATGGCATCTTCCAGATTGCGTGGCAGCTGGTCGTGCACGTGCTCCGCACTGCCTGAAGTCGGCGCAGATGGCTTGAGACCCTGCGTCATGCCGAGGTAGCCGCAGGCCAGCGTGGCAGCCATCGCCAGATAGGGGTTCACGTCCACGCCTGGTACGCGGTTTTCTACGCGCCGGTTAATCGGCGCGGAATTCGGCACGCGTATGCCGCACGTTCGATTGTCATAGCCCCAATGCACATTGGTGGGCGCCGACATGAAGCGCGACAGGCGACGGTAGGAATTCACATGCGGCGCAAACAGCAGGGTGGCAGGCGCAATATACTTTTCCAGCCCGGCGATATAGTTGAAGAACAAATCGCTGGCGTCGCCATCCTTGCGCGAGAAGATGTTATCGCCGCTGGTCGTATCAAGCACGCTCTGATGGATGTGCATTGCGCTGCCCGGCTCTGTCTCCATTGGCTTGGCCATGAAGGTGGCGAAGATCCCGTGCCGCAGCGCCGTCTCGCGCACGGCGCGCTTGAACAGGAACACGCGGTCGGCCAGTTCCAGCGCCTCGCCGTGCGTGAAGTTGATCTCCATTTGCCCCGCTCCCGCTTCATGGATCAGCGTCTCCACGCCGAGGTCATGCTGCTTGCAGAACGCCGATAGCTCAAGGAAGAAGGGATCGAAGTCATTCACCGCATCAATCGAGTAGGACTGTCGCCCCGATTCTGTTTTGCCGCTGCGGCCCATGGGTGGCGCCAGTGGCTCGTGCGGATTGCTGCTGCGGGCGACCAGATAAAACTCCATCTCCGGCGCCACATCCGGTTGCCAGCCTCGATCTTCGTACATCTTGAGCACTCTGCGCAGTACGGCGCGCGGCGACAGGCCTACCGGTGAGCCGTCGAAATTCTGGCAATCGTGGATCACCAGTGCGACGTTCTCCGCTGCCCATGGCACCTGCCGCAGCGTTGCCAGATCGGGAACGCAGATCATATCGGGATCGGTCGCGCCAACGTAGGGCAAGTTGTTCGGCTGTTCGCCGTTGACGGTGTTCAGCAACACACTTTTTGGCAAGCGCATTTCGCCTTCGCGGAGAAACAGATCCTTGGGCAGGATTTTTCCGCGCGCGATGCCAGTCATGTCCGCGATAACGCATTCCACTTCATGGATGTTGCGCTCGCGTAGAAAGTCCTTCATGGCCTGGCTCATCGCGCCCTCCTCAGAAGCGGTTTAGATAGCGCCCGGTTTCCCAGGCGCTGACGTGCTGACTGTACTCTATCCATTCAGCGCTTTTCAGCGCGGTGAATTCGTTGACGATGTTCGTGCCAAGCGCCTCGGTCAACACGCTGTCCGCCTTTAGCGCCGCTGCTGCCGCGCCCAGGTTTTGCGGCAGCAGTTGCAAACCCAAGCCGGCACGCTGCGCATCGCTCATCTCATAGACGTCATGATTAACTGGATCACCAGGATCAAGTTGACGGTCTATACCATCCAGTCCGGCCGCAATCACACCTGCGAGCGCGAGGTAAGGATTGGCGGCACTGTCAGGCAGGCGCCACTCGATACGCTGATGCACGGTGCGCGCCACTACCGTGCGATTATTGTCACCATAGCCGATGAAGGCCGGCGCCCAGCTTGTGCCGGACAACGACTGCCCGCACATCAGGCGCTTATATGAATTGACGGTCGGCGCGCACAGCGCTGTCAATGCCGGCGCATGACGTAGCAGACCTGCAAGGAACTGATAGCCCAGCGGCGAGAAACCCAGGTCACGGCCCTGCGGCTCCGCACTATCCGCCGCACCGTGAGCGAATATCTGCTTGCCATTCGCGTCAGCGAGCGACAAATGGAAATGCAGCCCGCTGCCGGGGCGCTCGGCAAATGGCTTGGGCATCATGGAGAACAGCATGCCCTCTTCTTCCGCAATGTGATGCGCGGCCATCTTGAACAGCATGAAGTTGTCCGCTGCGCGTAGTGCATCGGCGTAGTGATAATTGACTTCAAACTGGCCGGTCGCGTCTTCATGGTCAATCTGATAGACGCCAAGGCCACATTCATTCAGCGAGGTCGTGAGCTTGTCGAGGAAGGTGCGTTGACGCAGCAAGCTCCTGGTATCGTAGGATGGCTTCTCCAGCGCGTCATCAGCTTCGGCGTCATAGCCACCTGCGCTTTTTTGCAGCAGGAAGAACTCTGGTTCAAGGCCTGCATTCAGCGTCCAGCCACGGGCTGCCAATCGCGCTACCTGTTTGCGCAGGACTTGACGCGGGCAAGCATCAAACTGCTCGCCCGCCACATGGCCGTCCAGCACCACACGTGCATAACCGGGGAGCCACGGCATGGGCTGCAAGGTCGTCAGGTCCGCACGTCCATAGTATTCCGAGCGCGGACCATTGCGCGGCAAGCCTGTGCCCCAGATCGATGGCCCCGAAAAACCAGCCCCTGGCATGACGATATCGCCCAGATGCGCCAGTGGTACCAGCTTGCCTTTTGCCGCACCGTGAATATCCGTGAATTGCGCAAAGACGTAACGCACGCCTTGCGCCGCCAGCTCCGCTTGCAGTTCCGCTATCCTATTTGTATCCATGTAGTCTTCAATTCTGTGTACTTGTCAAAGGCGTGCAGCGACTTGTCGCGGCCATTGCCAGATTGCTTGTAGCCGCCAAAAGGCACGGTAATATCGTCACTGTCATACTGGTTGACGTGCACCGTCCCTGCACGCAGCGCGCGCGCTGTCTGTATCGCCCTGCTCATATCCGACGTCCACACGGCAGCATGCAGGCCGTAGCTGGTGGCATTCGCCTGCCGTACCGCCTCCCGCACATCGGTGAAACTCAACACTGACAGCACCGGCCCGAAGATTTCTTCACGCGCGATAGTCATGCTGCTGTCCACCTGATCGAACAGCGTTGGTTCGATGTAGAAGCCGCCCGTCTCGGTACGCGCCTGCTTGCCGCCTGCGAGCAGCTTGGCGCCATCCGCATGGCCGGATTCAATATAGCCCAACACGGTCTTGAGCTGCGTGGCATCGACGATCGCACCCATGATCGTGTTCTCGTCTAGCGGATCACCCGGTTCAAAGGCTGGCACCATGGCAAGCGCCTTCTCCATGAAGCGCTCTTTGATGGACGCCTCCACAAACAGGCGCGAAGGCGCATTGCAGCTCTCGCCCTGATTAAAGAAGATCGAACCGATGGCCGATTCCACCGCAGCGTCGAGATCCGGACAATCCGCACAAACGATGTTCGCCGATTTGCCACCCAGCTCCGTCCAGGCCCGCTTGAGATTCGACTGTCCCGCCATCTGCATGATCTGCTTGCCCACGCGCGTGGAACCGGTAAAGCCGATACAGTCCACATCCATATGCAGCGCCAGCGCCGATCCAGCCTCCGCACCGTAACCCGGCAGCACATTGAACACACCGGGTGGAATGCCTGCCTCCAGTGCAATTTCCGCCAGGCGCAATGCCGTCAACGGAGATTTCTCCGAAGGCTTGAGTATCACGCTATTGCCCGCTGCGAGCGCAGGTGCGATCTTCCACGACGCCATCAGCATCGGATAATTCCACGGCACGATGGCGGCCACCACGCCGACTGGTTCGCGCGTAATCAATGCCAGGCTGTTGGCTGGCGTTGGTGCGATCTCGTCATAGATCTTGTCAATCGCTTCGCCATACCAGCGGATGCAGTTGGCAGCGCCGCCAACATCCACCGTCTGGCTGTACTTGATGGGTTTCCCCATGTCCAGCGTCTCGAGCAGCGCCAGTTCCTGGCCGTACTTCTGCATCAGGTCAGCAAACTTGATCAGCACACGTTTGCGCTGCGCAGGCGACTTGCCTGCCCAGCGGCGGTCTTCAAACGCCGCGCGCGCCACTGCCACAGCCGCATCCACGTCAGCGCCATCGCAGCGCGCCACCATGCCCAGCTTGCGGCCGTCGATAGGCGACAGATTCTCGAACTGCTGTCCGGACTTTGCCCACACACGTTCGCCGTTGATGAAAGCGCGGCCATCTGCCTGGACGGCGGCAGCCTTGTCATGCCAGTTAATCGTCATCGTATTCTCCTTATACCCAGCCGCGTTCTTTCAGATCCGCGTAAGTCAGATCAAGGCAATGGCGTATCAGCGCCAGCATTTCGTCGATCTGCGCCGTGGTCAGCACCAGTGGTGGCGCGATAATCATGCGGTCGCCGACGGCACGCATGATCATGCCATTGCCGAACATGTAGCCACGGCAGATCATGCCGACCGCCTGAGATTCATCGAAGGCCACGTTGTCGTGTACCGTCGCGCCTTTGCTACGCACCAGGTTCAAGCCGGCCACAAAGCCGCAGCTGTTCGCGTAACCTACCAGCGGATGGTCCGCCAGCTCCGCAAAGCGCTTCTTCAGATAGGGTCCGGTGTCGTTGGCTACGCGGTCGATCAGTTTTTCATCTTCAATGATGCGGATATTTTCCAGCGCCGCAGCGCAAGCCACCGGGTGGCCGGAATACGTGAAGCCGTGATTGAACTCGCCGCCCTGTTCGATGAGCACCTTGGCAACGCGGTCGCCAACCAGCACGCCGCCCAGCGGCACATAACCGGAGGTGACGCCCTTGGCGAACGTAATCAGGTCCGGCTTGATGCCAAACAGCTCGGACGCGAACCAGCGGCCCACACGGCCAAAACCGCAAATCACTTCGTCCGCAATCAGCAGGATGCCGTACTTGTCGCAGATACGCTGTATCTCAGGCCAGTAAGTCGACGGTGGAATAATCACGCCGCCCGCGCCTTGAATCGGCTCGCCGATAAACGCCGCCACCTTCTCCGGTCCTACCTCCAGTATCTTCTTCTCCAGCCAGGAAGCAGCCTCGATGCCGAAGGCTTCCTCCGTCATGCCCTTGCCCGATTCCAGATAGTTAGGCTGTTCAATATGCACGATACCCGGTATCGGCAAGCCGCCCTGTTCGTGCATGCCTGACATGCCACCCAGCGAAGCACCGGCCATGGTACTGCCGTGATAAGCGTTGTGGCGGCTGATGATGGTGTGGCGCTCCTTGTAGCCCAGCACATCCCAATAACGGCGCACCATACGCACATTGGTGTCGTTGGCTTCCGAGCCGGAACCGGTAAAGTACACATGATTGAACTGCGGTGGCGAAATCTGCGCCAGCTTGGCCGCCAGCTCCACCGCCGGCAGGTTGGTGGTGTTGAAGAAGCTGTTATAAAACGGCAGCGTCTCCATCTGCTTGTACACCGCCTGCGAAATGCTGGTGCGGCCATAGCCCACATTCACGCACCACAGCCCCGACATGCCGTCGATGATTTTCTTGCCGTTCGAATCCCACAGATAAATGCCTTCGCCGCGCACCATCACGCGCGCGCCCTTCTCGCCCAAGGCCTTGTGATCGGTGAAGGGATGGATGTAGTGCGCCGTATCGAGCTTCTGGATAGCGCTGGTATCGTAGTTAGTCATAGACTGGCTCCTTAAACGTGCAGCAGCAGGTGCTCGCGCTCCCACGGGCTGATGACGGTCATGAATTCCTGATGTTCCAGATCCTTGATGGCGGCATAGACGTCAATAAAACGCTCGCCCAGTACCGTGCGCAGGCGGTCTTCCGCGCGCAGCGACTGCAGCGCTTCCGGCAAGCCTTGCGGCAGCTCGATCTTCAGGTCATAGGCGCTATCAGTGGTCATCGGCGTAGGATCAACCTGATCGATCATGCCAAGGTAGCCACAGGCCAGCGTGACCGCGAGCGCCAGATACGGATTGGCATCCGCGCCGATAATACGGTTCTCCACGCGGCGATCCTGCACGCCGGATTCCGGCACACGGAAGCCCACCGTACGGTTATCCATACCCCACTGAATATTGATCGGCGCCGCCGTGTGGCGCACGATGCGGCGATAGGAATTTACATATGGCGCCACAATCGCCATCGCCGACGGCATGTAGCGCTGCAAACCGCCGATGTAGTGCTTGAACAGCGGCGAGGCCGAGCCGTCATCTGCGCTGAAGATGTTCTTGCCGGTCTTGCTGTCCACCACACTTTGGTGCACGTGCATCGCCGATCCCGGTTCGCCAGCCATCGGCTTGGCCATGAAGGTCGCGTACATATCGTGCTTGAGCGCTGCTTCGCGCAAGGTGCGCTTGAAGAAGAACACCTTGTCCGCAAGACCCAACGGCTCGCCGTGCAGGAAGTTAATCTCCATCTGGCCTGCGCCGATTTCGTGAATCAGCGTATCGACGTCCAGATTCATTAGGTCGCAATAGTCGTAGATGTCTTCAAACAGCGGATCGAATTCATTCACCGCGTCGATGCTGTAGACCTGGCGGCTGGTTTCAGCACGGCCGCTACGGCCGATAGGCGGTTTCAGAGGCAGGTCAGGATCGCTGTTCTTGGCGGTCAGGTAGAACTCCAGTTCCGGCGCCACGACTGGCCTCCAGCCCTTGTCCGCGTACAGTTTGAGCACGCGGCGCAGCACGGAGCGCGGCGCAAAGTCGACCAGGCGGCCGTCTGCAAAATAGCAGTCATGGATCACCTGTGCGGTCGGATCGGTAGCCCACGGCACCATCGTGATGGTGGTCGGATCGGCCTTCAGGATCATGTCGCGGTCAGTGCTGGAGATGGCGCGGTCGTAGCCCGCGTCTTCCGTTGGATAGTTACCGGTCACGGTCATGCCCAGCACCGCCTCAGGAATACGCATGCCGCGCTCCTGTGTGAATTTACCGCGAGGGAGGATCTTCCCGCGTGCCACGCCAGTCAGGTCGGGCACCAGGCATTCAATTTCCGTGACGTGCTTCTCGTTCAGCCACAGGTCCATATCGGTGTAAGTAAAATTTTCTCGAATTGCCATTTGCTTCTCTCATTAGTTTTTATCGGGTGGCCTTGTAGGCGCGGCAGGCGTCGCCAAAGGCTCTGAATAATTTGACGGAGTCCGGGTTCTCGGAAAAGCGCCACTCTGGATGCCACTGTACCGCGAGCGAAAATCCTTTGGCGTCCGCCACACGGTAGGCTTCGACCAGGCCATCATCAGCGTGTGCTTCGGCCACGAGGCCAGGCGCCAGCCGGTGGATGCCTTGCCCGTGCAGCGAATTGACCATGATCTCGGCGGCTCCGCCCAGTATCTGCGTCATGCGCCCGCCAGGATCCAGCAGCACGCGGTGTGATGGTGCGTATTGCTGGTCCAGTGTGTGCTCCTTGTGCTCACGGTGATCGGCCATGCCAGGGACTGCATGCACCGCCTGATGCAGCGAACCGCCCAGCGCCACATTCACTTCCTGAAAGCCGCGGCAAATCGCCAGCATCGGAATACCGCGCTTGATGGCAGCGCGTATCAGCGGCAGTGTTGTGGCATCGCGGGCCGCATCTTGCGGCAGCGAAGGATCAAGTACGTCCTCGCCATATAAGCTGGCATGGACATTGGATGGAGAGCCGGTCAGCATGATGCCGTCGGCCAGCGCCAGTAGCGCTTCAAAGTCAGTGTTTGCGCCCAACGCAGGCACGATCAGCGGCGTGCAGTGCGCGCCGTCTGCCACCGCCGCCACATATTTAAGCTGCGCGGTGTGATACGGATGTGCGCCAATCCGATTGACGCACGCAGGAACCAAAACGATAGGGCTACGCATAGGAGCTTTCATCTATTTGATTTGACTCAATAATATGCTTTTTTTGGTATTATTGTTAGCACCACTTTTTGATCTTTGATAGAACCACTTTCCAGATGTCCCCAACTTCCGACCTGCTTGCGCACGCACTGGCGCAAACCAGTTTCCATCCTCGCCTATCGCAGCAACGCCGTCTTTATGAGGCAGCAAAGGATGCGATCCATCAGCAGCGTCTGGGGGCGGGCAGCAAGCTGCCGTCCAGCCGCGATCTCGCGCGTGATCTGGGCATCGCGCGCAATACCGTCATCGCCGCGTTTGAACAACTGGCAGCTGAAGGCTATGTCACCAGCGCACAAGGCAGTGGCACCTATGTGGCGGATTTGCAGGCACATAGCGCGTCCATGCGCGGCACTGGCGTGCAACCCAAAGGCCGGACGTCGGCACGCGCGGCGCCACGTGCTGCGCTGCTGTCAAAGCGCGGACAGGAATTGACCAGCTACGCGGCCGGCCCGCAATTCGAGATACAGCCTTTTGCAGCGGGTGATCCTGACTTTTCCACGTTCCCGTTCAAGCTGTGGCAACGGCTGCAAAACCGCGTCTGGCGCGAAGCCCGCAACGACCTGCTGGACTACGGCCAGTCCGGCGGTCATCTGCCACTGCGCCAGGCAATTACTGAATACCTGCGCATCTCACGCTCGGTCAAAGTAGAGGTTGAGCAGGTGATGATTACCGGCGGCACGCAGCAATCGCTGGACCTGTGCGCGCAATTGCTGGCCGATGCGGGCGATACCGCCTGGGTCGAGAATCCATGCTACTGGGGTGCGCGCCGCGTGTTCCAGGCGCGCGAACTGAAACTGCGGCCGGTCACGGTGGATGGCGACGGCATGGCGCTGAATGCATCCGACCTCGCCACCAAGCCGCGCCTGATCTACGTCACGCCATCGCACCAGTATCCAACGGGAGCGGTGATGAGCCTCGCACGCCGCCGCGAGCTGCTGGATGTCGCCGTGCGCAAGGACGCGTGGATACTGGAGGACGATTACGACAGCGAATTTCGCTACACCGGCCGGCCGCTGGCCGCGCTGCAAGGCCTGGATAACGATGACCGTGTGCTTTACATGGGCACCTTCTCCAAGGTGCTCTACCCCGGCATCAAGGTCGGTTATCTCGTGGTGCCGCCGGCCTTGATCCCCGCCTTCCGCAGCGCGCTGTATGACTTGCAGCGTCCCGGTCAACTGACCGTGCAGGCCACGCTGACGGACTTCATTACGCTGGGCCACTTCACCGCCCATGTGCGCAAGATCCGCCAGACCTACGGCGCGCGCCGCGAATTGCTGCGCCGTTTATTGGCGCAACGGCTGCCACAAGGCGTCACCATCTCCAAAGAAGAATCGGGCCTGCATCTTGTGATTGAACTGCCAGACCACGTTGACGACGTCGCCCTGGCTCAGCGTGCGGCCGCAGAGGAGATTTCCGTCAAGGCGCTGTCCACGTATTACATGAAGCCTCCAGTGCGGCGCGGCCTGCTGGTCGGCTACGCCTACTGTACGCCGGAACAGATCACCGACTACGGCCGCCAGCTGGGCGCCATCATCGCAGCGGAGGTGCACGCATGAAGAATATGCCATGGCGTGATTTCAGCGCACTCGTTGCCAGCATTGGCGTCGTCGGCCTGGGCTTGGGCGCCACCATTCCGCTCACCGCACTGACGCTGGACCAACGCGGTATCGGCTCCGGCATCATCGGCATCATGACGGCGAGCAGCGCGTTCGGCATTTTAGCCGCCGCGCCTTTCGTCTCGCGCTGGGTGGCAGGACACGGGCCGCGCGGCTGCATGATAGGCGCAATCATCATGGCTGCGCTGTCCACCGCGCTGATGGAAGCCACCGATAGCCTGCTGGCATGGGGCGTACTGCGTTTTATATTTGGCGCCTGCATGGGCGTGCTGTTCACCATCGGTGAAGCGTGGGTCAATAATCTGGCGCCGGAGAATTCTCGCGGGCGCGTGGTGGCGATGTACACCACGGCATTCACGCTATTCCAGCTGATCGGTCCCGCCATGGTGGCGGGCCTGAGCGGCAGCGTACCGCCATTTGCATCATGTGGCGCGCTGTTCCTGCTTGCCCTGCCCGGCATGCTGCTGATTAGCGGCGGCGCGCACGGCGACAAAGACGAACCACCGGTTGCTTGGCAGCGCATCCTGCCGCGCATGTGGATGATCGCCATTGGCGCCGCGTTCTTCGCCATGTTCGACACGGTGGCACTCAGCCTGCTGCCGCTGTACGCCATGCGCCACGGCATAGCGACCGAACTGGCGGTACTGTCGGCCACCGTGGTACTGGTCGGCGACACGGCCCTGCAATTCGCCTTCGGCTGGCTGGCCGACCATGTGGGCCGCCGCAAGGTGCACATCGGCTGTGGCATCGCCGTCTGCGTACTGCTGCCCATACTGCCTTTCGCTGCTGGTACGCCATGGCTGTGGTGGACGCTGCTGCTGGTGCTGGGCGCCGTGGCTGGCGCGATCTATATGCTGTCGCTGGTCGCCTGCGGCGAGCGCTTCGACGGCCAATCGCTGGTTGCAGCCAGCGCGGTGGTCAACGCCAGCTGGGGCATTACCAGCGCCGGCGGACCTTTGGTGACGGGAGTGCTCATGCAAACGGCGGGCATCAATGCGCTGCCCGCCGTTCTGTGGTGTGGCGCCGCAATCTTCATTGCCAGCGCCTTCTGGGAGTATCGCCAGGGTTACAAGGATTAACCCTTGGCGGCGTTGGAGATCTGCTTCTGGCGCAGACGCTCGGCGCGGGCGATGTACAGACTGGAAGCGATCACGCCAATCGACACTACCAGAATCGTCAGCGCCGCCACCGCATTCACGCGTGGATCGAGGCCCAGGCGCGCGCGCGAGAAAATCACGATCGGCATTGTCGACGAGCCAGGGCCGGACAGGAAGGCCGACAGCACCACATCATCCAGCGACAGCGTGAACGTCAGCAGCCATGCGGAACCCAGCGCCTGCTTGATATTCGGCAGCGTCACCAGGAAGAACACCTGGAACGGACGGCAGCCCAGATCCATGGCCGCTTCTTCCAGCGACTTGTTCATCTCCTGCAAACGCGATTGCACCACCACGGTAGCATAGGCCATGCCCAGCAGCGTGTGGCCCAGCCAGATGGTGACCAGGCCACGCTCCGGGAAGCCGAACATCTTCTGCACCGACACCAGCATCAGCAGCAGCGACAGGCCGATAATCACCTCGGGCATCACCAGCGGTGCGCTCACCATGCCAGTGAACAGCGTGCGGCCGGCGAAGCGCTGATAGCGGTCCAGCACGAAGGCGGCAAAGGTACCGAGGATCACCGAGCCGCAAGCCGTCAGCAGCGCAATGCGCAGCGACAGGCCAAAACCGCTGATGATTTCCTGGTCGCTCAGCAGCGCCGTGTACCACTGCGTCGAGAAACCGCTCCACACCATGTCCTGGCGCGAGCTGTTAAACGAGAACACCACCAGCACCACAATCGGGATGTACAGGAACAGATAGCCGAGCGACAGCCAGCCACGCCCAAACCAGCGTTGCAGGAAGTTGGTCATTTACGGCCTCCCTGCTCTGCCTGATATTTGTTGAAGATCGCCATTGGTACAAGAATCAGCAGGATCACCACCACCGTCACCGAAGACGCCAGCGGCCAATCGTTATTGGTAAAGAATTCGTCCCACAGCTGGCGGCCGATCATCAGCGTCTCAGGACCGCCCAGCAGTTCCGGAATCACGTACTCGCCCACGGCGGGAATGAACACCAGCATAGTGCCGGCGATGATGCCCGACTTCGACAGCGGCACGGTGATGCGCCAGAAGGTCTGCCACGGCGTTGCGCCCAGGTCGGCCGCCGCCTCCAGGAAGCGCAGGTCCATCTTCACCAGGTTGGCGTACAGCGGCAGGATCATGAACGGCAGGTACGCGTACACCATGCCGATGATGAGCGAGAACTGCGTGTTCATCAGATGCAGCGGTTCGGTAATCACGCCAATATCGATCAGGAAGCTGTTGAGGATACCGTTGTTGGCCAGGATGCCCTTCCACGCGTAGATACGCAGCAGGAAGGAAGTCCAGAACGGCATCATCACCATCATCAGCAGCACCGGACGCAGCGTCGGCTTGGCGCGCGCCATGAAGTAGGCGAACGGATAGCCGATGATCAGGCACAGCGCCGCAGTAATCGCAGCGAACTTGAGCGAGTTCAGATACGTCAGCGCATACAGCTCATCTTCTGCGATAAACAGGTAATTGGCGATTTTGACTTTCAGCGTCAGCACACCATCGGCCACGGTCATCAGCGTGCCGAAAGGATTGCCACCATTGCTATCCAGATCGGTGAAGCTGATACGCAGCACAATCAGGAACGGGACCAGGAAGGCAAACGACAGCCACACGAAAGGCACGCCGATCACCAGGCTGCGGCCCGGATTCTTGAACAGGTTCTTGAGGAAGTTCATCACGGCCTGCCTTAGCGGGTCAGCACGACGACATCGGAGCCGTCCCACCATGCATACACGCGCTGATCGCGCTTGAGTGCCGATTCATCGTGACGCGCCGCATTGGTACGCGACACCTTGAGCACCATGCCGCTGTCCAGCGTGATGTGATAGCTGGTCTCGTTGCCGAAGTAAGCGATGCCACTGACCACACCCTGCACGCAGTTATAGCCGTGTTCCACCGCCTTGGCGCGCTGCTCTTGCGTTGGCGCTTCGGTTTGCAGCGCGATCTTCTCGGGACGCACCGCCACCGATACCGGCATGCCCATGGTGCCGGTAATGCCGTGGGTGACGTAGTGCTTGCCCTCCGGCGTATCGATGATGACGTGGTCCGCTTCATCGACAGCGACGCTGCCGTTGAACAGATTGACGCTGCCGATAAAGTCGGCAACGAAGCGGCAATTCGGCGTTTCGTAGATCTCGTCCGGCGCACCAACCTGCAAAATGCGGCCAGCGCTCATGACGGCGATGCGGGTGGCCATGCTCATGGCCTCGTCCTGGTCGTGGGTCACCATCACGCAGGTCACGCCCACTTCTTCGATGATGCTGACCAGTTCCATCTGCGTGCGCTCGCGCAGCTTCTTATCCAGTGCGCCCAGCGGCTCGTCCAGCAGCAGCAACTGCGGACGCTTGGCCAGCGAACGCGCCAGCGCCACGCGCTGCTGCTGGCCGCCCGACAGCTGGTGCGGTTTGCGTTTGGCGTATTCGGTCAGCTGCACCAGCGACAGCATCTTTTCCACGCGCGATGCGATTTCGTCCTTCGGCAGGCCGTCGCGGCGTAGGCCGAAAGCGATGTTGTCCCAGACCGACAGGTGCGGGAACAGCGCATACGACTGGAACATCATGTTAATAGGGCGCTGGTATGGCGGTACGCTGACGATGTCCTGGCCGGCCAGCGTAATGCTGCCGGAGGTAGGCGTCTCAAAGCCTGCCAGCATGCGTAACAGCGTCGACTTGCCGCAGCCCGAGCTGCCCAGCAGTGCGAAGATTTCGCCCTTGTTGATCGCGACCGAGACGTCATTGACGGCACGGACGCCGTCGAATTCCTTAACCAGG
This sequence comes from Duganella sp. CY15W, assembly GCF_009857555.1. Classification (NCBI taxonomy): domain Bacteria; kingdom Pseudomonadati; phylum Pseudomonadota; class Betaproteobacteria; order Burkholderiales; family Oxalobacteraceae; genus Duganella; species Duganella sp. CY15W. Next base: position 234,734 of record NZ_WWCQ01000003.1, on the reverse strand, counting down.
TTGCGGATCAGGAGGAAAGGTTCAGCAGCTCGCTCTATGGTCATGTTATTAAAAAAGTAAAATAATATTTGCCGAACCGGTGATTATAAAGGCAGCGCTCAAACATGCAGCAATAAGTGTTCCCGCTCCCACGGGCTGATGACCGTCATGAACTCCTGGTGTTCCAGTTCCTTGATCGCGGTGTAGACGTCGATAAAGCGCTCGCCCAGCACATCACGCAGCCGGTCCTCTTGCCGCAACAGCGTGAGCGCCTGCGGCAGGCCTTGCGGCAGCTCGTATAAATGGTCGTAGGCGCTGCCGGTGTACATGGGCGTCGGCTCCAGCTGGTCGACCAGGCCCAGATAGCCGCACGCCAGCGTCACCGCCATCGCCAGATAGGGATTGGCGTCCGCGCCGATGATGCGGTTTTCCACGCGCCGCTGCTCCACACCGGAGATGGGGATGCGGAAGCCCACGGTGCGGTTATCCATGCCCCACTGGATGTTGATAGGCGCCGCCGTGTGGCGCACGATGCGGCGATACGAGTTCACATACGGCGCCAGTATCGCCATCGCGGCTGGCGTATAGCGCTGCAGGCCGCCGATATAGTGGCGGAAGTGCGGCGATGGCGAACCGTCCGGCAGGTTGAAGATATTGCGGCCCGTGGCGGTGTCGCTCACGCTTTGATGCACGTGCATGGCCGATCCGGGTTCTCCCGCCATCGGCTTGGCCATGAAGGTGGCGTACATATGGTGCTTGAGCGCCGCCTCGCGCAAGGTGCGCTTGAAGTAGAACACATTGTCGGCCAGCGCCATTGCATCGCCGTGCTGAAAGTTAAGGCCCATCTGGCCCGCGCCGGTTTCGTGGATCAGCGTGTCCACGTCGAGATTCATGAGCGCGCAGTAGTCGTAGATATCTTCAAACAGCGGATCGAATTCATTGACGGCGTCGATGCTGTAGACCTGACGCGTGGTTTCGGAACGGCCGCTGCGGCCTATCGGTGCTTTCAGCGGCAGATCGGGATCGATGTTTTTTTCGGTGAGATAGAACTCCAGCTCCGGCCCCACCACTGGCGTCCAGCCTTTGTCCGCATACAGTTTCAGCACACGGCGCAGCACGGAGCGCGGCGCGAAGTCCACCAACGTGCCGTCGGCGAAATAGCAGTCGTGGATCACCTGCGCGGTGGGGTCGATGGCCCACGGCACGGTGGTAATGCTGCCGGGGTCCGCGCGCAGGATCATGTCGCGGTCCGTGTTGGAAATGGCGCGGTCGTAGGCCGGGTCTTCGGTCGGGTAGTTGCCGGTGACGGTCATGCCCAGCACCGCTTCCGGAATACGCATGCCGCGGTCCTGCGTAAATTTGGCGCGCGGCAGAATCTTACCGCGTGCAACGCCTGTCAAATCAGGCACCAGACATTCGATTTCAGTGACTCGATTATCGTTGAGCCACTGGTCCATATCAGCATCGGAGAAGTTTTCACGGATAGACATGCGCGCGCTCTTTTTCTGTGATCCAGCGATCGACAGGCCTAGCTTACCATAATCACAACCTTATTTCTGCTGCCTCCGTGCGGGTTTGTACCAGTATCTTCTTGATCTCCGGGACGCAGGAACCGCAATTGCCGCCTGCTTTCAGGCAGGCTGTCACCTCCGGCACCGTCTTCAGATCCTTTTCGCGGATGGCGTTGCAGATGGTGTTGCGGCCGACGCCAAAGCAAGAGCACACGGTAGGCCCGGTATCCGCGCCCTTCTCCACCGGCATGCCGACCAGCAGGCCAACGCGATCGATCTCACTCAGTTGTTCTTTGACGAACAGGCTGGCCAGCCAGGCACGCGATGGCATGTCCTGGCGCGGCGACATGAAAATACATTGTTCGATGCGGTCGTTCACCACGTGCACGGCACGGTACACGCCAGCGGTCTTGTCCTCGTACTCCAGCCAGTCGGCATCGGGATCGTCGACACCCAACAGGCCGCGCGCCCAACCGCTGTAGTCCTTGACGGTGTTGCGGCCCGCGAGTTCGTAGCGCGCGAACTCGCGACCCTGAATGCGCGTCCAGTGGGCGACGCTGTCGAGGTTCACCGCGTCGCGACTCAGGATGAAACCATGCCAGTTGACGCGGAACTGCTCCACGCGCACCGGCGTGTGTTTGAATTCCGGTTCGCCGGAGACAGGATCAACGACCGGATTAACCAGCGCGCCCACGCGGGCATCCGACGCGTTCTGTCCGTTCCAGTGGATGGGGATGAATACACTGCCGCGCGGGATGCCGCCGCCGTGCTGCACGCGCGCCACCATGGCGCCCCATTCCGACGTGACGCGCGCCAGTTCACCGTCACGCACGCCGCTCAGGAGCGCATCCTGCGGATGCATGTCGACAAAGGATTCAGCGATATGGTCGGCCAGCGTGGCGGACTTTCCAGTGCGGGTCATGGTGTGCCATTGGTCGCGCACACGACCCGTGTTCAGCGACAGCGGGTAGTCCTCGCTGACGGCATGTTTCGGCAGGCGCGGCACGGTGGCGATGAAGCGTGCCTTGCCATCCGTATGGGCGAACACATGATCTTCGAACAGGCGCACATCCACTTGCAGCTCGCCGTTGGCGGTGCGGCGCACCGGCCACTGCGTCGGCTCCAGTTCATCGTACTGGCGTTGATTCAGGCCGCCAAGGCCCGACATATCGAAAGCGCGCGGGACATCTCCAACCGCGTTGCGGAAACCGCTCAGGCGCGCATGTTCGTCAAACACGCCGTGCTGGCCGCAGAAATCAAAGCCGCTGTAGCCCATACGCTGTGCGAACAGCGACAGGATTTTCCAGTCTGGCAGTGCTTCGCCCGGCGCGGGCAGAAAGGCGCGCTGGCGTGAGATGCGGCGTTCGGAATTGGTCACCGTGCCATCCTTCTCGCCCCAGCCCAGCGCCGGCAGCAGGACGTCGGCATAGGCCGTGGTATCAGTGTCCTGCATGATATCGCTGGAGATCACCAGCTCGCACCTGTCGAGCGCGCGGCGCACCTGGTCAGCGTCGGGCAGGCTGACGACGGGATTGGTGGCGATGACCCAGACCGATTTGACCTTGCCGTCCTCAATCGCCTTGAACAGATCAACCGCTTTCAGGCCGCCCTTGTCTGCCATCGCTGGCGACTCCCAGAAGGTCTGCACGACATCGCGATGTTCGGCACGCTCCAGATCCATGTGCGCCGCCAGCATGTTGGCCAGCCCGCCGACTTCACGGCCGCCCATGGCGTTCGGCTGGCCAGTGATGGAGAACGGTCCCATGCCGGGCCTGCCGATACGGCCACCAACCAGGTGGCAGTTGATGATGGCGTTGGCTTTGTCCGTGCCTGCCGACGACTGGTTCACCCCCATCGAATACGCGGTGATGGTTTTGCGCGTGGCGGCGAACAGTTCGTAGAACTCCATCAGCACCGGCAGCTCGATGCGGCAGATCTTTGCCACCACGGCCGGATCGGCGCAGTCTGCGTGGGCGACGTCGAGCGCTGCTTCGAAGCCGTTGGTATGCTGCTCGATGAAGCGCGGATCGACAGCACCGATGCGCGACAGATAACTCAGCAAGCCATTGAACAGCCACACGTCGGTACCGGCTTTCACGGGCAGGTGAAGGTCCGCCAGCTCGCAGGTCGCGGTGCGGCGTGGATCGACCACCACCAGCTTCATTTCCGGCCGCGCTTCTTTGGCTTTCAGGATGCGCTGGAACAGGATCGGGTGGCACCATGCAGTATTGGAGCCGACCAGCACGACCAGATCGGCCAGCTCCAGATCATCGTAGCAGACCGGCACCAGGTCTTCGCCGAACGCGCGCTTGTAGCCCGCCACGGCGGACGACATGCACAGGCGCGAGTTGGTGTCGATATTGGCGCTGCCGACGTAGCCCTTCATGAGCTTATTGGCGACGTAATAGTCCTCGGTGAGCAGCTGGCCGGAAACGTACAGCGCGACCGCATCGGGGCCATGTTCGGCGATGATGCGCCGCCATTCGCCAGCGACTTTGTCCAGCGCTTCATCCCACGATACGCGGCGCAGGCCATCGGCCTCGCGCAGCTGTGGGTACAGCAGACGGCCTTCCAGGCCGACCGTCTCGCCCAATGCCGAGCCTTTGACGCACAGGCGCCCTTTATTCGCCGGATGCAGCTTGTCGCCTGCAATGGCGAAGCTGCCGTCGTCCTTTGGCGTGGCTTGCACGCCGCAGCCCACGCCGCAGTAGGCACAGGTGGTACGGACAGCCAGATGGTCGGTAGACAGGTTCAAGATGCTTCTCGCTTTGGTTCTAGGCAGCCCGGGTGGACAGGGCTTCGCCAAATAACAGGGTCTGCCGGATTGGTGTGATGTCGCTGCGGTTCTGGATCAGGTTGAAGTACCACGGCCCGTCCTTGACATCGCCATACAGCACGGCGCCAGTGACTCGGTTATCTTTCAGTACCAGCCGCTTGTAGACACCGCGGCGGGCGTCGCGCAGCACCAGGTCTTCGCTGCCCTCGCCACCGATGAAGTCCCCCACCGAGTACAGCTCCACGCCCGTCACCTTCAAGCGGGTTGGCGACGTCGATTGGACATAGCGACGAACGCCGGCACCGGCGAGGTGCGCGCCGCATACGCGGGTCTGGTCCCAGATTGGCGCCACAAGGCCAAAGGTAGCGCTGCGGTGCTGCACGCATTCGCCAACCGCATAGACGCGCGGATCGTAGGTTTGCAGCGTGTCGTCAACCACAATCGCGCGTTCGCAGTGCAGACCAGCGGATTTGGCCAGCTCAATGTTCGGGCGTACGCCCGCAGTCATGACAACCAGGTCCGCAGGAATCTCCGTGCCATCCTTGAAGCGCACACCTGTTACGCGGTCCAGGCCAAGGATTTCTTCCGTCTGCGCGCCCATCATGAACCTGAGCCCCTTGGCTTCCAGCGTTTTTTGCAGCAGCAGCGCGGCAGGTTTGTCGAGCTGCTGGTTCATCAGCGTATCGGTCACATGGATCACGGTGACGCTCATGCCCTGACGCTGCAAGCCATTTGCCGCCTCCAGTCCCAGCAGGCCACCGCCGATAACGACAGCATTGCGGTGATTGCGCGCCATCGCCAGCATCTTCTCGACATCCTGAATGTCGCGGAAGGCCAGCACACCGTTCAACTGGTGGCCGGGCACAGGAATGATGAAAGGCTTGGAGCCGGTGGCGATCAGCAAACGGTCGTAGCGCACTTCCAGCCCGGAACGGGCGCGCACGATGCGCTGGCGGCGGTCAATATGCGTCACCGGGTCGCCGGCGTGCAGCGTGATGTTGTGCTGTTCATACCACTCACGCGTGTTGAGCATGATGTCGTCAATGCTCTTCTCGCCCGCCAGCACTGGCGACAGCAGGATGCGGTTGTAATTACCGTGCGGCTCGGCGCCAAACACCGTGATGTCGTACATATCCGGCGCAAGCTTGTACAGCTCCTCGACCGTACGCATGCCGGCCATGCCGTTGCCGATCACGACCAGCGCGGGTTTCATAGACCGACCCAGACTTTGCCGCCGTCGATGCGGACAGGATAAGTACCAACGGAATACTCGGGCGCTTCCAGGCACTCGCCTGTTTGCAGGTCGAAGTGCTGCTTGTAGATTGGCGACGCCACGACAATACGCTCCCCAAGCGAGCCGACCAGGCCACGCGACAGCACCGAGGCCTGGGAATTCGGATCGTAGTTATCGATGGCGAATACACGCGGGCCGCCATCGTCCACATGGAACACGGCCACCTGTGCTTCGTTCAGCAAGGCACACACGCCGGTGTTAGGCACGATATCGTCCAGGTCACACACGGCGATCCAGTGATCGGTTTGAATATCACGATGCATGGTCTTCTCCTTAAGCTGCCTTGACTGCGATAGGGATAACGCGTTTGCGTTCTTCAATGGTGGCTGGACGAATCTGGCCACGCTCCTCCATGAACAGCACGTTCTCATCGCCTTTGTCACTGTTGACGAAGTGACGGAAGCGCTTGCGGGTTTCCGGATTCTCGACCGCTTCTTTCCACTCGCAGGCGTAGGTATTGACCACGTGCTGCATATCGGCTTCCAGCTCGGCGCCGATGCCCAGCTTGTCCTGCACCACCACCTGCTTGAGGTAATCCAGCCCGCCTTCAAGATTCTCGCGCCAGGTGCTGGTGCGTTGCAGGCGGTCGCCGGTGCGGCTGTAGAACATCAGGAAGCGGTCGATGTACCTGACCAGCGTGGCCTTATCCAGCTCGGTCGCCAGCAGCTCCGCGTGGCGTGGCTTCATGCCGCCATTGCCGCAGACGTAGAGGTTCCAGCCCTTTTCGGTGGCGATGACGCCGACGTCCTTGCCTTGTGCTTCCGCGCACTCGCGGGTGCAGCCGGAGACGCCGAACTTGATCTTGTGCGGTGTCCGCAGGCCCTTGTAGCGGTTTTCCAGTTCAATCGCCAGACCGATGGAGTCATCAACGCCGTAACGGCACCAGGTCGAGCCGACGCAGGACTTCACCGTCCGCAGCGATTTTCCGTAAGCGTGCCCGGACTCGAAGCCCGCTGCAATCAGCTCTTCCCAAATCAGCGGCAGCTGTTCAACGCGGGCGCCGAACAGGTCCACGCGGGCGCCACCGGTGATCTTGGTGTACAGGCCGTACTTCTTGGCGACCTGGCCGACAGCGATCAGGCCATCCGCCGTAACCTCGCCAGCGGGCATGCGTGGCACGACCGAATAGGTGCCGTCCTTCTGGATATTGCCAAGGAAGTAGTCGTTGGTGTCTTGCAGGCTGGCGTGTTCCTTCTTCAGCACGAAGTCGTTGTACACGGTGGCCAGAATGCTGGCGGCCAGCGGTTTGCAAACGTCGCAGCCCAGGCCTTTACCGTGTTTGTGCAGCAGGTCGCTGAAAGACTTGATCTGGCCGACTTTAATCAGATGGAACAGCTCCTGACGCGAGTAGGCGAAATGTTCGCAGACATGGTTGTTCACTTCCATGCCCTGCTTCTTCATCTCGGCTTTCATCACTTGCGTGACCAGTGGGACGCAACCGCCACATGCGGTACCGGCGCTGGTGCAGCTTTTCAGTTCGCCGATGGTGCAGGCGCCGTTCGCCACCGCAGCGCACAGCGCGCCTTTGGAGATGTTATTGCAGGAGCAGATCTGTGCAGAATCCGGCAATGCATCCACGCCCAGCGCTGGCCTGGCCGCGCCATCGGACTGCGGCAGGATCAGGAACTCCGGCGATTCCGGCAGCTCGATCCTGTTCAGCATCATTTGCAGCAGCGTGCCGTATTCGCTGGCGTCGCCAACCATCACTCCACCCAGCAGGTATTTGCCGCAGCTGGACACCACGATCTTCTTGTAGATCTGTTTGCGCTCGTCGATGAACTGATAAGCATGGCTACCCTCTTCCTTGCCGTGCGGGTCGCCGATGGACGCAACGTCCACGCCCATCAGTTTCAGCTTGGTGCTCATGTCGGCGCCGGCAAATTCTGCCGCTTCGCCCAGCAGGTGTCTGACGGCGACGCGCGCCATTTCATAGCCCGGCGCGACCAGGCCGAAAATCATGCCGCCCCACAGCGCGCACTCGCCAATCGCGTAGACGTCCGGATCGGAGGTGACGCAGTTGTTGTTGATCTCAATGCCGCCGCGCGGGCCGACGGCGAGGCCCGCTTCTTTCGCCAGCATGTCGCGCGGACGAATACCGGCCGAGAATACGATCATGTCGGCTTCCAGATGGCCGCCGTCGGCAAACTCCATGCGGTGCGTGGCTTCGGCGCCATCGACGATGGCGGTGGTATTTTTCCCGGTATGAACGGTGACGCCCAGCTCTTCGATTTTACGGCGCAGCACACGGCCGCCGTGGTCGTCCACCTGCACAGCCATCAGGCGCGGCGAGAACTCGACGACGTGCGTCGCCAGCTTCATGTCGCGTAGCGCTTTGGCGCATTCAAGCCCCAGCAGGCCGCCGCCGATCACCACGCCGGTCCTGGCGCGCTTGCCGCATTCCAGCATCGCTTCCAGGTCTTCGATGGTGCGGTAGACAAAGCAGTCCTGGCGATCCTTGCCCGGCAGCGGTGGCACGAATGGGAAGGAACCGGTAGCGATGACCAGTTTGTCGTAGCCCAGTACATTGCCATCGGCGATGGTGACTGTCTTTGCCTTGGTATCGATGTCGGTGGCACGGGTATTCAGGCGCAGCACCATATCAGTGCGGTCGAAGAAGCCTGGCTTTACCAGCGACAGGTCTTCGGCGCTTTTACCCGAAAAGAATTCGGACAGGTGTACGCGGTCGTAAGCAGGACGTGGCTCTTCGCACAATATCGTCACTTGCAGATTGCCGGCACCGCTGTTCGCCAGGCTTTCCAGGAATTTGTGGCCAACCATGCCATGACCGATAACGATAATTTTCATGATGCGGCTCCTTCAGGCGGTGGCGATGGCGGTTTCTTGTACGGTGACGCTGCTGAAGCGCGCAGCCAGCGCACACAGTGCGGAGATGGCGACCAGCACACCAAGGATGCTCAGCGTCTGCTGGGTATCGCCCAGGCCTTTCATCAGGAAGCCGGCAGCGACTGCGCCGACATTGCCGCCCGCGCCGATGATACCGGCCACGCCACCGAGGGCGCGCTTGTCAATGAAAGGCACCACGGCGTAAGTCGCGCCGCAGGCCATGTGGGTGAAGAGGCCGAAGAACAGCATGGCGGCGATGGCCAGTACGGCATTGCCTGCGTGCGCGAACATCAGCAGGCCAGCCCCCTCGCCCAGCATCAGCACGAACAGCAGGATGACGCGGTTATTCAGGTTGCCGCCAGCGGCGAATTTGTCGGACGCCCAGCCGCCCAATGCCCGCGCGAACAGCGCCAGCAGACCAAAGGAACCCGCTGCCATGCCGGCTTGTGCCAGCGTCAGTTTGAAATGATCGACATAGTAAATCGCGGCGATGTTGTGAATGAAGATCTCGATACCGAAGCAGGCGCCGTAAGTGATGAACAGCAGCCATACGCGGTAGTTGGCGGCAGCCAGTTTGAACGAAGACCAGCCGCCTTTCTTGCCACCTTCAATGGCCACGCCCGCAGCGCGCAGCTCTTTGTAGTTACCTTGCGGGCAGTCCTGCGTGAAGTTGTAGTAGACGAAGGCCATGACGATCATCAGCACGCCCGGCACGACCAGGGCTGCGCGCCAGCCCAGCGTTTCGGTCACGCCCAGCATCACCATGGCGGACATCAGCAACGGCATGGCGGCTTGGGCGACACCGCCGCCGGCATTGCCCCAGCCGGCGGCAGCGGCATTGGCAGTGCCCACCACTTTCGGCGCGAACATCACCGAGGTGTGGTACTGCGTGATGACGAAGCTGGCGCCAGCAGCACCGATCGCGAGACGGAAGAACAGGAAGCTCTCATAACTCTGTGCGAAGGCGACCCCGATCACCGGAATGGAGCCCAGCAGCAGCAAGCCCGTATATGCTTTGCGTGGACCGAAGTGATCGCATAGCGGGCCAACAATCAGGCGTACCAGGATGGTGACGGCAACGGCGGCGATATTGATGTTGGCGATCTGCGCTGGCGTCAGGCCGAATTCACCTTTAATCACCGGCATCAGCGGCGCGCAGGCGAACCAGGCGAAGAAGCAGATGAAGAACGCCATCCAGGTCAAGTGGAACGCCCGCATCTGAGGCGTTGAAATCGATAAGAGCTTGATGCTGGTAGCTTTGCTGGCCATTTTTTTTATCCCGTTCAGAAAACAAAAAGGCGTCCGCGCAACCGGGTCTCAAAGACCGGGTTGCGCGGACGCCGTTGTCCTGCCAGTCCGTCCTTGGACCAGCGATGAATTCGTGTACTGCGGGAGATCGCCGTTGACCTCTTGCTCAACTACGTTGCAAGAGCCGTGCCAGAGGCTGGATGTGCTGCGACAGAGGGAGGACCAAGATAAAGAGCACGCAGCGGCATGGCGCCGTGCGATGTTGCGGTGCGTGCCTGCACGCTATCGGTGCGACGCGTGCTATGCCGGACGATTCGGCGTTCGGGTAATCGAGATCGCTACCGGGTCGCTGGCCGGAAAGCTTTCATCCAGCGCCTCGTCCAGCGCGCGTTCAACGCCGGTGGGCGTGGGCAGCGCCTGATTTTCGGGTTTCACAGCAAGTTCTTCGCGCCGCAGGCGATATTGTTCGGTCATCAGCAAACGTACCAGTGCAGTCATAAGTCCCCCGATATTCTGAAACATTCGATCCGCGCAAAGGCGGCGCTGGTCTTGTCATGGGCTGCAACCAATCGCGTGAATACGTCCCGGGCGACCAGATTGTAGGCATCGATCTTGGCGCATTGCGCCAGCTCGTGGGCTGCGGCATGCTCTTCCGCCAGCGCGCTGGCAAATTCGGCAAACGCCCGTTGGCCTTCTCGGCGGTAAATTGACATATCACCTCCCCGGTGAAAGAACCATCGTAGCAGGCATTCCAATCCGGGGCTGTTCTGTACAATGCAACAACAACCTGGGAGAATTTATGAAACGTCTTTTAGTAGGCATGGCCCTGGCGTTCGGCCTGCTGCCAGCCCGTGCAGATACGCTGACCACACCGTCCTTTGTCATTGACATCAAAGTCAACTGCGAGGAAGGCAACGTCAGCTGCGATGACGTCAGCTATACCGGCACCAGCAAGAAGACCGGCAAGAGCATCAAGCTGCGTGGAAAAACCATGCACACCCTGTGCGCGGACGGCGTGACGCCATGCCGCTTCCTGGGCTATGAATTCCGCAACGGCAAAACCAGCTACAAGGTGTTTGAAGGCGGCGAGCTATCCGTCACCCAAGGCAAGAAGGTCATCCTTGAAGAGAAAGGTGAGTGGCAGTAAGCTCAGATGTCTTGCACGGGGTTGGTGCCGGCGGCCAGCACGTAGGCTTTGCCATCGAAATGATAGCGGGCGCTTGATTTGGTATTGCTTTGCACCTGTTCGACAAACGAGCCGTCTTTGTCTTCCTTGACGGTGTAGCGCTTGTTGTTGAAGTTCACGACGATATCGCGGTAGCCACTCGGCTGCGCCTCTGATGCGAAGGTGATCTTGCCTTCGGTCGCCCAGCATTCGGATGTGGTGGGACCGCAGGCACCTTCGTTGCCGGAACCTTCCTTGAAGCTCCCCAGGCTGCGCACGCCGGCGTCCAGGTCGAAAATCACCGCATATTGGATCCAGTAGCCCTGCCAGATACCGCCATGGGAAACGATGAAGCCGGACTTCCCCGGCGCCAGCGTGACCCACTCGACTGAGCCGATTTGGCCGTCTGAACCCAAATCGTCGACACCCTCGCGACGTTCCAGTACTTTCCAGCCCGAGTCCGTATGGCGTAATAGGTACACATTCAGAATGCCGGGTGTGACGTGACCAGCTGTGTCGTTGCCCTCTTCGTCGGCCTGTGCGCCGTTGACGATCATGACGGTGCGGCCATCGGGCAGATCGGTGCTGGCGTTCAGTGTCATCAGATGAGGTGCTTCGGCCCCCTCGACCAGTATCGTCGCCAGCGCGCTGCGCTTCTGTGCGTCGTAGCTGTCGCCAAAGACGGCACGCATCAGTTCCGCATCGCGGGACTTCGCAGCAGACGCCGGTGCCGCCGCTGCCGATGCGCTGGCGGCGGGGGCAGGCACTGCCGCCGGTTTTTCGTGACGCGAACATGCGACCAGCGCAATGACCGCGGACAAGGTGTACATCGGAAGATATTTCATCGATCAGTTAACGCTGTTGATTGGATTCTCGCCAGATATGAGCACATATTTTGTGCCGTCAAAATGATAGCGGGCGCGCTGTTTGACATGGCTCTTGACCTGTAATTCGTTTTTCCCCTCTTCCACTGTGTAGCGTTTGTCGGTGAAGTCTGCCAGCATGTCATTGTAGCCGGAGGCCTGTGGTTCCGCGTCTACGTGGATGCTGCTCTCGATCGCCCAGCACTGTGCGGTCTCCGGCAGGCAGGCGTCGCCGTTGTCTGAACTGGTGCTAAAACCACCCAGGCTGCGTATCTCGCCGCTCACGTCATAGATTGCAGCGCTGGACGTGGAAAGGCCCTGTCCTCTATAGAACGCGGACACCATAAAGCCCGGCTTGCCCGGTCCCAGCGTGATCCATTTGACCGCCCCCGCCTGGCCATTCGAACCTATCTGATCCAGGTTTAACCGGCGCTGGCGGACTTTCCAGCCGTCGTTTGTGCGTTGAAGCAGGTAGGCGCTGAGCATGCCCGGCGTGGCGTTATACGCATCGTCTTCGCCTTTTTCGGTGACTGGCGAACCGTTGACGATCAATACCGTGCGGCCATCAGGCAAATCCATGTCGGCGAGGTGCGACATCTTATAAAACTGGCCTTCGTGTTCGACGATGTCTTTGTTAAAGACTGCCTGCATCAACGCATCGTCACGGCTGGCAGCGGGTTTCACAGACGGCGGAGCGGCTGGAGGTTGCTTTGAGCAACCAGCCAGCAAGATGGAAGCAATCAGTAAATGGGCAGCATTTCGCATGGTGAAGTTGGGCAGAATTCATAACGCGCATCATCATGCCTTGATTTACTCATCCATGACGTACGCCTGAATTGCCAAATTCAGAACTATTTATGTGACAATATTCAACCGTCCAGCCGATGGGGGCTGCAGTTTCCACGTGACCGTGGCTGCTCACGGCTGATCGCCAACAACCCGGTTCTCTTCACGCGGCTTGTGCTGGATGTGCCTGTTTTCGATACAGGAACTCTAGGACCGTCGTACGGTATGCCATGTATCGCGAGTCCGCAGCCAGCGCCACACGGTCGCGTGGTCGCTCCAGCTGGACATCGACGATTTCGCCTATGGTCGCAGCCGGGCCGTTGGTCATCATGACGATACGGTCCGACAGCAGCACCGCTTCGTCGACATCGTGCGTCACCATCACGACGGTGGACTTGGTGGCAGCGACGATCTTCAACAGTTCGTCCTGGAGATGGGCGCGCGTCAGTGCATCCAGTGCGCCGAATGGTTCATCCATCAGCAGCACTTTCGGCTCCATCGCCAGCGCGCGGGCGATGCCGACACGCTGTTTCATGCCGCCCGAGATTTCATTGGGCCGCTTGCTTTCCGCTTGCGACAAACCGACCAGCGCCAGCGCCTGCAAGGTGCGTTCGCGCAGCTGCTTGCGCGATTCGGTCTTGCCGAATACGCGTTCCACGCCGAGATGGATGTTTTCGTAGCAGGTCAGCCAGGGTAGCAGCGAGTGGTTCTGGAATACCACCGAGCGTTCCGGCGATGGTCCGGCGATCTCGCGGTTGGCGCACAGCAGCACGCCATCGCTGGGTTCCAGCAGACCGGCGACCAGATTCAGCAGGGTCGATTTGCCGCAGCCCGAGTGGCCAATCAACGTAATGAATTCTCCCTTGGCCACTTTCAGATCAATCTCGCGCAGTGCGTGGAACACGCCTTTCTTCGTATGGAAAATCATCTCCACGCCTTCGATATCGATGAATCTGGATTCGTCCATGATCGTACTCCCTAGTTGGATACCTGTTCGTAGGTGAAGGCCCGGGCCAGCGCCATCAGCGCCTGCTCCAGCAGCAAGCCCACCATGCCAATGGCGGCGATGGCAATGATGATGTGCGGGACATTCAGGTTGTTCCACTCATCCCACACCCAGAAACCGATGCCGACACCGCCGGTCAGCATCTCGGCGGCGACGATCACCAGCCACGCGGTGCCGATCGACAGACGTACACCCGTCAGGATGTAGGGCAGCGCCGAAGGCAGCAGGATTTTGGTCAGCACCTTCCACTCGGACAGGTTGAGTACCCGGGCCACGTTCATGTAATCCTGCGGCACACGCTGCACGCCCACCGCCGTGTTGATAATCATGGGCCAGATCGAGCAAATGAAAATAGACCAGATGGCAGCAGGGTTGGCGGACTTGAACACCAGCAGCCCTATCGGCAGCCAGGCCAGCGGCGACACCGGTTTCAACAGGCTGATAATGGGGCCGAACATGGCGCCGACAAACTGCACGCGGCCGATCAGGAAACCCAGCGGAATGCCCACCAGCGCAGCGAGCCCAAAGCCCACGCCCACGCGCTGCAAGGACGCCAGCAAGTTCCAGCCTATGCCCTGGTCATTCGGGCCTTTGCGGTAGAAGGGATCGGAGAACAGCTTCACGGCTTCGTCCAGCGTGACAGCTGGCGTCGGGAACTGTGCGTTATTTACCGTGATCAGCTGCCAGACCAGCACCAGCAACGCCGCGCCCACCAGCGGCGCGACAATTTTCATAACGGTGGCAGAGACCTGTTTGCGCACACGCGCCGCACCGTTCACCGCAAGCGGCCGGCGTGGGCGGCGGGATGGCGGGGATGCCGCAGGCACTGCGTCGGTGACCAGCGTTTCAACGCTGTCAGGTTTCAGCATGGCGTTCATGGCACTCTCCTGTTATCAGGCTTTGATCTTGAACGAGGCGGCAAATGCTTTGGGATTCTTGCCGTCCCATACGGAACCATCCATCAGTTTCGAGCTACGCAGAGGGCTCTTAGGTACAGGGGTTTTGGTCATGGCGGCGGCATCCTTGTACAGATCGATCTGATTGACCGCAGTGGCCACTGCCAGATAATCCGGATCGTCTTTCAGCAGCCCCCAGCGGCGATGCTGGGTCATGAACCACATGCCATCCGACAGATACGGGAAGTTGACCGCGCCGTCGTTGTAGAACTTCATATGGTTAGGATCGTCCCAGGTCTTGCCCAGGCCATTCTGGTAGCGGCCCATGATGCGCTGGTCGATTGCATCCTTGCTGGTGTTGACGTAGGACTTGTCGGCGATGACCTCAGCCATCTTGTTCTTGTTGGCCAGCGAGGCATCGATCCACTTGCCTGCTTCAAGTATCGCCGCCATCATGGCGCGGCAGGTGTTGGGATATTTTTTGGCGAATTCCAGCGTGGAGCCCAGCACCTTCTCCGGATGGTCCTTCCAGATATCCTGCGTGGTGGCGGCAGTAATCCCCACACCATCCATGATGGCGCGATGGCCCCACGGCTCCCCCACGCAGAAGCCATCCATATTCCCGACGCGCATATTGGCCACCATCTGCGGTGGCGGTACGGTGATGACCTTGGCATCCTTGAGTGGATTGACGCCGTTCGCCGCCAGCCAGTAGTACAGCCACATGGCGTGCGTGCCAGTCGGGAAAGTCTGCGCGAAAGTGTATTCACGCTTATCGGTCTGCATCAGCTTTGCCAGCGACGGGCCGTCAACCCCGCCTTTGTCCGCGACCTTCTTCGACAGTGTGATAGCCTGGCCGTTGTTATTGAGGCCCATGAGCACTGCCATGTCCTTCTTCTGGCCGCCGATGCCCATTTGGACGCCATAAAGCAGGCCATATAGCACATGGGCTGCATCCAGATCGCCATTGGCCAGCTTGTCGCGCACACCGGCCCATGACGCTTCTTTGCTCAATACGAATTTCACGCCATACTTCTTGTCAAAGCCCAGCACCGACGCCATGACCACGGAAGCGCAGTCGGTCAGCGGGATGAAGCCGATCTTGATTTCTTCTTTCTCCGGCTTGTCCGAACCTGCCGCCCATACGCCCCCCGTTGCCAAACCCAACATGCTCGCTCCCGCTACCAGACCTGCACCATGAATAATTTTTCTGCGCGTGACATTCACCGCTTCCGTCCCGGGTGGTAACGCGCGTGGTGTATCGAGCTTTTTGTATTCCATGGCTATCCCTCGTTGTAGTCGTCAATAACTATCACTATCGGCCAAAAAAAACGCCTACCCTCACGAACGCATTCATGATTGGTAGACGTCATTGTCTGGTGGGCCTTACCGCCGTTGGCAAGGCGCAGCGGCGCATCATTGCGCCTGCATACGGTTATGCAATGTCCGTGCCAACAGGCTCACAGAGGGAAATGGTGCGCAGTGGCAGGCTGTGGGCAAAAAAAATGCACCGCAATTGCGCGGTGCATCATTTTGGGGTGCGCCGGTCAGCCTAGCAGGTCTTCCACATCGAGGATGCGCTGGGCGACCTCGGACAGCTTGAGGTTTTTGCTCATGGCCATGGTGCGCAGCTTTTGATAGGCCTGGTCTTCGGTAAAGCCCTGGCGCTGCATCAGCAGGCCTTTGGCTTTTTCGATCACCTTGCGCTCGGCCAGCTTGCTCTTGGTATCGGACAGCTCGTCCAGCAGCTTCTGCTCGCGTTTAAAGCGCGCCAGCGCCACCTGCAGCACCGGCTTGATACGCTCGCTCTGCAAGCCGGCCACGATGTAGGCGGAGACGCCCGCTGCCACCGCCGCCTCCATGCTCTCCGCGTCTTCGCTCTCGGTGAACATGACAATGGGGCGGCGTTCATCGCGGGTGGCGATGACGATATGCTCCAGCACATCGCGTGCATCGGATTCCGCGTCCACGATAATCATATCGGGCTGCAGCTGCGCGATGCGGTCTGGCAGGTACATATCCGGCGGCAGCGAGGCGATGATGTCATAGCCCGCCTCCAGCAGCCCGATGCGCAACACCCGCGCGCGCTCCGCCTGCGCGTGCAGCGACTCGTCATCCTCATCGTGAATGACGGTGTTGACGACAACAATCCGCAAATTGGGCATGGCCGGCTTAAGCATGGGAGTGGCAGATGACCCTGCTGCATGCAAGAATCAAACCAGTAGTTTTGGTGTCCATGGCCAGATTCTAAGGCAGAACAACGGCAGTCTGCCAGCTCATCGCCTAGCGTTGCATGCCCCAGCGCCGCACGGTCAGCATTTCCAGTGGAAGAAATACCACATTTTCCACCAGCAGGCCGATCAGGATGACGGCGGCCAGACCAGCGAAGACTTTATCGGTGTACAGCTCATTGCGGTTCTGGAAAATGTACCAGCCAAGTCCCCCTTGTCCCGCTGTGGTGCCGAATACCAGTTCGGCGGCGATCAGCGTCCGCCACGCGAAGGCCCAGCCGATCTTGAGGCCGGACAGGATGGATGGCAGTGCGGCCGGCACCAGGATGTGCAACACAAACCGCAGGCCGCTCAAGCCGTAGTTACGGCCAGCCATGCGCAAGGTGTCCGGCACCGACTGAAATCCCGCATAGCCCCCCAGCGCCAGCGGCCATAGCACGGCATGCACGATCACGAACAGCAGGCTGCCTTTGCCGAGCCCAAACCACAACAGCGCCAGCGGCAGCAGGGCGATGGCCGGCAGTGGATTGAACATGGTGGTCAGCGTCTCCAGCAAATCGCGGCCGATGCGGGTGGTCGCGGCCAGTGCCGTCAGCGTAAAGGCGGCGGCGATGCCGGCCACATAACCTTGCAGCAGGACGCTCAGCGAGACACGCACACGGTCCAGCAGCTCACCGCTGATGATGCCATCGACGAAAGCCTGCCCGGTTTGCAGGAAGCTTGGCAGCAGCAGGTCATTCGCCTGCCAGCGGGCGATCAGCTCCCACAACGCAGCCAGCAGGATCAGGATAAAGGTCTTGCGCAGCCAGCCCTGCTGCCATGCACGGCGCGCCAGCGGCAGGGCAGGATCAGCAGCGCGCAACGACGGCGCGGCGACCGTGTATTCGTATTCCTGGCGGATCGGTGGATCAAGGACAAGGCTCACGGTGCGGCGCTCCGGCCATGCGCCGCCTGCGACGCACCGCGATCAGGCGCTGTGTCGCTGCGCCGTTCACCAAACAGCAACGTGTGGATGCGCTGTGTGGCCGCCTGAAATTCAGCGCTGCCCGCGCTGGCCAGATCGAACTGATGGCTGTTCAGTTCCGCCCTCACCTGCCCCGGATGCGGCGACAGCAGCAGGATGCGGTTGCCCACCACCAGCGCCTCTTCGATCGAATGCGTGACGAACAGCAGCGTAAAGCGCAGCTCTTCCCACAAGCGTCCCAGTTCTTCCTGCATCTTGCGGCGCGTGAGTGCATCGAGCGCGGCGAACGGCTCATCCATCAGCAGCACTTCCGGCTGCATCGCCAGCGCACGGGCAATCGCTACGCGCTGCTTCATGCCGCCGGACAGCGTGTGCGGATGCGCGTGTTCAAAGCCGCTCAAGCCCACCTTGGCGATCCAGTGCGCGGCGCGCTCGCCGGCTTCATGGCGGCTCACGCGCCGGGCCATCAACAGCGGGAACATGACGTTCTCCAGCACCGTCTTCCACGGCGGCAGCTGGTCGAACTCCTGAAACACGACCATGCGGTCCGGCCCCGGCCCAAGCACCTGCGCGCCATTGATGGTAATGCTGCCAGCGGCAGGCTTGACGAAGCCCGCCGCCGCCTTCAACAGCGAGGACTTGCCGCAACCCGAAGGGCCAAGCAGTACGAAGCGGTCGCCGCGGTACACATCGAAGCTGACGTCATGCGTGGCGCGCGTGTGACCATACTCCAGACTCACGCCATCGGCACGCAGCAACGGTGCGATGCCGCCAGTAGGGCTGACAATTTGCAGGCTCATGATCCCTGCACAATCACCGGGTCTTCAAAGAAGTACTCGCGCCAGCTGGCCGGCTGCTTCTTGATTGCCCCAACGCGGTACAGGAACTGTGCGAGGCTGTAGGTATTCTGCGGCGCGACGCTGAACTGCACTTGCGGGTTCTTGATAATCTTCAGCAGCAGCTCGCGGTCTACCTTGCTCTTGCTGATGCGCAGATAGGTGTCGGCAGCGCCCTCAGGATTTTTGGTCGCATACTGCGCGGCTTCCGCCAGCGCGGCGGTGAAGGCGCGATAGGTCTTCGGATTCTCGTTGCGGAACTTCTCGGTTGCATACAGCACGGTGGCCGAACTCGGGCCGCCCAGCACATCGTAGGAGTTCAGCACAATGTGCGCATTCGGATTGCCGGCCAGCTCCTGCTCCTGATACGGTGGATTGCCAAAATGGCCGTTGATCTCCGTACCGCCTGCAATCACGGCCGCCGTGGCATCCGGGTGCGGCAAGGTCTGCGTAAATTTATCCAGGCGCGCAAACTCCTTTTCGCCCCACTGCTTGGCCGCGGCGTACTGCAGGATGCGCGACTGCACGGATACCGTCACTGCCGGCAGCGCAATGCGATCCTTCTCGCTGAGGTCCGCAATCGATTTCACTTTCGGATTGGTGCTGACCAAGTAGTACGGGAAGCTACCCAGCGAAGCTACGCCTTTCACATTCTGTTTGCCATTGGTGCGGTCCCAGATGGTCAGCAACGGACCAACACCTGCACCGGCGATATCGATAGCGCCCGACAGCAGCGCATCGTTCACCGCTGAGCCGCCGGACAACTGCGTGCGCTCCACCGTGATATCGACGCCCAGCTTCTTGCCCTGCTTCTCGATCAGCTGCTGGTCCTGGGCGATGTTCAGCAGCAGGTACACGATGCCGAACTGTTCGGCGATACGGATGCGGCCCTCCGCCTGCGCAGGTGCGGCGAAGGCAAGGCTCAAGGCAAGTACGGCGGCGGTGCGTCTGAACATGGAGATCCTCGGTGAATTAGAAAGGCACGTCGCCTTCGATAGTGGTGCGATAGAGCTTGCGGCGCAGATGGTCCGGCGTGCCGCCTGCCAGATGCATCAGCGAGCGGTTATCCCAGAACACCAAGTCATGCGGCGCCCAGCGGTGGCGGTACACATGCTCCGGCTTGACGCTGTGCGCGAACAGCTCATCGAGCAGCGCGCGGCTTTCATCTTCGGGCAGGCCGATCACGCGCGTGGTGAAGTGCTCGCTGACAAACAGGGCTCTGCGGCCCGTCTCCGGATGCGTGCGTACGACAGGATGCACGACCGGCTTCACCTCATCGATCTGCGCCTGCGTCAGCGCCGGGCGGAATGGGCTGCGGCGGCGCAGCGCTTCGTACTGCGCCAGATAACTGTGCTCGGCGCGCGCGTTCTGCACCGCGTGACGCAAGGCGACTGGCAGCGTGTCGTATGCCAAATGCATATTGGCGAACAGCGTATCGCCACCTTCCAGCGGCAGTTCCTGCGCGTGCAGCATCGAACCGAGGCTGGGCTTTTCCTTGTACGACAGATCGGAATGCCAGAAATGGCCGGCGTCACCGAGACCGAGCGGTTTGCCGTTCTCGATGATGTTGGAAATGATGAGGACTTCCGGCTGGGAGGCCAGCTGGAAATTGCGCAGCACATGGATCTGCAGCGGCCCGAAACGGCGGCTGAAATCCACTTGCTGCTGTGGCGTGATGCGCTGGTCGCGGAACACCAGCAAGTGGTGATCCAGATGCGCCTCATGGATACGCTGGAACTCCCGCGGCGGCAGCGAGCGGTTCAGATCCAGCCCGATAACCTCCGCACCGAGCGGTGCGTCGAACAACTCAATCTGAAACGAATCCTGCAGAACGGCAGCCATGGCACACACCTTGAGAAATATGTGCAATACAGTCTATGCCGCCATCCTTATTTAGAAAACGAAGCTTATCTGATATCGATATACGGTCAGCGTGCGGGCATCGTTCCAACCCGCACTGCGGCGACCAAGGGTCTGACCCTGTACGGGGTCAGACCCTGACCTTTTGGGGTGGCTGTACGGCTTAATCAGGCAGTGACAGTGTCGTACTTTGCCAGGCGTTGCTGGACTGCCGGGGACAGCTGGTCGAGGGCGCTGACGGCGATGCCCATGTCTTGCAGCTTGCCGTCGTTGATGCCATAGACCCAGCCGTGCACGGTCAGGTCCTGGCCACGGTCCCAGGCGTCCTGCACGATAGTGGTGGCGCAGACGTTGGTCACCTGCTCGACCACGTTCAGTTCTACCAGGCGCTCGGAGCGCTTCTGCTCGTTGACCACGCTGCCCAGGTAGCGTTCGTGCTTCTGATTGACGTCGTGGACGTGGCGCAGCCAGTTGTCGACCAGGCCGACGCGGGTACCGGTCATGGCGGCATGCACGCCTTTGCAGCCGTAGTGGCCAACGATAATGACGTGTTTGACCTTCAGCACCTCAATCGCGAACTGCAGCACGGACAGGCAGTTCAGGTCCGAATGCACCACGACGTTGGCGATGTTGCGGTGAACGAAGACATCGCCCGGCGCCAGGCCCAGCAGTTCGTTGGCCGGTACGCGGCTGTCGGAGCAGCCGATCCACAGGTATTCCGGTGCGGCCTGGTTGGCCAGGCGTTTGAAGAACTCGGGGTCGCGTTCGACTTCCGACTCCGCCCAGCGGCGGTTGTTCTCCAGCAGGTTGCGCAGGGGGGACGTGCTGTTTTTCAGACTTTCCATGATGCTCCTCTCGTACATAAAGAGACCGCCGGTCTGCCCGAAAAGGCAGCGCGGCGGTCTTGATATTACCAATCACACGTGACAGCGAAGTGACTCATTGCTTACTCAAAAAAGTCCTTCACCTTGTCGCGCCAGGTTTTGGTCTGCGGGCTATGCTTGGCGCCGCCTTCCGTGGTCGATTTTTCAAAGTCGCGCAGCAGATCTTTCTGCTTGTCGGTCAGCTTGACCGGCGTCTCGACTGCCACGTGGCAGAACAGGTCGCCCGCGAAGCCGGAACGCACGCCTTTGATGCCCTTGCCCTTGAGGCGGAAGGTCTTGCCCGACTGGGTGCCTTCAGGGATCGTAAACGCTACTTTACCAGACAAGGTCGGCACTTCGATTTCGCCGCCCAGCGCTGCCTTGGCAAACGAGATCGGCATTTCGCAGTGCAGGTCGTCGCCTTCGCGCTGGAACACCTGGTGCGGCTTGATGTGGATTTCCACGTACAAGTCGCCTGACGGCCCGCCATTCGTGCCCGGTTCGCCGTTGCCGGACGAGCGGATACGCATGCCGTTGTCGATACCGACCGGGATCTTCACTTCCAGCGTTTTGTTGCGCTTGATGCGGCCCTGGCCCGAGCATGCGGCGCATGGCTCAGGAATGATCTTGCCGGTGCCGTGGCATTTCGGGCAGGTCTGCTGGATGCTGAAGAAGCCCTGCTGCATGCGGACCTGGCCATGGCCGGCGCAGGTCGAGCAGGTCACCGGCGAGGTGCCTGGCTTGGCGCCGGTACCGTGGCAGGTGTCGCACTTGTCCCACGACGGCACGCGGATGGTGGTGTCGAAACCATGCGCTGCCTGTTCCAGCGTGATCTCCAGGTTGTAGCGCAGGTCGGCGCCACGGTACACCTGCGGACCCTGGCTGCGGCCGCGGCCACCGCCAAAGATGTCGCCGAAGATATCGCCAAAGGCGTCGCCGAAACCGCCCGCGCCACCACCGAAGCCACCGCCGCCGCCCATGTTGGGATCCACGCCGGCGTGACCATAGCGGTCATACGCCTCGCGCTTCTCCGGATTGGTCAGCATTTCGTAGGCTTCTTTGACTTCCTTGAATTTCTCTTCCGCGTCCTTGCTGTCCGGATTGCGGTCCGGATGGTACTTCATGGCCAGTTTGCGATAGGCCTTCTTGATCTCGTCTTCGGTGGCGCTTTTCGCTACACCGAGTATCTCGTAGAAATCACGCTTTGCCATATTGTCGGAACCTTGCTTATATTCTGTACTGATTTATGCGAAAAAGCCGAGCCGGTACCGCTTACACGGCCACACGGCTCGGCTTGCCGTTCCCGCCGCAGCGGGAATGACGATTACTTGCTGTCTTTGACTTCTTTGAAGTCAGCGTCGACCACGTCGTCCTGTGGCTTGGCTTGCTCGGCGCCTGCGCCTGGCTGGGCGCCACCTTCAGCACCGCCAGCGGCCTGCTGTGCCTGCATGTCAGCGTACATCTTCTCGCCCAGCTTCTGCGAAGCGGTCGACAGTGCTGCCACTTTGGCGTCGATCTCGGCCTTGTCGCCCGATTTGATCGAGGCTTCCAGGTCGGTGATCGCAGCTTCGATCTTCTCTTTCTCGCCAGCTTCCAGCTTGTCGCCGTATTCGGTCAGCGATTTGCGGGTCGAGTGCACCAGTGCGTCAGCCTGGTTGCGCGACTCAGCCAGTTCTTTCACTTTCTTGTCTTCTTCTGCGTTGACTTCAGCGTCTTTCACCATTTTCTGGATTTCCGCTTCGGTCAGGCCGGAGTTTGCCTTGATCGTGATCTTGTTTTCCTTGCCGGTGGCCTTGTCTTTCGCGCCCACGTGCAGAATGCCGTTGGCGTCGATGTCGAAGGTCACTTCGATCTGTGGCGTACCGCGTGCTGCTGGCGGGATGCCTTCCAGATTGAACTCGCCCAGGCCCTTGTTACCGGCAGCGATTTCGCGCTCACCCTGGTAGACCTTGATGGTCACCGCAGGCTGGTTGTCGTCAGCGGTCGAGAACACTTGCGAGAACTTGGTCGGAATCGTGGTGTTCTTGTGGATCATCTTGGTCATCACGCCGCCCAGGGTTTCGATACCCAGCGACAGCGGGGTCACGTCCAGCAGCAGCAAGTCCTTGCGCTCGCCCGACAGGACCGAACCTTGAATCGCAGCACCGACCGCCACGGCTTCGTCCGGATTCACGTCTTTACGTGGATCTTTGCCGAAGAACTCTTTGACCTTTTCCTGCACCTTCGGCATACGGGTCATACCGCCGACCAGGATGATGTCGTCGATGTCCGTGACTTTAACGCCGGCATCCTTGATTGCGGTTTTGCATGGCTCGATGGTGGCGATGATCAGCTCTTCCACCAGCGATTCCAGCTTGGCGCGGGTCATTTTCAGGGTCAGGTGGACCGGCGCGCCGTTCGCCATGGCGATATACGGCTCGTTGATTTCGGTCTGCTGCGACGACGACAGTTCGATCTTCGCGCGCTCGGCCGAAGCCTTGATGCGCTGCAGGGCGATCGGATCTTTTTTCAGGTCCAGGCCGTTGATCTTCTTGAACTCTTCGATGATGTAATCGATGATGCGCTGGTCGAAGTCTTCGCCGCCCAGGAAGGTGTCGCCGTTGGTCGACAGCACTTCAAACTGCTTCTCGCCATCCACGTCAGCGATTTCAATGATCGAGACGTCGAAGGTACCGCCGCCCAAGTCGTACACGGCGATCTTGCGGTCGCCCTTTTCGGTCTTGTCCAGGCCGAAGGCCAGTGCGGCTGCGGTTGGTTCGTTGATGATGCGTTTGACGTCCAGGCCAGCGATACGGCCGGCGTCTTTGGTGGCCTGACGCTGCGAGTCGTTGAAGTACGCCGGTACGGTAATGACGGCCTCGGTGACTTCTTCACCCAGGTAGTCTTCCGCAGTTTTCTTCATCTTGCGCAGCACTTCCGCCGAGATTTGCGGTGGCGCCAGTTTCTTGTCGCGTACGCCGATCCATGCATCGCCGTTGTCGGCCTTGGTGATCGAGTAAGGCATCAGACCGATGTCTTTCTGCACTTCTTTTTCGTCGAACTTACGACCGATCAGACGCTTGACCGCAAACAGCGTGTTTTTTGGGTTGGTCACTGCCTGGCGTTTTGCCGGGGCGCCGACCAGGATTTCACCATCTTCTTGGTAAGCAATGATAGATGGCGTCGTACGTGCGCCTTCGGCATTTTCGATAACCTTAGGCTGGCCGTTTTCCATGACGGAAACGCAGGAGTTGGTGGTTCCCAAATCGATACCGATAATTCTACCCATGATTTTCTTCCTTATTTGCTAGAGTTCAGATGGTACTAATATGTGGAAAAGCTCTGTCTTTTCAAGAGCTTGAAATTATTTTGCTTGGGCTGCGGTGACGATGGCCGGACGCAGCAGGCGGTCGGCGATCATATAGCCTTTTTGCAGCACGGAAACAACGGTATTGGCTTCCTGGTCGGCAGGCACCACGGCAACGGCCTGGTGCTTGTTCGGGTCCAGTTTCTCGCCCTGTGCCGGTTCAATCGCGATCAGGCGATTGCGCTCGAAGGCTGCCGACAGCTGTTTCAGCGTCATTTCGACGCCTTCCTTCAACGATTCCAGCGTTGGCGCTTCAACTTTCAGCGCCATTT
Source organism: Duganella sp. CY15W (assembly GCF_009857555.1). Classification (NCBI taxonomy): domain Bacteria; kingdom Pseudomonadati; phylum Pseudomonadota; class Betaproteobacteria; order Burkholderiales; family Oxalobacteraceae; genus Duganella; species Duganella sp. CY15W. The sequence continues at coordinate 209,994 of NZ_WWCQ01000003.1, read as the reverse complement.
CCAGGCTGTCTTTCACTGGCACCAGCGCTTCGGCGAAGCTCTCTACCGCGAATTTATGGGCCTTGGAAACATCTTCCTGGGCACGGCGGCGGATGTTTTCACCATCCGCCTTGGCGCGCATGAAGGCGTCATGCATGTCGGCCAGCTTGGCTTCGGTTGCGGCCAGCTGTTCTTCCAGCGATGGCAGGCCCGCTTCCGGGGTCGATGGTGGGGCCGACGCAGCGGCTGCGGCCGCCTCTGGATTAGGTGGTACGGCTTGGTTTTCCTGATCTTGCATCTAGAGACTCCTACAATCGTATTTGTTTGACATTACTTTGTTACCGGTGTGGCAGTAAATTGGGCAATAACCTATGTTTTCAAGGGTCTTTTTTGCCTATCAATTTGACAACAACCAACACGCCGGCAGCACATCAGGCGGCTATTTTAACAGGCTGGCACTCGTCACCCGCAAGTGCTGATTAACGGGTGACGGTGTGGTGAGGGGAGTAATGTTGCTTTTCAGTCCTGGGCGCCAAGCTGCAAGGCGGCGGCGCGGCCCGCTTCCGCTTCCTGTTTCCGCTGTTCGCGCTGGGACGGCGGCATCTGGGTCGGCCAGCCAATGATGTGCTGCTCGGCGATCTCGGCCAGCGCAGCGATCCAGGCTGGCGATTCGTTCAGGCAAGGGATGTAATGGAATTCCTTGCCGCCGTTTTGCTCGAAGTCATGCCGCACTTCCATGGCGATTTCTTCCAGCGTTTCCAGGCAGTCGGCAATGAAGCCGGGACAGATCACATCAATGCGCCTGACGCCGTCGCGCGCCAGCTGGGCGACGGTGGGCGCCGTGTACGGTTGCAGCCACTCGGCCTTGCCGAAGCGCGACTGGAACGTGACCACGTACTGGTCCGGCGTCAGTTTGAGGGCGGTGGCCAGCAGGCGCGCGGTTTTCAGGCATTCGCAGTGATAAGGGTCGCCCAGCAGCAGCGTGCGCTTCGGCACACCGTGGAAGGACATCACCAGCTTTTCCGGGCGGCCGTGCTGCTCCCAGTGGTTGAGTACGGAATGCTGGAGCGCGCGGATATAGCCGTCGTGGTCGTGATAGTTGCGCACGAAGCGCAGCTCCGGGACGTTGCGCACGCTGCCGTAGTGCTGGAACACGGCGTCGTAGATGGAACCGGTGGTGGTGCCGGAATATTGCGGGTAGGCAGGCAGCAGCAGGATGCGCTCGGCGCCGTCGGCCTTCAGCTTGGATAGCACGTCCGGCAGCGATGGCGAACCGTAGCGCATGGCCATGGCCACCGTCAGGTCCTGATGGCCGCGCTCGCCCAGTGCACCGCGCAGATATTGCGCCTGGGCGGCCGTGTGGGTGCGCAGCGGCGAACCTTCACGGGTCCAGATCGACGCGTATTTTTTGGCGGACTGGCCGGAGCGGAACGGCAGAATGATGAGATTCAGGATGAACCACCACACGGCCCGGGGAATCTCGACCACGCGCGGATCGGACAGGAATTCTTTCAGATAGCGGCGCACGGAGGAGCGGGTCGGCGCATCAGGCGTACCCAGATTAACCAGGACGATGGCGCTGCGGCCGACGCTGCCGTGCTTGTGAGGAGGTTCTTTTTGAAAGGTCATGAATGGCTAAGGGCGAATACCGTTAGCCCGTATCTTAATGCATAAGTCTGATTGCAGCGACGGCAACACCGCCCATGACCGTGGTCATTCCGAATGCGGCAAAAATAAACCATTTCACCATGCGGACTTCCAGCTGATAAATATCCGCTCGAAGACTAGCGATATCTTCTTTGGTAGCCATACTGGTAGTCATGCGCAGCTCTATGCCATCAAGCCGCATTTCAATTCGGACCAGCCTCTGCTTGGCATCATCGGCAAAAGCTTCCTGCTTCTCAAATCGTTGCTCAGTTTCCATGATCGCCTCCCTTGTAAAGGGCATTGATCAATCTTAGTCCTTTTTGCCTGTGCGGGTCTGCGTGAAATCAAGAAGCCAGCAGCTCGCGGGCGTGTTTGCGGGTGGTGGCGGTGATTTCCAGGCCGCCCAGCATGCGGGCGATTTCTTCCACGCGCGACTTCGAATCCAGCACGTCGATGCGCGACGCGGTCTTGCCGTTGTCCAGCATGCCCTTGGCCACCTGGAAGTGCTGGCCCGCCTGGCTGGCAACCTGCGGCAAGTGGGTTACGCACAGCACCTGGCGCTCCTGGCCCAGGCGACGCAGCAGACGGCCCACCACTTCGGCCACACCGCCGCCGATGCCGCTATCGACTTCGTCGAAGATCAAGGTCGGCACCGTGGTGGCGTTGGAGGTGATGACGGAAATCGCCAGCGAGATACGCGCCAGCTCGCCGCCCGACGCCACCTTGGCCAGCGGCCGCGCCGCCACGCCGGCGTGGCCAGCGACCAGGAATTCCACCTGCTCCAGCCCATACGCCGCCGGTTCGCCCGCATGCAGCGCGACCTCGAAACGGCCGCCCGTCATGTTCAGTTCCTGCATCGCCCTGGTCACCGCCTCGCCCAGCTGCTGCGCGGCGCGCGTGCGCGTGGCCGTGAGTTTCTGCGCCTCGGCCAGATAGGCGGCCTTCAGCTTTTCCTCCTGCTTGCGCAAACCTTCGATATCGCTGGCATCGGCGATCTGCGACAGACGCTCGGCCAGCTTGGCGTGTTCCGCCGGCAGCTCATCTTCCGGCACGCGGAATTTGCGCGCTGCCGAGTGAATCGCATCCATGCGCGCTTCCACCTTGCGCAGGCGCTCGGGGTCCAGGTCCACGCGGTCCAGATAGTCGTTGAGCGCATACACCGCCTCCTGCAGCTGGATGCGCGCCGGCTCGATCAGATCCACGATTGCCTGCAGGCCGCTGTCGATATCCGCCAGCTTGCCCAGCTTCTGGTTCAGCGATGACAGCTGCGACAGGATGGGATGATCTTCCGACTCCGAAATCGCCGCCAGCGCTTCCTGCGCGCCCGCCATCAGGCTGGCCGCATGCGACAGGCGGCTTTGCTCATTGCTGACCTCTGTCCACTCGCCTGGCTTGACGGCCAGCTTTTCCAGCTCGTTGACCTGCCACTCCAGCCGCTCGCGCTCATACAGCACATTGGCGGCATTGGTTTCAAACTCGTCCAGCTGGCGCGCCAGCGCCCGCCATGCCTTGTAGGCCAGCGCCACCGCACGCGCCTCGCCGGCCGCGCCCGCCTGGCCGTCCAGCAGGTCACGCTGGGCATCGGTCTTCATCAGCGACTGGTGGGCGTGCTGGCCGTGGATGTCCACCAGCAGATCGCCCAGCTCGCGCAGCTGCGCTGCGGTCGCCGCCACGCCGTTGATGTAGGCCTTGCTGCGGCCCGCATTGTCGATCACGCGGCGCAGTAGTGCGCCGTCCTCTTCCACCGCGAATTCATGCGCCACCAGCCAGGCGCGCGCCTGCTCGCTGACGGCGAAGTCCGCCGTGATGTCGGCCTTGGCCGTCCCTTCGCGCACCACGCTGGCATCGCCACGGCCCCCCAGCGCCAGCGTCAGCGCATCAATCAGGATCGATTTGCCGGCCCCGGTCTCGCCAGTAAAAACCGTAAAGCCTGCGGAGAATTCCAGTTCGATCGAGTCGACGATTACAAAATCACGGATGGACAGGGTACGCAGCATGGAGGCCTGTAGAGTGGTTAAATGAGTTTGCCCTCACTGGACGGATATTCGTTCCAGTGGAGTTTTTCACGCAGGGTGTGGTAGTAGCTCCAGCCGTCCGGATGCAGGAAGGTCATCGCATGCGGCGAGCGCTGAATCACGATCCGGTCCTGCGCTTGCAGGCTGGCGAAGGTTTGCATGTCGAAGTTGACGCTGATGTCGCGGCCACGCACGATTTCCACCACGATCTCGCTCGACTCCGGCAGCACGATGGGCCGGTTGGACAGCGCATGCGGCGCAATCGGCACCAGCACGATGCCGCCCAGCGACGGATGCAGCAGCGGGCCGCCCGCCGACAGCGCGTAGGCGGTGGAGCCGGTCGGGGTCGAGATAATCAGGCCGTCGGAGCGCTGGTTGTACATGAACTGGCCATCCACATCCACGCGCAGCTCGGCCATGCCGGCGCCCGTGCCGCGCGAGACCACGACGTCGTTGACCGCCATGCCGACATGGATCGAGGCGCCGCCGCGCACCACGCGGCCTTCCAGCAAGGTGCGGCGTTCGGCCTTGTAGCTGCCGCTCAGGATGCGCGCCAGCGCGTCCTGCATGCCGTCCAGCGGGATATCGGTCATGAAGCCGAGGCGGCCCTGGTTAATCCCGATCAGCGGCACGTTGAACGGCGCCAGCTGGCGCGCGATGCCCAGCATTGTGCCATCGCCGCCCATGACGACGGCGGCGTCGCAGTTGGCGCCGATCTCCGCCGCATTCATCACGCGCAGCTCGCGGAAGGCGGGACTCAGGTGGGCGGCCGTCTGCTCTTCAAACACCACCTCGTAGCCGCCCTGCCGCAGAAAATCGACCACGGTGCCCACCGACTCGGCGATGCCGTCAGTATTCGGGCGCACGACCAGTGCGATAGTTTGAAAAACAGCGTGGGTGGCGGTCATAAAAATCTCGGCTTTGGGCTAGGGGCGGGACACGCAGCAGGGTAACTCATATCGCCTGCTTCGGCTATCACCGCCTAGCGCCGCAACTGTACATTTAAACAGTATTTTGTGCAAGTTTAATGGCCGACCGTGAGTATGCCCATGAACAGCGACGAGAACATCAGCGCCAGTCCCATCGCCAGCATATACAGCAGCATCAGCACGCTCCAGCGCAGGAAGGTGCCGAGGCGGCTGCTATGGTAGACGCGCCGCATGGCCCACGGCAGGTAGCCGATCAGCCAGCACCACAGGACAAATTGCACCAGGCCAAAGTTGACCACCAGGATCAGGCTGAAGATCAGGAAGGCAAACGCGTTGGTGTGCAATGCGAACAGCATGTGCTCGCCAAAGCGGCGGCCGGAGCCCAGGTACAGCACCTTGAGGAACAGAGCGAATACCGGCATCAGCATGAAGATCGCATACGGCGCATAGTGGTGCATGGCGTTCTTGAAGGTCTTCAGCTGCTCATCCGCCGGCAGGGTATTGAATATCTGCCACTGGTGCTGCAGCAGCGGCCAGCCCATCAGCTTGCGCTCGATGTATTCCTCGCTGATGTTGTCGCTGTCCTTGCTATCTTTCTTCGCTTCCGCAGCCGGGTGCACTACTTTGGCGGCCGGATGCTTTTCCACTTCGGCCAGACGCGCAGCGGACTTGTCGTCCTCTTCGCGCATTTCCTTGACCATGTCCGCCAGTGCCGCTTCGGCGGCGGCCTTGCTTTGCGCGGCGGCCGGATCCAGCTTGTCCAGGCGGCCCTGCTGCTTGCCGACGTTCTGCGCCAGTTCGCTGACCGGGGCCATCACCTTGGCCGTCGTGCCTTCGATATCCACTTTGCCGTCCGATTCGCCACCCGTGAACTTGAGCAGCGCGAAGAACAGCACGCTGAAGGTCAGGTACAGGCGCAGCGGCTGCACATAGCGCACGCGGCGGCCGCGGATGTATTCATTGGTCAGTTCGCCCGGATTGAGGATCAGCCGTTTCAGCGAGCCCCACAGCTTGCCTTCCAGCGCCACATAGTGGCCGATGAACTCATGCAGGAACTCGCGCGTACTGGCGTGGTGCAATACCGCCTCCTGTCCGCAGTGGGAGCAGTAATGGCCATTCAGTGGCGTTTCGCAGTTGGCGCAGTTATCCGGGGCGGCAGCAGTGCTCATGCAAGAAATCCTGGGAGTGCAAAGTGGTCGAAAAGATAAACGATGATAAACGACTTCCCACCAATATTGTCAAAATTCAATGTGGCGACTGACACAAAACCAACTCGCTAACATGGCCCCATATCCAAGGAGGCCCATCATGAAAGACCAGCACGTCAATACGGATGCCAAGGTGAAAAACGACGGCGTCAAGCGCATGCCGCACGAGCGCGACGAGTCGCCCGAGGGGCAAGGCAATAAACAGCACAGCATCATGCGCCAGGCCGCGGCCGATGTGGACAGCGGCATGGTCGATACCGACCTGCACAACCAGCGCGGCGTGCAAAAGCCGCGCGCCGATGCCAAGGCCCAGCCACAACCCAACGTCAAACGCGACTGAACCATACCGGAGTAAGCCCATGCGCCCTGCCCTTGCCATCCTGACCCTGACACCACTGTGGGCCCTCGCCCAAAGCTACCCGGTGGGCTATGGCCCCAATCCCGCTCTGCCTGAACCGGAACGCAAGCTGGTGCCCACCGTGAACATCGCCCCGGCGGCGCCATGGTCGGCCCAGCAGCAGCCGGTGGCGCCGGCCGGGTTCAGTGTGACGGCGTATGCGCGCGATCTCGACCATCCGCGCTGGGTGTACCCGCTGCCCAACGGCGATGTGCTGGTGGCGGAAACCAATGCGCCGCCCAAGCCGGACGACGCCAAGGGCGTCAAAGGCATGGTCATGAAACAGGTGCAAAAGAAAGCCGGCGCGGTCAGCAAGTCCGCCAACCGCATCACGCTGCTGCGCGGGCTGGACGCCAGGGGCGTGGCGCAAAGCAAGTCCGTCTTTATCCAGGGACTCAACTCGCCATTCGGCATGGTCCTGGTCGGCAAGGATTTATATGTGGCCGATACCGACGCGGTGCTGCGTTTCCCGTACCAGGAAGGCGCCAACAGCATCAGCGGGCCCGGCACCAAGGTCATGGACCTGCCGGCCGGCACCATCAACCACCACTGGACCAAGAACATCACCGCCAGCCCGGACGGCAAGTACCTGTACGTGACGGTCGGCTCCAACAGCAATGTGGGCGAGAACGGCATCGATGCGGAAACCGGCCGCGCCGCCATCTGGCAGCTGGAGATCGCCACCAGCAAGTCGCGCCTGTACGCCACCGGCCTGCGCAACGCCAATGGCATGGGCTGGGAGCCGCAGACCAAAACGCTGTGGACCACGGTCAACGAGCGCGACGAGCTGGGCAACGATCTCGTGCCCGACTACATGACCTCGGTGAAGGAAGGCGGCTTCTACGGCTGGCCCTACAGCTACTACGGCCAGCATGTGGACACGCGCGTCTCGCCGCAAAAGCCGGAGCTGGTGGCCCAGGCCATCGTGCCGGACTACGCGCTGGGCGGTCACACGGCTTCGCTGGGCCTGACCTTCTATGACGCCAAGGCCTTCCCGCAGCCCTACCAGGGCGGCGTGTTCATCGGCCAGCACGGCTCCTGGAACCGCAAGCCGCACAGCGGCTACAAGGTGGTGTTTATTCCGTTCAGCGGCGGCAAGCCGTCCGGTGCGCCGCAGGATTTCCTGACCGGCTTCCTCGATAGCGACGGCAAGGCGCGCGGCCGGCCAGTTGGTGTGGCGGTCGACAAGCAGGGTGCGCTGCTGGTGGCGGATGATGTGGGCAACGTGATCTGGCGCGTGGCGCCGGCGGCGAAAACCGCCAGCCGCTGATAAAATTCTTGTTTCGCTTCATCATAGACAAGGATTTACCATGCGTATTCTGCACACCATGCTGCGGGTTGGCGACCTGCAGCGCTCCATCGATTTCTACACCAAGGTACTCGGCATGAAACTGCTGCGCACCAGCGACAATCCCGAGTACCAGTACACGCTGGCCTTCCTGGGCTACGGCGCCAACCCGGACCACGCCGAACTGGAGCTGACCTACAACTATGGCGTCACCAGCTACGACATGGGCAACGCCTACGGCCACATCGCGATTTCGGCAACCGACATCTACAGCGCCGCCGCTGCCGTGAAAGCCAATGGCGGCACGGTCACGCGCGAACCGGGGCCGGTCAAAGGCGGCTCCACGGTGATCGCGTTTGTGACCGACCCGGACGGCTACAAGATCGAACTCATCGAACGCAGCTTCGACGGCCAGGGCGCCGGCCTGTAAAAACAGCGCTGGCATGCGCGGGGCGGCAATGCAGCGGCGCGCTCCTTACACCATGCCGCCGTTGGCGCGCAGCGTCTGGCCATTGATCCAGCCGCCGTCTGCGCCCGCCAGGAAGGACACCGCATTGGCAATGTCTTCCGGCTGCCCCAGGCGTTCCAGCGGCGGCATCTTGGCCAGGCGCTCGATGAGTTCGGGCGTTTTTCCATCGAGGAACAGCGCCGTCGCAGTCGGGCCGGGCGCCACGGCGTTGACCGTGATGTTCTTGCCGCGCAGTTCCTTGGACAGGATGGACGTCATGGCTTCCACGCCAGCCTTGGTGGCCACGTACGCCGCGTAACCTGGCAGCAGCGTGCCGACCAGGCTGGACGAGAAGTTGATGATGCGGCCGCCGTTTTCCAGCTTCTGCGCCGCCTCGCGCATGGTGTTGAAGCTGCCTTTGAGGTTGACGGCAACCAGGCGGTCAAAAGTGTCATCGTCGGTGGCCGACAGGTGCGGCAGCTGTGGCGGCATGATGCCGGCATTGTTGACCAGCACATCCACACGGCCCAGCTGGGCGATAGTCTGGTCAAACAGCTTGCGGACATCGGCGGCGCTGGCGACGTCTGCCTGCACCGCAATGGCCGTGCCACCACTGGCGAGGATGGCGCCAACCACCTTGTCCGCCTCCACCGCATTGCCCGCATAGTTGACCACCACCGCCAAGCCATCCCTGGCCAGGCGCTGGGCGATGGCGGCGCCAATGCCACGCGATGCGCCGGTCACAATAGCAACTTGCTTCATGGTCCTGCTCCTTCAATCTGTTTGGAATGGATGCAGTATCCTCTTATAGCCAGAATGAATAAATCCATGAAAATTGCTATGACTATGCAGTTTTTACCAATAATCTCAGCATAAAAAAACGCCGGCATCGGCCGGCGTTGCGGGTGGCGCGGAACCGCGCTTAGCGGGCCAGCAGCGCGTTGACCGGGCCCAGGTCCTCTTCCCTCAGCGAACCGGCGGCCGACTTCAGGCGCAGGCCGTTCATGATGGTGTCGTAACGGGCTTTCGACAGGTCTTTCTGGGTCGAGTACAGCAGCTTTTGCGCATTCAGCACGTCAATGTTGATACGCACACCGACCTGGTAACCCAGCTTGTTCGAATCCAGCGACGATTTGCTCGACACTTCGGCCGCTTCCAGCGCCTTGACCTGGGCCAAGCCACTGGTCATGCCCAGGAAGGCCTGGCGTGCGGTCTGCGACGCGGCGCGTTTGGTGGCTTCCAGGTCGTTGCGGGCTTTTTCTTCCAGCGCAATGGTTTCGCGCACCTTGCTGGTCACGGCAAAGCCGTTGAAGATAGGAATGCTCCAGCTGACGCCGATGGCATTGTTATTGACCGTGCCGCCATTCGCGCCGGTCTGGTTCTGGTGCGAGTTGCTGGCAATCAGGTTCGCGGTTGGCAGATGGTTGGCGCGGTTGCGCGAGATCTCACGCTTGGCGATTTCCACATTCAGGCCAGCTGCCACCACGGCATAGTTCTGGCTCTCGGCCGAGCTGATCCATGGGTCCACCGCGGCCGGCGACGGCGGCGCAATCGTCACGCCGGTGCGCAGCGGCGCCAGTTCGCCAGGCGTCTGGCCGACGATCACCTGCAGCGCGGTGCGCTTGTTGTCCAGATCGTTGATGGCGGCAAATTCCTGCGCCACCACCAGGTCGTAGGCCGCTTGCGCCTCGTGGGTATCGGTGATGGTCTGGGTGCCGACTTCAAAGTTACGCTTGGCCGATGCCAGCTGCTCGGTGGTGGCCACTTTCTGCGCCTGGGTCGCGGTCAGGTTGTCCTGCGCGGTCAGCACATCAAAGTAGGCCTGCGCCACCCGCACGATCAGATCCTGCTGGGCTTGCGAGAAGGTGGCCTCGGCCGATGCTTGCGACAGCTTGCTCTGCTGGTAGGTCTGCCAGGCGCCCCAGTTGATCAGCGGCTGGGTCAGTGCGACGGTATAAGTGTTGGTATGGTACTTGGTGTCGCCCTGGAAGCGAATCCCGGTGATCTCCTGCACTTGCGTGCTGTCGCCGGAGTTGCGGGTGTTGCTGCCGCTGGCCGAAATCACCGGCAACAAGCCAGAACGCCCCTGTGTAATGCGTTCCTGACCAGCTGCAAGCGAAGAGCGGGCGCCAGCATACGTGGCGTCGTTGGCCAGTGCTTGCTGGTACACCTGGATCAGGTCGGCCGCCTGTGCGTTGAGCGTCAAGAAGGCGCTGGTGATCAGCACGGCGATAAGGGGTTTCTGCATTGCATTCTCCGTTGGAGTCATCAAAAAGTTAAACAAATCCATCACACTGCCACCTGATCGCCGCGCCGGCCGACAGCACAGGCGCGGCCAGATCAGTACTTGGCCATCGTGCTATCGACTTGCACCGCCCAGGCGTGGATACCGCCGGTCAGGTTGACCATCTTGCCAAAGCCGTTACGCTCCAGGAAGGCTGCCACCTGCATACTGCGCGCGCCGTGATGGCAGATGCAGACAATTGCTGCATCTTCATCGAGGTCATCGATGCGCGCCGGTATGGTGTTCATGGGAATCTGCACCGAGCCCTCAATGCGGCAGGTTTCAAATTCCCAGTTTTCACGCACGTCCAGCAACATCGGGCTGGGGCGTGCGTCGTCTGCCAGCCAGTCGGCCAGCTCCAGCGCAGTAATCTGCTGCATGGTCTACTCCGTCAGGCTCAGAACTGGAACTTCGATGGCGCCACTGCCGATGCCAGCGCCTTGACGTTGGTCTCGAACAGGGTGCGGGTGTCGTAGCCCGCTTCGCCGGTACGGGTGATCAGCTGCGCCTTCATCGCCGGCGCCTGGCCGATGATGACCGCCAGACGGCCGCCCACCTTCAGTTGTTGCAACAGTGCTTCCGGCAGCACCGGCAGCGAACCGGAGACCACGATGACATCGAACGGCGCGCCATTGGTCCAGCCCTGGGCGCCATCGCCGAGCTCAACCGACACATTGCTGACATCGTTGGCGGCCAGGTTCTTCTGCGCCAGCGCTTTCAGCTCAGGCGACACTTCCACGGTCGTCACGTGGCGCGCCTTGTGCGCCAGCAGTGCCGCCATGTAGCCGGAGCCGCTGCCGATTTCCAGCACGGACTCATGCTTTTTCAGCCCCAGGTCTTGCAGCAGGCGGGCCTCGATCTTGGGCGCCAGCATGGATTCGCCGCCAGGCAGCGGGATTTCAATGTCGGCAAACGCCAGAGCCTTGTGCTCGGCAGCGACGAAATTCTCGCGTTTGACGACGTGCAGCAATTCCAGAACCTCCGGGTCCAGAACGTCCCAAGGACGGATTTGCTGTTCGATCATGTTGAAGCGGGCTTGTTCGATATTCATCTTATGACTCATGTCGGGATTAAATAATCCGTCATTTTATCGTTGAACTGGCAACGAGGCACATATTAACGATTAGACGGCCAGATCGCGGGAAATTGCGACAGTCTGCAGTTTAAGGGGGGTGAACCTACCAAAATGGCAAGCTGGACGGAAAAGCCTGGAGCACGCATCACGGTGCATCCAGCTTCAAACCGCGCAGCGTGGTGCTGATAAACGTCTCCATGAACGCCTGCGGCGAGATCGGCGGCATATCGCAGGTCGGCATATACGAATGGGTCCACATCATGAGCATGAGCACGGGCGCAATCAGCACCTGGGTCATGACCACCGGATCGACCGGGCGGAACTCGCCGCGCGCGATGCCGCGCTCGAGCACGCGCGTAAACAGGCCGCTGCCGCGCGCCACCACTTCCTCGTTATAAAACTGCGCCAGTTCAGGGAAATTATTGCCTTCTGCCAGCATCAGCTTGGTGATACCGCCCAGCGGCGTGGCGCAGATTTCTGCCCACCATTTCATCAGCAGCGTGGCCAGCAGCTCACCGCTGGGGCCGTCGTAAGCGGCAGCATCCTGCTCCGCCTCGCCAATGGTGGCAACGATGTTGGCACGCACCACTTCTTTAAACAGCTCTTCTTTATTGGCGAAATACAAATACAGCGTCCCCTTGGACACGCCGGCATGTTTGGCGACATCTTCCAGGCGGGTAGCGGCAAAGCCGCGTTCAACGAACTGATTCAGCGCGGCCGCAAGCAACTCCTGCGGGCGCGCGTCCTTGCGCCGCTCCCAACGTGGCTTGGTATCTTGAGGGGCTTGCATGGGTGGGTTTTAATATAATAACTAACTTATAAGTCATTAATATAAGCGCTCCCCCGGAGAAGTGCAAGGCTAATCCCATTAGCTTGTGGTCTCACACAAGTCGAGTTCGCCTTGAAACTTAATGTCAAGCAAAGCGGCGTGTCAGCAGGAGAGGTCGGTGGTTCGGTTCTTCGGCCGCTGTCGGCAGTGTCCAAGCACACCGCAATATCAGGCGCTGAGGCTGTCGGCGAACCGCTGTTTTGCCAACCATGACGTAGTTCATTTCGGCGCAGGCGTGCTGCAGGCAGACAAGGCGCTAGCCTGGCGCTATGTGGAAAACGGAAGCGATGCGCTGCTGACCGATAAGGCCGGAGCCGTCACCTTGAAGCCAGGCAGCGGCACCGCTGGCTTTATCGCGCAGGCACGGGTTGCGAGCGGCCAGCAATCGCCAGCGCGTCCACCACGCTGATCGCATTGGTGCAGTTAGTCCAGAAATCGGACATCCTCCAATATTGATAGCCCCAGATATCTGACTCAAGCCAGCGCTGCTTATCTATTTGCCGACACTGAATAGCCAGTGATTGCGCCTCGATTCGATGCTCAAAATAATACGTCACCGAATGCACCTCCAGCTTTTCCCGATAATTTTCCTCGGATTGATTTGATGCGTATATCGGAATAATCGCAAGCAACAATATAAGTAAGGTCATTCGCAACATGGGAATCGGGGGACTTTATTACATCCCGCAGCAACTGTTTGTAACGTATTGTATACGACCTTTAACCTTGGGTTGTTACCTATTTGCAATATTAATCCCGATTCTCCCTATGAAAACGGCTATGCACAGATGCACGGAAATATTCGTTACAAATTGGTAATGTGAATCCAGTTTCACCACTGTACAATGTGTTACATTCAACTTTCATGCAACATAAAATGCTTAAAAGTAACCACATTACTTTGGGTCAATCTCCGAGATTAGTTTTGGGGCATACTTTGAATTTTATGAAGCATGCCAAAACTAATTATTCGACCAAGTCGACTTTGGCTGCTGCCTGGCGTTCCGTACGTTCACTTGCATATTATGGACACCATGTCAAATTATTAAATATGACTGTTGTTTGGCAATATGTCCGGCAGGCGGCACAGCACGACCTTTTCTATCATCTGAATCATCGCAACTATTTGGCCAACTTCCTTTCCTTGGCTGAACGTGCAGAGTTTGCGCTGTCCCACATGGGCGTGGAAAACCAGGCGTTTAACGACCATTACAAAGAAAACGTTTATCTTAAAGGCGGCCTGGTTGTCTGGGAGCAGACCGTGAAGGACATGAGTTTCCAGATACAGCTCAGAATGGCATCCCGTATCGCACCGGAAGGCGATCTGGAACTGGTCATGTTTGTCGATGGCGAACGCCTCTACAACTATAAATTCTCCTGGCTGGATGGCGCGAAAATCGGCAAGCCGGGCACCATCGTCCCCTGGATCACCACTTGCCAAGGCATCTCGCGGGAGCGGGTCGACCGCGCAAGCAAGTTCAGTGACGCCTTCCCCAATAATTGGCCGAAAATGTTTTGTCTGGCAGCGCTCAAAGGGGTAGCCGCAGCCATGCAGAGCGATGTGATGGTGGGTATTCCAGGACACGCGCAGATTGCACTCAAGGACGGCGATGACGAGCGCTTCTACAGCTCCTACGACACGTTCTGGCTATCCCTGAATGGCGTCATGACATCGCGCTATGGCTACATCGTGCCGCTCGATACGCCTGACAAAGACCTGGCAGAAGTGACCGCCAAACACCGCAACCGCGCAAGGAAACGCCGCCAGCATTGGGCCGAGATAGAGCAATCGGTCACCCATGCCCTCAGCAATTGCCGTGCGTGAGTGCTTGTGACAATTAGTTATAATTTTATAATATTTTTTATATAACATTGATCATGCAATACTAACCTGACTACTTTAGAGGGGAAATGCATGAAAGTGTTCAAAGTACTGAGTATCTTGGCAGCAACTATCACATTGCACTGCCAGGCCGCAGTCATTCCGGCCAACTCCACACTGCAAGTAAATCAAACGCTGGATTCCGACAACGGCAACTATTTCCTGGTGCAGCAGGGCGACGGCAACCTGGTGTCGTATCGCAAATCCGACATGAAGCCACTGTGGGCTACTTACGCCAACGGTGCTTATACCGCCATTCAGCAGGACGGCAATCTGGTTCAGTACAACAACGCGGGGGCGGCGGTCTGGGCGTCCAACACGGGCGGTCATGCCGCCAATCCCAACTTTAAGCTGGGCGTCGCCAACAACGGTCTGGTATATATCCTGGACGAAGGCAACCGTGTGATCTGGCATAACAAGTCCATCGATCCAAGCGCGCCAACCACCGGCATTCCTTGCCAGCTCGGTGGACAGCAAATTCCCTTTGGCGTCTGCCGCGGCTTCCCGCCCTTCCGTTACAGCAGCATCGTCTACGCCTGCACGTTACAAGAAGCGCTGGCACGGTCGGCGCCATCCACCCTGGGTATGTGTCCACCAAACTAATGGCCTGACATGATGCGGCGCCCACCTGAGGACAAGATGATGAACAAATGGCGATGGCGTTGGCCCGCTGCGGTGCTCACCATGGCGATCGGGATTTATGCTGTCCGGGATGCTGAGCCGCGTATCACCACCGCCACCGCGCCCGTCGTGGTGGCGGCGGCAAGCAGCACCGCCATGACGGGCGCCGCGCCGGCGCAAACCATGACGTCGCTGTTCCAGCGCGGCCATCCACCCACGCCGGCCGAGATGGCCGCGATACGGCAGCAGCGCAAACAACGCATGCAAGCACAGGGCTATCCAACGCCCGACGCTTATTTCGAGATGGATCTGAAGCAGCTTAACGCACTGGCTGACAAAGGCGACGTCTATGCCATGCTGCAGCTGGGCGAACAGTACTACAACGAAAGCGCTTCTCTGCAATGGGACCAGGACTACAACTTTAACGCTGACCCGCAACAGCTGGGCAAACAGTATCTGGGCGACGCGGCGATTGCCGGCCATCTGCATACGGGACTGGTGCTGGCGCAGAAATACCTCAACGATCAGCAGCCGGATGAAGCCTACGCCTGGCTGCTGCTGTCCAAAAGGCTGGGCGACCCGGCCGCGTCATCGCAGCTTGAGGAGCTTGCCGGCCGGCTTACGCCAGCACAGCAGCAGACCGCCAGGCAGCGTCTGGCTGAACTCGACTTCCGCGTCAAGGTGCGCTACACCGGCGGTTGAATCACCACCACGACCTTGCCCATCTGCTCATTGCTTTCCAGGTAGCGATGGGCATCAGCGATCTGCTCGAAGGCGAAGGTTCTGGCGATGACTGGTGACAGCGCCCCGCTGGCCAGACCATCGAAAATGAAACGCTGCGCGGCCTGCAAACGCCCGGGGTCGCGCAGCACTTCATGTACCAGATAGCCGCGTAGCGTCAGGCTTTTACCGAGCACGCTGGCCAGCGGGAACGGCGTAGGCTGCGCACTCAGGCCGCCATATTCGATCAGGATGCCGCCGCGCGACATGGCAGCAGTCAAAGGTTCAAACAGCGGCCCTGCGACAGGGTCGAACACTACACGCACGCCCTCGCCACCCGACAGCGCATGCAGCCGGGCGCGCAGGTCTTCCTCTGCCGATGCAATCACATGCCGCGCGCCCGCCTGCCGCAATGCATCCGCCTTGCCAGAGCGGCGCGTGACCGCCACCGGCACCGCCCCCAGCCGGTTGGCAATCTGGATCGCCGCCAGCCCGACGCTGCTGGATGCCGCGGTAATCACCACCAGCTCTCCAGCCTTCAAGCCGGCGATATCGACCAGCGCACCATAAGCAGTCAGATACTGCATCCATGCGGCGGCGGCCATTTCAAAACTCAGCGACGATGGATGGCATACGACCTGCGACGCCGGGTAGTTGATGGCTTCCGCATACGTCGGCCATTGCGCCATCGATATCGGCGGCATCACGCTGACCGCATCGCCTTCACGCAGCGCCGTCACCCCCGCGCCAACCCGCGTGATGACGCCGGCGGCCTCCAGCCCCAGACCGGACGGCAGTGACGGCGTTTCAATGTAAGTCCCGGAGCGCATCAGCACTTCGGCGCGGTTCAGGCCCAACGCCTTCACCTTGATCTGCACCTCGCCAGCGGCAGGCGCGGGCAAGTCCACATGCTCGATACGCAGCACATCGGCAGCGCCAAATTCATGGAATCGTACGATACGGGTCATGGCATTCATTCCTATATAATTTTGATGGAATCAATGATGACAGCGGCTATTCCCAGGATAAATCGCCATTCCGGCGTGACAGTAAAAACCAGGAGTTTTTAATTGGACCGTTTGACCAGCATGGCGGTATTCGTCCGCGCAGTGGACCTGGGCTCGTTTGCCGCTGCAGCGGACGCGCTGGATATTTCCGCCCCGATGGTCGGCAAACATATCCTGTTCCTCGAACAGCGCCTTGGCGTGCGCCTGCTGAACCGCACCACGCGCCGGCAAAGCCTGACCGATTTCGGCAAAGCCTACTATGACCGCTGCCGCAGCATCCTGGCGGAGGTGGACGCCGCCGATGGCATGGCCGCCGATCAGCTGGCGCAGCCATCCGGCAGGCTGCGCGTCAGCATGCCGCAGCTGTTTGGCCGCGTATGTGCATTGCCGGTGCTGATGGCGCTAACTAAAAAATATCCGGGGCTGGAACTGGACCTGGCCTTTGGTGACGGCTTTGCCGACCTGGCAGGTGATGGCGTCGATCTGGCGATCCGCAGCCTGGCGCGGGATGGTGGCGGCATGGGCAACCAGGCCGGCGTTGTTGCACGCCTTCTGCGCAGCGATGACATGCTGGTGTGCGCAGCGCCGTCTTATCTGAAGAAGCACGGCACGCCGGCCAGACCCGATGCGCTGCCGTCGCATCAGGCCATCATGTTCGCCCGTCACGGCCACGCACAGCCGTGGCGTTTTCCGCAGGCAGACGGCAGCTACACTGAATACATGCCACACCACCGTTTGCGCCTTGACGATCTGTCAGCCATCGTCGATGCCGCCTGCACTGGAGCCGGCTTGGCATGGCTGCCACGCTGGTTGGTCAGCGAACAACTGCAGGCTGGCAAACTGAAACAGGTACTGGTCCGGCAGCCGCCCCTCGTCTACGACCACTACGCCATGTGGCTGCAATCGCCGCAGATGCCGCTAAAAACCCGTGCGGCGATTGATGCGCTGGTGGCGAGCTTTAACGACGGCCCTTGATTTCCTGCGCGCGCCAGCCTTCATCGCGTGCCAGCAAAAACCGGCGCATGGACTCCACCGTCACCGCATTGATGCGATCTGAAAACCGCAAGGCGCCTGGATGGTCGTCAAAGGCGATATTGGCCTTGAACATGCGCCCGCCCAGTCGCGTCAGCGGCCCGATCACCATTTCAGTGGGCTGATAACCAACCATCTTTAGCCACGACTGCGCCTGCTCGCGCGTATGTACGCGCACATCGCTGGCCTCCGCTGACGCCAGCACTTCCAGTATCCACTGGTTGGAATTCTGGTACTTGGTCGAGAATGGATAGGCCACCATGTTGTACTTCTTCTGGTGCAGATTGCGCAGCGCGGCTGGATCATTCAGCGCGGCCTTGAGCCGTGCCGCGACTTGCGGTGGCGGCACCAGCAGCAAGGCATCCAGCGTGTAGGGTTCATCCAGGAAGAAGTTGGCCAGGCCATCTACCCACAACGCGGAATCGGCGGTGCCGCAATCGTTCAACAGTTCGTAAATGCGCCAGGGCTGGCCGGGCGCTGTACGAAATGCCAGGCCGGCATGCGAGTACTTCAAGCCGAATTTGGACAGGTCCTGCCCCTGCCGCGCCACGACGGCGACATCAACGCCCGTGGCATCCAGTGCAGCCTGCACACCCTGCCCCGTGAAAATGGCGTCGCTAAAGGACTGCTGCGTAACGAGATGTTCTTCGCACGACTGTCCCGCATATGCAGGCGCGGCACACACCGCAGCAGCCATCGCAACGACGGCAAGCGCGCCCTTCAAACGCGCATTCATTGTGCGGACAGGCGTTTTTGCGAGAACAGCGCTTCACCCAGCGCGTTAGGAATGAAGGCAATCACCTTGCCCGACGCCACCAGCAGCGTGCCCGTGGTTTCGGAAATCACCTGCACCGTAGCACCAGCCGACAAGCCGATTGCATTTGCCGTTTTGCCGCTGATCTTGACGGAGAGCTTGGCGCCATTCGCTACCGATGACAGCAGGATCTCCACCACATTGGACGCGCCTTCCACGATGCCGCTGACGACATAAGCACCACCGGCCACCACAGCAACCGAACCTTCCACCGGCCCCGAATCGCCTTTCGCGGAGCCTGCAACACTGATCGCCGGCGCCGCCACGATGGACATGGTGCCGATGGAGACTTTCTCGGAAGCCGTCATGTGAGTGGAACCATCGCCTGCCATCGCAGCAGTCGTCATCGTCAACATGGCAGCCGTGATGGCCGTGCGGATTGCGGCGTTTGCCGTCATATGCTCTCTCCTGTTCATTATATTCCGCATCATATTCTCAATTTGCTAACAACTGCAAGCGTTCCGTAAGATTCAGCGACTGCATAAACATCTCGTCATGCGAGACCACCATCAGCGTCCCTTGATACTGGCGCAGCATGTGTTCAAGCGCCTCCAGCGAAGCGATATCCAGATGATTACTGGGTTCATCCAGCAGCAACAGCTGCGCCGGCGGATGGGCATACAGCGCACAGGCCAGCGCAACTTTCAGCCGCTCGCCGCCGCTCAGTGCTGACACTGGCGCCGATGCACGTTGCGCATCCAGTCCCATTTGCGCGAGATGAGTGCGCAAGGCCGATTCGCCGGCCTCGCTATTCACATCCAGCAGGTGCGATATCGCGCAACGCTCCGGCGCCAGCGTCGCCAGTTGCTGATCGAGGTAAGCAGTCCTGCCCCACACCTGGCAACTGCCAGTGCGCGGCGCCAGTTGGCCCGCCAGCATTTTGAGCAGCGTCGATTTGCCGCAGCCATTAGGACCCACTACACCAATGCGCTGCTGACCTGTGATGGTCAGATTGATGGGCTGCGTGCGCGCGCCATACGGCAGCACCACATCCGTCAATTCCGCGATGCGCAGCCGCGCCGCTTGCGCGGACGCCACGGCATGCATCGCGATTTCAGCTTGCGGCTCGACCTGGCGTGCGGCATCCTGCACGCGTTGCGACAACAGCGCGCGCTGCGCGGCATGCTGCTGCCGCAGTTTTCCCGCCGTGCCTTCCGCCCGGTTCTTCATGCCACCCAGTAGAATCGCCGCCTGATTGGCGCTGCCTGCATCGCTGGCGCCTTTGGCAAGACGGCGCTCCTGCCGCTCCTGTTGTTCATGCATGGCCTGCGTCTCGCGCTTGCGTTCCAGCTTGCGCTGCTCGAGCTGTCGCTGCGCGTTTTCATGTTCGGCGCGTTTGCAGGTGGCGTAAAAGGAGTAAGGCCCGCCATAACTGCGCAATCCCATTGGCGACAACTCAACGACACGCTCCATCTGCTCCAGCAATTCACGATCGTGGCTGATCGTCAGCAGGCCACGCGGCCAGCGCTGCAACTGCGCCAGCAACGCCAGGCGATTGGCGCGATCCAGATGGTTGCTGGGCTCATCGAGTATCAGGAAATCAGCATCGGCAAGATCAGCACCAATCAGCGCCAAACGCATCGCTTCGCCGCCGCTCAGCGTTGACGCCAGCGTGTCCGGCCGCAGATGCGGCAAGCCACAGCGGTCAAGCTCGGACTGCAGGCGCTCGCGCACATCCCAATGTTCGCCAACAGCGTCAAAGTCCGCCGCATCAATGCTGCCTTCCTGAATGCGCGCCAGTGCCGCCAAAACAGGCTGCACACCCGCCAGGGTAGCGACCGAGCCTTGCCGCTCAAGCTGCTGCGACAGGTAATGCACCGTGCCGCCGCGCGCGCACCGGCCGGCGGATGGCGCCAGCTCGCCGGCCATCACGCGTGCCAGCACGCTCTTGCCGACGCCATTGCGACCCACCAGGCCGGTACGGCGCTGGTCAAATACTTCATTGAGGTTTTGGAAAAGCATGCGGCCATCGGCCAGCATGTATGAGACGCCTTCCAGCGTCAGACAGGTATTCGTCATCGCGATCTCAATTGATGTGTCAAAACAGCCCCGGAAAGGAGCAGCAGTGTTCAGGACAACAGCATCAATTGCGCATCGGACCAATACCTCGTGTGTGATGAATCAGGCGCTCACTATACCATGGCCGGTGGCCACGCACCGACCTGGTTCAACATGCCGAACCAGTCCTCCAGATGCCAGGTCTGGGCGATGCGGTCCCCGGTCAGCAGATGAAACTCGTGAATGGCAATCGCCATCGGCTTGCCGGTTGGCGGAACGCCAAAGAACGCGCCGCGGTGCGTCCCCGTGATCTGCGCGCGCACCGCCGCCTTGCCGTCGCGGCCAAATAGATCGAGGATGGTGATTTTCACGTCGGGAAAGGCGGCAATGAACATGCCGATGATGGGCTTCATGCCCGCCAGGCCGGGCTGCTGCCCGGGACCGAGCGGAATGTCCTGCCAGTCCGGCATCAGCGCCAGGTCCAGCAAATCGGGATTCTGCTCGTTAAAGGCGCGGTACAAATGCTCAATGGCTTGCTGCTGGGCCGTGGTCAGGCCGTTTTCCTGCATGGTCATGATGTGCTTCCTGCTCAAGTGGATGATGTACTCACTGTAGCAATCCGCCACAACGCAAGTCCAATCGATAATGGATATGCAGTATTATCAATGGCATGGATTTGTATGGAATCGACCTCAATCTGCTTGTCGCCTTCGACGCCCTGATGTGCGAGCGTAATGTCACGCGCGCTGGCGTACGCATAGGCCGCACACAACCCGCCATGAGCGCGGCGCTTTCCCGTCTGCGCCTGCTGTTGAAGGATGATTTGTTCATCCGCAGCGCCAGCGGCTTGCAGCCGACGCCACGCGCACTCGAACTGGCCGTACCGCTGGGTGACGCGCTGGCCAGCATTCAGCGTACGCTGGACTTCACGCAGGCGTTTGAGCCATCCCGTTCAACCGTGCGCTTCACGCTGGGGCTATCGGACCATCCGGCATTCACCTTGTTGCCAGCCTTGCTGCAACGTCTGGCGCAACAAGGGCCGGGAATGACGGTAAAGATAAAGTCATTCACTGCCCGCGAGGATGCACTGGCATTGCTGGATGCGGGAGAAGCTGATGTGGCGATTGGTGTCCCCGGCGGTAACACGCCGCGCATTCCGACCATGCCGCTGTTCGAAGAACGCTTTGTCTGCGTCACCCGAAAAAAGCATCCGCTGACCAAAAAGAAAATGACGCTGGATGCATTCCTCGCGCATCCGCATTTGCTGGTGTCGCCGGAGGGTGATGGCGTAGGCCACGTTGACACGCGGCTGGCGCAGCTGGGCCGCAAGCGCCATATCGTCATCACACTGCCGCAGATGTATGCGGCGCCGTCCATCATCGCCCACAGCGACCTGATGGCCACGATGATGGAAGGCGCGGTGCAGGCCAGCGGCTTGCGGGATGCGCTATCGCTGCTGTCGCTGCCAAAGGAAATCGACCTGGCGCCGGTACCCTTCGTACTGCATTGGCACCGGCGCAACGATGCCCACCCCGCCCAGCGCTGGCTGCGTGAACAGATCGCGCTGGTGTGCCGTCGGAAGGCTTAGTCCCAGGCTGGGGCCAGGCCGTCAGGGCTGGTCAGGCGCTCGTTGCGATCCAGTGCCGCAATCTGCGCCATATCGTCGTCGCTCAGTTTTACGTTCAGCACTTTCAGATTGCTGTCCAGGTTAGCGCGTTGGGTCGATGACGGAATCACTGCATAGCCCAGCTTCATCGCCCATGCCAGCACCACCTGCGCCGGTGTTGCACCGTGATGCTCGGCGATTTTCGCAATCACCGGATCGCCCAGCACCTTGCCGTAGGCAAGCGTCATGTAGGACGTGATGTGGATGCCCTGGCCGCGCGCAAACTCCACCACCTTGCGGTTTTGCAGATACGGATGCAGCTCGATCTGGTTGGTGGCGATTGCATCCGCGCCGACAGCATCAATCGCCTGGCGCATCAGCTCCACCGTAAAGTTGGAGACGCCGATCTGGCGCGTCAGCCCTTGCGCCTTGGCTTCCGCCAGCGCGACCATGAACTCCTGCACAGGCACCTCGCCGCCCGGCGACGGCCAGTGGATCAAGGTCAGGTCCACGTAGTCCGTGCGCAGCTTGGCCAGGCTCTCCTGCAGGCTGGGAATCAGCTTGTCCCGCGACAGATTCTCGATCCAGATTTTGGTAGTGATAAACAGCTCTTCACGCGGCACGCCGCTAGCGGCGATCGCCGTGCCGACTTCTGCTTCATTGCCGTAAATCTGTGCGGTATCGATCACGCGGTACCCGGCGTCCAGACCGTTGCGGACCGAATCCATCACCACATCGCCCTGCAGGCGGAACGTCCCCATACCCAATGCTGGAATACCCACCATCTTCTCCTTGAGTGCACGCAGACCGTCGGTGTAAATACCGTGGAAGTGCTGCGCAATTTCTTGTTCGGTCACGCCTACCGGCGTAAAGCTGCCCGACCATTCGACCACCGAGGCCGAATCGCCCGCCGGTTTTACCTGCAGCGTCGCCAGATAGTCCCTGGCCGGAAACGGCGCCTGCAAAATCGAATAGCTGTAGAAGCGCTCCTGATCGTTAAAGGCTTCCAGCCGTTCGACAATCGCTTCACCGGCCGGATTGGCCAGCGTGCGTACACGGCCGCCCTCACTGAGTTCGCTGTGCGGGATATACGGCAGCCAGTCCGGCAGTGCGTTAAATCCGCCGATCAGCTGCCATACGCGCGCTGGCGCAACCGGAATCGTGATGCTTGCAATCGTGCTGGCCATGGCCTTACTCCTTATCGCCTGGCAGCGGTGCGTCCGCAGCCACAAGGTTTTGTTCACGCATCGTATTCCAGAATGCCGTTGGAATCTGCTCATGCAACGCAGCGTGGTCTTCGGCGATGCGCTCCGGGCGGCTGGCGCCAGGAATCACCGATGCCACGGCAGGATGAGCCAATGCAAACTGCAAGGCGGCGGCTTTTACGCTGATGCCGTGCTGCTGTGCGATGGCTTTGATGCGCTCCACCTTGGCGATGATTTCCGGTGACGCCTTCTGATATTCAAAGTGCGTGCCGCCGGCCAGAATGCCGGAGCTGTAAGGACCGCCAACCACGACGTCCACGCCACGTTTGGTGGCAGCGGGCATCAGGCGCTGCAACGCGCGCCCGTGATCCAGCAGTGTGTAGCGGCCAGCCAGCAGGAAAGCGTCAGGCTGCGGCTCGTTCAGGTCCAGCAGCAGTTCCAGCGGCTCGACGCGGTTGACGCCCAGGCCCCAGGCCTTGATCACGCCTTCATTGCGCAGGCGGTCCAGCACACGGAAGGCGCCGGTACGGGCGATCTCGAATTGCGCCAGCCATTCATCACCGTAGAAATCCTGCGCCACGTCGTGGACGTAGACGATGTCCAGATGGTCAGTCTTCAGGCGTTTCAAACTGTCTTCGATCGAACGCAGGGTAGCGTCGGCACTGTAGTCGTTAACAATCTTGTTAGGACGGCCATGCTCAAACACGCCGCCTTTCTCGCCCAGCTGGCGCGCGGCGGGATCTTCGATTTCGTCGAGGATCACACGGCCTACCTTGCTGCTCAATACATAGTCTTCACGCTTGCGTTTGGCCAGCGCCTCGCCCAGGCGCAGTTCGGCCAGGCCGGCGCCGTACAGCGGCGCCGTGTCGAAGTGGCGGATGCCCTGTTCCCAGGCCGCGTCCACGGTGGCCAGCGCTTCGGCCTGTGGAATATTGCGGAACATATTACCCAGTGGGGCGGTGCCGAAACCCAGCTGGCCTTGCAGTTTTTGACGGATACTCATCTCGATTCCTTATGAAGATAAATGAAGAAAGTGAGGCCAGTTTAAGTTGACGAGATCAGACTGTCCAAGACATAATTTGCACAACTTAAGTCATTATAGGTCTGATATGTTAGATATCCGCCAACTTCAATATTTCGTCACCGTGGCCGAGGAAGAGCATGTGGGACGCGCCGCCGAGCGCCTGCACATCTCGCAGTCGCCACTGAGCCGCCAGATCGCGCAGCTGGAAGAAAAGCTGGGGCTCACACTATTTGAACGCAGCCAGCAGCGCATCCGCCTGACGCGTGACGGCCGCACCTTCCTGGCCGAGACCCAAGCCTTCCTCACCCACGCCCAGCGGCTGGAAGGACTGGCCAAACGGCTGGGGCGCGGCGACGAAGGAGGCCTGTGCATCGGCTACATCGAGAACGCCATGCATGCGGGCGTGCTGCCGGCCGGCCTGCGCACCCTGCGCGCCGCGCGGCCCAATGTGCACGTGGCCTTGTATAGCCTGCATTCGTCCGAGCAGCTGGAAGGCCTGCGCCAGCGCAGCCTGGACATCGCGCTGGTCTGCGATCCACCGCCGGCCGACGATCCCGACCTGGAAGGCGCGCAGGTGCTCAGCGATCCGATGATCCTGGCGATTCCGGAAGCGCACCCGCTGGCCAAGCTCAAGACGCTCAAGCCGGACGACCTGGCCGAACAGGAGTTCATCGTCGTGCGCCACCACGAAACAGGCGACCATCACCACAACTTTGTGGCGGCCTGTGTACGCTCCGGCTTCACGCCCAACATCAAGATGGAAGCCAGCGAACCGACGACGGCACTGGGTCTGGTGGCGGCGGGACTGGGCATCGCCCTGGTGCAGCAAGGCTTGCGCCATCAGGCGCCGCCGGGCGTAGTGCTGCGCGAACTGCCCTGGTTCACCTACCGCGCCGCGCTGTGGGCGGCCTGGCACCGCATCAACCTGCGGCCGCTGGTAGCCACCTTCCGCGAGACACTGCTGCAATTGGCGGCGACGGAACGCTAGGAATATCGGCTACACTAGCCGTCACATCTTTTTTGCGCCGCGCCCATGCCTGAGAAGAACCTGCCCGAGCTGATCACCCTCAAACGTCTGATCGACGAAGGCGGGAAGCATCTTGAAGTCAGCACCGCCTGCACCGTCGCCATGGACGGACGCCAGTTCCCCGTCTACAGCATCGCATTGGGTAATCCGAGTCTGGATGTGCCGGCGCTGGGCTTCTTTGGCGGCATCCACGGACTGGAACGCATCGGCACGCAGGTCGTGCTGTCGTTCCTGGAAAGCCTGCTGGCGCGGCTGCGCTGGGACAGCACGCTGCATCAGCAACTGGAGTCGATGCGGCTGGTGTTCATGCCGCTGGTGAACCCGGGAGGCATGTGGCAAGCCACGCGCTGCAATCCGCAAGGCGTGGACCTGATGCGCAACGCGCCGCTGAGCGCAGTCGAGCGCGTGCCTTTCATGCTGGGCGGCCAGCGCTACAGCCATCACCTGCCGTGGTATCGCGGCGCCGAGGATGCGCCCATGGAGCCGGAAAGCCAGGCCGTATGTGCACTGGTGGAGAAGGAACTGCTGACGCGCCAGTTCAGCATGGCGCTTGACTGTCACTCCGGCTTTGGCCTGCGCGACCGCATCTGGTTCCCGCACGCGCACACCACGGCGCCGATTCCGCATCTGGCCGACATCGGCGCGCTGGAAGAGTTGTTCAGCCAGGCCTACCCGAATCACAACTACGTGTTCGAGCCACAGAGCCGTCAGTACCGCACGCACGGCGACCTGTGGGACTATCTGTATTTGAACGGCACCAGCTACAACCAGCGCGTGTTCCTGCCCTTCACACTGGAGATGGGCTCGTGGCTGTGGGTGAAAAAGAACCCGCGCCAGATCTTCGACCGCATCGCCATCTTCAACCCGACCGCGCGCCACCGCTTGCAGCGCGTGCTGCGCCGCCACCTGATCCTGTTCGACTTTCTGATGCGCGCCGCAAACAGCCACGGACGCTGGCTGCCCGAAGGCATGGCGCGTACCGTCCAGCATCGCCGCGCACTGTCGCAGTGGTATCACACATGAGCACCTGGGTGCTGTTGCGTGGCCTGATGCGGGAGCAGCGTCACTGGGGGCGTTTCCCCGGCGAGCTGTCCGCAGTGCTGCCGGATGCCGACATCATCACACCCGACTTGCCGGGCAATGGCCAGCGCCACGCCTTGCGCAGTGCCACCAGCGTGGCGCAGATGGTGGAGTTCTGCCGCGCCGATTTGCGCGCGCGCGGCGTCAAAGCGCCCTACTCCTTGCTGGCACTCTCGCTGGGCGGCATGGTGGCCGTGGAATGGGCCAGCCGTTATCCGCAGGAGATACAACGCTGCGTGCTGATTAACACCAGCATGCGGCCGTACAGCCGCTTTCACCAGCGCCTGCGCTGGCAGAACTACCCTTCCATCCTGCGGCAGATGGTGAAAGGCGGCGTGGAGAATCAGGAGCGCCTGATCCTGCGCCTGACCAGCCGCGAAGGCGACCTGGCACGGCGCGCGGGGTTGATGGAGCGCTGGCTCGAGTATCAGCGCGAGTATCCCGTCACCCGCGCCAACGCCTTGCGGCAGCTATGGTCGGCCGCCCGTTTCCGCGCGCCGTCCAAACCACCGGCGATACCGGTGCTGGTGCTGAGCAGCGCCGGCGACCAGTTGGTCGATCCACGCTGCTCCGCCAACCTGGCCAGCGCGTGGCAGGCCGCGCATGCGGTACACCCAACCGCTGGCCACGACCTGCCTCTGGATGATGGCGCGTGGGTGGCGCACGCCGTCGCAAAATGGCTGACGCCTGGCGAAGCGCGGTAAAATACTGCCCCTATGAATTCCACCACGTCCGCACTGGAGTGCCGGCCGAACTGCGGCGCATGCTGCACGGCCCCCTCCATCACCAGCCCCATCCCCGGTATGCCGAAAGGTAAACCGGCGGGTGTGCGCTGCGTGCAGCTCGCGGATGACAACCGCTGCCTGATCTTCGGCCAGCCATCACGGCCGGCGTTCTGCGGCGGCCTGCAACCGGCAGCCGACATGTGCGGCGACACACGCGAATACGCCATCCGCTGGCTGGGTGAACTCGAGCGCGCTACCGCGCCAGTCTGAATCAGCCCATCAAGAAAGCCAGCCGCTCATCGGCTTGGATGGCGGGATTCACGATAATTTTGCTGTTACCACGTTCGCTTCAGGTCAATGGAATTCGCGATGCGCCATTTGTGCCAACAGCTTGACCAGTTCATTCGTAAAACGGGACTGTTGCACGCGCAGGATCAGGTCGGACATGAGAATCTCCTCTAAAGAAAACTTGTTCATGGAGTTTTAACTGCTGATAGGTTATATTTTCTGCTTGTTCCAAACTGTTATCAAACGAGTTATTTTCGACCTGAGCATAAGAAAAACTTAGCCATGCCCAAACTGCTGCGATCACTTTCCGGCTTGATCGATTTCGACTGCGCAGCGCGCTGGGGCAGCTTTAAACTGGCCGCCCAGGAGCTGCACAAGACACCTGCGGCCATCAGCTTGCAGGTAAAACAGCTGGAAGAAGCGCTGGGCTTCGACCTGTTCGTGCG
Source organism: Duganella sp. CY15W (assembly GCF_009857555.1). Taxonomy (NCBI): domain Bacteria; kingdom Pseudomonadati; phylum Pseudomonadota; class Betaproteobacteria; order Burkholderiales; family Oxalobacteraceae; genus Duganella; species Duganella sp. CY15W. The sequence goes on along the minus strand of NZ_WWCQ01000003.1, from coordinate 182,420 downwards.
CCATCCGCGCCACATCACGCTCACCGAAAAAGGCCAGGAAATGGCTGCCACCGTGCGCCGCATGCTCGACGAGCTGAATACCAAGGTCGCGGCCCTGCAAGGCGGCGATGAAGAAAAAATCCTGCGCATCTCGACCACGCAATCGCTGGCCATCAAGTGGCTGGTGCCGCGCATTACACGCTTCACCAAACGCTATCCCGAGCTGGATATCCGCATCGACTCCAGCGACCGTCTGGTGGACATCGAGGACGGCAGCACCGACATCGCACTGCGCACCTACAACGTGGTCCCTGGCGACCCCGCACTGCTATTCCACGACTGTCTGGTCGCCGTCTACAGCCCGTCGCTGCTGGCGCCCGGCGAAACCGAGATCACGCTGGAGACGCTGCACCGCTATCCGCTGCTGCACGAATTCACTACCGACACCTGGATCGCGCTGCTGAGACATAACAATGCCCTCAAAGGCAAGTTCAACTTTTCGCGCAGTTTTACCAACTTCGCCGTGATGGTGCAGTCGGCCGTCGCCGGCCAGGGGGTGGCACTGGTATCGCACGCCATCGCCAGCGAAGACTTGCGCAACGGCGCCTTGCGCATGGTGAACTGCGCCAGCGCGCCGTATGAACGCGGCTATCGTTTCATCGTCAGCCGCAGCAAACAAAGCATGAGCAAGATCATCCACTTCTGCGACTGGTTGCGCGAAGAAGTCGCCGAGATGCAGAAAGGCTTGAACTGATGCGCGCCGCAATGCTGGCCAGCTTGCTGCTGGTCATGGCGTCCACACACGCTATCGAAAAAGAACCACTACGCTATGTCGAAAAAGTGGATGGCATGTTGACCGCCAATCCACTGCCCAAGTCGGAGTTTCAGGACAAGCTGGGCGCAGCCCTGGCACGCCAGCTCGGCATGCCGCTCAAATACGTGGAGCTGCCACGCACGCGCGTCATGGCGGCGCTGGAGAACGGCGATGGCGACATCCTGTGCAGCTACCTGCCCGAATGGCTGCCGGGCGATGTCGACTGGACGCAAGCCTTCATTCCGATCAGCGAGGTGGTGATTTCATCACCGCGCGTGAAGCCGCCAGCTTCCTTGGCAGAGCTGCGCGGCAAACGCCTTGGCACGGTACTCGGCTTCCGCTACCCGGAGCTGGAGAAAATCGTCGGCAAGGACTACATCCGCGACGACGCGCCATCCAGCGCGCTGTCGATCCGCAAATGGCTGAACGGACGCTTTGACTATCTGGTAACGCCAACCACCGTCGTCCACCGCCAGTTCGCCGGCGGCAAAGTGCCGCACGGCGCACACGTGCTGGTGGTCTACGAAGCACAGACCCGCTGCGCCGTCTCCCGCAAGAGCAAGATCACCGTCGCCGAATTCGACGCGGCGATCAATGCGCTGGACAGGAGCGGCGAACTGACGAAGATACTGCGCCTGCGCTGATTCAGCGCACCAGGCACGGACGCTTGGGATCGAAGCGCCAGCCTGGAATCAGGAACTGCATCGCGGCGGCGTCATTGCGTGCGCCCAATCCCATCGACAGGTAGCGCTGGTGCGCGGCTTCCACTTCCGCCATATCCAGCTCCACACCGAGTCCCGGCCTGGTCGGAACATCCACCAGGCCACCAGTGATTTTCAACGGTTCCGTGGTGAGGCGTTGACCATCCTGCCAGATCCAGTGCGTATCGATCGCCGTGATGTTGCCCGGCGCTGCCGCTGCCACGTGCGTGAACATCGCCAGAGAGATGTCGAAGTGATTATTGGAGTGCGAGCCCCAGGTCAGCCCCCATTCATGGCACAACTGCGCCACGCGCACCGAACCTTGCATGGTCCAGAAATGCGGATCGGCGAGTGGGATATCCACCGACTGCAGCTGCACCGCATGTCCCAGCTCGCGCCAGTCGGTGGCGATCATATTGGTGGCGGTAGGCAGGCCGGTGGCGCGGCGGAATTCCGCCATCACTTCGCGGCCTGAATAGCCATTCTCCGCACCGCATGGGTCTTCCGCGTAGGCCAGAACATCGCCTTTATCGCGGCACAGGCGAATCGCATCCTTGAGCAACCAGCCGCCGTTCGGGTCCAGTGTCACGCGCGCATCCGGGAAGCGTTCGGCCAGCGCGGTGACGGCTTCGATCTCGTCTTCTCCGCGCAGCACACCGCCCTTCAGCTTGAAGTCCTTGAAGCCGTAGCGCTCATACGCCGCTTCGGCCAGCGCCACGACAGCGTTGGCGTCCATCGCTTTCTCATGACGCAGGCGGAACCACGCATTGTCCGCATCCGGCTCGCTGGCATACGGCAGATCGGTGACCGTACGGTCGCCAACGAAGAACAGATAACCCAGCATCGGCACCTGCGTGCGCTGTTGGCCGTCGCCCAGCAACGCCGCCAGCGGCACGCCGAGGTGCTGGCCCAGCAGATCCAGCAGTGCACATTCAATCGCCGTCACGGCATGGATAGCGATGCGCAGGTCAAAGGTCTGCAAGCCACGGCCTTCGCTATCGCGGTCGGCAAACGCAGCACGCGCCTTGTTCAGCACTGCATTGTATTGGCCGATGGACTGACCGACGATGAGCGTTTTCGCATCTTCCAGCGTGGCGCGGATTTTCTCGCCGCCGGGAACTTCGCCAACACCGGTATTGCCGGCGCTGTCGGTCAGGATCAGCAGGTTACGGGTGAAGAATGGCGCGTGCGCGCCGCTCAGGTTGAGCAGCATGCCGTCGCGGCCCGCGACAGGAATCACGCGCATGGCGGTAATGGTAGGCGTCGTCATAATCAGTTCAGTTTAAGAGTGCTTTCAAGGCGGATGTCATCCGATGCGCTGCCGACCATGAGTTTGAAGTCGCCTGCTTCCGCGCCCCACGTCAATTGGCTGTTGAAGAAGGACAGCGTATCGCGGTCAATCGTGAAGCTGATACGTCGGCTCTCCCCCGGTTTCAGGCGCACCTTCTCAAAGCCCTTCAACTCTTTCAAAGGACGCACCACCGACGACACCATGTCGCGCAAATACAGCTGCACGATTTCCGTGCCCTCGACCTTGCCGGTATTGGCCAGGTCAAAGGACAGCGTCACCTTCTGCGCACCGTTCATCAAGGGACTGCTCAGCGTCATACCGGAATATTTGAACTCGGTATAGCTCAGGCCATGACCAAACGCATAGCGCGGCGTGTTGACGGAATCGATGTAGGCCGATTTGTAGACCACGTTCTTCTCGTCTGTCACCGGGCGACCAGTGTTGTACTGGATGTACGACAGCGGAATCTGTCCCACGCTGCGCGGGAAGGTAATCGGCAGCTTGGCCGATGGGTTGTAGTCACCGAACAGCACATTGGCGACCGCGTTGCCGCCTTCGCTGCCCGGGAACCACGCATAGACAATCGCGTCCGCCTGGTCGGCAATCGTATTGAACACCAGCGGACGTCCGGCCAGCATCACGACAACCACTGGCTTGCCGGTCGCCTTCAGCGCGTTGAACAGCGCCTCCTGCTGGCCAGGCAGCGTGATATCGCTGCGGGACTTGGCCTCGCCACTCTGATCCCACGTCTCGCCGATGGCCAGTACGACGACATCCGCCGCTGCGGCCTTCGCCACCGCATCGGCAAAGCCTTCGTTGCTGGTGCAGCCCGGCGCACACGCCTGCGCATAGCTGATCTCCGCCTTGCCCGCATGGCTACGCATGCCTTCGAGGATGCTCACTACTTTGGCACGCTCGCCCTGCACCACCCAGCCGCCTTCCAGATCACGCTGCGAATCGGCCAGCGGGCCAATCACGGCAATGCGCCGGGCCTCGCGCGACAGTGGCAACAGCTGGTTCCCATTCTTCAGCAGGACGATGGACTTCTGCGCCACATCCAGCGCCGCAGCGCGATGCGAGACATCACCCAGCACGGTCTTCTCGCGCGCGGCGTCCGAATAGCGGTAAGGATCATCGAACAGGCCCAGTTCAAATTTCTTGTACAGGATGCGGCGCACGGCGTCATCCAGGGTAGCCATCTTCACCTTGCCCGTTTTGACTGCGGCTTCCAGATGCTGGCTGTAGGCGTAGCCTTCCATGTCCATATCACTGCCGGCATTGATGGCCTTGACGGCGGCATCGGACAAATCGGCCGCATACCCATGCGGCACCATCTCGCGCACCGAACCCCAGTCGCTGACCACAAAGCCCTTGTACTTCCAGGCGCCTTTCAGGATATCGCGCTGCAGGAAGGCATTGCCGGTGGCAGGCACGCCATTCAGCGTATTGAACGAATTCATAAACGTCGCGGCGCCTGCGTCCGCAGCAGCCTTGAACGGCGGCAGATAGGTTTCAAACAGCTGCTGGTTGCTCATATCTACCGCGTTGTAGTCACGACCGGCAATCGCCGCGCCGTAAGCGGCGAAGTGCTTGGCGGTGGCCATCACGGAATCAGTAGCGCCTAGCTGCTTACCCTGAAAACCATGCACACGCGCGGCGGCAATGCGCGAGCCAAGGTAAGTATCTTCGCCCGCACCTTCCATCACACGGCCCCAGCGCGGATCGCGCGCCACATCCACCATCGGCGCAAAGGTCCAGTGGATGCCGGCAGCTGCGGCCTCCTTCGCTGCGATGTGGGCGGACAGCTCAATCGCCTCCATATCCCAGGAAGCGGATTCCCCCAGCGGCACAGGAAACACGGTCTGATAGCCGTGGATGACGTCAAGGCTGAACAGCAGCGGAATCTTCAACCGCGATTGCAACGCCAGCGCCTGAATCTCGCGCGTGTCGGCGACGCCTTTGACGTTCAGCATGGAGCCGACTTTACCGGCGCGGATATCGGCCAGCTTGTCCGCATAGGCGCTGCTGGTGGGGCCAGTGAACTGGCGACCCGACAGTTGATGCAACTGGCCGACTTTTTCCGCGACCGTCATCTTCTTCATCAGCTCTGCCACTTTGCGGTCAATCTGCGCATCCTGCGCGTTCGCAGCCATGCCCATGGCAAGGGTAGCGGTACCAATTGCGAGCGACAGCGCGCGGTGTGTGATGGGATTTTTCATGGCTTATTTGTACTGCTGCTGTTTTTGTTCGTAATACGACTTCAGCGTGTAGAAGGCCTGCTTCTTCTTGCCAGTCTCCGAGATCAAGCCTTTGCGATTCCAGAAATCCTGGAAGTAAGGATGCGGGCGGCGTGGCGAACGGAAGTCCGTCAGCACCCACGGCGTCATGCCACGCAAGCCGGGAATCGCATCCAGCAGCTTGAAGGTATTCTTGTACAGCTGGTCCTGATACTCCTCGCTCCACTTGGTATCGCTGTCGGCATGATAGCCGCCCAGCGCGTCGGCGCCAAACTCCGTCACCAGCACCGGCTTGTTGTAATTGACCTTGAAGGAGAACTTCAGCATCTCCTTGTTGTTGGACCAGTACCAGCCGGCGTATTCGTTAAAGCTGGCCAGGTCGATCTTCTCGGCCAATGGATCTTCCACCGTCACCACATCGCCAGTGCGATGCACCTCCAGCGCCGCACCAACCAGGCGCGTACGGTCCAGCGCACGCACCGTGTCCGCCAGCTTGCCCATGAACGCGTTACGCGGTGCACTGACTGGCGTCTCGTTCCCGATAGACCAGATGATGACACTGGCGCGGTTTTTGTCGCGCACGACAAGGTCGGTCAGCTGCTGCGCCGCGTTGGCGTAGACTTCCGGCTTCTCCCACGAGATGGTCCAGTACACCGGCACCTCGGCCCACACCAGAATGCCCATTTCGTCGGCCAGCTTGATCATCTCCTCGCTGTGCGGGTAGTGCGCCAGGCGGACATAGTTGCAGTTCATGTCCTTGGCCCATTGCAGCATCATCCGCATATCGCCCTCGCCGCGCAGACGGCCCGGTATCAATGGGTTCTCGTCATGCAGCGACACGCCGCGCAGGAACACGGATTTACCGTTGAGCAGAATGTCATGGCCGCGCGTTTCAATCGTGCGCAGGCCGATACGGTCATTCAGCTTGTCCGTCGTGCTGGCGATGCTGACGTTATACAGCTTGGGATCTTCCGGCGACCAGTAGCGCACCTTGTTCTTTGGCAGTGCGAGGTTGACGACCGCACGGCCATTCGCGTCCGTGTGCACCACCGTTTTTACGCCCAGCTCCGCAATCGATACCGTCACGTCCTGCGTCCGCTGGACACCGGCCAGCTGCACGTAACCTTCAATGCGGCCCATATCGCCTTTGGCCAGCTGGATCTGGTAATCCTCGATATAAGTGTCCGGTGTTTCAGCCAGCAGCACGTCGCGCGTGATGCCACCGTAGTTCCACCAGTCCGTATTCAGCGTCGGAATATCGTCCTGATGACGCGTGTTATCCGCTTTGACCACCACCGTGTTCTGGCCATTCAGCAGCCGCCCCGTCACCTCAAACTGGAACGGCGTGAAGCCGCCCTTGTGGCTGCCCAGCTTCTTGCCGTTCAGGTAGACATGGGCCTCGTAATTGACCGCGCCGAAATACAGGAAGTAACGCTTGCCGTCCTTGGGCGTGGCGTTGAACAGCTGGCGCATCCACACCGTGCCTTCATAGTTTTCCAGTTTGGCGTTCTGGGAATTCCAGTCGCCAGGAATCGCCAGCGTCGGCGAACCTTCAAAGCTGTATTCAACCGCATCGTCCTTGCTTTTCGGTTTGCGGTCATCATAGAAGCCACCGGCGCCACTAGGCGACTGGTCGAACGGCTGATGGCGATAATTGTAGAAACCTGTTTCGTATGGATCGACGATGTAACTCCAGCGGCCATCCAGCAGCAGATGCTGGCGGCCATAGATGTTCTGCAGCGTAGGCGACTGCCTGGCCAGTTCGGCGCGTTTGCCAGCGCCCTGATTGGCCAGCGCCTGGCCCGGCGCCTGGTCGTCCTGAGCGCCCACCGCGAAACTCGCGGCCAGACAACTCGACAACAACAGCAGCTTCCACACTTTATGCATTCATCGTCTCCTGAAATTTTTAGTTGGTGAATTTACCTTCGTACGCCGGCGGCGCCGCATCGATATGCAGCGTCAGGCGCAGCGGCAGTTTGTCCATGACCGGCGCCAGCTGCTGCCTGGCTTCGGCCAGCACCGCATCGCCTATCGCCTGTACCAGCTCTTGGCTGCGGCCGGGCGTGATACGCATATTGAGGTAGACGAAGGCCCGGTCCTGCTCTCCATCCGCCACCGCATACTGCGCCGACGGATAGGCCAGCACGCGCGTGCCATACAACGGGAACACCAGCGCGCCAGCCGCGTCCTTCAACGTCACCAGCGTGTGCGACAGCGCCTTGCACAGGATGCCGACATCGGTATGCGCGTCCAGATTCGCAGTGTACTCAATTTTCAGATGCGGCATATTTGATCGTCCACTTGATGGTCAGCGGCTCCTTCATGGTCAGCTTGCCGGTGCTGCAGGTGACGAGCGTCTTCATCGGGCCATAGGGCGCCATGAAGTTCTTGTCGCCGTTGGTCGGCGCCGCCTGGCATTGCTGCAGGCCGCTGACGCTGTATTCCTTCACATCGCCCTGCCTGAACGTGACCGTGTTGCCGTTCAGCGTAGCCTGGTCCGAGAACGACGCGAATTCCAGCGTGACCTTGTCTACCTCCTGCGTCCCCACCGGCGTGTAAACGTCCGTGCGGGTCATCATGCCATGTTCCAGCGTGTACGCGGTTTGCAGCTTGATGCGCGCATCCTTGACCGGTGAGCGTTTGCCCAGCCGGTCCAGTTCATCCTGGCGATAGGTGACCGTGTAACGCTGGCCATCCTTGCCGGTCTTGATATCCTTGATCCACGCCGCGCCGATCAGCTGCGTGCCGTCAGCCATGGTGAACTTCGGCAGCAGCTGCGGATGTGCACCACCGCTGTCCGCCACGCCAGAGACGATGCCCGGTGCGAAAGGCAGCGGATAGTAAGGGCTGTTGTCATGCTGGCTGATGCCGCCGTTAATCATGTTCAGACTGACGACGTGCTTACCATCGCGGAAGATGGCCAGCGCGCGGTCATACTCGCCCTGCGCAAACGTGGTGGTGCTGAACTGAGGACGGTTCTTGTCCAGCCATGCCTGCAAGTCCGCCTTCGGCTGCACATCCTTGAAGCCCGCCTTGTTCCAGGTATCGTTGGTGTAGATCAGCTGATGCAGCAGCGAGAAGTTCTCGCCCAGGATGCGGTGCTTGCCGCGATAGGTGTCCGTGCGGCGCCCCTTGCCCCACATATCCAGCGAGTGCATGGACGGGTCGTACCAGAAGTCCATATAGCGCGCAGCCACGCGTGAGGAGAAGGCGTAAGCGTACTGCTTCTCTTCCAGCGTCAGCACGTCGAGGTAGGCCGATACGGACAGGATTTCCACCAGTGCTGTTTCACCATATGGGCCAAGACTGCGGCCAAAGCTGAAGCCATCGCCAGCGGTGTTGGCCACATTCAGCGCGATATCAGCGGCCTTGCGCAGCAGGCCTTTGAGTTCATCGGTCGGTTGCAGGCCGGTTTCCAGGAAGCGCTCGCAGATCTCGGCAATCAGCAGGATGCTGTAGCGGTCAAAGCGTCCCTCGCCATCCGTCTCGTCGGAGAAGCCGAATGTGCCGGAGTACTTCTTGTAATGCGTGAGCATCTTCTCCAGCAGTACCTTGCCCGCGCTATCGTCCTCCCAGCCCATCAGCATGCGCAGGCGCGCGATGCTGAATGCCACGCCGTAGTAGTTGGTCGGCAGGCTAATCAGATCCCACTGCGGCGTGACAAAGGTGCGCCAGTCCAGTTGCTTGCGCAGCTTCTCCAGCGTGGCCGGGCTGACGGCACGTTCCAGCAGGCCAGCCTCCTTGAGCTTCACCAGCGTGCCGATGTAGTAGTAGATGCCCCAGGTATGGTTATCCATGCCGACCGTCATATCGGCGATTGCTCGGTAATCCTTGAGCTTCTGCGCCAGCGACGGATCATCCTTGGCGGTATTCAGCAGCACATGGCCCAGGCCTGCCGCCACTTTCCCTGGCAAGAACTTGTCGCCGCTCTTGAACGGCGACGCGCCATCCAGCACCATGCCCTCCTTTTCCGCCACCAGCTTCTTGAAGAAGAAGTCCAGCTGGGTGTACGCGTTGTCCTGCACGATGCGGTTCATCGGCGTGGTGGACAGCGGCGCCACATAGCTGGCAGGAGATTGGGCAAGGACTGCGGAAGCAGGCGCAAAAGCCAGCAAGATGGCCAGCGCAGAAGAGTTCAGGCGAAGAAAGGTCATGTGGTGTCTCTGATTTTTGGAAAACGTTTTACAAATATGGTATGTGATTTTTCTGCCGAGGTAAAGCACTAACGATTATGGTTGCTGGTCGAGTGCCGCAAGACCAGCTTGGGCTCGATGATATTGGCGTGATCGGCGTCCTTGCCTTCGATCTGCGCAATCAGCTTTTCCACCGCCGCTGCGCCCAGCCGTTCGCTTTGCAGATCGACCGTGGTCAAAGGCGGCGAGGTATAGCTGGCAAAGGCGATGTTGTCGAAACCGGCGACCGAGATATCGCCCGGTATGCGGAAGCCCAGTGTCTGCGCGGCCTTCATGAACCCCATGGCCATCAAGTCGTTGTAGCAGATCAGCGCATCGGGATGCTGGGCGCCCAGCATGATGGAAGAGCTCATGCGCTCCCCTTCCTGCGCCGACGGTGCAGTGGCGTCATACACTTCCAGCGACAAGCCCACGTCGGCCAGGCAGTCGCGGATGCCGGCCAGCCGCTCCTCGTCGCGGCGCGACTTGGAAAACCCAAGGTAGGCAATGCGCTTGTGGCCCAGCGTGACCAGGTGCCGCGCCAGCATGGCTGCACCGCGATGGTCGTCGCCCGCCACCCACGGAATATCGTGCTGCGTCAGGCGGCCGAACAGCACCAGCGGCTTGCCCAGTTCGACCATCCAGTCCATCTCCGCTTCCGCAATCCGCGTGAAGACGATCAGGCCATCCACGCGGCGGCTCAGCGCCTCCAGCAGCGGACGTTCGCGGCCAGGATTTTCCTCCGTATCGACCAGCAGCAGATTGTAGCCATGCGCCTGCGCGACACGGTTGGCGCCCTTGACCACACTGGCAAAGTGCGGATTCGCCACATCCAGCACCGACAGGCCGATGCTCTGCGTGCGGCCGGTAATCATCGACTGCGCGAGCGGATTGGAACGGTAGCCCAGCTCCGCGATCACTCTGGTAATGGCCTCTTCCACCCCCGGCGAAAAGCGCTGCGTACCGTTGACAAACTTGGACACCGTCGCGGTGGACACGCCGGCGCCGGCGGCCACGTCGCGAATGGTGGGAACGGGCTTTTTCATGAATCGATTGACCTCGAAGAGAATTTCGTTATACTTGCGATTAAACGTTTAACCACAATACCTTTACCATCCCATAAAAGCAACCCATGACCACTACAAAACCTTTCAAACGCATTCTGTTGACCGGCGCCGGAGGCGGCCTGGGTTCCATCCTGCGCGAGCGCGCCAAGGAATGGGCCGATATCGTCCGCCTGAATGACGTCAAGGATCTAGGTCCGGCGCGCGAAGGCGAAGAAATCGTGATCGGTGATCTGGGCGACCGCGACAAAGTCATGAGCATGATGGAGGGCGTAGAGGCCGTGCTGCACTTCGGCGGCATTTCGGTGGAAGACAAATTTGAACCCATCATGAACGCCAACATCCTCGGCCTGCACCATCTGTACGAGGCGATCCACAAGTGCGGCGTCAAGCGCGTGATCTACGCCAGCTCCAGCCACGTGGTCGGCTACTACAAGACCACGGACCTGGTGGACGCCCACATGCCGCTGCGTCCAGATGGCTTCTACGGCATCTCCAAAGCGTTTGGCGAAGCGCTGTCGCGCTACTACTACGACCGCTTCGGCACCGAGACTGTCTGCCTGCGCATCGGCTCCTCCTTCCCCGAGCCGAAGAACAGCCGCATGATGGTGACCTACCTGGCCTACGACGACCTGGTGCAATTAATCAGCCGTTCGCTGTTCACGCCGCGCGTGGGCCACACCATCACCTTCGGCACCTCGGACAACGCCACCAAATGGTGGGACAACAAACATGCATCGCACCTGGGCTATGCGCCGCAGCACAGCTCCAGCGAGTTCGCCGGCAAATTCCCGGACAGCGCCGACTATCCCGAAGCAGGCGATGCCACCACGATTTACCAGGGTGGCCCGTTCGTGACGGCCGGCCCGATGTACAAATAACGCATAAAAAATATATCCACCACGGAGACAACTGCATGACATCGTCGCACCTGCGTATTGCCGTACTGGCTGCCGTAGCAGCCATGTTCCAAGCCGTACCTGCCATTGCAGCTGAAGCACCGGCCGCGCAAGCAGCCGCACCATCGGCCGCCATCAATCCCAAAGCCGTGCTGTTCACCATGGAGCGCGTGGCCGACTGGCAGCTGGCCAATCCCAGCAAGCACCGTCCGGACGACTGGACGCAGGCGGTAGGCTACAACGGCATCATGGCGCTGGCGAATATCTCCGGCAGCAGCAAATACCGCGATGCGATGATCGCCATGGGCGAGAAGAACAACTGGAACCTGGGTCCCAACCACTATCACGCGGACGACCACATCGTCGGCCAGACCTACGCCGAGCTGTATCTGCAAACCCATGACCCGAAGATGATCGCGCCGCTGCGCGCCAGCTTTGACGACATCCTGGCCAACCGCCGCACCGGCACGCTGGACTTCACCGTCAAGGGCAACCAGGACCGCTGGTCATGGTGCGACGCGCTGTACATGGCGCCACCGGCCTGGCTGCGCCTGTGGGCCATCACCGGCGACCAGCGCTACCTCGACTTCGCCATCAGCGAATGGTGGGCGACTTCGGACTACCTGTACGACAAGGAAGAGCACCTGTACTTCCGCGACTCCAACTACTTCGACAAGCGCGAGGCCAATGGCAAGAAGGTCTACTGGAGCCGCGGCAATGGCTGGGTGATGGGCGGCCTGGTACGCGTACTGCAATACCTGCCCGAGAACCATCCCGAACGTCCGCGCTTTGTGCAGCAGTACAAGGACATGGCCGCCAAACTGCTCACGCTGCAGCAGGCAGATGGCCTGTGGCGCGCCAGCCTGCTGGACCCGGACACCTATCCGATGAAAGAGTCGAGCGGCTCGGCGCTGTACACCTACGCGTTTGCATGGGGCCTCAACCAGGGCCTGCTGGATGCCAAGACCTTCAAGCCTGCGGTGCAGAAGGCCTGGAGCGCGCTGGTCGCCAACGTGCAAAGCGACGGCAAGCTGACCCACGTGCAGCCGATCGGCCTGGCGCCGAAAGTGTTTGACGATAACCTGACCGAGGTCTATGGCGTCGGCGGCTTCCTGCTGGCGGGCAGCGAAGTCTATCGCATGGCAGTGCTGGACAAGACCAGGCCGCAAACCGTCAGCGTTGCCAATCCGACCAACGGCGTGCGCGGCGACGAACTGGCGGAAGTCCGACTGGGCGCCGGCATCAAGCAGCCCGTCGTGATGGATGCCGCCACCTCGGCCATCATCAACTCGCAGGTGATCGGCAAGCAGCTGCTGTTTCCGGTGAACCTGGCAGCGAACGAAACGCGCCGCTATCTGGTGCTGCCGGCCAGCCGCCTGGCCGCCGTGCCACCGGCTGACGTAAAAACCCATGCGCGCTTTGTGCCGGAACGCCTCGACGATTTCGCGTGGGAGAGCGACCGCACTGCCCACCGCGTCTACGGCCCCGCCATCATCAAGGATCCCAAAGAACACTTGATCAGCAGCGGCGTTGACGTCTGGGTCAAGAAGGTACGCACACCGGTGGTCGATAAATGGTACAAGCGCGGCGAGTACCACCACGATATCGGCGAAGGCCTGGACTTCTACGACGTCGGCCAGAGCCGCGGCTGCGGCGGCACCACCGTCTACGCTGACGGCAAGCTGCACAACTCGTCCAACTTCACCCAATACAAAGTGCTGGCCGACGGCCCGCTGCGCGCCATCTTCGAACTGACCTACGGCAGCTGGGACGCCGGCAACGGCCGCAGCGTCTCGGAAGTGAAGCGCTACTCGATCGACGCCGGTTCCAACATGACCCGCGTAGAAAGCCGCTTCGCCAGCAGCAGCAAGGTGCCGCTGACGGTTGGCGTGGGCATCGTCCACCGTGACGGCGAAGGTAGCCACAACACCGAAGATGGCGCCAACCATTTCAACAGCTACTGGCAGCCGCCGCACGGCGACGATGGCAGCATCGGCTGCGCCGTCATCCTGCCTGCAGGCGTCAGCGGCTTTGAGCTCGTCGACAAGCAGATGCTGACGCTCGGCAGCGCACAACCAGGCCAGCCCTTCGTCTACTACATGGGCGCCGGCTGGAGCAAGAGCGGCGACTTTGCCGATGCCGCCGCATGGGACGCCTACGTGCGCGGCTACGCCCAGAAACTGAAGGCGCCGCTGCAGGTCAAGAGTCAATAAAACCGGACCGCTGGCCGTCTGCGCGACGGCCGGCGGATTTTTTTAAACCAGAAATGGAAGCGCTACCATAACCTAGTTTCAGCACCACGCAGCACACCATAACAGCTATAACATCGACAACACAGGAGACACGATATGCATTCGAATCAACCGAAAGTCCGGCGCATCACCGCTTCAGTATCCCTTGCTTTACTTGGATATGGTAGCGCTGTCATGGCCCAGCAGGCCGATAACGGCAAACTGGAATCCGTGATCGTTACCGCCAACAAGCGCGCGCAGAACCTGCAGGACGTACCGGCCTCCATCACCGTCCTCAACGACGCCGTCCTGCAGCGCGCCAACGTGCGCGACCTCGAAGATGTACCGGCGCTGTCGCCAGCGCTGACGCTGTCCTACGGCACCCAGCCGGGCAACTTCAGCATCAATATGCGCGGCATCGGCACCTTCTCGCTGGGCATCGGCGTCGAGGCCGACGTCGCCGTGATCGTCGACGACGTCCCGCTCGGCATGCAGGCCGGCGCCTTCAAGGACCTGGCCGACGTCGGCCGCATCGAAGTGCTGAAAGGCCCGCAAAGCACGCTGTTCGGCAAGAGCTCGATCGCGGGCGCCATCAACATCACCACCAAGCCGCTGGGCGGCCCATGGAAAACCAACGCCACCACCTACGTCACCAACGACCACGAATGGCGCGCCGGCTTCAGCACCGGCGGTTCGGTGTCCGACACGCTGCGCGTGCGCCTGGCCGCCAGCAAGACCAGCTTCGACGGCACGCTGAACAACCTCACCACCGGCAAAAAGCTCAACGGCAGCAAGGGCGACAACCTCAGCGGCAAACTGGAATGGCAACCGCTCGACCAGCTGACCCTGACGCTGACGCCGCACTACAACCGCACCGAAAAATTCTGCTGCTCGACCGCGTTCACCGCCATGTCGCCGGGCGCGCTGTACCGCAATGCGCCGCAGCTGCCGCCGTCGGTGGTCCTGTCCGGCATCACCATCGGCCCGGACAACCGCGACGTGCGCAACGACTACCCCACCGGCGGCAAATTCCACGATGCCGGCACCGGCGTCAAACTGGACTGGGCGTTTGACGACAACAGCCCGCTCAAAGGCCACACGCTGACCTCCATCTCGTCCTACAGCAAATACCATATGGACGACTACCAGGACAACGACAACACCGACGTCGACATCCTGCCCTTCCTGCTGCTGCCCAACGGCCAGCCGACCGGCATGCACGGCGGCCTGTACCAGTATGGCTACTTTGACGTCAAATCCACTACCCAGGAATTCCGCCTGACCTCGCCGGACAAAGGCGCGCTGCGCTACGTGGCCGGCCTGTGGTACGGCAAAAACAACCTGACCCGCGAACTGACCAAGGCGCCGCTGATCCAGGCCTACGGCACCGCCTATGGCGCCGACGCCTGGAACACCAGCAAAGCCATCTACGGCCAGGGCACCTGGGACTTCCGTGCCGACACCAGCCTGATCGCGGGCGCCCGCTACAACGATGAAGACACCGGCTACAACTTCCGCCGCTACACCGTGCCGCCGCAAGCGCACGCGCTGACCGAGTTCTACACCAAATCGGACACCGACAAGAGCAGCACCTACAAGCTGGGCCTGGAGCACCGCCTGAACAAGGACACCATGTTCTACGCCATGGCCTCCACCGGCCACAAAGGCAAGGCCTACGACCTGACCTCCGGCTTCACCGCCGCCACCGCCAAGCTGCCGGCCGTCGCGCCCGAGACCGCCACCAGCTACGAGCTGGGCTGGAAGCAAAGCCTGCTGGACAACCGCGCCATGTTCAGCGTGGCCCTGTTCCGCACCAACTTCAAGCACTTCCAGCAATCGTCGAGCTTCTTTGACGACGACGGCACCTTCCGCACCGGTCTGAACAGCATCGGCGGCCTGCGCACCCAAGGCCTGGAAGTCGAAGGCAGCGTCCGCGTCACCCGCGAACTGCAGCTGAACGGCAGCTTCGCCTACACCGAAGCCACGATCCAGGAATTTGAAAACGGCCCGTGCTACAACGTCGTCAACGCGGCCGGCACCGGCAGCACGCCCGGCCCGGGCTGCGCGCAGAATCCCAAGTACAACAACACCTTCGTGCAGAACCTGGCCGGCAAAACCCTGCCCAACGCGCCCAAGATCAAAGTCAACCTGGGTGGCCAGTACGACCTGATGCTGCCATCGCAAAGCTTCAACGGCTTCATCGCCGGCAACACGCGCTACCAGAGCCGCACGCAATTCTCGCTGAGCCAGGACCCGACCACCATCCAGGGCGCCTACAGCATCACCAACCTGAGCTTTGGCGTCAAAGACAAGCAGGACCGCTACAAAGTGACCTTCCTGGTCAACAACCTGTTTGACAAGCGCTACGCGACCGGCCTCAACAATGCCATCGCCAACGGCACCTGGAGCCCGAAAGCGCCCAACACGCCGATCGCCGTCAACACCACCGAATGGATGCCGCCACGCGACTTCCAGCGTTACTTCGGCGCCCGCCTCGACGTCACGTTCTAACCCCACTTCGGGGTCAGGTCCGCCATTTCTACACGAGCTCTGCCATATCAAAGCTGAGTTGGTGTAGAAAAGACGGACCTGACCCCGGATTTGCCGAGCATCTCCCTTGCGACGCTGCTTTCGGTCGCAGTTCTTGCCCCTGCGGCCTTTCGCGGGGGCTTTTTTTTGGTTTGGGCTGATTACGCTTGCGTCAGATTCAGAAAACACCGGGCTGAACATGGTAAGCTTCGACCCCGGCGCCTTCTTCGCCGCTCACTTTTCCCCAACTTCCACGTATAAATACTTAATTCATGGATATCGTTCTCGCATTGAAAGCCCTCATCATGGGCCTGGTTGAAGGTTTTACGGAATTTCTGCCAATTTCTTCGACCGGCCACCTGATCCTTGCCGAGCACCTGCTGGGGTTCCAGGGCATGGAAGAGAAAATGAAGGTGTTTGAGATCGTGATCCAGGCCGGCGCCATCTTTGCCGTGTGCTGGGAATACCGCGCCCGTATCGCCGCCGTGCTGACCGGCCTGGGCGACCCGAAGCAGCAGCGCTTCGCCCTCAATGTGCTGATCGCCTTCCTGCCAGCCGCCATACTGGGCGTGCTGTTCAACAAAACCATCAAGGCGGTGCTGTTTGCACCAGTGCCGGTGGCGCTGGCCTTCATTATCGGCGGCCTGATTATTCTGTCGGTGGAAAAACGCGCCAAGAACAATCCGGCCTCGGCCCGCATCAATTCGGTCGATGACATTACCCCGGTCGATGCGCTCAAAATCGGCATCGCCCAGGCGTTTGCGCTGATTCCCGGCACCAGCCGCTCCGGCGCCACCATCATGGGCAGCATGATTTTCGGCTTCTCGCGCCAGGTCGCGACCGAGTTCTCGTTCTTCCTGGCGATTCCAACCCTGCTGGGCGCCACCGTGTATTCGCTGTACAAGGAGCGCGCGCTGCTGTCGGCCGCCGACCTGCCGCTGTTCACCGTCGGTACGGTGGCGGCATTTATCTCGGCCTTCCTGTGCGTGCGCTGGCTGCTGCGCTATATCAGCTCGCACACCTTCACCGTATTCGCCTGGTACCGTATCGCCTTTGGCCTGGTGGTGCTGATCACCGGCTATCTGGGCATCGTTGTCTGGGCCGACTAAACTTTTGAATAGCAGTAGTAGCATCATGAGTCATCAGGAAATCAACGAACGCGCCCTCCACTTGCTGCAAACGGTATTCGGCTATCCGGCCTTCCGTGGACAGCAGGCGGAGATTGTCAGCCAGGTGGCCAATGGCGGCGACGCGCTGGTCCTGATGCCCACCGGCGGCGGCAAGTCGCTGTGCTATCAGATTCCCGCGCTGCTGCGCGATGGCGTCGGCGTGGTCGTGTCGCCGCTGATCGCGCTGATGCAGGACCAGGTGGACGCGCTGGCCGAAGTCGGCGTGCGCGCGGCGTTCCTGAATTCCACGCAAACCTACGAGGAAGCCAGCCGCATCGAACGCCTGGTGCGCACCGGCGAGATCGACCTGGTCTACGTGGCGCCTGAACGCCTGATGACGGAGCGCTGCCTGAATCTGTTCCAGGATTCGAAGATCGCGCTGTTTGCCATCGACGAGGCGCACTGCGTGTCGCAATGGGGTCACGACTTCCGCCCCGAGTACATCAAGCTCTCCATCCTGCACGAGCAGTTTCCGAATGTGCCGCGCATTGCGCTGACGGCGACCGCCGATCCGCAGACGCGCGCCGAGATCGTGCACCGCCTGCAGCTGGAAGATGCGGCGCAATTCGTCTCCTCCTTCGACCGTCCCAACATCCGCTATGCGATCGTTGAGAAGGCCAATGGCCGCAAGCAGCTGCTGGACTTCATCACCACCGAGCATGGCGGCGACTGCGGCATTGTCTATTGCCTGTCGCGCAAAAAGGTCGAAGAGACGGCCGAGTTCCTGAACGAAAACGGCGTGCGCGCGATGGCGTATCACGCGGGCATGGACCACGCGGTGCGCGCCGCCAACCAGGCGCGCTTCCTGCGCGAAGAGAACATCGTCATGTGCGCCACCATCGCCTTCGGCATGGGCATCGACAAGCCGGACGTGCGCTTCGTCTGCCACCTGGATCTGCCGAAAAGTATCGAAGGCTACTACCAGGAGACGGGCCGCGCCGGCCGTGATGGCGAGCCGGCCAGCGCGTGGATGGCCTACGGCTTGCAGGACGTGGTGCTCCAGCGCCGCATGATCGATGAATCGGAAGCCGATGAAACCTTCAAGCGCGTGCTGGGCAACAAGCTCGATGCGATGCTGGGCCTGTGCGAAACGCTGAGCTGCCGGCGCGTGCGCCTGCTCGACTACTTCGGCGAGAAGGCCGGCCCTTGCGGCAATTGCGATACCTGCCTGATTCCGCCCGTCTCCTTCGACGGTACGGTGCCGGTGCAGAAGCTGCTGTCCACCGTGTACCGCGTCGACCAGCGCTTTGCGGCAGGCCATGTGATCGACGTGCTGCGCGGGCAGGAAACCGACCGTATCAAGACCTGGCATCACGATTCGCTGTCGGTGTTCGGCATCGGCGCCGACCGCAGCGAGCAGGAATGGCGCGCCATCCTGCGCCAGGTGATTGCACTGGGCCTGCTGACGGTCGACCATGAACAATTCAGCTCGCTGAAACTGACCGACGCCGCCCGCCCTGTGCTCAAAGGCGGCCAGAAAGTGCAGCTGCGCCAGTACCAGAAGCCGGTCAAGCCACAGAAACCGAGCCGCGCTGCCAAAGGCTATGCGGAGACCGACCTGTCGGCGCAAGAACAGAAGATTTTCGACCGCCTGCGCTCGTGGCGCATGGGCACCGCGCGCGAACACAACGTCGCCGCCTACATCATCTTCAACGATGCCACGCTGCGCGAAATCGCCAAGGCCCGGCCGATGGCGCTGGACGACCTGCGCGGCATCTCCGGCGTCGGCGAGAAAAAGCTGGCGTCCTACGGCGACGAGATCGTCGCGCTGATCCAGGAACTGGATTAGTCAACGGCAGATGATCTCAATTTTCTGCGCCCCGGCTTTGGTGCTGGGGCTATAGCTCACCGAACAGCTTCGATATCCTGCCGGTAGACGTTGCGCCAAACTGATCTCTCCGGCAGCGCCTCCATAAGTGCAGGCCAGCCATAAGCCATCTGCAAATTCGTCTTCGTCAAACCGCCAAACCGCGACTGACCGCCGCCCAGTGTCGGTAACAGAATACGGTTTAAGGACAGCATGCTTTTCGGGAGGTCCATTATTAAAGCCGGCCGAGCTCAATCGAAAGTCCGTTAATACACTGGGGCGCCATTTGTCGGAAACATAGTCAACTTTTATTGTCACCGCTGGAACGACGTCCGGGCAAATTAAGGCCTGCGTCTGCGAGGCAAAAGCGCCAATGGGCATGAGTATCGTAGCAGTTATCGCCTTTAACAAAGCACTGCTCAGATGCATGGGCATCCATCTTGCCATGAGAATCTCCCTGCGGTTAGCACGAACGCACACTATCCGCGATTGGAGACAAGGAAGATTTGATCGGCCGCAGAGCCGCTATGGATTAGGCAGCGATGATGCTGCGGTAGCGGCTGGGCGAGGCGCCAGTAGCGTCGCGGAAGCGGTGGCTGAAGTGGCTCAGGTCCGCATAGCCGCAGGCGTCGGCGATTTGCTGCAAGGGCTGGCCGCTGGTCTTGAGCAGACGGCGCGCATACTCGATGCGGCGCGCGGCAATCCACGCGGATGGCGGCATGCCGAACGACAGTTTGAACATCCGCGCCAGATGGTATTCGGACATGCATGCCAGCTGCGCCAGCATGCCCAGCGTGATGTTCTTCGACAGGTGCGCCTCGATGTAATCGGCAAGACGGCGGCGCACCACGGGCGCCAGTCCGCCGCGCACGCGTGCCTGATACTGCGGCACTGATTGTGCCAAAAGAAGGTGGCTCAGGGCTTCATGCGCCACTTCGTTGGCGCGCAGCTGCGCGTCCGGGCCGTCCCACGACATCGACGTCAGCGCGGTACACAGCTGGCCGATGCGTTCATGTTCAAAATAGGTGCGGTCGGCCAGCGTCAGTTCGCGTGGCTCGCGGTCCAGTTCCACCACTGCGCGGCGCGTGAAGTGTTGGGGCAAAAAATACAGGTGCATGAAGTGCATCTGCCCGCGCACCGTCCAGCTGGATTCGTGCCAGTCCGGCAGCGTACATAAGCGCTTGGGGGCGCCATAGATGCCAGGCAGCTCCCAGCGCTCGGTGCGGTGGCCGCCATCCATGTAGTAGGACAGCGTGTGATGGCCCGGCTTGTCGTAGGAGGTTTCAGCAATCACCGTATCGCGCCGCCAGATGGCCACCGCCAGCTCGTCCCCGAGCCACGCAAAGCGCTCCAGCGTCGCATCCGTTTCCGACATGGTCTTGAAGACGGAATGCGACAGCGCCCCTTCCGGCATGGCGGATGGTTCAAGCGCGTTGGCGATGGCTGGGCGTGCATTCATGATGAGGAAAGTCTAGCACGCTGCTAGCGAGGCTGCTGGCCGCCGCCGCGAAATGCGCAATTTCAGACAAGTCGCCCCGCCGCCGTCCCGGCATGCTGGCGACATGAATATCTTCCTCTACTCTCTCACTGTCCTGATCTGGGGTACCACCTGGATCGCCATTTCATTCCAGATGGGCGTGGTACCTGCACCGGTGTCCATCGCCTACCGCTTCTGGATCGCTGCCGCCGTGCTGCTGGCCGGCCTGCTCATCACGCGCAGAAAATGGTGGCCGCCACGCCAGGCCTGGCCTTATCTTTTCGCCCAGGGCATCGCCCTGTTTTGCCTGAATTTCCTGTGCTTCTACTACGCCAGCAAATGGGTCACCAGCGGCCTGGAGGCGGTGATCTTCTCCACCGCGCCGCTGTGGAACGCCATCAATGGCCGCATTTTCATGAAGCGTCCGATCAAGCCGCAGGTGATGATGGGCGCCCTGCTCGGCCTGTGCGGCATCGTGCTGCTGTTCGCGCCGCAGATGGCCGGCCACTGGCATGACAGCCTGACCTTGTTCGGCCTCGCGCTGACCTTGGGCGGCACGCTGTGCTTCTCGTGCGGGAACCTGCTGTCCAGCCGCATGCAGTCGCTGAACCTGGGCCTGACGCCATGGCTGACCAACACCTGGGCCATGTTGATCGGCTCCACCACGCTGGGCGTCGCGGCGCTGGCGTTGGGCATGCCGTTCACTATCGATCCCGCGCCACGTTACCTCGGCGCCTTGCTGTACCTGGCGATTCCCGGCTCGGTGATCGGCTTCACCGCCTACCTGATGCTGGTGGGGCGCATTGGCCCGGACCGCGCGGCGTATTCGACGGTGCTGTTCCCTATTGTCGCGCTGACTATCTCCACGGTCTACGAGGGCTATCAATGGACGCCGCTTGCGCTGGGCGGACTGGCGCTGGTGCTGGCCGGGAATCTGCTGGCCTTCCTGCCTGCCTGGCCGCGCAGCGCGCGTTGATCGATCTGATACAAGCGAGGTAATATCTACCTTCCCATTCAGTGAGGCCGACCGCATGAAACGCATCGCCATAGCAGCAGCCCTGATCGCAGCAGCCACCGTGGCCCACGCCGCCAGCAAGCCGGCCGACACCATCTACCGCAACGGCTATGTCTACACGGTAGACGCCAAGGACAGCGTGCAGCAGGCGCTGGCTGTGCGCGCTGGCCGCATTGTCTATGTGGGCGATAACGATGGCGTTAAAGCCCTCACTGGCAAAAAGACGGAAGTCATCGACCTGCAAGGCCGCATGCTGATGCCTGGCCTGATCGACGGCCATATGCATCCGCAATCCGGCGGCAGCCGCCTGCTCAATTGCAGCCTGAATTACGAGTCGCTGACAATGACGCAATTCCAGTCGCGCATCCAGGCTTGCCTCGACAACGATAAAAAGTCAGGGCCGGATCGCTGGCTGATCGTGGTGAACTGGTTCCAGCAAGGCATGCAGCCGGACGGCGTGGAAACCACCGCCGCCACGCTGGATGCGCTCAAGACCGGACGCCCCATCATCGTGCGTTCGTCCTTCGGCCACTCGGCGCTGCTGAACAGCAAAGGCATCAAGCTGGCCAAAATAGAGCGCGATACGCAAGACCCGCCAGGCGGCAAGATTACACGCGACGACAAGGGCAACGCCACCGGGCTGCTGGAAGACGCCGCGCAGGATATGGCGATGAACCTGCTGCCGCCGCTGACGGTGGCGGAAAACCTGGCCGCATCCAAAGCCGCACTGGCGGCCATGCGTCAGCAAGGCATCACCAGCTTCCTCGACGCCTACACCGATCCGGAAACCATGACCGCCTTCGCCAACCTGCACCAGCAGGGCAAGCTGACGGCACGCGCGCACTTCGCCGTGCTGATCGATCTGGACAAAGGCGCGACGCCGCAAAGTGCGGTGGCCGAACTGCTCAAGCAGCAAAAGCAGTTCGACCAGGGACCGATCAAGGTGGCGCCATCGATGCAGGTACGCCACGCCAAGCTGTTCATGGATGGCGTGATCTCCGCGCCCGCCTTCACGGGCGCCATGATTGAACCTTACCTCGTCAACAAGGGCACACCCGAGAAGCCGGACTGGCAGC
The DNA here is from genome assembly GCF_009857555.1 of Duganella sp. CY15W. Classification (NCBI taxonomy): domain Bacteria; kingdom Pseudomonadati; phylum Pseudomonadota; class Betaproteobacteria; order Burkholderiales; family Oxalobacteraceae; genus Duganella; species Duganella sp. CY15W. The sequence continues at coordinate 159,959 of NZ_WWCQ01000003.1, read as the reverse complement.
CCGGCAGCAGCAACGGCCCGGCAAGCTACTTCGCGCCGGAAGCGCTGCGCACCACGCTCAAGGAACTGGCCCGCGCGCACATCGATCCGCACATCCACGTTGACGGCGACCGCGCCGTGCGCGAATCGCTGGACGCCATCGCCGACCTGCGCGCCACGCCGGAGGGCAAGCACGTACGCCCTGCGCTGGCGCACGACGAAATCGTTGACCCGGCCGACTACAAACGCTTTGCCCAGCTGGACGTCACGCCGGTACTGTCCTTCCAGTGGGGCAAGCCGGCGCCGGACACGCTCGGCGCGCTCAAGGACTTTATGGGACCGCGCCGCTACGCGCTGGTGGAGCCGCAGGCGCTGCTGCTCAACGCCGGCGCGCGCATCGCCTATGGCAGTGACTGGCCGGTCGATCCACTCGACGAATGGTTCGCGCTCAAAGTCGGCGTCACCCGCACTGCCGCGCCGGATGCGGGCAAGGAGTACGGGGGCACGTTGACCGGGCAGCCAGGCCTGCCGCGCGCCGCCGCGCTGCGCGCGATCACGCTCAATGCCGCCTACACGCTGCGCCAGGAAACCCAAACCGGTTCGCTGGAAGTGGGCAAGCTGGCCGACCTGATTGTCCTGGACCGCAATTTCTTCACCATCCCGGCCGAGGACATCGCCAACATCAAGGTGCTGCAGACCATGGTGGGCGGCAAAATCGTCTATCAGTCCAGGGACATGCGTTAAGATGTCGGCCTTTGTATAACACCAGACGCCATGCAGCTGCTTATTTCCCTGCTCATCATCTTCGCCACGGCGGCGGTGGTGTATGCCATCATCAAGACCAATCCTAACCAGCCCAAGCCTTTGCCACTGCCGACCGGCGTGCCGTATGAGCCCAAGCTGCCGGACAGCGCCCCCGCGCTGCACTGGTCCGACGGCGGCCGCTTCATGGTCGAGGTGATGACGGAGTCGCGCTACCAGCCGACGCTGAAGGCGCTGGCCGGCGATCATGGCGACGGTGCCGCTGCAGCGCCCTACGTGGCGACGCTGATGCCGGATGACCACAACGCCTACGAAAACGAGGCGGTTGCCGTATTTATCGACAGCCGCATGGTGGGCTATCTGCCGCAGAAGGCGGCCATCAAGTTCCGCGAGCTGCTGCGCAAGAAGGAAGTTGCGGGCCAGCTCAGCACCACCGATGCGCAAGTGCGCGGCGGCGCGCTGTGGCAGGACAAGCGCCTGCAATACGCGGTGGTGCTGGACGTGGAACCGCTGCAGAAATGAACGCGCGCCTGCCCCGCCGTGCCACCGTGCGCGCCGTCACCGCGCTGAGCGCGCTGATCTCGCTGGCCGGGGCGGCAACGGCCGCCGAGCCATTGCTGATCCACTACAACGACCGTCCGCCACAGCACTACATGCAGCGCGGCGTGCCGCAAGGCCCGGCCATCGCCCGGATCAGCGCCGCACTCAGCACCGCCAACATTCCCTACGCCTTCCGCAACACGCCCGCCAAGCAGCAGCTGGTGCTACTGCAGGCCAATGACAAACCCGCCTGCATGCTGGCGTGGGTCGACATTCCCGGCCGCGACCGCGTGGGAAAATTCTCGGACGTGATTTACAAGGATGAACCGCGAGGCTCCGAACGCCGCCTGTGGTGTACCAACGCGACGCCGGATGAGACGATGCAGCGCCTGAACGCGGCGCTGCACCAGCAGGAATGACTTACTTCTTGGTGAACACCAGATCCCACACGCCGTGGCCCAGCTTGAGGCCGCGGTTTTCAAACTTGGTCAGCGGACGATAAGCCGGCTGCGGTGCATAGCCATCGGCCGTATTCTGCAGGCCCTCTTCTGCACTCATCACTTCCAGCATCTGCACCGCGTAGTCTTCCCAGTCGGTCGCCAGATGGATGTAGCCGCCCGGCGCCAGCTTCTGCACCAGATGCTTCACGAACGGCGCCTGAATCAGACGGCGCTTGTTGTGGCGTGCCTTGTGCCACGGGTCAGGGAAGTAGATATGCACGCCATGCAGCGAGCCATCCGGGATCATGTGGTTCAGCACTTCCACCGCATCGTGCTGGATCGCTTTGAGGTTGCTCAGATTCTGCTCGCCGATCAGCTTGAGCAGACTGCCCACGCCCGGCGTATGCACTTCCACGCCGATGAAGTCCTTCTCCGGCATCACCCCCGCGATGTGCGCGGTGGTGCCGCCCATGCCAAAGCCGATCTCCAGCACCACTGGCGCCTTGCGCCCAAACGCCTGCTGGTAATCCAGCGGCGCCTTGGTGTACTCAATCAGGAACTTCGGTCCCAGTTCCTCCAGCGAACGCGCCTGCGCGGTCGACAGGCGGCCGGCACGGGTGACGAAACTACGGATGCGGTGTTCGGTCGGGTCGTACAGCATGGCCCGCGCTGGGCCGTCTTTAGGCGTATCGGAAGACATGGTGGGAAATCAGGAGAAATTTATTGAGGCGGCATTATATCAGGCTTGGGCGGCCACTTTTTCAAATCGATTGACACCCCGATGCAGTTGAGGTCTAATCATCACACCAGCTTGAAATCGTTTTCAAGCGCAGCAATGGCCCTGCCAGCACCCGTTAATCCTACCAAAACGACAACAATGACCGATTTCACGCAATTCCCACCTTCGTTTACCTGGGGCGTCGCCACCAGTGCATTTCAGATTGAAGGCGGCGCCACCGCCGACGGCAAGGGTCCATCGATCTGGGATACCTTCAGCCACACGCCCGGCAACGTGATTGACGGCAGCAACGGCGACATCGCCTGCGACCACTATCACCGCTACCCGGAAGACGTCGCCATCATGGCCAGCCTGGGCGTGGACGCCTACCGCTTCTCGATGGCGTGGTCGCGTGTGCAGCCGCAGGGTAAAGGCGCGTGGAACGAAGCCGGCTGGGATTTTTACGACCGCCTGCTGACGGAACTGGCAGGCAAAAACATCGCCGCCCACATCACGCTGTACCACTGGGACCTGCCCCAAGGCCTGCAGGACGAAGGCGGCTGGTTGAACCGCGCCACCGCCTATCACTTCGCCGAATATGCCGCCGAAGTCGCACGCCGTTTTGGCCATCGCGTGAAAACGATTGCAACACACAACGAGCCGTGGTGCACCGCCAATCTGGGCTATGGTAACGCGCAATTTGCGCCGGGCGTGGCGGACCTGAAACAGTCGATCCAGGTATCGCACCACCTGGTGCTGTCGCACGGCCTGGCCATGAGCGCCATGCGCAAGGTTGGCAGCACGGCGCAGCTGGGCATTGTGCTGAACCAGTGGACCGCCGATGCCGCCACCGACAGCGCGGCCGACCGAGCCGCCGCCGAATTTGAATATGCGCGCTCGGTCGAATGGTTCATGGACCCGATCTTCAAAGGCAGCTACCCGGCACTGGCGCTCAAGGTCCACGGCGACAACGCGCCCGTGGTGCAGGACGGCGACCTGGCCATCGCCCATCAGAAGATCGACTTCCTCGGCGTGAACTACTACTTCCGCGCCTTCTGCTCGACCGACACGCCGCCGCGTCAGCCCGAGTGCAAACTGGGCAAGACCGACATGGGCTGGGAGATCTTCCCGGACGGCCTGACCGAACTGCTGCTCAAGCTGAACGCCGCCTATGAACTGCCGCCCATCTACATCACCGAAAACGGCATGGCCAATCCGGACAGCGTGGTTCAGGGCGAAGTGCCGGACGCAGCGCGCATCGATTTCGTCAAGCGCCACCTCAAGGCACTCAACGACGCCCGCCTGCAAGGCGTGAACGTGCAGGGTTATTTCCTCTGGAGCCTGCTGGATAATTTTGAATGGAACTCTGGCTATGCCAAGCGCTTCGGCATTGTGCACGTGGATTACGCCACGCAACAGCGCACGCTGAAACACAGCGCCCTGTGGTATCGCGACTATCTGATCCAACAGCGTCCGCAGGCGCTGAACACGGCGCACGCTGCCTGAGCAACGCAACCGCAGTACCGCCGCCGGCCCTGTGCCGGCGGTTCCCGTTTAAACTGGCCGCAGAGCCGGTGACCAACCGAGAATAACGAGGACGACAAACATGACCACCGCACCATCCGCTGCGCAGTCCGTGCAGCAGCCCGCGCCGACGACCCATCCGGCACCCGCGCCATCGCTGTTGCGCGCCATGTTCCAGCGTGGCACGCCCATGCTGTGGGTGCCGAGCGGCTACTTCGCCATGGCGCTCACCTACATGATGCTGACCAGCGTCACCTCCATCATGTTCAAGAACCTCGGCATGGACAACGGCCAGGCCGCGCAGTACGCCAGTTACCTGATCCTGGCCTACACCATCAAGCCGCTGTTCGCGCCGTTTGTCGAAATGTACCGCACCAAGAAATTCTTCGTGCTGTGCGCGCAGCTCATCGTCGGCGTGGGGTTTGCCGCCGTGGCGCTGGCGATGTCACTGCCGGACTACATGGTCATCATGGTGTTCCTGTTTGGCGTGCTGTCGCTGGTCGGCGCCACACAGGACATCGCCTCCGACGGCGTCTACGTCACGGCGCTGGACAGCAAAACGCAGTCGCTGTTCTGCGGCATCCAGAGCCTGAGCTGGAACATCGGTCCGATTGTGGCCTCGGGCGGCATGGTGTACCTGAGCGGCTGGCTGCATACGCACTACTTCCATCATCAGGCAGGCGTGTTCGGACCAGAGTGGATCGATTCGTGGCGCATCATCTTCTTCATCGTGGCCGGCATCACCATCGTCACCGCGCTGTGGCATCTGCGCGTGATGCCGGAAGGCGCCAAGGCGGAAAATGCGCCGAAGTCGGTGGCGGAAGCCGCCTTCATCCTGCGGGATTCCTTCATCACCTTCTTCCAGAAGCGCGATGTGTGGCTCATGGTGGGCTTTGCGTTTGTGTTCCGCCTCAGTATCGGCCTGCTGGAGAAGATCGGTCCCTTCTTCATGGTCGATCCGGTGGCCAAGGGTGGCCTCGGCCTGTCCAACGAGATGCTGGGCCTGATCTATGGCACCTACGGCCTGATCGCCGTGCTGCTGGGCTCTCTGCTGGGCGGCATCTTTGTCGCGCGCCGCGGCTTGCAGAAAACCCTGTTCACGCTGTGCTGCGCGGTCAACATCCCCAACGTCACCTTTCTGCTCATGAGCATCTACCAGCCGGACAACCTGGTGGTTATCTGCGCCGGCGTGGCGATTGAAAAGTTCTTCTTCGGCTTTGGCTCGGTGGGCTTCATGATCTATCTGATGCAGCAGCTGGCGCCCGGCAAATACACCACCACCCACTACGCCTTCGGCACGGGCCTCATGGGCCTGTGCATGATGGTGACGGGCGTGGTCAGCGGACACCTGCAGCAGCTGCTGGGTTATGTGCACTACTTCTGGCTGGTGATGGCGGCCACCATTCCATCCTTCCTGGTGACCTGGTTCGCGCCCTTCCACCACCAGGAATAAGTGGGACGAAAGCCGGCATCCGTGTGACGCGGCGATGCAGGCGCCATCAGGGCGCCTGCTATACTCGCTGCCCATGGAACCCATCAGCTACATCATCGTTGACGATGAAGCGCCAGGCCGCGTCAACCTGCGTTACGCGTTGGCCGCCCATCCGGGCTGGCAGCTGGCGGCCGAATGCGACAGCGCTGCCGCCGCGCGCCATGCGCTGGCGCAGCAGCCGGTGGATGTGGTGTTCCTCGATATCCAGATGCCCAAGGAAAGCGGGCTGACGCTGGCACAGGAGCTGGGCAGGCTGGCCGCGCCGCCGCTGATCGTCTTCGTCACCGCCTACAACGTGCACGCGGTGGACGCGTTTGAAGTCCACGCGCTCGACTACCTGCTCAAACCCATCGACGACCAGCGCCTGGCGCACACCCTGGTGCGCGCGGCCGCCATGCTGGCCTACCGCAGCAGCGATGGCTACCGCGATGCCTTGCGCGACTATGCCGCCGCCACGCACACGCACTATGCGGACACGCTCAGCGTACGTTCAGTGGGGCAGATCGAGAAGATCCGGATGGACGATATTTTGTGGCTGCAGTCAGCGGGAAATTATGTGGAGCTGCATCTGGCGGAACGCACCGTGCTGCATCGTGTACCGCTAAGCCGCCTGGAACAGCGGCTGCAGCCGGACATCTTCCTGCGCGTGCACCGCACCACCATCGTCAGACGCGACCAGCTCCAGCGCCTGTCCTCGTTGGGCGCCGGCCGCTATCTGCTGTCACTCAGCTGCGGTGCGCAGCTCACCGTGAGCGAGCGCCATGTGCCTGAGCTGAAAGCCTGCATGCAATCAGGCTTCGCCAGTGAGCGAGCGTAAATCCTCTTCGCGGACGCGGCGCTCGGGCGCCAGCACGCGCGCAATGACCTGCGGATTGAGCCCCATATTCTGCAGCAGCTCGACCGCGCCAGGCGTGCCGACATCGCGCTGCACCTGCAACGCCTGCCGCACAATAAAATCGTAGGAATGCCAGCCCGCAGTATCCGACGTTCGCGGCCGCGTCTGGCGCCTGTCGTGTTCCGGTGTCATGACCACCTCCTCATCTCTGCCTGCGCATAGGGTAACGCAAGATGGGATTGTACAGGCGTACGGTACGCTCAATCCTTGCCGGGTTCGTAGGACAGCACCACCTTGTAGTTTTCCGGCGCCACCGAGGTATCAAACGGATAGCTGCTGTAGTTCTGCTGGTCCAGCATGCCCAGCTTGACCAGGATGGTGTGCGGCTGTTCCTTGCCGCGCCCTTCCAGCAGGTTGACGGCCGCATTGATCGCCACGCGCGCCTGGCTCACGCCCTTGGTATCGGCCGCCGCGTAGATTTCCTTGCTGCGGATGAGATGCGCGATTTCATCGGTCAGGTCATAGGCGACGACCCGGATCTTGTCGCCCAGCCCTGCCGCCTTGATCGGCCCCAGCGCCGCCGGCGCGCAGCCCGTGCAGCCGATAATGTAGTCCAGGCGCTTGCCATGCTTGGCCAGGATGCGGCCCGTCAGTTGCGACTGCAAACCGCGTTCGCTGTCGCCATAGCGGATGTCCAGGATATTGACTTCGATCGCGGCTTCTTGCGCGGCGATACGCGTGCCATCCACCTCGCCCTTCACCCAGCCGGCGCCCATGGGGCCGGGCAGCAAGGCAATGTTGATGGATTTGAGGCCGCGCTGCTGCGCATCGCGCACCACCCAGCGCGTCGCCTCCTGGCCCATGCCGCGCAGCGAGGTGGTCACTTTCAGCTGCAGATCGTCGCTGCGGCTGTCGTTGGCCAGTTCCAGCACCGGGATGCCGGCCGCCTTGGCGCGCACGATGGAAGGGTTATTGGCCGTCATGCTGATCGGCGAAATCACAATGGCGTCGTACTTGCCGGCGATGGCCTCATCCATCTTGTGCAACTGGCCCTGCAGGTCGTCGTAGCCGCTGGCGGGCAGGATATCGGCCACGATGCCAAGGCGGCGCGCTTCGCTGATGACGCCATAGGCGCAGCCGCTCCAGTACGGGTCTTTCATGTGCGGGAACAGAAAGGCGATGCGCCAACGCTTGCTGGCATGCGCGGCCGGCGCATAGCTGCCGGCCACCACACGGCCGCTGGCCAGCGCATCATCCGCCGTGCCATTCGGCTGCACGGGACGGAAGATGGAGGTGACCGGGATCGGCGCAAACCTGGCCGGCTGCTGCGCCCATGCCGGTAGCGCGCACCAACCGCAGACTGCCAACAGGGATAAGCGTAACGAGGATATCTTCATCATGGTGACTTGTGTTTATCCGCGCAGGCGGACGTCCTGGCAGCGCCATCGCCCGACGGCACCAGCACGCCGTTACGGGCGCCCAAACGCGCCAGCTCCCCAGAGCGTACCATTTCGGTGAACAAAACGTTGTAACGATCTCGCAACGTTGCGTATTTAGCGTCGCGCGGGAAGGCGAAATAGCCATCCAGCTGCGTGATATCGGGGCACAGCGGCACCAGCGCGTCGGCCAGGCGCAGGCTGTCAATCAGGCTTGTGCTGTTGCGTTCATTGGTGGCCAGCAGGTCAACGCGGCCACGCGCCAGCATCTGCAAGCCGTTTTCCAATTGTGATACCTCGCTGATCTCCAGCTGCGCGCGGGCCTGGTCGAACTGGGTGCCGTAATGCCAGCCGCGTACAGTGGCGATGCGCCGGGCCTTGAGCGGGGCGAAGTCGCCATGCCAGGGCTGGTCGTCTTCGCGGCGCATGTAGAACACCATGCGGTCGCGGTAAAACGCATGGTCCAGGAATGAAAAGCGCGCGGCGCGCTCCGGCGATTTGTAAGGGCCGATCAGGATATCGGCCTGTCCCCGTTCCACCATGGCCTGCGCGCGCGGCCATGGATAAAGTTTGAAACTCACGGTGTCGCCGGCGCGTGCGGCCAGTGCACGCAGCGCATCGACACCCAGGCCTTGCCACTGGCCGTTCGCGTCGCGCTCAAAGATATGGCTGAAGGTCGCGCCGACCGCTACCAGTTCTGCTGCATAGCCCTGCTGCGGCGCGGATGCGCCGAGGGCCAAAGCCACCAAGAATGAGATCGTCATCCGCATGGATAAATACTAGCATGGGCTAAGGCATATGCTGCCGCAGGAAAGCCACACTCGCATCAACTGTCGGCTGCAGCCACGGATCGAACAACCAGAAGGAATGCGGCGTGTCCGGCAGGATGACCTTGTCGCTGGCCACGCCTGCCTGCGTCATCTTCGCCATCATCTCCTCGCGCCCGGCCGAGAAGCGCGGCTGGCCGCTGACGATGAACAGGATGGGCGGCATGCCGGCACGTACGTACTGGATCGGCGAGGCCTCGCGCCACAGCGCGGCCTTCTCCGCATAGCGGCCTCCGAACCAGGCGCCGGCCGAGGAGGGATTTTTGTTTGGGTCGTCTTCGTATTGGCGTGCCAGTTCGCTGGTGAAGTCGGACAGGCCGTCGATGTTGACGATGGCTTTTACGCCCTCGCCCGTCACGCCGGCCAGCGTCGCCAGTTGCCCGCCCGCCGAGCCGCCTGCGAGCGCAATCCGCTGCGGATCGATATGCAGTTGCGCCGCATGCGCGCGCACCCAGCGCACGGCGGCCTGCACGTCCTGCACGGCAGCCGGATAGCGCGCCTCGCCAGACAGGCGATAGCTGACAGTCACTGCCGCATAACCCTGCTGCGCCAGCCGCAGCGCCATCGGCACGAACTCCGAACGGTAACCCGCCTTCCAGCCGCCGCCATGCACCAGCACTACCACCGGCAAGCGCTCGCCAGCGGGCGCATAGACATCCAGCTTCATGCAGCGCGCACCATATTGCGCATAGACCTGGTCCGCCAGCTTGCTCACGCCCTCCGGCAAGGCATCGCCCGCAATGCGTATCGACGGATAGTCGCGCACCAGCTTCCCGTAAGTGTGCGCAGCATCGTAGGTGTTGGCAGGATCGGCAGGCGGTTCCGCGCAGGGCGGCACGGCGACAAGGGCAGCAGCAAGGACGGTACTCAGGACTGGCATCAAGACCTCAGCGAAAGGCGAATCCGCCGAGTATGACATAAACGACTTCTATTAGAGAGCAGGGAGCGGGAGGACTAAAATCGTCGGTCAATCTGATTCAGACTAATTGACACTAGACCGATCTAATACGCTCTAAAAACGATGCACGTGAGTCTAAAACCATCGATAAAGCTCACTCCAAAGTCTAAACCTCTCGATTTTTTTGGGATGAAAGTCTAAAGCGAACTACATTCCAGTTCTGTGGTCCAACTTATAAGCTTTTTTAGAGAGGACGACATCATGGCATACGAACCGCAGTTGCCCATAAATCTGCCGCTCGGTGATTTCATGGAGCTTGAATATCATTTGATGAATACCAGGCCTGGCGTCAAACCAGATGCCTTTGTGGCGGAGCTTGTTCATCGATGGCTATCGATTGAAACAGAACGGCTTGCGCTGCAAAAAAATGGACCCGCAATACGCGGCTTCCAATGGAAAAATATTTTCCTACCGGATGGAACCAACTTACGAACCTGCTATCAGCACACCATCGAATTCTCCAAGGTAGCAGGCGATCATATTCGCTCCGACGACGGAGAACAGCTGACGCCATCACAGTTCGCAAACCGACATGCAAAAGGACGCAATGCATGGCGCTTTGTCTGGCTACGTTTTCCGGGAGAAGACAACTGGGTACGAGCTGATGACTACAGGAAGCGCCTTAATAAACAGCTCGCACCTTGCCTAAATCAGTCTAAAGATTTATTAAAAGAACAGAATCACAGAGGGTTTTAGATTTCAGTCTCATAAAAATCGATTTGATTAGACTTTCGCTTGTTTTTTTTAGACTTTTTTAGATGGCCAACACCATTTTTTAGATTGAATCAGACCCGAATAGTGCCAATTAGAGCCGTTTAGATCGCGTCCCCAAAAAAAGCCCCCCGGCCTTGGAGGGCGCAGGGGGCTACAAGACCACAACAATACATGAAGAACCTTAGAAGCTGCGGCCCACGTTGATGCCGAAGGTGCGCGGTGGCAGATACTGCGCCTGCCATGGACCGTTGGCGTTCATGGCGCTGGTCTTGATCTTCGCGTCTTCCGCATTGCGGATGAAGGCGTCGAAGTACCATTTGGCGTTGGCGTCGTAACGCAGACCCAGATCGGTACGGGTGTAAGACTTCTGACGATCCGGTTCGCCCAGATTGAACACGCTCAGCCAGCTGGCGGTTTCGTAGTGGGCGCTGATGCGCGGGATCAGCGTACCGTCGACCAGCGCGAAGCTATGCTGGTACATCAGCTGCGCGCTGAACTTCGGCGAGTGCGGCATGGTGTTGCCGCTCACGTCCAGGCAAGGGTTGGTGATGCCCGGCGCCGTGCAGGCAGGCAGCACGTAGTCGTTGGAGCCACCGACCAGGTGTTTCAGCTTGGCGTTGGTGTACGCGGCGGTGAACTGCACGCGGTCCTCGCGCGTGATCTTGGCAGCGATCTCGGTCTCCAGACCCCAGATCCTGGCGCCTTCCGCATTGCTGGTCGCCAGACCGCGCGTGCCGTCGGCATACGTCACCGGAGCGCTGAACTGGAAGTCCTTGAACTTCTCGTAGTACGCCGAGTTGTTCATGCGGACCGCGCCGCCGAGGAAGGTGGATTTCGAACCGATCTCGTAGTTGGTCAGGCTCTCGGAACCGTAAGGCACGCCGCCGTCCTGCAGGCCGCCCGATTTATAGCCGGTCGATACCGACGCGAACACCATATTGTTCTTGTCGATGTCGTAGCTGACACGCGCCAGGCCAGTCAGCTTGTGGTCCTTGTAGACGCCGTCGTTGTGCTGGTAGGTGGAGAAGCCGGTGCCGCCGCCGAGTGGATTCATCGACGGGTTCACCGGAATCTGCGGTGCATCCAGATTGCTCCAGCCGTTGTTGGTGCCGCCGATGTTCTTACGCTCGTCAGAGGTGTAACGGAAGCCGCCAGTCAGGTGCAATTGATCGTTGGCGTTCCAGGTCGCCTGGCCGAAGGCGGCCGTCGAATCGACGGTTTCCTTAGGCTGGATGAAGGAACCCTGCCAGCTCACCGTGCCCTGCTCGGTGCCGTTCATGATCGGAATGTCGAAGCGGATGCCGTTGTCTTCATTGGCGTAGTACAGGCCAAGCAGCCAGTCAACATCGCGCTTACCGGTCGACATGATCTCCAGCTCATGGCTGTAGTTCTTGTACTTGGACCAGACGGTGTTGTTGGCCTGATAGCCGGAGCTGCCCGCGCCGGCCGTGGTGAAGCTGGTCGCCGGATTGGCGCCGCCATCCTGGTCGAAGGTCGAGGAACCATTGAAGCGCGAGTAGCCAGCGATATAGGCCAGCGCCACATCGTTATTGATCTGGTAGTCAACGCGGCTGCGCACCGAATGTGAATCACGTTTGACGCTCGGCGCGGTATCGATCAGCGCCGACCAGAAGTCCTGGCCTGGACGCTGCTGCTGCAGCAGGTTCATGTTCGGCGTGCCGCGGTCAGCATAGTGCTCGTACGAGATATTCCACTTCAGGTTGGCCGATGGCTGCCACAGGAAGCTCAGACGCGCCGCGCTCTGGTCCTGTGCGTTGTACTTTGGACCGCCCTGCACATACAGGTTCTGGTTCAGCGGCTGGAAGCCGATCGGGTTGCCCGGATGCGCAGTGTTCCATGCGGCGATGACTGGATCGGCAGCCGCGTGCTGCTGCGCCAGCGTCGGCAAGGACGGCTGCTGATAGGCCACGTAGCCATCATGCTGCTCGTGCACCACCGCCACGCGCAAAGCCATGGTGTCGTTGATCGGGATATTGAACGCGCCGCGTGCACCCAGGCGCGTGTAGTTGCCGTAACCCAGCTCGAAGCTGCCGGCATTGCTGCCGATTTCCGGTTTCACGGTCTGCATGTTGACCGCACCGACGGTCGAGTTACGGCCCCACAGCGTGCCTTGCGGGCCACGCAGCACTTCAATCGCTTCCAGGTCGAACAGCAGCGCGGTGGCGCCTTCCGGGCGCGGCGAATAGATACCGTCCACGAAGGTCGCCACTTCCGGGTCGGCGTATTCGGTCTTGGCAGAGTCGTTGCCGATGCCGCGCATGGTCATGGTGATGACGCCATGATCGCCCTGGCCGGTCGCCGAGAAGCCCGGCACCAGATTGACCACGTCCTGAATCGTCTGCACATGGTTGTCGTCCAGTGCCGCCGAGTTCAGCGCAGTCACGGCGACAGGGGTTTTCTGCAGCGAGGTGGAACGCTTGGTGGCGGTGACGTACACCTCGGTGATCTTGCTTGCATCTGCAGGCGTCGCCTGTTCAGCCACCGCTGCGGCCTGGGCATCCGCTGGTTCTGCTGCATGGGCGACATTGGTGCCGGCCACCAGGGCGAGGATGGCCATCGAAATTGGGGACAGCAGCAAGCGCTTCCCGGACTGCGGTACGTGGACGTTCATAAGTCTCCTTTTGCGTAGCGATCGCCGAGGGGGAAGGGGGCGGTGCTACCATTTATCTTAGAAAGCGATTTCATGTTGCTTGAAAACGTTTTCAATTTAACTGAAATCGTTTTCTGTATTTGTGAAATCGATTTCATAGTACATAATTCAATTCGCCGATGTCAAATTAAAAATTGTAGTCGCGTTGTATCTTCGGCATTTTCCATGCGCTGCACCGGCTGTTCTACGGAGACAAATCGATATGAAAACGTTACCAAATCAAGGCGTAAAAAATGTTCTGATCGTTGGCGGCGGCACCGCCGGCTGGCTGACCGCCGCCTTTCTTGCCAAACAGCTAGGCGCCGGTGCTGAGGGCGCCGTGCAGATCACACTGGTGGAATCGAAGGAAATCGGCATCATCGGCGTTGGCGAAGGCACTTTCCCATCGATCCGCGGCACGCTGGCCACCATCGGCATTGATGAAGCGCGCTTCGTCCGCGAATGCAACGGCACCTTCAAGCAAGGCATACGCTTCAACCACTGGGTGCGTGAGCCGGGTGCAGCGGGCGCCGACCACTACTTCCATCCATTCAGCCTGCCCAGCCAGCGTGCGGGTGGTATTGAGCTGCTGCCCTACTGGCTGCAAGGCGCGGCGGGACCGGACGTGGGCTTTGCCGCCGCAGCCACCATGCAAAAGCGCGTGGCCGATGCAGCGCGCGCGCCCAAGCGTCCCGGCGACGCCGACTTCATGGGGCCGCTCAACTACGCCTATCACTTCGACGCCGGCAAATTCGCCGCCCTGCTCTCCACGCACGCACAATCGCTGGGCGTGCGGCATGTGCAGGCGACGGTGGAACGTGTGGCGCTGGATGCGGATGGCGCCATCGGCGCCGTCCACACCAAAGAAGCCGGCATGCTGACGGCCGACCTGTACATCGACTGCACCGGCTTCCGCGCGGCGCTGATCGGCGAGGCGCTGGGCAGCAAATTCCGCAACATCAACGACGTGCTGTTTGTCGACCGCGCGCTGGCCATGCAAGTGCCGTATGAGCGCCCGGATGCGCCCATCCCGTCCTACACCATCGCCACCGCGCACGAAGCGGGATGGACCTGGGACATCGGCCTGCACCACCGGCGTGGCATCGGCTACGTCTATTCCAGCCGCCATACGGACGACACGCGCGCCGAGCAGGTGCTGCGCAACTACATCGGCAAGGCAGCCGACGGCCTCAATCCGCGCCAGCTCAAGCTCAATGTGGGCTACCGCGAACAGCACTGGGTTAAAAACTGCGTGGCGGTCGGCCTGTCGGGTGGCTTCCTGGAGCCGCTGGAATCGTCCGGCATCGGGCTGATTGAAACGGCGGCTTATCTGGTCAGCTATCTGTTCCCGCACGACGGCGACTTCGCGCCTGTCGCCAAAACGTTCAATGAGATGATGAAGGCGCGCTATGAGCGCATCGTTGATTTCGTCAAGCTGCACTACTGCCTCACGCAGCGCAAGGACCACGCCTTCTGGACCGACAACGCCGACATGGCCAGCGTGCCGGACTCGCTGCAAGACAAGCTGGCCATGTGGCGCCAGCGCGCGCCGCACCGTATGGACTTCGTGGTGGATTATGAGATGTACCCGCCATCAAGCTGGCAGTATGTGCTGTACGGGATGGAGTATCCGACCACGCTGTACGCCAACGCCAAGACGCTGCCGCGCATGGACGAAGCCCGCAAGGAATTCGCCATGATCGAACAGGTATCGCAGCGCGCGCTGGCTGACCTGCCTGACCACCGCGCGATGGTGGAGCACCTGCTGCGCCAGGGCGAACGCAAGATCGCCTAGGCCGGCGGCCAGGAAAGCCAGACGCGTGGACAAGCGTTGTTGCGGGCCGATTGAATGCATGCGTTTGCCTTGCGTAAAAGAGGGCCACAGTATAGTCGGATATGTTCGGGCACGAACATACTGCGTGCCAGCGACAGCGCATGATGAGGACACAAACAAAAAGGAGCCATCATGCAAACACAACCTTTACACGCGAGCGCAACAGTCGCTAACACGGCTGACGGCGACGGTTTCGCCTCCGGCGTCTCGTGGGGCGCCATTCTCGCTGGCGCTGCCGCTGCTGCTGCACTGTCCTTCATCCTGCTGATACTGGGCGTCGGCCTTGGGCTGTCGTCGATCTCGCCGTATCAGTACAACGCAACACCGCTGGGTCCCGCCAGCATCGCGTGGATCGCCTTCACGCAGCTGGCTGCTGCCGGCATCGGCGGCTACATGGCTGGCCGCCTGCGCGTCAAGTGGGCCAGCGTGCATACGGACGAAGTGTATTTCCGCGATACCGCCCACGGCCTGCTGGCATGGGCAGTAGCAACGCTGGTGACGGTGGCCGTGCTGGCCGGCGGCGCCCGCGCGGTGCTGAGCGGAGCGATTGACAGCGGCGCGGCCGTGGCCACCGCCGCTGCACCTGCCGCTGCCGCCGCAGGCGCCTCTGCAGCGGGCCGTTCCAACACCTACTTTGCCGACATGGTACTGCGCTCGCCGAACGGCGAGATCGCCACGGAATCGCAGCGTACGGAAGTCAACCGCATCCTGCTGACCGATCTGGCGACAGGCAAAATCAGCGGCGAGGACCGTACCTACCTGGCGCAGCTCATCGCCAAGCGCACCGGCCTGTCGCAAGCGGAAGCCGAACAGCGTATTGACCTGATCTACGCCCAGGCCACGCAAGCTGCCAACGAAGCCAAAGCCAAGGCACAAGCCGCAGCGGAAGAAGCCCGTAAAGCAGCCGCCCATTCGGCACTGTGGATGTTTGTCGCCCTGCTGCTCGGCGCCTTCATCGCCGCCGTCGCCGCGATTGCAGGTGGCCGCAACCGCGACCACGCCCGTGTGCTGATTACCCACCGCACCATTTAACACAAGGAGAACAATATGCGCTCGATCTTACTGCTGCTGCTTGGCATTCCGCTGCCCATCGTCATCCTGATCGCCCTGTTCGTGCGTTAAAGCTGGCCGACGTCGATCACAGCCTGCGCAAAAGCCTCCGGTGCTTCTTGCGGCAGGTTGTGGCCAACGCCACCGGCAATCAGCTGGTGCTTGTATTTGCCGGTGAAGCGCTTGGCGTAGGCTGCTGGCTCCGGGTGCGGCGCACCATTGGCATCGCCTTCCATCGTGATGGTCGGCACGCTGATACTCGGGAATTTGGCCAGCGCCGCTTCCAGCGCCTCATACTTCGCCTCGCTCTTCTCCAGGCCCAGGCGCCAGCGGTAGTTGGACACCGCGACTGCAGCGTGGTCCGGATTGTCCAGCGACACCGCACTGCGCGCATAAGTGGCATCGTCAAAGTTCCACTGCGGCGATGCCAGCTTCCAGATCAATTTGGCGAAATCGCGGTGGTTCTTTTCATAGCCGATGCGGCCACGCTCGGTCGCAAAGTAGAACTGGTACCACCACTGCAATTCCGCCTCCGGCGCCAAGGGCTGCTTGCCCGCTTCCTGGCTGCCGATCAAATAACCGCTCACCGACACCAGTCCCTTCACACGCTGCGGCCACAGCGCGGCCACGATATCGGCCGTGCGTGCGCCCCAGTCATAGCCGGCCAGCGTGGCCTGGTCGATCTTCAGCGCATCCATGAGCGCGATGACGTCGGCCGCCAATGCTGCGGGCTCGCCGTTGCGCGGCGCTTGCGCATCAAGGAAGCGCGTCGTGCCATAACCGCGCAGATGCGGCACGATCACGCGGTAGCCCTGCCTGGTCAGCTTGGGCACCACATCGACAAAGCTGTTGATGTCGTAGGGCCAGCCATGCAGCAGGATCACCACCGGGCCATTCGCCGGGCCTTCATCGACATAGCCGACATTGAGGTCGCCCGCATTAATCTGCTTGATGGTGTTGAAGGTAGCTGGCGCTGCGGCCTGCGACGGGCTGGCGCCGAACAAGGCAGCAAGCGTCAATGCGGTTGCGGCGAAGACGTTGCGTTGGGTAGTGTTCATGATGATGCGCCTCCGTTCAGATGAGATGGATCTCGACGTCGATGTTATTGCGCGTCAGCTTGGAGTACGGGCAAGCCTGGTGCGCGCCGTCAACGATGGCGCGCGCCATGCCGCTATCCAGACCAGGCAGGCTGACATGCAGGCGCGCGGCCAGGAAGTAGCCGCTGTCATCGTTTTTCAGATCGACTTCCGCATCGACATACAGGTCGGCCGGCAGCGCCAGTTTCATCTTGCCGGCCACCAGGCCCATGGCGCCAATAAAGCAGGCCGACCAGCCAGCCGCAAACAGCTGCTCGGGATTGGTGCCATTGCCGCTGCCGCCGGGCGACGACAACTGGATATCCAGACGGCCATCATTGCTGCGGGCTGCGCCTTCGCGGCCGCCGGTGGTGTGGGTTTTGCCGGTGTACAGAACGTTGCTCATGGTAAGACTCCTTGGTGGTTTTTAAATCGTATTCGATTGAAGCGGATGCGTTTAATCTTACCAGCGTTTTAAAGCATGTCAAGCACTTTCGATTAAATCGCATCCGATATATAATCCTTCCATCGACTTAGGAGGTGCATCATGAGCCAACCCACTACCCCGCAACTGGCGGATTTCCTGTGCTTTGCCGTCTACTCGGCCAACCTGGCCTTTGGCAAAGCGTATAAACCCATCCTCGACAAGCTGGGCCTGACGTACACCCAGTACATCGCCATCATTGCCTTGTGGGAGGAAGACAACCAGACCGTGAGCGGCCTGGGCGAAAAGCTGTTCCTGGAATCGAACACGCTGACGCCAATCCTGAAAAAGCTCGAAGCAATGGGCTACGTCCACCGCGCGCGCGATGTGGCCGACGAGCGCCAGGTGCGGGTCGGCCTGACCCCGGCTGGCCGGGCGCTGCGTGAAAGCGCGCTGCAAATGAATCTGCGCGAAGCCACCGGCCTGACCAAGGAAGAATTTCCACAGGTGCAAAAAGCCGTGGTCAAGGTCCGCGACAATTTAATCAAGTCCATGCCGGGTAAAAGCTGACAATAGCGCCAGTTCGTTGCGTTCGTGCAAAAAGCATACTATTGAGAAATTATTTGAGACTTGAATCTGTTAGTATGCAGACCACCTTATGTAACAATATGGACAGGATTTGCACATGCGCAGCACACCCCATGCAGTTAGCCGCGAGACCGTACTGGAAGACGGCAAGCCCATCGTCACCACCACTGACCTGAAGGGCCGTCTCACCTACGCCAACTCCACCTTCCTCGAGGCCAGCGGCTACGCGGACGAGGAACTGCGCGGGCGCATGCAAAACACGCTGTACCACGCCGACATGCCGCCGCAGGTGGATGCCGACATGTGGCGCACCGTGCTGTCCGGCCAGCCATGGCGCGGCCTGGTCAAATACGACGGCAAGGATGGCGGCTTCTTCTGGGCCATCGCCAACGCCACGCCCGTGATTGAAAAAGGCCGCACCACCGGCTTCATGTCGGTCTGCACCAAGCCCAAGCGCGAACAGATCCAGGAAGCCGAGCAGCTCTACCGCACCGTCAAAGGCCCGAACCCGGACGGCGTCACCATCCTGCGCGGCGCGGCCGCGCCACGTGGCCGCCGCAAATTCACCACCGCACTGCGCAATATCACCCTGTCGCAGCGCCTGGCGCTGTGCTTCGGCAGCATGACGCTGCTGGCGGCGATGATGGGCCTGCACTCGGTACTGCCGTATGCCGAAGGCTGGCTGCACCTGCAAGCCTTGCTGATGGCGGCGCTGGCCCTGTACAGCTGGTTCAACCTGCACAACGCCATCGTCGCGCCGATCCAGGCCAGCATTACTGCCACGCGCATCCTGGCCGGCGGCGACCTGACCACGCGCATGGCGGTCGACCGCCACGATGAAATCGGCCAGCTGCAAGCGTTTGTGCGCCAGCTGAATCTGAACCTGGCCTCCATCCTGGTCGACATCCGCGCCAACTTCGCGCTGAGCCGCAGCACCACCACGCAAGTGCGCGCAGCCAATGCCGACCTGTCGGCCCGCACCGAAGCGCAGGCCACCAACCTCGAACAGACCACCGCCAACATGGGCCAGATCACCGGCAACGTCAGCCAGACCGCCGACAATGTGAACGCCGCCAGCGGCGTCGCCAGCGAAGCAACCGCGCTGGCCGAACGCACCGGTGTGGCCGTGACGCAGGTGGTGGCGGCGATGAACGACATCAGCGCCTCGTCGCGCCAGATCGTCGACATCATCGGCCTGATCGACGGCATCGCCTTCCAGACCAACATCCTGTCGCTGAACGCCGCAGTGGAAGCGGCGCGCGCTGGCGAAAGCGGCCGCGGTTTCGCCGTGGTCGCAAGCGAAGTGCGCAACCTGGCGCAGCGCAGCGCGGCCGCCGCCAAAGACATCAAAGCCCTGATCGACACCTCGGCCGGCAAGATCGCCAGCGGCGCAGAAGTGGCCAGCGCAGCCGGCCAGGACATGGATGCGGTGATTGCTGCAATTGGCCGCGTGGCCGCCATCATGGGCGACATCAGCGGCGCCACGCGCGAGCAGAGCAATGGAGTGAATCAGGTCAAGGACGCCATCGTCCAGCTGGACGAAGTCACGCGCCAGAACGCCTTGATGGTGGAAGAAGCCTCAGCCGCCACCGGCGTGTTGGACCTGCAGGCGCAAGCCGTGGCAAAGGCACTGGAAGTGTTCAAGCTGCCGCCGCAATCGGGCGCAGCCAAGTCGGCCAGCCTGGTGCATCTGACGCCGCGCGCACCGCAAGCGGCACCAGCGGCACGGCGCGCATAAGAACAGGGATCTGGAGCGGGTGAAGGGAATCGAACCCTCGTATGAAGCTTGGGAAGCTGCCGTTCTACCATTGAACTACACCCGCGTTGCCGTGCATTCTACGCGGCTTTGTGCAAGCTTGACAATGCTGACGGGTGGCAAGTGCGCTGATGCATTTCAATGAGAAGCATCGACTTCGGTATAGCTCTTGACTGATTCGTACGCATGTTGGGAAATCGTCCTGAGAATGTGTGAGTTTTCCTTATACTTTTCCGTCAACACGGGAAGCTGCCGCTTGGCGGGGGCGCAGTATTTTTTTACCGACCTCGTGATTTCCCTGCGCTGACTTAGAGGTAGCTCGCTGTCCCACTCGCCTGCCATGTGCTCACATGCCACGGCATTTCTCACAAAAGTCTGCACGTCTTTTGGCAAGGGTCCGGCCGCCGAAACACACTGCACGGGGATGAAAGCCAGCAGAAAAATAGTTCGCATTATCATGTAACCTCCTCGTCTAGCGGCCGGTAGCTGACCAGTGCGGTTTGTCCTTGGCACCGCCGATAAATTTCTTCACGCCGTAGCTGGCACCAATGGCTTTTAGCTGACGATTCATGCCGGAGCGAGGCGTCGTCTTCACTTCGACGAGCTTGCCATCGGCATCCTTGACGGTGACGGTATCTTTCCACGAAATAGACATGTCAATTGCCCGTCCTTCATTGTGCAATGAATACAAGGCTGGCGCCGTGTTCAAATCACCCATGTCAAAGGCGCGTACCATTTGCTTGGCAGCCTCTATGGAAGCAGTGGAAGTAGGATGGACCCAACTGATATCAACGCCAGCCGCAGCAGGCACGTCTTCTGGCGCAACGTACTTGTACTTGATTTGCCAACACCAGTGCATCAAATAAGAGCGCGGAGCTGGCCGATAGGTCGCCGAGATTCGAACGTTGATACCGGCCGCCGTCATTGCCTCGATAAAAGCATCAACGGCTTTGCGGAATGTGGGCGCGAGATCTTTTGTATCCTTGCTGCCTTTAAACCGCTGCGCCCATTGAGCACCACTTAACTCTTTGTTACTCCGATCAGCGGTGCGTATCGTCGCAGGTCTAGCTGTCCGTAGTTTCTCAGTCGCTGTCGTCATTTATATATGCCTCCAGGATTGCGGCATTGGAACAAAAGCTGGGGAAGTTCGAGAGTACGTATAGCAATGAAGATTCGCTTTGATCTAGCTCTAGATTTACGAAAGATAACCCGGCGCGGCACGCTCTTAACCGGGTCAAATTCTTGACCAGTCATCACACCATCGGCGCAGCTTCGACTAGCGGTAGGGTCCAAAAATATGATGGCTGATACCTTGTTGATGGCGGTGGACTTGTAGGGTGATCGCCATTGACCCATCAATTCCCGGCAGCGTCGTTGCCAGGCGGCGCCCCAGATTGGGCGAAATGCTTAGGCGATCAGGCAAATCACCGGTATAGTGACGCTGTATTTCATTAAGCTGCTACGCTGGTTTCTCTCCTGTCTCGGCCATCGGCCATTTCCGTCAGATTCTTTCCTGTCATCGCTCCTGTTGAACGAGAGCCAGCGCCAGTGCTTTACGCGCATACAGCGCAGTCGTCCCATCCCCCCTACAAAGGAGCCACATTGGCCAAAGAAGAATTGATTGAAATGAATGGCGTCGTCAACGAGATCCTGCCTGATACCCGCTTCCGTGTGAGCCTGGAAAACGGCCACGTTATCGTGGCTTACACCGCCGGTAAGATGCGCCGTCACTCGATCCGCATTTTAGCGGGTGATCGTGTCACGCTTGAGCTGTCGCCCTATGACCTCAGCAAGGGCCGTATCACGTTCCGCCATCTGGACTCGCCGAGACCGCATGGCGCTCCGTCCTATCGCCGACGCTAAGCCTGCCGCCGGGTGCATGTCTTGCACCTTCGCACGGCCTACGCCTGATAAATGCCACATCTGTTTTTGCCATTGCGTTTGACGATGTACATCGCGCTGTCGGCGCATTTCATGAGCTCGTTCAAGTTGTCGCCATGGCGAGGATAGAGTCCGATCCCGATGCTTGCGCCTAGAGCGTAGCGCTGCCCATCGATCTCTATCTCCGCCATGATTTTTTTCAGTATCTTGTTGCCGATCTCGAGCGCCTGCTCTTCATTGTCCAGCTGGGTACAGATGACGACAAACTCATCCCCGCCGATGCGTACGCAGATATCCGTGCTGCGCGTGTTTTCTCTGAGTCTGGCGGCAACCGTTTTCAACACCTCGTCTCCGATCGCATGGCCTGCGGTATCGTTGATGGGCTTGAAGTTGTCGAGGTCGATATACAGCAGCGCGACGACGTGATGCGGCCGGGTTGCCAGCAGCAGCGCCTGCTCGAACAGCGTGCTCATGTAGCGTTTGTTATTGAGGCCGGTGAGCGGATCATGAAAGGCCAGGTCGAGTGCTGTAGCTTCCGATGCCATCAGGCGGCGCTGGAACAACAACAGCACTGCGGCCACCAAGGCAAAGTATTGCGTCGTGACGAGCACCGTGCCGATTAAAAACACGTTTTTAAAATAGGCCACGGAAAAATGGCTGAGCGTTGGGCCTGTCAGCCAATGCAGGGACAAGAGCACGCTGGAAACTGCCAGAATCCGCATGGGCACTCTGGGGTAGTCTCTGATGCGATAGATGGCGAACCAGGCGGCGCAGGCCAGCAAGCCCGAGTTCACCATGGAATAGACTGATGCGCGTATCAAGTCGTGCCAGCCAGCTAACAGGCCAATGGCGATCCAGGCTTCCGCCATCACGGCCGCCAGCCAGAAATAAACCACGCGGGTATCGAGCTCCAGAAACCGTACCAGACCTGTCAGCAGCAAGGGCTTTTCCAGCACATTGAACGCGACATAGACCGCGATGACCAGCGCCGGCTGCTCTGACGGCAAAAAGAAAAATAAGATGATCCGGGCTACCAGCGCCGTCGCAATGGAAGCAGCCCACCAGCCTGGACCCGCATTGGTCCGCGGCACACGGCTGATCCATAAAAAAAGTACCGCGAACAAAAAATACGCCGTACCACCAAAGGCATGAATAACTTCATACGACATCAAGTGCCTCCCCCGGATTTCTAGTTCTTATTATTCGCTCTTGTTTTGGCGCAACTCCAAGGAAATCTTACCTCACTCTGAACCTGTAAAACAAAAAAGCTCCCGAAGGAGCTTTTTTTGTGGAACGAGGGGTTGATTAAGCCGACTTGCGGCGGCGTGCTACCACGCCCATCAGACCCAGACCGCCCAGCAACATGGCGTAAGTGGTCGGCTCCGGTACCGGGGTGGTGACGTAGCCGTGGAATGGCTCGTAGCCGATTTCCACCGTGCCGTTCATCGAGTTGGCGATGATGTTGCCTTCCAGGTGGCCGGCGCCGCGCAGTTCGGCCTTGTTGGCCAGCACCGAGCCGTACACGAAGGTGTTGACGTTAACCACGTCCGCATCCAGCAGGTTGTAGATGACGTTGGCGCGCAGTGCCTGCAGCTGGCCGTCCTGGCCGCCGGTGAAGTCCACGATGCTGCCGCTGACGTTGATCACCACGGTGGAGCCAGCTTTGACGTTGCTCAGCACCAGGTTTTTCAGATTGCCGCTGCTCAGGTTGAACACTTGCAGGCCGGACGTGTTGTTGCCGGTCAGGTGGGTGCCGCTACCGTCGATCTGCACGGAGCCGTTGGCCGCTGCGCTGCCCAAGGTGCTGGACAGGGCGGTGAAGCTGGTCTTGGCGGCGCCGAAGTTGACCACGCTGTTGATATCGCTGCTCTTGGTCAGGCTCAGGTAGTTCGACGAGCTGTTGGTGCCGCCGTAGACGCCAAAACCGTTCCAGTTCTTGGTGTAGTCAGTGATAGGGCCGATGGTGACGTTGGTGTCGATGCCGGCGCCCGGGTTGGCGTAGATGGTGCCGCCCGTCAGCGCGACGTTTTTACCGACCACCACCGATGGCAGGCTGGTCGGCACCTGGGTGCGGTAAGCGAACGAGAAACCCGAGGTCGTCAGGTTGCCGCCGACGGCCAGACGGCCCTCAACGTCGCGCACCTGGCTGACATTGCCATAAAAGAAGGCGCTATAGCCGGACGCCAGGCCCAGGTCGAAACTAGGTACAGCGGCCTGGGCAGCGCTCATTGCGCCAACAGCCAGGCTTGCCGCGATCAGGCGGCCGATCAGAGTAGCTTTTTTCATGGTATTAAAGTGGTCTGGTTGTAAAGACAGGAGGATTATATATGAAAGACAACAGTTGTGCTCATTCTTACAATTTATTTTTCGATTTAACAATGCAAACGTTTCCACTAGTTGCTATTCAAAACGCCATGGCTGCTGCAGAATAAGCAGACCACTTCAGACGAAAGGACCTCCACCATGAAAGCAGTTTTAGGGTTGAGCTTGGCCCTGGCATTGACCGCGCAAACCGCCTGCGCACAGGCGCCAGCAGACCCCATCGCGGCGCTGGTCAAGCAGCTGGAGCTGGACAAGTACAAGGCCACGATCAAGGGATTGACGCAGTTTGGCGACCGCCGCCAAGGCACGGCGCGCAACCGTCAGGCGCTCGACTGGATTGAAGCGCAGTTAAAATCGTACGGCTGTTCGAATACAGAACGACTTCAATACCAGTTCACGCAACCGGCCCCTGGCGAGCCCGCGCCCAAGCGTGCGCCAGGGATTGCCAGCGGCGGCGCCGGCGGCCCGCCAGGCCAGGGCGGCAGCACGCTGTTTGGCAACCGCATCCCCACCGGCGTGAATACCGACCCGCTGCGCCAGCCCGATGAACGCCTGCGCGCGCTCAACGCCGAACAGACGCCGGTTGGCACGTCGCTGCGTGAAAACGTCTACTGCACCAAGGTCGGCAGCACCCATCCGGAAGAAATGTATCTGGTCAGCGCCCACATGGATGGCATCGGCTTTGGCGAAGCTGCCAACGACGACGGTTCCGGCACCGCGCTGGTGATGGAGCTGGCGCGCATCTTCAGCATGCCGGGCGTGGAGACGGACCGTTCGATCCGCTTCGTTCTGTGGAATAACGAGGAAACCGGCCTCAATGGCGCCGCTGCGTATGTCGAGCAGCGCAAGGATTTACAGGGCATCGAATCGCCCAAGGGCTCCGGCAAGTATCCCGAACCCAAGTGGCTGGGCATGATCCAGCACGACATGATGATGTACGACCATGGCATGCCGGTCCCCAAGGTCGATGCTGATGGCAAGACCATCTACGTGTCGCCGCCGGAACAGCGGCTGGAAGCGGACGTCAATATCGAATACCAGTCGGTATCGAAGCAGGCCGACGGTTCGGCCAGACTGGCCTGGGCCTTCCGCGCCGCCAACGACAAGTACGCGACCCACTACCCGGCCGCCGTGGGCTTCCACATGACCAATACCGACTCGACACCGTTCATGGACCTGGTGCCGTCGATTTCCCTGCGCGAGAATGAGCGCGGCCAGCAAATCGGCGCCGGCTGGAACCCCAACTGGCACCAGCCGACCGACGTCTATGCCAACTATTCCGACAAGGACTTCCTGCTCGGTCTGAACGCGGCCCAGACCACGCTGGCCGGTGTGGCGCAGCTAGCCGGGGTCCGCCTCAAAAAGTAAGGCTTACTGCTTCTGGTAGTTTTCCGAACGTGGGCCATACAGCAAGCCGTTGTTCAGGCCTGCCGACAGCAGGCGGTTGCTGGCCGCGCCAGCAACCGGGTGCGACTGGTCGGTGGTGCTGTTGATGATCTGCTTGACCGCCGCCGCCACCAGTGCGCCGACCAGGCCGCCACCGCCGTTGTTGCCGCCTTCGTTGTTGCTGGCGCTGGCCGTGCCGCTCCACAGCACCGTGCCGGTTTTCAGGTCCACCAGCTTGGCTGCGGCTTCCACCACGATCACGCTGTTCAGCACCGTGTAGGTGGCGCCGTACTTGTTGATGGTGATGTACATCCCGGCATCGGCGCCGAAGATCTGCTGCAGCTTGGCTGGCGGCAGCGCGTGGATATCCGCGGCGGTGGTCATGCCGTTCTGCTTGAAGGTTTCGTTGACCAGCGCCACCGGCAGCACGTAGTAGCCTGCTTCCGCCAGCGGATAGGTCACTTGTGCATACACGCTATTGGTGGCGTTGACTTCCGGCGAGTTGTTCAGCGGCGGCAGCACCAGAATGGAACGTGGCTTGGCAGCCTTGAACGCCGTGTAGTCATATTGGGCAGCCTTGTTGGAAGCACAGCCAACCACCAACACCATCGGCGCCACGCAGGCGGCCAGTTTCAGCATACGCTTGATCATAATTTTTCCCCGTTCTTTACTTTCGCCAGCAGGAAATCCATATAGGCGGTCGATTCCGGGAACAGTTTTTTCTCGTCCTCGAACTGCGCGGCCATCTGGTCCTGTTTGCCAACGATGGAATACAGCATGCCCAGGTGGGCATGGAAGCCAGGCGGCACCGGAACGCCCTTGGCGCTGATCTTTTGCAGCGAGACTTCCATTTCAGCGATCTGCTGGTCCGGGCTCTCGCCCTTGAAATGCTGGTACACCTGCGGCTGGTAGCCATCCCAGCCATACATGGTCTTCGGTCCGGCACAGCCGGTCAGCAGTGCTGCGCCAGCCAGCGCCAGCGGCAGGCAAACGCGTTTCATGAGATTGATCTGCATCGCCGCCCTCACTGTGCACGGACGTTCAGTGCACCGGCTTCGACGCCGGCCACCAGTTTGTCCACGGCTTCGCGCATGGCCAGGTCCAGCACTTTGCCATTGAGCGTCGCGTCATAGCTGGCGGTGCCGCCAAAGCCCAGCACTTCGCGGTTGGACAGGCTGTACTCACCCGCGCCTGCAGCCGAATACACCACTTCCGAGGTGGCGATATTGACCACGTTCAGCGTGACTTTGGCATACGCTACCTGCGTCTTGCCGCGGCCGGCCAAGCCGAACAGCTGATGGTCGCCCACTTCCTTGCGGCCGAATTCCGTCACGTCGCCGGTCACGATGAAATCGGCGCCCTTGATCTGCTGGCTTTGCTGCTTGAAGCCGGCTTCCTGCTTCATCTCGCTCAGGTTGTCGCGGTCCAGCACGTTGAAGCGGTTGGTCTGCTGCAGATGCGAGATCAGAATGGTTTTGGCCTGGCTGCCCAGACGGTCGACGCCATCGGAGAAAATGCCACGCATGAAGCTGGAACGGTTGTCGAACTTGCCGACGGCGATCAGCGAACGTGGACCGACATACGGTTTCGCTGCGCTTGCCGTGGTGGCCACCGCGACCGCCTGCGAGCTCTCGGTCGCGCAACCAGCCAATGCCGAAATGGCCAGTGCTGCTGCCAGCAACTGCGTGGTGTGGATGATTTTCATTTTTTCCCCCTAGTGAAATGCAAAAATTGCCTCAAGGCAAAAATCTAAGGGCGAATTCTATAGATTTGTGCGGCCGACAATCTCTCCAATAATCACCCTCAAGCAAACCAGCGGCGGTTAGAGCGACTTCAAGGCCTGCAGCACGATGTCATGCAGGCGCTGGGCCGGCGGGTTCAGCTCCGCCTCGGCGCGCAGCAGGCGCAGGCCTACGTCCGGCAGCGGCGGCAGACCCGGCATATCGAGTACGCACAATGACGGCGGCAGACCGATGGCGGTGCGTACCGTGACGCCAAGTCCGGCCGCCGCCGCCGCCCACACGCCCGACAAGCCGGGGCTGGTGAATGCAATCCGCCACGGGATGCCGGCCTGGTCCAGCGCGCGCGTGGCGGCGCTGCGCATGATGCAGGGCGCATCCATCATCACCAGCGGCAACGGTTGGTGCGTGCCGCCCTCCAGCGCCAGCCGCGACGCATCCACCGGACCGATCCAGCGCATCGCCTGGCGGCCGACATCCACCGCATGCGCGGCCGGCATGCCGTTATCCCAGGTCAGCGCCAGGTCCAGGCGGCCGCCGCCCAGCTGATCCATCAATTCCGAATTGCGCGCCACGCGCGCCTCAATGCGCACCTGCGGATGCACGCGCGTAAAGCGGCCCAGTACCTCGGTCAGCATCTGCTCGCCGAAATCCTGCTGGATCCCAAGCCGCACGCTGCCCGCCAGCTCGGCGCCGCGCACGGCGTTGGCGGCTTCATCGTTCAGCTCCAGCAGGCGGCGCGCGTAGCCTAGCAGCGATTCACCGGCTGGCGTGGTCACCATGCCGCGCCCTTCTTTGCGCAGCACCGGCATGCCCAGCTGGTCCTCGAGTTTTTTCAGCTGTGCGCTGACGGCCGAGGTGGAGCGCCCCAGCCGGTCCGAAGCCTTGGCAAAGCTGCCCATGTCCACGCCAGTGACAAAGGTGCGCAGGACATCCAGATCAAAAGTAATGCGCCGCATGACCATCCCGTTTTTTCGAACTGTTTATCAAAATATTCCTGATTTTCAGGAATAAGATAGGCCGGTATTCTGACGCTGTCAATCCAACAGGAGCGTGAAATGGCAGCACATGGAATGGACGGGGTCGCCCCCAAGCTGGCGCAGCTCACCGATGAGGTGTTGTTTGGCGATATCTGGCAACGGCCCGGCCTGTCGCCGCGCGAGCGCAGTCTGGCCACCGTGTCGGCGCTGGTGGCGTTGTACCGGCTGGAGCAATTGCCCTTTCATTTGCAGCGGGCGCGTGATAATGGTGTCACGCGCGATGAGCTGGTTGAGCTCATCACGCATCTGGCGTTTTATTCCGGCTGGCCGACTGCGGCCTCCGCGATCAACATACTTAAACAATTGGAGGAGTCATCATGCCTATGAGCCGCATCTCTGTATTGAAAGGTAAGTCGCCCGAATATCTGCGTGCGCTGGCCGATGGTCTGCAGCGCGCCATGGAAGAAGCGTTCAACGTGCCGAAGAACGACCGCTTCCAGCTGATCCACCAGCACGAACCGCACGAGCTGATTTTCGACCGCAACTACGAAAGCCCCGACGGCCCGCGCTCGGACGACTTTGTGCTCATCACCATCACCGCCGGCAAGCCGCGCACGACGGAGGTGAAGCAGGCCTTCTACCGTCACCTGGTGGCGATCCTGGCCGAATCGCCCGGCCTGAACCCGCGCGATGTGATGGTGGTGATCTCCACTTCGCAGGGCGATGAATGGTCGTTTGGCGGCGGCCATCCGGCGGCTTCGCTGATGAGGACATCATGATCGCGATGCAGTACCGCTTTGTACTGCCGGCCGATTACGACATGGCGGCGATCCGCGAGCGCATCGCCACCAAAGGTCCGCTGCTGGACAACCTGCCCGGCCTGGTCTTCAAGGCCTATCTGCACGCAGAAGATCCCGAGCATGCCTACGCCCCGTTCTACCTGTGGCGCGACGAGGAAGCCATGCACGGCTTCCTCAACGGCCCTGCGTTTGCCGGCGTGTCGCAAGCCTTCGGCTGGCCGTCCGTCAACACCTGGACGCCGTGGCACGCCAGCGTCACCGCCGATGTACGGCAGGCGCAGCACGCCACGATCAGCAGCGCAGCGATTGCGCCTTACAGCGCGCTGGCACAACTGCGCGAACAAGAACAGGCGGCGGCGCAGCAGGCATTGGCGCATGGCGCACTGGCGGTGGTGGTGGCATTTGAGCCGGTGACCTGGACAGTTACACGCTTGAACCTGTGGCGCTCAGCAGCGGCAGCGGAAGCTGCGCACGCCGGCCAGACAGTCACAGTGCGGCGCTATCAGGTGGGTCATGTATCTGCCCCTGGCGTTACTGCAATGTGAGTTCAGTTTGCGGGCCTGGCGGCGTTTGAAAACACCAGGACCGCAAATACAATCTCAATCAGTCCACCGAGTGCGGCGGCAACCACGGGCGGAATCGCCAGGAATAGCACGCCATTGGCGGCGACAATCAGCGTCGCCCCCATCACCCAGTAAACCGGTCTGCCGTAAATGCTCGCAAAGACCAGGTAGCGGCCGCCAATCGCGGCCAGCATCGCGGGGAAAAACAGTTTCGGCATGAAGACGACCAATCCATACGCCATGGCGCAGCACAGGATGAGCCATACCGTCGACGCCATCACCAGCTGGTTCAGCGCATTGCCTTGGTCTGTCTTGGCGGGGCGCCGCAACACCTTGCTCACGACAACGCTCAATGGATAAATCAGTACACCGCCGATCAGCAGCGTCCATACCGCCTGGCGTATCCCAAGCAGATGGCACACCAAGGCTGCGCTACTCCAAACGAGGCCGGAGACCAGGATGCCAGGGGCGCCGTCATAGTACGCATGGCGCATCTCCTGTTGCTGCTGTTCGGACAGGGCTAATTTCATCTTCTCTTCCTATGGTCTGACTGACGTAATACGCCGCACTACAACCGCAGCACCATCTCCTCCAAACGGTATTGCCTGACCGTGCCATCCGCCCCCACCAGGACGTGCAGCTCCTTGAGTGTGCGCTCGGGCTTGAGCAACGTACCTACAATCGGAATCAGAGATAAAAGCTTGCCGCTGCCGGTCTCACTGCGAAACACCCAGGACGCATCGCCGTTGGCAAACTGGACGACCTCGGGACTGCCAAACACGCCCTGCAAGACGGTGGCGTGGGTCTGGCCTTCAATCAGCCAGCGCGCCAGATCCGCGCGCGTCACTGACTGCAACGCTTCAGCTGCGGGCGGCGGCTCGGCTTCCGTGACCGGCGCCGACGTAGGCGCCGCGCGCATCGGCTCCAGCTCGACCAAGGTGTCGTGCGGCCAGCTGGCATCCCACAACGGGAGTTCATAGACCCGGTCACGGCCAGGCCAATCGCCGACCAGGGCTTTCACCCAGGCGGGCAGCGAACCGCCATACAGGCTGCTGACAGGCAGTACCTGGCGCCGCGCCCCGTCCACCAGCGTCACGGTAAAGATGGGCTCATCGCCCATCGCCAGTATGGTGAGATTGCGGAAAGTGCAGGGATCCGCGCCCGCTGCCGTCTGCGCGTAATACAAAGGACTGAAAATACGCCGCCCCAAATTGGCCGCCAGCAGCTCCACCCGGCATTGCAGGCGCAAGTCGCCCAGCCGCCGGGTATTGGCCGGCAGCCCCGGCGTGCGCACATCGACGCTCCAGTTAAAGCTGTCTTCCTTACGGTTGCTGCGTACGGTGGCGTCCTCGCGCAGCGCCAGTTCGTTGCGCTCGACGGTGAAGAAATGCTCCGGCGTCAGCGCAACCGGGATGCGCACCGTGGTGCCGGTCAGCGTCAGCTTGAGTGCATCAACCCGCGCTGAACGACGCTTGGCATCCAGGTGAAAGCGCAAGTTGGACTGCGGCGCCAACGCCGGGCGCTCGGCATCAAACAACTCCATGGCCTTCACAAAACGCTGATAGGGGCGTTCATCAGCATCCGCCTTGGCCGACACCTCTACCCTGCTCAAGGACTCCTGGCCTGTCGACTCGGGCACAGTCTGCGCATATCCCATGGACAGCCAGCCTGACATCAACAGCACGGCACAAGCTGTGCGAAAACTGGCATTCATGAGTCCATCCCTTGTGGGTGCGCGACCATTTAATCGTGAGGGGAATATATAAGCGACAAGATTAACACGCAAGCATTGATGGAAATACACTGCTGGTCACTACGCTGAGGTGGCGGTTGCGAAAGCAGTGACGGTCGCGCTGGCGGCTAACGCAGTAGCATCAGCGCCTGTTGCGGCAGCGCGTTGGCCTGCGCGACGATGGAGACGCCGGCCTGGCGCAGGATGTTGGCGCGCGTGAGCTGGGCGGTCTCCGTTGCATAGTCCGCGTCCAGGATACGTGAGCGCGCGGCGGTCAGGTTATCGGCCTCGCTGGTGGCGTTGCCGGCCGCCGCCGTCAGGCGGTTGTTGATCGCGCCCAGTTGCGCGCGGATGCTGTTCACGAGATCCAGCTTGCCATCGAGGTAGTCCAGCGCGTCGCTGGCGCCGCTGTGCGTGGACAGGTCCATGGCTGGCTCGCCCGCAGTGTAGGTCGGCCTGATCTGCATATCGGGCGGACCAATCGACACGGAAGAACTGGCGCCGGCCACCAGGCCCGCCTGCGCCGGATTCGCGCCGGCGATACGCATGCTATGGGGCAGCGGCCGCGGCGCCTCGCTCACCGTCACGCTGCCCTTGATGCTGCCGGCCGGCAGTCCCAGCGAGCCAAGGCTGCCGCCGGCCGCCTCGGACAACATGATGTCGCGCCCATCCGCCGCCGTCAGCGTCAACGTGCCGCCACTGGCGCTGGCGCTGACGCCACTGCTGCCCGTGGTCGCGCTGATGGCCGCCGCCGCACTGGCCGCGCGCGCCGCCGCCGTGGCACCGCCGATTGGCCCCACAGTCACACCGTTGACCGAGAACGCCGCATTCGGCAGCGCGCCCGTCGCCCCTACATCGCCGCTGATGGTGGTGGTGGCCGTGGCGGAGATGCCGGCAATATTGGCGGCATTGACCGCTGCTGCCACCGCATAGGCACTGGCGGCATTCTGGCCCGCCTGCGCGCCCGCCGTGGTGGCGCCCACTGCCGTGTTGTTGACCGCGAGGTCGCCATAATTCAGCGCCCCCAGCACCGCCGTGCCGACTGCAGTGGACTGCTGCGGCGCCATGTCCACCAGGCTGTCGGAATAATGGGCCTGAATCACCGCCTGCGGTATCGTCACCTGCAGCACCTGCCCCGCATCCGCGCCCACCTGCAACTGCTGCGAGAAGCCGCCATCCAGCAGCTTCTGGCGGTTGAAGCGCGCGCCATCGACGATGTCCGCGTTGGCCGCCACCAGCGCGTCCACCTCCTGCTGGATGGACTTGCGGTCGATCTTGCTGTTGGTGTCATTGGCCGCCTGCACCGCCAGTTCGCGCATGCGCTGGTAATTGGCGTTGAGCTCTCCCGCCGCGCCATCCGCCACCTGGATAAGCGAAATGCCATCATTGATATTTTGATTCGCGCGCCGCAGGCCATTGATCTCCGCCGTCATGCGCGAACTTACCGCCTGCCCCGCCGCGTCATCGCGCGCCGAATTGATGCGCGTGCCGCTCGATATGCGCTGCAGATGGACGGCCAAATCCTCGCTCGAGCGCGTCAGACTGCGCTGAGCATTCAAAGACAGGATATTGGTGGTGATTTGCATGGGCGGCCGTCATCCCAAGCGCGGAATTACGCTTGTCGACCTTATATCGGCAATTCCAGACGGAAACTTGAACTAGCCCGGCAGCATTTCCATGCGCTCGCGCACCTGCGCCAGCTGGGCCGGGTCCATGCGGCCGGCGGCATTTTTCAGATAGCGCGCGGCGGCCGCATAGCCCGCGCGCTCCGACATCGCCAGCCACAGCCAGGCCTGGCTGGCGTCGGCCGGCACGCCCTGGCCACTCAGGTACATCAGGCCCAGGTTGAACTGCGCGCGCACATGCCCCTGGCTGGCCGCCTGCAGATACCACTGGTGCGCCTGCGCGTAATCACGCTGCACGCCCAGGCCATTGTCGTAGCGCAGCCCCAGCGCGAACTGCGCCTGCGTGTGGCCCTGGTCGGCCGCCTTGCGGTACCAGTGGTTGGCCTGGTTGCAGTCCGGCTGAGGACCGTCATCATTATCGAACAGCAGGCCAAGCGCATACTGGGCCGCCACATAATCCTGCTCGGCCGCGCGGCGATACCAGCCCATGGCCTTGCGATAATCCTGCGGCACACCGCGTCCCGTTTCATAGCGCAGGCCCAGGTCGAACTGCGCACGCAGATGGCCCTGGTCGGCCGCCTTGCGGTACCAGAAAATCGCTTCCTGATGATCGACCACCACGCCGTGGCCGGCGTCATACAGCAGACCCAGATGGTATTGCGCCCCCGGGAAGCCCTGCTCCGCCGCCTTGCGGTACCAGAACTGCGCCTGCTCGTAATCCTGCTCGACTCCCTGGCCATGGTCATAGCGCAGGCCCAGATTGTTCTGCGCTGCTGCGTGTCCCTGCTCGGCCGCCTTGCGGTACCAGTCCAGCGCCTTCTGCTCATCGCGAGGCACGCCCTGGCCGTTATCGTAGATCAGGCCCAGGTTGAACTGCGAGCTCGCGTGATCCTGCTCCGCCGCGCGGCGATACCACAGGATGGCCTTCTGCGCATCCTGCGCAATGCCGTCGCCCTTGTCGAAGCGCAGCGCCAGGTTGAACTGCGCCGGCGCGTAGCCCTGGTCGGCCGCCTTGCGGTACCACGACATGGCCTGGCCGACATCCTGCGGCACGCCCTGGCCATTGTCGTAGCGCAGGCCGAGGTTGAACTGGGCGCGCGCATAACCCTGCTCCGCCGCCTTGCGGTACCAGAAGATGGCTTGCTTGAAGTCCTGCGGCACACCCTTGCCGGTGTCGTACATCATGCCGAGGTTGTTTTGCGCGCCAGCGTCGCCCTGTTCGGCGGCCTTGCTGAACCAGTGCATGGCTTGCTGCGTGTCGTTGGCCACGCCCTGGCCTTTGGCGTACAGCCAGCCCAGGTTGTACTGCGCGGCCGCATAGCCCTGTTCCGCAGCGAGGCGATACCAGGCGGCCGCCTCTTCGAAATTCTGCTCGACGCCCTGGCCCTTCTGGTACATCACGCCCAGGTTGTACTGTGCGTGCTCCAGGCCCGACTGCGCGGCTTGGCGATACCACACCACGGCCAGCTCATAGCTCTGCGCGACACCCTGCCCGTTGAAATACATAAAGCCCAGACTATGCTGGGCATTGGCCACGCCACGTTCTGCCAGTCCCTTGACGCGCAGGAATTCAGCGGTATAAGTGCTGCCGTTGTTGGCGTCGGCTTCGTTGGGACTGTATTTCGTCATGCTTTCTCATCAGGCTTGAATCGCAATCATCGCCGGTGGGTGTTCAGCGGCACTTGGCACCGCATGCAGCACTGCGACCGATGGCGACGACCGGCGGTTCTGCTCTTGAAGCACATCGATGAAGCTGGCCAGCGAAATCGGGCGATGGTAAAAATAGCCCTGCATCGTGGTGCAGCCGTTGGCTTCCAGGTAGCGCTCCTGTATCTCCGTCTCCACGCCTTCCGCCACCAGGTGCAGGCCCAGGCCGCGCGCGATGGAGATGATCGCCAGAATCACTGGATAGTGGCCGTTCTCGTCGTGGATCTCCTTGACGAAGGACTGGTCGATCTTGATGGTGTGGATCGGGAAGCGGTGCAGATAGGCCAGCGAGGAATAGCCGGTACCGAAATCGTCTATCGCCACCGACACGCCCAGCTGGCACAACTTGTTGAGCTGTTCGATTGCATACTGCGGATTACGGATGCAGATGTTCTCGGTGATCTCCACTTCAATCTGCGCCGGCGAAATACCGTAGCGCGTCAGCGCGCCGCGCATCTTCTCGAAGAAGTCGCCGCGGTCCAGATATTGCGGCGACAGGTTCAGCGACAGACGGATCGCTTCGCCGCCCGCCGCATTCCACTGCAGCAGGTCGCGGCACAACGCGCCCAGCATCCAGTCGGAGATCGGCAGCATCAGGCCATTCTCTTCGGCGAACGGCAGGAACTCGCCGGCCGACAGCAGGCCGCGCTGCGGATGGTTCCAGCGCATCAGGCCTTCAGCGCCGATGATGCGGCCCGTGGCCACATCAAGTTGCGGCTGGTAGTACATTTCCAGTTCGTTGAGTTCCAGCGCCTTGCGCAGTGCCTGCTCCAGCGCGATCTTCTGGTGCGACACGTCGAGCATCGAGTTGTGATAGAAGCTGTGGCCATTCTTGCCCAGCGCCTTCACCTGGTACATGGCGATGTCCGCATGGCGCAGCAGCTCGTCGATGGTCTCGCCGTCGCCCGGATAAATCGCAATGCCGATCGAGGCCGAGATATGCACCTCATGGCCATCCAGATCGAACGGACGTTGCAGGCTTTCGAGAAATTTGTCGGCGATGGCTTTCGCATCCTGGCGGTCGCGCAGCTCCGGCAGCACGATGGTGAATTCATCGCCGCCCTGGCGCGCCAGCGTATCGCCGCGACGCAGGCAATCCTTAAGACGCTGCGCGGCCTGCTGCAGCAGTTCGTCGCCCTTGACATGGCCCAGCGTGTCGTTGACCAGCTTGAAGCGGTCCAGGTCCACAAACATCACCGCCAATTCGGTCAGCTTGCGCTTGGCCTGGATCACGGCCAGGCCCAGGCGGTCCTTGAACAGCATGCGGTTCGGCAGGTCGGTCAGGATGTCGTGGTAAGCCTGGTAGGAGATCACCTCTTCCGCGCGCTTGCGGTCGGTGATGTCGCGCGCCACACCATAGGTGCCGAAGAACTCGCGCGTCTTCACTTCGTGATCCGGGATGTGCATGCCGATCGCGTTGAGCGAAATCGTCATCAGCGTGTTGTTGAAGGTGCGCTCGATGCCGCCGCCGGTATTGCACTTGAGGCGCAGTTCGACGTTGCGCGAGGCGCGTTCATCGACGCGGCGTTCGTTGAAGGCGTAGCGCGCGCGCTCCTGGTCTTCGTCATGCACCAGCAGCGAGTAGTGGCGGCCGATCAGCTCTTCACGGGTAAAGCCCAGCAGTTGCTGCACACGGTCGTTCACGAACGTGAACTTGCCTTCGTGGTTCAGCGTGTAGATGATGTCCGGCGACGAATCCACCAGATAGCGGTACATCTTTTCCGAGTTTTCCAGCTTGGACGCGATGCGCTCGTTGTCGATCGCCAGGCGGCGCTTTTGCAGCGCATTCTCGACGGTCTTGAGCAGCTCCTCGCGGCTGTACGGCTTGCGCAGGTAATCGTAGGCGCCGCGCTTGAGCGCACCGATTGCCGCTTCGATACCGACGTCGCCGCTCATCACGATCACATCGCCATCGATCTCGCGGGCGTTGATGTAATCCATGATCTCGTGGCCGCTCATGTCCGGCAGCCGCAGGTCCAGCAGGATCAGATCGAATTTCAGTTTGGTCAGCTGGGCCAGCGCTTCGCTGCCGCAGGTGGCGGTCACCAGATGGTAGTCGCGGTCGCGCAGCAGTTCGTACAACGATGACAGCAGTCGCGGTTCATCGTCTACCAGCAGCAGGCGGGGGCGGTTATCAGAGCTTAAAGGTTCGACGGGGGCGAGGTCGACAGGGTTCAGGTTCATCATGGCCTTAAACGGAATCCATCACCCGGGTTTGCACGCCGGTGATTTGGCTGTTACTGCCCTTGGCGGGCAGCAGGATTTCAAACGTAGTACCCGTTTTGCCGGAACGGCAGGTAATCAGGCCTTGCATTTTCTTGACCAGGCTGTGGACGATGGACAGTCCCAGCCCGTGATTGGCGCCTTCCTTACTGCTGCGGACAGGAGAGAACAGGTTGGCCAGTACGTCGGCCGACAGACCCGGACCGGTGTCGCTGACCACCAGTTCCAGATACAGCTTGCGCTCGCGGTTGACGTGGCCGCGATTCGAAATCTCGATCTTGCCGCCGTCGGTCAATGCCTCGATGGCGTTCTTGATCAGGTTGACCAGGATTTGCTTGAGCATGTCGGCATCGCCGTCGATTTCGGCCGGTTCCTCCTGCATGCGGACCACGATCTGCACCGAGGCCGGCACAAAGTCGGTGGCGCGGAACAGGCGCAGCACATCATCGACCACCTTGCCGACATCGGTGGTGCGCGCGCTTTCGGTCGGTTGCAGGTCGGCCAGGCCGTTAATCAACTGGCCGACGCGGTCGATCTCTTCGTTCAGGATCGACATTTCACCGACCACCGGCTCACGCCGCGCCAGCTTGCTGTCGAGGACCGACAGGTAATTCTTGATGATGGACAGCGGGTTGTTCACCTCATGCACCACGCGGCGCGAGGCTTCGCGGTATTCCTCCGCCACATGCGCGATCTGGCGCTTGGCGTGGCCGCGTTCACTGATCGCGGTTTCCAGCGACGCTGCGGCCTGGGTGCCAAACGACAGCAGGAAGCGTTCGCGCTTTTGCAGATGCGGCATCTGCCAGGCCGGCGCACCGCCGATCAGCACACCGAGGCAGCGCTGGTTGGCCACCAGCGGCAGACACACCATGCTGTCGCTGCCGAGGATGCGGAACAGCTGCTCTTCCGAGACGTTGTGCGCGTTGCCTTCGCGGCTCACATAGGCCAGCTTGCGTTCCAGCGCCGACTGCGCCACCGGGCCGCCCTTATTGAGCGGAATGACGAACTCCGAGAGGCGCTGCTGATTGTCGCCCGTGGCCATGCCGTGCAGCGCGTGGCCGGTGGGATTCTCCAGCAGCAGCACGGCGTTTTCAAAATCAAACAGGATGCGCGCCGAACGCGTGATGGCTTCCAGCAGTCCTGCTTCGCCATGCTGACGCGCGAAGGTCTGGCCCATCTCGGACACCAGCATGATGTTGCGCACTTCTTCCGACAGGCGCTGCTGCACCGGATCGACCACCGGCGGCGCATACGCCGCAGGCGGCACGATGTCGTCGGCGCCAGCCAGGTCGATGCCCAGGTAATTGGCCGACTTCTCCACTTGGCGCGCGGCGTTCTTAATGATCAGTTCCAGCTTGTCGCTATCCAGGTTGCACAGGCGCGCCGATTCGGCGATGGCCTGCTCCTGGTCTTCGTGGCAGCACAGCAGATGCGCCAGGCGCACCATGCGGATCAGCGGATGCGCCGCTTCCAGACGGGTGATCGGCTCATGGTGATACAGCACGCTGTCGGCCAGGAAGGAATCCAGGTTCCAGCGTTCGATGAGCCAGGCGCCCGCTTCCGAGTGGGTGATTTGCAGCGTGCGCTGCTCGACCGCGCACAGGTCTTCATCATCGCGCGCGGTGAAGTTGAAGGCATATTCCTTGGGCGCCGTCGCCAGCAGGGCCAGCCGGCCGACGTTGTGCAGCAGGCCGGCCAGGTAGGCCTCCTCGACGTGCGGATACTCCATCTGCTTGGCGATGTCGCGCGCGATGACGGCCGTGGTCAGCGAGCCTTTCCAGAAGCCGCGCAGGTCGGTGCTGCCGGAATGGGGGAAGCTGTTAAACGTTTGAAAAACCGATTCGCTGATGACCAGCGTCTTGATCATGTCGGTGCCCAGCGACACCAGCGACTGCTCCAGGCCCACCGTCCGCTGGTTGCGGTGATAGGCCGAGCTATTGGCAACGGTGAGGATCTTGCTGGTCATCGCCGCATCCTTGGCGATGAGGGCGGCCAGCTCCGGCATGCCGGCGTCGTCGGCTTGCAAGTGCTCGATCAGCTTGATGAGTATCTGCGGCATGGCCGGCAGACGGGCAATCAGCAGCCGATTACGAATATCATGGTCAGATTGTTGATGCATCGTATCAAGCATTGCCGCCAGTAGACATCGATCAGGGGGCGGAATTCAACGACAAGATTCCACCAACGTTAGGTTTTATGCGGTCTCCAGACCGATTCGAGGCCAGGAAACATTGCCTTAAAAAATTATATTATCATAAAGTCTGATACAAACTTAACAGCGGGAAAAATTTCTTTCTAAACTAAGTGCATTTCCTGCCGTTAATGTTTATCGACCTAATTAGCGCGATAATATGCGCCGGTAATGGCGCGACGTCAACCATAAAGCGAGAGCAGAGGCACTAAAGGCCATCTGTGCTGCGGCTAACCACAGCGCCGAATGTGATAGAACCGGTGCAATCACCCCGGCCACAATCGCCCCCAGCAGCGTCACCGCGAACGACTGGCAGGACGCCACCGTGCCACGGATGTGCGGGAACAAATCCAGTGCCAGCAAGGTCGCCCCGGGTGCGACCACCGACATGCCGAAGGTGTAAATCAACATCGGCGCCACCGTCCAGGGCAGCGCAGGCGGCAGGAACAGGTGGTAAATCACGTTGATGGCGGACGCCGTCAGCAGGAAGCAGAAGCCAATGCCAATCTGTCGCGAAAATGTCATTTTTCCGGCAATGCGGTTGGCCGCCAGCGCGCCGAGGAAGATTCCGCCCACCGATGGAATGAACAGCCAGCCGAATTGCGACGCCCCCAGATGCAGCTCCTGCGGCAGGAACACGGGTGCCGCCGAGATGTAGATGAACAGGCCGGCGAAGTTCAGCGCCACCACGCCCGTCTTGAAGTGGAACAGCGGCGAGCGCAGGATCTCGCCGTAGTTACGCGCCAGGAAGCGCGGGTTGAACGGATGGCGTTTTTCCGGCGGCAGCGTCTCCGGCAGGCGCCGGTAGCAGAAGATGAACAGCAGCGTGCTGTAGGCCAGCAGCGACAGGAAAATCGCGCGCCAGTCGAACAGCGTGACGATCCAGCCGCCCAGTATCGGCGCCACGGCGGGCGCGATGGAGAAGATCATGGTCACCAGCGACAGCAGGCGCGCGGCCTCGGCGTCGGCATACAGGTCGCGGATGATGGCGCGGCCCACCACCACGCCGGCGCCGGCCGACACGCCCTGCATGATGCGGAACACCCACAGATAGTGGACCGTGTGCGCGGCAGCGCAGCCCAGCGTGCCGATGGCGAACATGGCCAGCGAGACCAGGATCACATTGCGGCGGCCGAAGGCGTCCGATATCGCACCGTGCCACAGCACCATGCCGGCAAAGGCCAGCATGTAAAAGGTCAGGCTTTGCTGCACTTCCAGCGGCGTGGCGTGGAGCGTCGCCTGGATATTCGGGAAGGCCGGCAGATAGGCGTCGATCGAGAATGGACCGATCATCGACAGGCCGGCCAGCATGACGGCCAGCGCGGCGGCGGTCAGGGGTTTGCGGTGTGGCGGTTCCGGAGGCGGAACGTCTTCGATGGTGTCCTGGTCGGGCAGATTGGCGGGAGGTGTCGGCAGCATAAATCGTTTTCCTTTCGGCGCATGCTTTCACCCCACACCGCGATGCAAGCACCGGGTCTGACCCCGTACGGGGTCAGACCCTTTTGTGGCCCTGCGGGGTTAAGCGTCTTTTGGTTTGGCGGCTTCACGGCGGTTGAAGCCGGCCACCATGTCGAAGCGGAACAAACGGCATTCCAGCGCACCGTTGAAGAACGGGGTCTTGCGCGACTCTTTCAAACGCAGCAGCTTGGGCACGCCCAGGTCCGCCGTGAACAGATACACCGTCCAGCCGGCAAAGCGCTGCTTCAGCGTCGAGCTCAACTCGGCATAGAAGCTGTTGGCCAGTTCATCCTGCGGCATGGTGCTGTCGCCACGCACGCCGATACGCTCGCCGTACGGTGGATTTGTCAGCAGAATGCCCGGCTGCTCGGTCGGCGCCTGGATCTGCTGCGCCTCGATCTGCTTCAACGGCACATCGAACAGAATGCCGGCGCTGCGCAGATTGTGGCGCGCCATCGCCACCATGTCGCCCGAAATATCGGAACCGAAAATGGTCGGCTCGGACGGCAGCGGATTCGGCTTGATGGCCGCTTTCATGTCCTGCCATGGCTGCGGGTCAAAGTCATGGAACTTTTCGAACGCGAAACTGCGGCGCGCACCCGGCGGCACGCCCTGCACCATCTGCGCGGCTTCGCACAGGATGGTGCCGGAGCCGCACATCGGGTCGAACAGCGGCATGCCCGGCTTCCAGCCCGCAACGCGCAGCAGGCCCGCAGCCAGATTCTCGCGCAGCGGCGCATCGCCGGTCTCGGTACGCCAGCCGCGCTTGAACAGCGCCTCGCCCGAGGTATCCAGATACACGATGAACTGGTGCGCGTCGACGAAGCCGAAGATACGCATGTCCGGTTCCTTGGTATCCACCGAAGGACGCTTTTTATATTGATCGAGGAAGCGGTCGCAGATTGCGTCCTTGATCTTCAGCGTGGTGAACTCCAGGCTTTTCAGTGGCGACTTCACCGCCGTCAGATCGACGCGGATGGTGTGGTCATAGCCGAACCACTCTTCCCATGGCTGCGCCAGGGTCAGGTCGTAGATATCGTTCTCGTTCTTGTAGCCGCCAGCGGCCATACGCATCAACACGCGCGACGCAATGCGCGAGTGCAGGTTGATGCGGTAGGAATCCGTGAGGTCGCCGGAAGCGTGCACGCCGCCCGGTACCTCGTTGTGCACCTTCATGGTGGTGCTTTGTTGTGCGATTTCGCGCAGTTCTTCGGCCAGCGCCGACTCCATGCCGCGTGGGCATGGGCAAAAGAAGGATGCCATAGGTGTACCTTTTGTCCGTTAAAAAAATAGCGCGCCGCCCCCGCGAGCGCGGCGCTGCTTACCTGCTTATTGCATTGCTCATTGCCCGCTCCAGGAAGTCCAGACGATCCTGGCCCCAGAAGCTTTCTCCATCCAGCACATACCACGGCGAACCGAATACGCTGAGCGCATTCGCATCCTCCGTGTTGCTGTCGTACTCTGCCTGCACGCCGGCGGTTTCCGCCGCCTGCAGCAGCGCACGGCCATCCAGGTCGCAGCCGCCGGCGATCTGCAGCAGCGTTGCCTCGTCGGCGATATTCTTATCCTCGGCCCACAAGCCGCGCATGATCGCGCCGGCCAGCGCCATGGCCACGTCCGTGCCATGCGCAAAGCGCGCCGCCACAATCAGCTTGTTGGCCAGTTCCGGCGACACCGGGAAAAACTGCGGCTGCGGTTTCAGCGGAATGCCCAGATACTCGGACCAGCGCGCCAGCTCCACCAGCCGGTACGCCTGGCGCTGCGGCGCGCGTTTGGCGAGCGGCACGCCGCCCGACACGCCAAACACCTTGCCCAGATCGCAGGGCTTGATGTCAAGCTGCACGCCATGCTTGCCTGCCATGGCCAGCAAACGTTGATGCCCCAGGTAAGCCCAGGGCGAATGGGCCGCGAAAAAATACTGGCAAACTTTGCTCATGCCAATCCGATCAGAAAGGTTTCACCACCACCAGCAGCACAATCGCCAGCATCGCAAACACCGGCAGCTCGTTAAACACGCGGAACCATTTGTGGCTACGCTGGTTTTCACCACGCTCAAATTTTTTCAGGATGCCGCCGCAGGCATGGTGGTAACCGATCACCAGCACCACCAATGTCAGCTTGGCGTGCAGCCAGCCCGGCATGTGCGCGCCGTATGCCAGATACACCAGGATCGCGCCAAACACCACGGCAAACACCGACAGCCACATCGAAAACCGGTACAGCTTGCGCGCCATGAGCAGCAGGCGCGCGGTGGTGTTTTTATCGGTCTCCATCGCCAGGTTGACGAAGATGCGCGGCAGGTAGAACACGCCGGCCATCCAGGCGATGACGAAGAAGATGTGCAGTGCTTTGATCCAGAGATACAGCATAACGCTCCTTAGTTTCGTACTTCCCCGTGGCCGAATACCACGTATTTCAACGACGTCAGGCCTTCCAGTCCAACCGGGCCGCGTGCGTGCAGCTTGTCGTTGGAGATGCCGATTTCCGCACCCAGGCCATATTCAAAACCGTCCGCAAAACGCGTCGAGGCGTTGACCATCACCGATGCCGAATCCACCTCGCGCAAAAAGCGCATCGCGGCCGAGTGGTCCTCGGTGATGATGGACTCCGTGTGCTTGGACGAGTAGGTGTTGATGTGCTCCATCGCCTCGTCCATGTCGGCGACCAGCTTGACCGACAGGATCGCCGCCAGGTATTCCGTCGACCAGTCTTCTTCCGTCGCATCGGCCAGATGCGGGTAGCCGGCGGCGGCGAGAATGGCTTTTGCTTCCGCGTCGGCGCGCAGTTCGACCTGCTTGCTTGCGTACAGCGTGGCCAGTTGCGGCAGCACGGCCGGCGCAATCGCGCGCGCCACCAGCAGCGTCTCCATCGTGTTGCAGGTGCCATAGCGGTGGCACTTGGCGTTGAACGCAATGTCCAGCGCCTTTTTTATATCGGCCTTGCTGTCGATGTAGACGTGGCAGATGCCGTCCAGATGCTTAATCATCGGTACTGTCGCCTCTTCCATCAGGCGTGCAATCAGGCCCTTGCCGCCACGCGGCACGATCACGTCCACATACTGCGGCATCGTAATCAGTGCGCCGACGGCAGCGCGGTCGGTGGTCTCGACGACCTGCACGCCCTCTTCCGGCAGGCCAGCGCCAGCCAGGCCTTCCTTGACCAGCCTGGCCAGCGCGCGATTGCAATGGATCGCTTCCGAGCCGCCGCGCAGGATGGTGGCGTTGCCGCTCTTGATGCACAGCCCCGCCGCGTCCACCGTCACGTTGGGGCGCGACTCGTAAATAATACCGATCACGCCCAGCGGCACGCGCATCTGGCCAACCTGGATGCCGGTCGGGCGGAATTTCAGGCCGGAGATTTCTCCGATCGGATCCGGCAATGCGACGATCTGGCGCAGGCCTTCCACCATGGTGGCGATGGCCTTGTCCGACAGCGCCAGCCGGTCCAGCATGGCCGGCGCCAGGCCGTTGGCGGCAGCGGCATCCATATCCAGCTTGTTCGCGGTGCGCAGTGCATCGGCGTCGCGTTCAATTGCGTCGGCGATCAGCGTCAGCGCGCGGTTGCGCTGTGCGCTATCGGCACGGGCCATGGCGCGCGAAGCCTTGCGCGCCTGCCGGCCCAGTTGTTCCATATACTGATTGATGTCCATCGTTGTCCCGTTCGAGCGGGTCAGCCGCGGGCGACTTTCAACGCCAATTGCAGCATGGCGTCCCATGCGTCGCCTGCATGCGCTTTCGCGCGCAGACCCTTGATCATCTTGTCCACTTGCGCGGCGTCCTTCATTGCCGCTTCCAGCGTTGGCAGCGAAATGCGGCGCAGCGCCGGGTCCATCATGCGTTCCTTGGGTCCCCAGATGCGGTGCTCCTTGAGCAGCGCACCCAGAGGCCGGCCTTGCGCCATGCCCGACTTGAGCTTGAGCAGCGTGCGGATTTCGTCCGACACCGCCCACAGCACCAGCGGCAGCGCTTCGCCCTCGCCTTTCAGGCCTTCCAGCATGCGTACCAGACGCGCCGGATCACCTGCCAGCATCGCTTCACTGAGCTTGAACACATCGTAGCGCGCCACATTCAGCACCGCGTCGTGCACCTGCTCGTAGGTCAGCTTGCCCGGCTCGTGCAGCAAAGCCAGTTTTTGAATCTCCTGATGGGCCGCAAGCAGATTGCCTTCCACGCGGTCCGCGATGAAATCAATGCTCTGCCGGTCCGCGCTCTGCCCTTGTGCGGCAAGGCGCTGGCCTATCCAATTGGGCAAATGCGCCCGTTCCACCTGCGGGATGTCGATATACACCGCCGCTTGTTGCAGACTGGCGACCCAGGCCGCCTTCTGCGTCTGCCAGTCCAGCTTGGGCAGCGTGATCAAAGTCAGGTTGTCCGGACTCAGATCCTTTACATAATTTTGCAGCGCCGCGCCGCCATCCTTGCCCGGCTTGCCGGTCGGGATGCGCAGCTCGATGAGCTTCTTGTCACCAAACAGCGACAGCGCCTGATTGGCCGCCAGCAGCTCGCCCCATTTGAAGCTGCGCTCCACGGTCAGCACATCGCGCTCGGAATAGCCTTGCGCGCGCGCCGTCTTGCGGATTTTGTCCGCGGCTTCCAGCGCCAGCAAATGCTCGTCG
The DNA here is from genome assembly GCF_009857555.1 of Duganella sp. CY15W. Classification (NCBI taxonomy): domain Bacteria; kingdom Pseudomonadati; phylum Pseudomonadota; class Betaproteobacteria; order Burkholderiales; family Oxalobacteraceae; genus Duganella; species Duganella sp. CY15W. The sequence continues at coordinate 115,135 of NZ_WWCQ01000003.1, read as the reverse complement.
CTGGTGATGACGTACAGCTGCGACAGCGATTTCGTTAAATGGCCATCCAGCGCTTCCAACCGTAATTGCATCGCGCGCCTTTACTGAATCGGCACGGCCGGCGGCAGTGTCGACGGCTGCCCCGATGGCTGCGGGCCGGCCGCCGCAGGGCCTGGCGGCGGCAGCGACACGCCTGCCGTCTTGACGGCAGCGATGCGGCGCATCATCTGCTGTACCAGGTCGGTCTGCATGTCCTTGTAGAGCAGCGCCTCTTCCTGCTCTTTTGCCAGCAGCTGGGTTTCGTTAAAGTCGATAGGACGCGTCAGCATCAGCTGCGTCGGTCCCAGCAGCTCAGCGCCCTGCTTGTCCAGCACGCGGAACACAATGTTGTACGTCAGCAGATACTGGCGCACACGGCCATTGCTGTTCAGCGACAGAATGGTCTTGCTCTTGGTCTTCTCCGGATTGGACAAGACCTCGATCACGCCATCCGCATCCTTGGCGGAGCTGACCACGGTGGTGCCGCCGTTGGCGCGGATGTTGCGCTTCAAATCAATCGCCAGCGGCGACGACTCCGGCAGCCCCACATACATGGTCGGGAATGGCAGCGTGTAGTGGCCGCCCTCACCGCGCAGATGGAAGCCGCACGCCGACACCGTCAGCGACGCGGCCAGAACTGCCGCGTACAGCGCGCCGCGACGGAAGAACTTCGAAGTAGTCGCCATGAGGATTCCGATTAAACGACGATGTTGACCAGCTTGCCCGGCACGACGATCACCTTCTTCGGCGTGCCCTCGATGAACTTCTGCACCGCTTCATTCGCCAGTGCAGCTGCTTCGATGGCCGCCTTGTCGGCGCTCTTCGGCACCACCACGCTGCCACGCAGCTTGCCGTTCACCTGAATCATCATCTCGATCTCGGACTGCTCCAGCGCAGCCGGATCAACCTGCGGCCAGGCGGCGTCCAGGATGTCGCCCGCATAGCCCAGCTCTTTCCACAGCACGTGGGTGATGTGCGGTGCGACAGGGTTCAGCAGGCGCAGGAAGATCGCGTAGCCTTCCGAGACCACGGCCGCTTCCACATCCTTGGCCGATTCCAGCGTGTTCAGCATCTTCATGCAGGCCGACACCACGGTGTTGTACTGGATGCGTTTGACGTCGTAGTCGGCCTGCTGCAGCACCTTGTGCACTTCGCGGCGCAGGGTCTTGCCCGCGTCGGTGGTGGCAGCTGCCGTCAGCGGTGCGCCGGCGGCGGCAATCGCTTCACGCTGTGCGTAGCCGAATGCCCACACGCGGCGCAGGAAGCGGTTCGCGCCTTCCACACCGCTGCCCGACCATTCCAGCGTTTGCTCTGGCGGCGAGGCGAACATGGTGAACAGGCGCGCGGTGTCGGCGCCGTATTGTTCGATCTGCGCTTGCGGGTCGATCCCGTTGTTCTTCGACTTCGACATCTTCTCGGTGCCGCCGATGTTGACGGCCTGGCCGTCATCCTTCAGCACCGCGCCTTGCGGACGGCCCTTGTCGTCCACCGTCAGATCGACGTCGGCTGGATTGAACCAGGTCTTCTTGCCGGCGGCGTCTTCGCGGTAGTAGGTCTCGTTCAGCACCATGCCCTGGGTCAGCAGGTTGGTGAATGGCTCGTCAAACTTGACCAGGCCGAAGTCGCGCATCACCTTGGTCCAGAAGCGTGCGTACAGCAGGTGCAGCACGGCGTGTTCGATACCGCCGATGTACTGGTCCATCGGCATCCAGTAGTCGTTGCGGCTGTCGACCATCGCATCGTTCGAGTTCGGCGAGGTATAGCGCATGTAGTACCACGACGAATCGACGAAGGTATCCATGGTGTCGGTTTCGCGGCGGGCCGGCTTGCCGCACTGCGGGCAATCGCACTTCAGGAACGCTTCGTACTTGTTCAGCGGATTGCCGCTGCCGTCCGGTACGCAGTCTTCCGGCAGCACCACCGGCAGATCTTTTTCAGGCACCGGCACCGAGCCGCAATCGGCACAGTTGATCATCGGGATCGGCGTGCCCCAGTAGCGCTGGCGCGAGATGCCCCAGTCGCGCAGACGGAAGGTGATCTTCTTCTCGCCCAGGCCCTTGGCAGCCATGTCGGCGGCGACAGCGTCCACCGCTTCGGCGTAGCGCAGGCCGTCGTATTTGCCGGAATTGGTGACGATCGAGACTTCCTTGTCGCCGTACCATTCCTGCCAGGCGTCGGTCGAATATTCCGGCGCGTCCGCCGTGGTGATGACTTGCCTGATCGGCAGATTGTATTTTTTGGCGAAGGCGAAATCGCGCTCGTCGTGCGCCGGCACGCCCATCACGGCGCCGTCGCCGTAGGTCATCAGCACGTAGTTGCCGACCCAGACTTCGACTTGCGCGCCGGTCAGCGGATGGGTGACGAACAGGCCGGTCGGCATGCCCTTTTTCTCCATGGTCGCCATGTCGGCTTCAATCACCGAGCCCAGTTTGCACTCGGCGTTGAAGGCGGCCAGTGCCGGATTGGTTTGCGCGGCCAGCACGGCCAGCGGGTGTTCTGCCGCCACGGCGCAGAAGGTCACGCCCATCACGGTGTCCGGACGGGTGGTGAACACGTACATCTTGCCGTCGCCGATCAGCGCGCCGTCGGCGTCCTTGATCTCGTGCGGGAACGCGAAACGCACGCCGGTCGATTTGCCGATCCAGTTCGATTGCATGATGCGCACGCGCTCAGGCCAGCCTGGCAGCTTGCTGTCAACATGCTCCAGCAGTTCTTCCGCATAGTCGGTGATGCGCGCGTAGTACATCGGAATTTCACGCTTCTCGATGACCGCGCCCGAACGCCAGCCCTTGCCGTCGATGACCTGCTCGTTGGCCAGCACGGTCTGGTCGATCGGATCCCAGTTCACGGTACCGGTTTTTTTGTAGATGATGCCTTTTTCCAGCATCTTCAGGAACATCCACTGGTTCCACTTGTAGTATTCCGGCTTGCACGCGGTCATTTCGCGCGACCAGTCGATGGCCAGGCCCATCAGCTCCATCTGCGAGCGCATGTGGGCGATGTTGGAATAGGTCCACTGTGCGGGCGGCACATTGTTGGCCATTGCCGCATTTTCCGCCGGCATGCCAAACGCGTCCCAGCCCATTGGCATCAGCACGTTGTAGCCGTTCATGCGCAGATAGCGGTACATCACGTCATTGATCGTATAGTTGCGCACGTGGCCCATGTGCAGCTTGCCCGATGGGTAAGGCAGCATGGAGCAGGCGTAGTACTTGCCTTTCGGGAAGCGCGGGTCGTTCTCGACGGCTTTGTAGGCGTCGATCGCCTTCCAGTGGGATTGAGCGGCTTTTTCTACGTCGGCGGGACTATATTTATCTTGCATGATCGGTGACGGCCAATTAGTGAATATGAACCGGACATTATACCGTTTCATTCCCCTGCTGAGCGCGCAAGCCCCGAAGATGACCATTCCAGCCGTTTCTATGCGGCTACCGCCGTGGCATACTGCTCAGATGCACTATCGCGAATATCCTCCCCACCCGTCGCTGGCCGCCCATGTTGACTGCGTCTGGGCCGCACAGGCGCCCGCGTGGGCGCATACGCACCGCGTGCTGCCCGATAATTGCGTGGATATCCTGTGGCAGGACAGCGGCCAGCCCGGATTTGCGGTCGGCATGATGCGTTCCGCCATCCTGGTGGCCAGCGAGCGGCCGGTACGGACACTGGCGGTGCGCTTCAAGCCGGGCATGGCAGGCCCGTTCCTGGCGATGCCACTGCACGCGTTGACCGATCAGCGCGCGGAGCTCGACTTGCTGTGGGGCCGCAGCGCTGCCGGGCGCCTGGCCGACGCGCTCTGGAACAGCACAGCACCCGAGCGTGCGCGGCTGGCGCTGATTGAACGGGAGTTGCTGCGCCGCCTACGGCTGGACAGCGCCGCCGGAAACGGCAACCCGGCGCTGGTCCAGCAGGCGCTGCGGGCGCTGGAAGCCAGCGCTGGTGCGCTACGCGTCGAGCAGCTGGCCGCGCAGCTGCAGGTGTCGCGCCAGCATCTGGCGGCACAGTTCCGCACCCATGTCGGGCTGTCGCCCAAGCTATACGCGCGCATCTGCCGCTTCCGGCGCGCGACAGCGGCGCTGGGCGCCGGCGCGGGACCGGACTGGGCCCAGTTGGCACAGGAGTGCGGCTATTTCGACCAGTCGCACCTGATCCACGATTTCCAGGAGTTCGCCGGCAGCGCGCCGGAGCGATTCCATTTTTCCAATTAAGCGTCCGCCCGATGTGCCAAGATGGGGTTTTTACCCCCTCACAGGAGACATCGCATGATCAAAGGCTTACGCACCGCCGCCTATCCAGTCACCGACCTGGCTGCCGCCAAGGCGTGGTACGCCCAGGTGTTCAATACCCAGCCCTATTTCGACCAGCCGTTTTACGTCGGCTTCAACATCGGCGGCTTTGAGCTGGGCCTGATCCCTGACGGCCAGCCAGCCACGGCGGGCAGCATGGTCTACTGGGGCGTCGACGATATTGAGGCCGAAGTCGCACGCATCACCGCCCTGGGCGCAACGCTGCATCACCCGATCCAGGACGTCGGCGACAACATTAAAACCGTGGAGCTGGCCGACCCGTTTGGCAATCTGCTGTGCCTGATCGTGAACCCGCATTTCGACCGCAATCAAGTAATTTAGTGTCACCTGCGCACTGTTACTTTTCGTGAGTTTCCACAAAGATTTTGTCTGTAGACTAATTATGGTTTTTTGCTAATCGTGCTTTTTTATTACCTTACAAGCAAAAAACGCTGGTTCCACTTCGACACTACAGAGGAAATCAATGAAAAAGCTTTTCGTATTAGGCGCAGTGCTGGCCGGCTTTGCAGCCAGCCAGGCAGCATCGGCACAAGCCGTTGTCACCCTGGGCCCGAACGTCATGCGCGCTGGCGTACGACTGAATTCGGGCCAGAATATCCAGTCGATCAACAAGAACTACATGCTGGCGATGCAAACGGATGGCAACCTGGTGCTGTACGCACAGCAACCAGGCGGCACCCAGCCGACCGGTTTCTCGACCGGCAAGGGCGGCAATTATGCCGTGCAACAAGACGATGGCAACTTCGTGGTCTATACGGCCAGCAATACCTGGCGCTGGACCTCGGAAACCGGCGGCCGCGCCACTGGCAACTACGTCATGGTGCTGGGCGATGATGGCCGTCTGACCATCCGTGAACCGGTCAACTATAACGTGATCCGCGAATTGCATCTCGACCGCGGCACCGGTGACCGTCAGCCTATGCGTTATGCGGCCCACCGCATCACCGGCGGTTTCGGCTGCGAAGAGTTCTACGTGGTGCAAAGGAACGGCGTGCTGGCGGCAGGTGTTGCAGCCCAGCAAGGCGGCGTGATCGGCAGCTGCGACTCCTACAACAAGCGCTACCTGATGTAATTGCCACCAACTGATGACCGCCGGGAGCGACTAGATGAAATCCACCACAATTGCACTCTCCACAGTAGCGTTGGTCATTGCGGGAGTGCTCGTTTCCCGGCAGGCCATCAGTGACACGCCGGCTGCGCCTACCGAGCCCGGCAAAGACGAGGTCCATGCCGCCCACCAGTCCGAGCCCGCATCCACCGGCCGCAGCTGGAACGCGGCACTGGGCCTCAACCCCTTCGCCGTCGGCGAACCGGTGAAGGTTGACCAGCAAATCTTGATCCGCGAACGGCTCGAACGTATGCGCAAAGGCAAATACAATACGCCCGAACCGTACTACCACATGAGCCTGAAGCAGTTGCAGCAGCTGGCCCACAACGGCGACGCTGCGGCAATGGTGCAATTAGGCGAGCAATATAGCAATGAAGCGGCGCAGTTGGTCAACGACGCCAGTTTCGACAGCCGCAAACCACCTGCCGAGGTCTCCAGGCAGTACTTTTACGCCGCGATGCAGGCAGGCTATCTGCATGCCGCCGCCGTCATCGCCGCCAAGGAAATCGACAACAACAACCTGGTGGAGGCCTGGGCGTGGGACAAGTTTTCGCAGTTCACCAATGACCCCGACCGCGCGGCGCTCTACAACGCTGACCAGCAGTTCGTCGGCATGTCCGCGGAAGACAAAAAGGCCGCAGAGGCGCGTTACCAGGAAATCGCCAAGGATTTCGGCCTGATCGGACCTGACACCGAATCGCCGGCCGCAACGGCCAATCCCGCCCCATAGCAGCGGCCCGGCCATGGTCTATGGCAAAATGTCGACCTTTATCCAGTAAAAAAGGTCATCCATGTCACGCCGTTCCGCCAATCTGATCAAGTCGCCTGAGCAAATCGCCCAGGCCCGCGTCGCTGCCCAGCTGGCGGCCGACGTCCTGACGATGATCGGCCCGCACATCAAGGCGGGCGTGACCACAGCTTATCTCGACCAGCTGTGCAACGACTACATCGTCAATGTGCAGCAGGCGATTCCCGCCAACGTCGGCTACGGCGGCTTTCCGGCCACCGTGTGCAGCTCGGTCAACCATGTGGTCTGCCACGGCATTCCGTCCGCCACCGAGGTACTCAAGCATGGCGACATCATCAACATCGACGTCGCCGTCATCAAGGATGGCTGGCACGGCGACACCAGCCGCATGTACTACGTCGGCGAACCCAGCAAGCCAACCCGCAAGCTGGTGGAAACCACCTATGCGGCCATGTGGGCCGGCATCCGCGCCGTGAAACCCAAGGCCACCCTGGGCGATGTCGGCTTTGCGATCCAGACCGTGGCCGAAAAGGCCGGCTACAGCGTGGTGCTGGATTACTGCGGCCATGGCATCGGCCAGGTGTATCACGAAGATCCGCAGGTGACGCACTACGGCCGCCCAGGCCAGGGCATGGTGCTCAAGCCGGGCATGCTGTTCACCATCGAACCGATGATCAACGCGGGCAAGGCCGCCACCAGGGAATTGAGCGACGGCTGGACCGTCGAGACGCGCGACAAATCCTTGTCGGCGCAATGGGAACACATGGTCTGCGTGACCGAGACCGGCTTTGAGGTGCTGACGCTGGCGCCGGGCGAGACCGGCGCCAAGGCGCATATTCCGAACGCGCTGCCGGCCGGCGCCGAACCGCCCGCCGCGCCTAGCGCAGCGTCAGTTTGAGGGCGGGCTTTTCGCCGTAGTCCTCGTAGCGTTCGTTGAGGCCAGCCACGCAGTAGGTGATTTCTTCCACAATGTCCGGCACGGCGGCCTGCATGGCCGGCGCGTCCAGGATGACGATTTCCAGCACTTCGTTGGGCTTGAGCCTGAACTTGCTCATGCTGTCGTCGTCGCGCAGATAGCTCAGGCAGTCCACCCAGGCATCCATGGTGTTGCCATAGGTGTCGGGGAAGCCCATTGCGGTCTTGCATGCAGCGTGGAAGCTGTCGAAATCCTTAATCGCCGCGCCGTTCAGTTCTGCGGTTGCCATTTATTTCTTCTCCTTGGGATCGGTGACGAAGCCCAATTTCGTTAGTCCATTGCTCTGCGCCGCCGCCATCACCTGGGCCACCACTTCATAGCGGGTGTCCTTGTCGGCGCGCAGTTGCAGTTCCGGTTGCGGGTCCAGCCTGGACGCCTCCACCAGACGCGCGGTCAGCGCATCCGGCGCCACCGGGTCGTTATTCCAGAATATCTTGCCCTTGCCGTCGATCGACAGCGTGACAGTCGCGGCGGGCGCCGTCGGCGTTGCCGGCGCTTGCGCCTTCGGCAGTTCCAGCTGCACCGAGCCGGTGAACATCGGCGCCGCCAGAATGAAAATCACCAGCAGCACCAGCATCACGTCCACCATGGGCGTGACATTGATGTCGGCCATCGGGCCGGGATTGCGGTGATGGTTGAAAGCGCCGAAGGCCATGATCTTACTTCGTCAGATAGGCGTGCAGGTCGTGGGCAAAGGCATCCAGCTCGGCCAGCGTCAGCCGGTTGGCGCGGTTGAAACCATTGTAGGCCAGCACCGCAGGAATCGCCACGGTCAGGCCGATGGCGGTCATGACCAGCGCCTCGCCCACCGGGCCAGCCACCTTGTCGATCTGCACCGTGCCATGCGAGGACACATTGGCCAGCGCGTGATAAATGCCCCAGACCGTGCCCAGCAGGCCAACAAACGGCGCAGTGGCGCCGATCGACGCCAGCAGCGTCAGGCCCGCCTCCAGGCGGTTGGTGGAGCGCTGGATCGCCGCGCGCAGCACGCGCGTGGCTTGCGCCGAGCGGTCCATCTCGCCGCCCAGCGACGGCCGTGCCGACGCCGTCAGCTGCGCCGCGCCCTGCTGCGCCAGCGGCAGGAAAATCCGTTCGGGATCGGCCAGCGTCAGCGCGGCCACGCCATCCTGCATGCTGGGCGCGTCCCAGAACGCCTGCACCGCAGGCGCGCTGCGGCGGATGCGCCACGAGGAAACCGCCTTGGCCAGGATGAAGAACCAGCTCACCAGCGACATCGCCAGCAGCACCAACGCCACCGCGTGGCTGATGGCGTCACCCTGCTCCCAGAAGCGGCTCAGGGTGAACTGGCTGGCTGCCGGGTTCATTGGTCTTTCAGGCCCAGCACGTCGTACATATCGTACAGGCCGGCCGGTTTGTCTGCCAGGAAGCGGCAGGCGCGGAGGGCGCCGTGCGCGTAGGTCACGCGGCTGCTGGACTTGTGGCTGATCTCGATGCGCTCGCCGATGCCGGCAAACAGCACGGTGTGGTCGCCAACGATGTCGCCGCCACGGATGGTGGCAAAACCGATCGACGACGGATCACGTTCGCCGGTCACGCCTTCGCGCGCAAACACGCCATGTTCCTTGAGGTCGCGGCCCAGCGCATCGGCAATCACCTCGCCCATTTTCAGCGCGGTGCCCGATGGCGCATCGACCTTGAAGCGGTGGTGCGCCTCGACGATTTCGATGTCGTAGCCGGTGGACAGCGCCTTGGCGGCCTGCTCCAGCAACTTCATGGTGACATTGACGCCGACCGAGAAGTTGGGCGAGAACACGATGGCGGTTTTTTGGGCGGCGGCCAGAATGGCGGCCTTGCCCGCCTCGTCAAAACCGGTAGTGCCGATCACCAGCTTGATGCCGTGTTCAGCGCAATACTTCAAATGCTCGAGGGTGGCTTCCGGACGCGTGAAGTCGATCAGGAACTGCGCACCGGCCAGACCCTGGTCCAATGCCGACGCCACCGGCACGCCGGCCGGCTTGCCCAGGAAAGCCGCCGCATCGGCCTGCTCCGCACCGGCGCGGTCCAGCGCGCCCGACAGACGCGCATCATCGGCGTTCTGCACGGCTTCGATCAGGATACGGCCCATACGGCCGCCGGCGCCTGCGATGGCGATGTTCATTGGGGTCATGCTTGCATCCTTGCTTTTATTTTTTGTCGTTCGTGATCGTCACGCCCACTGGCGAGGCCGCAGCAGGATTGTCGCTGCCGGCCGGCAGCGGCGCGCTAGGCGCCGGCTTGGCCAGCGCCGCTTCGGTCGCCGCTTCCTTCTTGGCGTTCGGCGCCGGGCCGGCGATACGGGCGATGTATTCTTTCTCGGTCGGCAGGTTGCCGCCTTCCCAGCGCTCCACCTTGCCATCCTTGAAGAACACGATCACGCGGCTGGTGGTGATTTCGCCGTTGCCCTTGGCCAGGCGGAACGCGTAATCCCAGCGGTTGCCGTGGAACGGGTCGGTCAGCAGCGCGGTGCCGAAGATGAAACGCACCTGGTCCTGGGTCATGCCCACTTTCAGCTGTGCCAACATTTCTTCCGAAACAAAGTTGCCTTGCTGGATATCCGGACGATATGGCGAGAAGAACCACATGAAGCGTTGCAGCTTGGTGATGGTGGTGGTCTGGGCGCCTTTGCTGGCGTCCAGCGTTGGCTCACTGTCTTTCACTTCCGTCGATTTCTCGCCCAGCGTGGTTTTGGTCGCGCAGCCGCCCAGCGCCAGCGCGATGCACGCGGTGGCGGCAATAGGAGTGAAACGGTGCAACAAAGACTGCGAAAAAGCCTGGGTGACGCGCATAAATGTCCTCAATCTGGTCGAGCGGAAGTGCTGCAAAACGCTATATCATAAAGCACCCTGTCCGCGACGGGGTAATTCTTTGTAACTGTAAAATTCCTACAAGAAACTTATGCCGGTCCGCAAGCACGTGCGGCCAGCGTCGGAGTGCGTTAAACTAGCGCCTAGCTAACCGCCAACCACACTATAGAGTTTCCAACATGGGTAATAATCCTACCGATCTGAAGGCCAGCGGCCTCAAAGCCACGCTGCCACGCATTAAAATCCTGGATATTTTCCAGAACAGCGAAGTGCGCCACCTGACCGCCGAGGATGTCTACAAAATCCTGCTGGCGGACAATATGGATGTGGGCCTGGCCACCGTCTACCGCGTGCTGACCCAGTTCGAGCAGGCCGGCCTGCTGAACCGCAACCACTTCGAAACCGGCAAAGCCATCTTTGAGCTGAACGCGGGCTCGCACCATGACCACCTGGTGTGCGTCGATTGCGGCCGCGTGGAAGAGTTTTACGACGAAGCGATTGAAGAGCGCCAGCATGCGATTGCCCAGGAGCGCGGCTTCAAGATCGCCGAACACGCGCTGGCGATTTACGGCAACTGCACCAAGACCGCCTGCCCGCACCGTCCTTGATTCCTGCCCCGCCCGGCAAGGCGGGGTACATTTAATTGTGGCTCAGCGCGTTGGACAGCAGCTTGGCCGTAATATCCACAATCGGGATCACGCGCTCGTAGGCCATCCGCGTCGGGCCGATCACGCCCAGCGTGCCGACGATCTTGCCGTTGGCCGTGTACGGCGCCGTCACCACACTCATCTCATCCATCGGCACCAGGCTGGATTCGCCGCCGATGTAGATTTGCACGCCGCTGGCTTTGCTCGACACATCGAGCAGCTGCATCAGTCCGGTCTTCTGCTCGAACATATCGAACATCTGGCGCAGTGAGCTCATATTCGACGACAAATCGCTGACCGACAGCAGGTTGCGCTCACCCGCGATGACCATATTGTCGCTGTCATCCGTCATCGCCTCGCTGCCCGCTTCCACTGCCACCTGCATCAGGCGGCCCATGTCATCGCGCAGCTGGCGCAGTTCCGTCTGCAGGCGCGCATGCACCTCATCGAAGGCCAGGCCGCCGTAATTCTGGTTGATGTAATTGGCCGACTGCACCAGCTGCGCCGGGCTGTAATCCACATCCGTCAACAGCAGGCGGTTCTGCACATCGCCGTTCGGCGCCACGATCACCAGCAGGATGCGCTTCTCGCCCAGGCGCAGGAACTCGATCTGCTGGAACACCGATTCACGGCGCGGGCTCAGCACCACGCCGGCAAACTGCGACAGCGAGGACAGCATCTGCGCCGCATTGGTAATCATCTTCTGCGGCTGCGGCGACTGCAGGCGCAGCTGCGCGCCCACGGCCTGCTCGTCGAGGTGCTGCACGGTCAGCAGGGTATCGACAAAGATCCGGTAGCCGCGCGGCGTCGGCACCCGGCCGGCCGAGGTATGCGGGCTGGCCACATAGCCCAGCTCTTCCAGGTCCGCCATGATGTTGCGGATGGTGGCCGGCGACAGCTCCAGCCCGGAGATTTTGGAGAGCGCACGCGAGCCCACCGGCTGGCCGTCCGCGATATAGCGTTCGACCAGGGCCTTGAGCAGGGTTTGTGCGCGGGTATCGAGTTGCATACTAAATATCAGTGATTGCCGGTGAAGATGTTCTGCCTATTATGCACGTCAATGCTGCATCTGCCCACGTATCCAGGCCAGCAGCTCGTCAAACGTGGCGCAAATCGCATCCGGCGTCACGCCCGCGTCCAGGTGGGCCGTGCTGCCGTGGCGGTTCATCCAGACCGCGCGCAGGCCGGCGCCCTGGGCGCCCTGCACGTCCAGCCGCAGGTCGTCGCCGACGTAGACGGCATCCTGCGGCGCCACGCCCATGGCCTCGCACGCGGCGCGGAAGATGTCCGGGTCCGGCTTGGCGCGGCCAAACGTGGACGAGGACAGCTGGTATTCAAAGTGGTGGTCCATGCCGATCACTTCAAGGTCGGCATTGCCATTGGTGATCACGCCCAGGCGCAGCATGCCCTGCAGCAGCGGCAATACCGGCAGCACATCGTCAAACGGCGTCACGCGGTTGCGCTGCACGGCAAAATGCTGCATCGAGCCTTCGATGTGGACCGGATCCTCGCCGGCCTCGGCAAAGATCTCGGCCAGCGCTTCGCGGCGCAGCTGGTATAAATCGGCGACCAGCTCAGGCCGGCGCTCCAGCAGCGCCATGCGGCGCACGCGCAGCTCGGCAATGCTGAATGCCTGCGCCACCCTGGGCGCATGCGCGGCCAGCCAGGCGTGCCAGCTGACTTCGGCGGCGGCAATCACCGGGCCGATCGGCCACAGGGTATCGTCCAGATCGAACAGCAAGGCTAAGGGGCGGCGTGAAGTCATGATCGGTCTACAAGGTGGGGAACAGGCATATTGTAAGGGCATGGTAGATTATGCGGATTATTCCGCTGGAGATCCCGTGCTGTTATCTACCTTGAAACGTGGGGCCATCGCCCTGCTGCTGACCGGCTGCGCCGCCACCAATCCGTCGCCAGCGCCAGATTTCACTTCCTACGTAGTACTGGGCGAATACGGCGCCGCCGTAGCCCGCGTGCTGATCGACGCGCCCGCCTGCCCCGCGATTGTCATCAACCAGCACAGCCAGCCCATGCAGCTGCGCGCGCCGGCCCAGACCATCGCGCTGCGCGCCACGCCCTCGGCGCCGGCGGACTCCAAACCGGCCGAATTTCCGCTGCTGACCTGCGAGACGCCCCTGCCGGCCGGCACCACCAGCGCCAGCGTGCTGGGCCGCGCACTGCCGCTGCCGAAGGCGGAACCGCAGCGCATCGTGGTGATCGGCGACACCGGCTGCCGCCTGCAAAAAAGCAGCAACAGCTGGCAAGCCTGCAACGACAGCCAGCAATACCCGTTTGCCACCACTGCCGCCCAGGCGGCCGCCTGGAAGCCCGACCTGGTGATTCACGTGGGCGACTACCACTACCGCGAAAACGCCTGCCCCGACGGCAACGCGGGCTGCGCCGGCAGCCCGTGGGGCTACGGCTGGGACGCGTGGGACGCCGATTTCTTCGCGCCCGGCGCCAGGCTGCTGGACGCGGCGCCGTGGATCATGGCACGCGGCAATCACGAAAACTGCCTGCGCGGCGGCCAGGGCTACTGGCGCTTCCTTGATCCGCGCCCGCTGCTCAAGGGCCGCGACTGCAACGCCGCCGCCGATGACGACGTCGGCAACTACAGCGATCCGTATGCGGTGCCGATCAGCCAGGCCACCCAGCTGCTGGTGCTGGATACTGCCAACACCACCTGGAAAGGCCTGAAACCGGGCGACATCGGCTATGCCAGGTACCAGGACCTGTACCGCAAAATGGCCGCGCTGTCGCAGCAGGCGCCCAACAACCTCGCCATCGCCCACCACCCGCTGCTGGGCATGGGCGCCGACCGCAAGGCCGACGGCAGCATCGTGCTGCTGCCGGGCGACGCCGGCCTGCAGGCGGCCATGGGCTCGGTCAATCCGCAGTACTTCCCGCCCGCCGTGCAGGCGCTGCTGTCCGGCCACGTCCACCTGTGGCAGCAGACCAGCTTCTCGAGCGGCCATCCGAGCCAGTTCATTGCCGGGTTTGCCGGCACCTCGGAAGACATCGTGCCGCTGCCGGAACGCTTGCCGCCGGGCGTGACGCCGGCGCCGGGCGCGGTGGTCGAGCACTTCAGCTCCTGGGTGGACGGCTTCGGCTTCATGACCATGGAACGCCGCGGCGCGCAGCAATGGCATGTGGAAGTGCATGATTTGCAAGGCACCATCCGCAACCGCTGCGAGCTCGACGGGCGCCGCTCCCGCTGCGAAGTGGCGCAGGTCAAATAAACCGGGCGACACACGCTGTTACATCCATTGAGCGTTTCAAGTTACCAAATGCACTAAAATACGGCCCACACGTGTAATATGCTGCCTCCCGTGCGTGCTGCCGGGCCTATTCGTTTTGGAGAGAGTTTTTATGAAAAGTTCGTATCTGCGTGCGGGTCTTGCCCTGCTGTGTGCTGTCATCCTGAGCGCCTGCGGCGGCAACAACGGTAGCCTCGCGCTGTCCGGCTCGGTTAACGGTCTGACCAAGACCGGCCTGGTGCTGATCAATAAAGGCAATGGCGAAAAGCTGCCTATCGAACCCAATACCAGTACGTTCGTGTTCACCAAGCTGCTGGCGACCGACGAACAGTTCGACGTTGAAATCGATACCCCGCCCGCCGGCGCCAAGTGCACGCTGGCCAACAACGTCAACAAGGCCAACGGCTATAACGTGTATGTGACGGTCACATGCGTTACCAATCCCTACAGCCTGGGCGGCTCGGTCAAAGGCCTGAAAGGCAAGGGCCTGGTGGTGGCCAACGGTTCGGATCTGGTGAGTATCGAGCCTCCAGCCACGGCTGGCGCGGATGTCAGCTTCGTGTTCCCGACCAAAGTGGCGGATGGCTCGCTGTTCGGCGCCTCGGTGCTGACCCAGCCGACCGGCCAGACCTGCGCGGTGGATCCGATTAACAACCCGGGCACGATGCCAAGCGGCGATGCGCTGGGCCTGATCGTCAAGTGCAATTAAGCTGCGGCACCGTTCAAACACTCTGGAGAATTAGATGAAATTTTCGTATGTATGCACCGCTGCTGCGCTGGCGCTGACTGCTGTTCTGGCCGCTTGCGGCGGCAAAGCGCAATTTACGGTGCAAGGTTCGGCGGTCAACGTCAACAGCACCGGCCTGGTCCTGGCCAACGGCAGTGATACCGTCTCGGTGCCGGTGGCCGCCACCACGTTTGCGTTTCCCAAGCAAATCGACTACGGCACCGACTACAACATCGTGGTACAGAAAAATCCTGACAATATGCAGTGCAGCGTGGCAGGCGGCCAGGGTTCGGCCGGCCACACCGTCAGCATCCAGGCGCTGGTGACCTGCGTCCAGAACAGCTACATCCTGAGCGGCCAGATCACCGGCCTGACGCCAGATCCGGTAACCAAGGCAGCACGTACCGTGACGCTGCTGAACGGCTCGACCGGCGGCGCCATCGCCATCACCAGCGATGCGACCACCAATGGCACCGGCGACTTTGCGTTCGGCATTGCCGTCTACACCGGCCAGGCTTACGGCGTGACCGTGCAGGATCCGAAAAACAATCTGATCTGCACCGTCACCAATGGCACCGGCGTGATGCCAAACAGCCCGGTCAGCAACGTCCTGGTCAACTGCACCCAGGCACCGGCAACTTCTGGCTAAGAGGGATGAGATATATATTTTCCGAATAATTGATATTTGGAAAATAAAGTAGCAATATATGCTGTAACGCAGCATACTGCACTTGTCTCCTCCACTTCTTGCAAAGGAAATGGATTCAGCCCGCTAGCTTAGCGGGCTTTTTTTGTCTTGAGGAAAAGTTACAGCAGGTTGGCCAGCGCCACGTACTGGGCCAGGCCCACGGCTTCCGGACGGTCGGTGGGCGTGATGCCGGCAGCGATGATCTGTTCTTCGGTGAACATGCCGCTCAGGCAGTTGCGGATGACTTTACGGCGCTGCGAGAAGGCTTTCTGCACCACGGCTTCCAGCTTGGCCTGGTCGCACGGCAGCGGATTGGCAATCGGGATCATGCGGACGATGGCCGAATCCACCTTGGGCGGTGGATCGAACGCTTCCGGCGGCACCACGAACAGCAGCGACATGTCGTAACGCCATTGCAGCATCACCGACAGGCGGCCATAGACCTTGCTGCCCGGCTCGGCCACCATGCGCTCCACCACCTCTTTTTGCAGCATGAAGTGCTGGTCCTGCACGCGCGTGGCAAACGTCGCCAGGTGGAACAGCAGCGGGCTGGAAATGTTGTACGGCAGGTTGCCGACGATGCGCAGCTTGTCGCCCTCCGGCACCGGGATGGCGCCAAAATCAAACTTCAGCGCGTCGCCGGAATGCACGGTCAGCTTGTCGCGCGGGTAGGCTTTTTCCAGCCGCGCCACCAGGTCGCGGTCCAGCTCCACCACGTGCATATGCTTCAGCGAACGCAGCAGCTGGTCCGTCATGGCCGCCAGGCCGGGGCCGATTTCGACCATGGTGTCGCCAGGCTGCGGGTTGATGGATTCGGTAATGCTGCCCAGCACATGCTGGTCATGCAGGAAGTTTTGGCCGAAGCGTTTGCGGGCTACGTGTTGTTTCATTTTTTATTATCCAAAGAATTATTTGCCATGGCCAGCGCGGCGTTGATGGCCTGCTCCATGCTGCCGCAGTCGGCCTGGCCCAGGCCTTGCGCGGCCAGGTCCAGCGCCGTGCCGTGATCGACCGAGGTGCGGATCAGCGGCAGGCCCAGCGTAATGTTGACGCCATGGCCAAAGGTGGCGTACTTCAGCACCGGCAAGCCCTGGTCATGGTACATGGCCAGCACGCAGTCGGCGCCTTGCAGGTACTTGGGCTGGAACAGCGTGTCGGCCGGATATGGCCCCGCCGCGTCGATGCCGCGCGCCTGCGCCGCCGCGATGGCCGGCGTGATGGTGTCGATCTCTTCGCGCCCCAGATAGCCGCCCTCGCCCGCATGCGGGTTCAGGCCGCATACCAGGATGCGCGGGCGGGCGATGCCAAACTTGTGGCGCAGGTCGGCATCGATGATGTCCAGCACGCGCGCCAGCCCGTCCAGGGTCAGCGCCGCCGACACCTGTTTCAACGGCAGGTGTGTGGTCGCCAACGCCACACGCAGCGCGTCGCCGGAACCGGCTTGTGGGCCGGCCAGCATCATCACCACCTGCCCGGCGCCGGTCTTTTCCGCGAAGTATTCGGTATGGCCGGAGAACTTGACGCCGGCGTCGTTGATGGTGCTCTTTTGCAGCGGCGCCGTGACCACGGCCTCGAACCAGCCGGCCTGCACGCCTTCAATCGCGGCGTCCAGCGTGGCCAGCACGGCGCGGCCGTTTTCCTTGTCCAGCCGGCCCGGCACCACATGGGCGTCCAGCGGCACGTCGATCACGCTGATGCGGTCGGCGCCAAAGTGCGGCAGGCCGCCATTGCGCACCGCCATCAGCGACAGCGAGGACAGGCGGATCGCGGGGTCGATCTCGGCGGCCGTCATGGCCAGGAAGGCGGCATCGCCCAGCAGCACGCAATTGACTTCGTGCCGCCGCGCCCAGGCCGCGCGGATCGAGATTTCCGGACCGATGCCGGCCGGTTCGCCGACGGTGACGGCGATAGCAGGGCGCACTCCCGGGCGCCGTTGAGGTGAAGTGGCGCTCAAGTGTGCTCCCCTTTCGTGTTACTTGTTGGCGGCGTTGGCGGCCTTGTCGTCTTCGTTGCGGTACTCAACGTAGGCGCGGTCGCGGACTTCACGCTGCCAGCTTTCGGTGGCTTCTTCCAGTTTGCGGTCACGCAGCGCCTGGCGCGCGTTGTTGCGCTCGCGCTCTTTCGAGACGTCGTCGCTCTTACGTTCCAGCACCTGGATCAGGTGCAGGCCGAAGCTGGTTTCCACCGGCTGGCTGATTTCGCCGATTTTCAGGTTGTTCATGGCCGTTTCAAATTCCGGCACGATGTCGCCGGGATAGAGCCAGCCCAGGTCGCCGCCCTTGGCCGCCGAACCATCGTTCGAGACCAGGCGCGCCAGGTCTTCAAACTTGGCGGCGTTGTTGTCCAGGCGTTCCTTCAGGTCCAGCAGCTTGCGCTTGGCGTCCGCCGCACTCATGGCCGGCGTGACCTTGATCAGGATGTGGCGCGCGTGGGTCTGCTGCACCGCGGCCACGGCTTGCGCCTCGGCCAGGCTGCGGCGGTCCACCGCCTTCAGGATGTGGAACGCGCCGGTGCTCTTGATGATCGGCGTCACCTGGCCCGCTTTCAGCTTGGCCAGCGCTTCGGCAAACACCGGCGGCAGACGCTCGGGCTGACGCCAGCCCACCACGCCGCCATCCAGCGCATCGCTGGCGTCCGAGTAGGTCGCCGCCATCTTGGCGAAGTCGGCGCCGGTGCGCAGCTGGCGCATCACTTCTTCGGCGCGGGCGCGGCGCTGGGCGATCACTTCCGCCGTGGCGTTGTCCGGAATGCGTATCATGATCTGCGAGATATTGACTTCAAACTGCTCAGCGGCAGCGGCCTTTTCAGCCGCCACGAAGCTATCCACCTCGGCGTCGGAAATCTGGATCTTGGCATCCACCTCATGCTCGCGCAGACGCTGCATGATGATCTCTTCGCGGATCTCTTCGCGGAAGGCCGCGTACGGCGTGCCATCCTTTTCCATCTGGTTGCGCAGGTCCTGCACGGTCAGCTTCTGCGCTTCGGCGATACGCTGAATGGCGCGGTCCAGTTGCAGGTCGTCCACGCGCACGCCAAACTCCTTGGCCATCTGCAGCTGCGAACGTTCGACAATCATGCGCTCCAGCAGCTGGCGGCGCAGGTCGGCGGCCGACGGCATCTGCACGTTCTGCGCCTTCATGCGGGCGGTCACGGTCTTGATGCGGTTATCCAGTTCGCGCTGGGTGATGACGTCGTCATTGACCACCACCACGATCGAGTCCACCGAGACATTGCCCGTTTCGCCAGGCGGAATAAAGCCGGCGGCGGCCTCTTTTTTGGCAGCAGGTTTGGCGTCAGCAGCCGGTGCGGCCGCCGTAGCGGCAGGCGCGGTGGGCGCTTCGGCTTTTTTCTTCGACGAGAACAGGCTGCAACCGCTGAGCGCGGCCGTGCACAACAGGACTGCGAGGACTTTCATCTGGTACTTACTGGCATTACGCATGGTAGAACGCTCAAGAGGTGTAAAAAAGTCAAAAAGCGCCGCGACATGTTTTGCGCGGCGGACGCCAAGTGTACATCAGGAGTTAGCGGCCATAGCCCTCATTCAGGCGCTGGTAGCCAGGAATACTGCTCTTCATCGCTTCCAGCGGACTGCCGACGCCCAGGTGCGACAGGCCGTTCAGCTCCAGCTGGAAGAAGATCTGGGTCGAGGCCTTGGTCGAGGTGGTCACGAAGCGCTGCGCGCCGGTACGGAACACCCAGCAGTCGGCGTTGTATTCCAGACCGACCAGGCTTTCCAGGATCTTCTTGTCCTGCATCGAGTAGCTGACCCGGCCTACGCCGTACCAGCGCTGGAAGATCGGCCACTGGCTGGAGAGTTCGATATTTTTAAAGCTGTTGCGCAGGTAGCGGTAGCCCAGGTTGAGCACCTTCTTCTGCCCCGGGATCCACTGCGCGGTATAGCTTTCCGAGACGATGCGGCTGCTGCCCGGGTTGTACTGCACGGCGCTGTCGAAGGCCCAGGTTTCCGAGATGCGGCCGGTCGCAGCCAGCAGCATGTCCGAACGCGAGTCGCCGACCGGTGTGGACGAATCGAGCTGCACGCGCTGGTCGCGGAAATAGAAGCGCTGGCCGAACGCCAGGCGCAGCGCCTCGGCGCCATTGGCATCGAGGAAGCGCGAGGTCAGCGCGGCGGTCAGCTGGTTGGCGTCGCCAATCCGGTCCGAACCGACGAAGCGGTTTTCGCTGAAGATCTGCGCGAAGTTGAAGGTGGCCGCGTCAGTGTCGAAGGTCGGGAAGCGGCTCTGGTCGCGGTACGGCGTATTCACATAGAACAGGCGTGGTTCCAGCGTCTGCGTCATGTTCTTGCCGCCGAATTTCACATCGCGCTCAAACACCAGGCCCGAATCCAGCGAGAAGGTCGGTACTGAACGCGACAGATTGTCGGCCTTCTGGCCGTTGTATGCGTCCAGCTGGTAGCTGGCCATGTTGACCATCATCTTCGGCGTGATGAAGTAGCTCGAGCCGATGATCGGATAGCTCACCTGCGGAATCGCCACCAGGCGCGTGCCGTTGATCAGCGTCGGATGATAGAAGCGCGTCAGCTCGGCGTTGAAGGCCCAGTCGAAGCCACCGGCGACGTCGTACTGCGCCGCGTTGAAGTTAATCGCTGGCAGACGGTCATACGGGCGCGTCACGGTCAGCGACCGGTCGATCACCGATTCCGGATCCTGCAGCACCTGGTACTTCTGTACGCGCGCGGTCAGGGTCCAGAAATCGCCAATGTAATCGGTGCGCAATTCGCGCAGCAGCTGACGCTCGGTGGAACCGGAGACGGTCTTCGAGAAGTCATTGGGATAGTTGTTATCCGAAGCGGCGCGGAAGTTCCAGCTGTAGGCCCACTGCTTGGTGATGTCCTGGTTGTGGGTCGAGCGCACCATCCAGCGGTCGCTCTTTTCATTCGGATTGGCGGTGGCATACTCGCGGTCATGCGGCATGTACTCGAGGTAGGTCTCGCCCTGGTACAAGCCGCCATTGGTCTCGCCCAGATAGCGGCCCAGGGCGCCGATTTGAATGCCACGGCTGGAAATGATTTTCGGGTACAGCGTCAAATCGCGGTTCGGCGCGATATTGAAGTAGTACGGCACCACCAGTTCGGCGCCGTTCTTGGAACCGAAGCCCGGCGTCGGCGACAGCCAGCCGGAACGGCGCGCGCCCGACAGCGAGAACGACATGGCAGGCGTGCCGAGGATCGGTATGTCCTTGAAATAAATCAGCGTCTTGCCGGCCGTGCCGACGTCGCGGCCCGAGTCCAGGTTCAGCGTATCGGAGCGCAGATACCAGTCCGGGTCCGCGCTCTGGCAGGTGCTGTAGGTGCCGTTGATGACCACCGCTTCATCTTCGTTGATGAAGTTGAGGCGCTCGGCCTTGCCCTGCGCGTGGTTGGACTCCAGCTTGTAGGTCGGCTTGAGCATATAGCCCTTGCCGGTATCCATATTCAGCTTCAGCTCATCGCCCGTGAAATAGTCGCCGAAGCGCCAGATTTTCACATTGCCCTGGGCTTCCACCTCGTCCTCGACCTGGCGGTAGCAGGCCGTATCGGCCTTGACCCGGGTCTTGTCCTTGATGATTTCCGCATCGCGCTCCAGATTCAGCTCGCGTTCCGGGCGGCCGCTGATATCTTCGGCCATGACAGTCGTGACAGCGTTCTTGTCTTCCACGCGCGGCGCACGCTGCTTGGGCGGCATCTGGGCGTAGGCAGGCAACGCTGATACAGTGAAGATAGCGGACAGGGCATACGCCAGGCGCTGCGGTTTGGGCATGCGTGTCATGAAAAGAGGGAGCGAAGCACCATGAAAGGCGATTTTTTAATTTGAATCCCTTATTATATGGGAATCTTCACCTGACGCCGGTTTCCTCGGCATGCTTCAATGTCTTTATTACAGAATTTAACTTCCGATACACGTCTGGAACTGCTGGTCACGTGGCTGCGTGGCCTGAACGTCGTGGACGTCGACAGTCTGCGTCCCGCCTCGGCGGACGCCAGTTTCCGCCGTTATTTCCGTGTCAATGTTTTGCCGGAACAGCAGGCCGCCCTGGGCCACACCCTGATTGCCATGGATGCGCCGCCCGAGCGCGAAAATGTGCTGGGCTTTGTCAAAGTTGACGAAATGCTCACACATGCCGGCGTCGCCGTGCCACGCATCGTCGCCACCGATTACGAAGCGGGCCTGATGCTGCTGTCGGACCTGGGCAATACCACCTACCTGTCCGTGCTGGACCACGACAACGCCTCGACCATGTACGCCGAAGCGCTGGAAGCGCTGGTCAAGTTCCAGATGACCAGCCAGCCCGGCATCCTGCCGGAATACGACCGCGCCTTCCTGCTGCGCGAAATGAACTTGTTCCCCGAGTGGTACATCGGCCATCACCTGAAAGCCACGCTCACCGACAAGCAGGCCGCCGAACTGCAAGGCGTGTTCGAGGCCATTTTGGCCAACGTCACGGCGCAGGCGCAGGTGTTCATCCACCGTGATTTCCATTCGCGTAACCTGATGGTGGTCGATGCGAACAATCCGGGCGTGCTGGACTTCCAGGACGCGCTGTGGGGGCCGATGGCCTACGACCTGGCCTCGCTGCTGCGCGACGCCTACGTGTCGTGGGACGAAGAAATGGTGCTGGACTGGGTGATCCGCTACTGGCAGCACGCCAAGCAGGTCGGCCTGCCGGTCAACCAGGACATCGACGCCTTCTACAAGGACTTCGAATACGCGGCACTGCAGCGCCACCTGAAAATCCTCGGCCTGTTCTGCCGCCTGAACTACCGTGACGGCAAGGCGCAGTACCTGGAAGACCTGCCGACCGTGATGGAATACGTGCGCAAGACCGCCAGCCGCTACAAGGATCTGAAGCCGCTGCTGCGTTTGCTGGATCTGCTGGAAGACAATAAGCCGCAAGTCGGCTACACCTTCTGAGGACCGGCGCATGAAAGCGATGATCTTCGCCGCCGGACGCGGCGAACGTATGCGTCCCCTGACCGACACCACGCCCAAGCCGCTGCTGAAAGTCCGCGGCCGTCCGCTGATCGTCTGGCACATCCTGAACCTGGTCAAGGCCGGCATCACGGAAATCGTCATCAATCACGCCCACCTGGGCGAGCAGATTGAGGCGGCGCTGGGCGACGGCAGCCAGTTCGGCGCAAAGCTGATGTACTCGCGCGAAGAGCAGGCGCTGGAAACCGCCGGCGGCATCGCCAAGGCGCGCGAGCTGCTGGGCGACGCGCCGTTCGTGGCGGTGTCGGGCGACATCTACGTGCCCTATTTCGACTTCGAACAGGTCAAGGACGTCCTGCACGACAAGGATATGTGGGGCAATCCTTACGCGGCCGACAAGCGCGACATCTGCTGGTTGTACATGGTGCCGAATCCTGACTGGCATCCTGACGGCGACTTCGGCATGACCATGTACTCGCTGACCAACGAGGGTTCGCCAAAATGGACCTTCGGGAACATCGGCGTGTACCGCATGGAGATGTTCGACCGCATCGCCTCCGGCGACTACGCCAAGCTTGGCCCGCTGATCCGCGAGTACGCGGACAAGAAGCAGGTCGGCGGCGAAGTCTACGAAGGCGTGTGGCACAACGTCGGCACCGTTGAGCAGCTCGACCTGCTGAACGCGCCGCTGGCCACGTTGGCGCCGGCCAGCAAGGGTGTGCAGTAATGGACGCGCTCTCGCCGCGCGAGGCAGCAAGCTACGCGTCGCGACGCGCACGCGTGCTGGCGCAGATGCCTGCGGGCGCCGTCGCGGTGCTGGCCACCGCACCGGAAGTCGCGCGCAACAGCGACAGCGATTACCTGTATCGCCACGACAGCTATTTCTACTACCTGACCGGCTTTACCGAACCGGAAGCCACGCTGGTGCTGGTCGCCGCGCAAGGTGACGCGCCCGCGCGCGCGATCCTGTTCTGCCGCCCGAAAAACCTCGACCGCGAAATCTGGGACGGCTACCGCTATGGTCCGGACGGTGCACGCGAGGCCTTCGGCTTCGACGCCGCGCACACCATCGACTCGCTGGACGAAGAAATGGCCACGCTGTTGTCCAACGTGCCGGTGCTGTACTACCCGCTCGGTGGCAAGCTCGATGCACGCGTGGCCGGCTGGCTGTCGGCCGTACGCGCCAAGTCGCGCACCGGCGTCACGCCGCCCGCCGGCACCGTCGATCTGCTGCCGCTGCTGGACGAAATGCGCCTGCTGAAAGACACAGACGAACAGGCCATCATGCAGCGCGCTGCCAGCATCTCGGCCGCAGCCCACATCCGCGCCATGCGTGCCGCCCGCGCTGGCGTGCATGAATATGAACTGGAAGCGGAGCTGCTATACGAATTCCGCCGCAATGGCGCGCAGGCGCCGGCCTACACCTCCATTGTCGCCACGGGCGCCAACGCCTGCGTGCTGCACTACAGCGCCAACAACGCGCAGACGCGCGACGGCGATCTGGTGCTCATCGACGCCGGCTGCGAGCTGGATGGCTATGCTTCCGACATCACACGCACCTTCCCCGTCAACGGCCGCTTCAGCGCGCCGCAAAAGCGTCTGTATGAACTGGTGCTGGCCGCGCAAGCCGCCGCGCTGAAAGCCATCGCACCGGGCCTGCCTTACTCCGGCGCGCACGAAGCGGCGGTACAGGTGCTGGCGCAAGGCATGCTGGATCTGGGCCTGCTGAAAGGCACGCTGGACGAGGTCATCGCCAGCAAGACCTACCTGCAGTTCTACATGCACGGCACCGGCCACTGGCTGGGCATGGACGTGCACGATGTCGGCCAGTACCGCGATGTGACGCAAGCCGACAAGCCATCGCGTGCGCTGCAGGCGGGCATGGTGGTAACGGTGGAACCAGGCATCTACGTGCGTCCGGCGGAAGGCGTGCCGGAAGAATATTGGAACATCGGCATCCGCATCGAAGACGATGTGCTGGTGACTGCTGACGGCCACACCATCCTGAGCGCCGCCGCGCCCAAGACCGTGGCCGAGATTGAAGAATTAATGCAGCATGACTGAACTTGATTACGACATCGCCATCTGTGGCGCTGGTCCGGCCGGCATGGCGCTGGCGGCACTGCTGGTCAAACGCGGCATGCCCGCACAGCGCATCGCGCTGATCGACGCCAAGACGCTGGACCAGGCCAGCAAGGACCCGCGCTCGCTGGCGCTGTCGTGGGGCAGCCGCCAGATCATGGAAGAAATCGGCGCCTGGCCTGCTGCGGCCACCGCCATCGAACAAATTCACGTCTCGCGCCGTGGCCAGTTTGGCCGCAGCATGATCGACCGCAAAGACTACGACCTGCCCGCGCTGGGCTACGTCACGCGCTACGGTGATATCGTCAGCGCACTCGGCGCCGTGTGTGCGCGGGCGGGCATCATCTCGCTGCGCCCTGCCCGCGTCATCACGCTGGACGAAGCAGCCGATGCCGTCACGCTGATCCTCGATTCCGAAGGCGCACCGAAAACGCTGCGTGCCGGGATCGTGGTGCAGGCGGAGGGAGGCCTGTTCAACGAACAGCAAACCCGCGCCACACATCGCGACTACGGGCAAACCGCCATCATCGCGCAGGTGCGCAGCAGCACACCGCCGCCACACCGCGCCTACGAACGCTTTACCGAGCAAGGCCCGCTGGCATTGCTGCCGCAGGACGACGAATACTCGCTGGTCTGGTGCGTACGCCCGGAAACCGCCAGCGCATTGCAAGCGCTGAACGACGCCGACTTCCTGCAGGCGCTGGGCGCAGCATTCGGCGAGCGCGTGGGCCGCTTCACGCACGTCACGCCGCGCCTGGCCTTCCCGCTTGGATTGAACGCCGACCCACGCAGCACCGCGCGCACCGTCGCCATCGGCAACGCCGCGCAGACGCTGCACCCGGTGGCGGGCCAGGGTTTGAATCTCGGCCTGCGTGACGTGACCGTGCTGGCACGCCTGCTGGCGCAAGGCGCGACACCGGAGATGCTGTCGCAGTTCACCACGCAACGCCAGCGCGACCGCAGCACTACCGTACGCATCACCGACACCATGGCCCGCATCTTCGCCAACGACTCGCCTGCGCAGGCTATGCTCGGCCTCTCGCTCGCCGCCATCGACATCATCAGCCCCGCCCGCAGCCTGCTGGCCGAGCTGATGATGTACGGCCGCCGTTAACGCATGCTTGATGCCTACGAGCGCCTGGGTCTCGCCCCAGGCGCAGAGACCCGCGAGATCCGCAAGGCTTATGCCCGCGAATTAAAAAAGATCGATCAGGAAAACGACTCGGCCGGTTTTCAGGCGCTGCGGGAAGCCTACGAAATGGCGCTTCATTCCGTGGGCCGCGATACGCAGCCAGCACCGGAACCATCTGCGGCGGCTGCAACCCAGGCAGCGCCAATCGGTGATCCGCCTGACCAGCAAGCCTACGCTGCATGGGCTGAATGCCAGTCGCTGGTCGAACAGTCCTCAACAATCGATGAACAAGTCTGGACGCAGGCATTGCAACGGATGACGGCAAGCGACTTGTTGGTCAATCTGGATGCGCGCCTGTGGTTTGAAGCGATCATCGTCACGGTGCTGTCCCAGGGATGGCGCCCAGGCCATGAATCGCTGTTCGCGGCAGCCGTTGAAGTATTCCAGTGGGAAGGGTCGCCGCATCGCCTGATGCAATTTCGCCAGGGAGGCGCACTGCTGTCACGCGCCCTTACCGAAAAACATCTGCTCAGCGGGCTGGAGCCGCAGGAACGGGCATCGATACGCGCCGCCATCGGGCGGATACGCGATCCGCGACCGCCGACGGCGTTCGATCTGGAACAATACGGTTATCCGCTATCGCGGCTGCACCAGCTTTTTCCGGCACTGGCCAGCATCACCGTTGACGCTAACGCATTCCACCACTGGCGTGAAGCCAGGACCGCTCAACCCATCATATCCGGACCGACTGAAACCTCATCAAGCCCCTCTGTAACCAGGGTGCTGATCTGGTTACTCATGATTGGGCTCGTTATCGCAGCAGCGATGCCGCTCTTCAAACCGATGTATGGCGGACGAAGTGAAAATGTCGCGGCGCCCGACATTCCCGTTACCAAGGAACGGCTATGGGAAATCGGTTCGCGTGTCGCCTATCAGTCCAAGCCGGGCCAGAAGAATGTGATCTTCGTGGATTACGAAGTTTTCCTTGATGCAGACCGCACATTCCTCGGCATGAATACGAAGCACCGTTCCTGCGACAAGGATTTTGACGAGGCTGTGGCCAGGGCCATCCGCGAAACCCGCGCCTTCCCGCTCGATACAGTATCGGTGTACCGCGCACGGTTCAGCCTTGCGCCACCGGGGGCCAAACGCTCCACCGGTGACGCCCGCCTCGCCAACGACCTGCCGTCCGGCACCATCATGTTGCCGGTAGAGAGAAGCCGTAGCGACTGAGTTATTCGACTGCCTTCACCATGTCTTCGATGACCTTCTTGGCATCGCCGAAGACCATCATGGTGTTGGGCTGGTAGAACAGCTCATTGTCCAGACCCGCATAGCCGGATGCCATGGAGCGCTTGTTGACGATGATGCTCTTGGCCTTGTACGCCTCCAGAATCGGCATGCCGGCGATCGGCGATTTCGGATCTTTGGCGGCCGGGTTGACCACGTCGTTGGCGCCCAAAATCAGCACCACGTCGGTCTGGCCGAATTCGCCGTTGATGTCTTCCATCTCGAACACCTGGTCATACGGCACTTCCGCTTCCGCCAGCAGCACGTTCATGTGGCCCGGCATGCGGCCGGCAACCGGGTGGATCGCGTACTTCACCGTCACCCCCTTGTGCGTCAGCTTCTCGACCAGTTCTTTCAGCGAGTGCTGCGCGCGCGCCACTGCCAGACCATAGCCCGGCACGATGATGACGCTTTCCGCATTCGCCATGATGAACGAGGCATCATCCGCCGAACCGGATTTGACCGGCCGCTGCTCCTTCGCACCGCCAGCACCCGCCTCCGCCGGCGCACCGCCAAAGCCGCCCAGGATCACGTTGAAGAACGAACGGTTCATCGCCTTGCACATGATGTACGACAGGATGGCGCCCGACGATCCCACCAGCGAGCCGGCGATAATCAGCATCGAGTTATTCAGCGAGAAGCCGATACCTGCCGCGGCCCAGCCGGAGTAGGAGTTCAGCATCGACACCACCACCGGCATATCCGCGCCGCCAATCGGAATGATGATGAGCACACCCAGCACAAACGCAATCGCAGTCATGATCAGGAACGGCACCCACGCTGGCTGATTACCGTCCGCCACCACAAACGCCAGGCCCAGGCCGACCATCACGATCGCCAGGATCAGATTCAGCATGTGCTGGCCGGCGAAACTCACCGGCGCGCCCTGGAACAGGCGGAACTTGTATTTGCCCGACAGCTTGCCGAACGCAATCACCGAACCGGAGAAGGTAATCGCGCCCACAAAGGTACCGATGAACAGTTCGATGCGGTTACCGGTCGGCAGTGCTTCGCCAATGGCTGCAATGCCAAATGCATGGGGCTCCGACACCGCCGCCACCGCGATGCACACGGCAGCCAGGCCAATCAGCGAGTGCATCGCCGCTACCAGTTCCGGCATCTTGGTCATCTCGACCTTCTTCGCCAGCACCGCGCCAATACCGCCGCCAACGATCACGCCCAGCGCCACCAGTCCGAGACCGAGGCCGCTACCCGTACCTGCCGCCGCAGCCGCAGCGGCTTCCGATTGCAGCTTGAGGATCAACGCAATCGTCGTCACAAACGCAATCGCCATCCCGGTCATGCCGAAGGCATTCCCCTGGCGCGCCGTCGCGGGCGACGACAACCCTTTCAGCGCCTGAATGAAGCACACCGATGCGATCAGGTACAGCATCGTCACCAGATTCATGGAGATAAAATTCATGCTTTATCTCCTTTGGCTTTCGGTTCCTTCTTCTTGAACATCTCCAGCATGCGCTGCGTGACCAGGAAGCCGCCGAACACATTCACTGCGGCCAAGGCCACGGCAACCGTGCCCGCGATCTGTCCGACGATGCCTTCGGTCAGCGACGCCGCCAGCATGGCGCCGACGATGATGATGGCCGATACCGCATTGGTGACCGCCATCAGCGGCGTATGCAGCGCTGGCGTCACGGTCCAGACCACGTGGTAACCGACGTAAATGGCCAGGACAAAAATAATCAAATTGATGATGGTGTGGCTGATTTCCATGACGTCCCCTTATTTGCGCAGCAGTTCGCCGCCGGTGCACAGCAGCGTAGCCTTGATGATCTCGTCCTCGCGGTCGATCACCAATTTGTCTTCCTTGTCGATGATCAGCTTGAGGAAGTCCAGCACATTGCGCGCGTACAGCGCGGACGCATCGGCCGCTACGTGGGTGGCCAGATCCGGCTCGCCAACGATATGCACGCCATGCTTGACCACCGTCCTGTTCAATTCGGACAAGGGGCAGTTGCCGCCCTGCGACACAGCCAGGTCGACAATCACGGAACCCGGTTTCATGGCCTTCACGGTGTCTTCGGAAATCAGCACCGGCGCCGGACGGCCCGGGATCAATGCCGTGGTGATGATGATGTCGGCCAGCTTGGCGCGTTCGTGCACCAGCTCCGCCTGACGGCGCATCCAGTCGGCCGGCATCGGACGCGCATAGCCGCCCGCGCCCTGCGCGATTTCTTTCTCTTCGTCGGTCAGATACGGCACGTCGATGAATTTGGCGCCCAGCGACTCCACCTGTTCCTTCACCGGCGGGCGCACGTCGGACGCTTCAATCACCGCGCCCAGGCGCTTGGCCGTGGCAATCGCCTGCAAGCCGGCCACGCCCACGCCCATGATCAGCACACGGGCCGCCTTCACCGTACCGGCCGCGGTCATCAGCATCGGCATGAAGCGCTGGTAGGTATTGGCCGCCACCATCACCGCCTTGTAGCCGGCGATGTTGGCCTGCGACGACAGCACGTCCATCGACTGCGCGCGCGTGATGCGCGGCACGGCTTCCAGCGCAAACGCCTGCAGGCCGGCCGAGGCCATGGCGGCGTTGTTTTCTGCATCGAATGGATTCAGCATGCCGATCACCACCGTCCCCGGTTTGATCTGGGCACGCTCCTCCGCATTGGGGGCACGAACTTTGAGGATCACATCGGCAGCCCAGACCTCGGCTGCCTGCACAATTTGCGCACCTGCCGCCACATAGGCTTCGTCTGTGACAGAGGCTGATACACCGGCGCCGGACTGCACCACGACCTGATGCTTGGCGGCCAGCTTCTTGACGGTCTCGGGTGTAGCTGCCACCCGGGTCTCTCCCGGCCGCGTTTCGGCCGGTATGCTTATTCTCATGGTGCCTCCAAATGATTAATAAACTGACTACAATCTAACATGGATTTCCCCATGATACTTAGGACTTATTTACCAATAAATATCGGTTTCATCACTTCAAGTATTACTATTTGTCATTAATTCGCTGCCAAATCTGTCGCAGCGCAAACCAAATGCCTGGAACAGGCTAAAATATCGGCTCTTTCAAGGATGACTCATGCCGCGTATCTGGAAACCCTCTGTTACTGTTGCCGCCATCGTCGAAAAAGATGGCAAATTCTTGCTTATCGAAGAAGAAACCAGCGATGGCATCCGCATTAATCAGCCCGCTGGACATCTCGACCCCTATGAGTCGCTGCAAGAAGCAGTCATCCGTGAAACACTGGAGGAAGCGGCTTACGATTTCACGCCGACCGGCCTGGTCGGCATGTATATGTCGCGTTACACCTCCAACCGCACCGGCGAAGAAGTGACGTATCTGCGCTTCACGTTCTGCGGCTACCCGGGCAAGCAGCATGACCGTCCGCTGGACGAAGGCATTTTGCGCACCATGTGGCTGACGCGCGACGAACTGGCCGCCTGCGCCGACCGTCACCGCAGCCCCATCGTGCTGCAATGCGTAGACGAATACCTGGCGGGCATCCGCGCGCCACTGGAACTGGTACAAACACACGCTTCCGTGTACAAGGAAGCAATCAGCACTGCGAATGGATAGAAGTATGAGCAAGAAACGGGTCGTTATCGGCATGTCGGGCGGGGTGGACTCCTCGGTTTCCGCATGGATGCTGAAAGAACAGGGTTACGAGGTAATCGGCCTGTTCATGAAGAACTGGGAAGATGACGACGACTCCGAGTACTGCTCCACCCGCCAGGACTGGATCGACGCCGCCTCGGTGGCCGATGTGGTCGGCGTGGATATTGAAGCCGTCAACTTCGCCAGCGAGTACAAGGACCGCGTGTTTGCCGACTTCCTGCGCGAGTACCAGGCCGGCCGCACGCCGAACCCGGACGTGCTGTGCAACGCCGAAATCAAATTCAAGGCCTTCCTCGACCACGCGATGACGCTGGGCGCGGACCTGATCGCCACCGGCCACTATGCGCGCGTGCGCCAGAACGGCGACCGTCACGAGCTGCTGAAGGCAGTCGACCATACCAAGGACCAGAGCTACTTCCTGCACCGCCTGAACCAAGCGCAGTTGTCGAAAACCCTGTTCCCGCTGGGTGAGATTCCAAAAACCGAAGTGCGCAAGATTGCCGAAAAGCTCAAGTTGCCCAATGCGGCCAAGAAGGATTCGACCGGCATCTGCTTCATCGGCGAGCGCCCGTTCCGCGAGTTCCTGAACCGCTACCTGTCATACAAACCAGGTCCGATGAAGACCCCGGACGGCAAGATCGTGGGCGAGCACGTGGGCCTGTCGTTCTATACGCTGGGCCAGCGCAAGGGCATCGGCATCGGCGGCGTGAAGTCGTACCAGAATGCCGACGGTTCCAGCGACGCCTGGTACGTGGCGCGCAAGGACGTGACCGAAAATACGCTGTGGGTAGTGCAGGGTCACGACCATCCGTGGCTGCTGTCGTCGTCGCTGCGTGCCGACCAGGCCAGCTGGATCGCGGGCGTGGCGCCGGACGCGCGCGCGCTGTCGGCCAAGACGCGCTACCGCCAGGCCGACGTGGCGTGCGAAATCGCGCCGGAAGGCCAGTCCGACTTCGCCTTGAAATTCATGGATGCCCAGTGGGCAGTGACGCCGGGCCAGTCGGCCGTGCTGTACGACGGCGAAGTGTGCCTCGGCGGCGGCATCATCGACAGCTCGACCTTCGCCGGCCAGTAAGCCTTAGCCGGCGGCGGCTTCGCCGTCCTTATCCTCAGCTGCGGGCGACGCTTCCGTGCCGGCCGCATCCGCCTGTGCCTTGGCCAGCGCCGCACGCTGGCGCTTGACCATCGCAATCACCACATTGCGTATCGTATTGAGCACCGTATCGGCCTTGAACGGCTTGACGATGAAGCCACTAATGCCCATCGCATGCGCGGACTGAATGGTGGCCGCATCGAGCTCGCTGGACATCATGAAGATCAGCGTCTTGGGCCACTTGGTACGGATTTCGCGGACCTCTTCCGGGCTGTCTTCCACCAGTTCCTTGGCGATGCAGACAATCTGCGGATTGTATTTGATCAGCAGCGTAAGGCCGGCAGCGCAGGTGTGGGACTGGCCCACCACGTCGTAACCGCCGTCCAGCAGCACGGTGTTGAGCAGGCCACGGGCGATGGCGCTGGAGTCGATAATGACTGCTTTTAACATCTTGCAAACCTTGTTATTAGTGAGACCAAGCCAGCATATTCCAGCTGACACCGACCCGCACATCTGTTTTTAATGCGACCAGTTGTCGAGAAAGATACAACATTTCGCGTTCTTTTCGTAGAGTTTCGCCGAGCGTATCCTTCAGAATGCCCGCGCCAGCCATGATTGCATCCAGATTGCCGTAAGTACGCAACAGTTTGGCGGCGGTCTTGACGCCGACCTTGGATACGCCAGGAATGGAATCGGTGACATCGCCCATCAGCGCCAGCAGGTCGGGCAGCTGGTCCGGCGGCACGCCCCACTTCTTTTCCACCCAGGCGTGATCGTGCCATTCGCTCTTGAAGTGGTCCCATACGCGGGCGCCCTGGGCGATCAGGCAGTGCAGGTCCTTGTCGGTGGTGGCGACGGTGGCTTCGCCGCGGCCTTCCGCTAGCCAGCGCAGCACCACGGTGCCGATCACATCATCCGCCTCCACCTCGGGCACGGACACCACGTGCATGCCGAAGCCGTGCAGCTTCTCATAAAACGCCGGCAGCGCATCGCGCAGCGGCGACGGCATCGGCGCGCGGCCTTCGCGGTAGCCGCCAAACAGATCGTGACGCCAGGTGTGGCCGCCGAAATCAAACGCCGGCAGCACGTGCGTGGGTTCGTGGTCATTGACCAGCGTGCGGAACGACGACAGCGCGTGACGCAAGGCGATGTCGGCCTTTTCAGGGCTATCAGGTTCGGGGCTGGCTTCGTAGACGCGGCGCACAATATTGAGGCCGTCGATGGCAAGGAGTCTACCCATGTTCAACTTCATCCGGGCTTGTACAAGCCGCCATTCTACCTGACGGCGCTGAGGCGGCAGCATGCGCCGCCTCAACGCGGCTTATTTCAGCAGCTCGTACGGGCCGCCGCGTTCGAGCGCGCGCTGGAACGCGGGACGGCTGTGGATGCGTTTGAGGAAGGCGGCCAGGTTCGGGCGCGTTTCGTTGAGGCCGCCACGGGCCGAGGCGGCTTCCAGCGGGAAGCTCATTTGAATATCGGCCGCGCTGAATTCGCTGCCGGCAAACCAGGGCGTCTTGCCCAGCTCTGCTTCCAGATAATCCAGGTGCGTTTCGATCTGCGGCAGGATGTAGCTGCCCTTGACCTTCTGCGCGATGCCGCGCGCGATCGGCTTGACGAAGAATGGCGCCGGGCTGGTTTCAACCCGGTCGAAGATCAGCTTCATCAGCAGCGGCGCCATGGCCGAGCCTTCGGCGTAGTGCAGGAAATAGGTCCAGCGGCGGCGCTCTTCCGTGCCGGCCGGCGGCACCAGGCGGCCATTGCCATAGGTCTCGATCAGATACTCGACGATGGCGCCCGACTCGGCCACCACCACACCACCATCCGTGATCACCGGCGACTTGCCCAGCGGGTGGATCGCCTTCAGTTCAGGCGGCGCCAGCATGGTCTTGCGGTCGCGCTGGTAGCGCACGATTTCATATTCCAGTCCCAGCTCTTCCAGCAGCCAGAGCACCCGCTGCGAACGCGAATTATTGAGATGGTGGACAACGATCATGGTGGATATCCCGAAAAATAGAACGGCCGTGCGCCGCAACTCCGCTAGCTTAACACTGTTGTCCGCGCCCCGCGCCTCGGCGGATATGGATTCCATTAGGAAACAGCAGTACACTCGGTCATCTTAGAGCCGCCGCCGGAGAGTTCATGAATCTGCTGTCACCACGCTATCTCGCCTTCAATGCTTCTGTCATTACCCTGCTGGCCTCGCTGGCCTTGCACGCACCGTGGGAGATTGCCGCGGTCGCCGCTGCACTGACCATCGTCGGCATCACCGACCTGCTGCAAACCAAGCGCGCCCTGCGCCGCAACTACCCCATCCTCGCCCACTTCCGCTTCTTCTTTGAATCGATACGCCCCGAAATCCGCCAGTACTTCCTGGAAGACGACACGGTGGCCGAGCCGTTCTCGCGCAACCAGCGCAGCATCGTCTACCAGCGCGCCAAGCAGGACAGCGACAAGCGCCCGTTCGGCACCCAGATGGATGTCTACGCGCCCGGCTATGAATGGATCAACCACTCGATCGCTCCCGCGCCCGAGCAGGACCACGACTTCCGCATCGAGATCGGCAACCATGCGGACTGCCGCCGTGCGCAGCCGTATTCGGCCAGCGTGTTCAACATCTCGGCAATGAGCTTTGGCGCGCTGTCGGCCAACGCCATCATGGCCCTGAACGGCGGCGCCAAAACGGGCGGCTTCATGCACGACACCGGCGAAGGCTCGATCAGTCCGCACCACCGCAAGAACGGCGGCGACCTGATCTGGGAAATCGGCTCCGGCTACTTCGGCTGCCGCAATGCGGACGGCAGCTTCTCGGAAGAGAACTTCGTCGCTAACGCCACCTCGCCGCAGGTGAAGATGATCGAGCTCAAAATGTCGCAGGGCGCCAAACCCGGCCACGGCGGCGTCCTGCCGGCAGCGAAGATCACACCCGAGATTGCGCTGACGCGCGGCGTACCGATGGGCGTGGACTGCGTATCGCCCTCGCGCCATTCCGCATTCAGCACGCCGATTGAAATGCTGGAATTCATCGACCGCCTGCGCAATCTGAGCGGCGGCAAGCCGACCGGCTTCAAGCTGGCCATCGGCCACCCGTGGGAATTCTTTGGCATCGTCAAAGCCATGCTGTCGACCGGCATCGTGCCCGACTTTATCGTGGTGGATGGCGGCGAAGGCGGCACCGGCGCGGCGCCAGTGGAGTTCACCGACCACGTCGGCACGCCGCTACAGGAAGCGCTGCTGCTGGTGCATAACACGCTGGTCGGCGCCAACCTGCGCGACAAGATCAAGATCGGCGCCTCGGGCAAAATCATCACCGCGTTTGACATCGCCCGCACGCTGGCGCTGGGTGCGGACTGGTGCAATTCGGCGCGCGGCTTCATGTTCGCGCTGGGCTGCATCCAGTCGCAGAGCTGCCACACCGACCGCTGCCCCACCGGTGTCGCCACCCAGGACCCTGCACGCCAGCGCGCGCTCGTGGTGCCGGACAAAATCCAGCGTGTCGCCAACTTCCACGAAAACACCATGAAGGCCCTGGCGCAACTGATCGCCGCTGCCGGCCTGACGCACCCGTCGCAACTGCGGCCGCGCCATCTGGTCCGGCGCCTCTCGCACAACCAGGTCAAGCTGGCATCGGCACTGCTGCCGTATCTGGAACCGGGCGAACTGCTGGACCCCAGCCAGCTTGACCGCCTGCCGCCAGTCTTCGGCCAGTACTGGCCGATGGCGCAAGCGGAGTCGTTCGATCCCTACTGCGGTTGATCAGCGCTGCACGTGCAGCTTGATCACGCGGTGTTGCGGAGTGGAGGTATTGGATTTGCTGGGCGTGGTGTCGCATGAGCCGCAGCTGGAGCAGCCGCCGCCGTCATCGCCGCAACCGCCGCCCTGCGTCTTGAAAAACCTGGCCAGCTTGACTTCATCGAAGCCGCGCTTGCCCAGCGTGTAGACGATACGGCGGCGCAGCGACACCGGCAGGTACTTGGTGCTGAAGTGCACCAGCGCCGCTGCCACGATCAACGCAACAATAATCTCTTGCCACATATTAGCCTCCCAAAAGGGCCAGCGAAATCCGGTAAGTCAGGAACGAAGCAGCGTAGGCCAGCGCGAACATATAGCCCGCCATCAGCAGGGCATAGCGCGTGCTGCCGGTCTCGCGGCGCACCACCGACAGGGTTGACATGCACTGCGGTGCAAACACATACCAGGCCAGCAGCGACAGCGCGGTCGGCAGCGCCCACGATGCGGCGATGATCGGCTCCAGCGACTGCGCCAGCTCTTCGCCGGTCTGCGACAACGCATACACGGTACCCAGCGCGCCCACTGCCACTTCACGCGCGGCCAGGCCCGGCACCAGCGCGATGCAGATCTGC
Source organism: Duganella sp. CY15W (assembly GCF_009857555.1). Classification (NCBI taxonomy): domain Bacteria; kingdom Pseudomonadati; phylum Pseudomonadota; class Betaproteobacteria; order Burkholderiales; family Oxalobacteraceae; genus Duganella; species Duganella sp. CY15W. The sequence goes on along the minus strand of NZ_WWCQ01000003.1, from coordinate 79,385 downwards.
CAGTTGAAACCGATCGGCGCGAAGATGTATTCCAGGCCGCGCCCCAGGATGCCGGCCAGGCTGTAATAGATCGGCGGATGCGTCGCGCCTTCCGGTGCGCCCGGGAAGGAGCTCAGGAACCACAGCAGGACCATCAGCGTCAGGATCACGGTACCCACGCGGGTCAGGAAGATCTTGGCGCGTTCCCACAGGCCCAGCGCCAGGTTCTGCAGGTGCGGCCAGTGGTAGGCCGGCAGCTCCAGCATCAGCGGCTGCTGCTGGTTGGCGCCCAGTGCGCGCTTGAAGAAGTACGCCACGCCCATGGCCGAGAAGATGCCGGCAAAGTACAACGCGAACAGCACCAGGCCTTGCAAGCTCAGGAAGCCATACACTTCGCGCTCAGGAATGAAGGCGGCGATGATCAGCGCATACACCGGCAGGCGCGCCGAGCAGGTCATCAGCGGTGCGATCATGATGGTGACCAGGCGGTCACGCGGATTCTGAATCGTCCGCGCCGCCATCACGCCTGGAATCGCGCAGGCAAAGCTGGACAGCAGCGGGATGAAAGCGCGGCCCGACAAGCCCACACCGCCCATCAGGCGGTCCAGCAGGAAGGCCGCGCGCGGCAGGTAGCCGCAGTCTTCCAGCACCAGGATGAAGAAGAACAGGATCAGGATCTGCGGCAGGAACACCAGCACGCTGCCGGTGCCGCTCAGGATACCGTCCACCAGCAGGCCGCGCAGGATACCGTCCGGCATTGCGTCACGGACCATGCCGCCCAGTTGATCGACGCTGTTTTTAATCAGATCCATGGCCGGCGCGGCCCAGGTGAACACGGCCTGGAACACCAGGAACATCAGCACTGCCAGAATGATCGGGCCGAGCACCGGATGCAGCACCACGTTGTCGATTTTCTCGGACAGCGCATCATCGGTGTGCGCCGGCGCGCTGACCACCAGGTCCAGGATGCGGCGCACTTCGCGCTGCGTCTGTTCCACGCTGACCGTATCGATCGCCGACAGCGGATTCGGTTTGCCCGGTGCGACCGGCCACATCGCATCCAGCGCGCGCAGCAGCGACTTTTCGCCGCCCGCCTGCACTGCCACGGTTTCCACCACCGGCATGCCCAGTTCCTGCGACAGGCGGTCGGCGTCGATGGTGATGCCGCGCTTCTTGGCGACGTCCACCATGTTCAAGGCCAAAATCATCGGCAGGCCCAGACGTTTAATCTCCAGCACCAGACGCAGGTTCAGGCGCAGATTGGTGGCATTGACCACGCACACCACCACGTCGGGCGCGGCTTCATTGGCGCGCAGGCCGGCCACCACGTCGCGCGTGATTTCCTCGTCCGGCGTGTGGGCCGACAAACTATAAGCACCCGGCAAATCCAGCACGCGGAAGCCATGGCCGCCGGTGGTGGTGAACGAACCTTCTTTACGCTCGATGGTCACGCCGGCGTAGTTCGCCACTTTCTGGCGCGCGCCGGTCAGGCGGTTGAACAGCGCGGTCTTGCCGCAGTTGGGATTGCCCAGCAAGGCCATGATCGGCGCCTTGGACGCCACCGGCGCTTGCGGCGCCACGTTTTCTACTGCACCCATGATTTATTCCGGTTGAATCGAAACCAGCGCAGCTTCAAAGCGGCGCAACGCAAAAGTGGAATTGCCGACCTTGATCGCCAGCGGTTCACCGCCCGGCATGCCGCGCTTGAGCATGCGGATTTTCTCGCCCGGCACAAAGCCCAGCTCCATCAGCCGGCGCGCCAGGCTGGCGCCGCCCTCGTCAGCAGTGCCTGGGGAAACGTGCACCACGGTGGCGGTCGAGCCTACCTTCATGGCATCCAGAGTAATCAGGGGAACAGCGTGCGTCATGAGCAAAATCCGGTCGAAGGACGCCGCTGGCAAGGATGGCTGCGGCGCGCGGCGAGCTGTAACAGCGTGTGCTCGTCGGAAATAAGATACTAGCATTATAAACGGTAATGCGAATGACTTCTATTTAGCTTGCATACTGCTGAAGTTTACGGCAGTATACGTTTAATGATAATGATTCGCATTAAGTTGCTAGCAATCATGTCAGGAAGAACTTAAACCAGACTTATTCAGCCGAGCCAGAAGGTGCATCAATGATTGTTTGTGTGTGCAACAACATCTCCGATCGCGAAATCCGTCAAGCCATGGAATTGGGTATTACGTCGATGGAAGAGCTGCGTGGCGCCCTGGGCGTTGCGACCTGCTGTGGTCAGTGCTTTTCCTGCGCCGAAGAACTCCTTAACGACCATCTGGCCGCGCAAGCCGCTGCCGAATTCAAAGAGACGGTGCTGAAACGCCCGGCCTTCACCAACTAATATGAATACAATGACCTACAGCCGGACGGCGTCGCCGCTGTCCGGAGAAGAGACCGGCTTGGCGCTGGAATTGAAACGCCGCAGCCGCAAGCTGGCACCGATGACGGCAATTGTTGTGGGTCACTTTGTATTGTTCTACCTGGCCTATTCCGGCATGCTGCGCACCGTTACGCACGCGATCCTGCCGCAGGTGGTGAATGTCACGTTTGTGGCCGCCCCGGAGCCGCTCAAAGCGCCGCCACCGCCGAAACTGGTGCCGCTGGTGCAGCCGAAGCAGACCTTCGTGCCGCCGCTGCCGCAACTGAATATCGTGCAGACCGAACCAACCATCACAATACCGCCACCACAGCCGCGCCCTAGCGAACCGGCGCCGGCCAATGCGGTGCCAAGCGCGCAAGTGGCGCCACCAGCGCCGCCGCAACCGGCAGCGCCGAAAATGGTATCGGGTGTGGAATATATCCGCGTACCGCAGCCGGTCTACCCAAGCATCTCGCGCCGCATGGGCGAAACGGGCACCGTCACGCTGCGCGTGCTGATCGGTGAAAAAGGCACGGCGGAACAAGTCACCGTGCACAAGTCGTCCGGTTCAAACAACCTGGATGAAGCCGGCCGCCAGGCTGTGCTGCGCGCCCTGTACAAACCGCACGTCGAGGACGGCAAGGCCATCCCCGTGTATGCGCTGGTGCCGATCAACTTCCAGCTCGGCTAATCTGCCTTACAGATCCAGCCTGCCCTCGATGGAGTCATCGAGGGTTTTGCCGATTACGGCGCCAATCAGCATCTTGACGCTGGCCACCGCCTTGCCGTGCTTGGTATCCCAGTAGTAGCCGTAGGTCGGCGCAAACTTGATCACCGTGATGCGCGGATCATCTTCGCCGCCCGTGAACCAGGTCTTCATCGTAAAACTCCACAACTCCTTGATTTTCACCGGGTCGCGCGACACCGTGGCAATCCCCTCCAGGTGCATGAACTCGGAATGCGCCGAGCCCTGGAAGTACAACGTGGCCGACGGATCGGCCGCCAGCTCCTGATTTTTCAGGCTGTCGCTCGCGCTGATAAACCACAGATTGCCGAGTTCATCGACTTGCAGCGCCGTCATCGGGCGCGCATCGCCCGGCCCGCCAGCGGCATCGCTGGTGCAGAAAAAGCAGCCTGACGTGCTGTCGACAAATTCGCGGATCTTGCGCACGGCGTCTTCGCCGATTAAATCCTGGTGGTTCGATTCTGCTTGATTGGCATTGATGGAATCCATGGCGAGCTCCTTTAGTTGAGCGCCCATGGTAGCGGCGTCGCCGGCCGCACACCGTGGGTTGCCTCACACTGGCACACTGGCCCATACACGAATGCTAATAGTTTTCATTTGCGCCAATGCTCTCAATAACCGAAGTTAGGTACCATATCGGCGAAATTATCAGGAATTCGCTACACGCCGACGGGCTATTCGTGGCACAATGGCGCCATTCGTAACCATTTCAGAAAGACACCCATGAAGGGCGACCAAGAAGTTATTCGCTTGCTCAATGCGCAGCTGACCAATGAGCTGACCGCAATCAACCAGTACTTCCTGCATGCACGCATGTACAAGCACTGGGGTCTGGAAAAGATCGGCAAGAAGGAATACGAAGAATCGATCGGCGAAATGAAGCACGCCGACAAACTGATCGACCGCATCCTGATGCTGGACGGCCTGCCTAACCTGCAAGCCATGCACAAAATCATGATCGGCGAGAACACCGAAGAAATGATCAACTGCGACCTGAAACTGGAAAAAGGCGCACAGATCACCGTCAAGGAAGGCATCGCTGCCGCAGAAAAAGCCGCTGACTACGTGTCGCGCGACTTGCTGCTGATGATCCTGGAAGACACCGAAGAACACATCGACTGGCTGGAAACCCAGCTGGACCTGATCGGCAAGATCGGCATCCAGAACTACCTGCAGAGCCAGATGAACGAGGAATAAAAAAACGCCCTTCGGGGCGTTTTTTTATTGGGGCACGGTGTCCTTGAACGACGGGCGTTCGGACAGCTTGTCATACAGCCTGGCCAGATTGGCGTAGTCATCGCGCCAGCTGATTTCCGGGAAGCGGAACGACAGCCAGCCCAGCGTGCAGCCCACCGCCACATCGGCCAGCGAGTAATGAATACCGGCGCAGTACGCCTGGTCACCCAGCTTGTCCGACAGCGACTTCAGGCCCAGATCGACCTTGCGCAGCTGGCGCGCCATCCACTCTTCACTCTGCAATTCCTTGGGGCGCATGGTGCGCTCCAGGCGCACACTGACTGCCGCATCCAGCATGCCATCGGCCAGCGCTTCCCAGCACTTGACGTCAGCGCGGTCGCGGCCGTTTGGCGGCAGCAGCTTGCAAACCGGCGTCAGCGTATCGAGGTATTCCACCATGACGCGCGAATCAATCATCACCGTACCATCTTCCATGACCAGGCTGGGCACTTTGCCCAGCGGGTTCAGCTGGCTGATGGTGCTGTCCGCGGCCCACACATTTTCCAATTCAAACTGGTAATCGAGCTTTTTTTCCGCCAGCACCACACGTACCTTGCGGACATAGGGACTGGCGAGGGAACCGATAAGTTTCATAGACGCTTAGAGAGGAAGAACAGGCCCCAGTATAACATCGGCGGGTTGGCGGCCAGCCAATGGTAAAATCACGGTCTGCTCTTTCAACTTCGCTCTTTCCATCATGACCACTACTCCTTACTCCACGCTGTCGGCGCTGTCGCCACTGGACGGCCGCTACGCCGGTAAAACCGATCTGCTGCGCCCTATCCTGTCCGAATCCGGCTTCATGCACCACCGCGTCAAAGTAGAAATCTCCTGGCTGCAAGCACTGTCGCAGGCCGGCTTCGCCGAAATCAAGCCGTTCTCGGCCGAAGGCAACGCCCTGCTGGACAAGATCGCCAGCGGCTTCACCGAACAGGACGCCGCCCGCATCAAGGAAATCGAAGCCGTCACCAACCACGACGTCAAAGCCGTGGAATACTGGCTGAAAGAGCAAGTCAAGGATGTGCCGGAACTGGTGGCCGCCTCGGAGTTCATCCACTTCGCGTGCACCTCGGAAGACATCAACAACACCTCGCACGGCATGATGCTCAAGGCCGCGCGTGACAGCGTCATGCTGCCATCGCTGCGCAACGTGATCGCCAGGCTGACCGAGATCGCCCACGCCAACGCCGACCTGCCGATGCTGTCGCGCACCCACGGCCAGACCGCCAGCCCGACCACGCTGGGCAAGGAAATGGCCAACGTGGTGGCCCGCCTGCAGCGCGCCATCAAGCGCATCGAGCAAGTGGAAATCCTCGGCAAGATGAACGGCGCGGTCGGCAACTACAATGCCCACCTGTCGGCCTACCCATCGTTCGACTGGCCTGCCTTCTCGAAAAACGTGATCGAGCAGCGCCTGGGCCTGGTATTCAACCCCTACACCATCCAGATCGAACCGCACGACTACATGGCCGAACTGTTTGACGCCTTCGCGCGCGCCAACACCATCCTGCTGGACCTGAACCGCGACATCTGGAGCTACGTTTCGCTGGGCTACTTCAAGCAAAAGCTCAAAGCTGGCGAAATCGGTTCGTCGACCATGCCGCACAAGGTCAACCCGATCGACTTCGAAAATTCCGAAGGCAACCTGGGCCTGGCCAACGCCGTGCTGAAACACCTGTCGGAAAAACTGCCGGTCTCGCGCCTGCAGCGCGACCTGACCGATTCGACCGTGCTGCGCAATATCGGCGTCGGCTTCGGCTACACCCTGCTGGCCTACGACAGCTGCCTGCGCGGCCTGAACAAGCTGGAAGTCAATCCGGCCCGCCTCGAAGCCGACCTGGACGCCAACTGGGAAGTGCTGGCCGAGCCGGTGCAGACCGTGATGCGCCGCTATGGCATCGCCAACCCGTACGAACAGCTCAAGGAACTGACCCGCGGCAAGGGCATCTCCAAAGTGGCGCTGCAAGAGTTCATCAACGGCCTGGCCGTGCCACAGGAAGCCAAAGACCTGATGCTGGCGATGACGCCAGCCAACTACATCGGCATTGCTGCAGCTCTGGCAAAAGCCATCTGATGTAAACAGGCAATCTGCCTTACACTAGCCCCGGCGGCGCAATCAGCGTCCCCGGGGCTTTTTTCATGCAAATCCGGCCTCTTCAAGCACGTCTCAGAATTCTTTGGTATATTTAGTCCTAACACGTACTATTCCAACGGAGCTGCTTTATGCCACGCTATACCAAAATCGCCATGTTGCTGCATTGGCTAGTCGCCTTGCTCATCATTGCCACCTTCTTCCTGGGGCTGTCGATGGTTGCCATCCCCGGCTTTTCCCCCACCAAGCTGAAATACTTCTCGTGGCATAAATGGATGGGTGTCACCGTGCTGGGCCTGGCCGTGATCCGCGTGCTGTGGCGCAAGGCCAACCGTCCGCCGCCGCCGCTGGCCTCGATTCCCGTGTGGCAGCACAAAATTGCCGACGGCATGCACTACCTGCTGTACTTCCTGATCTTTGCCGTGCCGCTGTCCGGCTACTTCTACACCTATGCCGCCGGCGTGCCGGTGGTCTACCTGGGCCTGTGGCAGATGCCTGCCGTGATCGCTCCGGACCCTGAACTTAAGGCAACTTTAAAAACCGTTCATTATGTTCTGACCATGACAATGGCAGCCGCCGTCGTTGCCCATGCCCTGGCCGCACTCAAGCATCACTTCATCGACCGCGACGTCACGCTCAAACGCATGCTGCCGCTGTAACCCTCACCCACTGGAGCCCTACCATGACCACCATCAAAAAAATCGCCCTTGTTTCCCTGCTGGGTGTCGCCTTTGCCGCCAGCGCTGCCGCCCTGAAAACCGATCCGGCCAAAAGCACCGTGACCGCCACCTTCAAGCAAATGAACGTGCCGGTCGATGCCAAGTTCAAGAAATTCACCGCCGCGATCGACTACGACGCCGCCAAGCCGGACGCGGCCAAAGCCACGGTAGAAGTGGAGACCGGCAGCATGGACCTGGGCGATCCTGAGTACAACAAGGAAGTCACCAAGAAAGAATGGTTCAACGCCGCGCAATTCCCCAAAGCCACCTTCGTCTCCTCCTCGATCAAGCCAGCCGGCACCGGCAAGCTGACCGTGACCGGCAAGCTGACCATCAAAGGCAAGGCGACCGACGTCAGCTTCCCGCTGACCGTCAAGGCCGACGGCAAGAACCAGGTATTTGACGGCGTGCTGCCAATCAAACGCCTGGCCTACAACATCGGCGAAGGCGAATGGAAAGACACCAGCATGGTAGCGGACGACGTCATCCTCAAATTCCACGTGGTCGCCGGCCAATAAGCACGGAGAAACCGACACGATGAAAGCACAAATCCTGATTGCCGCGCTACTGGCCGCGTCCGCGACTTCCGCAATTGCCGCCACCTACAACATCGACCCGACGCACACCTATCCAAGCTTCGAGGCCGACCACATGGGCCTGTCCGTATGGCGCGGCAAGTTCGACAAAACCAGCGGCACCGTCACCATGGACCGCGCCGCCAGGACCGGCGGCCTGGACATCAAAATCGACCCGGCCTCGATCGACTTCGGCTTCGACAAAATGAACAGCCACGCCAGGGGCGCAGACATGTTCAACGTTGAAAAATTCCCGACCATTACCTACGTCAGCAAATCCTTCAAATTTGAAGGCGAACAGCTGGTGAGCGTGGACGGCGAACTGACCATGCTGGGCGTCACCAAGCCCGTCGCGCTCAAAGTGAACAAATTCAAGTGCATCATCCACCCGCGCCTGAAGCGTGAAGTCTGCGGCGCCGACGCCACTGCCGAGTTCAAGCGCAGCGATTTCGGCCTCAACTACGGCCTGCCCGCCTTCTCGCCAGAAGTCAAACTGGCGATCCAGATCGAAGCCATCAAAGCCGAGTAAACAAGTTCGGCCCACTCCGGGGTCAGGTCCGTCATTTCTACACGGCCTCTGCAGTAGCGCACGCTACGGCAGAGGCCGTGTAGAAATGACGGACCTGACCCCGGATTTCATTGTTATACTGCTCAGCGCTTTTCAACCACTTCATACCGAGACATGAAAAAAACTCTGATCGCGCTCGCTATCCTGAGCGCCAATGCCTATGCCGACGAGGGCATGTGGATGCCGCAGCAGCTGCCACAAGTAGCCAAAGATCTCAAGGCCGCCGGCCTGAAACTCGATCCAGCCACCCTGACCAAACTGACTGAATTCCCGATGGGCGCTATCGTGAGCCTGGGCGGTTGCTCGGCGTCGTTCGTGTCGCCGCAAGGTCTGGTGGCAACCAACCACCATTGCGTCTATGGCAGCGTCGCGCACAATTCGACGCCTGAGCGCAATCTGCTGGCGAACGGTTTCCTGGCCCACAATCTGGGCGAAGAGCTGCCGGCCGCACCTGGCAGCCGCATCTTCGTGACCAAGGCGGTCACCGATGTCAGCAAGCAGGTCGTCACGCTGGAAGTGGCCAAGCTGAGCGGCAAGGCGCGCAGCGACGCGATCGAGAAAAACACCAAGGCGATCCAGACCGCGTGCGAAAAAGACGCCGGCCACCGTTGCACCGTGTCGTCCTACTACGGCGGCCTGGAGTTCTACTTGATCAAGCAACTGGAAATCCGTGACGTGCGCCTGGTGCACGCACCGCCTGAAGGCGTGGGCAAGTTCGGCGGCGATACCGATAACTGGATGTGGCCACGTCACACCGGCGATTATGGCTTCTACCGCGCCTATGTCAGCAAGGACGGCAAGGCCGCTGACTACAGCAAGGATAACGTCCCTTACGTGCCGCAGCATTATCTGAAACTGGCCAAGGAAGGCGTGAAGGAAGGCGATTTCATCATGGTGCTGGGCTACCCAGGCCGCACCAACCGTCACCGTCTGCCATCGGAAGTGGCCTTTACTTTTGACTGGAGCTACCCGGCCTTCGTGAAGACCTCGGCGGAAAAACTGGCCATCATCGCCGACACCACCAAGGACAACAAGGACACTGCGCTCAAGTACGCTTCGCAAGTGGCCAGCATCAACAATTACTACAAGAACCGCCAGGGCATGCTGGACTCTTACGCCGGCAGCGATATGCTGAAGCGTAAAACTTCCGAGCATGAAGCGCTCAAGCAGTGGATCAATGCCGACGCCAAACGCAAAGCCGAGTACGCCAGCGATATCGAGGCCGTCGAGAAGCTGATTGCCCAGCGCGATGCGGAGTCTCAGCGTGACTATAACCTGGCATCGTCCAGCCCACGCCTGCTGAACACCGCGCGCACGCTGTACCGCCTGGCCAATGAAAACACCAAGCCAGATGCCGAGCGCAAGTCGGGCTTCCAGGTGCGTGACGTGCCGCGCATCAAATCGTCGGTGGACGCCCTGGTGCGCAACTACGATGAGAAGGTCGACAAGGCGCTGGTCATGAACAGCCTGACCAAGTACGCGGCCCAGCCGGCGGCCCAGCGCAACGCTGCATTTGATTCCGTGGTCGGCATCAAGGACGGCATGAGCGCCGCCGATCTGCAAGCCGCACTGGACAAACTGTACGCCGGCAGCAAGCTGGGCGACGCCGCCGAGCGTAAAGCCTGGCTGGAGCGCAAGCCGGCCGACTTCAAGGCCAGCGACGACGCCTTCATCAAAGCTGCCGTGGCCCTGTACGAGCCCGACCTGAAATCGGAAGCGGAAGATGAAGAACTGGGCGGCAAGCTGCAGCAAGCCTACGCCAATTACATGAAGGCCAAGATCGCCTACATGCACAGCAAGGGCCAGGCAGTTTACCCTGATGCCAACAGCACCCTGCGCGTGACCTTCGGCAAGATCGCCGGCCGCGACAAGGGCGCTGACGGCACCAGCTGGAAGGCCTTCACCACCGTGGAAGGTGTGGCTGCCAAGGCCACCGGCCAGGGCGAGTTCAATGCCCCAGCCGCACAGCTGAAAGCGATCAAGGACAAGGACTTCGGCAAGTACGTCGATCCTAAGCTGAAGTCGGTGCCTGTGGCTTACCTGGCCACGCTGGACATCACCGGCGGCAACTCCGGCTCGGCCGCGCTGAACAGCAAGGGCGAGTGGATCGGCCTGGCGTTTGATGGCACGCTCGATTCCATCATCTCGGACTGGGACTTCAACAAGGCCATGACCCGCGACATCCAGGTCGACCTGCGCTACATCCTGTGGAACATGAAGCATGTGGACCACGCCGACAATCTGCTCAAGGAAATGAACGCCGAATAAGCCGCCATATCTCTTAAGCCAGAAGCCACGCCCCAGTAATGCGGCGTGGCTTTTTTTCTGGATGGGTTACATTACTGTTTCCGCCCACCCACCGAAGGAGATGTCATGCCCGCCAAGAAGATCGCCGTTGTGATCGGCAGCCTGCGCAAGGATTCGCTGAACCGCAAATTCGCCCACGAAATCATTGCGCTTGCGCCGCCGTCGCTGGAATTCGAGATTGTCGAAATCGGCGAGCTGGCCATCTACAACCAGGATCTGGAAGAAAACGGCGCGACCGCACCGCAGGCGTGGACGCATTTCCGCCAGCGCATCAAGGACGCAGATGGCGTGCTGTTCTTTACGCCGGAATACAACCGCTCGATTCCCGCACCGCTGAAGAATGCCATCGACGTTGGCTCGCGTCCTTACGGCAGCAGCGTGTGGAGCGGCAAGCCGGCCGGCATCGTCAGCATTTCGCCGGGCGCAACCGGTGCGTTTGGCGCCAACCACCATCTGCGCCAGTGCACGGTGTTCCTCGACATGCCGCTGCTGCAGCAGCCGGAAGCGTATATCGGCGGCGCCGCCAACCTGCTGGGCGCTGACGGCAAGCTCAATAACGACAGCACCAAACAGTTCCTCAAGAAATTCATCGACACCTACGCCACGTGGGTGGAAACCAACGCCAAGAAGTAATCAGCGCTTGATGGCGGTGAAGGCGTAGCCGGCCGCCGTCAGCGCAGCGGGCGCGCCGGACGGTGCGCCGCGGTTCAGCTGCAGCAGGCTGGGTCCGGCCACCAGCGCCAGGTCGGCGCCCGGCATGCGCTGGGCCAGTTCCGCCGCTGCTGCCTCCGCCGCGCTGACGTACAGCCGGTATGATGAACGGCTGTTGCCCATCTCCAGCATGTAACCCGCAATCGCCGCCGCCTCTGCGCCCCCCGCCATGGCCGTCACGCGCAGCCGGGTGTTCTGCTTGCGCAGGTCCAGCGCGTTCCACACCTGCATGGGATACAGCTGCGGCCCGCCTGCGCTCACTGGCGCGGCGTCCACCTCGCCGACGATCACTGGCACGCCATTCCGCAACGCCTGCAGTGGCGCGAAGCCAGCGTAATGCCCCGCGCTGGCGGGCAGCACCAGCAGCAGGTCCGCCTCGGGCCACGCGCGCGCAGCGTCCTCGCTGTAGGCCTCGCCATCCGCATCCACCACCAGCAAGCTCAAGCCCTGAAAGCGCACCAGCGCCAGCCCGTGCCCGGCCAGTTGCACGCGTCCCTGCGCCATGCCAGCCGTCGCTGCGCCGCCCTGCCCGCGCAGCTCAATCACATACTTCGGCCCGATCTGGGCCACGCCCCAGCGGCACACCAGTGCCAGCAATATCACCACTATCACGGCCCGCATACGGTTCTCCCGGCTGATCGACAAGAAAACCAGTAAAGCACCATTGGATAAATTTACCTTGAAGCAACTCAACACCTGTGAGCGGGCGCTTAAAAAACGGGCATCGATGATACAATCTCGCCCTCGACAGCAAGCTTATCCAGCTTGCATTCCCTAGACATTCCCGCTGAGATCCAGACGACCATGCACCCAGACATGCCGACGCCGTACGAACAAGGTAATCAAAACCAGACCACCACCTGGAGCGACTGCATCGCCTTCTACGAAGAGCTGGCGCAACGCTTCCCGCACGTGCTGCGGTTTGAACAGATCGGCACGTCCGACGGCGGCATTCCCGTGCACGCCGGCGTCGTCAGCGCCGACGGCGTGCATGACCGCACCCAGATCAAGGCCGAAGGCCGCACCGTCTTCTTCAACAACAACGGCATCCACCCCGGCGAACCCGAAGGGGTGGATGCCTGCATGGCCATCGTGCGCGACCTGTGCTTCGATCCAGTCAAACTGACAGCGCTGGGCAAGACCGTGCTGCTGTTCGTCCCGCTGTACAACGTGGACGGTGCGCTGAACCGCGCCAACACCTCGCGCGTGAACCAGGACGGACCGGAGCAATTCGGCTTCCGCGGCAACAGCCGCCACCTGGACCTGAACCGCGACTTCGTGAAGTGCGACACGCTCAACGCCCGCATCTTCAACCAGCTGCTGACCAGCTGGGACCCGGACGTGATGGTCGATACCCACACCTCCAACGGCGCCGACTATCCGTACACCATGACGCTGATCCATACGCAGGCGGACAAGCTGGGTTACGGCCTCGGTCCTTTCCTGCGCGAGACCATGCTGCCGCACATCTACAAGGAGATGGACGCCAAAGGCTGGCCAACCTGCCCCTACGTCAATCCGGTCAAGGACACGCCAGACGACGGCATCGCCGAGTTCCTGGAGGTGCCGCGCTTCTCGACCGGCTTCGCCGCCCTGCACCACGTGATCGGCTTCATGCCGGAAACGCATATGCTCAAGCCCTACAAGGACCGCTACGATTCCATGCGCGCCCTGCTGGACGTGACCATGGACTTCACCATCCAGCACGGTGAACAGATCAAGCAGCTGCGCGCCGCCGCCCGCGAGCAGGCCGCCAATGCCAAGGAATGGACCGTGGCCTGGAAAATGGACGAAGCCAATCCATCGACCTTCCGCTTCAAAGGTTACGAAGCAAAGCGCAGCGCCAGCCTGCTGGGCAACTACCAGCGTCTGTCCTACGACCGCAGCCAGCCATGGGAAAAGGATATCGCCTACTACAACAGCTTCGTACCGGCAGCCACCGTGCGTGCGCCGAAAGGCTACATCGTGCCGCAAGCCTGGCGCGAAGCCATCGAACGCCTGCAATGGAACGGCGTCGAGATGGCCCGCTTTGACGAAGCATCGACCGTGGAAGCGCAGTACTACCACATCACCTCCGTGACTTCGCGCGCCAACGCCTACGAAGGCCATATGTACCACGACGACGTGCAGCTGGAAGCGCGCATCGGCAGCTTCACCGTGCAGCCGGGCGACTACTTCATCCCGCTCAAGCAGGCCAACGCCCGCTACGCTGTCGAAACGCTGGAACCGCAAGGCCACGACTCCTTCTTCCGCTGGGGTTTCTTCAACAGCGTGCTGGAGAAAAAAGAAACCTTCTCCGACTATGTATTCGAAGACCTGGCGCTGGAGATGCTGGAAACCGAGCCTGAGCTGAAAGCCAGGTTTGAAGCATGGAAGACCGCCAACCCGGCGCTGCTGTCGGACCAGGATGCGGTACTGGGCTTCATCTTCGCCAACGGCAAACGTCATGCGGAACCGGAGTGGCGCCGCTACCCGGTTCTCTCTGTACTGTAAAAAAGTAGTCCCTCTGCGTCATTCAACATGCACACCACGGCGATCCTGTGGTGTGCATGCAAGCTGCCCACAAGGCCCAGGCCATGCATTACGCGTTAAATTTCCGAACCTTCTTTTATAGCCACTACTTCTCGCTTGGCCTGCGCTTTGCTGCGGGCCTGGTCGGCGTCACCCTCATCACCCTGCAATTCGCCGACATGGCGGTCGCCATGACGGTGTGTATCGGCGCGCTCTGTACCGCGCTGATGGACATGCCCAGTCCCTTGCGCCACAAGTTCAACGAGATGAGCGCGTCGGTGCTGCTGTGCGGCGCGGTCACCCTGTTAATCAGCCTGTGTGCGCCGTTCCACTGGCTGCTGATGGCGATGCTGGTGGTGGTCAGCTTTGGCGCCTGCATGATGGTCGTCTACGGCAAGAAGTCGATGCCGCTGCAACTGGCTACGCTGTTCATCATGACCATGTCGATGGAACACGACATGACGGCACGCGAGTCCTTCATCCACACCGGCCTGTTCACGCTGGGTGCGGTGGCCTATCTGGCCTACGCCATGGGGATCTCGTGGCTGCTGCGCCACCGCATCAAGCAGCAGGTGCTGGCGGAGGCGCTGTTTGAACTGGCGGCCTACATCGACATCAAGGCCGACTTCTACGACACGCGCTACAACCTCACCGAACAATTCAATAAGCTGATCCGTCATCAAAGCCTGCTGGCCGACCGCCAGCAAGCCTCGCGTGACCTGATCCTGCGTTCGCACCAGAACGAGAAGGATGCCATCGTGGTGCAGGTCCATGTCTGCATGCTGGATCTGTACGAGCTGATTCTGTCCACCCACACCGACTATGCGCAGCTGCGCGCCCACCTGGTCGACTCGCCAGTGCTGAAAACGCTGCATGACCTGGCCTATAAGGCGGCACGCGATATCGAATCGGTGGCCTACGACGTCACGCGCAAGAAAGCCTCGTACGCCGAGATCAGCTACGAACCGGAGCTGGATGCGATTGAAGCCGAACTGGCCGCGATCCAGCAGCGCATCGACGACGGCAAGCCGCAGCAGGAGGCGCTGGCCGTGCTGCGCGCGCAGCGCAACAAGATCCGCGCCATCATCAAGATGATCGGCGAGCTGCATCAGGCCAGCCAGAAGATCTACGACACCACGCCATTCTGGGCCGACGCCGACATGGGACCTTTCCTGTCGCAGCAGAAGTATGAACTCCGCATGATCCTGTCGCACCTGCGCTGGGACTCGCCGATCTTCCGCTTCTCGCTGCGCGTGGCGATGGCAATTTCGGCGGGCCTGGTGGTTGGCGCATGGCTGCCGTATGCGGCGCACAGCTACTGGATCGTGCTGACTATCGTGATTATCCTGAAGCCCAGCTTCAGCATGACCAAGCAGCGCCGGCGCGACCGCATCGTTGGCACGGTGATCGGCTGCGTGCTCACCGCGCTCATCATCAAGTTCCTGAACTATCCCGCCTTCATCCTCGGTGCGCTGATCCTGTCGACCGTGGCGATGCCCACCTTTGTCTACCTGCGCTACCGCTACGCGGCGGTGGCGGTCAGCGTGATGATCCTGCTGCAAATGTATCTGATCGCCCCGGGCAACGAGAACCTGATTATGGAACGCCTGGTCGACACCATCGTCGGCGCCGCAGTGGCGACGGCGTTCAGCTTCGTGCTGGCCAACTGGGAATATCAAACCCTGCCACGCCTGGTGCGCCAGGTGCTGGACGTGAACCTGAGCTATATGCAGGCCAGCTTCGATCTGCTGCAAGGCAAAGGCAAGGACGATTTCGCCTACCGTATCGAACGCAAGCGCCTGATGGACAGCCTGGCCGCGCTGAGTTCCGCGCTGGTGCGGATGCTGGACGAGCCATCGAGCAAACAGCGCGCGGTGGAAGACATCAACCTGTTCATCGTGCAGAACTACCTGCTGGTGGCGCACGTGGCGGCGTTGCGGGCCATCCTGCGCCGTCACACGAAAGAGCTGCCGGTCGGCCCGGTCCATGCGATGCTGGAACAAAGCCACGATCAGGTAGTGCAGATCCTTGAGCACGCGCTCGATCCGGACCAGGCTGACATCGAACCGCTCATGACGCCGATGGCGCCGGACGCCAATGCCGTGCCGTGGTCCGGCTGGCCACTGGTCCAGCGCCGCATCCGCCTGCTGCAGGCCGATGCCGTGAAGATCATCACCCACCGCGAAGCAATCCTGCGCGACGTCAGCTAGGCTGCTACCATAGGACGATGAATCCATCGTCCTCTCACCTTACCACCCGCGACCTGCTCTCCGCCCTGGTGGTGGTCCTCATCTGGGGCACCAACTTCGTCGCAATGAAGGTTGGCCTGCGCAACCTGACGCCGTTCCAGATGGGGGCGGCGCGCTATGTCTTCGCCATCCTGCCGCTGATTTTCTTCGTGCGCCCGCCCAAGCTGGCGCCAAAGTGGGTCATCGCTTATGGCTTGAGCCAGGGCGTCGGCCAGTTCGGCCTGCTGTTCCTGTCGCTGAAAGTCGGCATGTCCGCCTCGCTGGCCTCGGTCATCCTGCAAACGCAAGTCTTCTTCACCGCCATCTTCGGCTTCATGCTGTTGAAGGAACACGCCAGCCGCGCGCTGATCGCAGGCCTGATGCTGGCGGCGGTGGGCCTGGCCTGCTTTGCCACCAGCTCCCTGCAATCCACCAGCGCCAGCGACATCACGCCCGCCGGCTTCGTGCTATGCCTGACCGGCGCTGCCATGTGGGCCGTCTCCAATATCGTCGTGCGCCGCGCGCAGAAGGAGACGCCGGACTTTGACGTCATCAGCTTCATCGTCTGGTGCGGCGCCGTGCCGATCGCGCCATTCGTCCTGCTGTCACTGGCGTTCGACGATCCCGCCACGCGCTGGCAGTGGACCAGCGCACCATTCACAACCTGGATTGCGGTGGCCTATATCGGCTGGATGTCCACCATCATCGGCTATGCGATGTGGACACGCCTGCTCAAGCGCCATCCCGTCAACCGCGTGGCGCCATTCAGCCTGGGCGTGCCGGTGGTCGGCATCACCTCCGGCATGCTGGCCCTGGGCGACACCATCACCGGCTGGCAGTGGGCAGGCATCGTGCTGATCGTATTCTCGCTGATCTGCACCATGTTCGGCGGCCGCTGGCTGGACCGCCATTCATAGTCAGGAGAAGCAGACGCGGTTGCGGCCCGTCTCCTTGGCGCGGTACAGCAGCGCATCGGCCTTTTGCAGCATCGCTTCGGCGGTGCCGGCCGCCAGGTCGGCATACACGCCCATGCTCATCGTGACCTTTAATTCCGGATGTACCTGGTGCCACGGGAAGCTCTCGATGATGCCACGCAGCTTGTCGCACAAAGCGGCCGCTTGCGGCAACTCCGTCTCGGGGAAAGCGATCACGAACTCCTCGCCACCGTAGCGCGCCACCAGGTCGCTCAACCGCATATGGCTGCGCAGGATCTCGCCCACCTGGCGCAGCACGATGTCGCCGGTGGCATGCGAGAAGTTGTCATTGATACGCTTGAAGAAATCAATATCGCCTATCACTACGCTGAATGGCCGCTTGTGGCGCACCGCATGGCTGAACAGGGTAGTGGCTTGCTCGTCGAAGTGGCGGCGGTTATGCAGCTTGGTCAACGCATCGCGCACACTGAGCTCGCGCAGTTGTTCGGCCTGAACCAGGATGGTCTGGTGCGAGTCGCTCAACTCTTCATGCGAACGCGCCAGCTTCTCGCTCATGGCATTGAAGGCAGCCGCCAGTTCGGCCACTTCGTCCTTGCCCTCGACCGGTACGCGCTGCAGGAGCGAACCGCTATGCATGGCGCGCACGGCGCTGGTCAGATGGCCCAGCGTACGGCCAAGGCTACGGCTTAACAGCAGGCCAAGCGCCAGCGCCAGCACTGCCGCGCCACTGACGCCAAACCACAGCGCATCGCGCATGGCGTCCAGATACTGCTGTTCTTCCTTGCTGGGCGTGAGCACGCCCTCTGGCGAAACGTAAGCCACCACGCGGCCTTGCACCTCGACCGGCCGTGCATTCTTGCGCGCCGATTCCGGCAACGGCTCGCCATGTTCATAGACCCCGGCGCCCAGCACCACATTGAAATTCTGATCGGCCAGGATGAAGTGGAATGGTGGCTCGCCACGACGCCCAGACTCCGGCCCCGGTCCCCCATCTTCGCGCGGCGGCCGGCGTCCCTCCGGCGGTGGCGCACGATCCTCAACCTGCCTGCGGCCATGCATGAACGTATCAAAGCCATCCTTGCCGGGACTGGCCTGCCAGCTACCGTATTGCTGCACATACGCCGTGACAGCCTCATGGAAGTGCTCCGCCGCGCGCTCGCGCCGGATACTGTCCACCTTCTTGGTCATGCCGACATAGGCCAGCCCGCCCACCATTGCTACTGCCGCCAATCCGGTCAACAACAAAGCCAGCATGAATTTTGTGCGCAGAGACATCCCAACCCCATCAAACCATTGCCAATTGGACAGCAATCATACCGCAAGGCAGTCGGGCTTCAAGCGCTTTTTTTCATTGGGGAAACTCAAGTTATATTGAATACTTATGGCTCGTATCATAAATCAAAAGTTTATTTATTACTGAAATGCGAGCATACTGCAACGCAACAAACGAACATTTATGGAGTCTCTGATGAGCGCAACGACCTACGACAGCATCGCCACCCCTGGCTACTTCGCCAATATTGCCACCGCAGCACGTCAACTGTTTGACGCGATCTTCGCGGTGCAGCCAGCTGTGTCGCAGCGCAACACGGAAGAAACCATCTGGTGGCTGAACAGCCTGGCGAATGACTGCGAGCGTCACTCCCCTAGCCTGTCCGCCGAACTGCGCTACTTCGCCTCGCGCGGCTAATCGAATATCACCTTACTGGAGAAAACTATGCTGACCATCATCGAAAACCTGCCTGCTGCAATCGCCCTGTCCGGCCTGGTGCTGCGCCTCTACCTGGGCAGCCAGCCAGAAACCAAAGCGGAATAAGCTGCTTTCGCACACGTCAAAATGGCAAAAAGCCCCGGCACGCATCAGCGGCCGGGGCTTTTTTAATTTTGCAGTGCCTTAGTTCAGGCGCGAATGACGCATCCCGTACAGCAGGTAGGTCAGAATTGCCGCGCTCATCCAGATGCCAAACACCGTGTACGTGGTCAGCGACAGGCCGAACATCAGGTACAGGCAGGCGGCGATGCTCAGGCCAGGCACCAGGTAAGGACCGCCCGGCACGCGGAAGCCTTTTTCCGCCGAAGGCCCCGCCTTGCGGCGCATCACCGGCACCGCCAGCGACACCACGCTGAACGCCGTCAGCGTCCCCATGCTGACCATATCCCACAGGAAGGTCGCATCCACAAAACCAGCCACCAGGCCAACCACGATGCAGACGATCAGCGTGTTATGCACCGGCGAACCGGTGCGCGGGCTGACCTTCTGGAACACCGGCGAAATCAGGCCATCCTTGGCGATCGCGTACAGAATCCGGGTCTGGCCGTAGATGGTCACCAGCGTCACGCTGAACACCGAGATGACCGCGCCAGCCGCCAGCACCAGCGCCGGCCAGGTCTGGCCCGTCACGTTTTGCAGGATCACGGCGAGGCCGGCTTCCTGGCCGGCGAATTTGGCCGCAGGCTGCGCGCCCATCGCGGCCACGGCAACCAGCATGTAGAACACCGTCACGATGCACAGTGCAGCCAGAATGCCGATCGGCACATTGCGGGTTGGGTTCTTTACTTCTTCGCCGGCGGTCGCCACCGTGTCCAGGCCGATGAACGAGAAGAACACCGTCGCCGCAGCAGCCGTCACACCGGCCATGCCGGTGTAGTGCGTGCCGCCGTCCGGGCTAAAGAATGGGTGGAAATTGTTTATATCAAAGCCGCTGAAGGCAATCACCACGAAGAAGATCAGGATGACCAGCTTGATCATCACCATGATGGCATTGGTGCGGGCGGATTCCTTGGCGCCGCGCACCAGCAGCAGGCAGCACAGGCACACCAGGATAATCGGCGGCAGATTGATATGGCCGCCGTGGAATTCAATGCCATGCGCGGTGGAGACAATGCTCGGTGTACGCAACATCTCGGGGATGTGCCAGCCGAAGGCATTATTGAGGAAGTTGTTCAGGTAGTCCGACCAGCCGATCGCCACCGCACTCGCAGCGAGGCCATATTCCAGCAACAGGCAGGCCGCCATGATGAAGGCCAGGAACTCACCGACAGTCGCGTAGGCAAACGAATACGACGAGCCGGACGCAGGAATACGGAACGACAGCTCGGCATAGCACAGCGCAGTCAAGCCAGCGGTAATTGCAGCGATGAGGAAGGACAGGATCACCGATGGGCCAGCCTTCGGCACAGCTTCAACCATGGTGAAGAAAATGCCGGTACCGATGGTGGCGCCGACACCGATCATTGTCAGGGGAAACAGGCCTACAGAGCGGTGCAGGGTATTGCTGCTTGAAGCTTGTTCTGCGTTTTTATTATCGACCAGCTTGGTACGGGTCAGTTTCTGGACCAGCGTTTGGTTCACAGGCAATCCTTGTGGGAGATATGTTCGGGCAAAAACACAGCGATTATAGGGCTTTCCGCGCCATGGCCCTATAGGTATTTTGTGCCAGAAAAACAACTTTAACCCTTACGCCACAAGGGTTAGGTTACAAGTGCTTACTTTTGATACAGCGGCATGTATAGATTGGAAATAGCGTGCGGGTTACTCTTGAGTCAAGTGTTACCCCAAGCCAAGAAGGAGCCCAGCCATGCCGATCAAAAAAATCCCGACCGTCTCCCGCCGCGTACATCCGGCAGCCATTACCGGCGCCGCCATGGTGCTGCTTGGCCTGGCTGTCACCCTGACTGCACTGCTGGTGCGCGCTTAAGCGTAAGGTCCCAGATAATCGCGCTTGCCGACTGCGATGCCCTGATTACGCAGGATGTCGTGGGCGGTGGCGATGTGGAAGTAAAAGTTGGGTAGTGCGAAGGTCAGCAGATAGCTCTCGCCGGTGAAGTCCGGGAAGCCGCCAAAATTCAATTTGACCGTGCGGGTTTCGCTGCCGTCAAACTGCTCCGCATTGACGCTTTCCAGATACGCGATGGTATTGGCGATACGCTGCTGCAGCTGATCGAAGGACGTTTCGTTATCTTCAAACTTGGGCGCGGCCACGCCGGTCAGGCGCTCCACCGACATCTTCGACGTATCGCTGGCGCGCTGTACCTGCGCCGACAGCGGCAGCATGTCATCGGCCAGCCGCGCAGAGATCAAGGCATCGGGCACAGAGCCA
Organism: Duganella sp. CY15W; assembly: GCF_009857555.1. NCBI lineage: Bacteria > Pseudomonadati > Pseudomonadota > Betaproteobacteria > Burkholderiales > Oxalobacteraceae > Duganella > Duganella sp. CY15W. Next base: position 58,320 of record NZ_WWCQ01000003.1, on the reverse strand, counting down.
TGCTGCTCCACATGCGCCTCGGCCTTCTTCAGCAAATCCGCCAGCACCGTCAAGCCGCGCACAAACGCCGGCACCGTCAATTGATACATCGATATCGCCATCATCAACTCCCTGCGGAAGGAAAACTGGGAGTGTAGCGCAAGCGTTCAAACGATGCGCTGCATGCCGGGAATCTTGCTGGCTTTGTGATCAAAGGTAACTGTCATCTGCCATCAAGAACGGAACAAGAACGTTTGTGTCTATTCCAATCATTTTTGATCCAGCATGGCGCGTTTAATTCCCAGGCCAACGAGCTCTTCCACAGAACCATCAATCTCAGGCCTCGGCAAAATCCCCTTGATGACATCAAGCGAGATGTTTCGCCCTACTAGCACAATGATGCCGTCCAGATCGCGTATGAACTCGATCTTGCCGCCATGCTCGACACCCAGCTCTTTACGAATGGCATAAGGAATGGTGACCACACCTTCAGGAGAAACTTCAGCTTCGTTCATGATCGACTCCATCTATGGGCAGAGTCTCACTGTAAGCCGATGTATGGTAAATGCAAGCGGGCCGTGCTTTGGGCTTGCGCGGCCCCAAGGCTTGCTTAGGCCAACTGGTCGATGTTGGTGCCGAGATTGGCAGGGTTGGTGGCAGCGGCCTTGCTGGCCTGGGCCAGGTCGTAGATCAGCTGTTCTTGCTGGGTGACGGTGCCGTCTTCATTTTTGTCAGCGGCCTCGTAGGTTTTGCTGGCGCTGCTGGCGCTGACGCTGCTGCTGCTGCCTGAACCGCCACCACCGCCTGCGCCGCCCGCACCATGCGCTGCACCGCCGCCTTGTGCTCCGCCTTGTGGACGCGGTGGCTTGAAATCACCGCTCTTGATGGCTGATTCGAGATCGTCTTTGGTGATCGATCCGTTTCCCTGCTTGTCGATGGCGTCGAACTGCTTGGTCGCGTCGTCGGACGAAACGCCTTTAGATTCAAGGCCTTTAACAAATTCGTCTTTGCTAACCTTGCCATCGGTATCCGTATCCATGTCTTTAAAGACCTTGGATGCGAAACGTGCCGCGCCTTTGGATGGATCGAATGTGGCGGCGCCGGTGCTGCTGGATGTGCTGCTGATTGCGGTTGTCATGGCTCTTACTCCGTGGTTAAGGACAATGCTGTTCCTGTTAACGAACTAATCCATGTATCCATGACCCCGCGAGGTGTAAAGACGCGTAAAGATCAGGCCACGCGTACCACCATCAGGCCCGCGCGCAAGCCGACACGCACATCGGGATTCGGAAATACCACCAGCTCTTCCGGATACTGCACGGTGTAAACCGTATCCCCATCACGCGCAATCTCTTCACCTTGTTTCATGGCGGTGAAGTTGTGCGTCTCTTTACCAAACGCCATCTGGAACTGGTCACTCAGCTTGATGATCTGGCGTGCCGTGTTGAAGATATGCGGACGCTGCGTGCCTTCGCGCAGCGGTGCGCCGCGCAGCAGATCATCCAGCGCTTGCGATGCGGCCTTGAACTGCGTCAGGTCGTTCTGGCCCAGCGTGCCGATGCGGCCCAGCTCAATCGTGGTGCCAGCCGCCGCATGATGCTCGGCCGAGTAGTAGCTATACGTGCCCACCGACGCCGGGTTCATGATGATGGCGCCGATCTCCGCAAGGCCCAGCCAGTCAATCAGCTGCGTGCGCGGTTGATCGGCAATTAGCTCCGGCACGATGGCAAAGGTTGGATACACCGACGGACGGATCGCCGTATGCAGGTCGAGGTGCCAGCGCACCGGGCCTGCATCGTTGAAGAAGTCCGTGGTCGCCGCAATCATCACATCCGCGCGCGCAGCTTCCGCCGTGCCTTCCAGCGTGCCGCGCTGCGCACGGAACATGCGGTTCAAGTCTGCATCGATAAAGCGTTTGCCAGCGCGGATTGCGCCGATGTTGCCGACGCAAAGCATCAGGTCCACCGCGAGCGCGGAAGGCTGATGCGACAAGGCGTCCAGCAGATAAGCCACGACCTCGATCGGCCCTGTCTCGTCGCCATGCACGCCGACCGAAATCAGCACCGCCGGCCGCGCAGCATCACGCGGACCAGCCGCTTTGATCGTGATGATCCCATCCGCCGGCTCGGCGACCGTGAATCCGGCCGCCGTGAAGCGCTGCACGACGGCGCTGAAATCTGCTGCCGCCAGCGAACGGACGGCTTCAGGCAATGCTCCTGGCAAATCGCTCATCGTATTACGCCGCCAATGCCGCCGTGCTGGCGTTGACCGCCTCGGACAGCGCCCACACATCCAGCATCGCCTGCTCCAGATCCGTCGCCAGCGCATAGCCGGACAGGCCCAGCGTGTTGGCAACCACTTCCACCGCCTCCAGCGCCGAGTGGCCGCCGGTAGCGTGCTTCAGTACCTGCGCCAGCAGACGTTGCTGCGTGCGGCGCAATGCGTTCTGGGCGTAGCTGCGCAGTTGCTCCTGCGAGCGATTCGCTGCCGGCAGTTTCAGGCCGCGTTCCAGCGTATCGATGCCCACTTGCGCGCGCAGCGCCAGGCCAACTTGCAGGAAGGCCGGCAGGTCCATGCCTGCTGGACGTTGTACCGACAGCGCCGCAAATACAAACGCCGCCACCGATTCCAGCGCATCCACCGCTTTCCAGGCACGCACAAACTCGGCATGCAGGCCAGCGGTCAGTTCAGCTTCGGACTGGCCGTCCGTGGTGCTCAGCTGCGCCAGCGTTTCTGCTTTCGCGAACAGTTTGGTCAGCTCGGCCACGCCATTGCGCAGCTGGTCGGCAGGTACCGACAGCGCGCCTTCGATGACCGCTTTTTGCAGAACGCGGGTCCGGGCATCGACCTTGATCGACACCGCACGCGGGATCTTCAACGCATCCGCATCCAGCGCGTTGAACACAGGTGCCAGATTCAGCGCAGACCATGCCTGGCCCCAGGCCAGAATCACATCCGCTTCATCCACGCCATGCTCGCCAGCCAGTTGGCGCAGCATCAGCGGACCGCAACGGTTAACCGATTCATTGGCCAGTACCGTCGCCAGGATGGCATTTGCCAGCGGGTGCGCCAGCGCAGGGCGGGTCGCCACCAGCAGATCCGGGAAGTACGGTTTCAGTACCGATTCAGCCCAGCTGTTTTCCGTCAGCGGCAGCGCCGACAGAATGCGCTTGTAGCGGTTCTTCACGTTGGCGATGACCACCGCCAGTTCCGGCGTGGTCAGGCCGCGGCCATCGGCCTTGCGGCGCGCCAGTTCAGCCACCGATGGCAGCTGCTCCAGCTCACGCGACAGCGCGCCCTCTTCTTCCAGCGATGCGATCAGCGCGGCGTAGCCATCCTGCACAGCGGCGTCGGTTTGCGCCTGCAGCTCGCGTACCAGCAGCTGCGTTTGCAGCGTGTTGTCGCGCAGGACCAGACGTTCGATGTCCAGCGTCATGTCGTTCAGGATGCGGTTGCGGTCAGCTTCGGTCAGCTGGCCGGCGTTCATTTCCACGTCCAGCCACATCTTCGCGTTCACTTCGTGGTCCGAGCAATCCACACCGGCCGAGTTGTCGATCGCATCGGTGAAGATGCGGCCGCCCGACAATGCGAACTCGATACGGCCAGCCTGCGTTGCACCCAGGTTGCCGCCTTCGGATACCACCTTGCAGCGCAGCTCATTGCCGTTGACACGGATGTTGTCGTTGGCGCGGTCTTTCACCTGTGCGTGGGTTTCGGTCGATGCCTTGATGTAGGTACCGATACCGCCGTTGTAGAACAGGTCTACTGGCGCCAGCAGGATGCGGTGCATCAGTTCTTCAGGCGCCAGCGAGGTTTCTTCAATATCCAGCACGGCGCGGATCTGCGGCGACAGCTCGATGCTGCGCGCGGTACGTGGGTACACGCCGCCGCCCGCCGAAATCAGTTCCTTGTTGTAGTCATCCCACGAGGAGCGTGGCAGCGCAAACATACGCTCGCGTTCCTTGAACGAGACTTCCATGTCCGGGTTCGGGTCCAGGAAGATATGACGGTGATCGAACGCCGCCACGATCTTCAGTTTGCGCGACAGCAGCGCGCCGTTACCGAACACGTCGCCCGACATGTCGCCCACACCCACCATGGTCACTGGCGATGCGTGGATGTCGTGGTCCATCTCGTAGAAGTGGCGCTTGACCGCTTCAAACGCGCCCTTGGCGGTAATACCCATCTTCTTGTGGTCGTAGCCGTTGGAGCCGCCCGATGCAAACGCGTCGCCGAGCCAGAAGCCGCGCTGCACAGCGATGCCGTTGGCGATGTCGGAGAAGGTTGCGGTACCCTTGTCGGCCGCCACCACCAGGTATGGATCGTTGCCGTCGTAGCACACGGTATCGGCAGGCGACACGATGTTACCCAGCACGCGGTTGTCGGTCACTTCCAGCAGGCTGGCGATGAACAGGCGGTACACTGCTTCGCCTTCCGCCGCGATGGTTTCACGCACGGCGTCTTTCGGCATCTGCTTGCACACGAAGCCGCCCTTGGCGCCAGCCGGCACGATCACGGCGTTCTTCACCATCTGTGCCTTGACCAGGCCCAGGACTTCGGTGCGGTAGTCTTCCATACGGTCCGACCAGCGCAGGCCACCACGGGCGACAGGGCCGCCGCGCAGGTGCACGCCTTCAAAGCGGCGCGAGAACACAAAGATTTCGCGGAACGGACGTGGCTCCGGCACCAGCGACAGATTGCTGGTGTCGAACTTGAAGATGATCTTGTCGCCCTTCTGATTGTTCTGGAAGTAGTTGGTGCGCAGCGTGGCGCCGATCAGCGTGGCCATGGCGCCCAGCACTTCTTCGCTGTCGGCGTGGTTGATGGCAGGCAGGCGGCTCTTGATGTCGGCCAGCTTGTCCAAGGCCGCAGCGCGGGTGGCTTCGTCCAGCGCAGGGTTGAAGCGCTGCTGGAATGCATCCACCAGTTCTTTCACCAGCGCTGGCTGCTTGCGCAGCGTTTCAGCGATATAGCGCACCGAGAAGCGGGTGCCGGTCTGGCGCCAGTAGCTCATGTAGGCACGCACCAGCTGCACTTCGCGCACGCTCAGGCCACCTTCGATGACCAGGCCATTCAGGCGGCCATCTTCCGCTTCGTTGTTGAACAGGGCCGAGAACAGTTCTTCAGCCACCGGAATCACTTCCGGCTTGGCCAGGTTGGCCGCGCTGTCGGCATCCGTCGACAGGCTGGTAACAAAGTGACGCTCGCCATTCACGCGCAGCGAGTAAGCCTGTTCGCGGTCAATCGCGACACCAGCGTTTTGCAGTGCCGGCAGGATGGTCGACAGCGACGGCACGCGGTCCACCGAATACAGGCGGATGGTGGTCGAACCATTGTCCGCTTCCACACGCACGTTCACGCGCGATGGATCGGTGTTGCGCAGGATCGCGCCCAGATCGTGGAAGGCGGCAGACGGCTTGGTGGCGGCAACGTAATCGGTCGGCAGCGTTGCGCACATCTTGCGCAGGCTGGCGCGCAGCGGCACGTCGGTCACAGCATCGGCCAGTACGGAGAACTGGTCATGCCAGCCATCCAGCACGGACAGCAGCGGTTGCTGGATGTCGGTTTCCAGGTCCAGCGGATAGCGGGCGCCCTGGGCGATCAGGTAGACGCGCGCCAGCGGACCATCGGCCACCAGCGTTTGCGAGCTGACATGCTGTGCGCCGGAGCTGGCTTGCAGCGCCTTGGCCAAAGCCGAACCGACGCTTGCGCTGTAACGCTCGCGCGGGATATACACCAGCACATTCAGGTGACGTGCATAGACGTCGCGGCGGGCAAACACCTTGGCGCGCGGCTGTTTGTACAGCGACACCACGGCGCCGCAGACTTCGGCCAGCCATTCCGGCTCTGCTTCCAGCGCTTCGGTGCGCGGCAGCGATTCAAGGATCTCAACAAATTTCTCGGCGCGGAAGCCTTCCTGGCGCACGCCAGCGATGCTCAGCACGCGCGCTACGCGGCCACGCGCAAACGGCAGGCGGTTCAGCGGGGTGGACGTCGCAGCGCGGGTGAACAGGCCAACAAAGCAGTATTCGCCGAGGATCGCGCCTTGCGCGTCGGTGTGGCGGATGCCGATGAAGTCCAGTTGCGCATCGCGGTGCAGCGTACCTTCCACGTCGGCCTTCACGATCGACAGCGTGTGCGCACGCTTGGACAGCGTATCGAAATCACCAGGGATGTTTGCCAGGCAGGTGCCGTACACAGGATGCGATGTATCCTGCAGCACGCCGATGCGGCTAGGGACGTCGCGTTCCAGTTCACGCACGCCCGGTTTGACCTGATAGTAGGCGTAGCCGAACGGCTCGAAGCCTTCGGTCTTGGCCCACTCCAGGAAAGCGGCAACTTCCTTGCCTTCTTCACCATGCGATGCGGCTTCTGCGCCGATGCGGCTGAAGTGTTCCAGCATGGCGGCGCGGTCGCGGCGGACCACGGCGGCGTCGCGCGACACCATTTCAATGCGGTCTACCAGTGCGCCGATTTCTGCCTCCGGCAGGTCTTCGGACAGCAGCACCAGCACATACGATTCCAGCTTGTCGCCGGCATTGCCGACGGCGCTGACTGCGCCATCCGCACCGCGCGCCACTGGCAGCACGGCATTCAGCACGCCATTCGCGGTCACGCGCAGTTTGCGCAGTGCCATCACGATGGAGTCCACCAGATACGGCATGTCGTCGTTCAGGATCAGCAGCGCGGTGGCCTTGCCGCCGCGGCCATCGTCGTAGCGCAGCTTGGCGATTTGCGCGCCCGTGCCACTACGTTTGGCAGCTTGAGTGAAACCCTCCCACAAAACCGGCGCCAGGCTACCGGGCGCAGTGCCCGCCAGGTCCTCGTCATCCAGAGCGCCCAGCCAGGCGCCGATAAGTGCTGCTACCTCGCTGGCAGGTTTGCTTGCATGGACCAGATCCAGCGTCTGTTTGCGCAGGTCTTGTGGTGTTTGTTTCATCTTCGCTTCTCCAATACATTGTAGGTATTTTTTGTTGCAGGGGGCCGCGCCGGCTTGTGGCTACGCGGCGCCTCCCCAGATGGGGGTGAAACGACGGGATTACAAGTCGTAGAGTCCCGGCATCCCCAGTATACGGCTCAATTCTTCCAACGCGGTATGCACTTCGATGGCCAGTTGCGGATCTGCCAAATCGGCAGGCTCCAGACGGTCACGGTAATGCTTCTCCACCCAGGCCACCAGCGTATGGTACAGCGCTTCGGTCATCACCACGCCTTGATGCATGGCCTTGGCCTCGGCATCGGTCAGCGCCACGCGCAAACGCAGGCACGCAGGACCGCCGCCGTTGCGCATCGACTGGCGCAGGTCGAAGTGAATCAGTTCATCGATTGCGTTGCCGCTGGCGACCAGGCCTTGCAGGTAGGCGGCAACCGAGGCCACCTCCTGGCATTCCTGTGGGATCACCAGCGCCATCTTGCCATTGTCCTTGCTGAGCAGCTGGCTGTTGAACAGATAGCTGGCTACCGCATCGGCCACCGGCACCTGCGCGGTATCGACGCGGATCGCATTCAGGTCAGCGCCCACGCCGGCCATTGCGCGGCGCAGCTGATCGAGCGCGCCGGCTTCATCGGCGAATGCCTGCTCGTGGTAGAACAGTGCATTGGCATTCCCTACTGCGATCACGTCGTTATGGAACACGCCTTGATCGATGACATCCGGATTCTGCTGGATGTAGACGCTGCGCTCAGCCGACAGCCCATGCAGGCGCGCGACCGCCTGCGATGCTTCCAGCGTCTGGCGGGCGGGATATTTCTTCGGCGCGGAGATCGAAGTATCAAACTCGGAGCGGCCGTAGACGAACATCTCGACGCCAGCGCTGCCATGGTCCTTGCACAAGCGGGTGTGGTTGGCCGCGCCTTCATCGCCAAACGCTGGCGTACCTGGCAGCGCGTCATGCACGGCAAAGTGCTGTTCATCCTTGAAGATGGCGCGCAGCGAACGGGCCGACTGGGCGTGCTCAAAAGCGCGGTGCAGCTTGTTGTTCAGGTTAGCCGCAGTAAAGTGCAGGCGGCCATCGGCGCTATCGGCCGACGGGCTCACGGTAGCAGCATTGGCAGTCCACATCGGCGAAGCCGAATACGCGCACGCCAGGATCACCGGCGATTCCTGCGCGGCCTTGGCCAGCACTTCAGCATCGGAGCCGGTGAAACCCACGCTGCGCAGCAGGCGGAAGTTCGGACGGTCCTGCGGCGGCAGCAGCGCCTGGCCAAAGCCACGGGCTGCCAGGGCGCGCATCTTGGCCAGGCCTTGCAGCGCGGCCAGCTTGGGATTGGAAGCACTCTTGACGTTGTTGAACGACGCCACATTGCCGAACGACAGACCGGCATAGTTGTGCGATGGGCCGACCAGGCCGTCGAAGTTGAATTCGCGTGCGGACATTGCTGCTACCTTTTAGAAGTGCATGCCCGGCGACAGCTTCGCAGGCATTTCAAGTACATTGTTTTCAATCGATGCCACCGGATACGCGCAGTAGTCCGCCGCGTAGTATGCGCTTGGACGATGGTTGCCCGACTGGCCCACGCCGCCAAACGGCGCCGAGCTGGCGGCGCCGGTGGTTGGACGGTTCCAGTTGACGATGCCGGCGCGTGCGCGCACCTGGAAAATCTTCCACAGGTTTTCGTCGTTGGAGATCAGTGCAGCGGCCAGGCCGAATGCGGTGTTGTTGGCCGCCTTGATGGCGCTGTCGAAGTCCGCCACGCGGATGATCTGCAGCAGCGGGCCAAACCACTCTTCGTCCGGGATGCCATGGGCATCGGTGACATCAACGATACCCGCCGACACGAAGCCCGCATTGGCGTCCAGCTGTTTCATCTCCAGCAGCAGCTTGCCGCCTTTGGCCACCAGGTCGGCCTGCGCCTGCACCAGGCGCTTGGCGACAGCAGCCGATACCACAGGCCCCATGAACGGTGCCGGTTCCGCAGCAGGACCGCCGATGGTCAGGCGGCTGGCCACGTCGACCAGACGCGCAACGATGGCATCGCCCGCCGCGCCTACCGGCAGGATCAGACGGCGCGCGCAAGTGCAGCGCTGGCCGGCCGAGATGAAGGCCGACGATACCGCCATGAACACGGCAGCATCCACTTCCTTGGCGTCCCAGATCACCAGCGGATTGTTACCGCCCATTTCCAGCGCCAGCATCTTGCCTGGCTGGCCGCCGAATTGTTTATGCAGTGCGGTGCCGGTCTGGCAGCTGCCGGTGAACAGCACGCCGTCCAGTACCTCGTTCTGGCCCAGCGAGATGCCGGTTTCGCGGCCGCCGTTGACCAGGTTGATCACGCCTTTTGGCACGCCAGCCTTTTCCCACAGCTGCACGGTTTTCACGGCGGTGCGCGGAGCGTATTCGCTAGGCTTGAACACCACGGTGTTACCGGCGATCAGCGCCGGCACGATATGGCCGTTCGGCAGGTGGCCCGGGAAGTTGTAAGGACCGAACACGCCAAACACACCATGCGGACGGTGACGCAGCACCGCTTCGCCATCCGCGACCTTGCTGCTGGTTTCGCCGGTGCGCGCGCCATGTGCCTGGACCGAGATATCGATCTTGTTGGCCATGGTGGTCACTTCAGTGCGCGCTTCCCACAGCGGCTTGCCGACTTCTTCAGAGATCAGCAGCGCCAGCTCTTCTGCATCCTGTTTCAGCAGATCGCGGAAGCGGGTGCAGACGGCGATACGCTCCGCCAGCGGCGTCAGTGCCCACGCGTCAAACGCTGCGCGTGCTGCGGCAGCGGCTTGCGCCACATCCTGCGCGGTGGATTCGTTGCTGGACCAGGTCTGCTGGCCATTGGCCGGATTGACGGTCACCAGTTCGACGCCGCTGCCCGCGAGCCATTCGCCGTTAATGAAGTTGCTGATATTAGCCATTGTTCTTCCTCGGATTGAGAGTCAAGGTACGCACGGTGTCGCCGCTTTGGCAGCGCAGCAGTTGCTGCTCTGCTTCCGGCAAGGCGACAGTGCCGTTGACCGGCACCGCCTGCGACAGAATCATGCGGAAATCTTTAAGCGTGGTGTTGGACACCAGGATAGGTTCAGCCGCCGCAGCCTCCGGCGCGCACGCCGATTCCCAGTCGGTGGTGGGGCCAATCTCGGCCAGCGTGCTGTCGCGCATGGCGCGCAGTTCGGACACGCGGGCCTGCAGCACCGGACCGGCGTCGAAGATATCGACGTAGCCTTCGAAGTACATGCCTTCCTGCTCCAGCAGGCGGCGCGCCGGCGCGGTCGACGTATGCACCTTGCCGATCACCTCCTGCGCATCCTGCGGCAGATAGTCGACGTACAGCGGCTGGCGCGGCATCAGTTCGGCGATGAAGGACTTCTTGCCGACAGCGGTCAGCGCATCGACATGGTCGAAGTCCATCTTGAAGAAGTGACGGCCCAGGCCTTCGTAGAACGGCGAACGGCCACTCTCCTCCTGGTAGCCGCGCATTTCAGCGATCAGCTTTTCCGTGAACAGATGCGGGAACTGCGCGATGAACAGGAAGCGGCTCTTGGACAGCAGCTTGCCGTTGTTGCCGCTGCGGTAGTCGGGGTGCAGGAACAGCGAGCACAGTTCGGTGCTGCCGGTCAGGTCGTTCGACAGGTACAGCGTGTCCATGCGCGTGAACACATCGAGCTCGCGGCTCGAGTGCACCAGCGTGCCGATGCGGTAGTTGTAGAACGGCTCCGTCAAGCCCACCGAACCTTTGATGGCGCACACGCCAGCCATGCGGCCCGTGTCGGTATCCTCCATCACGAACATATAGTCACGCTGTTCCGGCGGGATGGTTTCGGCAAACGAGGCCACGGCGATGTTCAGGCGGTCGCCCATCATCTTCATGTCCGGCTTGAGCGTGGTCATGCCGCTGCCCACCTGGGTGGCCATCACATACAGGGCGTCGAGGTCTTCGGCTTTGATTGCGCGTACTACTAACATAGGTGGTCTCGTTCTTATATTCTGACGCAGATGACGGTATCGCCTTCGGCGACTTGCAGCGCTTCTTGTACCTCTACCGACAGCGCTACGCTCAGTTGGGATTCCAGCGGCGGACAATGCGTGACCACGGCGCGGAAGTTGTGTTCGGAACCGGACGACACGGCATAACGCAGCTGCGGCTCGCGGCCACGGTCTGGCGAATCGACCGACGTCGCCACCCGGCGCTGCAGCGCGCCGGTAAAGGTGCGCAGCGTGTTCTTATGCGCCTGCAGGATCGGGCCGCCGTCGAAGATGTCGATGTAGTCATCGGCCTCGAAGCCTTCCGCGGTCAGCAGGTTGAACGCCAGCTCGCCCGACGGATGGATCTGGCCCATGGCCGCCTGCGCATCGCCGGGCAGCAGCGGCACGTAGACCGGATAGTGCGGCATCAGCTCGACGATCAGCGTGCGGTTGCGCGCACCACCGATGACGCGTTCGGCATCGAGGAAATCCATCTTGAAGAATTTACGGCCCAGCGCATCCCAGAACGGCGAACCGCCTTCGCTGTCGGTCACGCCGGCCAGCGGTACAAAGAAGCGGTCCGAGAAACGGTGCGGCGCCAGCACGGCCAGCATCAGGCGGGCACGCGACAGCAGTGCGGCTTCCGGCGTGCCGTGTTCGCGTTCGCCGACATAGAACGACGACAGCTGCGAGTAGCCAGTCAGCTCGGAGCACAGCGTCAGCGCGTGTACGCTATGGCTGATGTTCAGGTCACGCGAGACCTGCTGGATCACGTCGTTACGGAAGGAGAAGTAAGTACCATTGGAACCTGCGGCCGCAAACATGGCGGCGGTACCGACGATTTTTTTATCGCCAGGCGATTCCAGCACCAGCAGATAAGCCTCTTCGCTGGGGATATCAACATGCGCTGCAAACGACGCGATCGACAGTTCGATCATGGCGAGAATTTTCTCGCGCGTCTTGGGCAAGGTATGCACTCCCGGCATGGGCACTGCGGCCAGCGCTTCAAGGGCTGCAATATCCGCAAGTTCAACCGGACGGACTACATACATGAGAACTCCTTAAGAATGCGAACAGGCCCGGCGCGCATAACGCGCTGGGCCGGAAAGTAAAGCGGCGGATCGTTAATCCGCCGCCGTGATACAAATTAAGCTGCTTTCAGCATGCCGTCCAGCGACAGGCGCAGGATGCGGTCAGCTTCAGCGATCTGCTCGTCCGACACGATCAGCGCAGGCGCCAGGCGCACTACGTCCATGCCCGCGATCAGCACCATCATGCCGTTGGCTTCAGCGGCTTTCTGGATATCTTTCGAACGGCCTTTCCAGGCGTCGGTCACCACTACGCCCAGCAGCAGGCCGGCGCCGCGCACTTGCGTGAACACTTGCGGGTAATCGGCCACCAGTTTTTCCAGCGTCGAACGCAGCTTGTTGCCCGCTTCTTTCACACGCGCCAGGAAGGCTGGCTGGTTGATGGTTTCCAGCACGGTCAGCGCCACGGTGGCAGCCATCGGATTGCCGCCGTAGGTGGTGCCGTGCGAACCGACGTTCAGCGTTGCGGCCAGTTCGTGGGTGGTCAGCATGGCGGCCACCGGGAAGCCATTGCCCAGCGCTTTGGCCGAGGTCAGAATGTCCGGGGTGATGCCATAGCTCATGTAGTGGAACAGCTCACCGGTACGGCCCATGCCCGATTGCACTTCGTCGAAGATCAGCAGGGCGCCGGTTTTGGTGCACAGGTCGCGCAGCTCTTGCAGGAAGGCTTTGTCGCCTGGCACCACGCCGCCTTCGCCTTGCAGCGGTTCAACGATCACGGCGCAAACGTCATCACCGATGGCGGCGCGGGCCGATTCGATGTCGTTGTAGGTGATGTGGTCGATCGACGGTGGCAGTGGCTCGAAGCCTTCGGTGTATTTCGACTGGCCGCCCACCGACACGGTGAACAGCGTACGGCCGTGGAACGACTGGTAGCACGAAATGATGCGCGATTTGTGCGCGCCGAATTTGGTGTGGGCGTATTTACGGGCCAGCTTCAGTGCCGCTTCGTTGGCTTCGGCGCCGGAGTTGCAGAAGAAGGCGCGGTCAGCGAAGGTGGCTTCGGTCAGTGCCAGCGCCAGGCGCAGCACCGGCTCGTTGGTGTAGCCATTGCCCAGGTGCCACAGGGTGTTGGCCTGGCGCGTCAGCGCTTCCACCACGACCGGGTTGCAATGGCCCAGGGCCGCTACCGCGATGCCCGAGGTGAAATCCAGATAATGCTTGCCAGCCTGGTCCCACAGGTCCAGGCCCGACGCACGGACCGGAACCATCGCTGCTGGCGCATAAGTCGGCACCAGAACCTCATCAAAAGTCTGACGAGTCACAGGACGGGTGGTTACGGTCGTATCTTTGGCGTTCATGGCATTCCCTATCAATTGTGGGTACGGTGCGGCACAGCGCCGCGTGGGACCCATTATAAAAAGCGGGATGCTAAAACTCTTTTCAAATGGCGACAAGAATTTTTACTTTTGGCCGCAAAGTAAACTTGTTAGAACGACCATGCCAACAAGCAACAGCCTGCTTGTCTTCGTGGATGCTAGTCTTTATGCTATCCAGACACGGCAGGCGGTTTTCTTCCAGAGGCGCTATGAGACAGCTCGGACTAGCTCGGATTGCACGCATAGCATGCTGGCTGTGGCTGGCGGCTGTGGCCACGCCACTGGCAGCCGCGCCGGAGCTGGCCTCGCTCTCGGCCGCACAACGCGGCTGGCTGGCCGCCCATCCCGTGATCCGCGTGGGCGTGGACACGGCCCGCGCGCCCATCGAATCGCTGGGCGAGGATGGCAAGCCGCACGGCATTGCGCTGGAGTTCGTGCACCGGGTCGAGCAGTTGCTGGGCGTGCGCTTTGAGCTGGTGCCCATCGCTGGCGCCGCCAACGTCGTCAACCAGCTGGACCAGCACCAGGTCGATATGCTGTCCGCCATCTCGCAAACCGACAGCCGCCAGCGCTTCATGACGCTGACCGAGCCCTACCTCACCTCGCCGATCGTGATTTTCACCGCCGCCAGCGCGCCGCCAGCGCCCACCCTGAGCCATCTGAACGGCAAGAAGGTGGCCGCCAGCACCCGCGCTGGCGTGGCCGAGGTAATGCCGCGCGACTGGCCGACCATCGTGCCGGTGCAGGCGGAAAGCTTCAAGGTTGCGCTCGACCTGCTGCACCGCGACGAAGTCAGCGCCGTGGTGGCGCCGCTCTTGACCGGTACCCACCAGCTGGCAGCACTGGGCGCCAACGACATCCGCGTCTCCGGCGAAACCGAATACAGCTACCAGGTCGGCTTTGGCGTGCGCAGCGACTGGTCCGAACTGGTGCCGATCCTGAACCAGGCGCTGGCCACGATTTCCAAGTCCGAGCGCGAAAGCTTCCGGCAGAAATGGACCGTGGTGCGGTTTGACCATGAAATCGACTACCGGCCGCTGGGCGCACTGGTGCTGGCCATCGTCATCGCCATGGCCTTCATCCTCCAGCTGCGCGTGATGGTCAAACGCCGCACCGCCGAGCTGCAGCAGGAAGTGGTGGTGCGCCGCGCGCGCGAAGCAGAAATCCAGCAGCTGAACGCGGCGCTGGAATTGCGCGTTGAACAGCGCACCGCCGAACTGCGCCAGGCCAACGAAGACTTGCGCGTCGCTGCCGACCAGCTGGTGCAGACCGAAAAAGTCGCATCGCTGGGACGGCTGGTGGCCGGCATCGCCCACGAACTCAACACGCCGCTGGGCAGCACCCTGACCGCCTCCACCACGCTCAAGGCGCATCTGGCCAGCTTTGGCCAGGCCGCCCTGGACGGCAAGCTGAAACGTTCATCGGTGGAAGACTTCGTCACCCAAAGCGGCCTGGCCTGTGAAATCATCGAGCGCAACGCCCACCGCGCCGCCGGGCTGATCGACAACTTCAAGGAGCTGGCGGTCGATCAGGCCAGCGCGCGGCGTCGCCAGTTTCCGTTGCGGCGCACGGTCGAGGAAGTGATCGCCAGCAGTCACAATACGTGGAAGGCCACACCCTACCGCATCGAGGTCGATATCGAGGACAGCCTGCAGATGGACAGTTTCCCCGGCCCGCTGGCGCAGGTGCTGGGCAATCTGCTGGAGAACACGCTGGTGCACGGTTTTGCCGGCAAACCGAGCGGGCGGGTCCGCATCAGCGCGCGCCAGCAGGATGACCGCGTCGATATCCAGTACGTGGACGATGGCGCCGGCATCGCGCCCGAACACCGCGGCAAAATCTACGATCCCTTCTTCACCACGCGTATGGGCCAGGGCGGTTCCGGCCTCGGGCTGTACATCGTGCAGACCATGGTGACGGGTGTGTTGGGCGGGCATATCGCGGTGCACAGCACACCGGGCCACGGCGTCACCTTCCAGATCGTGCTGCCGCGTTCAGCGCCCGATCTGACCGACAGCACGGTGGCCAGCGCACACGGCATGGCGCCGCTGCCGGCGACGTGATCAGGCTGGCGGCGTCAGCTTGCGCTGGCGTTCCTCGCGCGGCGTATTGCCGAACAGCGCGCCAAACGCCGTGGAGAAGTGCGAGCCGGACGAGAAGCCGCACATCAGCCCCACCTGCACGATCGAGTGGTTGGTGTCCAGCAGCAGCTGGCGTGCCCGTTGCAGGCGCAGCTCCAGGTAATAGCGCGACGGCAGGCTGCCCAGATACTGCTTGAACAGCCGCTCCAGCTGGCGGCGCGACAGGCCAACCAGGTTGGCGATGTCGTCGGTGGATAGCGGTTCCTCGATATTGGTTTCCATCAGCGTCACCGCCTCTGACAGGCGCGGCTGCAAGGCGCCAAAGCGCGCCTGCAGCGCCACGCGCTGGCGCTCCTCCGGCCCGCGCACGCGCTCCACGCACAAGCTCTCCTTGATGGTGGCCTGCACCGTGGCGCCAAACAGCTGCTCGATCAGCGTCAGCGCAAAGTCCAGGGATGCGGCGCCGCCGCAGCAGCTCAGGTGGCGGCCGTCCAGCTCAAACAGGTGCGGCGTGAGGATTGCGCGTTCGGTGATGTCTTCCGTATCGGCATACAAGGCCCACGGCAGCGCGATGCGCACACCAGCCATCAAGCCAGCCTTGGCCATCCACAGCACACCGGCGCCCACGCCGCCCCAGTACTGCGCCGAGCGGCAGCGCTCCAGCACGGCACGGGTCTGCTCGGGCGACAGCGGTGCCTGGTGCTCGTCGGCCACCAGCAAGGCGACATGCCAGCCCGGCTGGGCCAGCACGACCTGGGATGGCGTCATGACCTCCAGTTGCAGCAGCTCGCGGCCCACCAGGGCTGCGGCCAAGCGCAGCGGCTGGATCAGCCCGGCCCAGGTGATGGTATCCGGCTCGCCCGCGTTGACCAGCAGCAGGCGCAAAGGCTGCTGCTTGGCGAGGCTGGATAAATTGGCAAACGACATCGACTACTCCGGCGCCAGGGCAGTAGCGGGACGCTCGGTGCTCCATTGGCTCACTATCATACCGGAGATCAACAGCGCCGCGCCCAGCAGGCCGTTCCAAGCCAGCGTCTCGCCCAGCCAGAAATAGGCGAAGATGGCAGCGCAGCCCGGTTCAAACGCGTAGATCACGGCCGCCTCGTTGGCGCTGCTGTGGCTCTGGCCCCAGGTTTGCAGCGAAATGATGGCGGCGGTGGCCACCACGCCCAGATACATCAGATTCACGCTATACCGTTGCAAGCCCTGGCGCACGTAAGCGATGTAATCCGGCAGGTCCTGGCTGCGCTCAGCCCAGCCCAGCGGTACCTCGGTCAGCAGCAGCCACAGGGCGGCACACACGGCCACCGTGATGATCTGCGAGGCGGTCAGTGCCATGAGCTTCTCCACCTTGCGCGTGGTGGTTTCCATGAGCTTGACATAGATGCCGAAGAACAGCGCGCACAGCAGCGCCAGCGTATCGCCGCGTCCCCAGTGGAAGCTGCCTTCCCAGCACAAGGTAAACAGCCCGGCCACCGAGATCAGCAGCGCGATCACGATGCGGCGCTCCAGCTTCGCGCCCAGCAGCACGCCGATCAGCGGCGGCACCAGCACATTGAGGCCGGTGATGAAGGCGTTGCGGTTGGAGCTGGTCAGCGCCAGCCCCTCGATCTGGAACACGTAGCACAGGAACAACACCACACCGGCCAGCATGCCCCAGCGCAGATCGCGCCAGCGCGCGCGCCACAGAAACGGCAACAGCAGCACGCCCGCCAGCGCAAAGCGGCACAGCACGATCCAGCTGGCGGACAGATAGCCCGTCATATTCTTCATGGCAGGAAAAGTCGTGCCCCAAACCAGGGTCACGACCAGCAGGGCGAGCACGCCACGCAGGTGTAAAGGCATCGTTGTTGTTATAAATTGTAATTTTGCATAGTGTACCTCGCCAGAAAGGCAGATGCGAAGCGGCTATAATCTTGGACTATGGGTGAACGATACTTGAAAAGCATCCGGCTGCTGGCTGAGTGCATGCAGGGTTATGAACGGCTCTCCGGCGAATACGTGCGCCGGAGTGGTTTGACGCACGCGCAGTTCGACATCATCGCCACGCTGGGCAATACCCCCGGCATGTCCTATAAAGAACTGGGCGACAAGACGCTGATTACCAAGGGTACGCTGACCGGGGTGATCGAGCGGCTGGAGCAAAAAGGGCTGGTGGAACGTCAGCGCAGCGATTGCGACAAACGTTCTTTCTTCGTCAAACTGACCAAGGAAGGCGAGCGCACTTTCTGCACCGTGTTCCCGGAAGTCATCTCGCAAAGCGGCAAAGTATTTGCCGATTTCACCGAAGACGACTACACCAGGCTTGAAAAAACCCTGTCCGAGCTTAAAACTGTGATTATGTCTGGCCAGACCGGAAACCCGTCTACCCAGGATTGCGACTAAAAAAAACCAAGGAAACAGATTTGAAAACCTCTCTGCTGGAAGGCAAAAAGCCTGCCAAATTCGACAAACACATCATCGGTAACCTGCTGCTGGACGTAGCGCCTGCGGACGAAGTGCGCCAGGAAGCGCTGATCGTCGGCGTGCGCAACGAAGACGGCGAAATCTACCGCCTGATCGGTGCAAGCACCCACAACAGCTTCATGAACGCGGTGGAAGAGCTGTTCGACCTCGAACTGACTGACGAACTGCAAGATACCGACGAAACCGTGGAAGGCTGCGACGCCATCTTCAGCGAGCAGTAAATCCTGCCCGGCGTTGTTGGCTGAAACCCACGCTGCAAAAACTATTTTCAGAAAAAGTGCCACAAGGCAATATTTTGAGTATAATTTTTGGCAATGGACAGACTCGACGCCTTCAAGAATATTGCTGCTCAAGCGAGCCGGGGCGATCTCACGTTCCCGGCCAACGTCAACGCCTCGCTGCGCTTGCAGCAGGCGTTGACCGATCCCGACTGCCACGTTGAGCAGGCAGCCAAACTGATACAGGCAGACCCGTTGCTGGCCGCGCGTAGCGTTGCCATTGCCAACTCGGTGGCCTACAACCGCTCCGGTACCGAAATTTCCAGCGTGCGCGCCGCCGTGCAGCGGCTGGGCGTGCGCACCCTGCAATCGCTGGTGGCGGCACTGATCGTGCGCCAGATCGGCAGCCAGGTGACCGAACCGTCGCTGGCCGCCAAAATCAGCCAGTTGTGGGAGCACACGGCGCACGTCGCCGCGCTGTCGCAGGTGATTGCGCGCCGCGTCACCCACGTCGATCCCGATACGGCGCTGTTCGCCGGCATCATGCACGAAGTGGCGGGGTTCTACATGCTGTCCTGCGCGGGAGACTATCCGGAGGTGATGGACGGCGAGCCGGAAGACTGGGTCGAGCACGGCGAAATCGAGATTGGCCGTGGCGTCATGACCAAGCTCGGCGTGCCGGAAGGCGTGTTCAAAGCCATCGAATCGATGTGGGTAGGCTTGCGCGCACTGCCGCCGGAAACCCTGGGCGACACGCTGCTGCTGGCCAACGATCTGTCACCGGTCCACTCGCCGCTATACCAGCGCCCGGGCGCCACGACCTTGCAAGGCGCGCGCACCATCGACTTCGTGGTCGGCGAAGGCACGCTGAACGCCATCATGACCGAATCCGCCCACGAAGTGCAGTCGCTCTACGCCGTGCTGATGCTATAGCTTTTGGCAAAAAAAAGGTTCTTCACGGATTACCGGGAAACGCGGCTTTGATCTTCAGAAAAAAGAATTCAGAATCGCGGTAGCCATAGGCCATCCTTTTCATTACCTTAATCCGGTTGTTGATTCCCTCCAGCTGTCCAGTGTGCATCGGCCAGCGCATGCGGGCCAAGATGCCCCGCCAGTACAGCGCAAGGCGTTTTGCAAAGCGGACCAGCGGTTCGATGGCGCTGCTTAAAGCCATCGATTGCCAAGTGCGCCAGGCGGCACGCCAGCGCCAGCGCCAGCGCCAAGGATCGGTAGGCTGCCAAAGTTCTTTCAAGCTTGCCTTCATCACGTAGACCGTCATCAGAGCTTGGTTTGCCGCGAGCAGCTCGGCCAACTTTGGCGTTTGATCGGCCGGCACGTTGCCCGGATTGCGTAGCAGGAGCCAACGTGCCCGCTTCACATACTGACGAGCAGTCTTGTCGTCGCGCAGCCGATTGGCCTCATCGACCCGTACCCGGTCGATCACCTCGCGGCCATATTTGGCGATGACGTGAAACAGGTCATAGACGACTTTGGCCCGTCGACAATGATGCTTGACCTCCAAATCGAAGGCCGTATTCATATCCATGGCCACGGCCCGGATGCGCCGGCAACGCTCTGGCCCTAACCAGGCAAAGAAGGGCCGAATCGCCTCCCGGCTGCGCCCTTCGCAGACCCAAATCACGCGCCGGGTGTCCGCGTCCAGGACCACCGTGGCGTAGCGATGCCCCTTGAACAGGGCAAATTCGTCCATGACCAGCCTGGTTGGCTGGGGTGGTGGCAACGCCGCCACCTTGCGCTCCAAGGCTTGGCGGTGAATTTGATGAATCGTGCCCCAGTGAAGGCCGGTCAGTTCGCACACATGCGCAATCGGCAGCTTCTCGCTCCAGTGCGCGACAAACTGCGCCAGGCGGCGCGACACACGGGCATGGCGATCAAGCCAGCTAATCGTCTGGATGCAGCAACGGCAGCAACTCGGACACTTTAGCCGGTGAACCGCCATGCTCAGAAATACGGTCAATCCCCCCATTGGCAGGTCGCGCACTGTCCGCAAGACAGTGTCGTGCACGCCCGGCGCGGGCGTGCCGCAATGGGAACAGATCAGCGGACACCCCGGATCGGCCGCCAAGCGCACATGCAGGCAGTTATCGACAACGTCGACAGAGGACACAATAAAGCCTTCCCAGAACGGGAGGCTAAGAATATGATTTGCCATGAGAGCGGTAGGTTGAGAAATATGTTTGGTCGCACAAACACAATAACTCTTCCTTACTGCTCTCTTGCGTTTACTGCAGGCTTATCCCGGACTTCCGCGATGAACCAAAAAAAAGCCCGCTGGGCAGCGGGCAAAGTCCAAAACTAGGGATCTCCTCCAGAGGAGACGTTTTTAGAATACCTCTGCCCCTGGTTCCGCTCTGTGCGCTATTTCACATAACAGTAACTTTTTCGCAATTACCAGACGGGCTCGGTCTGCTTCCAGGCGTCCAGCTCTGCCACGCGCGCCAGCCAGCCCATCAGTTTTGGGTAGTGCTTGACCGGCAGCTCGGCTTGCTCGATGTAAGTGAGTGCCGGTGCGATCGCCAGATCCGCCAGGCTCAGCTTGTCGCCGACGATCCAGTCGCGGCCGGCCAGATGCTGCTCCAGCACGCCCGCGAATTGCGCCACCAGCCGGCTGGCACGGTCGATTTCCACCGGATCGGGGCCGCCATTGCCCGTGAGCCCTTTCCAGATGTGCTCGTAGACGATGACGCCGATCGGCGGCGCAAAGTGCTGCGCCGCCCATAGCAGCCAGCGATTGATGTCCGCCCGGATAAGAATATTGTCGGGATACAGCGTCTGGCCGTGCGTGCGGTCCGCCAGATACTGCATGATGGCGCACGATTCCCACAGGATGAACTCGCCGTCCTGCAGCACCGGCACTTTGCTGTTGGGGTTGAGCGTGACCAGGCGGCGGCGGTCTTCCTCGCTCATCAGGTTCACTTCGGTCAGCTCCAGCGGCGTGCCCATGTGGATGGCGGCCAGCATCACGCGGCGCGAGCTGGAGGAAGCGGGATGGTAGTAAAGGCGCATTTGAGGTCTCCGGTGAAGGTGGGGTTGAGGACTTCATCGTAGAACCGGACCGCGACAGTTTTTGTCAGGAGTCTTCGCGGATCTGGTGTTCCTGGCGCCAGGTCTTGAGCAGGTCGTGGCGGCGGGCCGGGTAGCGCTGCTGCAGCGACTCTACCGCCGCGATGCGGTCGATGCGGAAATGACGAAACGCCATCCGCATTTCGCACCATGCCGCCAGCAGCCGCTTGCCTTCAAAGAACGCCAGCGCGAACGGCCACACCACACGGTCGGACGGCGCGCCATGCTCGTCCCGGTAGGACATGCGCAGGCGATGCTGGTAACGGATCGCCTCACGCACCGGACGCACATGCACATCGCTGACGTCCTGCTGGTCCATGCCAATCGGCACCCACAGGCTGGTTTCCGCCATGTCGTCGCGCAGGTCTTTGGGCGTGGCGGCGGCGATCTTGGCCAGCGCGTTGTTGGCGGCAGCGGCCAGTGCTTCATCGCCCTGCCGTCGCACCCAGCGCGCACCGAGCACCAGCGCCTCCAGTTCATCGGCGCCAAACATCAGTGGCGGCAGGAAGAAGCCGGTCTTGAGCATATAGCCGACACCCGCCTCACCTTCCAGTGGCGCTCCCAGGCCAGACAGCGTCTGGATGTCGCGGTAGATGGTACGTTCAGAAACGCCCAACTGCTCCGCCAGACGCGCAGCAGTCACAGGGCGGCGATAGCCGCGCATGGCGTCCATCAGCATGAAAAGGCGGCCGGTGCGGCTCATTGTGCTTGTCTCGCGTGGTTTAAAGTCCGGGCACTACTATGCCATAGTCGCTGAACTTTTTACGCATGCGCTCCGTCTCTTTTTGCACCTCCGGCGTGCGCTCGCCGCGAAGTTTTTCCAGCTCGATCTGCACCCGTTCGGCGGCGACGCCAAATTGCGCACGTGCCTCTTCCTGGCGCTTCAATCCTTCCAGCGCCAGACCGATCTGGAACTCCGCGCTCGAATAGCCGGGCTGCGATTTCAGGCCTTCGCGCAGCGCCGCGATCTCTTCGTCGTAGCGCATCAGATTGTGCAGGGTCAGCGCGGTGTGATAGCTGGCGCGCATGCCGGCGCGGCCCCACACCTTGATGCCGATGTCCGCCGCCACGCGCAGTGCGCGCAAGCTCTCCTCGTTGTGGAAGCGCTCACGTTCAGCGCTGGCATAGCCGATCAGGCGCGTGTACTGCGCTTCCTGGTGCTGGCGGTTGCGCGCAGCCAGATCTGCCGCGAAATTGCGCGTGCCGGCGCCGATGTTCTTTGCGCAGTTGCGGTATTCCGTCTCACCGCCCTGCCCCCACACACTGAACACCAGCTGATCGTCGATGCGTTTCAGCAGCGAGGACATCACCTCGTAGTCGCCGGCCTTGCAGGCGAAGTAGGCAAAGGCATTGAGATTCCACGGATCGGGATAGGCCTTGACCATGGCGTCGAAGCTGTTCTTCATATCGTCCCAGTCAACCATGCTGTCCTCAAACAGCTTGCCGCGATAGTAGATCTGGTCCATATACCAGTAGACGCGCGCATACATCGCGTCGCGGTCCGCGCCTTTGCCCTTGGCCGCCAGGCGGGCGATCTGCTCCACGCCATCCGGTGCGCCGTTCCACATCGGCGTCGAATAAAACGCGGCGGCGAAATACTGTTCGTGGTAATCAGGATAGACCTTGGCGCCGCCCTCCCACGCGTAGCGGAAGTGCGTGTAGAAGTTGCGCGAATACGGCAGCACGTCCAGCCGTGCGCGATACCAGTTGGCATCCGTGGCGCCGCGCTTTTTGGCAGCGCTGGCGTCCATCTTGTCGAGGCGCTGATAGGCTTCTTCCACGGCCTGATTCATCGGCTCCAGGTCTTCCTTGCGGATCTCCGCGTACTTGCCGTTGCCGCGGAAGGACAAGGCGCGGTTGTACAGCAGGTAGATGTGGAACTGCGGCGCGGCAGCGGACTTGGGGAATCTGGTTTCCCATTCCGTGGCGCGGGCCTCTTCCTTCTTCCAGTAGTCGAGATCGCGCGTACGCGTCGGATAGTTTTTGAGCTCGGCGTAAAACACCGCCAGTCCCCAGACGCCGCTCGGCGTGCGTACCTTGTCGCTATTCAGCCTGGCGTGCAGTTTTTCCAGCCCGGCGTAATCGCGTTCGCGCAGCATGCGGCGGGTATCATCGGTGATGGCGGCGCGGGCTTTGGCTTCCGCGCCTTCACGCGATCCCGCGCGGCCTTTCTGCGCCAGCTCGGCACAGCGCTGGCCGATGTCCGGGTCGGCGCCCATGTCCAGCAAGGCTTGCTGCAATTCGGGCCGTTTCGCTTCGCCCGCGATCGAGTACGCCGTACGGCAGTTTGCGCCGAGGTAGTTGATGTTGGCGCCGCCCGCCAGCAGGCGGCGCGCGATCTGTTCGACCGCGGCAAAGCGGTCGGCGGAATAGGCGTTCATGACTGCGGCATGCAGCGCGCTGCGGCCTTCATCGGAGGTCAGGTTGTCGGCCGCCGCGCCATTTTTGAGCAGCAGATCGACCAGTCCATAATGCAGCCGCGCCGCTGCGCGCGACAGTATGCTGGGCTGGACGTTGAGGTTCGGCTTGGCGCCGCGCTTGAGCAGCAGCGCGGCCATCTTCTCGTTGCCGGCATCTACCGCTTCGCTCAACGGCGATGCGGAGACGCGCTCGTTTGGCGTACGGGGATCAACCGGCGGATCGACACGCGCGCCTTTGGCCAGCAGGTACTCCACCATCGCGACATCATCGGCATGCACCGCGGCGCGTAGAGCCGCGCTGTCGCCACCGTTGATGGGCTGTCCATGGCGCAGCAGAAAATCGATCGCTGTCTTCTGGCCGCTGGCGGCGGCGATGACGAGCGGGTTTTCGCCGTCCGCCATCAGCGCCTTGCCGCGATCCGGGGTCTGCTCCAGGATGCGCTGCATCTGGTTCACATCACCACGGCGCACTGCTTCGCCGAAGGCTGCGGAGCGCATTTGCGCGGCCCGCTTTGCCTCATAGCTGGCAAACTCCGCATCCGACAACGCCAGACGCTGCACGGCCGTATCCATGCGCCCGGCGTCGGCGCTGCTCATCTGCTGCGGATTGCCGACGCCGAGCCACTCGCTCACCGCCACGGGACGCTGCAGCGTTTTGCCATCCACATAGATGCTGACGAAGCCCATGTAGTTGAGCAGCGCCTCGCCATTGCCAATCACGTTCTTGTCGCTGGCCTGGTCCGGCAGCGGACGGAAGTTCATCACCTCGCGGATGAAGCGATCGGTCTTCGCCACCTCCAGATCGCTGCACTTGCCCGGATTGCCGCGGCTGAAATTGCATACCTTGGCGGTGCTGCGCGTCTTGATGAACCAGCTACCGTAAGGGTCGCCAGCATGGCCGTCCGGCCGCTCCAGCAGCAGCGACGCCTCGATTGGCTCGCCCTCGTAGCTGGCCAGCATCTGGTGAATCGCGCGCTGCGGATAACGCTGCGGCCAGAAGGCCATGAACTCACGCTCATTGAGCGGCTGCGCGCGCAGCGCGGACTGATAGCTCAGATCCCAAGGCAGCTCGGCTGCCTGCGCCGAACAGCACAGCAGCAGTGCGGCGATCCATTTGTACGACATAAAAGAAAATCCCCCAGAGGCTTTAAACCGCTGGGGGATTTTACTAGCAAAACAACAAGCTTAGTGATTAAACCACTGCGCCGTCCGTTTCGTCTTTTTCCTTGACCGGCTTGATCAGGTCTTCGCGCTTCACGCCCAGCCACATGGCCACGGCGGCAGCCACGAACACCGACGAGTAGATACCGAAGCAGATACCGATGGTCAGCGCCATGGCGAAGTAGTGCAAGGTCGGGCCGCCCAGGAACAGCATGGACAGCACCATCATCTGCGTACAGCCGTGGGTGATGATGGTACGCGAGATGGTCGAGGTGATCGCATTGTCGATCACTTCATGCACCGACGCCTTGCGCTGCTTGCGGAAGTTTTCGCGGATACGGTCGAAGATAACCACCGACTCGTTGACCGAGTAGCCCAGCACCGCCAGGATACCGGCCAGCACCGTCAGCGAGAACTCCCACTGGAAGAACGCGAAGAAGCCCAGGATGATGACCACGTCGTGCAAGTTGGCGATGATCGCTGCCACCGCAAACTTCCACTCGAAGCGGATGGCCAGGTAGACCATCACGCCCAGCACCACCATCACCAGTGCGTTCAGGCCGTTCTGTGCCAGCTCGTCGCCCACCTGCGGGCCAACGAATTCCACCTTCTGCAGCGACACCAGTTCAGCATCGCCAGCACCGGCGCAGGATTGCTTGACCACGTGCTCGCCCTTGGCGGTCACGGTGTCGATCTGCTTCAGGCTACCCGTTTCAGCTTTGCACAGCGCGTCGAACACCTTGGCCGAAGCATCCTTCGACGAGATGTTCTTCACCACCGGCAGACGCAGCATCACCTCATGCGCGGTGCCGAAGCCGGTGGCTTCCGGCTGTTCGTAGCCGATGGTTTCCAGCGTGTGGCGGATGCGTTCCAGATTCGCCGCCTGCTGGTAGCGCAGCTCCATCACGGTACCGCCAGTGAACTCCACCGAGAAGTGCAACGGACGGGTGATCAGGAAGAACACGGCCGCAACGAAGGTCAACGCCGAAATGACGTTGAACACCAGCGCGTGGCGCATGAACGGGATGTCTTTTTTAATGCGGAAAAATTCCATGTTCAGTGCCCCTGATTATTTTTGGCCTGGTACCCAGACGGTACCAATGGCGATCGATTGCAGCTTCTTCTTGCGGCCGTACCAGAGGTTGACCACACCGCGCGAGACAAACACGGCGGAGAACATCGAGGTCAGAATACCCAGCGTGTGCACCACGGCGAAGCCGCGGATCGGACCGGAACCGAACACCCACAGCGCCACACCGACGATCAGCGTGGTGACGTTGGAGTCGATGATGGTGGCCCAGGCTCGTTCGAAGCCGGCGGCAATCGCCGCCTGCGGCGTCGCACCGGCGCGCAGCTCTTCGCGGATACGCTCGTTAATCAGCACGTTGGAGTCAATCGCCATACCCAGCGCCAGCGCAATTGCGGCCATGCCCGGCAGGGTCAGGGTCACCTGCATCAGTGACAGGATGGCCAGCAGGAACAACAGGTTGCAGGCCAGCGCAAACACGCTGAAGAAGCCGAAGATCATGTAGTAGGCGATCATGAACACGGCAATCGCCGCGAAACCGTACATGGTCGAGTGGATACCTTTGCTGATGTTTTCAGCGCCCAGTGCGGGACCGATGGTGCGTTCTTCAATCACGTCCATTGGCGCCGACAGCGCGCCGGAGCGCAGCAGCAGGGCCAGCTCGGCCGAGTTTTCGGCGTTGCCCATGCCGGTGATCTGGAAGCGGCTACCCAGTTCGCTTTGAATGGTGGCTACCGACAGCACTTCCGGCTTGCCTTTTTCCTTGAGCACGATGGCCATTTTCTTGCCCACGCGGTCGCGGGTGGCTTCACGCATGCGGCGGCCGCCGTCGCCGTTCAGGTCGATGCCGACGGCTGGCTGCTGGTTCTGGTCGAAGCTGGCGATCGCGCTGGCGATGTATTCACCGCTCAGCACCACGTCTTTGAGCAGCACCACCGGCACGCCTTTACCCACGGTGAACAGTTCCGAGTTGAACGGAATGGCGGCAGTCAGTTCGGTGCCTGGCGTGACGCTCTCGTCCACCATGCGCACTTCCAGCGTGGCGGTGCGGCCGATCACAGCACGCGCGCGGGCCACGTCCTGCACGCCTGGCAGCTGGACCACGATGCGGTCCGGGCCTTGCTGCTGGATCACCGGCTCGGCCACGCCCAGTTCGTTGACACGCTTGGACAGGGTCGAGATGTTCTGCTTCACGCCATCGTCAATGGTTTGCTTGAGCGCGGCCGGCTTCAGGCTGACCACGGTTTTCAGTTCGCTGCCTTCGCCGGCATCGGCATAGGTCAGGTCGGCAAGCGCGCCGGACAGCACGTCCTTGGCTTTCTGGCGGGTGGCGTCGTCGCGGAATTTGATTTCCACGGTGTCGCCAACCACCTCGATACCGGCGTGGCGCACGTTCTTGTCGCGCAGCGAGGAGCGGGCGGCCGACTGGATGCCCTGAATACGCTTGGCCAGCACGGCCTTGCTATCCACCTGCATCAGGAAGTGCACGCCACCACGCAAGTCGAGGCCGAGATACATCGGCAGCGCGTGCAGGCTTTGCATCCATTTCGGCGTGTCTTCCTGCAGGTTCAGCGCCACCAGGTAGGTAGGATCTTCGGGATCGGTGTTGAGGCCTTTTTCCAGCACCGACTTGGCCTGGAACTGGATGTCCGGCGTGGCGAAGCGCACGCGCACCGAGGCGTAGGTGCCGCTGCCGTCGAAGCTCAGACCGTTGTTGGCGATGCCGGCCTTGGCCAGCACGTCAGCCACCTTGGCCGTCATGTCGGAGGTCATCTTGACCGTCGACTTGCCGCTGGTGACCTGCACTGCCGGCGACTGGCCGAAGAAGTTAGGCACGGTAAACAGCGTGCCCAGCAGGATGGCAACGGCAATAAGGATATATTTCCAGACTGGATAACGATTCATATTGTTCTAACGTTCAATGTGGGCGTTGGACGCAACACGGCCCGCACACAGGCGAGCCGGCAAGATTACAGCGCCTTGATCGTGCCTTTTGGCAGAACCATGGTCACGGCGTTCTTCTGCACCATCATTTCGGCGCCGCTGGACACTTCCAGGGTCAGGTATTGGTCGTTAATCTTGGAGATCTTGCCCAGTACGCCGCCGACGGTGACGACTTCGTCGCCTTTGGCCAGGGCTTCCATCATGGCTTTTTGTTCCTTGGCGCGCTTCTGCTGAGGACGGATCATCAGGAAGTACATGGCCACGAACATCAGAATCAGGAAACCATACTGGCCCAGGAAGCCGGACGAGCCCATCGCTTCGAGTGGATTGGATTGGGCATAAGCATTGGAAATGAAGAACACAGGTGACTCCGATATCTATAGTTTAAAAAACAGCGCTGTATTCTAGCACTGGCCGGATGGCGTTAGGACTTTTACACCCCTCGTGCGCGGTCGGCGTGGAATTGCTGTACCCACGCCGGGAAACGGTCTGCATCCAGGGCGTCGCGCATCTGCTGCATGATGTCCAGGTAATAGTGCAGGTTGTGGATGGTATTCAGGCGCGCACCGAGGATTTCCTGGGTACGGTTCAGGTGGTGCAGATAGGCGCGCGAGAAGTTCTTGCAGGCGTAGCAGGCGCAGGTGCTGTCGAACGGCTCCTTGTCATCCTTGTAACGGGCATTCTTGATCTTGACGTCGCCAAAGCGGGTGAAGATCCAGCCATTGCGGGCGTTACGGGTAGGCATCACGCAGTCGAACATATCGACGCCATGGGACACGCCGGCCACCAGGTCTTCCGGCGTGCCGACGCCCATCAGGTAGTGCGGCTTGTTGGCCGGCAGTTTTGGGCCGACGTGTTGCAGAATTCGCATCATGTCTTCTTTCGGCTCGCCCACCGACAGGCCGCCGATCGCCAGGCCCGGGAAGTCGATTTCTTCCAGACCGGCCAGCGACTCGTCGCGCAGCTTCTCGAACATGCCGCCCTGGACGATGCCGAACAGCGCGTTCGGATTCTCGCCGCGGTGGAATTCGTCATGGGAGCGTTGCGCCCAGCGCAGCGACATCCGCATCGACTTGGCCGCTTCGTCCAGCGTGGCCGGGCGGTTGTTGATTTCGTATGGCGTGCATTCGTCGAACTGCATCACGATGTCCGAATTCAGCACGCGCTGGATCTGCATCGAGATTTCCGGCGACAGGAACAGCTTGTCACCATTGATGGGCGAGTTGAAGTGCACACCTTCCTCGGTAATCTTGCGCATCGCGCCTAGCGAGAACACCTGGAAGCCGCCGGAGTCGGTCAGGATCGGCTTGTCCCAGCCCATGAAATCATGCAGGCCGCCGAACTTGGCCATGACGTCATTGCCCGGACGCAGCCACAGGTGGAAGGTGTTGCCGAGGATGATCTGGGCATTGATTTCCTTGAGTTCCAGCGGCGACATGGCTTTCACCGAGCCGTAAGTACCAACCGGCATGAAGATCGGCGTTTGCACCACGCCATGGTTCAGCTTGACTTCGCCACGGCGGGCCTTGGTCACGCCGGTGGTGTCGGTCTTGTGCAGTTTAAATTCCAGCATGTCTTATTCCTTGTTTTGCGTCGTCAGCAGCATGGCGTCGCCGTAGCTGAAGAAGCGGTATTCATTGGCGATCGCATGCGCGTAGGCTGCGCGGATCTCTTCAAAACCGGCAAACGCCGACACCAGCATCAGCAGTGTCGACTTCGGCAGGTGGAAATTGGTAATCAGGCGAGTCACGGTCTTGAACTGGTAGCCCGGCGTGATGAACAGCGCCGTATCCGCGCTGCCGGCCTCCAGCTGGCCGCTCTGCGACGCCGACTCCAGCGCGCGCAGCGAGGTCGTGCCGACCGCCACCACATCCCGGCCGGCGGCACGCGCCGCGCGCACCGCATCCACCGTCTCCTGCGGCATGGTGTACCACTCGGTATGCATCTGGTGCTCGGACAGGTTCTCGTGACGCACCGGCTGGAAAGTGCCCGCCCCCACGTGCAGCGTCACGTAGGCAAAGTTGACGCCCTTGGCTTTCAGCTTCTCCAGTAACGGCTCGTCAAAGTGCAGACCGGCGGTGGGCGCGGCCACGGCGCCTGGCACCTTGTTGAACACGGTCTGATAACGGTTCTCGTCAAACGAATCGGCATCGTGCTCGATGTACGGCGGCAGCGGCAGACGGCCATGCGCTTCGATGAGGTCAAACACATCGGCATCGAAATGCAGCGTGAAGAACTCGCCGGCGCGCTCGCCCACGGTCACGTCAAACGCATCGGCCAGACGCATCTTGGTGCCCGCCAGCGGCGAGCGCGAGGCGCGCACCTGGGCCAGCACGGTGCGGTTATCCAGCACGCGCTCCACCAGCGCCTCGACCTTGCCGCCGCTCTCCTTGGTGCCGAAGAAACGCGCCTTCAGCACGCGGGTATTGTTCATCACCAGCAGGTCGCCGGCTTGCAGCTGCTCGACGATGTCGGCGAACTGGCGGTCGATAATCTGCCCACCGTCCAGATGCAGCAGACGGGAAGCGCTGCGGTCTGGCAGCGGGAATTGCGCAATACGTTCTTGCGGCAAGTTAAAATCGAAATCGGAAAGCGAATACATGTGCGGACTCTGTTAACAAAGATACGGTAGGCCTTAAGCCGGTGCTAGCCTTACAATACCGGCGGCCAACCCTCTATTTTACGCTATATGCCTGTTTCACCGCCGAAAACTGCTAAAAAAACCATCAGCGCAGAGGCCAAACTGGCCAAATTGGGCCTGCACACCGATATGGACCTGGTGTTGCACCTGCCCATGCGTTACGAGGATGAGACTCAGGTCATCACCATCGAAGAGGCCCGGCTGCACGGCGGCGACACCTCCCAAGTTGAGGGCATTGTTGTAAAAAACGAGATCACCTACAAGCCCCGGCGCCAACTGTTGGTGCATATCAGCGACGACACGGGCGAATTGCAGCTGCGTTTCATGAATTTCTACGGCAGCCAGGTCAAGCAGTTGGCCGAGGGCACGCGGGTACGCGCGCGCGGCGAATTGAAGCACGGCTTCTTCGGCGCCGAGATGGTGCACCCGGCCTACAAGGTGGTCAACCAGGGCGCGCCGCTGCCAACCTCGCTGACGCCGGTCTATCCGTCCGGCGAGGGCCTGTCGCAGCCGGTGCTGCGCAAGGCCATCAACGAAGCCATGAAGCGTGTCGACTGGACCGACACGCTGCCCGCGTCCCTGCGCCAGCAGTTGCAGCTGTCCGACCTGGAGCCGGCCGTCAAGCTGCTGCACTATCCGCCGCAGCAAGTGGACAACTACGCACTGGCCGACCGCTCGCATCCGGCGTGGACGCGGGTCAAGTTCGACGAACTGCTGGCGCAGCAGCTGTCGCTCAAACGCGCGCAGCGTGCACGCCGCGCCAAAGGTTCGCCGGCGCTGACCAAGGTTGGCGCGTTGTCGCGCGACCTGCAGGCGGTGCTGCCGTTCAAGCTGACAGGCGCGCAACAGCGCGTGCTGGCCGAGATCAGCGCCGACCTGCGCCAGCCCTATCCGATGCAGCGCCTGCTGCAGGGCGACGTCGGCAGCGGCAAGACCGTGGTCTCGGCGCTGGCAGCTGCGCAGGCGATCGACAGCGGCTATCAGGCCGCGCTGATGGCGCCGACCGAAATCCTGGCGGAACAGCACTTTCGCAAGATCGCCGCGTGGATGGAGCCGCTCGGCGTGAAGGTCGCCTGGCTGACCGGCAGCCTGAAGAAAAAAGAAAAACAGGCCGCCTACGACATGATCGAATCCGGCGAAGCCCGCCTCGTGGTCGGTACCCACGCGCTGCTGCAGGACGTGGTGACGTTTGAAAACCTCGGTCTGTCCATCGTCGACGAGCAGCACCGCTTTGGCGTCGGCCAGCGCCTTTTGTTGCGCAACAAAGGCGTGGCAGGCTCGGTGCCGCACCAGCTCATGATGTCCGCCACGCCGATCCCGCGCACGCTGGCCATGACCTACTACGCCGACCTGGAAGTCTCCGTGATCGACGAACTGCCGCCCGGCCGCAGCCCCATCGTCACGCGCGCCATCGACCAGAACCGCCGCGACGAAGTGATCGAACGTGTACATGCCGCCGCGCAGGAAGGCCGCCAGGTCTACTGGGTCTGCCCGCTGATCGAAGAATCGGAAGCGCTGCAACTGCAAACCGCGACCGAGACGCACGCCCTGCTGGCCGAAGCCCTGCCCGACCTCAACGTCGGCCTGGTCCACGGCCGCATGAAGCCGGCGGAGAAGCAAGTGGTGATGGACGCCTTTACCGCCAATGAAATGCAGGTGCTGGTCGCCACCACCGTGATCGAAGTGGGGGTTGACGTTCCGAATGCATCGCTGATGGTGATTGAGCACGCCGAGCGTTTTGGCCTGTCGCAGCTGCACCAGCTGCGCGGCCGCGTGGGCCGGGGCTCGGCGGCGTCGGTCTGCCTGCTGCTGTATCAAAGCCCGCTGGGGCACGTCGCCAAGCAGCGCCTGATGACCATGCGCGAAACCACGGACGGTTTCGAAATCGCCCGGCGCGACCTGGAGATCCGTGGCCCCGGCGAATTCCTCGGCGCACGCCAATCCGGCCAGGCCATGCTGCGCTTCGCCGACCTGGAAACCGACAGTTGGCTGGTCGACCAGGCACGCGACGTCGCCCACGACCTGCTGCACTCCGACAGCCCGGAAAAAGCCGCCACCGTCGAAGCCCACCTCGCCCGCTGGCTAGGCGGCCGCGAAGAATTCCTCAAAGTCTAAATCCGGGGTCAGTTCTTGCAATCCAACACGAGCTCAGCCGCAAAGCGGTTGAGCTCGTGTTGGATTGCAAGAACTGCCCCCGGATTACGAGTTAAAAGCAGAGGTAGATGCGGTTCGCCAGATCGACCACAAAGTCTGGCTGCAGATATGCCGCGAAGATCAGCGCCAGCACCACGGCCACGATGGCGCGCAGCAGCCAGGTTTTCATCATGCCGCCTGTGCGCGCACCACTGGGCGTTCGCTGATCGGCAGGTTGATCAGGCCGGACATCACGCCCAGCGCTATCGCGATGCCCCACACGATGTCATAGCTGCCGGTGCTGGTGTACAGATAACCGCCCAGCCATACGCCCAGGAAGCTGCCCAGCTGGTGCGAGAAGAAGACGATCCCGGCCAGCATGGACATATGCTTGACGCCAAACACGCCGGCGATGATGCCGTTGGTAAGCGGCACCGTGGACAGCCACAGCACACCCATCGCCGCCGCAAACAGGTACACCGATGCCGGCATCAATGGCGCCAGCAGGAATAGCGAGATCACCACGGAGCGTGAGAAGTAAATCGTCGACAGCAGGTAGCGTTTGGGGAAGCGTCCACCCAGCTTGCCCGCGTAATAGGAACCGAAGATGTTGAACAAACCTATCAGCGCCAGCGCCATCACCGCCACGCTTGGATTGGCAATGCCCTTATCTTTCAGATACGCGGGCAAATGCACGCCGATGAACACCACCTGGAAGCCGCAGACGAAATAACCGCTCAACAGGAACAGGAAGGAGCGGTTCCCCAGCGCCTCGCTGGCCGCCTCGCGGATGCTTTGCTGCGGGCCGTGTGCATGCGTCACCGCAGGCTCGCGCAGATGGAAGGCCATCGGCACCATCAGCAGTACGATCAGGCCGCCCAGGATGTAGAAGGCGCTCTGCCAGCCGAGGGCGGAAATCAGCTGCTGTTCAATCGGCATCATCATGAACTGGCCAAACGAGCTGGCCGCGCCGGAAATACCAAACGCCCATGAACGCTTTTCCACCGGCGCCACACGGCCAATGATGCCGCTCACCGCGCCGAACGCGGTACACGCCAGGCCTATGCCGATAAACACGCCGGAGCCCAGCACGAACATGGTCGGATGCGTGATCGTCGCCATCCACACCAGGCCAAGCATGTACGAGACGGCGCCCACCAGCACCACGCGCATGGTGCCGAAGCGGTCGGCCGCCATGCCGGCGAACGGACCAAACGCGCCCCACATCAGATTCTGCATCGCCTGCGCCAGCGAATAGGTCTCGCGCGTCCAGCCGTTGGCCTGGGAGATCGGCTGCATCCAGAAGCCAAAGCCATGGCGCACGCCCATGGCCAGCGTCAGCACGACGCCAGTGGCGAGCAGCACGGTTTTCAAGGAGGGTGCGCGGTCGGCGGTGAACATGGTCTATCCCCGGTTATTAAAATCATATTCCCCGATTTTAACCAGTTCGCGCCAACCGCGCTTGAGACGCCCTACTCGTCGGATGGATAACGCAGGCCGATCTGCGCGCGGATTTCGTCGAGTGCGCCCATGATGGACAGGGTTTCTTCATGCGGCATCACCGGGCTTTCGATCAGGCCTGCGCGCAGGCAGCGGCCAACTTCCTGCGCTTCGTGCGTGTAGCCATTGCCGCTTTTTGGCAGCGTGATGGTGCGCTCGCTGCGCGAGCCGCCGTCCACCAGCGTAACGCTGATGCTGTCCGTGCTATGGAAGCGGTCATGCAGGCGCACAAAGCCCTTGGTGCCGGAGATGGTCAATTCGGTCGGCGTGCGCGAACGCAGACTGCACGAGCAGGCCGACACGGCGCCGCCTTTATGCTGCAAGGTGAATGCGGTCTGCATATCGACGCCGGTGGCCGTCATCTCCGCCTGCGCCTTGACGCCCGTGACAGGACCGAGGAAGTACGACGCCATCGACAGCGGATAGATGCCCAGGTCCAGCAGCGCGCCGCCGCCCAGCTCCGGCGCGAACAGGCGGTGCTCCGGGCCGGCATCCGACGTGAAACCGAAATCGGCGCTGACATTGGCCGGCTTGCCGATCTCGCCACTGTCGACGATGCGCTTGGCTTCCACAATGGCCGGCATGAAGCGGGTCCACATGGCTTCCATCACGAACAGTTTTTTCGCGCGCGCGAGATTGATGATGTCTTCGGCCTGACGGCGGTTCATGGTGAACGACTTCTCCACCAGCACCGCCTTGCCGCCGTGTAGGCACATCAGCGCGTTCTCGTGGTGCATGGGGTGCGGCGTGCCGATGTAGATGACATCGACGTCAGGATCATCGGCCAGCGCCTGATAGCTGCCGTGGGCACGCCCGGCGCCATACGCCTGCGCGAAGGTGTTAGCGCTATCTACAGTGCGCGAAGCAACGGCGGCCAGTTGGGCATCGGGCGTGTCCTTCAATGCAGTAGCGAAGGCTTTGGCGATTTTGCCGGTGCCCAGAATACCCCAGCGGATTGGCTGCGTCATGGCGTGCACTTTCTGCCGCGTCGGCGGCGAGTTGGTTGATGTCGAGCGGATTATTTTACTGCGCTTACGCGTTTCGGGCGGAACACCGTTGCGTCGGCATAGAACGCCTGGTCCTGCTCCGGCCACCAGCCAGGCACACCCAGCGCCTGCATCGGCGTGAAGCTGGAGGTGGTCAATTCCTCGTCCACCAGTTGCTGCGCGACTTTGGCATCCAGCCATGCGCGGCGGCCTTCGTGGTCCAGCATGAAGAATGCGTCGCTGGCCAGCACGATGCGCGTATGCGCGGTCATGGCCTTGCGCGGCGCGACCAGCTTTTCCATCAGCGCGTGGCCGAACAGCCAGACCTGGGCATCCGTCCCCCATTGCGCGCGGCGCGCCAGGAATGCTTCCTGCCAGCGATGCGCACGCAGCGCATCAATCAGTGCATGGCCGTCTGCGTTATCGCGTGCCACCAGCAGGGCTGCGTTCTCGTCGAAGATGGTCGCGGCATCACGCGCGGGGCCGCGCGATTTGCCGACGCCATCCTGCGCGATCTGCGCCGCCTGCAAGGCGTTCAGCTGCACTTTGATGCGCGGGAAGGTCAGCCATACCAGGCCGTTGAAGAAATCGTGGAAGTTGTCGCGGGTCGGCACGCAGCCGCTGGCGCCGATGTGCTCTTCGTATGCGGTCCCCTCCGGCAGATCTTCCTGCGGCACGAACGAAATCGGCAACCCGAGGTGATTGCGCAGGCCCAGCGCGGCGGCCTGCTTGCTGAATTCATCGCGGAAGTGGGCTTGCGCCGACAGGCAGCCAGCCGCGCCGCGTACGGACTCGTACCAGGGGCGCGACCAGTCGACTGCGTCCAGCACTGCTTAAACCATTTTCCAGTTGATGGTTTCGCCGGCGTTCAGCGGGATCACTTGCTGGTCTGCCAGCGGCAGGGCTTCCGGCAGCGTCCACTGCTCGCGCTTCAGCGTGATCTTGCCTTCGTTGACCGGCAGATTGTAGAAGGCCGGACCATTCAGGCTGGCGAAAGCTTCCAGCTTGTCCAGCGCACCGGCGCGTTCGAAGGCTTCGGCATACAGCTCCATCGCATGCAGCGCGGTGTAGCAGCCGGCGCAACCGCAGGCTGCCTCTTTGGCGCCCTGGGCGTGCGGCGCCGAGTCGGTGCCGAGGAAGAAGCGCTCGTCGCCGCTGGTGGCCGCCGTCACCAGCGCCAGGCGGTGCTCTTCACGCTTCAGCACTGGCAGGCAGTAGTAGTGCGGACGGATGCCGCCCTTGAAGATGTCATTACGGTTGTACAGCAGGTGGTGGGCGGTGATGGTCGCGGCAATCGGGCCTTCCGCTTCCGCCACGTACTGCGCGGCGTGCTTGGTGGTGATGTGTTCGAACACGATGTTCAGCGCCGGGAAGTCGCGGCGCAGCGGGCGCATCACGCGCTCGATGAACACTGCCTCGCGGTCGAACAGGTCGATGTCCTGGTCGGTGACTTCGCCGTGCACCAGGAACGGCATGCCGACTTCCTGCATCTTCTCCAGCACCTTGTAGCAGTTGGACAGATCGGTCACGCCGGCGTCCGAGTTGGTGGTGGCGCCGGCCGGGTACAGCTTGACCGCGTGCACCACGCCGCTCTCCTGCGCGCGCAGGATCTCATCCGGCTGCGTGTTGTTGGTCAGGTAGAGCGTCATCAGCGGTTCGAACGACATGCCTTCCGGCAGCGCCGCCAGGATGCGCTCGCGATAGGCGACTGCCGCCTCGGTGGTGGTGACCGGCGGTTTCAGATTCGGCATCACAATCGCGCGGCCGAACTGGCGGGCGCTGTGCGGCAGCACGCTGGCCAGCGTGGCGCCATCGCGCAAGTGCAAATGCCAGTCGTCTGGACGGATGATGGTAATGCTGGATGGAGTTTGTTCGAGGTCGGACATGGCGGCGGGCTTTCAGGCTATCAAATGCGAATAGCCGATATTTTACCTGCTTTGTGCGTCTTTTTTGCCAGCGTACTGGGCTTCCATGAGCTTACCGGTCTCGTTACCGTCCTCTTTGCCGTCGCCGTAGCGGTGGATGTAGTCGAACACATCGTCCATCGACACCTTGACAATTTGACCACTATGCAGCGTCGGAATTTGGGCAGGTTCATTGTTGAGCAGGCCGGTGATTTGCTTGTCGCGCCACTGGGTCACTTCCACCCACATCCATTCGTTGCGCTGGTCAGGCGTCGCAAACGGCGCTTTGACCAGCAGGTACTCACCCGGTTTCAGGCCGGCATTGAAGGCGGTACGCAGCGCAGGCAGCTTTGCCTTGGCGGCCTTGCTGGCGGCGAGTATGGCGTCGGTGTGTTTGATTTTCTGAACATCATCGCTGAAGCCATATAGTTCCATGAATAGCGCGACCTGCCGCGCGTAACGGTCAGGGCCGGGATAACGTTCAAAACCCAGTTCCAGCAGGCGATTTTGTGGGTCGCCCTGATCCGGTTTGCTCTTGTACAGCGCAAGCTGTACGCTGGGTTTGGCATTGGGCTTTGAGGTATGCAGTTGCGCGCTTTTGACGTCCTCGTGTTTGAGCTTGTTCAGACTCAGCGTCACCGTGCCATCCTGGCCGACGGACTGGCCTTCCACCATGGCTTGCGACAGCGCCACGATGGCATTGCCGACCTGGGCGTTGTTCGAGCGCGAAAAATCGTTCACCACCACGTCCGGCAGGCCGAACTTGGCCATGCCCAGCGTAATGGCGCGCAGCATTTTGTCGCCCTGATAGGCGTGGATGACGGTTTGCGTGAGCGCATTGGGCGTATCACCCTGCCAGCTGTCGACATGGCGTTTGCGCCACGCATCGGGGGTGAAGATTTCACGGGTTTCTTCGTCCCAGATCAGGCCCTGGGTCTGCTCGGCGACCTGGAGCACCAGGCGGTCGGCGGCTTGCTGGCCGGCGTAGGTCGGCGTGGCCGGCATGGCAAACTCGAGCGACAGCACATGCTGGGCTTGCTGCAATGCCTCCGCCTGCGCGGGCGTCAGGCCACGGCCAAAGTATTTGATGTGCTGCAGGTCCGGCGGCGTGTAGGTCTTTTGCGCGGTGTCCACCCAGCTGGCCACGGCCAGCGGCTGGGTCAGCTCCTTGGGGAAACTCTGCACCAGCTTGATCTTGTTGCCCTGTCTGGCATCCACCTCCGCCAGTACCGCCAACGGCTTGCTGGCCGGCGGCGTGGCGTAATACACCGCATAAATAAAACTCACCGGTCCGCGCATCGGCGCACCGGCCGGGAACACCTCCGCCGCACTGGCGGCAGAGGCTAACCAGATCAGGCAGAAAAACAGGGAGCGCAATAGCGGCATGACGGTCTCAGTTAATTATCAAACCGACATTATGCCGCTTTTCGCACGGCGGTTGGCGCTTACTCCGCTGTGGTCTGCGCCGCCCAGGCCTTGGTGTCGGCCAGGATTTTGTCCAGGCGCTTGCGGTCATAAACGCTGCCCCGGCTGATGACGGTGCGGATCTTGCGCGTGGCCGCAATGTCTTGCAGCGGATTGGCGTCCAGCACCAGCACGTCGGCGGCCTTGCCGGCTTCCAGCGCGCCGTAGCGGTCCAGCTTGCCAAGGAAGCGCGGACCGTTGATCACGGCCGTTTGCAGCGCTTGCGGCGCCGTCAGGCCGTAGTTCACGTACAGGCCGATTTCGTC
Organism: Duganella sp. CY15W; assembly: GCF_009857555.1. Lineage (NCBI taxonomy): Bacteria > Pseudomonadati > Pseudomonadota > Betaproteobacteria > Burkholderiales > Oxalobacteraceae > Duganella > Duganella sp. CY15W. Next base: position 19,732 of record NZ_WWCQ01000003.1, on the reverse strand, counting down.
ATGCAGCGCCTGGCCGGGATAGTCATATGAATTCAGGAAGCCCGCGTCCGTGCCGGCGATGATGCTTACGCCTTCCTGTTGCAGGATAGGCAGCAGCGAGGCGGCTTTCTCAAACACCGCCTTGCGCTGCGCGATGGCCGCCGCATCATCCTGCGCCGCGCGCTGTACGCGCCAATCGTAGGTAGCACGCAGGCCTTTGCCGATGTACTGCAAAGCTTCGTCATGCGCGTGGTCGTCATGGTCCAGATACGCCACCACGCGCGACACCGACAGGGTCGGCACCACGGCCGTGCCCTTGGATGCCATGTAGCGGAACGACGCACGCGCCGTTGCCTCATCATAGGTCGCCAGGCTTTGCTTCATGGCTTCCTTGCCGGTCATGGTGCCTGCAGCAACCTGATCGGTCAGCTCTTTCTCTTTGGGCGTGGCCGCGCGCAGCAGATAGGACTGGTGCTCGACCGTGCCCAGTCCCGCATCAAACATGGTGGCCAGGGTCAGCTGCACCGGAATATGGCCCGAGGTACGCATGCCGCGTTCCTTGGCCTGGCGCAGCGCTTCCAGATAAATCTCCGGCTTCAGCGTGTTTTCGGTGATCTTGACGAAGTCCACCTTCTGGCCTTGCAGCTTGTCGAGCGCACGGCTGACTTCTTCCGGCGTGCCGACTTCAATCGTGCCCTTCCACAGCGGCTTATAGCCTTCCAGCTTGGCCGCCGAGGTAAAGATGGTCGGCCCTTCCAGCTGGCCTGCGTTCACCTGGTCGCGCCACTGCAGCACGGTGTCCGGCAGGTCGCCCGAGCAATCGCGCACGGCCGTGATGCCATACGCCAGATACAGCTGCAGCAAATGCTTGTTCTCGTCGATCAGCGCCGGACCGCCGCCAAAGTGCACATGCGTGTCCCACAGGCCCGGCATCACATACTTGCCCGGCAGGCTGATGGTTTTTTTGGCTGCATAGTGGGACAGCTGCTTGTCATCCACCACCGCCAGGATCGTGTCGCCCTTGAGCACCACCGATTTGCCTTTGACAGCCTTGCCGCTCGCCACATCGATCAGCGTCGCCTTGGTCAGCACCAGGTCGGCAGCGATCTTGTCTGCCGCATGCGCGGCGCTCAGAAGTCCCAGCGCCAGCATCGCGCCACTTAATTGCTTAATAGAAATTTTCATCAGTGAATTATACGAGCCAAGAAATCGCGCGCGCGCTCGGTTTGCGGCGCGTGGAAAAATTCGTCCTTGCTGCTGTCTTCCAGAATGCGGCCCTGGTCCATGAACACCACCCGGTTGGCGACCTTGCGGGCAAAGCCCATTTCGTGGGTGACCACCATCATGGTCATGCCCTCCTGCGCCAGGCCGACCATGACGTCGAGCACCTCGTTAATCATTTCCGGGTCCAACGCCGAGGTCGGTTCGTCAAACAGCATGGCGATCGGGTCCATGGCCAGCGCGCGGGCGATGGCCACGCGCTGCTGCTGGCCGCCCGACAGCTGGCTCGGGAATTTATCCTGCTGCGCCAGCAGGCCGACCCGGTCCAGGTACTGCAAGCCGCGCGCCGTGGCCTCCTCGTCGCTGCGGCCCAGCACCTTGATCTGGCCCAGCGTCAGGTTGTCGCGCACCGACAGATGGGGGAACAGCTCAAAATTCTGGAACACCATGCCGATACGCGCGCGCAGCGCCGGCAGGTCCGTGCCCTTGGCGCCGACCGCCGTGCCGTCCACGGTAATATGCCCCTGCTGGAACGGTTCCAGCCCGTTGACGGTCTTGATCAGGGTGGACTTGCCGGAGCCGGACGGGCCGCAAATCACCATCACATCGCCCTTTTCCACCCGGGTGCTACAGTCCTTCAACACCTGGAATTGCCCGTACCACTTGCTGATATTTGTAATTTCGATCATAGGTAAAAAGAATATTCTGTCCGCCCCGCAGCCCTGTATACGCGGCATTCTGCGCGCTTGACAGCGCCCTTGCCCACAAGGATACTGCGGAACTTGCCAAGAGTTTCAGCAGTCGGCGCACCCAACAACCGGCTGTCGCCACGCCAAGAAGACCGCAACGGCGGCCATCCCGCCCCATGCGCAGGCCCAGAGAGACACTACCACAGGAAACCCAAAAACATGAATAAACAAAGCCGATTGACTACGTACATCCTGATTGGACTGGTGCTAGGCATCATTACAGGCTACTTCGCCAATACCAATCTGGAACATCCGGCCGGCTTTGCCGATACCATGGCGCTGATTACCACGCTGTTCCTGCGCCTGATCAAGATGATTATCGCGCCGCTGGTGTTCTCGACGCTGGTGTGCGGCATTGCCAAGATGGGCGATGCGTCGGCAGTGGGCCGGGTTGGCGTGAAAACGCTGGGCTGGTTCTTCCTCGCCTCGCTGATGTCGCTGAGCCTGGGTCTGGTGCTGGTCAACCTGTTCCGTCCCGGCGACGCGCTGCTGGGCCACATGGCCGCCACCGCCGCCAAGGCTGACCTGGCAACCTCCAGCCTGACCCTGAAAGATTTCGTCACCCACCTGGTGCCATCGTCGATCGTCGACGGTATGGCCAAGAACGAAATCCTGCAGATCGTGATTTTCTCGCTGTTCTTCGGTTCGGCAGCGGCAGCCATTGGCCAGAAAGCCAACGCGCTGATTGAAGCGCTGGACGGCGTTGCCCACGTGATGCTGAAAGTCACCGGCTATGTGATGAAATTTGCCCCGTTTGCCGTGTTTGCGGCCGTGGCAGGCACCATCGCCAAGAGCGGCCTGGGCGTACTGTCGACCTACGGCGTGTTCATGGCCGAGTTCTACTTCGGCATCGCGCTGCTGTGGGCGCTGCTGATCTTCATTGGCTTCCTGTTCCTCAAAGGCCGCGTGTTCGCGCTGATGAAGGAAATGCGCAGCCCGGCGCTGCTGGCCTTCTCGACCGCATCGAGCGAAGCGGCTTATCCAAAAACGCTGGAAGGCCTGGAGCGTTTCGGCGTGCGCAACCGCATCGCCTCGTTCGTGCTGCCAATCGGCTACTCGTTCAACCTGGACGGCTCGATGATGTACTGCACCTTCGCCACCGTGTTCATCGCCCAGGCATATGGCATTGAAATGTCGCTGGGCCAGCAGATGACCATGATGATGGTGCTGATGCTGACCTCCAAAGGCATGGCCGGCGTACCGCGCGCATCGCTGGTGGTGATTGCGGCGACGCTGGGCCAGTTCAACATTCCGGAAGCCGGCATGCTGCTGCTGCTGGGCATCGACCACTTCCTCGACATGGCGCGCTCCGCAACCAACGTCATCGGCAACGGCATCGCCACCGCCGTCGTCGCCAAGTGGGAAGGCGAGATGGACCCGCCGAAAACGGCATAAGCATCAACCAAAAAGCCACCTCGCGGTGGCTTTTTTTTATCATAACCAGGTTCGCTTACCTTCCGGTTTCGCGCCCATTTCCCTTAGCCTGCGCCGCAAGCGCGCATTATCGGCAAGCGCCGCGATCAGTGAGATCAGCACAATGGCGTTCAGCGCGTCGCTTCCAAAGAATCTGAAAAATAGCACCGATGCACCAGCGCAAAGCAGCGCAGTAATCAGCAACATCAATCCGTCTTTCATTTATTCCTCCGCTTATAAATCTCTGGATGGCGTATCAGAACTGATGGTAGCCAAGGACGATGTAAATGATTCATCTGAGCGTTGAGCAGCACATCAGCTAATGAAAGCCCGCCAGCCAGGCTCCGTCCAGTTGCAACAGCAATACTGCCAATTACTGCGCCAACATAAATTGAGGCGCTCATAGCAGCGACAACCGCCAGCTTTTCCCCACGGATACCCGCTCCTACCATTTCCATCACGGTCACTTTTTTGCCAAACTTCTCAACCAGCCCAACAAGCGTTGAGGCGGCTCCCAGCGCCAACTGCATATTTCCAAACAAGCTTTCAGGTGCGGGCAAGCCCAAGGCATCCATGTTTTCTTTGAAATATTTGTAGAAGTCAGACATATGCCCTCCGTGGTTATGAATGTCATCGGAGATTAGTCTGTATGGTCATGATGCGCCTTGCGGCGGCGCACAGCAAGCGAGCGGGAGCGTTGGAACATACGATGGCTGCACGGCTTGGCAGCCATCGCAACAAAGAGCTTTAATTCTGCTCGGCGTAGGTTTTGACCAGTTCGTGCAGGAAGGTGCGGCCGTCCATCAGGGACTGGACGCCGATGTATTCGTTGAGGCCGTGGATATTGCCCAGGTCCGGCGTCAGAAAGATGCCGCTGATGCCGTAGGTCGGGATACCGGCTGCGTTGAGGAACTGGCCGTCCGTCGCGCCGGATTGCAGGATGGGCAGCACCGGCACGCCTGGCCACATCTTCGCAGTCAGCTTCTCGACCGGCTCCATGATGGCGCGTGTCAGCACCGGTGGCGCTGAATTCTCGCCACGGATCTCCAGCGTCTCCACCTTTACCGCCGGATCCTCAATCGCCTTCACCAGTGCCTGACGGACCGTCTCCTGCGTCACGCCCGGGAAGATGCGGCAGTTGACGTTGGCGCGGGCGCGCTGTGGCAGCGCGTTGGTGGCGTGGCCGGCATCCAGCATGGTCGCCACGCAGGTGGTGTGCAGCATCGCGGCCCAGCTAGGGTCGGCGCTCGATACCGTCGATACGGCTTTGACATCGCCCGGGTTCTTCACCACCGCCAGCATGGCATCCGAGATGTCTTTGTGACCTGCCGACAGCTGGATCTTCGACATCGCATTCAGATAGCCCGTGCTGCCATCAGTCAGCTGAATCGGAAACTCATAGCCCTGCACCTTGGTCAGCGCGCCAGCCAGGTGATAGATGGCGTTATCCTTCATGGGACGCGAGCTATGGCCGCCGCGGTTAATCACTTCCAGGCGGTAGTTCTGCGACACCTTCTCGCCCGCCTGCACCGTCATCGACACGCGCTTGCCGGCCGCATTCAATTCACCGCCCGCACCTTCATTCAGCGCAAACCCGGCATCGATCAGGTCACGGCGATTCTTGCTGAGCCACTCCGCGCCGTTGAATGCGCCGGACGTCTCTTCGCCACACGTCAGCGCCATCTTCAGGGTGTGACGTGGTTTGTAGCCTTCCTGCTTGAAGCGGATCAGCGAGTCAGCCCAGATGGCAGCTTGCGCCTTGTCGTCCACCGCGCCGCGCGCATAGAACTTGCCGTCTTCTTCGATCAGCGTGAACGGATCACGCACCCAGTCTTCGCGCTTGGCTTCCACCACGTCGATGTGCGCCAGCAGCAGGATCGGTTTCGCTTTCAGATCGCGCCCCGGCAGCACGGCCACCAGGCCGCCCTCTTTCGGATGGTCCGGCGCGGTGAAGATGTGCAGATCGGATTCCGGGAAGCCTGCCGTCTTCATGCGCGCCACGATACGCTCGGCCGCCAGCGTGCAGCTGCCGGACGACAGCGTGGTATTGGTTTCGACCAGCTCTTTGTACAGGGCGCGGAACTGCTGTTCGGTTGGGTCGGCAGCGTAAGCGCTTTGCACGCATGCCAGCATGGCGGTCACAGCTCCCAGTACAAAACGAGACTTCATGGTCGTATCCTTGAAAAGTTAAACTATATTGATCGTTTCTTCCTCATCCGCCTTGGCCTGCTGGCGTTCCCACATTTGAGCATACAGACCGTTCGCTGCCAATAGCGATTGATGCGTACCACGTTCAACAATGCGGCCATGATCGAGCACGATAATCTGCTGCGCATCCGCCACCGTTGACAGGCGGTGCGCAATCACCATCGTCGTGCGCGTGCGCGAGATTTCCTTGAGCTGAGCCTGAATCGCCTGCTCCGCTTTCGAATCCAGCGCCGACGTGGCTTCGTCGAAAATCAGGATGGCCGGATTCTTCAGCAGCGTGCGCGCAATCGCCACGCGCTGCTTCTCGCCACCGGACAGTTTCAGGCCACGCTCACCGACCATGGTCTGGTAGCCATCCGGCAGACTGTCGATGAAGTCATGGATCGATGCGGCGCGCGCGGCAGCCACGATCTCTTCATGCGTGGCGCCCGGCTTGCCATAAGCGATGTTGTATTCGATGGTGTCGTTGAACAGCACCGTATCCTGCGGCACGATGCCGATGGCGTGGCGCACCGAGTCCTGTGTCAGCGAACGCAGGTCCTGGCCATCGATGGTGATGCCGCCCGCATTCACCTCGTAGAAGCGGAACAGCAGGCGCGACAAAGTGGACTTGCCGGAGCCGCTATGCCCTACCACCGCCGTCGTGGTGCCGGGCGCGATGGTGAAGTCCACGTCAAACAGAATCTGGCGCTTGGCCTCATAGCTGAAGTCCACATGATTGAAGCGCACCTGCGCACCATGCGTGACCAGCGGCTGCGCTTCCGGCGCGTCGGCAATTTCCTTGTTCTGATCCAGCAGCGAAAACAGCTTTTCCATATCCGCAAGGCTTTGCTTGATCTCGCGGTAGATCACCCCCAGGAAGTTGAGCGGAATGTACAGCTGGATCATGAAGGAGTTGACCAGCACCAGGTCGCCCAGCGTCATCGTGCCCGCGATCACGCCGACCGTTGCGCGCCACAGGATCAGCGTGACCGCCACCGCGATAATCAGCGACTGGCCCGTGTTCAGCAAGGACAGCGATGTCTGCGATTTGACGGCCGCGCTTTCGTAGCGCTGCAAGCCTTCGTCATAGCGCTTGGCCTCGTAGTCTTCGTTGCCGAAGTATTTCACCGTTTCGTAGTTGATCAGCGAATCGATGGCCTTGGTGTTGGCCTTGGAGTCCAGCTCATTCATGGTGCGGCGGAAGTGCGTGCGCCAGTTGGTAATCATGATGGTGAAGGTGATGTACGACACCAGCGCCACCAGGGTAATCACCGAGAACCAGATATCGTAGTGCGTGACCAGATAGCCCAGCACCAGCGTGATCTCCACCAGCGTCGGCAGAATGTTAAACAGCGTGTACGAAATCAGCGAACCGACTGCGCGCGTGCCGCGTTCGATATCACGCGTCATGCCGCCGGTCTGGCGGTTCAGGTGGAAGCGCAGCGACAGCGCGTGCAGATGGCGGAACACCTTGAGCGCGATGGTACGTACCGCGCGCTGCGTGACGCGCGCAAACAGGAACTCGCGCAGCTCGGTGAACAGCGTGGTCGACACGCGCAACACGCCGTACGCCGCCAGCGCACCCAGTGGCAGCACCAGCAAGGCCTGCGGATGGGATGGCGTGATCGTCAATGCATCGATCAGCTTCTTCATCACCACCGGCACGCCGACGTTGGCCAGCTTGGCGCCGACCAGGCAGCCCAGCGCCAGCAGCACGCGCCATTTATAGACCCACAGGTAGGGAATCAGGGTTTTCAGGGTGGCGATATCGCTACGGGCAGGAGCGGTATTGCTGGCAGTGGCTGGTGGAGTATTCGGATAACGGCGCATGGCGGATATTGGCTTTTTATGGTTCAATCCCGTTAATTGTAGCCCGCTGAAGAGAAATCAAGATGACCACGCCCCAAATCCCCACCGTCAACACCATCAATCGCGGCCTGCCAGCCGGGAAGATGCCGGAACTGCGCATGATGCCAGCGCCTTCCGATGCCAACGTCTACGGTGACGTCTTCGGCGGCTGGATCATGGCCCAGGTGGACATTGCCGGCTCGCTGCCCGCCACGCGCCGCGCCAATGGCCGCGTTGCCACCATCGCGGTGAACTCCTTCGTGTTCAAGAACCCGGTGTTTGTCGGCGACCTGCTGTCGTTCTATGCTGATATTGTCAAGGTTGGCAATACGTCCATTACCGTGCAGGTCGAAGTGTATGCGGAGCGCAACCGCCTGCAAGCCAATACCGTCAAAGTTACCGAAGCCACGCTGACCTACGTCGCCACCGACTCCGACCGCAAGCCGCGCAAAGTGCCGCCGATTGAAACGCTGATCCATCCGTAAGCCATCGCGGCCTGCCGCATGGACGACCACCGCCGCATCTTCCTCGCCACTGCCAGCCGCCTGGGTGCGCTGGCCGCGCTGACCAGCGCCAGCGCGGGGCGCGCACAGAACCGCAGCACAGCTTACCCATTCACGCTCGGCGTGGCTTCCGGCTCGCCGCTGCCGGATGCGGTGGTGATCTGGACCCGCGTGCTGTACGACCCGCTCAACGCCGCCGCCATGCCGCCCATCGCCTTCAGCGTGCGCTGGGAAATGGCCGGGGACGAGCATTTCCGCCGCATCGTCGCCCAAGGGACAGCCAGTGCGCCGCCCGAGCTGGCGCACAGCGTCCATGTCGATGTCACCGGTTTGCAGCCGGACCGCTGGTACTGGTACCGTTTCATGCTGGGCGATGCCGTCAGCGCCACCGGCCGCACGCGCACCGCGCCCGCCGCCAGCGCCATGCCGCGGCAGCTCAAGCTAGCCGTAGCCTCCTGCCAGCACTGGGAATTCGGCAGCTATGCCGCCCATCGCCACATCACGGCCGCTGCGCCCGATCTGGTGGCCTTCCTGGGCGATTACATCTACGAGTGGGGACCATACCAGCTGCAGCATCCCAAGGCCGCCATACGGGCATCTGAGAGCTTTACCCTGGCTGACTACCGCGCACGGTACGCCCAGTACAAAACCGACCGCGACCTGCAAGCGGCGCACCAGGCCGCACCGTGGATCGTTACCTGGGACGACCACGAAGTCGCCAACGACTACGGCAACGACCGCGACGAACGCCTCGATCCGCGCTTCATCGACAGGCGCGCAGCCGCCTACCAGGCCTTTTACGAACACATGCCGCTGCGCGCCAGGCCTGGCGACTTCGCCCACATGCGTATCTACCAGCGCTACGACTGGGGCAAGCTGGCGCGCTTCCACGTGCTGGACGACCGCCAGTACCGCGCCTATCACGCCTGCCCGCCTCACGGGCGCGGCGGTTCCAGCTCCGTGCTGTTGCGCGATTGCCCGGCGCTGCAGGACCGCAGCCGCAGCATGCTGGGCAAGGAGCAGGAACAATGGCTGGCGCAAGGGCTGTCCTCGTCGCCGGCGCGCTGGAACATCCTGGCCCAGCAAACGCTGATGGCGCAGAACAGCCAGCTGCCCATCCTGCGGGAAGGCGACGGCCGTTTCTGGACTGACGGCTGGGATGGCTACCCGAGGGCACGCCAGCAACTGTTCGACACGCTGCACACAAGCCGCGCCAGCAATCCGCTGATCCTGTCGGGCGACGTCCACAGCTTCTTTGCCTGCGACCTGCCGCGCAATCCCTCGCGCCCGGCCTCGCCGGCCAACCCGGTGCTGGCCACAGAATTCTGCGGCACCTCGATCACCTCGCCGTCGCGCCCGCAGGCGCGCACCGAACAATACGTCTCGATGAACCACAGCATCAAATATGGCCGCAGCGACAAACGCGGCTACATGCTGCTGACCCTCACGCCCGCCGATACCACCGCCCATTTCCTCGCACTGGACGATGTCCACAACCCCGCCAGCCCCATCGCCCGCGCCGCCCAATTCGTGGTACACAGCGACCGTCCCGGTGTTGTCACCAAGTGATTGTTGTCTTTTCAACCCTGTTTAGACCAAGCTTGAAAAGAAGCATCTCCAGCCTATACTGGCTAGACCACCTGAATGGAGGTGCTTCATGTTGAAAGTATCAGGCAATGAAATCGCTGACGAGCTGGATCGCTACCTGCACCAGGCTCTGACGCAAACCGTCGTAGTGGAACAGACCGATCACGCTGCGGTGGTCGTGCTGTCGCTGACTGAGTTTGAACGGTTACAGGAAGTGGACGATCAGCACTGGGCTGACTGCGTCCGTAAAGCCAATGTCGAAGGCTATATCGATCACCAGCAGGAGGTGCGACACCGACTGGCTGCCGCAATGCGCGCCCGCAGGCTCGCTTGCATCCGCAAACCATAAAGAAAAAGGGCCAGCCGGATGTGAACTGGCCCTTTGCTGATTATGCTGCGGCTTTCTCGTCGCGCAGCTGGCGGCGCAGAATCTTGCCGACGTTGGTCTTCGGCAGCTCGTCGCGGAACTCGATGTACTTCGGTTTTTTGTACGCGGTCAGTTCATGCTTGCAGAAGTCCAGCAGCTCTTCGGCAGTCAGGTTAGGGTCTTTGCGCACCACGAACAGTTTCACGGCCTCGCCCGAGTTCTTGTCCGGCACGCCGATGCACGCCACTTCCAGCACGCCTGGGTGCGCTGCCACCACGCCTTCCACTTCGTTCGGATAGACGTTGAAGCCGGACACAATAATCATGTCCTTCTTGCGGTCAACGATGCGGGTAAAGCCCTTCTCGTCCATGATGCCAACGTCGCCGGTCTTGAAGAAGCCATCGGCAGTCATCGACTTGGCAGTCTCGTCCGGACGGTTCCAGTAGCCCGCCATGACCTGCGGGCCGCGAATTGCGATTTCGCCGGTTGAGCCCAGCGGCAGCGGATTGCCGTCGTCGTCCAGGATCGCCACCTCGGTCGATGGAATCGGCAGGCCGATGGTGCCGGTAAATTCCTTGATATCGACGCGGTTGGCGGTGGCCACCGGCGAGGTCTCGGACAAGCCGTAGCCTTCGATGATCGGCGTGCCGGTCACTTTCAGCCAGCGGTCCGCCACCGCCTTTTGCACGGCCATGCCGCCGCCGTTGCACACCGAGTAGGAAGAGAAGTCCAGCTTGGCGAAATCGGCATTGTTCAGCAGCGCGTTATACAGCGTGTTCACGGCCGGGAACACGGCCACGCGGTACTTGGCCAGCTCTTTGACGAAACCTGGAATATCGCGTGGATTCGGGATCAGCAGATTCAGGCCGCCCATGCGCATGCCCATGAAGGCGCTGATGGTCAGCGAGTAGATGTGATACAGCGGCAGCGCGCACACAAACACAATCTGTTCCGGCGACTGCTTGAACTGCAGCCAGGCTTCGTTCTGCAGCACGTTGGAGATGACGTTACGGTGCAGCAGGATCGCGCCTTTCGACACGCCCGTGGTACCGCCGGTGTACTGCAGGAAGGCGATGTCGTCGTGGCCCAGCTTGACCGGCTGCAGCGACAGGCGTCCACCTTCGGCCAGCACCTGCTTGAACGAGACCGAACCTGGCAGCGAGAAGGCCGGCACCATCTTCTTCACGTGGCGCACCACGAAGTTGACCAGCGTGCCTTTGAGGCCGCCCAGCAGGTCGCCCATGCTCGCCACGATCACGTGCTTGACCGGCGTCTGCGGCAGCACCTGCTGCACGGTGGTGGCAAAGTTTTCCAGCACGATGATGACTTCAGAACCGGAGTCCACCAGCTGGTGCTGCAGCTCGCGCGGGGTGTACAGCGGGTTGACGTTGACCACCGTGTAGCCGGCGCGCAGCACAGCAGCCATGGCCACCGGATACTGCAGCACGTTCGGCATCATGATGGCGACGCGCGCGCCCGGTTGCAGGCCTTTGCTTTGCAGCCAGGCGCCCATTTTTTGCGACAGTTGATCCAGCTCGCCGTAGGTCAGGAACTTGTCCATGCACACGAAGGCGTTGCGGTCTGCGTACTTGCGGAACGATTCTTCCAGCAGATGCGTGACCGAGCGGTATTGGGTGTTATCAATTTCCGCCGGTACGCCTTCGGGGTACGACTTCAGCCAAATCTTATCCATCTTTATGCAGCCTTTTTCTTTTCGCCGGGGGCTTCGTCGCGCAGCATGCGGCGCAGGATTTTCCCGACATTGGTTTTGGGTAGCTCCTCGCGGAACTCAATGTATTTCGGCTTTTTATAGCCGGTCAGTTGTTCTTTGCAGTAGGCCATCAGCTCGGCCTCGGTCAGGTTCGGATCCTTGCGGACCACGAATACTTTGACCGCTTCGCCCGAGTAGTCATCCGGCACGCCGATCGCCGCGCATTCCAGCACGCCCGGATGCGCCGCAATCACGCCCTCCAGCTCATTCGGATACACGTTGAAGCCGGAGACCAGGATCATGTCCTTCTTGCGGTCGACGATTTTCACATAGCCGCTGGCATCCATCACGCCGACGTCGCCCGATTTGAAGAAGCCATCGGGCGTCATCACCTTGGCCGTTTCATCCGGACGGTTCCAGTAGCCCGCCATCACCTGCGGGCCGCGGATCGCGATTTCGCCCGCGGCGCCCAGCGCCACTTCGTTGCCATCGTCATCCAGGATGGCGATGTCGGTCGATGGCACCGGCAAGCCAATGGTGCCGGTAAAGGCGGTACTGTCCGCGCGGTTGCAGGTGGCCACCGGCGAAGTCTCGGACAAGCCGTAACCTTCAATGATGGACACGCCCGTCGCTTTCAGCCAGCGGTCATTGACCGCCTGCTGCACCGCCATGCCGCCGCCATTGCAGATCTTCAGCGCCGAGAAGTCCAGATGCACAAAGTCTGGATGGTTCAGCAGCGCGTTGTACAGCGTATTCACGGCCGGCAGCATGTTGAACTTGTACTTCGCCAGCTCCTTGATAAAGCCGCCGATGTCGCGCGGATTCGGAATCAGGATGTTCAGCGCGCCCACCCGCGTGCCCCACATTGCGCAGGCCGTCAGCGCAAAGATGTGGTACAGCGGCAGCGCGCACACAATCGTCACCTGCTCGTCCGAACCGCCCAGCGCCGGCTGCGACCAGGCCTCGCTTTGCAGCAGGTTGGCGACGATGTTCTGGTGCGTCAGCGTCGCGCCTTTCGACACGCCCGTGGTGCCGCCCGTGTATTGCAGGAAGGCCGGATCGTTGTACTGGCGCTCCACTGGCGTCAGCTTCATGCCGCCGCCCTGCGACAGCGCATCCTTGAAGCGCACCGCATTCGGCAGCGAAAACGCCGGCACCATCTTCTTGACGCTGCGCACCACGAAGTTGACCAGCATGCCTTTCAGACCGCCGAGCATCTCGCCCATGCTGGCCACCACGATGTGCTTGACCTGGGTCCGTCCCAGCACCTGCTCCAGCGTGGTCGCAAAATTTTCCAGAATGATGATCGCTTCGCTGCCCGAGTCATTGAGCTGGTGTTCCAGCTCGCGCGGCGTGTACAACGGATTGACGTTGACCACCGTGTAGCCCGCGCGCAGGATCGCGGCAATCGCGATCGGATACTGCAGCACGTTCGGCATCATGATGGCCACGCGCGCGCCCGGTTTCAGGCCACGGCTTTGCAGCCAGGCGCCCAGGCGCTTGGAATAAGCGTCGACTTCGGCATAGGTGAGGAACTTGTCCATGCAGACATACGCATTGCGGTTCGCGTATTTGTGGAAGGACTCTTCCAGCAACTGCACCAGCGAGCGGTACTGACTCGTATCCACTTCGGTCTGCATGCCGGGCGGGTACGACTGCAACCAGATTTTCTCCATCCTGTGCCTCTTGTCTCGAATATTATCGTTGTAAGGCCGGCGCACAGTGCCGGTTCAGGGCAAGCCGTTCGTCTAAGCGAACTTGTAGAGCTTACTGATAATGTGATGCTATCGGGCAGCACGCTCGTACGCAAGCGCATTTAACCATAATTAGAACGCCTGTTCTAACGGCTTTTCATGCTGCAATGCAGCGTCAATGCACGCCTTCTGCCACTGGTGGCGCTTCCTTGGTCCCTTCCGCATTGAGCATCGCAGGACGGCCCAAGAGGTCCAACTGCTGTCGGCGTTGACCTACATCAAGAGTTGCCAATTTTTGCACCGCACCATAAAAACGCACGAACGTTCGTTCCTGCTTTAGCAACACGCGGAAGGCCGGTAAATAATCGTGGTAAGTTCCCACCGCGCTGAGGTGGGCATTGGTCAGCGGCTCGGCAAACCAGCGGTCGTAACCGGCGTAACCGCCCCAGCTTTCCTTGAGCTTGAGATAGTCGGATTTCAGGTGGGCGAAGATGCGGGCCTTCTCGGCGCGCTTGTGACGGGTGCTGGTTTTGCTGGCATACAGGTCGGCCAGCATTTTGCGGTGCCGCACCAACAGCGCCAGAAAATCCTGGCGGCGCGCGTTGTAACGCGTATAGGCTTCGCGCATCGGATCGGTGCCATACAGCTCCAGCCAGCGCGCCACGCCGGCCTCCTCCACTGCGGTAGCAAAGCCCTCGTTGAACTGCGAATCGCCCGGCACATACACCACCTGGTGCGCCAGCTCGTGGAACACCATGCGCGCCAATTCGGCATCGGAGTAATTGATGAAGGTAGACAGCAGCGGATCGCTGAACCAGCCCAGCGTGGAATAGGCCGGCACGCCGCCGACCTGCACGTCGTTGCCTTCCTTGCGCAACTCGTCGGCATAAGCCTGCGCATCCTCCTTGCTGTAGTAGCCGCGGTAGCTCACGCAGCCGGCAATCGGGAAGCACCACTGGATCGGCCGCAGCGACAGCTCCGGCGTCGCCACCACATTCCACAGCACGAAGGGGCGCGACAAGGCAGCGTAGTTTCTGTAGCTGGCGTTATCCGGCAGGCCCAGTTCCCTGACCGCGAATTTGCGGATCAGCAGGGCCTTCTCAAGGCGGGCGCGCAGTTGGGGATCGGTGCTTGGGTCGCCAAGCCAGTCATCGATCGGACGGGCGTCCGACCACAGCGAGTACTGGCCTTGTGCGGCCTGCATGTAGTACTTGAATTGCGCGCAGCCGGCCAGCATGGCGGACACGCACGCCGCCGCCAACCAGTATCTGGTACGGAGAACCCGGCGTGCAATATTGCGCATACATCACCTTAAGCAGCAACCCTTTCGACCTGTACCAGTGTATCGTAAAAAGTCGGCGCACGGCCCATATCTGTCAGCTGTTGGCTGGTAACCTCATTGGCGTTTTTGCCATCCGTGGCTAGTTTTTTCCACCACACTGACAAGCCGACAACCAGGCCCGCACGCGCCTTGTCGGTCACGCGCGCCTTGGCCACAAAGGAGCCGCGGTCATTGAAGATGCGGACCATGTCGCCGTTGGCGATGCCACGCGTCGCACTGTCCTCGGGATGGATATCCAGATGCGGCTCGCCTTCCGCCGAGCGCAAGCTCTTGACGTTGACGAAGGTGGAGTTGAGGAAGTTGCGCGCCGGCGGAGAAATCATCGCCAGCGGATAGCGCGCCGCCAGTTCTGGATTGCTGGTCACCGATTCATAGGGCGGCAGGTACGCCGGCAGCGGATCGAGACCATCGGCCTCCATCTGCGCGGAATAGAACTCGCACTTGCCCGATGGCGTAGGGAAGCCGCCTTGCGCGAACGGCGCCGCAGGCATGTTCAGTTTCTGCCAGCCCTTCTGCTTCAAGGCGTCCCAGTCAAAGCCCATGGCGCGCACGTCCTGCGCGTTGAAGGCCTGCGCGGCCAGTTCGTCGTCGCTCTCCTTGAAGCATGGGTCGTCAAAGCCCATCTTCGCTGCTAGCAGGCGGAAGATTTCCGTGTTCGGTTTGGACTCGCCCATCGGCGCGATGGCAGCGTTATTGGCCATCATGTACAGGTGGCCGTAGGAGGTGTGTGCATCCATGTGCTCCAACTGCGTGGTGGCCGGCAGCACGATGTCGGCATAGTCCACCGTGTCAGTCTGGAAGTGCTCCAGCACCACCGTGAACAGGTCTTCGCGCAGGAAGCCGCGCATCACCTTGTCCGAATCCGGCGCAATCGCCAGCGGGTTGGAGTTGTAGACGATGACCGCTTCCACCGCCGGACCAAATGAAGGCGATGCAGGCCGCAGCAGGTCGTCGCCGATCGTGGTCATGTTGATGGTGCGTGGGATCTTCTTCAGCAAGTCCGTGCGCTGCAGCCTGGGTTTGTTGGTCGGGAAGGAGCCGCTGGACGACAGCTGCACGCCACCCGCCGGATGACGCCACGCCCCCACCAGCGCTGGCAGGCAGGCGATGTTACGCACCGCCATACCGCCGCCGCGCACGCGCTGCACGCCGTAGTTGGTGCGGATCGCTACCGGCTCGCCAGCCCTGGCCGTGTTGCCATACAGGCGCGCAAACTCCACGACTTCCTCCACGGTGATGCCGCAGGTTTCTGCCGTACGCTCAGGCGACCATTCGGCCGCGCGCTGCTTCAATTCTTCAAAGCCCAGCGTGTACTGCGCGATGTAGTCATGATCCAGCAAGTCTTCCTTGATCAGCACATGCATCATGCCCAGTGCCAGCGCGGCATCCGTGCCAGGCAGCAGCGCGATATGCTGGTGGCACTTCTCCGCCGTCAGCGAGCGGTATGGGTCAATCGCAATCAGCTTGGCGCCATTGCGCTTGGCTTCCTGCGCACGGGTCCAGAAATGCAGGTTGGACGCAATTGGATTACCGCCCCAGATGATCAGCAGCTTGGCGTTCTGGAACTGCTCCATGTCCGTGCCGATGGAACCACCGATGGTGTACTTGTAGCCGGTGGCGCCAGCCATCGCGCAGATAGTACGGTCCAGCAGCGACGCGCCGATCTGGTTGAAGAAACGCGACGACATCGACTCGCCCTGAATCAAGCCCATGGTGCCGCAGTAGCTATACGGCAGGATCGCTTCCGGTGCGCGTTCCGCAATCGGCTTCAGTCGCGCAGCGATGGTGTCCAGCGCCTCGTCCCAGCTGATGCGCTCAAACTTGCCCTCGCCCTTTTTGCCCACGCGCTTCAAGGGGTAGAGCAAACGGTCTTCGTGATAGGTGCGTTCGGTGTAGCGCGACACTTTGGTGCACAGCACACCGGCAGTAGTCGGATGGTCAGGATCGCCCTTGACCGCGGTGGCGACGCCGTCTTCCACCGTCACCAGCAGCGCGCAGGTGTCGGGGCAGTCGAGCGGGCAGGCTGCGCGGACTTGTGTGGTTGTCATGTCAGAAAATCCAAGGAAGCATATGCAGAAAACAGTATCGTAAACCATTGCGCGCAGGCTGGCTTAACTCCGCCGACAAGGGCTACAATGGCTGTTCTCGATGCCCAAAAAGCAAGCGAACAGAATACTGGAGAAGCAGCATGAAACTGGTCGATCCCATTATTGCATTTCAATCCGAACTGCAGCAGATCCGGCGTGATTTGCACGCCCATCCTGAACTTTGCTACGAAGAGCAGCGCACTTCCGAGGTGGTCGCTGCCAAGCTGACCGAATGGGGTATTCCCGTCATCCGCGGCCTGGGCCTGACCGGCGTGGTGGGCATCATAAAGAACGGCACGTCGGAGCGCGCCATCGGCCTGCGCGCCGACATGGACGCCCTGCCGATGCAGGAAGTGAACACCTTCGAACACGCCTCGCGCCATCCCGGCAAGATGCACGCCTGCGGCCACGATGGCCACACCACCATGTTGCTGGGCGCAGCCAAACACCTCGCCGAGAACCGCAATTTCGATGGCACCGTCTACCTGGTGTTCCAGCCTGCAGAAGAAGGCGGTGCAGGCGCCAAGCGCATGATTGAGGACGGCCTGTTCGAGCAGTGCCCGATGGACGCCATCTACGGCATGCACAACTGGCCAGGCATCCCGGCCGGCCACATGAGCGTGTGCGAAGGCCCGATGATGGCCTCCAGTAATGAGTTCTACGTCACGGTCAAAGGCAAGGGCGCGCATGCGGCGCAACCGCACAAGGGTATCGACCCGGTCATGACGGCAGTGCAGATTGCACAGAGCTGGCAGACCATCATCAGCCGCCAGAAAAGCCCGCTCGATACCGCCGTGCTGTCGCTGACGCAGATCCACGCGGGCAGCGCCACCAACGTGATTCCCGATGAAGCCAAAATGGTTGGCACCGTGCGTACCTTCACGGCGCCGGTGCTGGACATGATCGAAAAGCGCATGGAGGAAGTGGCGGTACATACGGCCGCCGCCTTTGGTGCGCAAGTGGAGTTCAAGTTCCGCCGCAACTACCCGCCGCTGGTGAACCACGCGAAGGAAACCAGGTTCGCGGTCGAAGTGATGAAGGCGGTGGTCGGCGCCGACAAGGTGGATGACGATGTCGAGCCGACTATGGGCGCTGAAGATTTCGCCTACTTCCTGCAGGCCAAACCAGGCTGCTACATCTTCATCGGCAATGGCGAGGGCGATCACCGTACGGGCGGCCACGGCCTCGGCCCGTGCGTGCTGCACAACGGCAGCTACGACTTCAACGACAACCTGCTGCCAGTCGGCGCCAGCTTCTGGGTCAAGCTGGTCGAAGCCAGTTTGCCGTCAGCCTAATTTGTCCGGGGCGGTGCCGACGCGCTGCCCCGGATTCAGCTGCTCCAGGCCGATCAGCGCGGCCGAGTGATCCGCTTGCGGTATCGACTTTGCGAGCGTCATGTAACGCGCCGTCACCAGTTCCGTGAGCGGCAACACAATACCAGCCGCTTCCGCCGCCGCCAGGATATTGCGCTGGTCCTTGAGCTGCGTGGTTACCTTGCCGCCGGCGACAAAATTCCGCTCCAGCATGCGCTGACCATGCACATCCAGTATCTTCGACTCGGCAAAGCCGCCACGTATCGCGGCGCGCATCGCTGCCGGATCTGCGCCTGCAGCCTGCGCCAGCAGCATGGCCTCCGCGACGATATTGATGGTGGCGCCCACGATCAGCTGATTGCATAGCTTGGCCACCTGGCCACTGCCCGCTGGCCCCACCAGGGTAGCGCGGCCCATGGCCGACAGCACCGGCTCAGCCTCGGCGAAATCTGCCGCACTGCCGCCCGCCATAATCGCCAGCGTGCCCGCTGCCGCGCCGCCAACGCCGCCCGACACTGGCGCATCAATGAAGCGCTTGCTCTGCGCGGCCAGCAGCGCGTGAAAGGCTTGCGCCTCCGCCTGCTGCGTCGAGCTCATATCAATCCACAGCGCGTTCGGCGCCAAGGCCGGCAAGGCCGCGTTTAGCACCGTCGCCACGGTCGGACCTGCCTCCAGCATAGAGATGACCACGTGCGCATCGCGCACCGCCTCGGCCAGGTCCGCCACCGCACGCGCGCCAGCTGCGGTCAGCGCCTCTGCTTTGGCGTGCGTACGGTTCCATGCCGTCACCGGATGGCCAGCCGCCAGCAGGCGCCGTACCATCGGATCTCCCATCAAGCCTATGCCTAAGAAGGTAATTTGCGCAGACAATGTCACTCCTGAATTATTTTCCGAACACCGGTACAATCACTGGCTAGCCGTATAAATTCTGAAGATACAGCACTCCAAAACCTTACAAGGATACTATGTTTGCAAAAACAATGATGGCAGTGGCTGCCGCCCTGGTTGTCGCTCAAAGCGCTTACGCGGACGACAAACTGATCGACTCCGTGTCGATCGACTATGGTACCGCCGCTAAAGTCCGCATGGAACGCCTGAGCGTGGCCAAAGACTGGAACGTTCAATGGTTCCAGTCGAACGGCACCCACCTGAGCGGCTACTGGGAAGCCAGCGTCGGCTTCTGGCAGCAGAAACAGTATATGAATATTTCGGGTAACGACAAGAACCTGTGGGATATCGGCTTCACCCCAGTGTTCCGCTTCCAGAACGATAACAAGAAGGGCATGTACTACGAAGGCGGCATCGGCGTACACCGCCTGTCCGACCTGTACAACAACGACACCTATCGTCTGTCGACCCTGTTCCAGTTTGGCGACCACATCGGCGTAGGCTATGTGTTCGACAACAAATGGGAAGTAGGCGCCAAGGTCCAGCACTTCTCGAACGGTGGCTATAAAAAGCCGAACACCGGCATCAACTACATCGAAGTCAAAGCGGCTTACCACTTCTAAGCACTGCTCACGATGAAAAGCCCCTTCCCGGGGCTTTTTTTGTATCTGTATTTCGTTACGCCAGACGCAAAAAAGCCCCAACCGGTTTCGCCGGAAGGGGCTTTTTCTATATAACTAGCTTGACGATAACCTACTTTCACACTGGTTGCAGCACTATCATCGGCGCAGAGTCATTTCACGGTCCTGTTCGGGATGGGAAGGGGTGGGACTGACTTGC
>NZ_WWCQ01000039.1:0-255 GCF_009857555.1 Duganella sp. CY15W | reverse complement strand
GTCCAGACTCCTACGGGAGGCAGCAGTGGGGAATTTTGGACAATGGGGGCAACCCTGATCCAGCAATGCCGCGTGAGTGAAGAAGGCCTTCGGGTTGTAAAGCTCTTTTGTCAGGGAAGAAAAGGGATTGGCTAATATCTGGTCCTCATGACGGTACCTGAAGAATAAGCACCGGCTAACTACGTGCCAGCAGCCGCGGTAATACGTAGGGTGCAAGCGTTAATCGGAATTACTGGGCGTAAAGCGTGCGCAGGC
>NZ_WWCQ01000038.1:0-255 GCF_009857555.1 Duganella sp. CY15W | reverse complement strand
TTTCGGGTCTACACCCAGCGACTATCGCCCTGTTCGGACTCGATTTCTCTACGGCTTCCCTATTCGGTTAACCTTGCCACTGAATGTAAGTCGCTGACCCATTATACAAAAGGTACGCAGTCACCCCTCAAGGAGGCTCCTACTGTTTGTATGCACACGGTTTCAGGATCTATTTCACTCCCCTCCCGGGGTTCTTTTCGCCTTTCCCTCACGGTACTGGTTCACTATCGGTCGATTACGAGTATTTAGCCTTGG
>NZ_WWCQ01000037.1:0-256 GCF_009857555.1 Duganella sp. CY15W | reverse complement strand
GCATTAAGCTAACTGATACTAATTGCCCGTACGGCTTGTCCCTATAACCTTGCCGGTTATATGCATTTACTAAGATGGTGAGTGCTACCCCCAAACTTTACTTCTCCCAGATTCGCTGTGCAGCCCATGATGTGGCTGCGGAGCATACAAGTCAAAGCTTGATGACCATAGCAAGTCAGTCCCACCCCTTCCCATCCCGAACAGGACCGTGAAATGACTCTGCGCCGATGATAGTGCTGCAACCAGTGTGAAAGTA
>NZ_WWCQ01000036.1:0-256 GCF_009857555.1 Duganella sp. CY15W | reverse complement strand
TCCGTTACACTTTAGGAGGAGACCGCCCCAGTCAAACTGCCTACCATGCACTGTCCCCGATCCGGATAACGGACCAAGGTTAGAACCTCAAATGAACCAGGGTGGTATTTCAAGGATGGCTCCATAGGAACTGGCGTCCCTACTTCAAAGCCTCCCACCTATCCTACACAGATTGATTCAAAGTCCAATGCAAAGCTACAGTAAAGGTTCATGGGGTCTTTCCGTCTAGCCGCGGGTAGATTGCATCATCACAAAC
>NZ_WWCQ01000035.1:0-256 GCF_009857555.1 Duganella sp. CY15W | reverse complement strand
GTTTGTGATGATGCAATCTACCCGCGGCTAGACGGAAAGACCCCATGAACCTTTACTGTAGCTTTGCATTGGACTTTGAATCAATCTGTGTAGGATAGGTGGGAGGCTTTGAAGTAGGGACGCCAGTCTCTATGGAGCCATCCTTGAAATACCACCCTGGTTCATTTGAGGTTCTAACCTTGGTCCGTTATCCGGATCGGGGACAGTGCATGGTAGGCAGTTTGACTGGGGCGGTCTCCTCCTAAAGTGTAACGGA
>NZ_WWCQ01000034.1:0-258 GCF_009857555.1 Duganella sp. CY15W | reverse complement strand
TCCTTCATCGCCTGTAATCGCCAAGGCATCCGCCATGTGCACTTATTCACTTGTCCCTATAACCTTGACGGCTATAGGCAAGCATTTACTACTTTGTGATGATGAGTTTTACTACCCTAAGTGTGTATTTCTACACGCTTAAATAAAACTTTACTTCTTCCAGATTGTTAAAGAACGATACTGCTTTTACCTAAACCCAAGCCAGTGGCTGGCTTACGTAAAAACAGGTGGTGGAGGATGACGGGATCGAACCGACGA
>NZ_WWCQ01000033.1:0-264 GCF_009857555.1 Duganella sp. CY15W | reverse complement strand
TTAAGCTAACTGATACTAATTGCCCGTACGGCTTGTCCCTATAACCTTGCCGGTTATATGCATTTACTAAGATGGTGAGTGCTACCCCCAAACTTTACTTCTCCCAGATTCGCTGTGCAGCCCACCACGTGGCTGCAGAGCATACAAGTCAAAGCTTGATGACCATAGCAAGTCAGTCCCACCCCTTCCCATCCCGAACAGGACCGTGAAATGACTCTGCGCCGATGATAGTGCTGCAACCAGTGTGAAAGTAGGTTATCGTCA
>NZ_WWCQ01000032.1:0-274 GCF_009857555.1 Duganella sp. CY15W | reverse complement strand
TACTCATCTCGCCCACCTGTGTCGGTTTGCGGTACGGTCTCGTATGACTGAAGCTTAGAGGCTTTTCTTGGAACCACTTCCGATTGCTACAGAACCTAAGTTCTTCGTCCCAGTCCCTTGAATTACGCGCCCGGATTTGCCTAAGCGCCTTCTATGAACCAGAAACTGACTATTCCAACAGTCAGACAACCTTCCGCGATCCGTCCCCCCATCGCATCATACGACGGTGCAGGAATATTAACCTGCTTCCCATCAGCTACGCATCTCTGCCTCG
>NZ_WWCQ01000031.1:0-274 GCF_009857555.1 Duganella sp. CY15W | reverse complement strand
CGAGGCAGAGATGCGTAGCTGATGGGAAGCAGGTTAATATTCCTGCACCGTCGTATGATGCGATGGGGGGACGGATCGCGGAAGGTTGTCTGACTGTTGGAATAGTCAGTTTCTGGTTCATAGAAGGTGCTTAGGCAAATCCGGGCACGTAATTCAAGGGACTGGGACGAAGAGTTTAGGCTCTGTAGCAATCGGAAGTGGTTCCAAGAAAAGCCTCTAAGCTTCAGTCATACGAGACCGTACCGCAAACCGACACAGGTGGGCGAGATGAGTA
>NZ_WWCQ01000030.1:0-290 GCF_009857555.1 Duganella sp. CY15W | reverse complement strand
CTAGCTCCCCGCAGCTTATCGCAAGCTACTACGTCCTTCATCGCCTGTAATCGCCAAGGCATCCGCCATGTGCACTTATTCACTTGTCCCTATAACCTTGACGGCTATAGGCAAGCATTTACTACTTGTGATGATGAGTTTTACTACCCTAAGTGTGTAATTGCTTACACGCTTAAATAAAACTTTACTTCTTCCAGATTGTTAAAGAACGGTACAGCAGATAAGTGTGAGCACTTGAAGCGTGCGACTCTAGAAAGGAGGTGATCCAGCCGCACCTTCCGATACGGCTA